>JADLAY010000044.1 GCA_020849765.1 Anaerolineae bacterium
CGCACGGGGTCGAAGCCGATCCGCGCCAGGGTGCCGGTGATGCGCGTCAGGTGGACGGCTGATCGCAGGTGCTTCGTCCGCAGCTGCCAGACGTAGCGCCAGCTCCCGCGCTCATACTGCGCGAGCGCGATCACGTCGGTTCCGGCACGGGTGCGGGGTGACGTGTTGTAGAGCACGCGCTCCAGGCGCAGGCAGCCATCCTCGCGCGCCTCGCCCAGGCGCAGGTTGTCCAACAGATGGGCGATCAGCGCCATCTCTGACAGACCTTGTGTTGATCCTCGATGCATGATATTCCACCTCGATGAGATGTAGGGCTTGCAAAAAACTTTTCACCATGCCGGGCATCCGGCCCTCGTTAATGTCGTCCTCGTGGATCTCCAGCAGCGGCACCTTGCGCCGTTTGAGCAGCGCGCGCTTGCGCTTATCCGCCCGGATGCGTTCGGGCTTGCTGTGGACGAACGCGCCATGCACCTCGATCGCCCCGGCCAGGGCGCCGCTGCCGGGCCGCCAGAGCGCGTCGTCGAGGATGTAGACGCGCTTGCGCTTGCCGTGGGCCTTGGTCGGCAGCAGCCATTCGCGGCTGAAGTGGACGCCGTGCCGAGTCAGTTCGCGCGCGACGAGCAACTCAAGCGTTGTGATCCTGAACAAGCGGTATTCGCGCACCTTCTGCATGACGAACATGCGCCCGTACTTCGCCAGCGTGACCTGGTAGCCCGCGCTGCCCGCCTTAGCCGCCTGACACGAGGCGCAGGTCGAGCCGCGCTTGACCGCCCGCTCGGCGTCGTATTTCCTGAGCCAGCGCTCGCCGCCGCAGGCCGGGCAGACGACGGGCACATACGTTTCGAGCTGCCAGCGTGCGCCGTGCAGGCTGCCGCGCAGCTCGGCGCGGGCGTAGTCGATGAGGCTCACGCACCCCGCCTCGTGTAGAGTCTGAGCCAGCGCTCGGCGAAGGCCCGGCGCGTGTGCGGCACGGCGTCGCGCAGCTGATCACGGAAATCGCGCAGGACGACCTCCCAGAGCGCGCCTTCCTGCTGCTTGATGAACGACTCGACCAGGTCACAGAGCGTGGCCGGACGGGCGTGTGCGTCGTTGTGCGCGGCGGCCAGGGCGGTGATGTCCGCCGTCCAGCCGGGCCGCTCGACCGCGCCCCACTGTGTGAGATCCATCGTGCACCAGTCGTCAAAGCTGCGCGTCGCCATGTGCAGTTTGCAGGCCGGGTTGCGGCACTCGACCAGGATGTAGGCCGGTTTGGGCGCGACGCCCATTTGCACGTAGGCGCGCAAATGCTTTTCGCCGCAGACCCGGCAGGGGATCGCCCTGCTGATCTCGGCGGCGGTTTCGTTCAATGTTGCGGTATACTCGTCCATGGTCTTCCTCCGGTTGACCGGCCCCTGTGGAAATGAACCTTCCACAGGGGCGCTTCGTTTTATTGATCGCTTTCGTCCCAGTCGTCATCGTCCTGTTCGTCGTCGTAGTCGGGGCACGTTTCGCTGTAGCCCGCGCCACAAATGACGCATTCCCAATCAAGCAGCGTTTGAAAACACTCGCTGTCATGATGTGCATCGATGACTTTCATTTCGCCGCCGCACTTCTCACACTTAACAAATTCGCTCATCTGAACACCTCATTTCTTGTACTTAAACTGGCATCACGTCGCGCGGGTTGACGTTCATGAAGATGGGCAGCACATGATTGACGCGGCTGTCGAAGCGCACGCGGATCAGCAGGCCCAGGCGCTCCGCCTGGCTGCCGACGTAGTTGTGATCGATGACGACGCCAGTTGCGCCGCGCTCGATCCAGCACGGATCGCCGACCCACTTGACGGGCTGGCCCAGGGCGTAGATGTCGTAGACCGAGGGCAGCAGATCATCGGCGTCGCTTCGCGGTTCCCTGCGGTCATCAATGCGGACGTCGCTTGTGTCTGTCATTTCGAATAGCCTTTCTTGCGGCGGCGGGTAGCCTTGCTCGTGAGCGGCTGATCGCTGTAGACGAGCAGCCGGTTATGCCCGCGGCGCGGCGGGATGCCTTCCCAAAAGCCGGACGCGACGTAGCGCGTGACAGTTGCGAGACTGACCCCGGCGCGCTGGGCGGCTTCGTGGGCTGTGATGGTCGGGCGCTGGCCGTAGCTGGGGCCTGGATGCGCCGCCTCCGTCACGTCGTAGGCGGCGAGCAGCAGCTCCAGCTCGGCGATGCGCCGGTCTTTGCGCGCGATCTCGTCCTGCAGGCAGGCGATCTCATCCAGCAGATCCGCCTCGCCCAGGCTGTGCGCCTTGCGGTTGACGCGGTCGAGCTGCGCGATCATGGCGCGGGTAACGGGCGCCGGCAGCGCGGTCATCTCTCGCTCCTCCGCGTCTTCAGCTCGTCGACGATCTCGCGGAACATCTCCCGGAAGCGGGCCAGGGCGTCGTAGCCATCGACCACGTCGTAGGTCATCACGTCTTCGTCCGCGTTGAACAGGATGAAGGCGGCCCGGCGCGCGTCGTCTTCCGATAGTTCCCCATGCGCGATCAGCAGATTGACCACGTGATCAAAGAGCGCGTCGACGCTGGGACGTCCGGCCAGTTCCGCCAGGGCGGCGTTACGCTGCTCACGGGCCTCGCGCACGGCCTCGGCGCTGCCACGGATGA
>JADLAY010000045.1 GCA_020849765.1 Anaerolineae bacterium
ATGAAAGCTGCAGTGTGGCATGCACGAAAAGATATTCGTATTGAGACTGTTCCCGATCCCGGCCCGCCCGGTCCCGGCGAAGTCATCTTGAAGGTCGCCAGTTGTGGGATTTGCGGAACCGACCTTGAAGAATATGCGAGCGGCCCGATCTTTGTACCTACAGACAAGCCCAACCCGCTCACCGGCCAGCAGGCCCCGTTGATCTTGGGCCACGAATTCGCTGGTGAGGTGATGGAAGTGGGTCCTGATGTGCCATACAAACCGGGGACTTATCTTGCCCCTGACACCTTGATCACCTGCGGTGAATGTTATTATTGCCAACGCCATGAACTTACACTCTGCGACAATCTGGCGATCTTGGGTCTGATGGGCCACGGAGGGTTGGCCGAGTTCTGCAAAGTCCCCATTTCGATGTGCATTGAACTGCCCCAATCGATGTCGCTTGAATACGCTGCACTCGCGGAACCTCTTTCGGTCGCTGTGCGAGCAGTGCGCAAGAGCCGCCTGCGCGTCGGTGAAACGGTAGCCATCTTTGGCGGTGGAACGATCGGGCTGTTCTGCCTACAGATTGCTGTGAGTGCGGGGGCAAGCGCGGTGTATGTCGTTGAACCCATCCCCCAGCGCCGCCAACTCGCGATGCAACTCGGGGCTACAGGGGTAATCGACCCGACCACTACAGACGTTATTGACGAACTCAAAACATTGACCAAGATCGGGCCGGATGTCGTCCTTGAAGCTTGCGGTGTTCCGACTGTCATGACCACGGCGATACAAGCCGGGCGCAAGGCTGGCCGTATCGTACTTCTCGGCATTCCAGGCAGCACATCAACCATCAACTTTTTCAATGTCGTAGTGACTGAAAAAGAGGTGATCGGCTCCATGAGTCATGTCTATGACGAAGACTTCTACTCAGCGTTGCGGCTGATCGCTGAAGGACGAATCGACGCGGAAAGGCTGATTACGCATCGCATTCCGCTCGACCGGCTTATCGAGGATGGCCTGGAACATCTAAAGAGTCACCCACCGGATACACTCAAGATTCTCGTTCAACCGTAAAACTAATTTCGCCAGGAGACAAAACAACATGGCTGCACCAGATCAATCTCGTGCCATAAACGCGAACAGCCAGATGTTGCTGGCTGGCAGCGCCCGCGCGGGCGCTCGCGCGATGCTCAAGTCCATTGGGCTTACGGATGAGGACCTTGCCAAACCCCTGATCGCTGTCGCCAACACCTGGACGGAAATCGGGCCATGCAACTTCCATTTGCGCCTGCTCTCAGCCAAGATCAAAGAAGGCATCAAGCGTGCAGGCGGTACGCCCCTGGAGTTCAATACCATCAGCATCAGCGACGGCATAACGATGGGCACCCAGGGTATGAAGGCATCACTGGTCAGCCGCGAAATAATCGCAGATGGCATGGAACTGGTGACCCGCGCGAATTACTTCGATGGTGTGATCGCTCTTTCGGCATGTGACAAAACCATCCCCGGCGCGATTATGGCCCTGCTGCGCCTGGATCTCCCGTCAATGATGCTCTATGGCGGGACCATTTACCCGGGCCATTACAAGGGCGAAAGCATTGATATCGTGTCGGTCTACGAGGCTATCGGCCAATACCAGACCGGCCAGATATCCGAGGAAGAACTGCACGCCATCGAGAATGTCGCATGCCCTGGGCCGGGCGCGTGCGGCGGCCAGTTCACAGCCAATACCATGGCGACGATATCGCAGATTATCGGCATCTGCCCGATGGGTATGGCCGACGTCCCAGCCGAAGACGATGCCAAGCTCGAGGTCGCCCAACAAGCAGGCGAACTGATGATCCAGTTGGTGAAAAACGATATTCGCCCGTCCAAGATCATCACCAAAACAGCCCTCGAAAACGCGATTGCAGCGGCAGCGGCAACCGGGGGCAGCACCAATGCCGTACTGCACACGCTGGCATTCGCACGCGAAGCAGGCATCGATTTTACGATTGATGAGATCGAGGCGATCAGCAGACGCACGCCGATCATCACAGATTTGCGCCCGACCGGGAAGTACGTCGCACTCGACCTGTACAAGGCAGGCGGAGTGGCTTTGGTCGCAAAGCGCATGCTGGAAGGCGGCTATCTCGATGGCAACACGCTCACCGTGACCGGCAAGACTCTAGCCGAGTCTGTCGCGACGGCACAGGAGACACCTGGCCAGCAAGTGGTACGCTCGCTAGATAACCCGATCAAAGCGTCCGGCGGCCTGGTGATTTTGAAGGGCAATCTAGCGCCGCGCGGTGCAGTCGTCAAGTTGAAGGGTGACGAACCGCAGCACCATCGTGGCCCGGCGCGCGTATTCGACAACGAGGAAGCAGCGTTTCTGGCCGTGCAGAACCACGCCATCACCCCGGGTGACGTGGTTGTGATTCGCTATGAAGGTCCGGTTGGCGGGCCAGGCATGCGCGAGATGCTCCAAACGACGGCGGCGCTGGTCGGGCAGGGTCTGGGTCGCGATGTCATGCTGATCACAGACGGACGGTTTTCTGGCGGCACGCGCGGCTTGATGATCGGTCATGTTGCACCTGAAGCCATGGTTGGCGGCACGCTCGCCCTGGTCCACGAAGGTGACGAAATCGAGGCGGACGTTGCTGAACGTCGTATCAGCCTGTTGGTTGATGACGCCGAACTAGAGCGGCGGCGAGCTGCGTGGGGCGCTCCACAACCGAATTATGGGTCGGGCGTGCTGGCGAAATACGCGCGGTTGGTTCGCCAGGCCGACGACGGCGCGATCACCAACATTCACCTTAGCGCTGAACCAGGCGACTAAGGGATTGCCCTGGCGGGCATGTGTCCCTGTGGTCTTTAGCGCAGATGGTGTCCATCTGAAAGGGTCAAATCGATGCGCGCTGTTGCTTTCAACTCGTTTGGCGGTCCACTGGCCGTTGCAACATTTCCTGATCCTACCCCAGCGAACGATGGTGTTGTCATTGCAGTGCGAGCCAACGGCATTTGCCGCAGCGATTGGCACGGATGGCAGGGCCACGATCCCGATATCAAAGACCTTCCGCATATCCCTGGCCATGAACTGGCTGGCGACGTGGTCGCGGTCGGCAAAGATGTCCAGCGTTGGGCTGTGGGCGACCGGGTCACTGTTCCGTTTGTGCTGGGGTGCGGCCGCTGCCCAGATTGTTCCAAGGGCAATCACCAGGTGTGCCCCCATCAGTACCAGCCAGGCTTCACGGGCTGGGGATCCTTTGCTGAATATGTCGCGCTACCATACGCCGATGTCAACCTGGTGAAGATACCTGACGAGTTGGATTATGCCAGTGTGGCCAGCCTAGGGTGCCGTTTTGCGACATCGTTCCGCGCGGTCGTAACGCAGGGACGAGTCCGCCCTGGTGAATGGGTCGCCGTGCATGGTTGCGGCGGTGTCGGGCTTTCCGCGATCATGATCGCGGTGGCGATGGGCGCTCAAGTCATCGCCGTTGACATCAAATCAGAAGCACTCGAACTCGCCACATCACTCGGCGCGATTCACACGGTCAACGCACAGGAAACACCGGACGTCGCCAGGGCGATCCACGATCTGACGCAGGGTGGCGCACATGTATCGTTGGATGCGTTGGGTGGCACCACAACCGCTCGCAACTCGATATTGTGCCTGCGGCGCAGGGGACGTCACGTTCAGGTAGGGTTACTGCTAGGTGATGATCTCGATCCGCGCATGCCCATGGGACGTGTCATAAGCTGGGAGCTTGAGGTCTACGGAAGTCACGGGTTGCAGGCACATGCCTATCCCGAGATGCTGCGTATGATTGAACATGGCGTCTTTGACCCGTCTGCCTTAGTGACCAGACGAGTGGCGCTCGATGAGGTGCCGGCTGTGCTGGCAAGCCTGACGACCTTCGGCGCAACCGGCATTCAGGTTATGGACCGTTTCGACTAAAACCGCCTGGTCGTGCTGGTCTGTTGCAGCGAGAGGGGCCAGCCCCCTCTCCCGTTACCCTTTTGTCTCCGTCCGGCAAACTTGCGATAGGAAAAGAGATGATGGCTATTTTGTGTTATGGTGCCTCCAAACACCTGGGGGTTAGGTGCAAACGGCATAATTGAATCTATCGGGCACATCAATGGATGATCTAACGCAACGTTCTACCAATTGATTGACTCCAGGCGAAATCGCATGGTATGATGATGACAACGTTAACGACAACCTTGTCTTATGTATCAAGTTAATATAAGAGTTCGCATTAATCTTATAGGCGGTCTAAAGAAATCTCGTGTCTACGATTCACGAGGTTGCTGCCCGAGCGAATGTTTCCATCAAAACCGTATCGCGCGTTATCAATGGCGAATCGGGGGTCGCTGAACCCACGCGCCAGCGCGTCCTGACAGCCATACACGAGCTCGACTATGTGCCGAACCTCTCCGCCCAGCGCCTCAAACGCGGGCGCTCGGAGTTGCTGGCCCTTGTGCTGCCCCGGGTCGAATCCCCCTACGCCATCAAGCTCTTCGCCGACATCCTGGCCCAGGCCCGCAAACACCAGTATTCGGTGTTGGTCTTCGAGCACTGCCTCGATCAGCCGCGCCAGCATAAGGCGATTGAACGCGGCGTCAGGAATCACCGGGTTGATGGTGTGATCATTGCGCCACCTGGGGGTGACAACCCAGACCTGGTCAATTTTCTACGTGCTGTCCAGATTCCTTACGTTGTCATCAGCCCGAATCGCCTCCAGGACCACGCGTGCTCCATTCAGATTACCGAATATCTCGGAGCATGTGAGGCGACTCGCTACCTGATCAGCCTGGGACACAGGCGCATCGCCCATATCACCTGCTTGCAGTCCGAGCGATTCGGCCGGGAGCGCCTCGCCGGATACCTTGACACACTGAGCGAAAACGGTTTGCCAGCCCCAGCCACCCTGGTGTCTGAAGGGGACAACAGCGTCGAGAGCGGCTACCGCGCGGCGAACGTGCTCCTCTCGCAGCCCGAACCGCCAACCGCGATTTTTGCGGGCAATGACGAAATGGCGGTGGGTGCCATCCTCGCCGCGTACCAGCTGGGCATCCACATACCGGATAACCTGTCGGTCATAGGCTTCGATGATTCCGCCATCAGCCTGCAAATCTTTCCGCATCTGACCACGGTCGTCCAACCGATCGGGGAAATCGCCCGAGCCAGCGTCGAATGCCTCCTCGAGGCCATCGAGGATCCCAACGCGTACGAGGATCACAGACTGATTCCAACACACCTCGAGTTGCGGAATTCGTGTGCCATCCCGAAAGACAGGCGGCCTGGCCGCCCTTAGAAGCTCGCTGATAGCCTCCGCGAGCCGTGATGGAAGGAGGTACCTAAAGACGATTCTACACAACCGATCACTGATGCACCCATTTTCAGCAACTGTTACTGAGTGTCTTGAAGGAGACAGACAATGAAAAAGCTCTTAAGCCTGCTCGTTGTAGCGATACTCCTCCTGGTCATGGCAGCCCCGATCGCCGCCCAGGATGATGAGAATCCCTATCGCCCCAATGACCTGTTTGAAGCTGTAGACGCGTTGAAGGCTGCGACCGAAGGCCAGTCACCGCCAGGCGACGCTAAGTTCGTACTGCTGACCAACGCGGTCGCGCCATTCTGGACAGCCGCCCAGACCGGTGCCTCCCGCGCGTCACTGGAATTCAACGTGCCGATTATGTTCCAGGCGCCCACCGCCGCGGAAAAACTGCTGCAGCAGTTGAGCATGCTGGAAACCTTCGTCAACGATGAATTCACCGCCATCACCTTCTCAGCGATCGACCGCGAAGCCCCGCACGACATCATCAAGCAAGCTGTCGATAACGGCATCCATGTGCTCTGCACCGATTCGGACGCCACCGGCAGCGAGCGCGCGATGTACATCGGCATGTCCGACTACGACGCGGGCCGCGCGGCAGGTGAAGCCGCCTTGGAGATCATTGGCGAAGGCAAGATCGTGGGCCTGGTCGGCTACGCGACAGCCCAGAATGCCCAGGACCGTATCGCCGGCGTGAACGATGCGCTCGAGGGCACGGGCCTGGAGATGGTGGAAGTACTCCTGGACGATATCAAGCCCGAAGTGGCGCTGTCCAACGCCCAGACCGCCATGCAGACGTACCCCGATTTGGCAGGGTTTATCACCTTCTACTCCTACGATGGTCCGGCGGCTTGCCAGGCGGTGAAGCAGGCGGGCGTGGAAGGCGAAGTCAAGATCGTCGCCTTTGACGCTGAGCCAGAAACGATCACCTGCATGGGTGACGGCGCGGTTCAGGCCATGATCGGCCAGCGCGTCTACTTCTACGGTTACCTGAGCGGGTGGGTGATGTACGCCATGTCGATCCTCGGCGAAGAAGCCACCATGGAACTGCTCGATCCTTGGCTGTCGGATCTGGGCGACGAGGGCAAGATCCACCTGAACACCGGCGTGGACGTGATCAAGGCCGACACGTTCGACCTGTATAAGGAATACCTGGAATCCATCGGTATTCCGTCTCAATAAACGCATGTTGTTGGGGGTTCTCGCCCTGGTGGCGAGAACCCCTTCACCGGCACGAGGTGCGAATTCATGGAAACCAAGCCCTTATTGCGGATGGCGAACATCTCCAAAAGTTTCCCCGGCGTCCGGGCGCTGGAAAACGTGGATTTTGAGGTCTACCCCGGTGAAATCCTGGGATTTGTGGGGGAAAACGGGGCCGGCAAATCCACTCTGATCAAGATTC
>JADLAY010000046.1 GCA_020849765.1 Anaerolineae bacterium
CTGCATTGTATTTGCCATACCGATGGGGTATTAGTGTGGGATATTCTTCAAGTGTTCGTGTTGGAGCGGCTCGCTTATTAAAAATTTGGCCCATGCACTGCGTGTGTATATTTATCGCGTTGGCAGCATGGCTGAGCACAGATACGAGAGCAACAGCCCAGAGCGAGACGCCACCACTTGTTCCTTGCTCAGTTGCCTTCGAGGCCATGTCGAATGAACCCAAGACAGACGCAGCGCCGGCTTCACCACTCCTGCTACCAGACCTGCAAACACTGCCCCCATCCGACCTGTACATTCAGTTTCCCTCCCGCAACCAACGGCTGCTCCGCATGGCAAACACGCCCTGGAACAGCGGACAGGGTGCATTAGAAGTGCGCGGCGAATTCAATCCTGCTACGGAGCAGACCATCGTGCGGCAACGGATATATGCGGCAGATGGCTCATTTATGGAATGCGGAATAGGCGAGTTCGTCTGGCATCCTTATCACAACCACTTTCATTTTGCGGATTTCGCCCTGTACCAGTTGTGGAGTTTGACACCGGAAGGCGAATCGGCCAGCGTCGTAGCTACCAGCAGCAAGCTGTCGTATTGCTTGATGGACACCAACGTAATCGATCGCGAAAGTCCGAGCTTCTCCTGGCGCCGCCCATATCGGGGCTGCAATCGGTACATCCAGGGCATGTCGTCTGGATGGGGTGATAAATATGACGCCTACCTGGAAGGTCAGTCGCTGGATATCACTGGTCTACCTGATGGCGTTTACAAACTGGTATCGACGAGCAATCCCATTCCGCGCGTGGTCGAGTCCGACTACACCAACAACACCTCAGTAATCTATGTGAAACTGGAACGCAATCGCGTGACGGTCGTACCATCGCCTACGCTCGGTCGCGGACGCTGTCCGACCGACGGTTGCGTGGAGTGAATATCTATTGACCCACCGATGGCATATGGTATCCCAAGCCGTTCGAGCGTATTGACTAACTGCACGTTGAAGGCACGCTGATCTTCTGGCGAGAGATTACCAGTCATCACAGTTTAATATTTGGTGAGCGACGATGCGGCGGGCTTGATCCGCCGATATCCCTTGCGCTATGGCCTTCCGATATAGTGAGTCACGCATGATGACCCACATCTCAGCCGACCGCGTCAGCTTCACTTCGCTTGGCATCTGCCGCAGCGCATCCACCCATACTTGCGGCATCTCGAACCACGCGGGCCTCACTGCGCGGCGCACCTTCTCTTCAGCGGAAAGTTGCTCATAGCCCAGCATTGATTTGATTCTAATCCTGATCCCACTTCACGCGGTCACTTCTCCCTCTTTCCAGCCTTGAGCAATGAGACCGTTTCAGCGATCCGCGCGGCGCGAGTCTCCGGGCGCTTGGCGCTCTCAATCCACCTGATGTAGTTCTTACGATAAAACGTGGGGAGCGACTCGAAGAAAGCCAACGCCTGAGGCTCCGAAGCAAGCGCTGCCGTAATATCCTGAGCCATATTGTCCTGTTGCGGTCCTTCAGGGGAGATCGCGACTATCACCTGTTCATCGGGGCCGATTCCGGCCCCGCGCCGCCACGCGGGGCCTAGTGGAAAGAAGTAACCCTTGCCATCCGAGTTGAGCGCGCCCCGGATGGCGATACCGTTAATCGATCCTGTGATATGGTGCCGTTGTTTGGCCCCCCACACTTCGTTCGGATCGAACGGGATTGGGATGAATACCCTGCTGCCCGAAATGGACACCTTTGTCTTAAAGGTTTGCGAGCCCATTACACCATTACACCTGAACCTTTTCCACACCCACAGGCCACCAATAGGATTCGCGCGGCGCAGCCGGTTGAAAGTTCAATCGCTCCAGCCCCAGGTAATGCAAAGTCGCTCGTTCCAGCAGGGAGAAGTCTTCAGGATTTTCGCGGTTGAGGTTCATCGGCTCCTTGAGCACGACTGGCGGGTTGCTCATAAAGCGTGGCCTGCGGATCGCATTTTGCGAGGAGGCGTGCAACATGAATGGGTGACAAATCACAAAATCGCCTGCCTGACCTGTCACTTCTTCAAACCGGTTGCACTGGCTGATCAGCTCCTGGAATTTGAAGTCACGCGGGTGAACCCCTTCGGGATGTTCGTAGAGATAGCGTGCCACAACACGCACCGAGTCAGGCGCGATAAACGTTCCGCCACCCTGGTGCAACATGTCGGACCAGAGAACGATCGGCAAGAGCGCCTGTTCGCGGCTGTCGAGGAAATGCCTGAAGTAACTGCCGTCCTTGTGCCAACCCTTTACCTGGGGAGACGGGGGTTGCCAGGGCTGATCCGCGCCACGGTGGAAGTTGACGATGAACGCATCTGACCAGATGAACGAATTGATCGTGCTGAAGTGACGGGACTCAATCCCCATGACCTGAGTCTCCAGGCGATCCTCACCGCCGATCACATCAAGGATGGCAGCCCATGCCTTCGGTGCAACTTCGCGCACAGGCAACTGATTTTTGTGATCCATCCAGATGATGTCTTTCTCCCATGTGCCGGGGTCATGCCTGCTGTAGCCCAGTCGATCAAATGCCTCATCGATCCAGCGATTAGCGATGCGGGTATCCAGGCAATCTTTCACCACTAGATAACCCTTGTCGAGGAAACTCTGTACCTGCTCATCTGTTAAGACCTTATAACCACCCATCAGTAATGCTCCTTTCAAACACTACTTATCTTTACCTGATTAACGTGCGGTAGCTTACCATGATTGCGGTGTTCTATCACGATGTGCTGTTGCTGAACAGCAGCCTGCAAGCCTTCAAGCCTCCCAGGCAAGTGCACCGGCCCGAAATACCGAATGACTCATCATGACCCTCGGCGTTGTTCCACAGTTGGGCGAGGGCGCGTGGAAAGCCCAGGGATGCATCAAGATGACGTCTCCCGGCGAGCCTGTGAGTTCAATCACGCGCACAGCCACCCCATCGACTACGTCGCCTTCTGTCATAAAGCGCCTGATGCGATCAGTGTCGCCGCCGTTGGCCCACAGGTTACGAAACCACGCACTCGCCCGCGCCAACACGTTGCGAACTTCGGTCGAGTGCCCACGGCCCGCGCCTCCGGCAGCCACGAGACGTTCGACCAGTGTGTGGGAGCCTTGCACGACGAGTGTTCCGCCACCACGCGGCGCTACAGGCGCAAGAAACGCCAGAACGCGCACCCCAGGCAGTGGATGCACCCGCCCTCGGGGAGAGAAGTCCAAATGCCACTGGCTCTTCGGCACCTGCCACTCTGGCGAGTGGCCGGGGAACGTGACGAGCGGTGCACCCCAGTAATCTGGCTTTTCCCACGCGCCTTCACCGAGAATCTGGTCAAGTGTATTTTCAAGCAGCGGAGTCGCAATAGCATTGAACGCTCGTGATCGCGTCAGCGCCTGAAAGCCGGTGGGCTGCCTGATCGTCCACGTCGCAGGGTTGTCAGGACGGATGCCGTGTTTCTCTGCAAGGTGATCCCATATCTTCTGACACATGCGATGCGCGTCGGCCTCGCTGAAGACACCTGTGAGCCGCACAACACCAGCCTGCTGGAACTCGGCTTTCTGAATGTCTGAGAGCATTACTTTCCTCGCATGATCCTGCTGATGGCAAGCGCGGGTTATGCAACTATGATGAAACTCTCGAAGCCATCGAGGAGGCTGATCTGGTTGTTCGCGATGCCATAGCGAGCCATGGCTTCCTGCAAAATAGTGTCACTAAAGCGCTCTCGTATTCGCTGTTCCATTGTCTTGAACCTTTTTGCATCTATATTGGTCGCATCGGTCCATGAGCAGGGTAGATCATCTTCGCATGCAACGCTCGAATGCTGGCCCAACTCCGCGTGACGTCGTCAATGATCATTTCATCAGCAAAGCCCAGGCCCGGCAAGTCCCCCGTAAATGCCGCGCCTTCCTCCAGGACCAGCGTCACGCTGTCATCCGAATGCCCAGGGGTGCTGATGATTTCACCGGCAATACCAATGTCCTTGAGGAATGCCCTGCTCGCTTCGATGGTCAACTGAAGGTTGTCATGCAGTGTGATATCAACATACCCGCTTGTTGGTTTCATATAC
>JADLAY010000047.1 GCA_020849765.1 Anaerolineae bacterium
CGCAACAGACGTGCCAGACCGGGCGGTGCGCCATCGCCATGCACATCCTGAGCTGGAGCGGCACACTCGGCGCATTCAGCCCGCTGAACAGTACGCCCATCAGCGCCAACAACGCCCGCGTGGTCATCGCGGACCTGGACGACGACGGCATCCTGGAAGTCTCGCTCAGCCTGACGCCCGCTTTTGACACCGCGCAAGGCCCGCAGCGCCGCAGCACCGAAATGTGGGATTGGGACGGGCAGAATTACCGGTTGGCGGTCGTGGAGATCGAAGCGCCGGTGTACCGCATCCATGCCCTGCACGACGCCGACATGCTGCTGGAACAGGGCGATCTGGAAGGCGCGATCCGGCTCTATGACAAGGTGCGCGACGACGCGGCGCTCCAGCCGTGGAATGTCGCCAACGAGGCGTTCGTGCTGCGCGCCTATGCCGGGATGCGCAAGATGATCGCCCAGGCGGCCAACGACGCCCGCCGCTCGGCCAACGCGACCTATGCCGCGCTGGAAAGCGAGAATCCCGCCGGGACGCCGGGGCAGGTGTACGTGACGTTGGCCAAGTCCTTCATCGACGCCTTCAACCGGACGCGCAGCCCGGCCCAGGCGTGTGCAGAGGTCTTTGAGACGGCCCAGGAACGGCCCGACGCGCTGATCCCGCTCAACAGCTACGGCTATGGCAACCGCGCCTACACCTTCGCCGACCTGTGCCCGTTCCGGGAGAGGGAAGGGTGAGGGCGGTTCTATCGCGCCGGCCCGGTGTTTCCGCCCTTCCCATTGGACAAACAACCGGCGCGGGGGCTATCATTGTCGGCATGGGATACCGATCTTCGGAGCGCAGCACGCCGACCTCGACGCCTGCTTCGACTCCCGCGCCCGTTGAGGGTGTGGGCCGCGAGCGGTCGCGCGATCTTGGCCATGTCACGATTGCGCGCCCGGAAGCCGCCGCCGACATGGCCGAGCGCCGCCGTATCCGCCGCTTACGCAAGGCGATTCGCTCGCATGCGCCGCCGCCCGCCGCCATCCCACGTGGTATGCCCCTGCAAATCTATGTCAGCACCCGGCTGTTCAGCGCGCTGATTGTCGCCGCGTTGCTGGTGGTGCTGTATCTGTTCCTGACGCGGGACGCCTTTTTTGTGAACGTGATCTACGTCGGCGGCACACGCTACCTGACATCGGGCGAGATCTTCCAGCGCAGCGAAATCGCCCGGATGCACGTCTTCTGGGTTGATCCGGCGGAAATCGAGACGCGCCTGGAAGCCGACCCCGCCGTGGCCAGTGCGCGCGTCGAGATCGGCTGGCCGCCCACGTTGGTCCAGATCAGCATCACCGAGCGCGAGCCGGCCCTGATCTGGGAGCAGGCGGGCCAGCGCGTCTGGGTGGACATCGGCGGGCGCGTCATGCAGCTTCGTGAAGACCTGCCCGACCTGGTGCGCGTCATCGTGGAGAAGCCGTCACAAAGCGTCAACCTGGGGCCGTGTCCGCTGCAAGGCATGGACGAGGTGCTTGGCCCCGGAAGCTGTATTGACCGTGCTACCGTGGCGGGGGCGCTCCAGTTCAAAGCGCTCTATCCGAATGTGGATGAGATCGTGTATGATCCTGTCAAGGGACTGGGCTATCACGACGGGCGTGGGTGGGTGCTCTGGTTCGGCAACGGCGCGGATCTGGCGGCCAAGATGGCCGTCATGAACCGGATTGTGGACGAAGTGTACGCCGGGGCGCGCCGCCAGATCGTTGAGCTGAACGTTACCGACCCGGACGCGCCGTACATTAGTCTTGCCCCGTAACGGCCCGGACAGGACAAAACCGTTCGCAGCGAAAGTGACCATACACCACGCAAAGCACGATGGGCGAAGTTGTAGTCGGGATTGACGTCGGCACCACCAAGATTTGCACCCTGGTCGGCGAAGTGCGCGCAGACGACATCCACGTCGTTGGCGTTGGCGTCGAGCCGTCGCGCGGCATGAAGAAGGGCGTCGTCAACGACGTGAACGCCCTGACCGGTGCGATCTCGTCGTCGGTGCACAAGGCCGAGCGCAGCAGCGGCTACAACATCGGGCGCGCTTTCGTCAGCGTGGCCGGCGCGCACATTGACTCCCGCAACAGCCGAGGCGTGGTCGGCATCAGCAGCCCGCGCGGCGTGCAACTGAGCGACCTGGAGCGCGCCATGGAAGCGGCCCGCGCCATCGCCCTGCCCCACAACCGCGAAGTGCTGCACATCATCCCCCGCAGCTACACCCTGGACGGTCAGGACGGCATCCGCAGCCCGCTGGGTATGCACGGCTTCCGGCTGGAAGTCGAGGCGCACATCGTCACGGCGGCGTCGAGCAGCCTGCAAAACCTCGAAAAGTGCATCGAGGGCGCGGGCGTGTTCGTCGACCGCTTCATCCTGAACCCGCTGGCTTCGGGCGAAGTGGTGCTCACCGACGCCGAGCGCGAGATGGGGGTGATCATCATCGATATCGGCGGCGGGACCACCGATCTGGCCGTGTTCATCGACGGCACAGTCTGGCACACGGCGGTCATCTCCGTGGGCGGGTGGCACATCACCAACGACATCGCGCTCGGCCTGCACCTGCCCTATGAGATTGCCGAGGCGCACAAGATTGAACACGGCCACGCCGACCCCAGCCAGGTGGACGAGAACGAGCTGTTCATCGTCCAGCCCTTCGGCGAAGAGCACATGAGCCGCGTGCAGCGCATCGATCTGGCTCACATCGTACAGCCGCGCGTGGAAGAATTGTTCCAGTTCGTGCTGCGCGAATTGAAGTACAGCGCCTACGACGGCCTGCTCTCAGCGGGCGCGGTGCTCACCGGCGGCTCGGCGCAATTGCCCGGCATGAAGCACATCGCCGCCGACGTCCTGAAGATGCCGGTGCGCGTCGCCCAGCCGGAGCGGCTGAGCGGCATGGCCGACCAACTCCGCAGCCCGGCCTACAGCACGAGCGTTGGCCTCTTGCGCCTGGGTCTGATCATGGACCGCGAAGACGAGCGGCGCGGCAAATTCGCCAAAGTCAACGGCGGCAGCACACACCGCACGGTAGAAGAGCGCCGCAAGCGGTCCACGACACAATGGGGCAAGATTCTCGGCAACGTCATGAAGCGTCTGCTCCCCGAAGACGAAGAATAAGCCCGGCGCATGGTCTGGCCCGACCGGCTTCCCCCCCATAATTCTATCCAGGTTCTCATAAAAGACTTGTTAGCGGTTGATAATGACCTGAATCAACCGCTCAAAACGCGCCCATTTTGACATACAATAGGTAGTAGCCAGATAAACTTGACGCCTCAGTAACCGCTGCGATTAACGCAGCCGCTGTGCGGAAAATGACCGGCGCTGTCAACTCGCGTAGCAGCGCGTGCGTGTACTGGGCGAGTTACCTTTCGGCAGCTTTCACGGTGATAAAGAAGGGCGTGATAAGCACGCTGCCCGGCCTGTTGGCCGAGCCGACACGCCCTGACGCACTGTGATCGAAGGAACGGTAACTCCGAAGAGGGTTGGAAAAACGTCCCATGATGCCAGATGTCAAGCCTGCTCTCGCTCTGCTCGTGAACGATGACAAGCTGCAATGGCTTACGCCGCTGCTCGGCGAAAGCTGTGAACTGCACTCCTTTTCCGAGTTGCGCGAGGCCGTGAAAACGCTGTCCAACATCCGCTACGACATGATCGTGCTGGATGATACGCTTTTTGCGAACCGCACGCGCGACGTGATCGTGCACCTCAAGCGCCGCTTTCCGACCATCCCCTCGATTCTGCTCACGGCGAACCAGGACCCGGCCTACCAGGCGGATATGATCACGGCGGGCGCGGACGATTTCCTGACGCGGCGCATGACCAAAGAGAAGTTGCAGCACCACATCCAGATCATCCTGCGGCAGCACCAACAAAACCGCGAGCTGATCCAGCTTAACCGCAACCTGCACGCGCTGTCGTCGCTGTCCAGCCTGTTGCACACCGCCTCGGACAATTACACGCTCATCCTGCGCGCCATCCGGCTGATCACGAACACCTTTCGGCTGCACGGCGTGGCAGTGCTCTTGCCCGAAGGCGACGTACTGCGCCTGTACGCGGGCAGCGATGAGATCAACAGCCGCAACCGCCTGTACGAGAGCATCTTACGGCCCGAAGAGTGCGACCCGTTCCTGTGGACGTTCCAGAACCGCGTCACGCAGCTTTTTTCGGACATTGCGAAGCACCGCCACTTTGTGCCCGTGCCCATCCTGAGCGAAGCAGAGGCGGCGGCCATCATCCCACTCGTCCACCAGGAAGGCGCGCTCGGCGTGATGGGCATTTTCGCGCCAAAGGGCAAGCCGCTTTCGCACAACGACCTGATCATTTACGAGCAGTTGAGCGCGCAGATCACGTCGGCGCTGTACAACGTGCAGCAGCACCAGTCGCAGCATGAGTCGATCCAGTCCAACCAGCATTTGCTGCGCGCGTGGCACGTTTTCGCCAACCTGAACAACGTCGAGGACATCGCCAAGGCGCTGTGCTCGCTGGTCGATGAGATCGGCGTGGTGCGCCATGCGTGCGTGTGGCTGGACATGGACGGCTCCGGCGATCTGAAGGGAACCTGCATCGACAGCGACCACGGCGAAGTGCCCGACTACCTGGCCACGATTCACGAGGCGGGCTTCTTTGACCTGATCCTGCCGCGCTTCGCCAACTCGCTTCAACCCGTGCTGTACAAACCGGACCTGTCCACGCCGCCGCAGGTGCGCTCGCTGCTCGACGCGCTTCAGGTACAGGTGGTAGCCGCGCTGCCCATCACGAATGCATCGGGCATGGTAGGCGGCATCCTGGCCGGGATCGCCGGTGAAGACAACTACGACGAGGACAACATCCGCCTCATGGAGAACCTGGCGCACACCGCCGGGCGCGCGCTGGAACGCATTATGCTCACCGCCGCTATCCACGAGCGCAACGTGCGGCTGGAAACCATCCTGCGCACCATCTCCGAGGGCATTTTCTTCGTCGACGACGAGAATCGCGTCGCGTTCTGCAATCCGCAGGTGGCCGAGCTGACATCTGTGCCGGCCTCGAAGGTTATCGGCCAGCCGGTTGATGTGCTGCTCAAGACATTGGCGAGCGCCACCAGCGAGGCGGCGAAGACGTACGCCCAGCTTCAGGCGGCCAAGAACGTGGTGAGCAGCCCGGATTACCAGCGCGATGAGTACCCCATCGTCGAATTGCCCTTCGTCGGCCTCGA
>JADLAY010000048.1 GCA_020849765.1 Anaerolineae bacterium
GACCGCGCATCTCTGCTGTGTCTACTGCAATTTCCTGTTGGGTCTTCCCCTTGAGGAGGCTCTTTGTATCAAGCATTTAGCTTTTGCTGGGTGACCGATCTAGCACAACTGCTACTGAAGGGGCTAAATTGGCCAGATGTAAAAACGAAGCGCCTTTAGTGCGCTTGATGAACCTTAGCCGGGCGTTTCAACGTCCGGCGGACGCCAGCACACTTTCTGCACATTTGCACTGCCTTCTTCTTGAGGCAAGTGACGTGTCAACCTAGTTTTGGTGATGTACTAGGCCAAAAGCTCATGGCTACCGGCTAAAGGCTATCCTATGGCAAGAGACTATTACGATGTCCTCGGCGTCTCGCGGAGCGCCAGCAAAGACGAAATCAAACAAGCCTTCCGCCGCCTGGCGCGCGAATGGCACCCGGACGTCAACAAAAGCCCGGAAGCCCACACGAAATTCCAGGAGATCAACGAGGCGTACCAGGTGCTGTCCGATGACGACCAGCGCTCGCGCTACGACCGGTTTGGCGCCGCGGGCGTCGGCAGCGGCGCGGGCGGCTTCAACGCGACCGGTTTCCCCGGCTTCGACGAGATCTTCGAGGAATTCTTCGGCGCGGCCTTTGGCGGGCGTTCGGCGCGCAGGCGCGGCCCGCGTCCGGGGCAAGACCGCCGGGTCGAGGTGACAATCACGTTCGAAGAGTCGGTCTTCGGCACGGAGAAGACGGTCGAGTTCGAGCGGCTGGATACGTGCACGGTCTGCGGCGGCAACGGCGCCGAACCCGGCACGACGCTGATCCGCTGCCCGGAGTGCGGCGGCGCAGGCGAGATTCGCCGTCCACAGCAGACGCTGCTCGGCACGATGATCAGCGTGCAGACGTGCCCGCGCTGCCAGGGCAAGGGCGAGGTCGTGCAGACGCCATGCCACAACTGCCGCGGCGCCGGTCGGCTGCGTAACCCGGTCACGCTCAGCATCCACATCCCGCCGGGCGTGCGCGAGGGCTTGCAGATCCAGATCCGCAGCGAGGGCGATTCCGGCGACATGAATGCGCCGAAGGGCAATCTGTACGCCGTCGTCCACGTGCAGGAGCACGAATACTTCAAGCGCAAGGACAACGACATCATCCTCGACATCACGGTCAACGTGGCGCAGGCCGCGCTTGGCGACCGCATCTTCGTGCCGACGATCGAAGGTGAGCAGGAACTGGTCGTCCCGGCAGGGACGCAGACGGGTAAAGTCTTCCGCCTGCGCGGCAAGGGTGTGCCACGGCTGCGCAGCGATGGCTCGACCAGCGGGCGCGGCGATCAGCTTGTCTACATCGCGGTCGACATCCCGACGCGCCTGACGGACGAGCAGCGCCACCTATTCGAAGAACTCGCCAATACGTTCAGCAGCGAAATTCAGCCGCAGCGCAACGGCAAAGGCTTCTTCGACCGCGTGATGGACTTCTTCGCGGGCGAACAGCCGTAATCATCCCCCACACGACCCATTCGGGGCCGAACAAAAAAGGATGCACGTGCATCCTTTTTGATTCCTCGCTCTTGCGGACGATCTAGGGGCGACCGCCAGGCGGTCTGCCGCCAGGCTGACCATCGCCCATGCCCTGTTCTTCCGGCGACGGCTGGCTCAAATCCAGGCCGATATCGAAGGTCGCCGTGTAGCCTTCTTCGTCTTCCAGGGGTTCGAGCGTCAGCGTGAGCAGGCCATCGCTGCTCTGGTAGATGTTGTCGGTGTCGTTGTAGGTATCGCGCGTGCCTTTGCTGGCGTAGGGCTGCTTCGAGTGCACGACGTCGGTCAGTTCCTCGTCGAAGAAGAACTGCGACGTGAATTCGTAGCCGGTATCCGACTCCGGATCGGTGCGGATCTTGAAGTGGATGTGCACCGCCCGGCCCGAATACCAGCCGGGATAGATGGTCGTGAATTCGACGCCACCGAATTCATCGGTCAGCTGGTAGCCGCGCAGCCAGAGTTGATCCGACGTATCGAAGCCCGGATCGCTGACGCCGGAATAGACGCCGAGCGCATCACAGTGCCAGATATCGACCTGGGCGCCCTCGACCGGCAGGCAGGTGCCCGCGCTGACATCGGAGACATTGATCTTGAGTTTGAGCAGCGTGCCTTCTTTGATGCTGTCGTCCGACGGCTCGACGCGGATGTCGGAGCGGTTGAGCATGGCGTCGACGAAGTACGGCCCTTCGGTCAGCGCCGGGCGCACGACGCACGAGGGCAGCGGCGTCGCGGTCGCATCCGTCTGCAAGAGCGTGGGCGTGAGTTGGCTCAGGTCGAGGCGGGTGAGTCCGCCGCCGACCACCATGACCGCGCCGAGGCCGCCCAGGAACGAGAGCGCCTCGCGGCGGGTCAGCAGGCGGCCTACGGGTTGATCGTCATCGTCGGGTTCGTGGTTGGGGGGTTGCGGGTTTTGAGGCATTGTGTGTCCTTTGGCTCGATGGCACGACATTTGTCTCGTGCTTACGTTAGGAACCTTAGCATGATTCGCGCAACGAAGGCTGAACGGGCGCTTAAGCCACCTTAAATCTTCCTCAAATTGGGGAAGGTGGTGCTCAGTGCTCGGTGCTCAGTGCTCAGTTGTGGGTACGCAGGGTGCCCGGTTCACAGTTCACGGTGCGCAGACAGGATGATGAAGCAGAAGGGAGGCGAGTGTGCAGAATGGCCCTATGGTATACTCGGATTCATGTGAACAGGTGGTCGGAGCAGCCCATGGTCACGCGTGACGCGCCGGTCATTATCGGCATGGCGATGGAAGAATTCACTCGACTTTTCGATCAGCACGGGCCGTTTGAGTTGATCGACGATCAGCGGAGACCCAAGATGCCGACCACCGCCGAACACGCCGAAATCATCAAGCTCCTCAACGATCTTCTGGCGGCATTCGAGCGGGCAGGTGTCATCGTCCGCTATACCGAATCCACCTTCATCCTCACCGATAGGCCGGATTGGGTCAAGGGATCGCGGCTGCCCGACGTGATGGTCTATGCGGCGGAGCGGATGGCCGCTTACAAGTCCGGCGATCCAGCCTGGAAAGAGAAGCCGTTCATCCTCGTGCCCGACCTTTGTATCGAAGTCATCTCCCCCACCGATCAGTATGTGGACGTCGACGAGAAAGTCGCCCGTTATCTCGGCGACGGCGTTCGTGCAGTCTGGGTACTCAATCCGCGCATGCAGTCGGTCGTCGTCTACACACAGGGCGATATCCAGCGCCTGGCGGGTGAGGAAGTGTTGGATGGCGGCGAGGTTATCCCCGGCTTCAGCCTGGCTGTGAAGTCGCTGTTCGCAGTATGAAGCCTGGGCGCATCGTGATGCGCCCCCTACCAGGGACCGGCAGGACGATGATCCCTTGGTGTTGGTGACGCTTCCCCTTTGCGTCCGGGGCGTTTTTGCGGTTCAATAGCTCATAGTGCCTAACTAAGCTGGAACCTCTTGCCTTATGGCCGACCTCCTCTCCGTCGATGATGCCCTCACGCGCATCTTGACCCACTTCAAACGTCTGCCCGCTGAATCGGTGCCGCTGGCCGAGGCGTATCTGCGCGTGCTGGCGGAGGACGTGATCGCCGAGCACGACGTGCCCCACTTCGCCAATTCGAGCATGGATGGATATGCCCTCCGCGCGGCTGATGTGACCGCGGCGACGAAGGAGTCGCCGACGCACCTGCGCGTGACGATGGACATCCCGGCGGGCAAGGCGCCGGAGGGGACATTGCAGCCGGGTGAGGCGGCGCGCATCATGACCGGCGCGGCGGTGCCGGACGGCGCAGATGCGGTCGTGCCGATCGAGGACACGGACGCGACCTGGGCGGCGGGCGATGCGATCGCGCTGCCGGGTGACGTTGGCGTACAAAAGGCGGTTCAGGCCGGGGACAACGTGCGCCAGCCGGGCGAGAACTTCCACGCGGGCGATACGGTGCTCTACGCGGGCTCGCGCATTCGCGCGGCGGCGCTGGGGACGCTGGCCGGGCTGGGCATGGCGAAGGTGAAGGTCTTGCGCCGCCCGCGGGTCGCCATCGTCAGCACGGGCGACGAACTGGTGGCGGTCGATCAACCGCTGGAGCCGGGCAAGATCCACGATAGCAACAGCTACACGCTGGCCGCACTGGTGACGGAGATCGGCGCGGAGCCGGTGCGCATCCCCACGGCGCGCGACGAGCTGGACGACGTGCGCAAGCGGTTCCGCGAGGCGCTCGACGCCAAGCCGGACGTCATCCTCAGCTCGGCGGGCGTCTCGGTCGGCGCGGCGGATCTCGTGCGCACGGTGCTGGACGAGCTGGGCAAGATCGATCTGTGGCGCATCAACATCCGGCCCGGCAAGCCGCTCGCATTCGGCAAGCTGGGTAAGGTGCCGTTCTTCGGGCTGCCGGGCAACCCGGTCTCAGCCATGGTCACGTTCGACGTGTTCGTGCGCCCGGCGCTGCTCAAGCTGCTGGATATCCCCGACGCCATCCCGACGATTCAGGCGGTCGCGGGCGAAGACATTGCCTCCGATGGACGGCAGAGCTACATTCGTGTTACACTGCGACGCGAAAACGGACGCCCGACCGCTTATGCGACTGGTACGCAAAGCTCGGGCGCTCTTTTGTCGATGGTACTGGCGGATGGCCTGCTGATCATCCCGGCTGGGGTTGAGGTGGCTCGCAAAGGCGAGACCTTCGCCGTGCGCGTCCTTCGTGTGTTGATGGTGTAGATGGTTTACAGGTGGCGCACACAGCGCACTTAAGGAGAATCGATCGTGTCCACGCTCAATGCGTCTCAAAGTGATGCCCAGGTATCGGCAAATGACGCGCGCGGCTCCCTGCTGCGCCGCATCAGCCTGCTGCTGGCGGTGGTAGGCATTCTGATCACCGGGTACATGACCTACAACAAGTTGAGCGGACAGGTGCTGCCGTGTACCAACGAAGGCATCGTCAACTGCAGCGTGGTTGAAAACAGCGCCTGGGCCTACGTGCTCGGCGTGCCGACGGCGACCTGGGGCTTGCTGGCGCACCTGACCATCCTCGCGATTCTGCTGTTTGATCAGCGCATTGCTTTCCTGCGCGATTACAGCGTGATCCTTTTGTTCGGCATTGTGCTGTTCGGGATGCTCTACCACACATACCTGATCTACGTCTCGCTCACGATCCTGCAAGCGATCTGTCCCTGGTGTATGGCCGCGGCCGCGATCATGCTCTTGCAGTTGATCGTGACCGGCATCCGTCTGCGGCGGACGCTGTCGGCCTGACGTCACCCACTCTAGACGAGGGGCGCAGCCCGCCCCTCACTTTCTTGACCCGGCTGGCCCCTGAAGGCGCGGCAAAATCACAGAGCGTAGGCTGAGCGCCCGGTAGCAACCTCGTAATCTTTCGCAATACCATAGAAAAAACAGTGCTTTTGATGTAGCCTTTTGCCCCAGTGCGTGTGCTCGCCGTACGCGCCTGAGTCTTCATACGCAAGAGGTATTTACTCCCATGCAGACGACGTCTCGTTCGAAATCCAACGCGCTCAGTCTGGCGCTGCTGTGCACGATCATCGCGTTCGTGCTGCTTTCGCAGATCGGCGCCGCCCTCCCCGCCGCCGCGCAGGCCGAGCCTACCGCAACCCCGACCGACCCGATCTGGCTCGCCTTCAGCGCTGCGCGCGGCGCCCTGGAAGAGAAATTCTCCGTCAACCTGTCGATTGTGCGCCGCTGGGACTGGACCCAGGCGGAGTTCGTCAACGGCATCGACTCGTGTGTCACGATCGAGGACCCGGCTGACGCGCATACGCTCTATTTCGGCTGGCGCTTCCTCGTCACCGACGTGTTCGGCAAGCAGTACGAAGCGCGCACCAGCTTCGACCGCACGATCGTGGTCGCCTGTAACGAGGTGACGGTCGAAACTGCTGCCGTGACGCCGAACCCGGACGGCAGCCTGCCGACGCCGGTCGCCGGGGCCGCGGCCACCGGTGGCTTCGAGCTGGGCGGACACGTGCTGGAGCTGAACAGCGGCACGGTCAACGCCATGCGCTCGGCGCGGATGACGTGGGTCAAGCGGCAGTTCCGCTACACACTCGGCCAGGATCCTTCGGCGGTCGCCGGGTTGATCAGCGAAGCGCGCGCCAACAACTTCAAGATCCTGATCGGCGTCGTCGGCAACACGAGCCAGATGGGCAACTTCGACGATTACATCAGCCAGTATGCCCGCTTCGTGGCCGGTGTGGCCGCCCAGGGTGCGGATGCGATCGAGGTGTGGAACGAGCCGAACATTGACCGCGAATGGCCTGCGGGGCAGATCAACGGCGGCAACTACACCCGCCTGCTGGCCGCTGCCTACAACGCGATCAAGGGCGCGAACCCGAACGTGCTCGTCATCAGCGGTGCCCCGGCGCCAACCGGCTTCTTCGGCGCGGCGGGCTGCACGGCGCAGGGCTGCAACGACGACGTCTTCATGCAGCAGATGGGCCAGGCGGGCGCAGCGCAGTATCTCGACTGCGTGGGCCTGCACTACAACGAAGGTATCATCCCGCCGTCGCAGCAGAGCGGCGATCCGCGTGGCAGCTACCCCAGCTATTACTTCAGCTCGATGCTGGCACGCGGCTACAACCCGTTCGGCGGCAAGCCTGTTTGCTGGACGGAGCTGGGTTACCTCTCGCCGGAAGGCTTCAACACGCCGCTGCCGTCGACGTTCGCCTGGGCGCAGAACACCAGCCTGGCTGAACACGCGGCGTGGCTGGCGGAAGCGGCTGCCATGTCCGCCCAGAGCGGGCGCGTGCGCCTGATGATCATCTGGAACGTGGACTTCCCCTTCTACACCGATACCGATCCGATGGGTGGCTACGCCATGATCCGGCCCGGCGGGGGCTGCGCCGCCTGCAGCACGCTAGCGACGGTCATGGGGGGCTAAGCCCGACGTTTTGCACTGGGGTCTGCCAACGGCGGGCCCCTTTTCGTCTCCCTTAAGAGGTGGATCTATTGCATTACGGTAAAGTTGCGTTATAGTTATAAAGTCGTGATATAATCCATATGATTGCTGGGGCCTCCAGAGGATGGGTTATGCCTGCCGTAATTGAAGTCGAAGACCAACGTCAAATCCTGATCGTGGAAGACGATAGCGATACCGCAGAGGTTGTCGCGGCGTTGCTGGAAACGGCTGGTTACACGACAGTCAGCGTCGAAGATGGCACGACGGCGCTGGAGGAAATTCAGAGCGCGACGCCGGATCTGGTGCTGCTCGACCTCAATCTCCCCGACATCGACGGCCTCGACGTCCTGCGCAGCGTCCGTGAGCAATCTTTCCTGCCGATGATCATCCTGAGCGGCTTCACGCAGGGCCGCGACAAAGTCCTGGCGCTCGAAGCGGGCGCCGACGACTTCCTGAGCAAACCGTTCATCCCGGAAGAGCTGGTTGCGCGCGTCGGTGCGCTGCTACGCCGTGTCAAGTGGACGCCGGTGGCCGAGCCGCGGCTGGCGGTGCGCCATCTGGAGCTCGACCTCGCGCGGCGGCAGGCGACCATGCATGGCAAACGCCTGCATCTGACGCCGATCGAGTACGGCATCCTGGCGACGCTCATGCGCAAGGCGGGGCAAATCGTCTCACACGACGAGCTGCTGCGCAACGTGTGGGGCGAGCAGTACGAGGGCGATTACTCGGTGCTGCGCGTCAACATCTCACGCCTGCGCCAGAAGCTGGAAGACAACCCACGCCATCCCAGCTACGTCGTGACCGTGCCTGGCCAGGGTTACACGATGCCGACGCGCCTGTCCTGAGACAAATACCATCCACCCCAAACTGATTTGCATGTCCACCAGAACGGCGGATGCGCCATACCTTTCGTCTGGCGGAGGCGGAATCGCCTGTACACTGGTGGCGTTGGTTGTGACTGGATTGAACGCCTGCTTCCGTTTAGAATGCGCTGTTATTGTGCGAATTTTGTGCCCCTGAACGGGGTTTGCGGCTTGTGTGACGAGGATTGAAGAGACCATGGCGATGCCGTACTACCAGACCGTGCAGATGTCCGTCGACAAGAATGGGCTGAAGCTCAGCGTGATCATTCCCTGCTACAACGAGGTCGAAACGCTGGAGAAGGTGCTCACGCGTGTGGAGGCGGTCGGCCTCGCGGATGAGATCGTGATCGTGGACGACGGCTCGGTCGATGGCACGCGCGATCTGCTGCACCAGATGCAGGACGAAGGTCGTCCGGGCCTGCGCATCATCTTCCACGAGCAAAACAAGGGCAAGGGCGCGGCGCTGGTCACGGGCTTCGCGGCGGCGGCGGGCGATATCATGCTGATCCAGGATGCCGACCTGGAATACGACCCGCGCGATTACCCGCACTTGATCCAGCCGATTGTCGAAGGCGTCTCGTCGGTTGTCTACGGCTCGCGCTTCCTGGGCGGCCCGCGCAAAGCGATGAACTTCTGGAACATGGTCGCCAACAAGATTTTGACGCTGGCGACGAACATGCTCTACAACGCGATCCTGAGCGACATGGAGACGTGCTACAAGGTCTTCCGTGCCGACGTCGTGCGCGACATGATCATCCACGCGCGCGGCTTCGAATTCGAGCCGGAGTTCACCGCCAAGGTGCTCAAGCAGGGCATCCGCATCTACGAAGTGCCGATCAGCTACAACGGGCGCGAATGGACCGAGGGCAAGAAGATCAAGTGGACGGACGCCCCCGTCGCGCTGTGGACGCTGGTCAAGTATCGCTTCGTGGATTGAGCCGGGCGCTCACGCCCCTAACGTAGACCCCACAAACGACGTGTAGCCGCGGACGAAGGCGTCGATATCGACGGCGCTTTTGCCCTCCAGCTGCACGCGCGTCGGGAAGAGCAAGCCATCGCCGGTGCCGATGACCGTGTGGCCGTCCAGCGCAGCGACGACGCCGGGATGTGATTCGCCTTCGCTCGCCTCGGCCGAGAGATCTGCGGCCAGGATCTTCAAGAGCTTGCCATTCCAGACGGTGAAGGTGCCAGGCCAGGGTGTGAAGGCGCGAATCGTGCGCTCGATCTCGACGGCGGAGCGCGTCCAGTCGATGCGGCCTTCGTCCTTGTCGATGCGCGGGGCGAGCGTCGCCAAGTCTTCATCCTGCGGCTGCGGCGTGATGTCGCCGCTCAGGTAGCCGGGCAGCGTCTCGATCAGGAGTTCGCCACCCATCTGGCTCAGCTTGTCATGCAGGCTCTGGCCGGTCTCGTCCGCCGCCAGTTCGATGGCGCAGCGGGTCAGCACCGGGCCGGTATCCAGCCCGGCGTCCAGCTTCATGATCGTGATGCCGCTGATGGTATCACCCTCGCGAATGGCGGCCTGGATCGGCGCCGCGCCGCGCCAGCGTGGCAGCAGCGAAGCATGGATGTTGAGGGCGCCGTACACCGGCATATCGAGCACCGCCTGGGGCAGGATTTGCCCGAAGGCGGCGACGATGAAGACGTCGGCCTCCCAGCGGTGCAGCTCGTCGATCGCCTCCGGGCGGCGCAGCTTCTCCGGCTGGAAGACAGGCAGCCCTGCCGCCAGCGCCACCTGCTTGATCGGCGACATGTGCACGGTCTTGCCGCGTCCGGCGGGACGATCCGGCTGCGTGACGACGCCGACGACCGTGTGCTCCTCGATGAGGCGCTGTAAGGCGGGAACAGCGAAATCGGGGGTACCCATGAATACGACGTGCGCCATGCGCGGACCTGCTTTCTGTGCTCTTTGAGTTAGGAAGCCTATCCTACCGCGGCAATGAGATCAAGGTTGAGGCGTTGGAGAGCGCATTCGGCGGGTTCGTATGAATGTGTAAATACGGGCGCGTCAAGTATTAAGGAAATGTAGGGAAACTTTGATATGCAATACGAATTGATTCACTTATACTGGTACGTGAACGTTTTTTCAGCGCGATGAATCCTGCTCAGGCCTCCCAATGAACGCAACGCTCATCAATCTGGCGCTGCTGATCATGCACAGCCTCCTCGTGGGCACACTGGTGCTCTTGCTGCACGCGCTGACGCCTCGCTTTGGTTTCGCGCCGCTGCTGATGGCGACCGGCGTGATGGTCGCGCTGCTCCAGAATCAATTCGGCATCTACATCGAACCGCTGCCGCAGCTCGTCATGTTCCTGCCCGTCAGCACGCTCGTCCCGGCGATCCTGGCGGGGCTGCTGGTCGTCTACGTGGTCGATGGCGCGCCGCCCGCCCGCATGATGTTCGCCTGCGTGCTGGGCTCGACGCTGCTGGTGCTGCTGCTGCTCATGCTCTACCGGGTGCATCTTTCGCTGCCGGGCGCGGGCAGCCTGCGCGCAGCGACGGTCAACGAGCTGCTGACCTATTTCGACCCCGACCCGCGCGTGACATTTGCCTCGGTGGTCGC
Organism: Anaerolineae bacterium; assembly: GCA_020849765.1. Classification (GTDB taxonomy): domain Bacteria; phylum Chloroflexota; class Anaerolineae; order Aggregatilineales; family Phototrophicaceae; genus Flexifilum. The sequence goes on from JADLAY010000048.1 coordinate 10,303, forward strand.
GTTCATGCTGGACATGATCGTGATCGTCGTCAGCTACCAGGGCATCAAGAACCTGAACCGGGGCACACCAGATTGGCTGGTGATCGGGCTGGCGCTGATTCTCTCGCTGTGGACGGACGCGGTCGCCTTCCGCATCCTGGCCGACCTGGGACGCGTCGACTTCATCAGGCTGCTGCCGGGCGATGTCATGGTGAAAACGATTTCGGGTCTCGTGCTGTGGCCGGGGCTGGTCTGGTATCTGACCCGCTACGCGCCGTCGATGCCGAACTACAAGGGCGTTGCCGGGCGGCGCATGCTCGACATCTTCTTCGATTCGACGCGGCAAACGCGGGCTGCGCTCGACTCCGCCGCGCGGGCGCTGCAAACCAGCGAAAGCGAGCGCCAGCGCGAGGCCAGCTACTTCCAGCAGATTGCGGAGACGATGGAAGACGCGCTGTGGCTGGCGGAGCCGATGCAGCCGCCGTTCTACATCAACCCGGCTTACGAGCGCATCTGGGGGCGTGACGCGTCCGTCTTCCACGCAGACAAGCTCGCCTTCGCCAACTCGCTGCACCCGGATGACCGGGAGCACATCCTGGCCGGATTACACAAACAGACTGAAGGCAACTACGACGTCGAGTTCCGCATCATCCGCCCGGATGACTCGATCCGCTGGGTGCGCGAGCGGGTGACGCCGATCTATGACGCGTCGGGGCGCGCCTACCGCGTCGCCGGGCTGACGACCGACATCACCGAGCAGAAGTACTCGGAACAGGCGCGGTTGCAGTTGACGCTCGAACGGGAAAAGGTCAAGCTGCTGCGTGAGTTCGTCGCCGAGGCGACGCACGACCTCAAAACACCGCTGACGTCGATCAAACTCAAGATCCATCAGGTCGGGCGCGTCGAAGATCCGCAGAAACGCGCCCGATTGCTGGACGAGGTCGAGCAGCAGTCATCGCGCATGGCCAAGATGATCGACGATCTGCTGACGCTCTCACGGCTGGAAAGTGTCAACGAGTTCACGATTTCGCGCATCGACGTCAATACGCTGCTGGGGGACATCTGCAAGCACGTCGACAGCCTGGCCAGCCAGCGCCAGATCCACGTCGCGCAGGTTTATGCCCGTGGTCTGCCGCAGATCCTGGGCGACGAAGACGATCTGCGGCGAGCGCTGAGCAACCTGGTCGAAAATGCGATCTTCTACACGCCCGCGGGCGGCTCGGTCACGGTCAGGACGACGGCCAGCAACGGCGACATCGTCGTCGAGATCGAGGACACGGGCATCGGCATCGCCGAAGACGACGTGGCTCATATCTTCGAGCGCTTCTACCGTGCGCCGAACGCCCGCACGACCGATCCAGGTGGCACCGGGCTGGGGCTGGCCATCGTCAAGAAGGTGGTGGAGCAGCACCACGGCCAGATCCGCGTCAGCAGCACGCTCCACGTCGGCACGCGCTTTTCGATTGCTCTGCCCCACAGTGACAATCTCCAGACAAGCACTCACTAAACAGACTTCAGACAAGCGATCGCCGGATGGTCAACCATCCGGCTGAGGTTGTGTCCCGTGAACGGGACTGATTCCGCTTGAGCAGCCCGGTTCACCCGGCGTCACTTTAGCCAGGGCATTGATGCCCTGGCGGAATGCGTTCCTTGTTTGTGCTCTGGACGAACCGATTCCTCACACCCCGTCGCGCACAGGTTCAAAGCGGCATTGGAAGAAGCGCAGATACTGCGGCTCGTAGGTCATGCACAGGCCGCGCGTCTGCTCGCGCTGGTCGTAGATCGACTTGACCGACTCGGCGACGACGTCCATGTGCGCCTGGGTGTAGACGCGCCGCGGGATGGTCAACCGCGTGAGTTCGAGCCTGGGATGGCGATGATCGCCCGTCTGCGGGTCGCGACCGGCGCTGACGATGCCGCGTTCCATCGAGCGAATGCCACCGTCGAGATACAACTCGGCTGCCAGCGTTTGCGCCGGGAAGACATCCTGCGCCAGATGCGGGTAGAAGCGTTTGGCGTCGAGGAAGATGGCATGACCGCCGATCGGGCGCACGATCGGGATGTCCCACTCCTCCAGCAGTTCGCCGAGATAGCGCACCTGGCCGATGCGGCTGCGCACGTGATCGTCGTGGACGGCTTCTTCGATGCCGATGGCAAGCGCTTCCATATCGCGCCCGGCCATGCCACCGTAGGTATGCAGACCCTCGTAGACGACGACCAGATTGCGCGCCAGATCGAAGACGTCCTCGTGATTGAGCGCCAGCCAGCCGCCGATGTTGACCAGGTTGTCCTTCTTGGCGCTCATCCAGGCGCCGTCGGTGTAGCTGCAGAACTCTTTAAGGATGGCGGCAATCGGCTTGTCGGCGTAGCCGTCCTCGCGCTCCTGGATGAAGAAGGCGTTCTCGACCATGCGCGTCGCGTCGAGGTAGACGCGGATGCCATAGCGGTCGCAGAAGGCGCGCAGCTCGCGGACGTTGGCCATGCTGACCGGCTGGCCGCCTGCCATGTTGACCGTCCCGGCCAGGCTGACGTAGGGAATCTTGTCCGCGCCGACGCGGTCGATGACGGCCTGGAGCTTATCGAGATCGATGTTGCCCTTGAACGGATGGAGGCTGGCCGGGTCGTGCGCCTCGTCCACGATTACGTCGATAAAGGTGCCGCCCGCCAGTTCCTGATGCAGGCGCGTGGTTGTGAAGTACATGTTGCCAGGGATTGTGTGGCCGGGCTTGATCAGCGCCTGGCTGATCAGGTGCTCGGCGCCGCGGCCCTGATGGGTCGGCACGATGTACTTGTAGCCGTAGTATTGCTGGATGGCCGCTTCGAGGTGATAGAAGTTGCGGCTGCCCGCGTAGGCCTCGTCGCCGAGCATCATGCCCGCCCATTGGCGGTCGCTCATGGCGCTGGTGCCGCTGTCGGTCAGCAGGTCGATGTAGACATCGTCCGACTTGAGCAGGAAGGTGTTGTAACCGGCATCCTGCAGCGCCTGGAGGCGTTCCGCGCGCGTGGTCAGGCGGATCGGCTCGACCATCTTGATCTTCCACGGCTCCGCCCACGAGCGGCGTCCGTGCTGCTGTCCCATGGTTTGTAAGTGTTGATCGGTCATGAAAAATCCTTTGGATTTTAGCCTTTAGCTGTTGGCTGTTAGCTTTTAGCTGGAGGGGATCGGCTATCGGCGGTCGGCGTTCAGCTATTGGCAGTTGGGTATTGGGTGTTGGCTTTTGGCTAATGTCAGTGAAACACGAATTCGCATCCGAGCCCTCATCCCCCTGCCCCTTCTCCCGACCGCTGCGCTGGGAGAAGGGGAGCAAGTCCCTCGCCCAGGCGCGCAGCGCCGCTCGGGAGAGGGATATAGGGTGAGGGCAAATGCATATTCAATTTACTAATCCGCTAAGCTCCTCATTCGCTTTCCCGCTAAAAGCTAACGGCTAATGGCTAAAAGCTATTCGCTACTCCAATGGCAACGCCGTGACGTGCTTGACCTCGCGCAGGACGACGCTCGTCTCCAGGTGCGTGACACCGGGCAGCACCGAGAGCCGCTCGACCAGCAGGTGTTCGAGCGCTTTGCGGTTGGGGGCGACGACCTTGAGCAGGAAATCCGCGTCGCCGGTCAGATGATGGCAGTCGAGCACCTCCGGCATCGCCAGCACGACCTGCTCGAAGGCGGCGATGTGATCGCGATGATGGCGCGCGACCGAGACCTGGACGAAGCAGATCAGATCGAGTCCGAGCAGCTCGTGATCGAGAATCGCCACGTAGCGCTGGATATAGCCGCGCTCCTCCAGCCGTTTGACACGGTGATGCACGGCGGGCTGCGACAGGTTGAGCTTGCGGCCCAACTCGGCCTTGCTGATGCTGGCATCGTCCTGCAGCAGGCGCAGGATCTCCACGTCCATGTCGTCCAGCCCCGTGCGCTGATTCAGATCGTCCATCGTTACCCCGCAGTCTAAAGGAAATCAGGCGATCACCCGAAAACCCGAAAGGATTCAAAGTCTGATGATTATTTTGATTATGAACTATTTTGCCAAAGAAGCCGCCCGATGCTCGAAGCATCGGGCTGGACAGAGGGTAAGCCACCTGGAAGGTGGCTGGTCAATAGCGCAACTTCTGGCAGCCTGCTTCCAGCAGGCTTTGACGTGTCAGCCAGTGGCTTCGAGCCACTGGCGGTTGGCGATCTGAACGACTCCGCTTATGTAACCCTGGGCGACCCCCGGGTCGCCCCTAGACCGACCACAGGCGCGCCTACACCTAAAGGAGGAGACCGCCTACCCCGGCGGCATGAGGCCGCGGTGGGCAAAGCGTGCTTGACTCGAAGGCGTATTGCTTTCGCTCGTAGGTCAGAGGACATCATGCGCACATCTCATCGTTTGTTTCTCATCCTGATCGCCGTCTTGTTGAGTGTGAGGGCCGGTTACGCACAAGACCTGAATGCGGGGGCGGCAGCGCTCGGCCAGAGCATCGACCGGCAGGCGGCGGCAAACGGCCTGCTCAGCGGCGACGGGGCGCTCAGTTCCGGCGAGCAGTTGGTGGCCGATTTGATCGAGCAGGGAATCGCCGAGTTCAGCCAGCAGGTGGCGGATTTCGAGAGCGCCAGCCCGGACAATGCCGCCTTTGCCGAGGCGATGGATCAAGACGGCGGCGTGCTAGCCGAACAGGTCGCTCAGGCGGAAGCCGGGACGACGGTCGACGTGCGCGCGCAGATTATCGCGGACGCGGTCGCGCAGTACGGGCAGGAGCCATCCGCGCCGGTCGACATTCGCGCACAGATCATCGCCGACGCGGTCGCGCAGTATGGCCGCGAGACGCCGAGCACGATTGACCCACGCGCGGAAGCGATTTCACGGGCGGTCGAATGGTACGAGCAGCACGCAGGCGAGGCGCCGCGCGATCCGCGTGCAGAAGCGATTAGCAACGCGGTCGCGCAGTACGGGCAGGAAGAAGCCGCGCTGCAAGGCCGCCCGGCACTGAGCGAGCGTGACAGCGCGACGCTGCGCCGTGCCGTTCGCGATGGCGCGCACGACTACGTCGACGGGTCGAACATCCGGCGCAAGCAGATCGTCCGCCGCTACGTCGATCAGTTAGTCCAGATCATGGTGCCCAGCCAGATGCTGCCGATCAATGGCTACTGGCGCGCACAGCCGTTCTCGATGACGCAATCCGGCCAATGCCAGGCGCTGACGGGCGATAACGACGGCCCCAGCGCCATGGACGACAGCAATCCGGGCCAGCCGTTGTGCGGCTACGAGAATCCGGGTGGGCTGCCGTTCATCGTCTGGGAGAGCGGCGATCACCCCTACCTGCCGGGCACGAGCAGCATCTACAGCCAGGCGCCGGAGACGCGCACCGAGCTGATGTACGACCAGAACGGCCAGACGATCGGCAGCAAGCGGGTGACGATGACGCGCGAATACGAGGTGATCGCGCCGGATCAGATCCGCGTCCATCTGGTGATGGCCGAGGAAAACGGCTGCACGCTGACCGGCGATTACTTGCTCGAACTGGTGACCGCCGACGAATCGGTCTGCGCGCAGACGCCGCCGATGTCGACGCCGGAGCCGACGCAGACGCCGCCGAGCGACACGATCTACCGGGTCGGGCTGCCGTTCGTGACCAGCCCGGAGCAGTGCAACGAGCGCAACACGCCGCCAGAGTTCGATGAGGCGCGCGTCGCCCCTCAGCCGGATGGCAGCATGCTGCTCGACTACGGCACCGGGTCGCAGACGCTGTATCAGGCAGGTGACAGATACTACACATTCGAGGGCGACACGGGCGATGGCGCGCGGACGGTGATCTCGTTGACGCTGCTCGACGATGGCAGCGCGAGCATCTTCTGGTCGGTCAACACGCGCGACGGCAATATCTGCAGCGTGTCCCTGCCGCTGGAGATCCCTGGCACCGAAGGTGACGAGTCAGCATCCACAACGCCGACGGCGACGCCCGCCCCCATCGGCGTGGGCAGCAGCGGCGATCAGGGCCAGGCCGTCAACTACAGCCTGCATGGGCGCTTCCGTATCACGTGGAACATCATGGATATGCTGTGCCCGCCCGACATGCAGTCGATGCTGCCCGGTTGGGCCGAGGCGACGCTGGCGCAGCCAGACACGGCCACGCTGACGTTCGACGTCGAGGCGGCGTCCTTCACGCTGAGCGACATGACCGGCAGCGGCCAGTATGCTTACTTCGACATGAGCGACCCGGCGCAGATGATCGTGATGAGCGTCTCCCCGACCGGGCCGGGCACGGCGTCACTGAGTTGGACGGGGATGCCCACAGACGGCGACGGGCAAAAGATGTGCATCGCCATGGCCGATCTGGAGCAGATCGATTAGCATGTTGCGCTGAACACGGACGGGATGGCACCTTTGCCCGATGCCATCCCGCTCACCCGGCGTTTGTGCCCCGCGAACATCACGAACACGCTGCGAGTCAGGTCAGAGCGGCAGTCCACGCACCGGCGTCATGCTGCTGACCCATGAGGAAAGAGCAGTCCCAAACAGCAGCGCCAGCACCAGCGCGCCGACAATCAGGATGGCGATGTTGCGCCAGTCTTTGCCTTGCAGGCCGCTCTTCCGGATAGGCGCAGCCACATCCCAGGTGCGCGCATTTGGCTTATCGAGGGTTTGCAGCGCGACAGCAAGGCCCTCGAAACGAATGCGCGTGTCGAAATAGAGCAGCGTCAACACGATCGGGATGAACGGCACCAGGAAGATGCCGAAAAACGCGTTCACGGCGGACTGCACCAATTGCATCGTTGGGGACACGGGCAGGCCGTTCTGGGATACGTACGACTGTGTGAGCGCGACGATCGCAAATTGGGCCGCGTTCGTCAGCACGATCACCAGCGTCACAACGCCGAAATTCTTCCAGAAGTTCATTCTTCCCAATGCCCCGGCGCGATTGACCCCGGATACCGCAGAAATGTTCTCCAGGATGAGCACGGGCGCCAGCATCGTAAAAGCCGCGGCAGCCATGTAGACCACAATCCCGAAGGCGGCGAGCACAGGGCTGCAATTCAACATGAGGGTGAACAACGTAATGAGCGTGGAAAACGCGCCAACGACGATGTAGAAGAAGATAAAGCCGATGCCCAGCCCAAGGTAGCGACCACGCCGCTCGTTGAGGGCCTGGCCAATCGTAAGCTTGCGGCCCATCAGGCTCTCGGCGGTACCATACACGATTGGCCCGTAGGTCAAAACCAGTTGGAGCACTGTGACGATCAGGACAGCCACATAAGCCATGCAGACCGTTCCCACCGCCTGCGACGAATTCGCCGCGGACATCGAGCCGACGCCCGTGTAAGGATAGATGTTGAAGATCAACAAGACCTGGCTGATGAAGGCGAGCGGAACGGTGACGACCAGCGTGAGTCCGACGAAGGTCACGACATTATCGAGGTAGATTTGAACGGCTTTACGCAGGAGCCCCAGAAACGTCCAGGATGTCAACGATTGGTCTGTGGTTGTGGATTCCATGAAGCGTGTCTCTTAAGTGGCGAACGCAGCGAGGTGCTAATAATATCCTTAGATTATTATACGCGGCCAGACGAACGTCTGCGCCTTAAGGCGGCGGCTTCAGGTTGTTGGATCGAACCGGTGCGTGGGGCTGAGGAACGATCGCCAACCAAAAAGGATGTCCCAACAGGCGACATCCTTTGTCCTTAGCGACCAACAGGTTTCGAAGAATCAGTATTTCGGTTCGAGTTGACGGCGCTGTTCAAGCACCGCCTGCATGGCGTGCAGGCTTTTGACTAGAAGCGAATGCGCCCGGTCGCGATCAGCAGGGCCATGCCGATGACGACGACGTTCAGAAAGAGAAAGATCGACAGGAACATGCGCTCGATCGCCGTCATGCCGAGGAAGCGCTTCTCCTCGCGCGCGGGCGGGTCGAAGCCAAGTTCGGAGTCTTCGTCAAAACCGTAGTCATCCTCTTCGTCAAAGTGACGCAGGGCGTCAAGATCGTCCGTCATCCGTGCCTCCCTCTGATCGTCTGCGCTGAACTGCGCTTATTGTAACATAGGCCACCCGTGCAGGATAACAATTCATCCGTATGGCCAGAGTTTGCAGAGTCGGTGTAGCATCAACGCATGGACATCGACGCAAGCGAGGCGTAGACCGACCATGATCCAGGCCGAAGCCGAACACCTCAGCCTTATCGTCCGCTTTTACGTGCTGCCGATCCTGGCCTTCTATCTCGTGGCCTATGGCGTGCAGCGCACCTCGACCATGATGGCACGCAGCATTCGCCCGCTCGGCAACTGGGCGCTGAGCAGCAGCCCACGGCGCGCCGAGCGCCAGCGCACGCTCCAATCTCTGATCGCAAGCGCGATCAGCGTCGCGGCTTACATCGTCGCGACCATCCTATCGCTCAGCCTGTTCATCAGCATCGACTCGCTGATCTGGGTCGTCGGTTTGTTCAGCGCGGCGTTCGGTCTGGGCGCACGCCCGTTCATCAGCGACTACCTGACGGGGATCACGTTCATCTTCGAAGACACGTTCGACGTGGGCGATAAGATCGAGATCCCGCTGTCGCCGCGCTCGGTCGAGGGCGTGGTCGAGGCGGTCACGCTGCGCACGACGCGCATCCGCGGCATGGACGGCGAGCTGTACACGATGCCGAACGGCGACATCCGGTTGATGCGCAACTTCAGCCGCGGCAGCTTTTCGATGGCGACCGTCATGCTGAGCATCCCGGCGGCGGAACTCAAGCAGACGCTGGTCAAGCTGGAGGCGCTCAAGATCGAGGCGATGACGCTGCTGCCCAACCTGCTCGAACCTTGGCAGGTGATCAGCACGTCGGGCGCGCTGGGCGAGCGAGCTGAATTGACGATCCTGGCCAAGGCGCGCTTCGGCAAGGGCGCGGAACTGCGCACCAACATGCTGACGCTGCTGCAGGATCGGCTGAGCGACGCGCAGGTGGAACCCAACGAGCCGTCGGATGGGTAAGCCTTACGGGCGCCAGTGATAATCCTGGAAGCGATAGGGATAGACGACGAGGACGCGCTCGCTGGCCGAAGCCAGATTGTAAGTGACAAGCTCCGTTTGCCTGTCGGCGCGCTCGCGCATGTAGATCACGCGCGTGCCGTCCGGTGACCAGATCGGGTATTCGCCGCCGAGCATGACCACGATCTGGGCGGTGTCCACGTCGAAGATGGTGATGGCGCCATTGGGCACGCCGAAAGCGACGTGGCGCGCATCCGACGACCAGCCGAGGCCCTCAATCGCCCAGGTCGTCATGCCCTCCGGGATGACGTCGAGCCAGGTGATGGCGCCGCTCATCCGGTCGACGCGCGCAAACTGCTTGCGTTGATCCGCCGCGCCGAAGAACAGGAGCTGCGTGCTATCCGGCGACCAGGCGAACGGGAAGGCGAAGATCGACTCGCCCGCATCGAGCGCCAGACGGCGTGTGAAATGCTGCGATTCGGCGCTGGTGAGATCGAACAGATAGGCTTCACGCCGCCCGTTGAGACCGCTCGTGTAAGCCAGCCACTGCCCATCCGGCGCCCAGGCGACGCTGCCCATGACGTAGCCCGGCGCGGAGACCGGGATGGTGAAGGCGCGGCTGCCATCCGTCGTGTCGAGGATGTAGACGCGGCTGAGATCGGCATAGGCGGCATAGCGACCATCCGCGGACAGGCGCAGCGCGCCGGTCAGCAGGCCGGGCTGGATCAACTGCGGATCGCGCCCGTAGGGGTCGCTGCGATAGATGCCCGCCGGGTATTGATCGCGCGCGGCAAAACCGGGCGTGATCGCGAACACGAGCTGATCGCGTGCGGGCATCCAATTGGGCGAGGCAGTGATGATGTGGCGGCCGTTCATGAGCGGCCTGACATTGCCCGTGCGCACGTCGACCAGGTAGATGCCCCGCGGCGGCGCGGTGAAAGCGACCTCGTCTGGCGGCAGCAGCGCACCGAGGGCGGCAGTTGCGCCGACCAGCAGCGCACAGCCGCAGGTCAGCGTCACAAGGAAGCGTCCGAGCCAGCGCATCATCGCGCTAACTCCTGCGCGCTGGCCGCCACGCCAGCGCCCCGATCGTCCTGCGCGTGCGGGCGAGCGTCACCTCCTGGCCGCTGGCGATCTGGCGCAGCACGAGCGTGTGCGCGCGTGACGTGCTGACGTAAGCGATCGACGCGCCATCCGGCGACCAGACCGGCGAGTGCCCATTGGCGACGAAGGTTGCGCGTCGAGTCACCGGGTCGAGCAGGTAGACCTGATTCTGATTCGAGTAGACCACCCGCGCGCCATCCGGCGACCAGGCATACGATTCGGCGATCAGGTCAGGATGCATGGTATCCGACACGGTGTCGACCAGATAGACGCGATAAGCGCCGAGGCCGCTGCTGCCGAAGACGGCAGCCACCGCGCCATCCGGCGACGAGGCGAGATAGCGCGTCAGCACGCTGTTGAAGCTGTAGATGCGCATCCAATCCGCCGGGTCGTCGACCGGTGCGCGGAAGAGCGAGCGACCGTCGGTGAAGAGGATGTGCTCCGCATCCGCCGCAAAAGCGACGTCGGGCACGACGGTCGGCGCGGGCATCAGGCGGCGCCAGCCGCGGCCATAGGGCGCGTAAAGCATGATGTCGCCTGTTTGCGGCAGATCGTAGTCGTGGATGAGCAGGGCCGCCCCATCCGGCGACCAGCCAAGCCCTCGCAGTTGATCGTGCGTGGGTGGGCGCAGACGCTCGACGCGGCGCATGCGGACGTCGACGACGTAGATTTGATCGTCAGTGGTGAAGGCGATCTCATCCGCCGCGAGGCCATGGCCGACGATCAGCGCAGCACCCACCAGGACGGCACCGCACGCATACAGACGGGCCAGGATGCCCAGGCGACGCACGCCGGGTCAGTTCTCCGAGGCCCAGGCCTCTGGGGGCAGCGGCTCGACCAGCACGCGCAGGCGCCACCAGCGCAGCAGCGCGGGCACAGCAAAGACGCCGAGCACAGCCAACCCGTAGATCAGCAGCGAGCTACCGGAACCAGCCAGAGCGGGCGCGGTCGCGAAGAGCGTCGTCGGGGCATTGCCGAGCGCGTGGACGCCGACGACGATGAACAGATTGTCCGTGTGCAGGTAGAGCAGAGTGAAGAGCACGCCCCACAGCGTCAGCAGCGCGAGATCGGCGGCGATCTCACCCGCGCTCAGGCCCATGTAGAGCCGGTTGGGGATGTGCACGAGCGCGAAGATCGCCTGCGAAATGAGCAGCGTGAGGACGAAGCGCAGCCACGGGCGCTCGCCGCTGCCGTGCAGGCGCAGATACAACTGCGGGAAGAGAAAGCCGCGATAGGCCAGTTCTTCGAACAGCGCGTTGCCGAAGATCTGCCCGATCAGCGCGCCGATGGCGACGCCCGACTGCCCCGCGGCGAAGGCCGGCGACAGCGCGACCGATCCGTTGCTGGCGGCCCCGGCGGCCAGATGTATCAGTTGGGCGACCGTCCACAGCGCGAGTGTGGTCATCAGGCCGATGCCGAGCTGGTGCGGTATCCAGCCAACATCGTAGGCGCGCAGAAAGCCGAGTTTGAGGCAAACGCCCCAGACGAGGATCGCCGCCAGCACCAGATTGACGATCAGCGTGCCGTTGACGAGGCCGCCGGTCATCTGCGCGAGTGGGTGGAAGGCGCCGCTGGCGAACAGCCACAGGTTGACGACCGTGATCAGCACGGCGTGGACGATGACGAACAACAGCAGTGTGCCGCGCCGGGCAGGTCGAATGGGTGCGTTCATAAGGACTCGAAAGCTGCACAATGCCGCGGCGAATAACCCCTGTGTGCTCGCCAGACGCGCCGCTCGCTGGCCCCTCTAGTATAGTCCTCGTCCGCGCGGAATGGGAAATAAGATCGGAGGGGAGTGAAGAGGGTACTCGGTACTGGGTTCTGAGTTCTGGGTTCATGGTGGGAAATCGGGTGATGAGGGACGAGGAACGAGGGATGAGGAGAAGATGGGTTGCGTGCGAAAGCGAGAGGTTTTGTAGGGGCGAGGCGTGCGACCGAAGGAAGTCCCCCTTGGGGCCTCGTCCGCGGCGGCAGAGGTGCAGACCGCGGCGGACACACCGTGGCGCATCCCTACGAGGCCGTCGTAAATGGTGTCCGCAAATTCGCAATCGTCGTGGGCAAATGTCGGCCAATATATTGACGTATTTGCATAAAAAGATGTTATAATCCGCATAAGTGAAAAATTTCACAGGGCGAGCGCGCATGAACGACCACAAAAGCCTGATGGACGAAATTCTCGGCGACGCCTTTCGCCGGGGTGAGTTCGACAACCTCCCCGGCGCCGGCAAACGATTGAAGATCGAAGACGACCTGGATAATCATGTGCCGCCTGACCTGCGCATGACCCACCGGATGCTCAAAGACAGCAACCTGGCGCCGGATTGGATCGAGGAGGGTAAGGCGATTGAGGACGCGCAGGCGAAGGTACTGAGCAAGCTTCAATCGAATGCGCGCATGTTCCAGGGCTTACGCGCCGATGCGCGCCGTTCGGCCACGCCGGAGCAAATGCTGGCCCAGCTCGACGCGCGCTGGCGGACGGTGCAGGAGCGCTTCCGGGCGGACGTCGCCAGCCTGAACAGGCGCATCCTGGACTACAACCTCAAGCTGCCGCCGGGCTTCTCGCAAAAGCCCGCCATGAACGCAGAGCGCGAACTGGCGAAGGTGCAGGTCTAGCGCACCGCCGGATCGCCCGCGCTGACGCCGTCGTAGATGTCCTGACGCACCCAGAGCACGTAGCGCGTGTTGGTCGTCGCCCGGTTGTTGGCGAAACGCTCCGTCCACCAGGCGGGAATTTCGCGCGGGATCAGCAGGTTGATGTCCCAGGTCTGGGCGATCATGAACTCCTGGCCGACGTAAGCGCCGCCGAGATCCGGTTCGGGCGCGTCGACGGGCGGCGCGGGCATCAGGATGACCGGCTCGCCGCGCAGGCTGGCCGCATCCCCCGCCAACAGCGCATTCTTGAAATCACGCACCTGCCATGCGATCAACGGATCGCCGCCTGTGACGACGCCAAGCTGCATCTCGGTGTAGCCGCGCGTCGTGCGGTCGGCCAGGTCGAGCAGTGACGCACGCAGCAAATTCAGATTCTGCGAGACGGCACGCCGCTGCCACAGATCGACCGGATCGCCCGCTTCGCTGAGTGTCGTGCGCCAGCCCGCGCCCACGCTCGTCAGGCAGCCGAACGCGATCACGCCGATGAGGGCGCCGCGCAAAGGCACACCGTCGCTTTCCCAGAAGCTGCGCACCAGGAAGTATCCGACGACGATAAACGCCAGCGCGATGATGAGCACAATCGAGTTGATGGCATCGACCTGCGAATTGGTGAACTGCAGCATGCCGAAACGCGCCAGCGAACGAGCGACCGCCTCGAAAGCGATGCTCGCCATCGCCAGCAGTGCGAAGATGGCGACGACAACCATCCAGCGCGCCCAGCCCGGCGCCTCGTCGACCTCGAACGGCGCAAAGAGGGCCGGTGCCAGACCGGAGATGAGCAGGATGAGCGGCAGCGTCAGCCACAGGGCATGTTCCGCGCCCGCACCGTTGTAGATGAGCGTCGCCAGCAGGCTGAGCACGAGCCAGCCCATGGCGAAGCGATCGGCGAAATCGGCAAAGCGACGCATCCAGGCCCAGATCAGCGCGGCGAGGCCGAGCAGCCAGAACCACGGCTCGTAAAAGAGGCTGATGCCGAGCGGGAAGAAGGTCGGCGTATTGGCAGGGCGGGCGACGAAGCCATTGACGAAGCGCGCCAGCAGTTCGCCGGTCGCCGTCAGGCCCGCCGGGTAGAAGAAGAAGATCGTCGCCACGGCCAGCGTCACGAACAGGGCGACGCCGCCCGCCAGCAGCCACGGGAAACCCCGCAGACGTTCACTCAGCGGCGCCAGGTGATTGACCGGCTCGTCTTCGTCGTCGAGGATGTCCGGGGCGGGCGTGGTGACGAAAGCGATCAGCAGCGCGCCGACCAGCGCCAGGGCCATGATGACGCCGCCCGGCTCGGCCAGGAAGATCAGCCCGGCGAAGAAGACCAGCAGCAAAATCGCATCGCGTTCGCGCCGGTCGACCCAGTAGCGCCAACCCGCCCACAGCGTGAGCGCTGCCAGCAGCGCCGACCAGACCGCCGGGCTGCTCCCGCGCGAGGACACCAGCAGGACGGGCGAGCCGAGCAGCAGGGCGCTCAAGAGCAAGGAGCGCTCAACGCCGAGGGCACGGCGGAACAGGACGGGCGTCAGCACGAGCAAGACGCCCGCCAGCGCCGTGCCGACGCGCGCGGCGAACTCGTCATTGCCGAGCAGGTTGAAGGCGGTCGCCTGGGCCAGGAACAACGCCGGGCTGGGCGCGACCAGGGCCTCGCCGGGCGCGGTCGGGTGGACGAAGCGATAGGCCGCCAGCGCCGCGCGTGACTCCCCCTCGTTGAGCGGCGTCACGTCGAGCGAGGCGAAGTAGAGCACGAGCGCGAGGACGGCCAGCACGACGTAGGCGATTTGCTCGTAGCTGATGCTCCAGACGCGCGGGCTACTGTCGTCGCGGCGGGTGGGGAGTGCCTCTATGTTCTGCATGGTCTCGCTGTCCTTTGCGCTTACTCGGCCAGGGCGGTGCCGCCGGTGGCGTAGAAACGGCTGTCGCCCGACTGGCAGACGACCGGCAGGCGGTCGAGGAACTTGTACTCCGCGCCCGCGCCGTACTTATTGCGTTCGGTGCTGCCGAAAAAGATGTAATTGATGCCGTAGCGATTGATGATGCCTTCGATCAAGTCCCAGTTTTCGACCTGATAGATTGTGTCGATGTCCTGCTGGCGCGAGCCAACGACGGCGTCGAATGTCGAGCCGCGCCACTGCCGTTCGTGCCCCGGCCAGTTGAAGAGCACCGGGATGCCCGTCAGCGCACCGACGCGCCCGACGTTGGGATCGTAAGTGCCCTCGACCGCCTCGACGACGATGGCATCGTCGCCGGTGACGAGCTGGTTCAGGCACATGATGGCGGCGTAGTCGTCGCCGCTGAAATCGCCGCGGACGAAGGTCGGGCCGCCGTCGAGCGTTAGCGGCGCCGGGTTGGCGGTGATGCCGCGCCCGCTCTCCTGGAACATGCGGTTGTAGATGGCGAGTGCAGGATAGACGAGGCCAAGGGCCAGCGCGAGGACGGCCAAAGCGCCCCCCACGGCGCGGACGACCGGCGCAACGTCGCGCGCGCGTTCGCTGCTGAGCAGGCTGTAAACGGCGTAAGCGCTCGCCAGCGCGAAGACGATCCAGGCCTGATAGTAGAACTTGAAGACGGTGTTGATGCGCACGCCGAAGTTATCGCGCAGGTAGACCCATTCGGGCAGCAGCGTCAGGCTGACGCCGATGCCGATCAGCAGCAGCGTGAAGCCGGTCGAGGCGTCATAGGCAGGCGCGTCCGTCTCGCCGCGGCGGGCGAACAGGCGCGCGACGACGACGACGATCCCGGCCAGCAGGACGGCGGTCGTCAGGCCGTGGGTGATGCGCTTGACGATGATGTCCGGCACCTGCCCCAGCCAGGCGCGCGCCCCGCCATCGCCCTGATTGGCGCTGATGAGCAGGAAGACGGCCATCAAGGCGGCGAGGGCGAGGATGGCGACGACGATAGCCAGGGCCACCTGCCCGCCGAGACGCCAGTTCAGGCGCGCGCGCCCACGCCACGCCTCGATCGCCAGATAGGGCACCAGGATGAGCAGGAATGGCCCGAACATGATGAAATAGTGGCGGAACAGGGTCGGGTACATGGTGTTGGGCAGCACGCCCGATGCCTGTGAGCGGAAGCCGATCAGGAACGGCAGATAGAAGATGGCCGCCAGCACGAGCACAGCGACGCCGAAGCCCGCCATGCCGAGCCAATCGCCGACGTCGAGCGAGTGTGCGTCGCCGCGGCGCGCCAGCATACGACGGATGGCCTCCGCGCCGACCAGCGCCAGCAGATAGATCGGCCCGTCCCAGGTGTTGAGGAAGATGAGGCCGCCGATGGCGAGCGCGTAGAATAGGATCTCGCCGCGGTTGGGCGCGCGTCCACGGAAGAGGACGTTGAGCGTCAGGCCGATGGCGAGCAGCACGTAAGGCAGCGCCATCACGTGCGGGTGACTATCCGCCAGGATGAAGCTGAACTGCGGAAACTCGTCGATCGGTTGGACACCGGCGGAGGTGCCGTCAAGCTCGCGATCCTGAATCACGCGGCTGGCGCGGAACCACCACCAGTAGGCACGAAAACCGGGGTCGAGCATGTCCTGGCCCGGATCGAGCGTGATCGGTTCGTCGTCGGAGATGCCCTGGCTGCGTGCGCCGGTGCGCTCCGGGTAGACGTCACGCTCCTGCGTATCCCAGAAGGCGAGATAGCCCTCGAAGGCCGTCCGCGATTGGTATGGCACTTCGATCAGCGGCGCCTGGAAGTTGCCGAGCAGGACGACGAAGACCGCGCCGAGCAAACCGGTCAGCAGGACGCCCGCACCCGCGGATCGCGTGCCGCCATCCGCGGCGCGCCCACGGACGAGATTGGCGACGACGCCAAAAGCGCTGAGGGCCGTCAGCGCGAAGAGCATGGCGATGTGCAGGCTGTAGGCGACGGTGCTGGCGACGCCGCTCAGCTTGCCGAACATCGCCGCCATGAAGTAGCCGAAATAGTAGTAGCTGATGGCGTAGCCAGCCATCCACGCGTCGTTGGGCGGGAAGGTCTCGCTGCGCATGATCGCGCTCATGAACATCAAGTCCATCGGCTTTTCGGTCGTGTTGGTGTCCGGCAGGTGCGCGCGCACCAAGGCCCAGGCGACCAGCAGGCCGAGGAAGAGGAGTTCGCCGGTGATGATGACCGGGCGGTTGTCGCGCCACCACGCGCGCAGATCGAACGGTTTGCGACGCGTGAAATGGGCGATGCCCGCGACGATCAGCACGATCAGCCAGGCGAGCACGACGCCGCCCGACGTATTGCGAACGAAGCCGAGACTGCCGAGCAGCCAGAAGATATAGCCGGTCAGGAGCACGCCCGCGGCGCGCGCCAGCGTGTAGCCACGATCCGGCAGGCCGCCGAGCAAGCGCCAGCACAACGGCAGCGCCGCAACGCCCATCAGCGTCGCCAGCGCCCACCAGCTCAAGACGTAGCCGCCTTCACGCGCCAGCCAATCGAGAATCAACGTCCGCTCCTTTTCACCTCACCCCCCGGCCCCCTCTCCGCGTACAGAGAGGGGGAGAAAGCAGGACAGGGATGAGGTCTGCAAATAGATACTATTCCGTTCCGCCGTCGCTCATCGCCACCTGCAACTGGTTGGCGTGGGCGACGTGATAGATCACGGCGTCACCTTCGCTGTAGACTCGTTCGAGCAGCCCCATGTGGGCCATCAGTTCGAACTTCGCCAGGCTCTCTTCCGGGTAATAGACGCGCTCCAGCGTGCCGATGATGATGTACTCGACGTGGTAGAAATCCATGATGCGGCGCGCCTCGGCGATGTCGTCCGTGCTGTAGAAGGCGTTGACGTTGCCGACGCGTTGCTCGACGAAGCCGGGCATGTTGTAGAGGCCGCGCTGCTGCTTCTGATGCCAGTCCCAGCCGATGACCGCCGGGAGGCCGGTGTTGATCGAGATGCGCCCGCCCCACTTGTAGAGGATGCCGTCGTTGCTGATCGCTTCCATGATGACCGGCAGGCCCTGGACGTTCTCATTGAGCCAGTGGATGATGCCGAGATCCGGCTTGAGTTCGATCAGCTCGCCATTCTCGGAGTGGAAGGCGTAGTCGATGTAGGCCTGGCCGTCGAGCGTCAGCGGCACGGCCTGCGAGAAACGGTCGTTAGCGCGCCCCTGCGTCGCCATGATCGGGTAGAGCGCGGCGATCACGAACAGGAGCACCGCGCCGAGCGTCCAGACGGTCCGCAGCGTGCCGTTCCAGCGCGGCAGGCTGGCCCACAACCAGGCGAAGGCCGCCCCGCCGACCACGCTCAAAATCAGCCAGGCTTGAATGTAGAACTTGAAGACCGTGTTCTGGCGGCCAATATCGCCGGTGATGACGACGAACTCGACGCCGAGCGTCAGCGAGAGGGCCAGCCCGGCCAGCGCCAGCCAGTACTGCATCGCGCGCGATTGACCCTGGCGGAAGAACAGGATGCCGATCCAGATGATCAACGGCGTGGCGATCAAGGCAACCTGATAGCCGGACAGCGCGGCGATGACGACGCCGAACAAAGCCGCCACCAGCAGCAGCACGCCGCCGACCACGAGCGGGAAGGTATCGCGCAGGGCACTGACGCGCACCTCGCGGAACCAGCGCCCGGTATCCCAGATCAGCAGCCCGACGATCAGGAACAGGAAGGCGCCGTAGATGGTCAGGTAGGCCCAGAGCGGCGAACGCGCGCCCTGCCAGACCTGAATGCTGGTGTAGGCGCTGGCGAACCAGGTCGTATACGGCAGCACGGCGACCGTGCTCAGCAGCAGGAAACCGCCGACAGCGCCCAACAGCGCCAGCAGCGACCAGCGGCTGATGCGCATCCAGCGCAGCCACCAGGCAAAGGCCAGGCCGACCACGCCGAGGATCGTGTACGTGATCCAGTCCCAACTGTTGGTCGCCAGCATCATGCCGACGGTGATGCCGCCGATGGCGAGCGCCAGGAAGCGCTGGCGCAGCGAACGGACGCCGCCGCGCGCGGACAGGATCTCGTTGAGCAGGAAGGCCATGGCCAGGAACTGCAGCGGCATGTCGATCATGTGCGCGTGCAGATCGCCATAGAGGAAGGTGAAGTAGGGCATCTCGGCGATGGCCGAGTCCTGCACGCCGGGGATCTCGCCCAGGATGCGCGTCGGCGCCCAGTACCAGCGATGCGGCGCCAGCGGCAGCGGATCGCCATTGATCAGGCGTCCGAGGCCGTTGCCGATGCTGGTCAGTGTGCGGCTAAAGTTGCCGAGTTCATAGCGCAGCGAGTCGCCGGGGCTGGGGTTCGCCGCCCGCGCCTGGAGCGCCGCGAAGTCGATGTCCTCGCCCGGTGTCGTGTTAGCGGTCGCCTCGTCGATCAGGAACTGCTCCAGCCCCTGCGGCGCCTGATAGCCGCCGAGCGTCGCCAGCCCGCTGAAGAACGTGCGCGGCGTATCCAGGTTGCCGAGCACGACCGCCAGCATGAGCGCGGCGATCCCGGCCAGGAACGGATTGGCCCAGCGGCGCGACGGACGCACCATCTGGCTGTTGGCTTCGTCGTTCCGCGCATCACCTTCGGCGGGCTTGCGCCGCGGCCAGATGCGCCAGCTATCGACCAGGCTGTAGGTGACGGAGAAAGCGCCGATGCCAGTCACGGCAAACAGCGTCGGGATAGCGAGGTTGTAGGCGACCGAGGGCACGACGCCGAGCAGCAGCGTCGGCGCGCCGACGATCACGTAGCCGAAGTAGTAGTAATTGATGTAGCCGCCCGCATACCACGGATCATAGGGCGGGAAGATCGAACTGCGCAGGATGGCGTTGAAATAGGCGAAATCCATCGGCTTTTCGCCGCCGAAGTTCATGTGCCACAGATCGGGATTGGTCAGGCGCACGCCGAGGAAGAGCAGGAAACAGACGAGCGTGAGCGCCTCGATGCGCAGCAGCAGCCCCCAGCGACGGCGCAGATAGCCGGCGAACTCCGCGCGACGGCCCCAGACGACGATCAGCGAGAGGGCGGCCAACCCGATGAGCGCGACCAGCACACCGCCGCCATTCCAGATCGGCTGATGCAGGCTGGCGACGTACCATGTCGCCCAGGCAGTCAGCAGCAAGCCCGCGGCCTTGGCCACGCCGTAGCCTCGATCCGCCAGCGCCGGGAAGACGGCGAACAGCAGCGGGAAGACGGCCCAACCGAAGACGATCACGGCCAGCCACCAGACGATCACGGTCAGGACGGGCTGCGTGTTGATCAGGCTGTCGACGTTGAAGCGCTCCGACCAGGTGCCGCCCGCATTCTGCTCGGCGCGCGCCTCGGACGTCAACTGGAGATAGGTCGGCGCGCGTGAGGCTTGCAGCGAGGTGATCGTGTCCTGGTCGAACAGCGTCGGGTCGCAGTAGAGCGCGCTCGGATTCTCCGGGCAGCGGCACTCCGGCGAGTTCGGATCGCTGCAGATGTTGTAGGGCAGCGACCCGGCATTGGCCTGCACCAGCGGCTCGCTCTCCAGGATGCTGCGGGCGACGGTGGCGTCGTAGCGCGGCGCGCGCTGCATGACAATGACCGCCGGGTGATCGTAGACGTGGAAAGCTTCTTCCGCCTCCCATTCATTGAGCCAGGCGGGCGCATTGAAGAACGGTAGGTAGTTATCCGGGACTTCGAGCGGGCCGAGTTTGAAGGCGCGGTTGAAGACGGCGGCCACGTCGTAGCCAAGATCGCCATCGAACAGCGCCTGATAGTAGCGAGTCGTCATCGGCCAGCGGATCGGGTTGCGCGTCATCGAGTCGTAGAAGCGGTTGCTGCTGATGATGACGTAATCGGCGTCGCCAAGCAGATCGAGCATGCGCTCGCGGTTGAGGTCGCTGTCGTTGTTGACCAACTGCAGCTTGTAGCCGCCGCCGACCAGCGCCCAGTAGGCATCGCGCCCGTTGCAATCCGCCGCGTTGTAACGCCCTGGCGGCGGGTTATCCGCCAGCGTCAGGCCGTCGCTCGGCGTGCAGGTCTTGACCGGCAGCGCGTCATCCCAATCACCCTCCCAGGTGACGATCGAGCCGCCGCTGAGGATCTGCTGGCCCTGTTCGAGCACGACCTCGAAGCGGTAGCGATCGCCCTTGACGGCCGTGAACGGATCGTCGAGCTGGATGTCGTAGGCGCTGCCGAGCGGATGATCCGCGCGGGTGAGATCGGCGGTCAGCGAGGCTGTAGCGATCTGAGTCGGCACGTCGCCGTCGAAGTGGTAGATGTTGAAGCGCAGGACTTCCGGCGCACTGTCGTCGCTCAGGTCGCCCAGATGCGGCGCCTGGATGTGCGAGACACTGCCCCCGGCCAGCGCGGTGAAGTCATAGGTGACGGGCACGCCGTTGTAGAGCTGCGTCGCCTGCCCGACCAGATCGTAAAGATCGCCCGGCGTGAAGCTGTTCGGCAGGGCGATGTTGAGCAGCGGCGTCTCCGGCGGCGCGTCGTCAATGCGCATGGCGAAATCGCCCGGCACCTGCTCCCAGAACCAGTAGCTGGCGGCGACGCGGTTGCTCAGGTTGCGATAAATGCCGCTGAACATGGTCGACCACAGCAGCGAGAAGCCGAGCACGCCGACGATGGCCGCCCAACCGAGCGTCCGCCGCGTCCGCCCTGGCGAGCCGATTAGCGCGCGCGGGAGATTGGGCAGCGGCCCGCGCACGAGCGCCGCCAGCCCCCAGGCCGCCATCACAGCCAGTACCGGGTAGAGCGGCAGGTAGTAGCGCATGGTCATGACCCACTGGCCGCCCATGTAGCCGAAGTAGGCGACGATCCAGGCGAGCGGCACGGCGTTGACGAGCGCGCCGGGCTTGCCGCGGATCAGGCGCCAGAGGCCGACGATGGTCGAGAGCACCGCCGTAAGACCGAGGGCGAGGCCCATGCCGTAAGCGACCATGTTCCAGAGCGGGAACAGGTAGCGTGGCCGGGCGATCCACTGCCAGTTGGGCGGCGCATCCCAATCCCCGCTGACGAAGTAACGCGCTTTGCCGACCTCGTCCAGCCACTGGCTGTTGGGGACGATGCCGAAGATGCTCGGCCCGTTAA
Organism: Anaerolineae bacterium; assembly: GCA_020849765.1. Classification (GTDB taxonomy): domain Bacteria; phylum Chloroflexota; class Anaerolineae; order Aggregatilineales; family Phototrophicaceae; genus Flexifilum. The sequence goes on from JADLAY010000048.1 coordinate 31,930, forward strand.
AGGCGTAGGGATTGAACAGGCGGAAGGCGATCAGCGTCGCCACGCCGGCCAGGATGATGCCGACAGCGCCCTGCGTCCAGCCGACCTCGCGCTCGTAACCGGCGAAGCCACGGCCAAAGCTGGGCAGCACGCGGATGGCGGTCGCGACGAAGATCAGGCCGACGAGCGGCAGCAGATTGATGCGGCTGGCGAGCGCACAGCCGAAGGCCAGGCCGAAGAAGACGTAATCGCGCAGTTTGCCGTCGCGCTGGACGCAGATGGCAAACAGGATCGTCAAGGCGGTGAACAGGTTCGCCATCGGGTCGGAGGTACCGAAGTGCGCCTGTTGGATCGAGAAGACGGTCAGCGTGTAGAGCGCCGCTGCCAGCAGGCCGACCCATTTGCCGTGCAGCCGCAGCCCCATGCTGAAGACGACCACGATCACGAGCATCTCACAGATGCCGGAGACGATGCGCGCCATCTGGTGAATGGGATAGAACGTCAGCCAGCTTTGATCGCCCGTCAGCGACGCGGTCAGCTGGGCGACGGCGCGCGTCGAGAAGGTCGGCAGCGTGCCGTAGACGAACGTGCCGAAGCCGACGTTCATCGGGTTCCAGGGCGAGCAGGCGGCGTCAAAATAGCCGCCAATGCCGTTGCTCGCCGGGTAGCGCTGCTGGCAGAGTTCGCGCTGAGCCGCCAGCTCCGCCGTCAGCCCTGCCGGATCGGTATACGAAAGCGTGGTCGGGCCGCCGATGCCCGCCGCGACTTGCATCAAAAAGCGCTCGTCGGGATGGAGCGAGGCGAAATCGTCCCAATTCAGCCCGACGAAACGGAAATAACCGCCGATCAGCATGAGCGCCAGCAGGGCAACGGCGACGATCAGGTTGCCCGTGCGGCGCGGCTCGGCGGCGCTTGGTTGCGACTCCTGCATGAAGTCCTCAGTCGTAGACGACGTCTTCAATGGCTCTTGTACAATGTTGAGGCGTGTTTTCCTCAACAGTTGAATTGAACCACGAATAGCCGGTCTGCATAAAGGGGCAAATGGCATTTAGCGATTAGCGGTTAGCTGTTAGCTGTTGGCTTTTAGCTTTTAGCTTTTGTCAGAAAGACTATCGGTCGTGAAGTGGAAAAGCTAATTTGCTAATGTGCTAATCCGCTAATTTGCTCTTGTGCTCATTTGCTATCAGGAGGAGTGTTCATGATCGAGATTGCCGCACAACGCCTGCACAACCAGCAGATCGAAGGGCCGCGCTTGCGGGAGCCTGCCGAGATCGTCGCCTGGCTGGGCGCGCTGCAGGGACAGGATTACCCCGGCGCGAAGTGGTCGGTCGGCTTGCGGCTGCCGGGCAGCACCGAGGCGCAGATCGAGCAGGCCATCGCCGAGCACTCGATCGTGCGCACCTGGCTGATCCGGGGCACGCTCCATCTGGTCGCGGCGGCGGATCTGCGCTGGATGCTGGCGCTGATCGGGCCGCGGCAGATCGCCGGGAACGCGCGGCGCTACCGCGAGCTCGAACTGGACGAGGACACGCTCGTGCGCAGCAACGATCTGCTGGCGGCGGCACTGCACGGCGGTAGCAAGCTGACTCGCCCGGAGCTGTTCGACATGCTGGAGCAGAACGGCATCTCGACGGCAGGCCAGCGCGGCGTCTTCATGCTGCAGCACGCCTCGCTCGATCGGCTGATCTGCCAGTCGGTCGTGCGCGGCAATCACCCGACGTTCGTCCACATCGACGACGCCATCCCCGCGGCCGCGAACATCCCGCGCGACGAGGCGCTGGCGCGGCTCGCCCTGCGCTATTTCACCAGCCACGGCCCGGCCAACCTGGCGGACTTCGTCGGCTGGTCCGGGCTGACGATGAGCGACGCGCGCGCCGGGCTGCGTGCGGTGCAAGCCGAGCTGGTCGAGGACACCTACGCGGGCGAATCGTTCTGGCGACCTGCCAGCACGCCCGCCCCTCATGACGATCTGGCGGTGCATGCCCTGCCCGGCTTCGACGAGTACGTGCTCGGCTACCGCGACCGGAGCGCGGTGCTCGATCCGCAGCACGCGCAGAAGATCTGCCCCGGCGGCAACGGCATCTTCTACCCGACGATTGTCGCCGGCGGCCAGATCGTCGGCACGTGGAAGCGGACGATCAAGAAGCAGAAGGTCGTCGTCACGCCGGAGCCGTTCACCTCCCTGAGCCGCGAGGTGGCGGCGGGCTTCGCCGCAGCGGCGGAAGCCTACGGCGCGTATCTGGGGCTGGCGGTGGAGATAGGGGCGGGATGAGGGGGTGCTCAGTACTCGGTGCTCAGTGCTCAGTGCTGGGTACTGAGTTCTGGGTACACAGAATATCGCCAGGGACTCAACAAGCCCCTGGCTAGGATTGCGCCCGGTGAACCGGGCTGCCAAAGCCTCAACCAAATACATGAAGTCCCGTTTACGGGGCGCAACCTTAGCCGGATGATTGATCATCCGGCGGCCAGAGCGAAAGCTGGTGCCGGTGTCGACATTGTCCGAGGGCGGCACATAAGGTTGCAGAGGACGTCGCGCACCAAAAAGTCGCGCGCATGCTAGAATGCTCGCAGGCGGCGATCAACCGGGGGAGAGCAGACTATGGCGGACGTGTTTATCTCGTATGCGCGCGAGGATCAGCCTTTCGTTCGCCGGCTGCACGAGGCGCTGGCGCAGCGCAGCCGTGAGACCTGGGTCGATTGGCAGGACATCCCGCTGACCGCGCAGTGGTGGCAGGAGATCCAGCGCGGCATCGAGGCGGCGGATAACTTCGTCTTCGTCATCAGCCCGGATTCGCTGTCGTCACAGGTGTGCCAGGACGAACTCGAACACGCCATCACCCACAACAAGCGCCTGATCCCGATTGTGCGTCGCGAATCGACCTCACAGCGCGTGCACGAGGCGCTGGCAAGCCACAACTGGCTGTTCATGCGCCAGGACGACGACTTCGACGGCGCGTTCGACTCGCTGATCCGCGCGCTGGATACCGATCTCGATTACGTGCGCCGCCACACGCGCCTGCTCGTGCGCGCCCGCGAATGGGACGAGCGCGGCCACGATAACAGTCTGATCCTGCGCGGGGCGGATCTGCAAGCGGCGGAAGCGTGGCTCGTCACCAGCGCGGGCAAAGTCCCGGAGCCGACCGCCCTCCAGCAGGCGTACGTCTTCGCCAGCCGCCGGGCGGCGACGGCCCGCTCGCGGACGGTGCTGGCCGGGGTGACGCTGGCGGGCGCGCTGGCCGTCGTGCTGGCGATCGTGGCCGTGCTCCAACGCAATGAAGCGCAGGCGCAGCGCGAACTGTCCGACGTGCGCGGGACGGCGGTGGCCGAGCAGGCGTCGACGGCGGTCGCGGCGGAGGGATTGGCCGTGCGCCGTGCCGACGAAGCGCACAGCCTGGCCCTGGCCTTCGGCGCGCGGCAGGCATTGAGCGCCAACAACGGCGATCTGGCGCTGGCGCTGGCGCGCGCCGCCAACGAGATTGAGAACCCGCCCTCGCAGGCGCGGGCGACCTTTGCCCAGGCCGCCTACGCCCGCGGTGCCCGGCGCTTGTTCACCGGGGTGCATGACGACTGGATCAACGCCATCGCGCTCGATGCGACGGGCACGCGCCTGCTGACCGGCAGCGTGGACGGTTCGCTCGCCCTGTGGGATACGGAGAGCGGCGCCCTCATCCAGCAAACGCAGTTCGAAGACTTCTTCGAGTCCGACGGCCAGCGTGCCAACCTCGCCGCCGTCAATGCGCTCGCCTTCGATCCAAGCGATCCGACCAGCGCCGCCATCGGCAGCAACGCGATCATCCTGTGGGATAGCGAGCGCTGGCTGGAACGGCGGCGCATCGAGCTGCCGGGCGCGCTGGTGCAGTCGCTCGCCTACAGCCCGGACGGTCAATTACTGGCCGCCGGTTTCTCGACCGGCGACCTGCGCATCTACGACATTTCGACCGGGCAGGCGCGCGTCTCGCTGCGTGCGCACGGCGATTCGATTGACACGCTCGCCATCAGCCCCGATGGGACACAACTGGCGACCGGCGCACGCGACGCCGAAATCCACCTGTGGGATCTGGCGACCGGCGACGAGATCCGCTCGTGGAAGCCGACGTCGAACGAGCCGGTCGAGGCGCTCGCCTTCACGACCGACGGGAGCCAATTGATCGTCGGGCTCAACGCGCTGGGGATGCTGGCTTACGACCTGGAGACCGGCGACGAAGTCTGGCGCATGGACGATCTCGGCCAGGGCGTGCCCGCGCTCGCCGTCAGCCCGGACGGCCACTGGCTGGCCTACACCGGCTTCGATGCATCCGTCACCGTCACCGACCTGGCGACACGCAAGGCGCGCTTCGCCTTCGTCGGCCACGGCACGCGGGCGGAGGCGGTGACGTTCTCACCGGATGGGCGCCTGCTCTATACCGGCTCGCTCGACAGCACGGCGCGCAGTTGGCACGTCTTCGGTGGCGCACTGGAGGGCTTCGCCCGCGCTTATGCCGACGGCGCCTCGGCCTCGACGCTGGCACCGCTCAGCGACGGCCGCTTCCTGAGCGCCGGGGGCGACGCCGACCCGCGCGTGCTGCTGTGGGAGAACGGCACAGTCGTCCGCGAGTTCGCCGGACACACGGCATCGGTGGCGGCGCTGGCCGTCAGCCCGGACGAGCGCACCGCCCTGAGCGGCGGTTTCGACGCCACGCTGCGCGAGTGGGACCTGGAGAGCGGCGCGCTCATCCAGACGATCCCGGTCGATGGCGCCTCGATTGTCACGTCGATCAGCTACACGGCGGACGGCACACAGGCGCTGGTGAGCGCGGTTGATACGAGCGGGACATCGTCGCACATCTACATCTACCATCTGGCCTCGGCCAAGGTCGCCTTCGAGCAGGGCTTCGACCTGATGCTGATCATCCGCGCGCTGTTCATGCCCGGCGAGACGACGGTCGTCTACGCAGGCGGGCGGCTCGACCGCTCCGGGCAAGGCAGCATCGCCGAGGTCGACCTGGAGACGAGCGCCGTCAGCGAACGCTACGCCAATGTTCACGAACCGACCATCTACGGACTGGCGCTCAGCCCGGACGGGCGCCGGTTGGCTTCCAGCTCCGAGGATGGGCTGATCGTCGTCTGGGACACGGCGACGGCGCAGGAGACACGCCGTTTGATCGGCCACAGCGACCTGGTGCGCGCGCTCAATTTCGACACCAGCGGCTCGCTGCTGATCTCCGCCGGTTATGACCACACGGCGCGCATCTGGGATTTGACCAACTGGGAAGAACTGATCGAGCTGCAAGGGCACACGGACGGCGTGACGAGCGGCATCTTCCTGCCCGATGGTTCAGGCGTGCTGACCTCGTCGCGCGATGGCAGCATCGGCATCTGGCGCATCTCGTTCGACGTCGACACCATCCGCTCGTGGATCGCGTCCGAGCGCTATCTGCGCGAATTGACGTGCGCCGAGCGCGTCCAGTATGGCGTCGAGCCGTGCAGTTCGTAAGCGCCCTCACCCTAAGGCGAGGGACTTATCCAGCATGGCTCGATGCAACGACGCGCAAGAACTATGTGGGTTGGGCCTTGAATCGTAGGGGCGACCCGGCGGGTCGCCCTCAGAAAAAGGGTTTGGTGGCGTCAAACCCCCTACGGTGACATGGTGATTGATGTTCGGTCGTCAGACGTACCGATAACCGCTAGGCATCCTGCGGGGCGAGCGTGCGCACGCGGGTGATCAGCCAGGTGCCCGTGAGCGCGCAGACGTCGAGGACGAGGGTCGCGGTGGCCTTGGCGTCATCCGGCAGCGGCAGCATGTGGAGGATGACGAGCATGGCGACGGCGAAGGCACCCCAAAGGACAAACAGGCACACAGAACGTTGTTTCGGAGTCATGAGGTCTTATCCTTTCTAAAAGTATCCCCTGTGGGAGCGAGGCTGCCCTCGCCCCCTCATTCTTTGATTAGCACGGGCCGCTCAAGCGGACGTTGGCGTTGGGCGCCACCCAGCCGAGCGAGAGTTCGATGCCGAGCCAGCCATCGGACGTGCGGGCGATGACCGGGTAGCGGGTGCCGGGTGCAATCGCGTCGGTGATGGCGCTGCTGTAATCCGGGTCGTCGTAGACGTTGACCGATTGCAGCGGCTCGATCGTGCAGGTCTGATCCAGCGGCGGCGTCGAGTACACGATCGACGGGTTGCTGATGGCGAAGTTGAAGCTGGCCGCGTTGTAGCCCGGTCCTTCGACGTACAGCCGGTGCGCGTTCAGGTTCGGCGGCACCACCCACATGATCCAGAGACCGTCGTCCGGCGTGTCGTCGGTGCCCAGGTTGACGCGCTCGCCCGACATGCTGACCGTGTAGAAGGTCGCGCTCATGACGCCCGCCGGTGCGTTGTCCCAGGTCAGCGCAGTCGCTTCGCCGGTGCGCAGGCGGTAGTTGCCCGCCTCTTCATGGATGAACGAGCTGATGTAGGCCGTCCCCTGCGTGATGTTCGGCCGGGTCGGCAGCGGCGTCTCGGTCGGCGGCGTCGGGTAGGTGCAGAAGCCGGTGGCGAAGGTATCGCTCAGGCGGGCCCAGCCGACGACGCCCTGCGGGCTGGTCGCGATCTGGTGGAAGCCATTCTGCTCGCCCAGGCGGATGGCCCAGTTGCCGAGAAAACCGATCAGCGGGGCGTTATTGTTCGGCTCAGCGAAGAGCGGCGCCGCCGTCCCGACACGGGTGTTGACGAGACAGGCATCGTAAGGCTGCGTGCCCTGGCTGTAATAGACCGGCAGCGACGGCGTGATCGTCGGCGGCGCCGGCGGCGGCAGCAGGACCGGCACTTTGATCACCTGCCCGGCATAGATGGCGTTGGCATTGGCGAGGCAGTTGGCCTGCGCCAGGGCTGTGCTGGTCGTGCCCGTGCGCTGGGCGATGCGCGAGAGCGTATCTCCCGCCGAAACGACGTAGTTGAACCAATCCGTGCGCACGAAACAGCCGGTCGTGGTCGGCACGACGACGATGCTGGTGCTGGTCGGCGGGATCGAGGTCACGGTCGGCACGATCGGCGTGCTCGTCGCCGGGATGAACGGCGTCGAGGTAGCAGGCGGCGGATTGTCGCGCCCGACCGGCAGATCAAACGACAGCGAGCACGCGGCGGCGACCACGAACGCGGACAAACCGAGCGCCAGTCGTAACAAGACTTGTGGCTTGCGAGCCATGGATTCCCCCTCATCACTGCGCTTCATTCACGGTGAGCAGCATACGATAGGAGGCGATACAGGCGCGTCCACCTAAAGTCGTAGACGCGCCTGTACGTGAGATGTATTTTGGATGTATGCGAAGACAATCAGGCCGAAACGCGCACCGCTAGCCGTCGCTTTCGACGTTGATCGTCGATTGGAGGAAGGTCATGAAGTCGCTGGCGCCGAGCGGCGGGACGCGGAAGATGCGGTAGGTGTCTTCCGGCTGGTAGCTCTGGATCGCCTGGGCCAGGCCGCGCGGGAACCACAAGCGCAGGCGCAGCTCAGTATCGACGTCGTCCGGCGAGTAGATGAAGAGCAGCGGCTTATCCGGGTCGAGCCGATATTGATCGTCGCGCCGCGCCGCATCGCGCAGGAAGGCCGGGATCTCGTCGCGACTGACGATGCCGTTCGGCCAGTTGATGCGCCCCGCCTCGATGCCGACCGCACGGTGATCCCACCAGTAGGGATAGGCGACGAGGAAGGCATTACCGTAGCCGCCCTCACTCACGGCGAATTCGCGCACGATGCGACCGGCATCGCTGTAGGGCTTGGACGAGATCAGGTACGACTGGCGGAAATCGCGGAAGTAGACGGCGGCATTGGCAACCGCCGAGAAGGCCAGCACCCCGGCGAACAGCGCCGCCGCCAGGGCGATGCCCGTCCGCCTGCCAGCGCCGACCACGCGCAGAATGCCGATCAGGAGCAGGGCGAAGGCGAAGGCCGCCAGCAGATAGACCTCCGGCAGGGTGCCGCTCATTCGTGTGGCGCTGGGGTTCTCGATCGGGAAGGCGATCGCGAGCGCCGAGGGCAGGATCAAGACGAAGATCGCGGGCGGGATCAGCCACAGGGCCGGGTCGCGCCGCCGCAGCATCCAGGCCAGCCAGCCGCCCAGCCCGGCCATCAGCAGCGCGCCGGAGGCGGCGTCGAAGGCGGGCCTGTTGGGTGAGCCATTGATCCAGGCGACATCGCCCTTGTACTGGTACATCAGCAGCGCATTGCGAATGTTCTGCGCCAGCGCGGGGATATTGGCCTGGAAGGCTTCCCACAGTTCGCTGAGGGTCGGGTCGCGCGCGATCAGGTTGCCGTCCTCGTCGGTCATCTGCGTGATCGAGTCGCCGAACAGGCGCCCGCTCGTGCGGCGCCAGAAGTCCTCCGGATAATCGTAGGAGAAGCGGAACAGCGGCACAAAGACGGCGAAGGCGACGACGACCAGCGCGATGAAGTTGACGACGTACTGGGTGCGCTGCGCCCACGTTCGCGCGCGCAGCACCAGCGCGAGGACAAAGCCGATCACAATCACGACCGGCAGCATGCGCACGGCCTGATACATATAGAGTCCCGCGCCAAGCGCCAGCCCGGCATTAATCCAGTCGAGGCGGCGGTTATAACGCAGGGCGCGCGTCAGGTAGATGAAGATGATGGCGGTGATGGCGGGCGTATAGACGATGCGCAGGGCCAGACGGCTGAGCGCGATGTGCCAGTAGCTGACGGCGACCAACCCGGCCAGCGCCAGCCCGACGAGCGTGCCCAGACGTCGGTTTTCGCGCCCGGCCAGCTCGCGGCCGAACCAGAACATGACCGGAATGCTGAGGATGCCCTCCAGCGCGACGACCAGCTTGAGCGTGTTGAAATCCATCGGCAGGCCGGTCAGGCCGACGACGGCGGCCATGACGTACATTTGCAGACCTTCGCGCCCGCCGTTATTCTGGAAGAAGATCTGGGTCATGCCGTTGAGCACGCGCTGGCTATCGAGCAGCTTTTCGACGTGATCGCTGGTCATCTCCGGCGGCAGATGCGCCAGATCGGCCAGCCGCATGACGGCCCCGACGGCGATGAGGAGGATCAGGAGGGCCGTCACCCAGTTGAAGCGGCGCGGCCTCAGGTTCGCCAGTTCGGCCGACCAGCGGCGCAGTGGGAAACGCGGCGACCAACCTTCCGGGGCCAGCGCCCAGACCCAGAGCACAATGCTGAGCAGCCAGGCGATGACACCGCCGGCGGTGAACAGGTTGCCGCCGGACAGGCTGAAGGCGATCAGGCTGCCAGCCAGCGCGAAGGCGCCGAGGATGATGCGCGTTTGCAAATGCGAAGGCTCGCGCAGCGGCGCGGGAATCGGCAGCGGCGGCAGCGCGGCGGGCATGCCGTTCGAGCGCTCGTACAACCCGGCGACGAGCCAGATCAGGCCGCCGAGCAGCAGCAGCGGCAGGCCGCTCACGAGTGCCGATTCTTCGGTGCGCGACGGGGCGAAGGCCATCATCGCCGTCCCAATGAAAGACAACGCCAACCCGCCCAGGCGCACGCCGAGCAAGAGCGCCTCACGCGGGCGGTCGATCGGTTCGGCGATCTCAAGCTCGGTCGGCTCAATTGACGCGAACTCGTCTGCCGGTTCAAGCAGTGGTCGTTCGAGAGGCATTGGGAAAGGCGGGGGCAGGTCGACAATATGCTCGGCGGCGGATGGCCTTGCGAGCGCGGGCTGATCGGACGCCTCAAGCGGCGGCGTTTCTACAGCGGACTCGGTCGCGCGTGACGTGCGCAGATAGGCCGTCAGCGTCCGCCCGGTCGTCCGCGGATGGCGCAAAAGATGATCCACCAGTTGGGCCAGGCTGAGATCGCCGATGGCCGCCACGTCTTCGGCGGACGGCATTTTCGGGGCGGGCGCTTCGGTTTCCGGCGCGGCACCGACTGATTCGGCGGAATTATCTTGCGCGTTGTCGCGGTTGTCCATCTCGGCGGTCATAGCGTTGCGTTATCTGTTGTCGCGGTGCGGTTCATTCACCTCACCCCCGGCCCCCTCTCCGCGCGGAGAGGGGTGTCTGTATGCAGCGAGGCCGGGAGTGCAGGATCGGTGTAAAGACTATATCAACTTGGCGTGTTTCGCATCCCGCGGATCTGAATTGGGAATCTTCGTAGGGACGGCATTTTTGCCGTCCGCCATTTCGGACGCGAAAAATCGCGTCCCTACCAGGGGGGTTTGTGCAGCCCTGCCGATCTCACCCCGGCTTGCGCGCCTTGAGGCACAGATTGACGGTCGAAACACCGGTCGGCTCGCTCATGCGATTCGGGCGGTCGAACCAGTTGAAGAGCGCCAGCCCGAAATTGACCGGGTTGAGCAAGCTACCGTCGTTCTTGTCGAACGAGGTGCGGTCGGCGGCGTTCGCCATCTTCTCTGGCAGCATGCCGCTTTCGAGCAGTGGCTTGCCCAGGCCATAGACGATGTTGTGGATGAACGGGAAGCTGTGATGGGTGAAGGCGCGCTCCTCTTCGACCTCGAAGCCCGCCGCCAGCACGGCATCACGCAGTTGCTCGCGCCGGTAGAGGCGGACGTGATTGGCCCAGATGCCCGCCAGCGGCCCATATTGGATGTGCGTCTTGAACAGCATCTCAAGCGTCTTGTTGATCGGGTCCCACCAGAACGGGTAATCGGCGTTGGGCACAGTGATGGCGACCACCCCGCCCGGCTTGAGCACGCGATAGATCTCGCGCAGGCCGTCGACGTCGCTATCGAGATGTTCGAGGATCTCGGACAGGATGGCCGCATCGAAGGTGTTATCGGCGTAAGGCATGGTGTAGATGTTGACGTTGTGCAGCGCGATACCCGGCAGATGGCCGACGTTGCGCTGGGCCTTGCCGATGACCTCCCAGTCAAGCTCTGCGCCGACGAGCGTGCAGTTGCTGACGTAGCGGAACATGTTCAGGTAAAAGCCGCGCCCGCACGGCATGTCCAGGATCAGATCGTCATCCTGCGGCGCGATCCACTCGAAGATCGTGCGCACACGGCGCTTGAAGGCCATGTCGGCCTCGTTGCGCGTCATGTGCGCCAGGGTGGCTTCGTCAGGCATTGCGCGCGGCGTCGCGGAAGTAGGCTTCATACTTGTCGACCGTCTCCTTGAACGAGAATATCGCTTCGATTTCGGCGCGCGATTTGACGTAGTCGGCGTGATGATCGAGCACGTCGACGATCGTCTCGCCGATGGCCTGCGCATCACCGGGCGGCGCCAGCTTGCCCATGCCCGTCTGCCGGACGGGGACGCGCCCGCCGGGCGTATCGGTCATGACGACCGGCGTGCCACAGAGCATCGCTTCGACCTGGACGAGCGCGAAGCATTCGCTGTCGCTGGTCAGCGCGAGCACGTCGCAGGCGGCGAAGAAATCCGCCATGAACTGCATATCCGTCTTCTTGCCCAGGAAGATCAGTTTGTCACGGTACTGCTCGACGACCGGCTGGTAGAGTTCCCAGGTGTTCTCGTACGGGATCTGGTATTCCCCGGCGAAGACGATGCGCGCGTTGGGGTACTTTTGCGTGATGACGTCGAGCGAGCGGATCAGCAGGTCGGGGCGTTTCTCCTGGACGAAGCGCCCGGCATAGCCGATGATCGGCCCGCCGTCGGGCGCCCACTCGGCGCGCAGCCTGGCGGCGTTATCGGCGTCCGGCTCCGGCATCGTGATCGGCGGGTAGACCGGGCTGACCTTGCTCATGAACGGCTGTAGATAGTACGAGTTGTCGGCGTAGTCCTGGCTATAGGCGACGATCCGTTTGGCGCGCCGAGCGAGCATCTTGTACAGCTCGAACATGGTGCTCTGGATGACGCGGTTGCTCAGGCCGGGCGGCAGTCGTAAATCGCCATGATGCGTCAGGACGACCGGCGTGCCCGACAGCTTGCTGAGCAAGGCGATCAGGGCCGTTTCCAGCATCGGCGTGTGAGCGCTGATCACATCGTGCTCGCGCATGAGCGCATAGGCTGCCCACGGGTAGGCGGGCATGATCATGCCGCGGCTGATCGGGATCGGCGGCGCCGACAGGCGAATGATGCGCACGCCGCCGATGGTCTCGTCCCGCGGCAGGTCGAGCTGGTGACGCGCGGCCAGGATGGTGACCTCGTGGCCGCGGCGCACGAGCTCCTCGGCGATGCGCTGAATGTAGAGCTGCATCCCTGTGCGATGTGGCAGGTAATAGAGCAGGCAAATGAGGATCTTGAGCCGGTCGGGGTTGCGATCGCCCGACTGCGTTAATACGGTTGTCTTCAAATGACGACTGCCTTCATTTCCGGCGTCGGTGCCCGCGCCACAAGCGACCGGGCAGACCTCTCGGATGACATCCCGCTAGGATAGCACGGAATGGCGGGGGAGTTTGAGGGTGTCTTTCCGGCGCGCGGCTGGTTACGATTGACGAAACCTCATCCACGCAGGATACATCACATGCCCGAAACGACCCTCACCCAGGTGGGTGATCATACGTACTGGATGACGCCGGGCACGCCGGATCGGCCGTCGTTGTGCGCCGTGGCCGGGCCGGGGAAGACGCTCATGCTCGACGCCGCGGCCTCGGTCGCGCACATGCGGCTGTTCCTGGATGCGATCGCGGCGGCGGGCGTCGCTTCGCCAAACTACATCGCCCTGACGCACTGGCATTGGGATCACGTCTTCGGCGCGGAAGTGCTGCCCGTGCCGCTGATCGCCCACGCGGACACCGCCGCCGCGCTCAAAACGCTGGCGGGCTACGACTGGAGCGACGCTGCGCTCGATGGGCGCGTGGCGACGGGCGAGGAGATCGCTTTCTGCGCCGACAACATTAAGATCGAACTGCCGGAGCCGCGCCAGATCACGATCACGCTGCCGGACGTCGTCTTTCACGAGCGGCTGGAGCTGCGCCTGGGCGGCGACGTCGCCTGCCAGATCCAGCACGTCGGGGGCGATCATGCCGCCGATTCGTGCGTGGTCTACATCCAGCCGGACCGCGTGCTGTTCCTGGGCGACTGTCTCTACCCGGCCATCTATGCCCCGGCTTACTACTACACAACGCGGCGGCTGTTCCCGCTGCTCGATGCGCTGAGCGCCTTCGACGCGGACGTCTATATCGAAGGACACGGCGGCGAGGCGATGAACAAGGCCGAGTTTCAGGCGCTGGCGGCCAAGCTGCGGCTGGTCGGGACGCTGGTCGACCGCATCGGCCCGGATGAGGCGGCTGTGCTGGCGGCGTATCAGGCACAGACGGGGCAAGTGCCGGATGACGACGCGCGGGAGATGGTGACGGAGTTCGTGACCGGTTTGGGGGCGGAGGGGTGATGACCGCCGGATGGTCAACCATCCGGCTAAGGTCGCGTCCCGTAAACGGGACTTCGCATCCGTGACGATTTGACAGCCCGGTTCACCGGGCGCAGCTATAGCCAGGGCATTGATGCCCTGGCAGGCATCGACCGTTCTCAAATCATCCAACCAAGGCGCGGCTACCCCCGCATCTCGCCGACCTCGCGCGAAAGCTGCGCCAGGGTGACGCCCTCACGGGCCAGGCCGATGGCGCCCATGATAGCGTAGAGCAGCAGGTTGAGCCCGTGGACGACCAGCGCGAAGGCGGTCGCCGTCTCGACCGGCTGGCCGTAGCCGAGCGCGCCGAGCGCCAGCAGGATCGACGCCTCGTAGGTGCCGACGTTGCCGGGTACGGCGGGCACCGCAATCGCGAGCGAGGCCGCGCCGATGAAGAGCGCCGAGGCGGCCCAACTGGCGGTGTCGTAGAAGGCGAGCATGAGCACGTAACCCGCGGCGACCGAACAGATCCAACTGATCATCGTCCAGCCGACCGCCCCGGCGAACGCGGCGGGCTGCGCCAGCGGCGCGAGGCCCTTGAGGAAATCTTCGGCATGTTGGGTGAGGTTGAGCCGCGCCAGGAATCCGATGCGCGCGCTGATAGTCTCGATCAGGCGCAAGACCCATGCGCGGCGCGCGGCGGCCAGGGCGAGGGCGATCAGCCCGGCGAACGAGAGCGGCGCAATCGAGAAGGCCGCGGCGCGCAGCTCCGGCGGCAGCGCGACGGAAGCCGCCAGCGCGATCAGGCCGAGCACGGACAGCAGATCGAGCACGCGCTCGACCACGATCGTGCCCAGCGCGCGCGGGATGCCGACACGGTCATCCGCACGCCAGGCCAGGTAAGCACGGGCGACCTCGCCCAGGCGCAGGGGCAGCACGCCGTTGACCAGATATGACACGTTGAGGATGTGGAAGGCGCGCATCAGCGGCAGACCGCCTTGCAGCAGGATGCGCCAGCGAATCGCGCGCGTGAACAGGCCGACGAGCAGCAGCAGCGCGCTCGGCAGCACGTAAATCCAGCGGGCGCCGCGCAGGGCTTCCCAGACGACGGCGACGTTGATTTGCGAGACGATGAAATAGATCGCGAGCAGGCTGACGACACCGCCGATCAGCCACAAGCGCCAGCGGGACATGCCTACTCCTCCCGGCGATGGGGTCAATTGCGGCGGACGGCAAGAATGGTGTCCCTACGGGATCACGATGTCTGTAGGGATATGCCATCGCACGTCCGCGGCCAGCGGACGCCAAAAATGGCGTCCCTACGAGATCATGATTACTGTAGGGACGTGCCATGGTACGTCCGCAATCTGCAACCCGACGGCATTATAGCCGCGCGAAGGGCAGAGTCCAGTCTGACAAACAGGTTCAGAGATGTCGTGTCAAAGGGGCACGGCCTCGGACAAGATGCGGTCACGCAACATGTGGTAGAGGCCCTTCTCGCTGACCACGTCAACCTTCATCTGAAGCAAGTCCTGCAGATCGAGAATGAGGCCGCTCTGATCGAGCAGGCTGCGCCCCGGCTCGAATTCGACCAGCAGATCGAGGTCGCTGTCGTTGCCACCCTCACCACGAGCCAGCGACCCGAAAACACGCACGTTGCGCGCGCCGTACTGTTCAGCCAGGCGTAAAATCTCCTCGCGGCGTGCAAGGATGTGATCGGGCAGGGTTCGTGCGTTCATGCCGATCAGTATAGCACATCAGCCCTCGCCGACCCGTGCGAAGGCGCGGACGGGGAAGGTGCCAACGCCCTTGAATTTGGGCGGCGCCGCGGTGAAGCTGAAGCCTGCGTCGGGCACGGCACCCAGGTTGCACAGATGCTCGCAGACGAGCACTTCCGCGCGCAGGAGCACCGAATGCACCGGGCGGGCGCGGCCATGCGTGTCGTCGATGTTGTGCGAGTCGATGCCGACCAGCCGAGCGCCATTGTCGCGCAGGTAGACGGCGGCGGCTTCGGTCAGGAACGGGTGATTCTCGTAGTAGGTTTCGGTGTTCCAGTGATCGTCGCCCCAGCCGGTGTGAACGAGCACAGCCTTGCCGCGCACGTCAATGCCGTCGAAAGCTTTCTCATCCACCGCCAGCCCGGCTGCGTGCGGCGCGCGGACGACGACGCCCGGCAGATCGACAAACGCTTCCAGGCCAACCTCGCTCAGATCTTTGCCGTCGGCATAACGATGGAACGGGCAGTCGAGATAGGTGCCGGTGTTGGTGACCATCTCGATCTTGCCGATCTGGAACGAGGTGCCTTCCTCATAGAACTTGCGCGAGTCTTCACGGCTCAGGTAGTCGCAGATGATCGGCGCGGGCAGCCCTTTGTAGGTGACCAGCCCATCTTCGATGATGTGGCTCAGATCGACGATGCCGCTGATGCGCCCGGACAGGCCGTTCGTCCGTTTGTGCGGCTCCTCGATGATCGCCTTGTTCAGGATGCACACTGATTCGACCATCAGCAGGCGCATGTCGCGCACGATGTAGTCCGCCAGGGCGGCGTCGGCGATCGTGTCGCCGTCGATATCGAGGCGGAAATCCTGGCCCTGAATGCCGCCGCCGTTGCTGAAGTCGATCTCAAAGTCGAATTTGACTCGTTTGTCCATCATGAAGTCCTGTGGTGGGCGCTAAAAATCACCGGAATAACGATCTTCAAAGGCTTTGAGCGCGGCTTGCAGACGCAACTGCTGGATGGTCGTCGTCATGTCGCCGCGCGTGCGTTCGAGCACCCCACGGACGACGTCGGTGCGGCGGCGCAGATCGCCGGTGATTGCGTCGGGAAAATCGAACGTCACCAGTTGATCGTAGATGGCGTCCATCCAATCGAGCAGGCGCTCGGCCTCGGCACTGTCGCCATCGGGGCGGCGCAGGATGTCGAGGATGAAGCGACGCAGCTCGGTCGCGGCTTCGGCCAGGCCGTTGAGATAGGTGGCGCCCTCGACGTTGAGGCTGTCCGGCGTCGGCAGCGGCTGTTCGCGGATGATGGCCGCCGTCGCGAAGGCCTCGACGAACTCCTTGAGCGCGTCCTGGGTGTAGCCGCTGTTGTAGAGGTCGGGATAGGCGGCGCAGACGGCGCGTAATTCGTCGGCAGCACCGCGCACGGTCGCCAGCCGCTGATCCGCCTCGTCCCATTCGCGGCGGTGCACGGTGCGGATCGCCTGCGAGCAGTGGCGGGTCAACTCGCGCGAGCGGGCCAGCGCATCGTCACGTGCGCTGTTCTTGGCGGCAAAGGCCGCACGGATGGCATCACAGACAGGATCAAGAGTCTGCATCGGGGTTCTCCTCGTCGGGTGCGCGCGTCCCACCGAACAACTGATCCGCGAGCGTGGGCGGCTGCGGCGGTATCAGGATCTCGCCGTGACGCTCCTCGAAGCGCGCCAGGTTATCGGTCAGCGCGCGCAGAAACAGCTTGGCATTGACGGGTGTCATGACGACGCGCGACTGAATGCGCGCCCGCGGATCGTTGGGCATGACCTGAATGAAATCCATCACGATTTCGCTCTGCGTGTGGCTAATGATGACTGTATTCGAATAATGCGCGCTCAGATTGGCGGGGATCTCCAGGCGCAGTTGGCGTTGAGGCGGCTGCGGGTTCATGAGCAATCCTTACTATCAAGCGAACCGATCCGATTGTAACGCACGTTGCGTCGATTGGTTGCCCCTCCCCGGTCGAATAGTTACACTAAGCCTGCGCACAAAATGACACCTGCCAATTTGCCGAAAAGGGATGTTTACAATGACTGAACAAACGCGTTTTGACTTGCCACAATCCCGCCTGCCGGAAGCCTGGTATAACATCCAGGCGGATCTGCCGCGCCCGCTGCCACCCGTGCTGCATCCTGGCACGCACCAGCCGGTCGGTCCCGACGATCTGGCGCCGCTGTTCGCGATGGCGCTGATCATGCAGGAGGTCAGCCAGGAGAAATACATCGAGATCCCGGAAGAAGTGCGGGACATTTACCGGCTGTGGCGCCCGACGCCGCTGCTGCGTGCGCGTCGCCTGGAGAAGGCGCTCGATACTCCGGCGCACATCTACTACAAATATGAAGGCGTCTCGCCGAGCGGCAGCCACAAGCTGAACACGGCCACGCCGCAGGCCTGGTACAACAAGCAGGAAGGCGTGACGGGTCTGACGACGGAGACCGGGGCCGGTCAGTGGGGCACGGCGCTCGCGATCGCGTGCGACTTCTTCGGCATGGAATGCGAAGTCTACATGGTCAAGGTCAGCTACCAGCAGAAGCCGTACCGCCGCTCGATCATGCAAACGTTCGGCGCCAACGTCTACGCCAGCCCGTCCGAACGGACGCAGGCGGGCCGCTCGATTTTGGCGGCGCACCCGGATAGCACCGGCTCGCTCGGCATCGCCATCAGCGAGGCGGTCGAGGCGGCGGTCACCAGCGGGGGTAAGTACAAGTACGCGCTCGGTTCGGTGCTCAATCACGTCTTGATGCACCAGACGGTCATCGGCCAGGAGGCGCTGGAGCAGATGGAGCTGGCGGGCGAATATCCGGACATCGTGATTGGCTGCGTCGGCGGTGGCAGCAACTTCGGCGGCATCGCGCTGCCGTTCATCGAGCAGAATCTGAAGGGCGGCAAGAACACGCGCATCATCGCCGTCGAGCCGGCCGCCTGCCCCAGCCTGACGCGCGGCATCTACGCCTACGACTTTGGCGACGCGGTCGGTATGGCGCCGATGGTCAAGATGTATACGCTGGGCAAGGATTACGTGCCGCCGCCGCTGCACGCGGGCGGCCTGCGCTATCACGGCATGGCGAGCGTGATCTGCGAGCTTTACGATCAGAAGCTGATTGAAGCGCGCGCCGTCCAGCAGACGGACACGTTCAAGGCGGGCTTGCAGTTCGCGCGCGCCGAGGGCATCGTGCCCGCGCCGGACCCGACTCACGCCATCGCCACGGCGATTCAAGAAGCGCTGCGCTGCAAAGAGACGGGCGAGAAGAAGGTGATCCTGTTCAACCTGTGCGGCCACGGCCATTTCGACATGTCGGCCTACGACGCGTTCCTATCCGGCAAGCTGGAAGATTACGAGTATCCGCAGGAAGAGATCGAGAGGGCGCAGGCCGCGCTGCCGCAGATTTAATGGTGCTCAGTGCTCGGTTCACAGTGCTCGGTGCGGGGGGACGGGTGCTGAGTTCTGGGTGCTGAGTTCTGGGTGCTGAGTTCCGAGTACTGTGAAACAAGATTAATACGCTCGACATGATCTGCGCTGTGCGGCGTGTTTTTAGCGCCTTCAGTGCGCTTGATGATTCATAGCCGGGCGTATTAGCGTCCGGCGAGCGCTGTGCACAGATTAGGTTCTGTAGGATACATTCGGCGGATGCGCGATGGCGCGTCCCGAC
>JADLAY010000049.1 GCA_020849765.1 Anaerolineae bacterium
ATCGACGCTTGAGCAAAGACTACGAGCAGTCGCCCCTCAGCAGTGAAGGTCTCATCTACATCGCCTTCATTCACCTGTTCCTGCGACGCCTGTCTCGTAATCTTTTTTAACAGTTACGCTCTGAGTGGACTGCAAATCCAGATCGATACGCTCTGGTACAACCTGCTCTTTTCGCTGGCGGGGATGGGCTGGAGCTTGCAGCGCGCTTTTCTGATGATGGGCTACACCATCGAACTGATGAACCAGTGGCTGATCGACAATGCCTTCACGCCGCTGATCGCGCAGACCAACGCCAGCCTTCAGGTCGCGGTGAGCCTGGCGTTCGTCGTCGCGCTGCTGGTTTTGGGGATCACCTATCTGCTGGCGGCGTTCGCCCGAATGCGGATTGTCGAACCCAAGAACGCGATTGCATGGTATCTGGCAGGGGCGTTGTTCTTCGCGCTAGGTCCCAGCCTCTACCAGGGAATGAGCGATTTTCGGCGCGTGCTGTCCGATGCTTTCTACACGAGCAGCCTGAGCGGGCTTTCCGCCGCCACCGGGAGCGCCTTCAATTCCCTCTCCAGCGTCAGCAGCAGCGACATGGGCTTGCTCAACCTGTGCGATAACTTCGGATCGTACATGCCGACATGGAACTACACCATCGATGGGCTGGACGTGGCGCTGTCGTACCTGCGCGCGGATGGCATTGACCTGATGGGCTACCCCTCGACGCCGCGTGACCCAGCCTGTCAACCGCATCCGCCCGACCCGGCAACTGGCTTATGGACAGCGGGGAACGTGCCGTGGGAATGGCGACGTCCGGGTTCCTTCTTCGACAACACTCGCGATCCCGCCTTTTTCCCAACCATGACCGCGACCGAGCGCGCCGATTCGATTGCGCTCGCGTCCGCAGCGCAGGGTCGGCTGCTGACGGCGTGGCCGCTGATCCTCTTTGGCGACACTGAGCAGCTCGTCTATCTGCTGCTGACAATCGCGCAGGGGCTGACCTTCATCTCGTTTGGCGTCGCCATCCTGTTCGCCTTCTTCAAGAAGACAGAAGTCATCGCCCGCTCGATCATCGACCTGTGGATCGAGTTGGTTGTGCAGACGGTGGTGATCGCGCTGATTCAGGCGCTGGTCGTGACCTTCTTCCTTGCCGGAACCGCCAGCGGCAACGGCATCGTCGTGCTGGGCGTGGGTTTGATCTGCCTGATTTTCATGGTGATCGTGCTCTTTAGCGGCGTGAAAGCGGTTTGGAATGCTTTCAACCGGCTGTTCAATGCCTTTGGGCAGGCGACCGGCGGGGCGGTCATCAGCCCCGGCGCGGCGGCGATTACAACCGCAGTCGGCGCGGTAGGTGCGGTCGGCGTCGCAGGGTTAGCGGCGGGGAAGGCGGTCAGCATCGGGTCGAGCGCGCTGGCTGGCGCATCCGCGCTGCAAAGTGGCGCGACGCCTGCGCAGGTAGCCGGCTTGACTTTTGGCGGCGTGAGTCCGCTCACGGATGCGGCGCGCCAGTTGATCCGTCTTCCGGGTTTGCGTGGGACAGCGCTCGGCGATGCCGCTGAGCAGTTCACCGAAGGCGCGGTGACCAGGCGAGTTGCCCGTGATGTGCCGCTGGTGGGCAAGGCGTTAGGATCGAGCCTCGGCGCGAAGCTGCTCACGGATTACGATCCGGCGGCCGCCGAGTATGACGAGAAGGGTCGCCTGACCTACCGCCCGATGCTCGTCCCAGCAGTCGGCGCAGGCTTGGAAACGCTGACCTATCCATTAGGAACGCAGCCGGTCAAGCGCGCAGGCGCAGATGAGGCGCTGGACTGGATCGAGGATGAGGACGGCGAGTTGTTCCCCGGTTTTACCCCGGTCAAGCGGAAACGCATGGGCATGTTCACGCCCGTTGCGGCGACGCCGACTGAGGCATCCGCCGATGAGGAACTTGCCCGCGAGCGCGAAACCTATGCTGACGACATGCGCGGGGAAGAGATGGAACAGCACATCTCGGACGTGGCGCAGTCGAATACCGGGCGGGGTTCCGGCAAAGCAGATGGGGAGCGCGTCGAGAGCGCCGCCGGACGGTTGGAGCGCAGCGCGGAGGCCCTCGACCGCGCCGCTGGGACGATGGCAGGCAGTCTGCGTCTGAGCGGAACGACCGACGTGGCCAGCGTCATGGGCGACGTGATGCGGCTGCTCGGCGGAAGCGGTAGTTCCGGTGTCGATCATCTGACCGTCGCCGGATTGATGGCGCGCGCTGTTGGCGTCACCCCGTTCGAGGATGCGAAACCGCCGGTGCGCGACGATCTCGCCCGCTTCGGCATGTTCGTGGACAGCGCTGCGCGGCTGGGGCTAACCCCGGAGCAAACCGAGCGGGTCGGGCGCGAAGTCAAGGACACCCCGGATCGGCGCCTGATGGCGGAAACTCACGCCGAACTGGTTGACGGCAGGGTTGCTGCCGGGCAGTCACGCGACGACGCTGAGCGCGACGTGAACCGTTTGGAGATCGCTGCGCGGCTGCTGCCGAACACGCTCACCGCCTACGGCTCGATAGCGGTTCCGCCGCTGACGGTCGCGCCAGAGGTGAAGGTGGAGCCAACTATCACCATCGACGACGCGACGATGCGCTTCAGCGCATCCATGAGCGGCAGCGACACGCTTTTGGGAGGAACGGAATGAGTGAAATGCTGCGTTACTACACAATCAAGGAACTCCGCGCACTTTCGCTCGACGAACTGCGGGCGTTGTGGGAACTCGTCCCGACCGACCGTCAGCGTTCCTATCGCGCCGCTTATGACCGAGAGGTGAGGTCGGCGGACGCGGAAGGCTCCGACGCGAAGGAGCGTAAGATCGCGCTGGCACTGCTCAAACGCTATCACGAGGCGGCGCTGGTCCCCATCGGGATGCGCTGGGCGCGCGCCCCGAAGCGCGTGCAGGATGCGGCGCGACAAGGGGAACGAATCGATGCGGCGGAACGCGAGGTCGCTGCGAAAAGCGGGAAACCCTCTGGCAAAGTGCTTGCCATACTCGCCGCGCTGATGCTAAGCATGGTCGCACTCGCCCTCCTGCGGGGCACGGGCGGCACGGATGCAGTGAATGGGAATGTGACGGCAACCGCGACGATTCCCGCCGACGTGACGCCAACACCGCTGGCGCTTGAAGCGCAGGATGACGTCATCCAAAGCGGTGACACGAGCCGCGCACCATTCTACCCGATCAACCTGCAAATCGCGGTACCGAATGAATCCGTCCCGCGCGTGTGGGTGGTGCAGCGCCGGGCGGTTCGCGCGTCGGAATGGAACTTTGATCCGAACCCAGATACGGCGTCGTATCTCAACGGCATGAGTGTGCGTCCGGTGATTGGCATTCCTTGGTCGGAAGACAATGCCGCCTGGTTCGCTGAGATCGACACGGGCGCAGAATTTCGGTTGCAGATGAATACCGGCGCGATCCTGACCTTCGCCTTTGAGGATAAGCGCGAAGTCCGCCGCAGCGACACCGGCATCTTCCGGCAGGTCAATCCGGGATTGGTCTTGCTTCTGCTCGGCGAGACCGATGCAGATGGGCTTCCGACGGCTACACGAACGCTGGTCACGGCGACCTATACAGTAGACCAAGAACTTGGACGCGCTGGTGAACTCATCGGGGTGCTGGGGCAGCCGAATATCGAGGTGACGCCTACATTACTCCCGACTGCCACGCCAACACCGATTCCATTGGACGTGCAGGTGATTGCTGTGACGACGAGTGACGGGCAGATTACGACGCGGCTGCTGCTGTACAACGGCGGAAGTACGCTACTGCCGATCACGCCTACCGATGTGTGGCTGGCGCTGGGTTATGTCGAGAATCCACCGGGACCGCGTACACCTGCAGAAGGGCTTGCACCGTTCGATTTGCTGCCGGGTCAAGCGGCGGATATGACGTTGGTGTGGCTGTGGTCGGGTGAGCCGTATGGGAGCTTGGGGATCGGCTCGTGGCGATTTGCGCTGCAATTTTGATTCAGATCAGCGCGAAAAACCGTTCATAACCCTGTATACCGGTCATGTCTCGCGGGCGGGTATGTAGGGTTGCTCACCCTTGTTTGAATACTTGAGAACAATGCTGAAGCCAACCACACATAATAGGGAGAGACCAATTACCTGCAACAAAGGTGACGGGCTGCCACTATAAACGATCATCATCGTCAGCCCATTGTGAAGTGCATGAAGAAGGATTGCGAACAGAATTGTCTTTGTATGTAGCGTAACGACACCCAGTAGAAAACCTAGACTGGAACGGACGAAAAGTTCAACACCTTGATTGGGATGAGATATGCCAAAGAGAAAACTGCTACTTAGCAGAAGCAATAAAATCGATAGCGATGAGCGTAAACCAAACAACCTCCCCCAGAGCGCAAAAAGAAATCCACGAAATACGATTTCTTCCCAGAAGCCTGTTACGAACACTCGGACAAAATCCAGACGTGCCACGTCGATTAGTCCAATTGGCGTACCAACGATGTTCAACAAAACTGTCGCCACGAGAAACAACGCAACGATTCCTATTCTTTGAAAAGACGAATGTGTTGGGGATACTCCCATCGAGGTAAATCCAAAAAGAAGAACTCCGCCAATAAAAATGCAAATCCCCAGAACAAGCTCTCCGACTAGATGCGAGTCGACATTCTCTAGGTTTATTAACGAGCTTTGTGCCGCGATCACAAGGGATACGAACGATATCACTGCCGCTGCGATAAGAGTTCCAAGTTTGGAGCTTTTGATTTTTTCGTCCCAGGACATTGAAATCATCGTCCACCAATTCATGAGTGTAGTCGCTATCCGGTACTTTCTATTATCGCAACATCGCGTTTCATTTTACTTCGGCTACCTGCAATACTCCTCAAACTGCCACTAAAAGACTCCGGAAGTTGATCAGCCCCACACTGCCAACCGACGACATATCTGGGTGAAGCAAACCTATCACGCAGGCATGGTTTGCAGCAAACCCGGAAGCTGTCATCCGGCGACCGGAATTTTCCTAGCCATGAACCGGAATCCTCCAGAGGTTCGCACTCCTCGCTTTGCTACCCTGAGATCGTATCAGGGTAAAGCTATTTCGTGCCGGATGACCCCACCACGCGAACGCGCTGCCACGAGAGCAGTCGCCTAAACGTCACCGCGCACACCTGCCCCCTTGATACCTCTCGTCCATCGAGGAGGACTTCGTATGAATCTATCACAAGCCATTCAGGATTTGTTCGGCGACATCCGGGATGTGGCGCAGATCATCGCGCCCATCGCAGCCATCATCGGGTTCATCGGCTTGGGAATCATGTACATGGGGTCGAGCTGGCCCATCATTGGCGACTGGAAGCGCGACAACCCCAAAGCCGCGAATCAGGTCGTCATCGGTCTGCTGTTCGTCGTCTTCGCTTCCAGCGTCACCGCTCTGATCTCGTTCACCTGAGCCATCATGTCCACCAGCGCGGAGGCGCACCACCTCCGCGCTTTTCGCTTTGGAAAGGGAATGATGGCAGCCGATTTCAAATCGCACATCCTCAGCCGTGATGAGAAGGGCTTCGGCGGCATCCCGTTCAAACGGCTGCTGCTGGGCGGCATATCGGGCGGCTTCGCGTACACCGTGTTCCGCTTTGCGCTGCCCAACGTCGCTATTCCAGCGGGAGTCATCGTCGCCGTGCTCCTGATCGTCATGACTGCGCCGCGCGGCGGATTGCCGCTGTGGATGCGGCTCTGGCTCAATCTGCGGGGGACGCTGCTGTTGTCAGCAGCAGGCAATCAGAATGGTTTGGCGGCCGAACTGGCAAAGCTGCTTGCGCTTTCGCTGGAGTCTGCCGAATTGGATGGGCACGCTCTTTTCGCGCCGCCTGCCGGATTGGTCGAAGTCGATCTCTCCGAGTGGGTCACGTTCGCTCATGCGCGCGATCTGGACAGAGGGGACGGACTGGTCTTTGTCAACGCGCCTCTCAGCGCAGCAATGTTGGATGAGGAGGCACTGTGAGTCACGTCCGCACTTTCCTGATCGAGCCGTTCGACATCATGCTTCACGCGACGGAAGTCGGCGTTGCCATGCTGCAAGCGCGCTTCTCGACCTGGCTGCGAACGCTTTCCGGCGAGGCGCGTTTCCTGTGCTGGCAGATGCCTGCCACGCTCGACCCCAAAATCGGCACGCTCGATGCGACCCAAGCCGATACCGACGATCCGCAGCGGCGCGATTTACTCATCGAGTACCGTCGCGAATACGAGCGCATGAACGCGACCGCAGCTTATCAGCGGGCGCTGTGCGGGATGGCGCTGTGGGATGACCAGAATCCGCGCGCGATTGCCGGCGGATTGGCGTCCGCGTTCGACACACCCGTGACCGAAGCGGCGTTTCCGGCGCTGTTCGAGGGACGGTATGAACTGCGGGATCGTCCCTTCTGGCATCTTGCGCCGTCCGGTCGTCCCGGTGGGCGTCCGTACTGGGCAGTGCTGACGTCGTATGAATTTGCGCCCGCGACATGGAACTTCTTCCGTCCGCTGCCGCCGCTGCTGCGGCTGAACTTTCCGCTGGCGCTGGCGGTGGACATCCCGAAAACTTATGACCGCAACGCCGCGATAGATGCGATTGAGAGCATCATTCAGGCATATCAGGTGCATCTGGCAGGCGCGCGTGGCGAGGACAGCCGCTCGGTGCAGCGCGTAATCGACTGCCGCCGCGCCTTGCAAGAGATTAACAACGGCGACGCACTCCATCTGGTGCAGATCGCCATCGCGGTGGCAGCAGACGATCTGGATACGCTAAAAGAACGGGTCGCGGCGGTGGTTAACGAAACCCGCGCCTGGTTCTCGCTGCGACAGGAGATGGGTGAACTCCTCGCACAGGCGGTGGGCTTCTTCAGCGCCAAGCGCACCAAAGAGGTCAATCTTCCCGAAACGACGTGGCCGGTCACGTCGCGCGAACTGGCACTGATGCTCGCGCCGCTCGGCTATCGCAAGCTCTCGACGACCGACGGCGTGTTGCGTGGCGAAGCGGTCGGCGGCGCGTATCCGGTCTTCCACAACTCGTGGCGGGACAAGCGTGCCACCCATGAAGTCTGGGTCGGACAGTCCGGTTACGGCAAAACCTTCGCGCTCAACTGCTACCTCACCCGTGAGTATGCCGAAAATGGTATCTCGTTCGACTTTCTCGAACCGATGGGACATGGTCGGCACATCGCCGAAGCCTTCGGACTGCCGTGGTACGTCCTAAGTGCCAAAGCCACCCGCCTTAATCCGCAGGACGTGATGTTCCCGACCCTGCTGGAACAGGTTAGCCATACCACCCGCCTGTACGAGACGGTCTTGGGACGGCAGCTTTCCGGCGGACAGCGCGAGAATCTGGAACGCGGACTACTCGGCGAAGCGCTGGAGACCCTCTATCGCGGGTTCCCTGACCTCAATCGCGTCTCGCCAGATCTCGCGCCGACGTGCGAAACGGTCTGCGACGTGCTGTCGCAGTTAGGCGACAAACCTGCCATTCAGTCGATTGCCCACGACTTGGCAGATGAGATTGCTGGGCTGTGTACCGGCTCTGGACCGTGGTCATCGTTCCTGAACGGGACGACCAACATCGATCTGACACGCGGCGGGCGCAACTGGATCAGCCCGCGCGTCTTCTCATTCCACGAACTGGAAGGCGACCCCATTTTGCAGGCGCTGGCGTATACCCAGGTCTTGAGCGCCATCCGGCGTGACAGCCTGATCGACGAACAGCCGCGCATCATCGCGGTGGATGAAGTCTACCGCCTGATGCGCCATCCCTCGCTGCTCGACTTCCTGATCGAGGCCGCTAAAACCTTCCGCACCCGGCGCAAGAAGGCGCTGATGGTTGATCAGCAGATGTCGGTGTTTCTGGAGGGGAAAGCCCGCCTGATCTTCGAGAACTGCCCGATCCGCGTCATTTTCAGCCAGCGGCAGGGCATGAACATCTTCCGCGACGATGCCGCCTTCGCCCACTTCAACCAGCAGCACCGCGACATTATCGCGCAGCTGCCCCGCTTCCATTTCGTGCTGGACATTCAGGATGAGGGGTTGTGGTATCTGTTCGGTAAGGCGACGCCGGGTGAACTGGCGCGCTTCAAGACCACGTAACTGGTCCCACCACCTAGATGAAAGAGAAGGAGCGATGTCATGCCGACCAAAGCGACGGCAGCCGCGCCGTGGCAGGAATTGGAAACCCAGGCGTACCATGCCTTTCGAGAATGGCACCTCTGGCTCATCCTGCGCGAGCGCGAGCTTGCCCATCGTTCACCAAACGACCGGCTCGCTGCTGGGCGGTCGGACCAACACGCGCCGGGCACTGCGGCGGCTGCTGAAAGACCTGAACGCCCAACGACTATCCCTGAAGGAGTGACCGAATGAACCTCGTGATCGTCGATACCCCTGCCAAAGCGAAAATCCTGACCGATGCGCTCGGTGATGGCTGGCATGTCGAACCGTGTTCCGGCTTTGTGCGCGACCTACCTGCCGATATGCTCGGCATTGACGTAGACAATGACTTCCGCCCGACCTTTACCATCGTGCCAGGCAAAGGCAATCGCGTCCGCCGTCTGATGAAGGCGAGTCGGGAAAGTGAGGCGGTCTATGCCGCTACACCGCCAACACGCGCCGGGGAAGCGATGGCATGGCGTGTGTTGGCGCTGTCACCAGACGCAAAGGACAAGCCGATTTACCGGGTGACGCTCCCCGCGCTTACGCCAGATGCTATTCGCGCCGCCTTCGCTGCTCCGCGTCCGCTCGATGTCCGGCAGGTAGAAGCATTCCTGACCGCTCGCATCATCAAGCGGTTGGCGAGTTGGAGCATGAGCCTTCACGCGCGCAAAGCGTTGGATCGCAAGCCGGCGCTGACCTACAGCAGCATAGTCGCGCTGCGGCTGCTGGCGGAACGGGAGCAGGTGATCGCCGCTCATGCTCCGGATGCACGCTGGCACGCTACCGTTACATTCGAGGCGGCTGGCGTATCGTTCACCGCCCAAGTCTTCAATGCTAAAGGCGCGCCGCTGGCGCTGCGAAATGCAGAACAGGCGACACAGTTGGAGACTCTGCTCAAGCAGGGCGTTTACTGGGTGGACGGAAGCGGGCAGGCGCTGAAGGTGCATCCCGCGCCGAAACCGCTCACGCTGCCAACGCTGATCGAGGCGGCTGAAAGCGACCTCGCGCTGACGCCGGAACGGGTACTGACACTGGTCGATACCCTATACGAAGCGGGCTGGATCACACATCCTGCCTGCGCGCCGCTGCCTGAAATCAGCGAAGCAGCGCAGGCATACATCCGCCGTGAGTATGGGACGGATTACGCGGTTCCCGACGCCATTGTCAGCAGTGGCGTCGCGCCGACGGACATCAACCGCGTCCCGGAAGACCTGCCTGGCGATGGCGTGGCGCTCTACACGCTGATCTGGAAGTCCTTCGTCGCCGCACACCTGCCTCCGGCGCAGGAGCGGATCATGGGCGCGCGGATATTGGTCGGCGCTGCTTCGGGCAGCGCGTATCCACTCGAACTCCGCGCGACGGCAACGATGCTGTACGCGGACGGCTGGCGGCGCACCTTGCCTTCTGCCGTCAAAGATGCGGCGCTGCCATCTCTGCGCCAAGGCGACGAACTTCATCCCGCGCAGATTACCGTCGATACCGTGACCGGTGAACCGCCTGACCGCTATACGACGGCTACACTGATCCGTGCGTTGATGCGATTTGGCACAGAGCAGGGCGCGGCAGTGCGAGCGATGGCTGCCTTGTGCGCCGCCGAAATCATGGTCGCTAAAGACGGCGATCTGACGTTAACAGAGAGCGGCGTCACGCTGGCAGCCTATCTCACGGAGACGTTTGGCAGCCTCACCTCGCCCGACTACGCTGCCGAACTGAATACCGAGCTGGATCGGATCGCGTCGGGCGAACGGGAGCGACTCGACGTGCTGCGCGCCTTCTGGTCGCGCTTCGGGGCGGCGCTGCGTCCGATCTCGGCGTCGCCTTCGCATCCGGCTGGCGAACATAAGCCGGTGGTGCTGCGACCGGCAGAGGAGGCGTAACCCATGAACCCGACGCCCCCTCTCGATTGGGATGAAATCTCTGAACCGCCCGAACTCGACTTCTCGATGCCAGCGGATCCGTTCTCTGGCGATCTGTTCCCCGAAGACAGTTTCGACTATCTGCCCGACGATGATCCATTCGAGCCGTTCGTCCTTCCTGCAGCGGATGAGGACAGTGTACCTGCAACCAACGCGCCGACGTATGACCGGGACGAAAGCTGGAGTTGGTACGACGCCGGAATCATCGCTGTCGAGCGTGCTGCGAACGAACACGAACGCGAACGATACAGCATCGGTGTGATTGATCTGTATGCCAATGCCAACACCGGCGATCTGGGTGGCAGCTATCTGGAGATCGACGCGTTCGACGACATTGATGAAGCTGCCACTTTCTATCACGAACTTCAGGGCGAAATTTACGATCAGCGGCTGCTGCCATTTCACCTGACGGATTTCGCCTCTGAACGAGCATCGGCACGCGCCGTCGAACGCGGCACACCTGCCCCGGAGTGGCGCGGCGCAAATGATGCGGAATACGCCGCTTACGAGGAGATGCGCTCGCTCGATGCGCCGATGGCACCCGATCTGCCGTCTGATGATCTCGATCTGGATGCCCTGTTCGCCGACGGCATGGGTGCGCCCGCCAACGCGGTTGAGTCTCCTGCGTTCAAAGCGCTGCGCGAGATCGGCATCGCTGCCGACGGCTTCAACCCGGATGCCGACTCGCCGCCATTCGTCGATCCAGAAACCGGGACAGTCTATTGGATCGGCGTGTTTCAACCCGACAAGAATGATCCGGAGAATGCCGTAACCAGCATCCTCTCGCTCGGACGTAATCCGGACACGGGCGAGGTCGAAGCACAGCTTGCACCTATCGTGCCGGGGGACTGGGACAAAGCCTACGGCGCAGCGGAATACCTGCTTGGCGTGGTCGAGCGCGACGGCATTGAGCGCGCCTTCGAGACGGCTGAAGGCATGGCATTAGCGACTGACCAGCGCGCCCTGTGGGAAGCGGAACGCGGGCTGCCGCTCGAACCGGACGCTGCCCAAGACTTGGCGGAGTACACGCGCAGCGAATGGGAGATCGACCTTTGAGCGAGACCGGCAAGCAAAACGACACGAAGAACTTTTCACTGCGCCTCTCGGTGGACGATCAGACGCGGCTGGAACGACTGGCGCAGCGGCTGGAGGTAGATCGCACCGGCGCGCTGCGACTGCTCATCCGCCGGGCGGCAGTCGCGCTCGTCACGGATGGGCGATTTACAGCAGTTGAGCGCGGACGCGCGGGACGCGGCATCCCTGTTCGCTTGATGCGCCAAAGGAGTGACCGATGACCGCAGGGAACATCAAAGGGATGACGCAGGACAAGATGCAGCACGAACCGACCGATTTCGACTTCGGTTGGGATTGGGATAGTGATGGTTTCGGTGCGCCACAGCCGCACGTCATCGACGACCTAGCGCTGCCGGTCACACTGGAGGACAATTTCGTCCCCATCGACCGAACGAATGGCGTCTACGTGCCCAACCATCTGGATGCGCGCGGGACACTGCACTTTTTCGCCGCCGTTGATATTTCAGATCAGCCGAATTTTGATGACCCCGTTACGCATCTTCGCTACTTCCGGGTTGCTCAGACAAATGATGGGCGGCTGGTGCATGACGCCCATCCCGTCATGCCGATGGAACGCGATGGCGCGTCACCGTTCCCCGTGCCCACGCTTCAGTTGATGTTGGAAGAAGGCGATCTGGAGAATGCGCAGGCGCTTGCACATCACACCGCGCAGTCACACGGGATGAATTTCCCCGATCCAGCGACGCTCCCTGACCTGAACACCGGCGTGGACTATCGCTTTGGCGAAGCAACCGACGACGTGGGTCGTCCAACGCTCGAAGTGGTGAAGGCATGGCGTGACGGGAATCAAGACCGCGAAGCGCATCTGGCTCTTGCCGGCTACGGCATGAGCGAGGAACTTGCCGTCGATTTACGCGAACTCAATGCTGTGCGCGAAACGCAGGGCTTGGCGGCGGCAATGACGCTCGCGGAAAGGATGGCAGCGGCGAGCGGTACGCTTGACCCCAACCGCGAGGATCCGCGCCTGTTCACGCAGGGACCGCCCGATCCGTTCACGACCTCTTTGGAGCATGAACGAGCGGCATCGGCGATTATCGATGAGCATCCGCATAGCAACACGGGGATGCTCGCGTCGGAAGCGCGCGCCGACCGGTTGCGAGAGCGATTTGCGGACTCGCCTTATCACCTGCTTGAACCGGTCGATCCGACGGTCAACTATTCGTTTGAGGTCGTGGCTGCCGATCCCTGGACGCTGGAACTGTCCGCCGGCAAGTGGTGGATCGGCGACGATGGACGGATCGATAATGAAGCTCAGACGCTCAAGACCTACTCGATGGAATCGTATGAATGGGAGCGCGAAACCGAGCGCGAGATCGCCGCGATGGATCGGGAGGACTTGCACCGAACCTATCAGGAAAGCGGGTTGGAAGCCGCCATGCGCCAGGCGGAAGCGCTCGCGGTCGCCAACGACGAACTCGATCCGAACCGTGACGACGGACGGCTGTTCCGGCAGGGACCGCCAGATCGTTTCGCCACCCTGCGGGAGGTGGAGTTGGCGAGGCTGGATGGAGCGCCCACTGCAGAAAACGTCCTCGGCATCACCGATGATGATACGACCGAACTGACTGCTGTTTCTACGCCCGAGCCGGAGAGATGGGAGGCGCTGATCGCTGCACATAGCGATGACGAGCCTGAGCCGGAACGCCACTACTGGCAGATGCACCACCGTCCAGTCGAGACGCCCGAAGGCGAGCGGCTTGGCACGGCGCTGTTCGTGACCGAGTTTCCGCAGCTTCCACCCGACTTTGATAACTATATTGACGAAAACGGCATGGACGACAGCATTTATCCAACGGAAGCGCGGACGGTCGAGATGGCACACTTCGCCAATGATGACGATGCGCGCAAGTTTGAGACGGAGTTCCGCTCTTATCTCGTGCCGGGACTGCTCGACGGACCAGAACTCGCGCCAGAGGTGGCAATGCTCGAAGGACTGTCCGGTATATGGGAAGAGATAGACTATCAGGGTATTGTTGATTACATGAGCGGCAATCGCACTGTTGTCCGCGCAGAAAACGACTGGCGTCTGCACAATCCGAACGCCGAGCGGGAAGCACAGGAATTGCAGACATCAATTTTGCCGGAAGCGCATGGACACGAATCTCTTGACGATCCTACTGCCAAAGCAGATGAGTTCAGCCCACCTTTAGAGTTGTAGTGTGTCACCGACGATCAAGCGGGAAGATCGTCGGTGATTTTCTATTCTTCAAGTAGTCCCCCCACATTCTGCTCGTTCCCATATCGCCCGATCCTACGCTCATCAGGGTTATTTGATTTATAATAAGGACGCGGTAAGCGAGCGAAAGCGTAATGTGATGACGACGGTCGATTTGAATGTGAAACTGCAACTACCCGAAGATGTCGAGCGAAAAGCGCGCGAGGCAGGACTGTTCACGGGCGAGAAAATTGGCGAGCTGATCACGGCTGAAATTGAACGCCAGCGTAAAGAGGCGGCAGCGCGACTTACGGTGATTACGGATCAACTTCAAGCGAATTTTCGCGCTGAATACGGGGATTTGACGGATGAAGAAGCCCAAGCGTTGATCGATCAGTGGATTGACGAAGCAGATGAGGAAATCCTGCAGCAGGACAATACCTCGTCACAATGAAGCGCACAACTGTCGATACCAACGTCTTCATCTCCGCCCTGTTTTGGAAGGGCATACCTGACCGTGTAATCGGCATTTTCAAACGACAGGAGGCGCTTCTCCTGCTCTCCGAGGACATTCTTGCGGAGTTGGAACGCAAACTCAGCAGCGCCAAGTTCGCAACACGGGTCAGCGCGATTGGAACGTCTCCGGCAGAAGTGGTGGATACTTTTCGCGGCATGGCTGAGATCGCAGTGCCTGCGGATGTGCCAGAAGACGCCGTCCGCGATCCGAAAGATCGCATGATCCTCGCCTGTGCAGTGGGCGGGAAAGCGGACATCATTGTGTCAGGTGACAAAGACCTTGTCGTTCTCAAGGCATATCAAGGTATCTCGATTGTCACGCCGTCCGACTTCCTTGGCATTGTCAATCCGCCAACCGAATCCCTGTTGGATGAACCCACCACAGAATAATCGTGCAGATTTGCTCGGAACGTTTTCAACGGCTCTCCGAATCTGATCGAGGTGGCGTAATCTGGATTCGGCTGTCCCAATGAAGTCAGGGATTTAACTTCTCCCTCAGCGCTTTACTCACTCGCAGTTTGATCTGGCGCAACGTCTGCCGCAGAGCGGGATCGTCACGGTGGCGCTCGACTGTCTGTATCTCCAGCGCCACAAAATGCTCAAGCTCGATTCGTCCGCCGTTGACTAGTTCTTCCGTCCAGACTTCGACCAGCGTTTCGACGACGCGCTGCACATCGCGGTTGCTCAAGCGCGTGCGCCGACCGATCTCGCGTACCATCCGCTTCTTGTTCAGGCTCATCGCGTCCGCTCCTGCCGATGCTGCTGATACCGGGCGCGAATCTGGCTTAACGGCACCGTTTTGACGCTCCCGCCCGTCACTTTCGTGATCTTGTTGTGCATCGCTTTCTCGGCGGCGACAGCAATCGAGGATGGGCTGCCTGCTATCGGTTCGGCTGTGGGTGGGTCTGGCGCTTCTGGCTCAGGTTCGTCGAAGTCAATGCCCCGCTCCAAAAGCAGCGGCTCGCTTCCCTGCGCCGCGCTCAAGAGTCGCTTCCAGTCGTTTCGCTCATAGAAGCGCGTCAGCCGGGCATTCAGAATGACCTGCGTAGCAAAACCCGTTTCCACGTAGCGGGCGAAAATCGTGCAGTTGCCGACCTGCGGCGTGATCACTTCATCCACCGTCAGCAAGGGACGCTGGCGCAGATGGCTGTTAGGATCATCCATGTTGGCATCCGTCGTCGCTGTGCCGCTCGCCTTGCTGTAGAACTCGGCGGTGTCGGCGTCACAGCCGCCGTAAATCACCTGTGTTGCCAGACCCGTGAACAGCGCCTGCGTGCCTTCACGCCCGTAGATCATCTCAAACTGCCCTTTCGTCTGCGCCCCAATCAGGATGCTGATGCGACGCTTGCGGACGAGGTTAACGTCCGCCACCAGACTGTCGAGCTTGCCGAGTGTCGGGAATTCGTCAAGGATGACGCCGACCGGCATGGGCAGCGGGCCACGATTACGCTCGCCGATGGTGTCGAGATCGAGCATGAGCTTGCGCAGCGTCGCGCCGAGATAGGAGGCATAGACGGCGCGCATCCTGCCGGGGCAGGTCAGCACAACGACGGTGGGCTGCGAGACGATAAGTTCAGCGTCAAAGTCGGATGTCCGCGTATTGGCGCGCACGTCGGTTGAAGCCCAGCCGGTGAGCGCGGTCGCCAGCGTTGCAATCACGTTCGATGCCACCTTGCCATCCGATCCGACTGAGGCAATGAAGCTGTTTGCCAGCAGCGCCGCGTCGTCCTGCTTCGCCTTGAGCGCTTTCGCCAGTGCTTTCATGTCATTCATGGCATTGTAGATCGCGCCGAGATTGTCGAAGCGGATCAGGCAGGCGGCGAGCAGCGCAGCGGCGCTGTCCGTCCAGAAGCGATTATCGCCCTGCGCCGATGGCACTAGCACGTCTGCAATCGCTCGCGCATCGGAGACGTTGGCGATGCCTTCCGCGAGATTGTAGCGCGGCCCGGCGACGCTGGTCGGGTCATGAACGACCACGAGGTGGCGCGTGACAGCGGCATACTGGAGGATGTGCCCGGTGATCTCGCCCTGCGGGTCGGCGACGACGAGGGAATGCCTGGAGCGCATCCGGTCGGCAATCGCTGGCAGGATGATCCCCTGTGTCTTACCCGATCCCGGACCGCCCAGCGTGAGGATACCGCGTGCCACATCTTCCCCACCCAAACAGAACTGCCCACTTCCTACGTCGAGCCGCCGCTTGTTCTCGCCCCAGAATGCGCCAAGCAGGATCAGTCCTTCATCGTCCGGGCGACGAAAACGCCGGTACTCGCGCAGCGTGCAGAAGTGCGACGATCCCAACGCTCCGCGTTTAACGATGGGCGCACGCAGGCGGTCGATCCGTTCGCGCAGCCAACCGCCGTTTCTCAGTAGGCTGTGCAGCCCAACGGCGGTGATCATCAGCATAAACGCGAGCATCGCACCGAACAGGAACAGTCGCACCGTATTGATGCCGTGCGGCGCGCCGACCAGCAGCTCGATCACGCCGCTGGTATTCGAGCGCCCACGCTGCACCGCCTGTTCCCCCAGAAGCGAGAGGTAGAGTGTCGTGATCGTTAGCATCAGGGTGGCGTAGGTGAGGATGAGCAGTCCCCGCTGTAAGGCAGTCGATTTCGCTTGCTCATCATTTGTGCGGCGGATGCTTGCGCCGAGTGCTGCTGCTGTGATGAGCAGAAGGAGCGGCGCGCTGCACAAAAGCAGCGGCAGCAGCCCGGTTAGCCCGTCACGTCCATCGGTGAACAGCCAATAGATCATCGGCTGTGCCCCTGATGGCGGGCGCGCCGACCCGCCAGCCAGCCGATCAGCGCTAGGATGAGTGCGGTCAGGTACGCCCCTACGCCCGCTGACAAGCCGAGCAAGTGTCCAATCGCTGCGCCTGCTAGCAGCGCCGTCAGAAGGGCGAAGAATCCAATGCCGAAGTACATTAGCACTTATCCCTCCTAATGTGAGAAAAAGTCGTCCAGGTCGATGACATCGTGAGCGCTGCTTTCGTCGCGCTGCATGTCCGGTTTTGGTTCCTCACGCAGCGGTCGCCAGTCGATGCCACGCTCGTCAAGCATCTCCGCGAAGTGATGAGCGGCGATTTCCCGAAACAGATGATCGTGTCCCTTTGTCGTGTTGTTGTAGATGGGTAGACGATCGGCGGTCGAGGGCACAGTGCCGGGCAAAATAACATGCGTATGCAGGTGCTCCTGCGGCGGTTCGCCGTCCTTGCCCTTCGTTTTGGCGCTGTGCATCAGATAGCTGTACTCTGGCACGTCAAAGCCCCGTTCGGTGTAGTAGTCTTCGACGACCCGCTCAGTCAGTTCGTAGAGCAGCTCCCGACGCTGGTTGTGTGGCACGAGTTCCATGAGATCGGGCGCGGGCGAGATCACCCACGTCCACGCCAGCACGTGCTTGCTTTGCAGGGCGTCACAGTTCTTCAAAATCTCGCCGTAGGATAGGCCCATGCCACGATCCTGCCAGCGCTCATAAGCATGATTCTGTGCGAGATGGTTGTTCTTCCTGTCTCGGTACTGCAAGTACTTGAGTGTGGCTTTCAAGCCCTGCCGCCCCGTGCCGCGTCCGCTGCGTTTGTGTCCCTTGTACGCCCAATCGGGAATGATGATCGGTTTGCTCATATGTTCGCTTTCGGCGGGCGCAGAGCAGCGATCTCCTTGAGCAGCGCCTCGCCATTGCGCAGCGCTGCCGTCATCGCCTCGTGGATGGCTTCGTCGCCCTCGTCCCCCAGCACAGTCGCCAGCAGGAATGTCAGCATGAGCATCTGGAAGGTGAGCGTATTTTCCAGGCGGTCGAGCCGGGCTTGCAGGGAGCGCTGGAAGTGTCGACGGCTGCCAACGACATCCGCCTGCTGGTCGAGATATTGGCGGATGGCATCGCGGATGATGTCATTCTCGTTAACTTCGCGCCCACGCTTGGCTGCGATTTGCGCCAGTAGGTCGCGCATTTCCGGGGTCATGCTGATGCTGCGGCGAACGGTCTTGGTCGCCATCGGCGATACTCCACTCTTTGCGCTTTCCTGATTGTGACAAATTGGGATCGGTGAAAGGCTGAACGATTCCGGTTTGGGGTTGGAAATCCTACAGAAGCAGAGGGGAGGATTCCGGGTCATGCGTTGCAGTGCAGACGGAGAGCGTAGTGTTGGCTTTTCGGACGCACGCCGTAGGGGTGCGTCCGGTGGGCGGGCATGTGCCCGCCCACATTCCACGCTGCACCGCATGGTGCGGCGTGGGTGCGCCACGTAGAGGCGCACATTAGCCTCCACCGGCGCGTGAGGTGGCGAGGTTTTACCTCGCGCCCAACCCCGCCGCGCTTTCAGCAAAGCTGAAAGCATCATCGGCAGTCGCTAATGCGCCGTCTACGACGGCTGCATTGCGGCGGGGTGGTCGGCATCGCTGACGCGATGCGGCGCTGCTGCAAGGCAGCGCCAATGACGCCCCTGACACACGATGTTCCTGCTAACGAGCACAGGTCAAACTGCACTGCATCTTTTGTGATTCATCAGATGTAGATATTTCTATCGTCAACAAACCTCGCAGACCTTCGATTGTCGAACGCCTCCGCTTGGCAGTAGAATTAGTATTCAAGTTAGTGATGATTACACTTGGACATTTCAGGGAAAAGTGAGCCACCTATGCTAGATGATATGCGCATCAACGACATTGATCTAACCGATGCCGCGATCGGCGCGCTTGAGAATGCCGATGAGGTCGCTCATCTGTTTGCAACGCTTGGCTACAATGTCGATGATCGGACCACCATCCCTGATATTGCAACGCTCGGACTGGACACTGACGATCTGCGTCAGCAGATTTTGCGCCTGGAACTGCTCGCAGTTGATCCGGTCGATGAAGACATCAAAATTTACTTGTTCGAGGTGCGCTCGGTCACCGCAAAACTACGAAACGACATTGCTCGGCGTTTCCGAGAACGTCCCGAAAACGCGCTGCTCGTCCTGACCTCCGACTATGAAACACTTGATTTTGTGCTCTTGGAGCGTGTGGTCACAAAAAGCAAAAGTCGAGGCAAATCACTTCAACAAGTGATCCGCCCGATTCCGCTTAACGTCAACCGACGCAACCCGGAGGCGGTCGAACTGCGCGTCCTCAAGCGTTTCAGCTTCACCGAAGAGGATGGTGCGTACCAATGGGAAAAACTGCGCTCTGCGTACATGCTGGCAGAGTGGAGCGAGGAATACTTTAACAACCGTGCGCTATTCTCGGATTACTACCTTAAGGAGCGCCTGACTGATGCGCGTCTCACGCCGGAATGGGATGAGGACGTTCGTCCAGCCGGGCGTGAAGCTTACAAACATATCATCAAGGCGCGCAAGAATTTCAGCCGTCAGCCAGAAGCGACGATTCGACGGGGCTTGTACGAGCCGCTGTTCGCGCTACTCGGTTTTGATTTCAAAGTCGTCAAAGCAAGCACTTCGGACGCTGATGCACCAGATTACGAACTGTACAGCAAGACAGACAAAACCAAACCCATCGCTGTCGCACTGACTTACGTCTGGAACCGTAACCTAGACGACGTGGATACCACCCGCGAACCGGAAGACGGTACACCCGATGAAATCCCCGGCGCAATCGTTGTCAGCGTGCTGGAGAAGACTCAGGTCCCTTGGGTGATCGTTACCAACGGCAAGCTGTGGCGCTTATACTCCTCGACTGCCAGTAACAAGGCGACCAACTACTACGAGGTTGATCTCGAAGAAGCCATTGCCGCAACCGACCAGATCACCGCCCTGAAATACTGGTGGCTGATGTTCCGGCAGCAGTCGTTTACCGGATTTCTGGATACTTTGCTCACCGAATCCAACAAATACGCGAAGGAACTCGGCGACCGTCTCAAAGACGATGTTTTCCTGAAAATCTTCCCGCAGTTCGCTAAAGGCTTCATTACGCATATGCGGGCACAGGGCATTAAAGAGACGGACATCGACCTCAATGTCGTGTTCTCTGGCACAATGACCTTCCTCTACCGAATGATGTTCATCCTGTATGCCGAAAGCCTCGACCTCCTGCCTGTGAGCGAAGAACGTGGCTACGGCGAGTACAGCCTTTATGTCCTTAAACGAGATTTGGCGCGCGTTGGCGGAGAGAATGAAACCGATGCGCCTGATCTGCTGAAGAAACACTACACGACCAAATCGACGACGATTTATGAACGACTGAAGCTGCTCTTCGGCGTGATCGACCAAGGCTCGGCTGACCTAAATATGCCAACCTACAACGGTGGGCTGTTCAGCGCAGAGAACGAAAGCGGACTGTTCCTCGAACACTACGCAATCCCCGACCAGTTCTTGATGCTCGGCTTGGATCGGCTGACCCGTGACGAGGATGACAAAACCAAGAAGTTGGTCTTCATCGATTTCAAATCCCTCGGCGTGCGGCAGTTGGGCAGCATCTACGAAGGGCTGCTCGAATTCAAGCTGAAGATCGCCGCCGAAGCCCTCGCCGTCGAAAAAGATGGCAAACGCGAAGTCTACATCCCGCTGAAGAAGGCGAAAAAGAAGGATGCAGCAGCGGCGGTTGCTAGGGGCGAGGTCTACCTCGAAAACGACAAACAGGAACGTAAGGCGACTGGCAGCTACTACACGCCGGATTACATCGTCAAATACATCGTGCAGCACACCGTCGGTCCCGTTTTGGAGCGCAAGCTCGCTGAGTATGAGCCACGACTGCGGACTGCCCAGAGTGAGTACCGCGATTACGTCAAATTGGTTGAGGCGCGGCGCAAATCCACAGGCAAAGAGGACTCTCCACTGACATTCTGGAACAGCGATGCGATGATGCAGTTGGTCGATGACTGCCTGAATGTACGTGTGCTTGATCCGGCGATGGGCAGCGGACATTTCCTTGTCGAAGTGGTCGATTTCACCAGCAACAAACTGATCGACTTTCTGAACGGCTGGAGCGAAAACCCGGTCTGGGCGGCGCTGGATCGCATCCGCGAGGATATTCTGGCGGATATGGAGCGCCAGCATGTGACCATCGATGCAGACAAGCTGACCCGTGTGGCGCTGCTCAAACGTGCCGTCCTCAAACGCTGCGTCTATGGCGTTGACCTGAACCTTATGGCGGTGGAACTGGCGAAAGTGTCGCTATGGCTGGATGCGTTCACACTCGGCGCGCCGTTGAGCTTCCTCGACCATCACCTGAAATGGGGCAATTCGCTGATCGGGTCACGGGTGAGTGAGGTACAGGCGGCGCTGGAAGGACAGTTGACACTCTTCAGCCAGAGTAAGTTCGCGGGCGTGATGCTGGCAACCGACCTGATGCAGAAAGTCAGCTATTTGAGCGACAACACGGTGGCGCAGGTACAAGCAAGCCAATCCGCTTATCGTAACGCGAACGATCACCTTGCGCCGTACAAGCGGGTGCTGGATGTGTATACGTCGCGCTGGTTTGGCAACGCGCCAATAGCAGGCAGACGCGGTGCTCAGGGTATGGACATCACAATCGAGTTTCTCAAGCGCGATGATACACAGGCGTGGCTGGAAGATCCGCGCAACCCGAAGAACCGCCTACCCGCCGACGACTATATGAAAGCCGGATTGGTGGCAAAAACCGCGCTGCAAGCCGCCGACGACAAACGCTTCTTCCACTGGGAATTGGAGTTCCCCGAAGTGTTCTTCGCACCGTCTACCCCCGGCGGACAGGACGTAAAGCTGCGCGAGGACGGAGGTTTCGACGGCGTTGTAGGGAATCCTCCATATGATGAGTTTTCTGAGGATGCGGTAGGTTACTCCGTAGATGATATCTTGTCGTTCTTTGAAGGTAATCTGTATTCTCAACCCGCGCTGGATAACCGCATTAACATCTACCGAGTTTTCGTTGCCAGAGCTGTAGATTTGGTGAAGCCAAATGGACAACAAGGATTTGTTGTCCCAATGTCCCTGTTAGCTGACTCTTTCACCTACAAGCTGCGAAATTTCCTTCTAAGCAATTTTTCAATTCGGCGTATAGATGCATTTCCCCAGAAAGACGATCCCAATAGTCGTATCTTTGCTGATGCCAAATTATCGACTTGCATATACGTACTTTCGCGCTCACAACTCGAATCTCCTAGCAGTAACGATATCCTGATCGTCATCCATCCCGGGAAAGATATTGATGAAGGGTCTCCCAAATACAAAACGGAACAAAAGAGTTTTGCTGAATTCGACCCAGTAAATGCATCAATTCCACTAGTCTCGCAGGCAGAATGGGCGCTTTGCCTTCGGCTCGCTCAATCAAACATCAAATTAGGGGATTATGCGACTGCCTACCCCGGTGAGTTGATGATCAATGCACAGATTAGGGATTATCTGTCAGAAGCACAAAATGAATATGAGATAATTCGAGGTGCTCACATAAACCCCTACTTCCTTGCACCAGTGGCGAAACAAGGCGAAGATTTGTTTCTTTTGAAAGAGAAATATCTCCGAGAGCATCCAAACAGCGAAAAAGCTCATCACCATAAACAAGATCGTGTCGTGTATCAAAGATATGCAGCAATTGATATGTACCGTCGTTTGATTGCCACAATCGTACCTGCTGGTAATTTTTGTTCGCACACAGTTGGGTACTTGTGGGGAGATGTAGTAAATCCCTACTTTCTGCTTGGGCTATTCAACTCAAAGTTGCTTGATTGGAGATTTAGCCTCACCAGCACCAACAATAATGTCAATGGTTATGAGCTAGAGTCGATTCCAATACCCCGCATTGATTTTGCCACGCCCGCTGATGACCGCGAACATGCCGTAAACGCGATCACCGCCGAATATGCGAATGGGCGTTACCAGCTTGCCTTGCAGCGGTCAGCGACGGCGTTGGCACAAGGGCAAACCGATGTCGTGCATGATGTGCTGGCACATCTCGCAGGTCAGATGATCGACCTGAACCAGCAGAAACAGGCGGAAGTCAACCGCTTCCTTGTCTGGCTGGAAGGTAGGCTCCAAATCGCGCCGAAGAATGATGGCTCGACGGGTATCGACTCGCTGACCGGGAAAACCAGCCTGCAAGGCTATCTTGGCGATTACCAGAAGGGAAAACCGGAGGTCAGTTGGCAGGATTTCTTCTATCGCCTGCACCAGAACCGCAATCGCTTCGGCGTGGCGCTGTCCAGCATTGAGGCGGAAATCGAGCGCGAGTACGCCGCATCGCTCAAAACGCTGCTGCCCATCAAGGATCAGTTGGCAAAAACCGACGCGCTGATTGACAAGATCGTTTATCAACTGTACGGGTTGACTGCTGCCGAGATCGAACTGATCGAGCGTCCGGGATATGAGCAAGCCCTAGCTGACGCCAAAACCGATGCACTCAAGGATAAAACGCTCCCTGATGAAGAAGCGACCATCGATAAGATCGCGGAAGGCATTCTGCCCGCCGCACAGCGCTTCTTCGAGCGAGTTGACTCAGCAGAGGTGGAAACAGTGCTCGACGGCGAACTTCCCAACTGGCGCGCCCTCCCCCCAGATGCACCGACGTTCCTGCTCACCGGCGATTACAATCTGCGCTCGCTGCCGGATCATATGGACTTTTCCAGCAGTGTGATCCCGTATACCAAAGCGGTCGAGGTTGCACTTCACCGCCGCATTTTCGAGCCGTTTCGCGCCAGCTATCGCGACTCCGACTGCCGCAATGATTATCTGCGTGAATTCATGCAAGGGCGGCGCGAACTCACACTTGGTAGCTATATGATCATTCTAAGTAGTGCCAGAGAAACGGCTCTCCGCGGATTTGTCGGGGGCATCGTCAGCGATGTCGAAGGGCTGGCGACGACACTCAACGACGCTGCCATGCGCGACGTTCGCAATAAAGCCGCGCACGACGAGGTGATCAGCCGCGATGAGGCAGGTCAGGCACGGACGTGGGCGCTCATAATTTTGGGTCAGGTATAGGAATAACGGTGCATATATTAAGCACTGCGTGTTGGCGTGGAGAAAATAATGGCAGTTGCGTACAGTCAAAGTCTTGAACTAAACATTGCTCCAATCAAGTTCAGCAAAGAACGGTTTGTCCTTGGGACTTTGCCATACGAAGGGCACGACGCATACAAAATCCTTCGAGATAAGCATTGGCGAACCCACAGCTTCCGCTACGATAGTCGGACGAATGTAATCTATAACATTCCCGTTGTTCCCTCTACTCAACCTCTGGGTACGGTTTCCAACGTAGCAGTGAAAGAAAACTTGTTGCTGTTGGCGCGCGCTGTACAACAAGCGATTCTCGTTTGGATTCAGAGTGTAAATACACCTATTCTCCGGTCCGGCAAGCATCTCACATTCTGGGGACAAAGTGAGAATGCATTGCTGCTATCTCAGGCTCTCAAAAAATATAAAGAAACTCCAAAACCAGTGCTAGAAGTCGCGGTGAAATATGAGATCGATTGCCGGATGTTTTCTGCATTGCAGCAAACGATGTATCTGGGAGTAGTAATTGATCTTGCAACCTCAAATCTCATCGAGATACCAGTGTCCGAACTACTGACTGCGCGCTTTCCAATCATAGGTAAATACGTTAGTCGGCGTAGACAATTTGAACACGACTACTTGCGACCAAAACTTGAGGTTGTCGGTCGTGTGCAGTCAATTCGTGGTACACAGCTTAGTCTCACAGATACCGATGGCATTGAAGAGATCGATGCAGCGGACGTATTTCTGGAGCCACGCTCGGAAAACCTCGATGCGGTTATCAAACACTTATACCCGAAAACCGGAAATGCGATTGTGGCTGAATTGTCGCGCTTGCGGCAAGAACTCGGATCAGCCCACAAGAAGCGACAATTGATTCAGAGTACGATTGCAACAATCAATCTTCGCAACATCGAGATTGCAGATGGGCTTGGCTTTAAGCTGGAGTCACCGCTCAAACCTCAACATCAATTCTTCCCTGAAAGCGTATCTGTAGACCGCCCTAACATGCTATTCGGTCCACAAGGGCGAAGTTCTGGTGTTTATCCGGATGCTGGAATAAATACCCACGGCCCGTTCATGTTTATGATGCATGAACGAAACTCACCACTGATTGCCGTAGTATGTGAGAAGGGCGAACGTGGGCGCATGGAGCAGTTCGCAGAAAGCCTTCGGTATGGTTTTGACGATAAACTTTGGACCAACGAGAAAAAGAAAAATCCATACCCAACAGGACTCATTGGAAAATATCGTCTCACGAAAGTTGATTTTGAGTTCGAGGAAACAACTGATACCTCAGCATCGGCATATAAAGCTGCAATCAAGCGAGTGCTTGAGCGCACTTCTCGCCTGCCTGATTTGGCCCTCGTTCAGATACGTGAAGAGTTTCGCGAACGCCCCACACCAAATAACCCATATTACGTTTCGAAGGCTGAATTTATGACAGCAGGAGTTCCTACGCAGGATATCCGAGCTGAAAACCTGCGCCTGCCAGCGGAATCTCTTGCTTACTTGCTGAACAACATCTCCCTCGCCATTTATGCCAAGCTCGATGGAACACCTTGGGTCATTGCGACGCACCGACCCTCTACTCATGAGTTGGTTGTGGGGCTCGGTTCAACTGAAGTAATAAGCAAGCGTGTTGGGGCGCGGAAGCGATATGTTGGCATTACAACAATGTTTC
The DNA here is from genome assembly GCA_020849765.1 of Anaerolineae bacterium. Classification (GTDB taxonomy): domain Bacteria; phylum Chloroflexota; class Anaerolineae; order Aggregatilineales; family Phototrophicaceae; genus Flexifilum. The sequence goes on from JADLAY010000049.1 coordinate 25,400, forward strand.
AAGGAGATGGCTCTTACCTTGTCTGGGGACTGACGCGAGAAGTTGAATTTGAACAATATGCTGACGCTCTTCTGGCGAGCCTTCAAGCGACCGTGCGCTACGTACAGGCACAGAATGCATGGCAAGAGGGAGATAAAGTTCGCCTAGTTTGTCATGTCTATAAACGACTGAAGGACTCTGAAGTCGATGCAATCAAAAAGCTCGTTAGAGAGCTGATTGATCAGAAATTCATCGTCGAGTTCGCATTCCTTGATATTTCTGAGGAACATCTTTATCACATATTCGATCCGAACCAACAAGGTGTGAAATACTGGAAAAACAGAAAGGAGTATGTAAAAGGAAAAGGTGTACCAGATCGCGGCATCTGCCTACAGCTTGATCAAAGACGCGCCCTGATACACTTAACCGGTGCCAAAGAATTGAAAACCGACTATCAGGGAATACCCAAACCACTGCTTGTGGAGTTACATCCTGATTCTGACTTTACGGATATAACTTACTTGATGCGACAGGTATATCACTTTACCTACATGTCATGGCGCGATTTCTTTCCTGCGACCATACCCGTAACCATTAAATATTCGCAGCTAATCGCAAATCTCTTGGGCAATCTAAATCTTGTCGACGGATGGACAAGTACGCCGCTCTCAGTTGGCAGTCTCCGCGGACGAAGGTGGTTCCTATGATTGGGCAGGCACTACTCACGGAGCGTAAGGAACAGCTCATTGGAGTAATATCCAATGGATGGGCATCCTGTCGCCCCCACACAATGGCATTTCTTATGCGAGTATTGCCCCCCGATTTTAAGAAAGATTTGGGGGCGTTAGGTCAGTTGGAAGTGCCAACACAGCATGAATCTGCATATGGGGGATATCCAGATGTCGCATTCTTGGGCTATTCCCTGGCATCTGAGCCAAGTAATGTCAAGCTAGTAAATTCATTTCTCGAAGGCTGTGATCGTCTTCACAAGCGAGATGTAAACTCCACACGTGCCTTTTTCCTAGATGACCTAGCAGTTCTCGGCGTTGCCGATGGGCTTGCGACACTCCCGCAAGAAACTCAAATGCGAAGCTGGCTTCTAGCGGGAATAGAACGTAATAGTGGTCAATCACTCTGGTCGAGTCGAATGCGTTATCTTGCGAGCGATCTCCTAGATCAGCGTGGACGGTTAAAAGTTGGTCTCAGTTCAACCCAGATTGACGAACTTGCGCTAGAGCTGCTGCTTAGTGGTACATGGACGGTCGCATTTTCGGAAACTCAACGTCTATCAACTGACCAATTGAATTTTCTGTTGAAGCAGCTCTTAAGTGATTCGCTACCAAGTGGAGATGATATTGAGCGGGCGGGCGTATGGTTGGTTGCACTGGATCAAATTGTTACCATGGCTGCTCAATCTCTCCTTCCGACCCTTAGTGACACATCGCGTCTCCTAAGGAGTGTTGAACATTCATTTAAACGTTGGAAATGGGAGGATAAGCCACGACAAGGCGCAAAGTTCGCAGCCCAGTGGCTTATCGACAACGAATACGACGTGCAGTCGCTACTATGGGCAATTCTGTATCCAATTTACAGTTCAAATCTTGTCGATGAGTCATATCTCCCTAACTGGGGGCAGACTCAACCGCGTGCGGATCTCGGTATCACTTCCTTAAAATTAATTATTGAAGTCAAATTCATACGCGAACCAAAAGACTTTAATGAAATCGAGGGGCAAATTGGAAATGACCTTGGACTTTACTTCAAAGACATCAACCTGTATGAGCGAATGATCGTCTTCGCATATGACGACTGCGATAGCCACCAGCCGCAGAAGTATGATGGACTACGAAATGCTTTACTCAAGAGAGAACGCATTGAGGATGTGATCATTGTTCGTCGACCTGGAATGTTGCCTGTCCGTAGTGAGAGAAGAAGTCGCACATCCAAGCCCAAGACGACTTAAAGTACATTTCCCTAACAAATCTACTTCAGGAAAACTAGGAGATGGCAATGGAAGAGATGCAAGCTTCTATTCCTACAATTTATGGTGCGAGCAGATTTCGCCCGCTACGCACCAGCTTTCCAAAAAGGCAAATACGTAGGAATCGGCTGGCTAGAGGAGAATGATCTGAGGTCAATCACAAGCCGTGAAGAACTTCGCGTTCTCTACGAGAGAAAATATCCTGAAGCTGCTCCCATGAACTTAGCACAAAATGTCGGGCAAATATGGCGCTTTCTGAACGATCTCAATATCGAAACCTATGTCGTTACGCCTTTGAGCGACAATTCGAAGTTACTTGTGGGACAAATCAACGGTGACTACTCTTATGTACCAGATCCGACCGATTCTCCGTATCCTCATCGCAAATCGGTGCAGTGGTTTTCAGAACCGATCACTCGAAGTATGTTGTCCGTCCCCGCACAGAATACGCTACGCTCATCACTGACCATATTCCAGATCAGTCAGGTTGAAGAAATTTTGAAGCTCTTCAAGGTTGCCCTGCCTGAGCGTAGCAAACGTATATTGATGACTGAAGAGGAGATCAAGCAGGCAATTCTTGAGCAGATTTTGGAACTTCGATTTGATGAGCTGGAAATACTCGTAAAAGAATTACTCGCGGCAATTGGATTCGAGGATGCTGAGCATAAGGGTCGCCCGGGCGATGAAGGAATCGATGTAACAGGTAAACTGGCGGTCTACGAATTTGCCGCCATCGACATTATGGTGCAGGTCAAACGGTATAAATCAGGTAGAGTGGAACATAGAGCAATCAAAGCATTTCGAAGTAGTGTTCCAGAGCGAGCACAGGCTGCTTTTGTCACGACGTCTGACTACACGGCTAAAGCCCGGGAAGAAGCCCAGAAAGAAGGCTTCAAGAAAATCGGTTTAATCAATGGCGGGCAGTTGGTGGACATTCTCGTAGAACACTACGACAGCTTATCTGAAGAGTTACGGAGAAAGCTCAACTTACGTAAGACCCTTTTCCCGCGATAAATCGGATTTATTGGAGAGACTGTCTGGTTATGCGAATCCCGTATGTCATCGACAATGTTGAGACTCGCCTCGCTGATGTGCTGAACTATCTGCTACAACGACAGGTGGGACAGCAAGTGGACATTGCTACCGCGTATTTTAGCGTGCGTGGCTATGAACTCATTTGCGAGGAGCTGGCTTCGATTCGCCATTTCCGATTGCTGCTTGGTGACAATCCCGAAGGTCCCGACGACATCGGTTTGCAGCCGAATTCACGCGCGTTTCTGCGGCACGAGCTCAATTCCGAACCTCTGAATGAGGCGACGCAGCAGTTGGTCGAGGAATTGGTGCGTTTTCTCCGGCGAGAGGATGTCGAGGTACGGCTATACTTAGGGCATGCTCCGTCTGAAAAAGGGCAACGCAGCTTTTTGCACGCCAAATGTTATCTGTTTTACGGCGGGCGCGGCGATCACCGTGCGCTGTTCGATCACCTCAACCCTGTGGCAGGGATTGTGGGCAGCAGCAATTTCACCGTGCCGGGGCTGCTCACCAACCGGGAACTTAATCTTGTCCACAAAACGCTGCTCGACGAAGACGAAATCGACGATCCCGAAGCGCATGGGCACGTCAAGGTTCAGACCGATGTGCGGCTGAATTCCGCCATCACGCCTGATAATCAACGACTGCTCAAGAGCGAAGTCGGGGCGCGTGCCATCATGGATCTGTCGCAGTGGTACGACACGCAATGGGGCTTGGCGGTCGATTTCAAAGAAGACTTCATCACGCTACTGGAAAACTCCAAATTCGGTGGACGAGAGTACACGCCCTACGAGATCTACATGAAGGCGCTGTACGAATACTTCAAAGACGACCTCGACAGTGACCTCAGCTTGCCCTCGACGCGCTCGGCTGTGGAGCTTGCCGAATTTCAGGACGATGCCGTCAAGAAAGCTCGGCGTATCCTCGCGCGTTACGATGGCGTGATCGTGGCAGACTCGGTCGGCTTGGGCAAAACGTGGATTGGCAAGAAGTTACTCGAAGATTATGCCTATCATCAGCGACAAAAGGCACTGGTCATCTGCCCTGCATCGCTCAAACGTCTCTGGGAAGAAGAACTGCGCTCAGCTTCAATATCAGCGTACGTCGTCACGCAGGAGCGTCTCGGACAGGACGATCTCGACATTCGAGACTATGCCGATGTGGATGTGATCCTCGTTGACGAGGCGCACAACTTTCGCAACAAGCGGGCAAAACGTTACCTTCAACTTGAAAATATTCTCGCGGCAAATGGTCGGCGTGGTCGCGACGGTGGGCGCAAAAAGCTGATTCTGCTGACTGCAACCCCTATCAACAATAATATCTTCGACCTCTACAATCAGATCAACCTGTTTACGGGAAATGACCGTACTTACTTTTCATCAGCAGGGATCGGCGACCTCTACAAGTATTTCCTTGCAGCACGGCGCGAGTCGATTGAAGAAGGCAGTATCCGCATTTTCAATTTGCTGGAAGAGGTGGTCATCCGGCGCACCCGGCAGTTCATTCAGCGTGCATACCCGGAAGCGACCATCCGGGGCAAGAAAGTAACATGGCCCAAGCGCCAACTCCGCACGATTGAATACAATCTGGAAGAAGCTTACGAGGGCTTCTACCAGCAAATCGTCCGCCGTATCGAGGGGCTCAACCTCGCCCATTACAACCTCGATTCCTACAGATTGGGCGATAGGGCTGACGACTTCGAGCTAGGGCGACAGGTCGCACTGGTAGGTATATTCAAGAGTCGCTTTCTGAAGCGGTTGGAATCCAGCATTGATGCGTTTCGTATCTCTATTCGTCGCGGGCTGGAATTCGTCAAAACCTTCGACGAATACTTACAAGACAATATCATTCTTGATGCCGCCTCATTCCAAAATGCGATGCGGTTACTCGAAGATGATGATGCCGACAGCGAAGACACTACCCCTGCCTCGCGCGCCTCAGAAATGGATGCGGCTGCCGAAGCACGAGAATTAATCGAGGGACTGCCCCGTCTCGATCCCTCCAACTACGATCGACGCGCCCTCCATCGCGCCCTGACTGAAGACATTGACGCACTCACCGAAATCTGGCATGACATCAGAGACATCACCTTTCTGCATGATGCCAAGCTAGAGCGCCTAAAACAGTTTTTGGAGACAGAGCTGAAGGGTGAGAAGGTTCTGATTTTCACCTACTACAAAGACACCGCGCGCTATCTCTATCGAGGGCTGGCTGAAGAGCATAATGCGACGTGGATGCAAGCAATGGGGCAACCGAATATCCGCCGGATTGATAGCAATGTTAAGCCAGCAGATCGTATTCGCACCGTCGAGAATTTCGCGCCTATTGCCAGCGGACAACCTCAAATTCGCGGGACGGCACAGGAGATCGATATTCTGATTTCCACTGACGTGCTGTCAGAAGGACAAAATCTGCAAGACTGCGGATATTTGATCAACTACGACCTGCACTGGAATCCAACCCGTATGGTGCAGCGCGCCGGTCGCATTGATCGTCTTGGCTCATCATTCGATACGTTGACGATTTACAACCTCTTCCCAGATCGTGCGCTAGAAGCCCTTCTCGGACTGGTCAAAAGCCTGACTTCCAAGATTGACGTGATCAACCAAACCGGCTTTCTGGATGCCAGTGTTCTCGGTGAAGTTGTCACCCCACGCGACTTCAACACGCTGCGGCGCATTGCAAACGAAGATAACAGCGTAATCGAGGAGCAGGAGTCTTTCCTTGAGCTTGCCAGCAGCGAAGTGCTGCTCGCTCAACTTCAGAAGGTGTTGGCCACAGAGGCGCAGCGTTGGTTAACCGATTTGGATGATGGCATTCACTCTGGATTGGAACGTCGTGATGCGCGTGGAATGTTTTTCTATTTCACCGCACCCCACCCGGAGCAAGATCGGAGCCATTTCTGGCGCTACTATGACATCGGGACGAATCGCATCATCGACAATCGCTACCAGATTATGCAAATCATCGCCTGCGGACCTGAAACACCGCGTTTTCCACCACCCTACCGTGAAGTCAACGTTTTTGATGTGCAGGAACGGATCATCGAAAGCATCCTCGCCGATGTTGAGCAGCAAGAGGTTGCAGCGATTGTCGCTAAGCCCGTCGCTGAAGAACAAAACATCGTTTCACAGATTCTACAGGAGCATTTGAACAGTCCCGAATTTGACCGTCGAGAACTGCGTGAATTGCGAAAATTCTTGAAGCAGCCCTTAGTGGGTGCATCTGTGCAGCGTTTGCGTAAGTCGCTTCAGGACTATACAAATTCAGGGCAACTCAGTGACTTGATCGCCGTATTACGCGAAATCTATCAGCAGCAGGGCAGCCCATCCATAGAAACAGGGGTGGAGTCGCGCAAGAAATGGCTTAAGCGCGAAGATTTATATCTAGTCTGTTACGAATATATCTATTCTTAATCCATGTATCAATGGGTCAGTGTAGCTAATGTCTTAAAGGATGTAAATGTTGATAATTCAAGACGATACAGTGAGCCTCCATCACTATGCAAACGACACTTTATCATCTTTAGTGAAGTATTTGAGCCAACCAGTGCGTTGGAGCGCTTTGGAATTTCCTCGCTAATGCTCTACATGCTGCTTCGCCGCGAGAGTCACGTTTATCTTGTTGTTTGATATTCATGATCAAAAGCTCATCGAGAAGCGGGAAGATGCAATTCTCGTGTTCCACTGCACACCAAATGAACCTGCGGCATTCGTTGATTCGCATGATATAGAGAAAACCGCGGCACATTGTGTGAGTTGCTGATGCGGTCTAAGTCAATTTCAGATGTAAAAAATCGAACGCATCGCTGTGTTGATGCTCGTTCCTAAGAATTGACAAGGACTAAAGAAACGCTCTGAAATGCAGTAAAGGGCGATGCGTTACACACCGCCCTTCGTCGCTGTGTAGATTACTGAACTAGAACGGAATATCGTCCGTATCTTCGATATGACCGTTGTCGCCATTCTCGGGGCGATCCAGTAGGACGAGGCGGTTAGCATCGATGTCGAGGCTTGGCTGCGGCGTGCCGCTCTGGTCGATCCACGCCGACGGGCGCAGCCACTCCGCCATCACCTGCACCAGCGATCCCTTGCGGACGTACTGCTCCGCCACTTCCGCCAGCTTGTTCCAGCAGTTGACGCGCACCCAGACCGTCTGTTTGTCGCCTGCACGGTTCTTGCGGCTGACCGCCACCGAAAACGACGCGACGCTCTGTTCCCCTACCTGACGCACCTGCGGATCGCTGCCGACGAAACCAGTCACCTGAACGTTGAGGCTCGTACCCATGATGTTATTCTCCTCGCGCCTGAGCGCTTTTGCTATCCATCGACCCTGTGCCGATTTCTGACCTTGAATCCAGCAGGCGCATGAGAGTGCTGGGTCACCGTGCGACCGAAGGTCGCCTTAGGCGCTCGGCGTTTTTGGTGAGCGAAGCGGCACGAGCCAGGAGAAAACGCCGAAAGCGACCCCGCTTGCGGGGTTGACCCGGCGCTGCGCCTGCTAGGATGGTCAGAAAACCAATCGGCACGCATTGGGTCAGAGGGGAAAGCACCATGCCGAAGGAGAAACAGGGTTTACGAGCAGCAGATGACCGGAGCGGCAAGCCTGCATGTCAGAATGGGAATACAAGCGGCACTCGGCAGAGTCAGCACAACGCGGGCAAAGACGCCTGTGCGTAGGGGAACAGCGGCGACGGCGGCAGTCCGCGACGATGAGAGGTGATTTGGATTGCGCCAGTGTGGGAAGTATGGCACACCGCAAGCACCCCCATCCATGCAGTCCGGACTACTCACGCCGAAGAACGGCTCGGTCACGGCGATGGAGATATTCACGGTGAGCATAGGCAGCGGAGAGGGTGTCAGGCATCGCTCTCATCGGGGAAGTAGGTCGATTTGAAGTTGTACAACGAGCGCTGTTGGCTATAACGGACGCCCTCGTAGAGCGCGCCGGTGATGCGGTGCAGACCGTTCCTGAGTTTTTCTCGGATATACGTTTCATCGCCGTGCGCCAGCAGTTGAACTGCCGTCAGCGTGAAATATTCGACAGCGGCAAGCAGTTCGTATGCCATGCGTCCGCGCCAGCCATGAACACCATTGGCATGAGCGATCGCGGTTTTGAGATCATCCAGCCCACTGTATGCTCGAAGTATCCCTTTCGTAGTCGCCTCGAAGTCATCAATACGCGCGTCATCCGGCGAGAAGCGGCGCAGGAAGTCCCGGATCGCATCGACGGTATGAAATGAGATCGAATTCTGCCCGCAGAACACGGCGAGCCTATGCCATGCTCCATCAAAATTGGGATGCCTACACAGCTCGAAGGCGGCATTCTGCACGGCGATCAAGCCATCCATAACGCGCTGATCATCCCGGTCAGCGTTCAGATTGGAAGCGAGAAACTCGCCAATGGCACTGTATTGGGTGTTGTCAAAGTGGTCATGATACCGCTGCATGGCAGTGGCATTCAGGTCTTGCGTCATGAGGTTGTCCTTTGGCTAAAGAAGTTGGGTCAAGCGCGAGAGGAGCGAGAGGGTTATCGAATCGGTTGGCTGCCGGTCAACGTACTGCATCAACTGGCTCAGCGTAGCAACTGCGGTGCCGTAGAGAGAAAACATGCTCTCGGTATAGGGCAGCACCCATGTCCCAGACGGGAGGAACCTGCCACCGTGTCCTTGCAGCCTGAAAGCGCCATTCGGCAGCGCCGGAAGCGCCCAGCCTGTCGCAAACACGACCGCTTCGGCGCGCTCACCGGCTTCGAGCGTCCAATCCGCATAGAGCAGCCGCTCATGATCCAGCGCAAGATAAGCGCGCTGGATCGACAAGCTGCCCCATCCGCCAAACGGCAGGCGCACGACCTTGAGCAGGATGACCGGCTGCCAGTGGAGATGCGTGAGGGTGGTCATGGTAGCGCCTCGAACCAGAAGCCGCTGAAGCGGGCAATCTCGCCGTTGTCGAGGAATCGGACAAATATGGTGTGGATGCCGAGGCTGAAGCGGTAATCGGCGCTGTCGCACAGGGGATAGTGGCTGACGATACACTTGCGGCGAGGGTTAACGGTAGACAGCCCGACGATATGTCCGACTGCGCCGGGCGGTGGCAGCTTCGAGCGATGGATGTTCTGACGTTGACATTGAAGCATGGCACTCACTCGCTTTCGCCAGGATCGCAAGACGACACCGTATTGCTATAGCCGTTGACGATCTGGACAGCTCGTCCGAGTTCAGCCACCGCTTGACGCATTGAAATCTGCGCGACGCTCCAGTCGTAGAACTCGCTATACCCTTCAAGCATCTCATCATCCATGTCGCGCAGGTGAAACGGCGGGATCGGCTCGCAGTTTTCGCTGGCGGGGCGGATTTCAGACGGAATTTCGACCACCACGAGCGCATCAGGGCCAGTGGTGGCAAGAACCGGATCGGCGGGCTGGGCTGCCAGTCCCACTAGGGGCGGGTGATAATCAATCCACGCCACTGCGTATTCACTGCCAGACGGCAGCAACGTGCCAGCGAAAGTGTTGACTTCGCGCGCCAGCCGCACCCGCCCGCCGGGATAAACGTGCTGCGGCTGCCCATTGACTTCAGCCACCAGCGGGTCGCCTTCGTTCACTGGATAGAGCGCCGCCACGAACTCCCCGAAGTTGTCAGACAAATCAACCGAGACTTGCACGAAGCTGTCCAGATCGAGCAGGTATGCCTGCCGGATGGCTTCGTCCATCGCTTCGTCCGGTTCCAACACTTCGTCAGCCGTGATGTCCAGTGCCTCCGCCAGTTCATTCGGTGTATGACCTGACAGGTCATTGACGTCGTAGAACAGGATGAGACACCAGTTATGGACACCAGCGCGATCATAGGCGGCAGCGCACACACCGCTGCCTAACTGTTCTGCCAGTTGGTTGACGGCGCGGATGTAGATCGTGCGATAGACTTCCGCGCCATCCGGAACGGCTCCACCATCGTTGAAGCCGTATTTGGTTCGCATGTCATCCCAGTAACGCATGATACTGCTCCTTTCAAACCCTGTAGATAAAAAACAAAAACTCCGCTGCGAGCGGAGCCTGCGGCAAATCACCGGTTAAAGTGGTGAATCAGTCGCTAGCAGGCTGCAACAGATATGGTTCCAGTTCATCCCGACAGATGGGCAGACTGCGGACGCTCATCCCGTCGAGGCTGATGAAGCTGGCGAAGGTGCGGATCGGCTGGCGACGCAGCAGCGCGGACACGTACTGCCCGACCACGCACGCCATCCAGTCGTTGATCAAAACATCCTGCTCACCGCGTAGCACCAGTTCGGCGCAGGACAGATCGGACTGTGCATCCAATGGGGGCGCTTCGGGTTCGAGCAGCGCCGGAAAGAGCAGTCCTTCCTTCGGCAGATAAGCGTACTTGCCGTCCACGCCGTCGATGTATCGGTGCATTCGCTCCGGGTCGGCGACATTGCCGATGACGACCTGCCCGCCGTCGCGGTAATTGCCCGCGCCAATCAGGATGCCCTGCGCACGGTGCAGCTCGCGCCGCGCGAGGTGGTTATCCACGCAGCCGATCACCAGTTGCGAACCGTAGCGGCTACCGTGCTTCTCGGCATTGAATGACTCGACACTCCACGAGATGTCCAAACCGAGCGCCATGTTCAAGCGTTTGCCGACCACTTCGGCTTTCGGCAGCTTAAGCGCGGCGTCCGCCGCTGTAAACAACTGTCGCCCGACATTCTTCTCTTCCACGATGTCAGGATCGACTAACAGGATGCCGGGCGTGTGCAGACGGGCACGGCGCATGTCGTAAACGATGCGCGCCACGATGCGCGCGACCTGCGCCCCGGTTCCGCCGCAGCCGACGATCACGATGGTCTGAATATGGGCGTTGGGATCGAAAACGTTCATGCGACATCTCCGAGCACTTGCGCCAGCGTCTTCTTGACCGGGATCAGATCGCCGGTCGGATAGCGCCGCGCCTTTTGCGTTTCGAGATCAATAAGGAGCTTGCGAATATCGTGCGGCTGACGCTTGCTCTTGCCGCCGACGGCGTGATCGCCGAACGACGACCCCAGCAGCATCGTCCAGTCCTCCGCCAACCCCGCGCCCTGCAGTGCGGTGTCGGTCACGCGCTGCACCGTCCCCCAGCAGATCGCGCCGGAATTGAACACGTTCGGCAGCGGTGCATGAAACAAGGCGACATTAAGCGTTTCGGGACGACGCTTGACCGCGTACACACCGTAGACCGGCGCTTTGTCCTCTGCCGTGACGCGGATCATGATCAAACCGGGCAGCGGCACGCGCAGCGCGGCGTCCGATCCGTCGAGAAACACGCCGGTCTTCCCCGGCGGACGGTATTCGACAATGGTCTTCTTCACGCCTTCCTGCCGCACCAGCAGCGTGTTGCCGCCGAGCAGCCCGGTATCGAAGGTGACTTTCGCCGCCAGCGCTAGCGCGACCTGAGCCGGATCGACCGGATACTCCGTCGTCTGTTCTCCATCGGTCTTACGCAGCATCACCCCGAACGAGTAAAAGCTCAGAATCAGCGACGGCTGCTCGTTCAGCGCCGCCGCCAAGACCCGTCCATTCCAATCGGATTGTCCGTTCATTGAGCTTGCCTTTCTGTTTCAGTTCACGAGAGAGGGTAGCGATATGGCGCTCCAGCGCTGCCTTGAGAGCGGGGGTCGTCTTGAGAATTTCCAGACCGGCCATCGCATCGCGCATGATCCCATCCGCTTCTTCGATCATTTCAATAGCAAAGGCGATGTCCTCCGGACCCCAAGCGAGGGGTTGAAGCTCAGACAGCATCTCATCGGTAGCGTCGACCAGCGAGTTGCCGGTGCAGGAAAAGAGCCAGCCGAACAGCCAGCCCACCTGCTGCAACGCGGGATCGGATTGTTCGTGCAGACTGCGGGCAATGGCGCTGCCGAACGCGTAGATGTCTTCCGGCACGTCAATCCGGTAGGTTTCGCCCTCCGGGATGTCGATGCCAAACGGCGCGAGGATCGGCAGCAGGTCGCCATGAACGGTGTAGAATTCCGGGTCTTCGAGGTCAATGCCGAGCGCGACCAGCGGAATCCCCCAGCCGATGGCTTCGAGGTCGTCGAGCGGAATGCCCTTTGCGGAAATCCCTCCACACAGCAGCCGATCCAGTTCGGCATACGGCGCGCCTGCCCGCAGCCGCTCAATCGCATCGGCGTAGAGGTCGGGAAATGCGCCGCGTGTGACCTGCAAGGCAATCGTCAGCGGGTCAGTCTCGTAGTCGATGTCTTCTTCAAAGTCATCCCAGAAGGGATCGAAGGTGGCTGCTGCCGACGCCAAGAGCAGCAGCGGGTCAGTGGTCAGCGCGACCGCCAGGTGGTCGTAGATCGCCGTGATCGCGTTCATACGCCGAACTCCAGCACGCTGGCGGTCAAGAGCGGAATTGGGGTGAGATTCGCCAACTGTCGCGCCGCCGCCGCGCAGCGTCCGGTGTAAGCGACCAGTTCGGTCACGGCTTCAACCAGCGTCTCGCGCGGGAGGCGCGCCGCCCCGGTGATCAGGTGGGGCTGCTCGCGCAGCAGCCCCACCCCTTTCAGTTCAACTGGTGCGATGGACGAAAGACAGAAATGCAAATCGTCCAAGCTGAATGTGACTTGAGCCATAAAATGTCCTCATTTTGAAGCATATCCTGTCCGAATCGGGCGATATGAGTGTGGTTTTGCGGTTGTTGAGTCATCGGTCTTGAAGCATATCCTTTCCAAAGTTGCAAAAACGGAAACATAAAACGTCCTAACGTCGCGCTCTTACGACGCGAGCAAAAACAGAGCAGTGAATGACATCCACTGCCCTAGTACAACCACTGAGGTTTACTGCGAGGGGGTGGACAGATAGCCGCAGAGGGTCATCGCCTCGTTGTAGGCATGGCGGTATGCATTCCCGTGAACCATCCAGCTGCCAATGACCGAATGGATCCGGTCTACACTGGGATAGATGCCCCGTTGGTGCAGGTCAAGAACAGATTGGCGGATGCGGTCACAGGTCGCTTCGACATGTCTGGCAACGTGTTCATGCCGCCGCACGACTAAAACACGCGACTGCAACGGAAAGTGGTTCTTGAGATAACGCAGACTCTTTCCCAGCGCCTCAGCAATCTGGTTCAGCGAAAGCGCTGGTTCACCTTCCGTCAACATTCGCTCCAAGTACGCCTCAACAAATGCTTCGTGGTGTTCAAGCTGCGCTTGTCTCCGGGCTTCAATGACCTGAAGTTCATCGCCAAAATGCTGCTTCAAATAGTGGACACCTACATTCAGTGTTGAACAGATCTCAGTCAATGTGGGCAACGTCTGTTCTGACAGAAATGTTTGTAGATACCCGCGACAGCGTGCTTCCTTGTCTGTATGAAAGCGCTGCGTCACCTGCACGCACAAGTCATAGAAACGGTGGTACAGGTCGCCCGTTCGGTAACCATGCTGCTGCACCCACTTGGACAGTACCACCGGATGTTCCTGCTGGAGCGCCAGTTCCAGCACCGCGCGCTGCTCTGCATGAATGCGCTGCGAAAACAGGTCGTACTGAGCTGGAAACGCTTTTTGGAAGGCAGCAGTCGTGCCAAAACCGAGCTGGCGGGCAAGGGTCTGAAGTGGCGGTAAACGCTGTGAAGTGGTGAGCAGAAGGTCGAAATCCGTGTGCAGGGACTTCACTTCAGCGCAGGTTCCCGAAATCTGGTCAGCATGGTCTGGCTGTGTCAGGGCTTGCCAGAAGAGTTCGCCACAATCCGCTGCCAGACGCGAGAAGATTGCCAGATTGGGGAGGCGAGTCTCTGCCAGCAGCATACTCAAGGCGCTCGGTGTGGTCTGCATGACTCGTGCAAAATGGGTATGAGTCGTGTGCTGCTGCTGCCTGAGAAACGGAATGACATATCGCATCCCGCTGCATTGGTTGGGACTTGTTTCAGGCGCGAGCGACAACAGCTTTCCAACTGCCTCTGCTCGTTTGCAGGACTCCGTTGCGTACAATGGGCGCTGGTGTGTGGATGTGGGTTTTCCAAGCCAGCTTTCGCATTTTGGACAGTAGCCCACTACAGCCCAATTTGAGAGGGTAGTAAAGGACGTGCCACAGGCTGGACACTGCTCAACCAGAAGATGTCCGTGACGGATGCAAACCTCGACAGCCTGCAACCGCCACGCGAGCGGTTCATAGAGAGGGGTTTCATGCTGAACTGCATCCGTAAAACACAATGGACACCAGGCATGACACTGTCGCAGTATCCGGTACGGATTGAGCAGCAACCGCCAGTAGCTCATGCTCAAACAGACAACTTCGTCCTGGCACGTCAGGTCGCGGAGCAGGGCTGACCAAGCCGCGCCACTGTCGGTCATGCCATCTATCCGAGACAGTTTTTGCAGCGTCGAGGGAAGAATGTCTGTCTCAGCCCGTGTGCCACAAAACGCGACCAGATCCACCACCTTGAGATGGTGTGCCTGCGCGAGGCGTTTGAGGTAGCTGGTCAGGCTCTCGACAAAAGGGGTTCCAACGCCAACCGGTGCAAGTGGATACAGGACGCTAACAGCTGGGTGTGCAGGGATGTGCGTCTCCCAGAGAGTCATTTCCATCTCAGCCATGACCGACCACCTTGTCGCGCACTGGGTTACGAGTTCCCGGTCTGGTTTTTCGCGTAGCGGGTTGAATCCGGGTCGAGGACGAGGTTGCCTTGTCTGTCACCGCGAGTCCAAGCAGGGTTCGCAGCTCGGTCGTGCTGTGTTCTTGGACGAACTGCGTTTCTCCGCTCGTTATGCGCTGAAACATATCTACCAGCACGTCGGTCTCCCTCGCCCATGTCTCGCACATGCTGCGTGTGAGTGTCCGTTCGTTCCCGTCGAAGGCTGCGCCTGCTGCTTGGTACAACCAGTCCTTCAGGATACCGACACAGCCCAGAGACCCGGTGAAGAAATACTCCCAGTCCTCGACCAGATGCGGTTCTTCCGGGAAAGGCAAATGTTTTTGCAGCCCGAACAACACCTGCTGGAATGCAGCGACATCTGCGGGTTGGGTGGCATGGTAGCGCGGAATGTGGATACGGAAAATGCGTCGGTCGAGCTGCGGACTCAATCCGAGCAGCACGTTCATCTCGTAAGTTCCAAACAGTACGGTGGGGATGCAGGAACGGTTTGCCAGAGATTTCAGTACGTCCAACTGGTCGAGAAGCCCTCTGGCACCCGCCACTTTAATGAGATGCTGCCCTTCATCGAACCACAACGCCTGAGGCTGGCGTTGTGCCAGCACGGTCAGCAGCAGTTCGCCTAAATCGTCCGACGACAAGCGGGTGCTGCGCTGTAAAACAGCATGTTCACCCTCCATAGTCGTGGAATACCACACTTTTTTGTCCACCATGGGTTCGTGCAGTGCGTGCAGCAGCGCCTGACGGGTTTGTTTCCACTTGAAGCTCCCGCCTCCAAACGCTTCCAGTTCAATACCCGCGACCGGAAGATGACCCGGATGACGCTCAGGCTGAGCGAGAAACTGCGTCGTCAAGTCGCGCACCATGGCTTTACGCACCGTCGTCTTGCCCACGCCCGGTGCGCCAATGACCATGACAATCTGCCCATCCGTGGGATGTCGCAGCGCAGACATGAGCAGGGTGTGGGCATGAACAATGCTGGGATGGGCAATGACTTTGCTGCTGAAGTAGGCTTTACGTGCTTCCGGAGAGGCTTGCAGCAGTTCCAGTGGGAACTGAGGCGTATCCATGTGCTGTGTCCCTTTCATGGCTAAAAGTCGTCCGGGAGCAGCAGGTGGGTAAATGAGGGTGTGGATGCAGGCTCATCATCTGCCACATCTGTAAAGGACTGCATCTCAGTTTCAGCAGCGAACACGGACGCTGACTCGGTTCCACTCGACCGGGTGAACTGCATGGCGTCGTCGCACTGCTGCTGCCTCAGCAGGCGCTCGGAAGCGGTCGTGCGCTCCAGAAAATCTGCCAGCAGTCTGGCATTGAGCGAGCGAATGTCGCGCCCTCGTGCGCGGTAGCTGGCAACCAGTTCTTCCCGTGCAATCTGGAGTTCCTGCTCGGTGCGGTTATGGAAGGTCGTGTAGTGTTCCGAGGTGCAGCGCACCCATGTATGGTCGAGGTAAGCGTAAGCGACCCCGACGTTGAACGGATCGTAGCGAACCGCGACCTGCGTTCCCAGAATATCCGGTCGGTACATGAGGTCATGCCAGTAGTAGATGTTCTCAATCTTGACTCCATTGCGCTGAACCATGCGCAGGTTTCCCCGTGTGGGCGCAGGCAGCGCCTGCAGGATGAAGGCGTTGTAATCCAACCGCTGGAACGCCCGCTCACCATGCTGTACGAGGCTGTCTTCGTAGACTTCGCGGGGAGATTGTCCCAGTGAAGCGTGTATGGTCTGGTCGTAGACCTCGTATGCCCATTCCCGCAGTACAGCGTTGAGCGCTTCCAGCGTCCACAGCGCCAGATGGCGTGGGTCATGTGAGGCGGTCATGAGGCGAACCTGACGGGAGAGTTGTGTATTCCCCGTCAGGTTGTAGATGAACTGGGTATGGGTAGTGCGAAACAGACGCTCCACGACATCGCCAAAGCGTGGTTGTGCGGGTGGTCGGTAGGCGACCTCGACCGCGTAGTGCGCGAGTAATGCCTGAAAGTAGGTACTGTGAAACTCCTTTCCATTGTCCACCACCAGCGTTTGCGGTAAGCGCCCCAACCGCGACACCATTTCGCGCAGCACCAGCATACAGGTGCGGTAGCTGGGTTGGTCATCCAATGTCAGCATGACCGCCAGTAGACGACGGCTGTAAGCATCTACTGCGAAAGTCGCCCACGGACGTCCCAATACTTGTCCAGTGTGCGCATGGCGCAGCTGGATGTCCAGCAGCGTGTGGTCGAGATGCACTATCTGCCATGCACGCTCGCCATGCTTTGGCGTAGTTGCTTCCAGAACCCAGTAGCGTTTCTGAATCTGGTGAGCAGCTCGCTTCCCCTGTCGCTTGTAAACCTGTCTTTCCTGGGGTCGCTGCCTGACTGCCTTGCCAAATGTCTTCAGACTGGCAGGCGTAATGCCTTCACGTTCGCACGCCTGACGGTAAACAACCCACACAGAGGCAGCATGAGGCTGACGTGCGGTTTCGTAGTCTTGGTCGATGTAGTGTTGCAGCATTTCCCAGGCGGTGTCGGAGAGCTTACGTTCACGGTTGCCTCGCTTATGGATGTGTGGCAGCAGTCCAATGTAGCCACTGCCCTCGTACAGCTGCGCTTCACGAAACGCACGACGCCAGCGACGCACCGTGCGTGTATCCTTCGCCTCTCCCAGAACGGACGCAACCTCATCCAATTTCCATGCCTGTTCCAGCGTTATCCCCGAATCCAACGCTTGTAGAACCCGCAGTCGTGCGTTGGCAATGGCGTAGTCTTTTTCGCTGGCAGTGAGCCAATGCGTGGGGTAGTCACTTGAACCAGCGCCCAGATACGCTGGTTTCGTCAAGCTGACCTGCTGGTGTGCTTCTGCAGCGATGCGACTGGTATATACCTGCACACGTTCGGGGTTCACGAGGCGCTCACGCGCTAAATCTACATAGAGCTGACGCTGAGCAATGAGCAAATACACCGCGTCTGCGGACTGTTCATGCAGTAGGGCTGCCAGCGTTATTCCCTGCTGCAAACGGACCTGTTCAACCAACGTAAGGCAATGAGCTGGCGTGGGAACACCGGTTGCTGCCAGATATTCATGCAGAAACTCCAGATTGCTGAACAACGTCCAGTTCACTTCCGCGTTGGAACGCAACCGGTAGTACAAACCGAAGTCAGCAGCATATGCCTCACCGGGTGGACAGCGCCACCGTCCCGTCTCATCTCTTTGGTAGCGCGCAGGCTGCTTTTGCGCCAGCTGTGCTAACTCATCCTCAGTCTTCCACTCCTCCCATCCGGCTGCTTTCGCTCGAATGACAAAGAAATCTGGCGTGTGCCAAGCGGTGACTGCACGTCCACTGACCGCGCTGTATTTCAGTGCAATGGCGTCGGGTTGGTCGTAGAACTCCAGTACGTGCGCTTCGCTCTCCAGTTCGAGCAGGTGGTCATACTCGTAGAAAATGCGAATGCCTGGTTTCTCGGCGGTTCGGCTCTCACTTTGGATGGTCACACCCATCTTGTGACTGGGCAGGCGAGCGCTGACGTTGCCACGCCCACCCGTTACATTTCTTGACGGCTGGGACATCCTAATCCGTTGAATAAGCTTGGTCGTGCGTAAGTCACACCCGGCGATGCGACACCAGACCTCGAAAGCGGCTTCATCTTTGAACATCATTCCTCATTCCTTTGCTCTAAAAGGGACTGGCAGCATTGGTGCTGCGCACCTGTCGAGCATACTTGCAGGAAAAAGGAATGTCAGCGGGGTAGGTCAACGAGGAGTTACGCTTACAAAACCGATGGAACCATAATGTGTCCGCTGCGATTTGGAAGCATAACGTGTCCAAACGGACATTTTATGCTTCAAGTTACACTGAATGCAGTGCCGCCCATTATCTTCAGCCTTTGCGCCCCGGCTGCGGCAGAAACTCAACCACGCGCAGCCCATTTTCCTCGCGTTCCCGCAGCGTGGCGTTGGCGATTTCCGGGTAGCTGGTCTTGAGAAGGTCGCGCGCCTGCTCGTTGGTCAAATCGGACATCGACGGGTCTTCGACGATGCGCGTCGCGCCGATTTTGAACACGCGGGACATAGGAGTCTGACTCTGGTCGGTCATGGTGATTTGTCCTTTTCTAGTGGTTGAACTAAAGCAAAGCGGTGGTGTGAGACGCGCCGTTGGTCGAGACGGCAGGCGACGTTGGGGCTTCCAGCGTGAGCGGCTCATCGTCTTCAGCGGCTGCTGGCGGTTCGTCGCCATCGGTGGCGTCGCCGACCTGCACGAAGTCTTCCAGCGCGAACAGCGCCATGTCCCGCGCCGTCAGATGCTTCATCTTCTTCGCCAGCGCGTACACGTCGTCGATACGGATCGGGGTTTCGCCATCCCACAGCTTGCCGTCGATCAGGATGGCGGCAAGCTGCACCGCCTGACGGTAGGCGGCGGCGTCCGTTTCCCCGCCGGTGAGCTTGAGGTGGCTGATCTTGACTGTTTTCTTGCCCTTCTTGAGCGGAATATCGACGGTCGGTTCCGCAGGCGCAGGCGGTGGCGCGGTTTTCTTGCTGACCGGCGTGGCGGAGGGCGACGGCTCAGTGATGACGGGCGGTTCGGCTTCGACGGCGGACAGCGCCATCACACCATCCTTGATGATCGCCGTGAGATCGGACAGGTTGGTATAAGTGAACTGACGGACGTGCGCGAGATCGCCGCGCGCAATGAGCAGCGTGCCATGTCGCTCGTCATTCTCGCTGTCAGGCAGCGTGAGGGTGATGACGGTCGGCGCTTTAGCGGTCTTCTTTGCCATGAGGCATTTCCTTTCACTGACTGAATAAATGAGCTAGCGATCTGAGACAGGCGCTTGAGGAACGGGCATCACCTCCTTTCAGGTGTGACGTGGGGTTGAATACCGAGCGCTGGACACAGGTCTTTGAGCAGCAGCGTGCCGCAGACGTGGCAGAAGCCGTAGCCTGTGCGCGTGTTGAACCCGAAGCTAGGATGCTGGTCGTCGTGTTTGTGCCGTTCGGGGAATGGACACGCGCCGTTGAGCCAGTCGCCACGCGGTTTGCAGCCGCGCGCCAGCAGCGCTCTTGCCACTTGTGCCACTAAATCAGGATTGGGCGTGTACCGGGAAGATTGACGGCTGGTGTAGCGCTGTGTGATGTTCGCCGAAGCTGGCAGTACGGGCAGAAATGCAGTGAAGTCATCGAGTGCATAGCGCCGTGGGTCGAGTTGGATCAGGTGACAGCAGGCAAGATGGCGTGATGGCTTCGTGTTGACCGTCGAGGGGACGCGCAGACTTTGGGCGACACTGAGCGGATCGCCACCCAGCGCAGCGGCTAGTCCGCGCAGCAGACGGCGCGCCAGTTCGAGATCGGTTGTTGGTTCTTTCAACCACCAGTAGGCGTGATACCCGCCGCCGCTGTGGACGATGCACGACGGCGCTGGCGATGCAGCTTGCAACCGTCCAAGCGCGTCGAGTGATGGATCGTCAACATCCACAAACAACGTCGGAAGCGCGACGATGTCCGCCGTGCTGCCGCGCTGCCAGCGGGTCAGTCCCTGCCGCCGCAGCCCGACCGCGAAATACGCGCCCCAGCCAAGCGCGTTCGCGCCGTCGAGCTGCGCTAGCGCCTCATGCAGCACAGCGGGTTTGTTCACCAGAACGTGACGGGAAGGTGTGTGGTGTTCTCCGTCCGGGTGGATGGCGGTGAGCGTGAGGCAGGTCTGTGAATAGGCAGCGCAGCGTGCCAGCAGCGCCGTAAAAAAGGTGTCGCGTTCGTCGCGCATGGCATCAGAACAACGCCAACTGCTGCGCGACGAGGATTTCATCGTCGGTTTCGCGCTGCGGAAAGGCGATCACGCTCCGTTCGGTTCGGCGTAGCGAATTCGATGAAAGCGGACGCTGTGGTTTGACGACGTGGATGGTGGGCGTGGTTTCGCCACTGCCGGTGAGCGTCAGCAGTTTCGCGGACACCTCCTGTTCACAGCCCGGAAACACGACGTGGTGTTCGGTCAGCCACGCCGCGATCTCCGCCGCAGCGCCGCCATCCAGCAGCGTCATCAGGTCGGCACGCAGCCGCATCCACAGCGCGTCATCGGCGATCAGATGCACCGTCTCCAGATAAGCGGCGATGGTTTCCACCGGACGCACCGCGATTTCTTCCGCCTCTCCCTGTACAGAGTGTGGCATCTCATCAACCGGACTAATCGTCGCGCCCAGTTCCAGCGCCAGCGCAAACAGCGGATCCGGCTCATCCATCGGCGGCGAATCGCCGCCACCGTCATTGCCCTCAACGTTCCAATAGGCGGCATCCTCCGTGTCAATCTCGCTCGCCGCCTCGGATGCCTTAAACAACTGCGATGGGTCGAGCAGGCTCTCGTCGCGTCCAATCGCTTCCAGCAATGCCTCCTCGAAGCCGCCTTCGCCTTCGGTCAGCGCGTCCAGCCCGGTCAGCCCGATGTCGCCGGTGAGGAGTTTTGCCGCCCGCTGCTTGCGACTCATCAACTGGACGGCGGTCTGTTCCATCGTGCCTTCGGCGTAGAGGTAGACCACCTTGCAGTGCGTATGCGTCTGGTTGAGGCGATACGACCGCGCCGCCGCCTGCATCAGCGTCGAGAGGTTGAAGACCAGTTCGTAGAAGATCAGCGTCGGGAAGTGGATGAGATCGAGACCGGTCTTGACCAACTCGGGATTGCAGAGGACGACGTTCGTTCCCTTTGCAATCTCGCGCTCGATCACCGCTTCGCGCCGCTCGGCACTGACCGTGTTCTTGAGGATGAACGTCCGCGCCTCCGGCACCTGCTGGCGCAGCAGACTTTCGAGGCGAGGCTGGATGTCACGGGTGGCGGTCTGGCGGAAGTAGACGACGCACGGACGATTCGCGGACAGTTCCGCCTGCACCAGATCGATCAGCGCCTGTTCTTTGGCGTAGATGCGATCCTCGCCATAGCTCGGCAAGCTGGCGACAGTGTACGGTTCTTTCGCGCCGGTGATCGGGTGCTTCAGGTTGTGGATCACTTCATACGGGCGGTAGGGGGCATTGGGCCAGCCCATCGACCATTGCAGGTACGCCCCGCGAAAGGTCGTATCGCCCTCCCAGCGTCGCTGGATCAGGTAATCCTTGAGGCGCTGGCGCGTGCGGTCGTATTCGGCATAGATATCGGGATCGAGTTCAACCGGCAGCGCGATTTCCTCATACTGCGGCAGCGCCTTGCCCAGATCGGCGAGCGAGAAGAAGATGGCGTGATCCAGCACTTCAGCGACCAGCAGCGGCGAGATGCCCGGCGCTTCCTGATACGGACGCTCGTAAGTGGAGGTTCCGGTGTACGCGCCGGTATCACGGTCATACGAGGGACGTTCCTCAACCACCTGCTCGCGCACACCCATGTCGGCAACCCAGCGCGACTCGGCGCGCCCACGCTGGTTGCTGCTCTCGCTGATGACCTCCTGAAATTGGCGCACACCACGTGCTTTGCGGCTGTAGCGCTTGCCTCCACCCCACTTATAGCGCTGGCGCACGCGCGGGTTGAGGGCGTATTCGAGGTTGAAAATCGACGACGACCGCCCGTTGAACGGCGTGCCCGTCATCGCCAGCACCTTGTGCGCGATCCCCGCCATCCGGCTGAAGGCTTCGCCGTTGCCGGTGTCACCGTGCTGAGCCTCATGCACCTCATCCCAGATCAACAGATAGACGCGATCCGGGTACGTCCTTTTGAGGTATTCATCCAGGCGGTAGCGCAGATTCTTGGAGGCATACTTCTCGCCGGGCTTCGGCTGTGAACCCCGGTCGCGGCTCTCGCGCCAGAGCGGTGACTGGCACACGTCACAGGTGCGTTTGCCGCCTTCGAGCCACGCCGGCGACGCTGGCGCGCTCACACCCTTCTTCTCCTGCATGACGGTGGTTCCGCAGTGTGGACATTTCGGCACGCGCTCGCGGCGGATGCGCTGATGCGGCAGATAGCCATCGGGCACAGGCGATCCGTGTCGCCATAGCGCGACCGCTTCGCTGCGCCAGACGACCGCCGGTTCCCACGCACAGCCGAGCTTGGTCAAATCGCGTTTGATCAGGCCGATCTTCGGCACATGCGCGGGCAGCGCTTCGGCGCGTTCCATGAAGTGCTTGACATCCTCATGACGGTCGAGGCGCTCGATGACGGCTTTGGGGGCGATGCTGATCAGTTCGCGTTTCCACTTGTCGATCAGATGCGGCGGCGCGACAATCAGAATAACTTGGTCTCGGCGCATCTCATTCTGGAACGCCGCTGCGACGTTGGAAGCAATGGCGATGGCGGATGCTCCCCCTAATGCAGTCTTGCCCACCCCCATCTGACCGATGAGCAGGATGCTGTCGCGGTCCTGCAGCCCGCGTGTCACCGCCGCGATCACGTGTTTCTGCGCCGTGTAGAGTGTGTACTTGCCCTTCAGCCGGATGCTGTTGAGCCAGCGCCCGATCCCATTCATGTCGAAGCGGTACATTGGCTGGAATTTCGCGTTGAGGTACTGCGCGAGCGCCCGTTTGTTGGCCGTGATGAAGCCGAGCAGCGCCTCATCGCCTTCCATCTCGACGGTCGTGCCTTCGCTGGTGAGCAGCGAGAGCGTCGTCGTTGGTTTCAGGCGGATGGTGGTCTTCTTGACCTGCCGTTCCGGGTCGTTCGGATCGGCTTCGACTTCAACGCGGGCGATCTGCTCGACGTGGCGCGTCTTGCCCCGCAGCGCCACGCGCCCGTACTCGTCGGACTCGATCACCGCGCCGTCGGCGACGCCCGCCGCCAGCACCAGCGCCAGATGCCCCGGACGCGGGGCGACCACCGGCTCGATTTCAGTTGGCGGCGGTGGAACGTCGAGCAGCGTTTGAAATCCGCTCGTCTTCCACGCGCCCTGTGCTTCAATCAGCTTCAGCCCGGCAGACTCGTCGAGCATATCCGGCGCGAATACAAAACGCTGAATGGCGCGCGGCTGGGGCAGCCGATAAAGCGGTTCTGCCTGCACAATCAGCGACTGCGGATGATCGCGGTCACGGATAATCTGCTCGTAGAGCGCAGTCGGATCGAGTGGCACGCCTTTGATCGCGGCGACAACCATTTGGTCATACTCACCCAGATGCTTCCCCGGCAGCGCCCATACATCGACGCGGCTGCTGTGCTTTGCCAGAAATGCCGCTGCTTCCTGCGTAATATGCTGGCGATACACGCACCACAGCGCCAAGCCGCCGTCCTGTACCCACTTCCAGGCGTGGCGCAGATAGCGGAACTCGACGCGCTTGCTGCCCGCTGCCGTCGCGTCGTGGTCGTAGGGTGGATTGAGCCACGCCGCGCCGAAAGCGTTGTTCGATGCCACCAGCCTTTCTACGTCACAGCGCACGGCTTGGGTCGCGCCGAAGCGAGCGATGCACTTCTCCGCGCGTTCGCCGTCAAGTTCGTTGGCATACGGGGTCACATGCCACGCCCGCGCCGCAGCTTCGAGAATTGCGCCTTCTCCGGCGAACGGATCCAGCAGCCGCACGGCGGGCGCAGCGGGTGCGACTAACGACAGGAGCGCCGAATAGTGGCGCTCCTCGATGGGCAGATAGCCCATGATCATCTTGCTCTCAGCGCGTGCCATACGGCGATCCTTTCATGCAAGCAGTTTTTGGATATAAGCGGGCAAATTGGGTGTTTTCTTGATCTCGGCTTCCGTCAGGACGATCACGTCGTCGAAGTACAGAAACAGCGTGTCAGAGCGCAAGCTCTCGCTGTCGTGGCGATGGGCATACGCGCCGTTGACCTCCAGCGCGATCTGGTACTTGCTCGTGGTCACGGCGAAGTCCACGAAGTAAGGGTTGTGATCCGGGCGCTCGACCGTGTACTCACGTTCCCAGGTGATACCGGGAATCTCGCGCAGTGCCGCTTCAACCCGCTGTTCGAGCGAACTCGGACTCTTTTTGCGTTTGCGGGCAGCGGCGCGAATGGCGAAATCGCGTCCCAGACGAGCAGCCGTCGCCGCGAAGCCCAACGGCGCAATCTCCCGACAGTGACAACCCAGACACTTCTTGGTCTTTGCCGCGTCGGATGGTTTCAGGCGGCGGACACAGCCGCAGTCCGGGCAGACGTGGGCAACACGACGAGGATGAGCGGTCGCTTGCATAGGTCACCTCAGGAATCGAAAACGAGCCGCCTGTCACAGGGGCAAGCCGCTCGTTTGGAAATCGGGATGAAGATTTGGCGTTAACGCACGTCGGGCAGTGTAATGATTCCTTGCTCAAGTCCACCGGTGATGAGCCGCGTCCACGCATCGACGTCCAGATCGACGCTCAGCAGATCAATTCCGCCTGCCGCGCGCGTTTTGTGGACGAGCATCGCCTTCTGTCCCGCGTCGTACAGATACGCCGACCATGTATCAAACACCGCGATATTGACGAGCTGCGTGATGTGATGCTTGAGTTTGAGGGTCGCCTGCGTATCACTGGCGCGAAAGATGAACGTCGTCGCTTTGCCGCCGTAGTTGGGCGTCACTGCCCAATCATGCACGAGGATCAGCGAAGCGAACCGCGCTTCGGGGAGGTAGTGCAGATAAGGATGGTACATCCCTGAGTTTCCCTCTCCGGCGGTGAGTTCGACGGCGGGTGCATCTGCCGGAATGACGGAAACTTGATCGCCCTTCGACAGCTTTGCCCGGATCGCTTCTACGCCCATGCGCGGTCCCGCCATGTTCACGTAGATGCAGGTGCCTTCGTGAACCGCCCATCCGTAGCAAAATACCTGCCCGGTGATGCTGCCGGTCAGTTCCCCTACATACGCCTGGTCAATGCGCGTCATCCGACCGTTGGGAACCTGAACCGTTGGTGACGTGACAATGGTGTCTGTCTTCACAAAACGGATAGCCGATTGCACCGCATCGAGCGGTTCGCCTTCGGGAGGCATGGGGGTAGGCTTGATGATGCGGATGGCAGGTGTCGGTTCTTCATCCGGTGGGTCAGCGGCTTCGAGGTCGTTTTCTGGCAAAACCATCGCTCGCTCAAGGGGTGTTGGCTGCAAGCCCGCTTCGATAATCTGGCGCTTGATAGCGAAGCTTACCGAAGGGTTTTCAGTATCGGTTGACGACAGCGCTGCGCCGGGTGGCACAACCGCTCCGTGTGTGATCTGGATGCCGGGAATGGGTTCGAGCGGTGTGAGTTCACGCTCGAAACACCAGCCGATCCCGATGCCGTCAAAATCCACATAGTAGCTCCAGCCAGAGGTAGCGTTGTGATTGTACAGCCGTGTGATCGTCCCGCATGTTCCGGTTGGAATTGGTTTGCCGTCTGCGGTTTCGAGTTCGTGGCGAGCGTAAGCAGTTTCGCCTAGTGTGAACAATCGCGCAGGCGGCTCACTTGCGGATGCTTCCCTGACCTCCATGTCCAGAATTTGTGCAGCTTCATGAACGGTGCAGGGTTCATCATCACTGAGCGACACCTCTGTCACCGGCGTATCCAGTGCCAACACGCTATCCAGTTGAGTATCATTGGTAATCAAGGCTTGAACTGCCGCAGGCAGTTCCGCGCCGATGTAGTACCATGCTTTACGCTTTCCACTCCAGCGCGCGCCCTGCCGCTTGAGGAGTTCCTTGTGAGGATATGTATCACCGTGCAGCCACCACCAGACCTTGCCGCCATCTTCACGCTGGCTGCGTTCAGCCGTGAGGCCTGTCACTGCGCTGTCCCGTTCCCCCGTTGATGGCGACGGCGGGCGAAAACCCGTCGGATCGAAATTCGGACCAGTCCGATAGCCGGGTTCGGTGTAATCGGCGTGGGTACTGTCGGGGAGCGCCCACCAGTGCTTGTCGCGCCACAGATATACAGCGGCGCGATAGTATTGACGGGTGATCTGTGCCGTCTTTGCCAATTCATCCGCGCTCACCGTGAGCAGGATGTGACCATGCCGCACGACCACATCGCTATCAACTTGGAGGTAGCGATACGACGCCTGCTTGGGCGATACATCCCGCGCGTTTTCGCCATACAGCGCCAGCAGTACCGGCATAACGGCGCTGGTGTAGCCCAGCTTGTACGCGCTCACGGTTTTGACAGTGGACGGATGCTTGATCCGCTGCGCACCGTAAGTATCAACTGCGATGATGTGTTTATCCGCCATGAGGTTGTGGACTCCGGTCAAAGTTAATCAAATGCGCTTCTTTGCCGCGCTGTAGCGCATATTGATACCCGGCGAGTGTTCCGGGACTGTCGCCGTTCCAGATGAAGATCGCGCGCTGGCAGTTATCGACCATCCAGCGGTCCCGAACGGCGTACCCACTCAGCAGTCCGCCGCCAGCGCAGCGATACAAGTCGCGCTCAACCTTGACGTACTCGCCATGTTTGCAGCCACCGTTACGAGGGGAGTTCGCTACGCCTGCAACGATTACCTTTGCTTGGAGATGTCGGCACTCGCGCACGACGGTCATATCCACGCCCAGCGGATTGTCGCCGACGACAATCGTCCAGCCGAGTTGATGCGCCCGCCGGACGGCATGCCGAGCATAATCGAGCATTGCGTGCGATGCGTCCCGCGATCCCGCAATCAAAATGTGTGTCGCAGTCTGATTTTGCATACAGCACCTCCAGGAAGGTGTTTATTGGCACATGAAAGAAAACGCGCCGCCTCACACGTTTCCATGTGGGGGCGACGCGACAAAAGCCTTCAATTGTGAACGCCCATCAGCGTAGAGTTCCGCCTGGATGCGCCCCGGAACGTCAGCGTTAGCTGACGCCACCACGAGACGTTGACCTGTCCAGTAGATGACCGTTTCGGTCATCCCCATCCACGACGGTGTACGCTCTCCGAACCGGATCGTTCGAGGGCATTTAGCACAGGCAGATCAGTGCGGTCACCTGCAGGAGTCCGACAACGCGCAGTGGCGTTGGGCAGGATTTACAGCGTGCCCTTTCGGGCTGACGCAGCCGCTCTCGCTCGGAGCTTCCGTATGACCGATAACCCGCTGTGCTTTTGTTAAGGTGCGTGTTCTGCACGCTGATAAACACACCTCCGCCCAGCCCGCACCTGAAAGGCGGCACGGGCGCGCATGAGGGCGAGTGACGTCCTTTCAACTCGCCCGGCGCCAGCCAGACGCGCGCCCGTAGCCGAAGCCGCTTGCGGCTTTGCGCGGCTGGGCAGGTGTGTTAGCGTGCAGACGGAACACGCACCAAAGGCAACAGCGAGGATATGGTCGGAAGCATCCGAGACGATGGGAAGGAAAGACCAATGGGTGCAGGGGCTAACATCGAGTCGTGTGGTACATCTCAGAGGACAGGGGATTACGCTAGGCATCGTGTGCCCAACAAACTGCAGCTTATTGCTGCAAGAATTGTAATGCTCGAGCTAATTCATTCTGCTTGCTTCTTGGCTTCAAGCTGCGTTTTGTATTTAGCCTCTAGTTCTGCTATTAGCTCAATAAAACCCGTCCAGCCGTACATAAACTCTGATCTACTACAGTCTATTGCAAGCCCTCGCTCCGCCGAAAGATCGTACAAACGTCCCATTTGTGCCAAGATCTCGTTGTGTGGAGGTGTGAGCCGTTCAGCAGGCTTCTCAACAACTTGCTTCTCCGCCACTATTCTACGGTAGGCATCTCTATGCTGTTCGACAGCTATTGCTGCTTTCCAGCAGGCAGTTAGCCATGTTTTTTCGGAATCGCCTAAGCGGGCGTTGGATGCTTTCCCGTTTACAACTGGAAGAGGGCGCTCCCAACTTATCTTATTGGACCAAAGTAAACCTGTGCGTGCTGGATACTCATAGACAAATATGAACTGTTCCCGATTTTCATTCTCAAAATAAGCCACATACTTGCTTTCATCCGAAGTATCGAGCTTCGGAGGCAGACCTCGTTCTTTGCCGAAGTTGTTTTTTGCCTGAAAAATCAGTCTGTGAAGTACTTTTCTCGCCACTAGGTATCCCCATAATATGTTTGATTGTAGCGAGCAAGTGTAGTTGAAATGTGCGTTGCTTCAGAACAAGGAAAGTGATTTTGACTGATCACATTACTCGAATAGCGAGCGCTGTCCAGTTATATGCTGTATGTCGTTATTAGGTTCTTCTGCGTCGCCTTCGTAATGTTGAACAAAGCTCGGTGAGTTGTTGGTTGCCCTAGTCAAGCGCGGCGAGACTTTGATCACTTCCATTCTGTCCTCTGGGTATGCCTCCAACATGAGTATTATATCCTCAAGAGGTGACTCAGGATTTAGATAAGCAGCTTCGTCTTCCGGCTCGATGATCACGCACGTCCGTCTATGAATGTGCCACGTCGCAGGGTTCGCTTCAGCGGTCAGGAGCGCAAACGACACAAGCGGTGAGCGGTGATGATAGTTTACGGCGAAAATACCGGCGATCCCGAAAAGCTGCCGAGATTTCAGGCGCACATAGTACGGCTGTTTTCCATCCCAGAGATAGAAGCCATCAGCGACCACCAGACAGCGCGTATTCGCAAACGCATCCCGAAACGTCCCTTTTTCCAGCACCGTTTCAGAGCGGGCAATCAGGAGCGAGTTGACTTCCATGTTGGTATCCCAAGGCGGCACAAAGCCGAACACGCCCTGGGTGAGCGCGGCTCGACCTTCATGCCAAAGCAAAATCGGCGTGTACATGCCCGGATGCAGGTTGTACTGCGGCGCTCCCGACAGCGGGATAGACGTACCAAACCGCCTGTGAACCAGATCCGGCTGCGTCAGCGTGTAACGTATTTTGGGCAATGTCTGCTGCATGTTCGACCTCGATACCAAGCGTTCTCACAGCCAAGTATTCACATCAACTATCATAGATCGATTCAGAACAGATGTTCAAGTTATAAGTAGGGATTTGCTGCGTCGGAATCCGGTTGGAACTAGACCGAACTGGCATTCGCCCGCTCCTGCAGGTCGTATATGCGCTCGGCGATGATGTTGATGATGTTCCCGCGCTTCTGGACTCGTCCATCGACGGCGAGCAGCAGCTTGCGCACGATCCGGTGATGCGCGTCATAGACCTTGGGGGAAATAATGATGTCCATCATGTAGAAGGCGTCCTTTTCCGCGAAGAACTCATCCTGCAGCGTCAGAAAGGCGAATCCTTTGGCGGTCGGCGGGCGCTGCAGCACCATCGATACCCCGGCGATACGGACTTTCTGTCCATCCCTGCAGCGCTTGAGTTGCTCACTTGTGGTGACACCCTTTTTGTTCAGCCAGTCCCGATAGTGCGCCATCACATGGTCGTCGGGGGAAAAACCCAGCACCGTGAGTTCCGCCCGGAGTTTTTCCGCCTGCGTGAGCGGCGGCAGATCGACCAGTTCCTCCTCGAATACTAGACCCAGCTGGTTCACCTGTGCGGCGACCGTCCCTAACCGCCACAGGAGTTCACGGCGAGGCACCTTCCATTCCTCCATTGCGCCGCAGATGATCAGGTTTTCGATCTGCGACTCCGGCAGGCGCGTGCGCTTGTAAAAATCGGTCAGGTCGACGAATGGCTGGCTCCCGCGCGCCGCCTCGATTTTGGCGGCGCCCGTGTCGCCGAGCGTCGTCACGTAGTTGAAACCCAGGCGGATGCCGCCATTCTCGACCGCGCATTTGGCTCCACTCTTATTGATGCTGACAGGCAGGATCTCGATCCCTCTCCGCCGGGCGTCGCTGACCACGACGTTCGGACCCCAGAATCCGACGGGCATATTGTTCAAGCACGCAACTGCGTAATCTGCCGGAAAGTAGCACTTCAACCAGGCGGACTGGTAGACGAGAACGGCGAAGGCGGCGGCATGGGCACGGGGGAAGGCATAGCTGCCGAACGCCTTGATCTGCTCGAAGACCTTGTGTGCGACCTCGTCGCTGACTCCGCGCGCGGCTGCTCCGGCGATGAATTTCGCTTCCCAGCGCTCGATTTCCGAACCGGCGTATTTCTTGCCCAGACTGCGGCGCATCTGCTCGCCTTCACCGAGCGTGAAGCCGGCGAGTGCGTGGGCAACAAGGGCGACCTGCTCCTGCCAGAGCAGCGTCCCCAGCGAGTCGGCGAGCGCATCCTTCAGGGAGGGATGCAGGTAGGTCACCGACTCTTGCCCCAGCAGGCGGCAGAAATAAGCATGAACCGTACCCGCGATGATCGGACCGGGGCGGATCAGGCTGATGGCGATCACGATGTCGGCGAACTTCTTGGGACGCTGGAAGGGCAGATTCTGGCTCTGCGCTCGGCTGTCGAGCTGGAAGACGCCGATGGTATCTGCCAACGTCAGCATGGCATAGACCTTCGGATCGTCGTAGCGCAGGTTGTCGAAGCTGATCTGTTCGCCGGTTCGTTCTTCGATCCGGCGAAGGGTCTCGGCGATGACGTCGAGAATCTTGAGACCGAGGATGTCGACCTTCACCCAACCCATATCGCCGATGGAGTCTTTGTCCCACTGAATGACGAAGCGATCCTTCATCCGGGTCGGTTCGGTGGCGACGTAGTGGTGAATTGGCTTTCTGGTGATGACGAAGCCGCCGTTATGCTGACCCAGATGGCGAGGGAAAGCGTGCAACTGACCAGCGAAGTCGATCAGGTAGCGCCAGGTGATACCCTTCGCTTGTGATCCCCCGGCAAGTCCCGAATTCTTGCGAATATCCTGCTCGAAGAGGTCCAGTTCTGCCCTCAGACTTGGGATAGCGTCTTCCGGGATGCCCAGCCGCTTCGCGATGTCGCGCAGGGAACTTCTCGCCTTGAACGTGATCACGTTCGCCACCATCGCTGCGTGATCGACGCCGTATTTATCGAACAGGTAGGCAATAATTTCGGGGCGACGGCCACTCTCAAAGTCGATGTCGAAGTCGCCTGCCTGACGTTCAGGACTGAGGAAGCGCTCGAAGACGAGGTTGTACTGGAGGGGGTCGACCGGGCTGATGAAGAGCAGGTAAGCCACAATCGAATTCGCGCCCGACCCTCTGCCGTTGTACCAGATACGCTGCCGCTGCGCGAAACGGCAGATGCCCCACACCAGCAGGTAGTAGTGCTCGGAATGCGTTTGTGCGATGATGCTCAGTTCGTGCTCGATCCGCTGGTGAATGCGATCTAAAAGGTCGGGGGAGGCATTAGGATAGCGTCGGGAGATTGCCTCTAAGCAGAGCTGGCGCAGGTACGCGATGGCGGTCATGCCATCCGGCAGCGGATACGCCGGCATTTCCTGAATGCCGTGCTGCAAGTCGAACCGGCATTGCTCGGCGATTTTGACCGTGTTGCTGATAGCTAAAGGGTAGTCCTCGAACAGCACTGCCATCTCGTCAGCGGATTTAAGGTAGTACTCGTGACTGGGACGGCGAAGATGGCGCAGCTCCTCAATCTTGAGCTTGTGCTTGATGGCAACCAGCAAATCCTGCAAGCCGTGCCCATCTGACATGGCGTAATGGACGTTGTTGGTGGCGACGTACTCGACGCCGACCTGCTTCGCCAGCAGCACGAGCTGTCGAATGAGCGACTTGTCATCACGCAGGAGATGATTGTGTAATTCGATGAAGAAATTTTCTTTGCCGAACAGGTCAGCGCAGCGTTGGGCGATGGCGAGCGCGGCGCGCCGATCCCCCCGGAGGAGCGCGGCAGGGATCGCGCCCTTGCGGCACCCGGAGAGCGCGATCAGCCCGTCCGTATGCCCCTTGAGCGCGTCCGCAGGGAGTTTGGCTTCGCCCTTTGGCGCGGCGTGCTGTGCCAGAGTGACGAGCGTGCAGAGATTCGCCCAACCAGTTTGGTTTTTGACCAGCAGCAGAAGATGATGTCCATCATGGAGGGTGATTTCTGCTCCGAAGATGGGGCGGACACCGTATTCTTTTGCAGCCTGAGAGAAGCGAACAGCGCCGGAGACGTTGTCGTGATCGGTTAAAGCGAGCGCCGAATGCTTCAGTTCAGCGGCACGTTGGAGCAAGTTCTCAGGATGCGATGCGCCATCTAGGAAACTGAAGTTGGAATGAGTATGCAATTCGACGTAGTCCACCTAACTCAGTCCTTCCGCATCAATCCCAGAGTTCCTCAATACCCCATTCGTCTGTTTGCAGATTGTGATAGATTCGCATCAGCCACCCACTGGTCGTGATCTCATAGAAGTCATGACACTCCGGCTCCTCTAGCGAGCCACTCGGCACACGGTACCTATTAGAGATGCGCTCGATCGGGTATTCGACGTTTCCCCAGAACAGAGCAACGGGTCGGCTGCCCTCATCCAGCCGGACACGAATGGGTTGAAATTCTGCTGGCACGGTGAAGGTCATGCTGTATCTACCGCCGTGAATATGGGCTGATCGTCGTCAAGAGAGGTGATGAAAAAATGTTCACCGTAGCAAGCGACCAGGTCATCCAGCACCGCCTGCCGGGACTCGATTACGCGCATCGCCGGGAAAAGTTCGAGTTGGGTAGCGACTGTCGGCACTAAGTCGCCCAAGGTCAACTGGATTTCGCTGATTGGGGCAGCAAGCCGCGCACTCTCTAAGAGCTTCTGCAACTTGCGGGTAAGCTGCGCAGCAGAATTCGTGCGGTGACGCAGTTTGGTCTCCAGTTCGCGCGCGCCGTGATTGTCGAGCACCAGCGTCAGGCGCACGTGGCGCATCGTCTCACCCACCGCGTCCAGAGAGGCGAGCAGTTCCGTTGTGAGCTGCTTGAGCGCCTCGTCGATGATCTGCTTGTCGGACACGCCATCTTCAAACGCGACGTTACGACTGATCTCCCGCTCTCGCTTCAAGCGCTGCACCGGCGTCGGATCGATGCCCTGCGCCAGTTGATAGGCGACCTGCCCCGCTTTGCCAAACTGGGCGCGCATCGCTGCACTCGGCAGGCGAGCGAAATCCCCCAGCGTGCGAATCCCTAACCACCAGAGTCTGCGCTGGGTTTTCTCGTTCAGCGGCAGCAGCGAAACCGGGTGGCACATCAGCATCCACCGTTCTTCACCGGGAGGAACGTAGACAATCTCCCCCTCCCGCGCCGACTGCGCGGCGACCCAGGCCGTGAAGCGGTTGGCGGCGATGCCAATCAGTGTGGGCAGATGATGGTGCCTGAGCGCGTCCTGAAGCTGCTCTCCGAAGTTGAACAGCGCCTGTGGTTTCAGCATGCCGATGTCGAGGAACAGAACGGCGGGATTGAGCGAAGAAGCAGCGGATTGCACGCTCAGCGAAACTTTCTCATCACCCGTTCCCCAGCCTCTGTAGGTCAGTTCAATGCGATCTGAGAAGGTGTAGAGCGTCTTGAGAAGCGCATCGAGCGCCTGTCGGTAGCGGGGTGGATTGAGCGGCAGCACAGAGATCTCTGGCACAAAAGCTTGCGCGTGCCGTACCAGCATCCCTGGTCGGATGTCAAGCGTTGCCGCCTGCTCCGAGACCGCAGCGATACGGCGAACGACCCGCGTGTTTTCGCTCAAGGCAAGCAGTTCGTCCGAAGCTTCGGCGTGCTGCTGTTGTTCGACCCTTGCCGCGAAAAACGGGAAAAAGACACACAGGATCATCGAGTATGCTTTCCATCGGGTAGGTCGAAACGCAGGGTCACTGACTGCTGACAATCCCGACCGTTTTGCTTGATCACCGTCACTTTGACGAGATATCCGCCAACGGCCCCCCAGCGATCCAGCCAGCGAACTCGCCTCATCTGCAGTAGGGTCGCTGCGTAGGGGTGAAAGGGCGAGGCGTCGGGCGTTCTGGCTCGATTGAGGATGACAAAGGCACAAGATGAACGGCGAACCGCATTGATGAGCCGCCGCAGCGCTTCGCGCCCGACATCTTCGACGGAAGCGGTGTGTCCGAAGATAAACAAGCCGGCTGAATAGCGATTGACGAGATCGGCAGCAATCTCGAATCCCATGACAGGATCAGGAGGGCGGACAACCAGCAGATTCTGCAATTTGACGTGGAGAGCCGCAGCATACTTCGGATTGAATGTATGGATTGGGTCAGCGTAGACTGCCAACTCCTCCTGTGCTTGTGCTGAGGCAATCGTTTTTAGGGCTAATGTGGTGACACCAGCCGTCCGCACGCCATAGAACTCCGTGATTTGTCCGCGCAGGATGCCACCTTTGAGAGCGGCGTCCAACCTTGAAAAAGACGTTGGAAGCGGGGGAAATGCGTCAGCAGTAACAATATCTCTCCCGCGACGGATAGCTTGTTTCCCCCACTTCTTCTGAATAACTTCGGCTATATCGTCAAGGATTTCTTGCTTCTTTGGTTCCATACCCGTCGCCCAAAATAATCGGTAATAGAAATACCTTCAAACATAGCACAAAAGTTCTTAGTTGTGATGGTATCCGTTGCAGACGTTTGGGCGTTTTTTCCTCGTTAGTCCCGAGGCAGTGAAAGAGCGCGCCTCTTGCCAGGGGTACGGTAGAGGCGTCCCTGCTTGAAAAGTATCTGAAGATGCTGCCGCACACTTCTTCGTGCTAGATAGCAGCCTTCTGCGATTTCACGCTCTGAAGGCGCGTATTTATAGCGCTCGAAGTAATCGCATACGAAGGCGTAAACAGCTTCTGTATTCTGATTAGTCACATTGACACCGGTTGATCTTGATATAACAGGAATCAAATATTCAATCAAGAGATAACCATAGAACGAATATTCTGATTGGTCAAGTTCGTGTTTGGGTAGAAGTCGGTTCCGAGCGCGTACAAATCCGGCAGAGAGAATGTCAAGAAGTCTGGGTAAATGGTCCCCCGGTCATTAGAACGATAAGCGCTCCTCATAACAAATGGCGAGCTGGTTCAAGATCAGCGGCCAGTTGAAAATCGGTCCGGTTCACTTACGCAGAATGTCGTCGGTGACGAGGTAGAGCAACTTGCCGGCAGCCTCCTCGGTCGGGAAGAAGAACTTGGTCATTAAGACCTCGCGTAGTTGGTGATGGATAGCATCGATCGGCTTGCCGTGCTCCCAGGTCGTGCTAAGGTGGCCGTCTGTCTGCACCGAAAGCATCGACCGGATTCTGAACTACAGGAAATGCAATCCACATCACTGTGCGGAGGTCACACAACCAAGTGATGCGATAGCTATCTCTAAGGCTACTCCGCTATCAAATCAACTGAGGGGCGACCATGGTCGCCCCTCAGTTCAAGTGCCGGAAACTGTAAGGTGTCTGCTTAAGCGAGCCTTTCCTCGCGTGGGTCGAGCAGCGCGACCAGACCGATCAGCCCCCAGTTAGCAAAGACCAGCGGAGCTAGAAATGGCGAACCACGAACAAAGCGCTCCATCAGGATGGTACCATTGGCGATCAGGTTTGTGTTTACGTGCAGCACAAACCCCACCACACCGACCAGACACATCAAGACCATGGTGACAGTATATATGGTCAGATCGCTGCGGCTGGGTCGCCTGATTAATCCTAGCGCTGCGCTCACCACAACCGCAAAGATTCCAGCTACGGTCGGAATCCACACCCAGGGGTTCTCTAGGTTGATTCGCGCGTGATCGAGTACGCTGCTGATGGTGGTTGCCAGCAATCCGACGCTGACGATGAAGAAATAGGCGCGCGTCTTGCTGTAAGGCATCTGCACGTGAGTGCTGCCGAGCAGCCGTAGACGCCCGCTATTCACTGGATCCTCAATCCAGGCGGCGCTGATCCCCAGCACGCCGTTCAGAGCGAAGAAAAGCGGACCCAGAAACGGCGGCGCCCAGATAAGCACGGAAACTGTGTCCGCGATGGGTGTGCCACCGCCGATTAGGTTGGCGCGTACCAGGTGAAAATACGCGCCCAGCAGCCCAACGACGATACTACCCAGAAAGACGACGTTTGCCAGCACCGTCGCCAACGGACGGTTACGGAAGGCGATCAGTCCGGCGAGGAGTAGAATGATCCCGGCGGCAATGCCAAAGACAATCGGAATCCATTCGTTGGTCTTGATCGTTCCGCTGATGCTGTGGGCGAAGTAAATGTCGATGCCCAGAAACAGTTCCGTGATTGCCGCGAGCAGCAGCATCACCTGATCGCGGGTACCCGGCAACCGTCTGACGACGACGCGCGCCGGCGGAAAGACTTCCGTCAAATAGGACATGATCTATCCTCCTGACGATTCGGCAGTCACTTCCGGGTTGTTCGCCGCATCGAGCCGCTCGGTCGCCAGTTCGCGTAGCTCTGCCAGATCCGACAGCATCTCATAGGCACCGTGCCACTGGGTGTAGTCCGCGCCCTGCATCCAGGCGCCGAACTTGGCAGTGCGTCCCCAATGATGCCAGAGTTCGAAGTAGGTGAAGTCAATCGGCTCGTCGAATGCAGCAGCGGTCAGCAATCCCTGGTCTTTCAGCGGCTGCATGATCTGGTCACTTTCGATCACGCGATCATTGATCGCCGCTACCAGCGTATCGCCATCGGTGTAGAAATTGTCAATGAACTCGGCGTTATGGCATTCGCGGCAGACATTCTGCATCCGCACCTCGTTATCCTGGTACGCGGGACGGTGCTCGCTGATGGGCGCAAACAGATACCAGGTCAGCCGGTCGCCGACGTCATGGGTCGTGCCGCTGGCACCGAAGCCGCTAATGTGGCAGGTGGCGCAGGTCGGGGCTGGAAAGTCGTTGACGGTGAGCGTGCCCGGTTCGGCATCCCAGTTCCAGGTATCGCCGCTGGTGGCATAAGCGATGCCGTGCGCCGACTCGGTGTAAATCTCCCACTGGGGATGATCGGGACCGATGTGGCAGTTGTTGCAGGTCTCCGGATGCCGCGCCTGCGACAGGCTGAACTCGTGGCGCAGATGGCACTTCTGGCACTGCCCAACCGATTCGTCGAGCGCGGGTCGCCCGATATTGTGGCAGCTCTCGCAGGCGAAACGGGTGATCGCCGGACCTTCCAGCGCAGCGATGGCATTCCGCGACTTATCGGGCGCGTATTGCCCTTCGGGAATAGCTTCATACATGGCGAGCAGATTCTGCGAAAGCCCCTCCGTGCCGAAGACGGCGACATAGGCGGGAAGTCCGTGACGGCTGGCATTGTACTGTGCGACCTCGGTGCCGTGACACTTGGCGCACATGGCGGAAGTTGGCGAAGCCAGCACATAGGTCCCCTCGTGCGCTACCGCGCCGGGGTAATCGACATTGACGACGTGGCAGTCTTCGCACTTGACGCTGGCGGTAGCCATCGTGCTGTGCCCGAACTGTTCGACGATGCCGGGGGTTGAGTTGCGATGGCAGGTGACGCAGGCATTATCGCTGTTTGCCAATGCATCGACCGGTCCAACTGTCGGAGATACCGCCCGGGTAATCGCAAACATGACCAGCGCTAGCCCGACAACCACGATAGTACTCATTAGCCCGATGACAAACACCCGCATCGAGCCTCTCGCTGTTGGGTCAGACTGAGACATAAATACCCCCTTTTCTCTAGTTCAAATAAATATCGTTCTGGCTCTACCCCGTTCACATCCGACAATGACATGGTGAATTTAACAAATTGGTGATTCCAACGCAGCGTAGCACCTGAGAATCAGGAACTTTAGTGACAGAGATCATGAGGAAGTTATGATAGAAAGTGCAACGACAATGGCGAGAACGAATCCAGTGATCAACGACGAGCCGATCGCTTTGCTCGGAATGAAATGCCCGGCGCGCGAGGCGATGTGGTCGGAAAATCTGGTCGCATCAGCCGGCGTTAACCGCCCGCTACAGGTTCACTGCCTGGTTGTTCTTCAGCAATACCGAATTCACTTATCAGCTGTGCCACCCATGCCTGGATACGG
The DNA here is from genome assembly GCA_020849765.1 of Anaerolineae bacterium. GTDB lineage: Bacteria > Chloroflexota > Anaerolineae > Aggregatilineales > Phototrophicaceae > Flexifilum. The sequence goes on from JADLAY010000049.1 coordinate 63,592, forward strand.
GAGTCGGTCAGTTCGGGCTGATGGTCTTCATCCAGCGCCAACCCCAGGAAGTAATCCCCTTCCAGCGCCAGCGAATCCCAATGCTGATAGCCTTTCGCTGACCAGAGACCGACCAAATCTCCCCCACACTCCATAACTTTGTCCGCTAGGATACCGACCGCGTCGAGGAAGGTCGAGCTGTATTCGTACTGGTCTCCCAGCCCAAAGATGGCGATTGTCTTGCCGGTCAGGTCAAGCGCGTCCATCTTCGGGAAGAAAATGTACCAGTCGTCCTGAAGCTGCCCGATGTTCCACGTCGGGATACCGAAGATCAACTTATCCCAGTGCTCAATATCTTCAATGGAGGTGTGGGCGATGTTGGCGACCGAAACGAGATCTGGCTCGTAAGCATCAAACGCTACCCTAATGCGCTCCGCCACGTCCTCTGTGTGCCCGTCGTTACTGCCATAGAATAGTCCGATCTTCGCCATCGACTTCCCTCATGAATAATGCTCACGTCAATCATCAAAACTTATTGTGTCATTGAAAAGTCGTTCCGTAATTGATCTAGATCAAGGCGGCGAGTTGTTTTTCGGCCTAACATACGACGAAGCTGGACAGCCGGAACGAAGCCTATCGGAGAGGCGAAGGAGAGCGCGATGAGCGTTGCGGAAGGCGAGATTCTCGAAGCTCTGGCGACCGTGATCGATCCTGAGGTGGGGATGAATATTGTCGACCTGGGGCTGGTGTACGAGGTTCAGATCGAACGCGACACGGCGTTGATCGCGATGACGATGACAACTCCGGCATGCCCGATTGCTTCACATCTGGTGGATCAGGTCAACATGGCGCTTCGCAGCCAGGTTCCGGAGCTGCATTCGGTTGAGGTGCAACTCGTTTGGGAACCGGCATGGAATCCGTTGATGATGTCCTGGAAAGCCAAAGCGCAGCTCGGCTGGGAATAGGTAATGTCAGGGCAGTTTAGTCATGATAAGGAGAGCAACAATGAGCAGCAATCTTAAGACCATCCTCGACGTGAGGGAGATACCACCGGCACAGCGCCATCCGCTGATCTTCGGCACCTTTGAGGAACTTCAGCCCGGCGAGCAGTTTCAGCTTGTCAACGACCATGACCCGAAGCCGCTGTTCTACCAGTTTAGCGCCGAGCGTCAGGGACAGTTCTCGTGGGAATACGTGGAACAGGGTCCGCAGGTCTGGCGCGTCACCATTGGTCGCGTGAGCTAATCGTTGGGAGAGAGCAGAATGCTCAGCAAACTGCCGTTACACAGGCTCCTGCTTGTTCCCGCGCTACTAGCACTCCTTCTGGCGGCTTGGGCGGGGCTGGTACGCATGGGCTGGGTATTACTGCCCGTTTCGGTTGCCGAACACGGCCCGCTGATGATCTCCGGCTTTCTGGGGACGCTGATCGCCCTTGAACGCGCGGTCGCGCTGGCAGCAGCTTTTAAACGCGGCTGGTGGGCATACACCGCGCCGCTGCTCTCGGCGGGAGGTACGGCAGCGCTGGTGGTGGGCGCGCCGCGCGTGCTCGGCGTTGGATTGATCACGCTGGGCAGCCTGGGCTTAGTGGTGATCTTTCTCGCGCTCGTCCGGCGACAGCCCGTGCTGTTCGCGTGGACGATGGCGCTTGGCGCAGCCTGCTGGCTGATCGGCAACCTGCTCTGGCTGAGTGGGCTGCCGATCTACCGGCTCGTGGAGTGGTGGATTGCCTTTCTGGTGCTCACCATCGCGGGTGAGCGGCTGGAATTGAGTCGAATTCTGCGTCATTCCAGAACGAGTCAGACCTTGTTTGTGAGCATCCTCGTCGTGTATGGCGGCGGGCTGCTGCTCACTACCTTCCAGATCGTCTTCGGTACGCCGCTAATCGGTGTTATCCTGATCGCGCTGAGCCTGTGGCTATTTCGCTACGACATTGCCCGGCGAACCGTCCGGCAAACGGGCTTGACGCGCTATATCGCCATCTGTCTGCTGGCAGGCTATGGATGGATGCTGATCGGCGGCGTACTGCGCATCTCCTTCGGCACTCAGATCGCGGGGTTGGCTTACGACGCCGAACTGCACAGCGTCCTGCTCGGCTTCGTCTTTTCGATGATCTTAGGGCACGCCCCGATCATATTGCCGGCAGTGCTTCGGGTTAATCTTCCCTATCGTCGCTGGTTCTATCTGCCGCTGGCACTGCTGCATAGCTCACTCGTATTGCGCATCGGCGGCGATGTGAGCACGGCATTCACCTTGCGGCAGTGGGGTGGGATGCTCAATGTGATCGCTATCCTGCTGTTTCTGGGAATAACAATTGCTACCATCTACAGCGCAAACCGTCGGAGATCAGGCATAACGTCTGCTGACCTATCAATCAGCTTCCAGCATCCGGCTGCCAAAACTCAATGCGATGCCCATCAGGATCGTGCAGATAGAACTGCAACGAACCCCACTTCCTCCGAACATCGCTGACAACAACGCCCCGCCGCATGAGAGCGGCACGTATTTCAGCGATATCTACTACCTGCCACGAAAGGGTGATCCCTTGCCCGCCGACACTGTGGATGCTCGCTTGGCGCTCGTCGGCGATGCTGAGATAGGCGTGGTCAGTCAGTTGAAATTCAACAAACCAGTCGTTCCGATGTGAAATCGGGAGGGAGAAGGTATCCCGGTAGAAGGCGACGGTCTCCTGCCACCTCTGGCAGTACAGGATGGTATTGGCTCGCCCGATGACCATATCGACGCTTCCTCGATCAGTTACCCTTGACAGCAAGTTCTTCGCACACCGCTGCATGGTTTCACGAGAAGTATTCGCCAACCCGCTCGGAATACTTCTCAATTCTCGAAACCTCGGACATTAGTCCCCGTTGGATGGTTTGCGGAGGATTTGGCTGTTCATCATTATAGACTGAATTCACCTGCCGCTTCGGGCTGATAGAGAATGGAGTCAATGCGCAACGACCGAATTCCTTCTGGAACTTCCCATGTTACGACTTCCCCTTGGCGGCAACCCAGCATCGCCATGCCGACGGGAGCAAGTACTGAGATGCGACCTTCGGGAATATAGGCGTGTTCGGGATACACGAGGGTTAACAACATCTCCTCACGAGTTTCGAGGTCGACAAGCAGTGCGGTCGAATTCATTGTGATAATATTCGCTGGAATTGCAGCCGAGTCGACCACGTGCGCGCGATTCAATTCCCGCTCCAATTGTTCGAGATAGGGTTTCTGCCGCATCAGATCAGGATTATCAAGCAGATTTTGGAGGCGGTGCATATCGCGCCCGGTTATGCTGATCACCTGATTCTTCATTCCTCGTCTCCGATCTGGATATGGACAGCTTCCGGCGGCGTCAAGGCAGAAACCCGATCGATGTATGCCTGCGTAAAACGCCGCTCTGCATCTGTACGACTCATGTGGACGCGATGCGCCCCGTCGTGATCTACTCGTACAACCACGCCGCTGCTGGGCAGCGTAAAGATTCGGATGTGCATCCCATCGACGTTAACGTTTAGTGTAGACGCGCGTCCCAGATCAATTTCATGCTCATTGGGGCCGTGATGCCGGATGCGTACTCCTGATGTTGTGCTCAGAACGCTGTCACCAGCACCAAGATTGAGGAGTTGATGCTGAAGCTCGGCTTCGCCGACAAGTGTCAGCTCGACGACTTCGAGTTCATCCGTCCAGCGAAGATACCCTGCCCGCGACAAACAAGCGGCAACTTCCGTCCACTCTTCTGCAGAAGGGTCCGCGTCGAGACAGTCGAGCGGCAGCTTCTTCAGGTTGTACGTCTCGATCAGCAGCGTGCGCTCGAGTTCAGAGAGCGCGCTCCAGCGTTTTGATACCAATTGAAAATCGTTAAATTCGGCAGTCGAACATAGCCGCGCCGGTTTGAGAACACGAAACTGACCATTCTCAAGGATTTGCCCCACGTAATGCTGACGCTGAACCAGCCCACTTCGTGGTGGATAGCCTCTTCCCCCCAGATAGATGGCACTGGCGTAACGATTGACGTATCCGGTTATTTCGGTTGATCCCTGTGCAAAAATCATCGTTGTTTCCTTGCATCCAAGTGACGAAATCACTTGGCGCGGTCGAGTCAAGCGATAGCAAAACTGGAATACAGCCCAAAGTCGTACCCAACGGCTGGATTCAGCGCGGACAGGTATGGCTCAGTCCAGAAACATAACGGCAACGAGTACCGTATCTTACTTAGGGATGTCGAGTGTTTAGTCGAGGGAGATCAGACCCTGCGCGATGTCTCCGCGCGGGTATGCGAAATTAAAGTGAGGGGATGAAAGCGGATCATAAGAGTGTGCCGCAACGTACGTGCAGACCGGACCATAATCACGGTTCGTGGCGAACCGTTTCGACGCTGATTGGAAAACCACGTTGAGTGCCTCACAACATAAACAACCAGTCACCTCATTCTACGATGCGTCGCTGGTAAAAGTCTAGCTACTGGTATATTCAACTTGATGGTAAATCGCTGGTAACGAATTCTCCTTCTTACCTGATGAGATGTCGCGCTATACGGCAGTTGTAGACGAGGATTGCTTACGCGTTAAAATCCGCCGTAAATCACGGTCTTTTGTTGCTGTACTGGGTTCCATGTCAAATCTAGCCGACTACCTCCGGGCATTGCCCTATTTTGAAGGCTGTTCTCAAGCCACACTCGACTTGCTGACCGACCAGTCGCTCAAACGTCAATTCGAGGCGGGCGAGACGATCTTCCACGAAGGCGATCAGGCGCTCGGTTTGTGGCTGATCGAACAAGGCGGCGTCAAGATCTTCAAAATCAACCTAGACGGAGTCGAGCATATCTTGCACCTCCTCGGTGCAGGGAATACTTTCAACGATATCGCCGCCTTCGATGGCGGCGCAAATCCCGCTCACGCTGCCGCCCTGAGTGATACCGGCGTTTGGCTCATCCGGCTGGAGAGTTTGGATGCAGCGCTGTCCGCCGATCCGGTGCTGGCGCGCCACGTAATTCGGCTGCTTGCCCTGCGCGTGCGCGGGCTTGTACACCGCATCGAAGACCTCACGCTTTACGGCGTGGTCGTGCGCCTAGCGCGCTTCCTGATCCAACAGGCGAATGACCCGGCGCTGAGCGCGCCCGGCGTCACCCGCGCCGCCATCGCCGCTTATCTCGCCACCACCCCCGAAACTATCAGCCGCGCGCTCCACACGCTGGAAGACAGTGGCGCAATTCGCTTCGACCGCCACCGTATCCTCATCGTGCGCGAAGACCTGCTGCGCGACTTAGCGGCAGTTTAACCCATTTCCCGACTTGATCTAGATCAAGGACAGCCTGGTCTCTCGCCTGTATCCTCAATTCAAACGTGAGGAGTCAGGTTATGACCGAGTGGTATCCCCAACTGGATCGGAATCTCTGTACAGGCTGCGGTGATTGCATTGCCGCCTGCCCGACCGGCTCGCTGGCACAGGTCGATGGCAAAGCTACGCTCGCCTTTCCCGACTTATGCACCTACTGCACCGCCTGCGAGACGATTTGCCCGGTCGGTGCGATTGAACTCCCCTATCTCATCTGCAAAATCGAGGAAGCTCATGAATAAACAAGTTGGACCCAATATCGTTGCCTTCATCCTGATTGCGGTCACGGTGGCTATTTTGGCGATAATGCCTGTTTCCATTCAAATCACGCCGAACACCACCGTTGCACAGGCGGCGACCGCCACGTCGGATACAGCGAATGTAGCTGCAAACGTCACCAATCCGCAACCGAAGACGGTCGAATACACCCTCAAAACAGTCATCGGGCTAACGCCACCGATGGCATTCACCGGCGTCGGCGGCGACATTGATGGCGTGATCAATCCCACACTCACTGCGAATGTTGGCGACACGGTGCGGATCACCGTCATCAATGGCGACCCGGTCATGCACGACCTGAAGATCGACGAATTCAACGTGTTTACCGGCGAATTGACCGCAAAGGATCAAGAGGCGATTGTCGAGTTTGTGCCCGACCGACCGGGCGATTTCGTCTATTACTGCAACCAGCCGGGGCACCGCCAGATCGGTATGTTTGGCACACTAACGGTTACGGGTGAAGCATCCGCCGAATATGTCAATGCTGCACCTGCACCCGAGGTTGCCGCAGTCGCTACGATTGCGCCTGCAGCCGCCGATGCGATATCCATCGTTCGCAATCCCGCTGACCTACCTGCTCCAGTCGGGGATAGGGAACCGACCGATGTCCGCGTTGACCTGAACGCTGTCGAAGTCAACGGTATCCTTGCCGATGGCACGACCTTCCGCTATTTCACCTTCGACGGCAAAGTCCCCGCTCCAATGATCCGTGTGCGCATCGGCGATACAGTCGACCTGCATATCCACAACGATACGACGAGCCAGATGATGCACTCCATCGATCTGCACGCCGTGACCGGTCCCGGCGGCGGCGCGGTCTACACGCAGACGATGCCCGGCGAGGAAACGGCATTCACCTTCAAGGCGCTCGCCCCCGGCGTGTTCGTCTACCACTGCGCGACACCGAGTGTCGCCGAGCACATCGCCAACGGCATGTTCGGTTTGATTGTGGTTGAACCAGAAGGCGGACTGCCGCCGGTTGACCGCGAGTTCTACGTCATGCAGAGCGAGGTCTATACGACTGAGCCGTTCGGCACCAAAGGTAATCTGACCTTCGACTATCAGGCAATGCTCGATGAACAGCCGCAGTACTACGTCTTCAACGGTGCCGCGAATGCCCTCACAACCGACGAAAACGCGCTGCGCGCCAGCGTCGGCGAGACCGTGCGTATCTTCTTCGGCGTCGGCGGACCGAACAAAATCTCGTCCTTCCACGTCATCGGCGAAATGTTCGACCGGGTTTATGATCTGGGGTCGCTGACCACGCCGCCCATGACCGACGTGCAGACGACGCTGGTGCCACCTGGCGGCGCGACGATGGTCGAGTTCCAGGTGCAGGTACCGGGGCGCTACATTCTGGTCGACCACGCCCTGAGCCGGATGGAACGCGGACTGGCGGGCTATCTCTATGTCGATGGCGTAGATCAGCCTGACATCTTTCACGGCGACGAACTGACGCCAGGTTCAGGTCACTGATACGCCCAAACGTACCCGTACATCAAGGCAGAGGCGGATTGTTGACCGCCTCTGCCGTTCTTTAGATAACGAGTCAGTCAATGGAAGTGATGAACACAACGTCAACGATGCGCTATCGACAGATCAGGGCAGTTGCACTTCCGCCGGAACATGGAAGTTGGGGTTTCCTGTTTGAGCCGCTTTTGCTCGGGTTGTTTGTTGCAGGCTCGGGAAGAGGATTGCTCCTCGCCGTCGCGCTGCTGTGTGCCTTCCTGCTCCATCAACCGATCAAGCTCGCGCTCAAGGATCGACTGAAGCGGCGACACACGCCCCGTACCGTACCGGCAGAGCGTTTTGCCGTCGGCTATGGCGTATCCGCGCTGCTCCTGCTGGGCATCGTGGGGATCACGTCCGACCTACACTTTCTGGTGCCGCTGCTGTTCGCGCTGCCATTGCTGCTCCTTCAGCTCTGGTACGACGCGCGCAACCAAAGCCGGGCGCTGATCGCGGAGCTGTGCGGTACGCTGGCTTTGGGCGGCGCGGCTGCTGCTGTCGCAATCCTCGGTGGATGGTCGTTCAGAGCAGCGCTTCCGCTTTGGTTGATCGTTGCCAGCCGCAGCATCCCCTCGATCCTGTACGTTCGAACGCGCCTCAGACTGGAGCACGGGAAACCTGTTCGTCCCGATCCGGTATGGATTGCCCACTGCGCTGCTCTACTCATCATCATGCTGGCGGCAGCGGCTCGGATCATCCCGGCGGCGGTGATCGGTGCTTTTGTCCTGCTGCTGGCGCGCGCCCTGATCGGACTATCGAGGTGGCGCAAGCCGCGCCCAGCTAAAGCGATTGGTCTTCTGGAAATCGCCTACGGCGCGAGCTTTGTAGCCATTGCTGCCATGAGCTACGCCGTCAATGGATGAACCACTATATCCTAGCAAAGGAATAAATGATGAACGAAACACACTATGCTTACTTCGACGGCTTTGACTACCCTCCGGATATGCCCTCTGATGGCATCCTGAGTCGCACGATTCTGGACACCCCCTCTATCCGCTTTGTCTTGTTTTTCTTCGCTGAGGGACAGGAACTCTCCGAACACACCGCCTCATCACCGGCGGTCATTCATATCCTGGCAGGTGACGCCCGGCTGGAACTTGGCGGCGAAGTCAAAGAGGCTCACTCCGGCAGCACCGCCTACATGAGTGTGGGGCTGCGCCATGCCGTCTTTGCGAAAACGCCGGTGGTCATGCTCTTGCAACTGCTCAAAAGCCCGTGCCTGGACGCACAGCAGTCTGCGACCAGTCCGTGAACCTGCTGTTCAGGTGTTGAGGGAACTATGCCACTGCTATCACGAGCATTCATCAAGGCGGGGCTGATCTATTTCATCGTCGGCTTGGCTGCTGGCGTGCTGACGGTTGCCCAGCCCGTTCTGCATCTCCCCGCCTTCTTTGGAGTCTTTTACCCGGTCTACATTCATCTGCTGATGGTTGGCTGGGTGATGCAGTTGATCATTGGCGTCGTCTACTGGATGTTCCCCAAATACTCGAAGGAGCGTCCCCGCCGCAGCGAACGGCTTGGTTGGATCGTCTTTGGCCTGCTCAACGCAGGATTGATCCTACGCGCCATCGTTGAGCCGCTAACCACCCTCAGACCGGATCTGGGGCTTGGCTGGCTATTGGCAATTTCGGCAGTGCTTCAGTTGCTGGCGGGATGGGGATTCGTCGTCAACACCTGGAATCGGGTCAAGGAGCGCTGATAATGCCCCGCCTCACAATCTGGATGGTGCGCACCTCACTCCTGCATCTGGGTATTGGCTTCACCGTGGGCATGTTGATGTTTTTCAACAAAGGAATCCCTTTTGATCCATCCCTGTGGAGGCTGCTGCCAGTACATATCGAAATGGTGCTGCTTGGCTGGACGATGCAGTTGGCGATGGGCGCTGCTTTTTGGGTGCTGCCACGTTTTTCTGAGCGTGCCCGTTACGGAAATGAGCGCCTCGGCTGGCTAGCCTACGTTCTTCTCAATACCGGATTAGCGATTTTCATCTACGGTTCACTAAGCAGCGGAACACTGCTCGTGTTCGTAGGGCGTTGTCTGGAACTCACCTCAGTTTTCTGCTTTGCGCTGATGATTTGGTCGCGCGTGAAACCGCTCAGCCAGTCCGCCAGTTGAAACAGACACCGGGAAAACCTCGTATGAATGCCGAAAGTGTATTGAGTCTTCGCGGCATGATTACGCCAAATTGATCTGGATCAATGCTCTCCTCATGAGAGGCGCTTAAAGTAGTGTAGAGAACTATGAAGACTTTTCTGTCAAACGTGCCCGGCATGGGATGGAAGGCAGAATGGAGAAGATGATGCGCATCACGGAGTCCTTGAAGATCGAGCACCAGTTGCTCAGACAAATGATGGATACCATGAGCCGCTGGATGACTGAAGGCGTCGAACCTGACAAGTTGCGCGAGCGGGCGGTCATGTTGGAAGCAGCAATCAACTGCCACGCGAAGCGCGAGGAGCGACAGTTGTACGCGCCGCTCAATGATCATTCGGAGATTGCTCACGACTTGGTCATCATGGTTGAACGGGTACATCTCGAAGTTCGAAAGCTGTTCGAAGCGCTGGCGGATCCCACCAGCGAACCGAAGCAATTGCTCCCAAGAATCATCGACTTCACCGGCGCGCATTTTACTGAAGAAGAGACCGGGCTGTTCCCTTTGGCAGAGAAACTGTTGGAACAAAAGGCGCTCGAAGCCGACAGCCCCGAAGCTTCTCCCCATCAGGAGTGGGACACATGAAGATTACCGAGTTGCTGGAAGTGGAGCACGAGTTCCTACGCAGTCTCATGGAGACATTCAGCCAGTGGATCACGGAGGGCGTCGCGCCTGATAAGCTGCGCGAACGAGCCGCCATGCTGGAGATCGCCATTGATGACCACGCAACACGCGAAGAGAAACTGCTCTTTGAACCGTTGGCGTTTTGTTCAACGGTTGCTCGTGAGTTAATCGGCATGATGGAAATGGTTCATGTCGAAGTGCGTGATCTGTTCGAGCAGGTGGCGGATCCCGCGCGAGATCCCAAAGAGCAGTTGTGGACTATTCTGATGTTGACTGACGAGCATTTCACCAAAGAAGAAACGGGCGTATTCCCGATGGCGGAACGGCTCTTGGATCCAGAAATCCTGCAAGTGTAGGCTTTCTGGCAACTCGAAATATCCATCTAGGCGGCGATGGTTCTTGGGTATCGGCTATTCCCGTCCCAATTCGCCTCCGACTTTCCCGGGGCGCGCGGTAGGAACACCGTGAAGAATGCCAATGAAGATGAGGTCTTCATCGGTCGCAAAAACGGAGTGGTTTTCGGCGGGGTCGAAAACAAGCAGCATATTCGGTTCTACGGGAAATTCCTGTTCATCTGCGCCCTTAAAAATGCCGTGCCCTTCGAGGATGATCACATAAAACGGCGAGTTCGGTACGTTATGTTCAAGGATGCTCTGGCCCGCCTTAAGCATGAATCGAATGATACGCCCTTGATCGTCAACAAACAGGGGTTGTGCGTAAGGATGGGGATCGTGAAACTCAAGGTTTTCAAGGAGATTTGCCGATTTCACAGGGTGTCCTTTCGCAGATAGATAACATTTCAATTATTATATCGCTTTGAAGTATCCAGTCAAACGGGTGCAGGACGGCTGTGAGACACTGTGCCTAAAGTGCCAGTTGACTTTCCTTCCGGAAACCGGTGCAGACTATAGGAGGTGGCGATGTCGATTCGATTAAAGCGCGTATACGAAACTGCGGCTGAAGAAGACGGGTATCGCGTACTGGTGGATCGGTTGTGGCCGCGAGGTTTGTCGAAGGAACGCGCCAAAGTTGATTTGTGGCTCAAGGAGATTGCGCCGAGCACTGCGTTACGCAAGTGGTTCGACCATGATCCAGCGAAGTGGGATGAATTCAAAACACGTTATAAGCGCGAACTCGACCAGCAATCCGAAGCCGTCAACCAGTTGGCAAATTTGGTGAAGCAGCGTCGCGTGACGCTGGTCTATGGCGCGAAAAATACAGAAATTAACCAGGCAGTCGCGCTCAAACAGTATCTAGACAGGGATTTCTCCTAGCGGGCATTGCGACAGGTTCCAGGTACTCAGAGCTGATGTGGAGTTTCGGAAGATGCAATCTCGATGAGTGACCTCCACCGGAAGCGCTATTCGACACAGCTTAGCAGACTTTGCTGACCCCGATTGAGGGAGCGGGAACATAAAATACGTTACTGAATCTGCAGGGTCCTCAACAAGATGTATAGAATAGCGGCGAGGAGACCTGTGACCGGGATCGTGATAATCCAGGTTAACAGAACGCGCTGAACGAAGCCCCAGCGAACCATTGCCAGACGCTCTCCCGCCCCGGCTCCGATAATCGACATATTTGTGACGTGCGTTGTGCTCACATCGCCGCCCAGCAGCGAACTCGTGGCAATGATCGCAGCCGACGAGAGTTCAGCGCTCAGTCCGTGTATGGGACGAATCCGGAAAAATCCCACGCTGACGCTGCGCATGACGCGCATCCCTCCAGCCAAGTTACCGAGGGCAAGGAGGGTGGCGCTCGCTATCACAACCCATGCTGGAACTGCAAAGGAGCGAAGCTTCCCGGTGGCGACGAGACTGAGTACCGCGACACCCATTGCATTCTGGGCGTTGTTGCTCCCAATGGTAAGACCGAGAAATACAGAGGCAATTATCTGTCCCCGGTTGAATATCAGATTGATGCTGGGGTGGGCAGTTGACGCTAATGCATAACAGAGACGATTGACCACAAACCCGCCCGCAATTCCCAGCGGCGCGGTAAGGGTGAGACTGATGAGGATTTTGAACAGTCCGTTCAGGTGAATCGCCATTGGACCGCCGACAGCAAGTGCAGCACCGAGCAAGCCGCCGATTAAGGCGTGAGTGGAACTGGATGGGATGCGCCAGTACCAGGCAACAATCATCCAAATCACGGTGGATGCCAGCGCTGCACAAAGCGCTGGAGCCGTCATTGCGGTGAGGCTCACCACTTCGCTTCCCACTGCGGTCGCAACAGCAACGCCAAACAGGAAAGGTCCAACAAATTGGGATACCGTTGAGAGGAGGATTGCTTGTCGTGTTCCCAATGCGTGCGAGGCTAGGGCGGTCGCAACTGTACTGGGTGCGCCGAAAACACCAGTCAGGATGTCCTGAATCGCAATTAGACCCAGTAGGACATATAGCATGATTCGTCCACGGAACTAAGATGCAGCGAAGTCGATTGTGAAGCAGTTGTTTAGAGCATTATATGTTAAGGAAAGTTTAAGAACAATAAGAGAATGTTAAACGGATCACATTTTGATTGGAATATGGTCTGAGATTTGTCCGATTTGGCTAGCCTGGGGCGATTGAATCAGTTGCCCGAAGAGCGTCGATGATGCTCTTCGGGCACAGCTCACCTAGCGCCCTGAAAACGGGGGGCGGATACGATCCTGAAGCCACCCAGCCTGAACGTCGGATTCTTCCGACAGGCGCTTCAAATGGGCGGACATCACATTTCCTCGCGACAGATAGCCGACAATCCGCTTCGGATCATCACGTGCCACAACAGGCAGCCGTCCGACGTCGCGCTGCAACATGCGCGTCAGCGCCTCCCGTACTGACTCATCAGGATAGGAGACGGTCACATCGGCATTTCCAGCCTCAAGCACGGTTTGCTGAGTCCAGCCATCTCGCAGCGCCTTAAGTAGGTCACCCCGAGTAACAATTCCCTGTAGCCTGTTTTCTGTATTGACGATCAGCATTGCCTGATGCCGTATCATAGCGGGTTCGCTGGCGTCAATGCGTTGCATCACCTCGTGAACGGTCGCCTCGCACGAGACCAGCACAGGATCAGCGGTCATGACCGCCGAGACGGGGACGGTCGCCAGCGCGTCCGCTTCATATTCATGGCTGATGAGGATGCCTGCTCGGCGAAGTTGCTCCGTGAGCAGGCTGGTTTGGGTCAGGCGGTTCACAACGGCATCGGTGACAACAGTAGCGAACAGCACCGGCAGGATCGACTCGTAGCTGTGGGTCATCTCGAAGGCGAAAATCACCGAAGCGAATGTCGCGCGGGTGGTGCCACCGAACAGCGCCGCCATGCCCGCCATCGCAAAGGCAACTGGAGCGGCGTTCAAACCGGGGAAGATCGCCTGTAGCACCAGTCCGTAGATGCCGCCAAGCGCCGCGCCGATCATGAAGATCGGTGCCAGCGTGCCACCAGACGTTCCCGATCCCACTGACACCAGCCAAACGGCAGCTTTCGCCAGAAACAGCACAATCAGGAAGTTCAGTAAATAGTTCCCATGGAGAATGCCATCGATCAACTTGTAGCCGGGACCGTAGATGTCCACGCCGGTGACCAGCGTCGGCGCCAGATAGCCGACCACACCGACGAATAATCCACCAAGCGCCGGCCACAGATAGGTGTTGATACGCGCGCGGTGAAACTGGTCCTCGATCCAGTAGAGAGAACGTGTGATGGCGGTCGAAGTAAGCCCGGCGATGATCCCGAAGCCCAGGAATAGAATGAGTTCGGGCGGCGTGCCAAAATTGATCGCGCCGACGGCAAAGACGGGCTGACCGCTGATTAGAGCGATGTGCATTTCAGCGGCGACGACGTTGGCGATCGCAAGTGGGATGAAAGAGCGCGCGCGAAACTCGAACAGCAGAATTTCAACGGCAAAGATCATAGCGGCAATGGGTGTGCCAAAGATAGCGGTGAGACCCGCCGCCGCGCCGCACGCGAGCAACACCTTACGCTCGGCGGCGGTAGTCCGGAACATCTGACCGAGCAGTGAGCCAATCGCGCCACCCGTCTGAATAATCGGTCCTTCTGCCCCGAAGGGCTGCCCCGATCCTATCGAAATTGCGGCGCTCAAGGGTTTCAGCAGCGCAACGCGCGGTGCAATGCGACTTTGCTTCTCTAACACAGCTTCCATCGCTTCGGGAATGCCGTGCCCGCGCACCAGTGGCGTGCCATATTTCGCCATCACACCGATGATCAGCCCGCCGAGCGCCGGGACGAAAATCAGAAGGAGCGGCGATTGGCTGCCCAAAGGGCTTATGAGTTCAGTAGAGATACGTTGATAGAAGGCGACATTCGTTACAAGTCCGATGAGTTGGTCGAGTAGCTCGGCGGCAATCCCCGCCAGAATACCGATGACAACCGCCAGCAGCGATATTCGGATCAACCGGAATCGCGGTGTACGGTGTTCATATTCAATTGACATGAAGGTTACTCCCACAGAGACAACGACAAAATACTCATGCGTGCGGCATGAGTCGAATACCAGTGACGTGTTCAGTTTCAGTGGGAATCGAAGGGACCGGGTCGAGCGAGACAGGTCACCCGGAAAAGAGGGATATTGTGATAATAGTCACGCTTACGTCTGCGCATAAACGCTATTTTAGCATAAATTTCTAACCCTAATTGCGGTAAGTTCCTATCGGCGACCGCATCCGTCGTGAGGCTGGATTCGGCTTCATATGCAGCGGCGGTGTATGCTTTGCATCGGGGCACCCCACGCCGAAAGGCTTCTCTAGTCTGGATACCTCACCGAGTGCTTCAACCCTCAGCAATTATCGCGCACGGCAAATCCACAACCAAACAACTGCATTATATAATTCGCATACCGTTGGGGCATCTTGTCTGAAATTCTGGCATCAACAAGGGATTTCTCTAATTTGGGGATTATAACTGGGCGCTATTCTGTGCCAGAAATATTTGAAGAGAGAAAATAGGTGCTAGAAGCCATTTAATGATTCACTGAGCGGCACGCACACGAGCCACACGCCTGAGCGTGACACGAATGAATATACGGGGAGGTTTAGCAATGAAAGCGATTGTGGTGAAAGATGAGGCCGCGGGAACAGCAGGGATGGCGCTGGTGGAGCGACCAGAGCCGCACGCAGCTATAAACGACGTCGTCGTTCAGGTTCACGCGTCCGGATTCGTCCCAACTGAGCTGACGTGGCCCTCGACTTGGGCCAATCGCCTCAACCGTGACCGCACACCCTCGATCCCCGGGCACGAGCTGGCCGGAGTGGTCACCAGCCTCGGCTACGGCACGCGTGGGTTGTCGAAAGGACAGCGGGTATTCGGCCTCACCGACTGGTATCGTGACGGCACCCTTGCGGAGTACGTGGCCGTCGAGGCACGCAACCTCGCGCCGCTGCCGGGCGACATCGACTTCACGGTGGGCGCGAGTCTGCCGATCTCAGGACTAACTGCGTGGCAGGGACTGTTCGAGCACGGCCACCTCCAGGCGGGGCAGAGCGTCCTCGTGCATGGTGCGGCTGGCGCAGTCGGTTCGATGGTGACGCAGCTCGCACGTGAGTTCGGCGCCTACGTCATCGGCACCGGACGCACCGCCGACCGTCAGAAGGCGCTCGACTTCGGTGCGCAGGAGTTTGTCGACCTCGAGAACGACGCCCTCGAAGACGTCGGCGGAGTCGATCTGGTTTTTGATGTCATCGGCAGCGACATCGGAAAGCGATCCGCACGCCTGATTCGAGCAGGAGGAACCCTGGTGTCCATCGTCGGCCCGACCGAGGCGCGCCCCGACGACGGACTGGTGGTCGACTTCGTTGTCGAATCTGATCGCGCCCAACTGAGTGAGATCGTCCAACGGGTGCGAGACGGACGACTGCGGACGAACATCGGCAACGTCGCGGCTCTGGACGATGCTGTCGCCGCCTTCAACCCGACCGAGCGACGCACGGGGAAGACAGTCATCCGCGTTCGTCCGTGAGGTCGAGAGTCAGGAGATGGATGGAAAACCGTATCCAAGTAACCTCACGAATGACTTTTCAAATGGCTTACGAAAAATACGCGAAATCATGAACGGGGGCGCTATGAATGATTCAATGCAAGCTCAGGCAGGTGTTCCATCCATCCTTTTCGTCGCTGCCGGTGAAGATCGGGATGGCGAACAGCGTGGTCTTGGTGTCAGTGTCATTACCTTCAAAGTGACAGCTCAGGACAGCCGCGATCTCTTGGTCTTGGAGAACACGTTTCACCAGAAAGGTGGTCCTGCACGACACTTGCACCACGATCAAGATGAATGGTTCTACTGCGTTGAAGGCGAGTTTATCCTCGAAGTGGGAGTGGAAAAGTTCGTCCTTCACCCGGGTGATGCCGTCTTCGCGCCGCGCAAAGTCCCCCACGTCTGGGCTCATGTCGGAAACTCAATTGGCAGAATGCTAATTACGTTTACACCTGCGGGTCAAATGGAAGCCTTTTTTCGTGAAGTGACAAAGGTCAATGCCATGCCGCCACAGGACCCGGCGCTGTGGCGTGCTCATGGAATGGAGTTGCTTGGTCCACCGCTGGATATCGAGTGAAACGAAGCTGACGGCGCTGGTCAAGACTTTCCTTCTGACTTTTGACAAAGGTGGGGTGGCTAGCAGTTCAGCTTGTCCATCCCTGGATATTTAGACAGAACACGACAAGCGTGACAAACTGAATTTCTCGCAAGTTTCTTATGTCGCTTAATCAGGAGTGTGAAGTTGAGACACCAATCATGCCCTAAGCTGCTTTTCACCGTGGTAACCGTGTTGCTACTACTCACCGGGTGTAATGGTTCATCTGAATCCCCTCCTCTGACTGCTGGTTCCTTCCAGCCCATCAACGGGCGCGACCTACGTATTGTCACTGGGCAGTCGATCTATGTGCCCGCCTATTCCGAGGTGTTCTACGGGCAAGAAGGACTAAATATGGAATTGGCGGTTACGCTTGCCATACACAATACGGGTCTTGATGCTTCAATAATCATTCGAGCTGTTCGTTACTATGATACGAATGGTCATTTGGTTCGGGATTACATAGATCAACCCGTTGAGGTTGCGCCATTAGCTACAACAGGCTTTTTAGTGGATGACAGGGACATGAGCGGTGGATGGGGAGCGAACTTCATCGTGGAATGGGTCGCGGAAGAACCCGTCTATGAACCCATAGTTGAGGCAATTATGATCGGCGCCCGGGATACACAAGGGATCTCAATGATTAGTCCGGGACGAGTGATTTCAGAGATGGATGGTACCCCGACACAAGAACCAGAATGACATACGATGCGTATACCTAACGCACATTTATGACAGTGGATTCTATTGGAAATTGGCTTTTTATGCTGAGTGCATTCTTGCCGACAGAATAAAGGTGTCACGACCTTTAACCTCGCTTCGTCATTCTGCCGCGATTCCTTTGTGGCAGTTATGGGAGTCTATGCCCCTATTTACTGTATTGAAGCATGAGCGACAGGCTGCCAAACGCTATTTGGCGATGTTTAGCTCAGATACTGATAGGTGCGTCGGTGAACAAACCACACCAGCACAGACGGATGTCCAATCTGCAAGTCGAGCACACCATATATGACTATGAAATGACATGGAATTAGCGTTTTGATTGACGGAGATGGAACTGAATGGTTGCCATTGAGACAGTCCTGCTTGGTGCTGCAATACTTCTGATTGTTAGTGTGCTTGCAAGCAAGTTATCGACAAGGTTGAGTGTTCCCACACTCGTAATCTTCCTGTTTATCGGGATGCTTGCAGGTTCGGAAGGGATAGGCGGCATCTATTTTGATGACCCACTTGCGGCTCAATCGATTGGTGTGCTTGCGCTGATTTTCATTCTGTTCTCGGGTGGGCTTGATACCCCTTTTGCAGAAACACGCAAAGTTATGGGTCGCGGTATCGTCTTATCAACGTTTGGGGTGCTGATTACTGCTCTGGTTGTGGCAGGCGGTGTAGTGCTCCTTCTGGACTTTTCACCAGCAGAGGCTTTTCTGGTTGGTGCAATTGTAGCCGCTACAGATGCAGCGGCGGTTTTTTCTATTCTTCGGACTCAGAAGATCGGCTTCAAAGGAAATACAATTCCCTTACTTGAACTCGAGTCAGGCAGCAATGATCCGATGGCAATTTTCTTGACTATCGGAGCAATTGAACTACTTCGACAGCCAGAAATGGCAGTCGCAGATCTTCTGCTGATCTTTATTCAACAGATGGCGCTGGGTTTGATCTTTGGCTTAGCGGTCGGATATCTGACCCCATGGGTCATCAACAAGCTGCGTCTTCAAGCAGACGGTTTGTACCCTGTTTTCACAGTAGCAGTCGTGTTGCTAAGTTATGCTATCACTGCGATTCTGGGTGGAAGCGGGTTTCTGACCGTCTATCTGGCGGGCTTAGTTATGTCCGGTAGAAACTTTCTTCACAAGCGTAGTCTTTCTCGTTTTCATGATGCCCTTGCATGGCTCATGCAAATCATCATGTTTCTAGGGCTGGGACTACTCGTATTCCCATCTCAGTTGTGGCCGGTTGCACCAACGGGGATTCTGATTGCCATCATCCTGATTTTTATCGCTAGACCAATGAGCGTATTTATTGGCTTGCTGTTTTCTGAATTCGATTTTCGCGACAAACTGATGATTTCCTGGGTCGGACTCCGCGGTGCTACTGCGATAGTTTTGGCGACATTTCCGTTGCTAGCTGGTATTCCTCAATCGGAGACCATCTTCAACATTGTTTTTTTCGTGGTAGTTATCTCAGTTCTACTGCAAGGATCGACTCTGATTCCCACAGCCAAATTACTGGGTGTGACAGTTCCGCTGACTCAAAAGCCTCAGTACCCATTTGAATTGATGACTAATACGGACATCCGTAATGAACTGGTGGAAGTATCTGTTCCAGCAACCTCTACAGCAATAAATCGTCAGATCGTTAATCTAGGGCTACCTGAAAATAGTCTGATTGTGCTTATATCACGCGGGCAGGAAATTGTTGTCCCCAACGGAAACACGCTTATTGAGGAAGGTGATACCCTCTTGGTACTGGCTGACAAAGACGCTCTGAGCAAGATTCGGGAGCGGATCTCAAAATCCATTTTTCCTGAAGGCGACTAAGTCTTAGTCGTCGAAATCCTTGGGATACAAGGCTGTTTATGGGAAGAGGGACTTTGCCCTCATAGGTAACCATCCCCAAGAACTGCGGCAAAGAAGAGCGGAGTCTTTCCGGTAAACTAGGACGAATGGGGAGAACTCCAGATGAAGAAATCGCGCTCTCCCGGCACCTCATTCAGGATCGCGATCGCAAATTTACGACCCACTTTGACCTGGTCATCGTCTCAGCAGGCACCGACATCGTGCAGACGCCGTTTCGAGCGCCGAAAGCCGATGCCATTGCTGAGCGGTGGGTGCACTCCGTTCGACCTACTGATTCTGAAGCAGCGACATTTCGCCCACATGCTCAGCGAATACATCGACTTTTACCCCGCGTCTGGTCCACATCAGGGACTCGATCGGCAATCGCCCATTCCCATACCAGATTCTCCGCAAGGAGCTATATGATGCCGCAATTTACTCGGCGGCATTTTGCACGATTACTACCGCGGTGCTCCTTAAATGTCTCCTCGCATGAAGTTTTCCCCTACAGGTATTTCCACCCTTCTGGCAAGTAATGACGCTCGCGTGAGGAACAGATCGAGGAACAACCAGCAAGAGGAGGTCAACGATCAACCTCCCTTTGTTTCATGTCGCTGCGTTTGCTGTTACCAAAGTCGAGCCGATTTCTCTCGTACATCGGTGATTAGAGCAGCATAGGACTTCGAAAAGCCCTCAATGCCTTCATCTTCCAGTTGCGCCGTCACTGACTCAATCTTGATTCCTGCTGCCTTGAGATTCTCCATGACCGTGAGGGCGTTTTCTAAGGTACTGTCAACCGTGCGCCTCACCGCCCCGTGTTCCCGAAACGCCTGAATCGTGGACTGCGGCATCGTATTGATCGTGTCGGGTCCAATCAGCTCCTCGACATACGTCACATCACGATAAGCTGGATTTTTGGTGCTGGTACTTGCCCAGAGCGGTCGCTGGACGCGCGCGCCGCGTACTTGCAGCTTCAGAAAGCGCTCACTACGGAAGATTTCGGTGAAGCGTTCGTAGGCAAGCTGCGCATTGGCAATAGCAGCTTTGCCTTTCAAACTGCGGAGTGCATCTTTCTTCGACTGCGCAGATTCAACTTCGATCTGTTCGTCCAGCAGCGTATCGACGAGCGTGTCGACGCGGCTCACGAAAAATGAGGCAACGGACGCCAGCCGATCAATGGGCTGCCCCGCCGCAACGCGTGCTTCCAGCGCCTCGATATATTTCCACATCACACGTTCGTGGTTTTGGCGCGAAAAGAGCAGTGTGATGTTGATATTGATGCCTTCTTGCAGGAGTTGACCGACCGCTTCAGCCCCTTCGATTGTACCCGGAACTTTGATCATGACATTGGGGCGATTCACGCCATTCCAGAGTCGACGCGCTTCAATGATAGTGGCGTCGGCGCTGCGCGCCTGACCGGGAGATACTTCAATCGAGACAAAGCCATCTGTGCCATCGAGCGCATTATAAACTGGACGGAATACGTCGCAGGCGGTTTGTACATCCCGAATGGCAATCGCTTCAAAGCTGTCCGCTGGCTGCACGCGCTGGCGCGCCAGCATCCTCAACTGCTCATCGTAGGCAGTGCCGGAAGCAATCGCCTTTTGAAAAATGGTCGGATTCGAGGTCATCCCGCGCAGACCATCCTGTTCAATCAGGTTCCGCAGCGCTGTCCCGCTGACAATCTCGCGGGTGAGATTGTCGAGCCAGACACTTTGTCCTTCAGCGATAAGCGCCACCAACGGATTGCGCGTCCTGTCTGTGGCTTGTACTGCATTCGTTATGTCAAGGGCGGCTGTCATCTCGTCCTCCTAGACTCTGGTCTTTCGAGACGGACTGAATCGGATGTCGATGCCGAACGATCTGCCTTTTCAGAAGCGATCAGGCGGAAGCCCGGCGCTGGAGATGCTGCATGAATTCCTGCCTTGTCACAGCATTGTCCTGAAATACGCCCAGCATCGCGCTGGTGGTCATGCTGGAGTCATGTTTCTTTACACCGCGCATGAGCGAACACATATGCTGCCCCTCAATTACGACTGCCACACCCTGAGGGTGAAGCACCGCGTCGATGAAATTCGCGATCTGGCGCGTTAGCTGCTCCTGTAATTGCAGCCGCCGCGCAAACATATCGACAATGCGCGGAATTTTCGACAGACCGACAACCTTACCCTGTGGGATGTAGGCGACGTGGACATGACCGAGAAACGGGAGCAGGTGATGTTCGCACAGGCTGGCGAATTCAATGTCCTTGACCACGACCATGTCATCATAGTCTACGTCGAATAGAGCGTTGTTGATCAGCTCCGCCGGATCGATTCGATAGCCCTCCAGCAGTTCGGCATAAGCCCGCGCTACCCGCCGGGGGGTGTTGACCAAACCCGCGCGTCCTGCATCTTCACCAATGCCTGCCAACACGTCACTGATTGCCGCTTCGATACGGGCTTGGTCTATTGGCGGGTAGCCCAGTTCGAAGCTTTCGAGAAACTGGGGCGTGCTCAGTCTTTCGTCGAGCAGCGCCAGATCATCGTGATTCGGGTAGGAGTTCGGCATGAGTTTCTCTCTATCTGCGGACATAATCGACCAGCGAAAATGCGGGGTCGCGCATTTGCTCTACCGAGAGCGGCAAGTCATGCTGCAAAATCCATTCGATCGCGATCAGGTCTTGATCATGACCACAGCCAGCAGCAGCTTTAAGCTGCCCATCGGCGACGTAGAAGGCAATGAATTGTTTCTGCTCTGGCGTGCCGCGATAGATGATTTCGTCCCACGTCGTTGCATGACCCACGTAATTCAGGTTTAGCCCCCATTGGGTTGTCCAGAAGAAGGGCACATGATGGCGCACATCATCTTCAACGCCCAGCATATTCCGCGCGGCGACGATGCCCTGCTGCTGCGCGACACGCCAGTGCTCGATGCGCGTTCCGCCGTCCTCGCCCCAGCGGGCGATGTCGCCCGCCGCGTAAATGTCGGGATCACTGGTTTGCAGGTGTGTATTCACATGCACCGAGCCATCTTTTTCGTCCAGAACGATACCAGAATCGCGCAAGAACTCGGTGGCAGGCGAGACGCCAACCCCAACAATCACGAAGTCCGCTTCGAGCGTTTTTCCACTTTTGAGCAGGATGCTGCTGACGGTGCCGTTTTTCCCGACGAGTGCTGACACGCCATCGTCCAAATAGAACTGAACGTCATGCGCCTCGTGTTCCTGCTGGAACATCTGCCCGATTTCTTCGCCGAGTATACGATTAAAAGGCACACTTTCCGGTGCGACGATGCTGACCGATGCGCCACGTCCGCCCGCTAAGGACGCCGCCACCTCCATGCCGATGAAACTCGCTCCTACCACTACGACTCGCTTGCCCTGCTCTACCGCCTGAACAATGGCGTCAGCATCCGCCAGCGTCCTCAGCGTGTAAACCCCGTTCAGGTCAGCGCCGGGCGTATTGCGCAGGTGACGCGGGGCTGCTCCGGTCGCCAGCAGCAGCTTGTCATAACGCAGCGCGTTGTCAACGGCCAAGTAGATGGTGTGTGCGTTGGGATCGACCCGTGTCACCCGCATATTCAGGCGCAGGTCGATGTCACGTTGGGCATACCAGTCCTCATCGCGTAAGGGCATCCATTCGGCTTGAGCATGTCCATCGAGATAATCTTTGGAGAGATTGGGGCGGTCAACCGGGGCGTTGGGCGCGGCACTCAAGAGGGTAATTTTGCCCGCGAATTTCGCGCGGCGGAGTGCTTCCGCCGCCGCGTTCCCCGCCGCGCCACCACCGATGATGATAAAGGTCTGGTGCACGGCAGGGTCAGCTTTGCCCTGTGGCGCGGTCACGTTATCCTGTGGCAGCGTTACGATCACCGTGCCATTGTCGACGCGCACCGGGTAATGAGCGAGATCGTTCAACGCTGGTGGCTCCAACCGCGCGCCGCTGCGAACATCGTAGCAGGCGTGATGCCACGGGCACATCACGGTGTGTTCCCGGAGTACGCCCTCATGGAGCGGTGCGCCGTAGTGCGCGCATTTACCGCCGGTAGCGTAATACTGCCCATCGACGCGCGCCAGCAGCACTGCTGTGCCTTCCAGTACCAACGGCTTCATTCCGCCGTCCGGTAATAAACTGTCGACCTGACCTAGCTCATGTTCTGCCACGCAATTGCTCCTTGGCGTCGAAAACGCCTTTGATAGATATGTTTGAGGACTGCGGCAGCTCAGTCTGGATGGGCTGTCAAACCGCCCTCGACCAACCGCCGTATCGACTCCAGCCAGCTGTCGCCCTGTCCGATCACGGTGAGGAGTTGACGAGTCTCTGATCTGAGCGCGGCGTCGAGCGTCCCACCCAAATCCGTCAGGATCGCCGCAAGGGTGATGCTGTGACGCACATACCATGCGGTCATCCGAATGAGTCCCGGTTGTCGCGTGCGAATCGCGGTCGCCTGCGTATCCATGGTCCCAACCAGCATCTCATCGTTGTCCCGAATGACGATCAACCCATGCGCTTCCTGATCGGGTGTCACGCGGTAGCGAAATATGCTGCCCTGACAACTGCCACATTCCTGCGCACAGGCTTGGCAGCAGAGCATATGGATGGCTACGCCTCGTGCCTCGGCTTCGGCTAATGCCTCCGCCAGCGCGCCCGCTTCGGGCTGCCATAAGGCGATCAACAGCCGTTCATTCGCCACATGAATGAGGTCACGGGCATTCTCCAGCAGTTGATCGGTTCCGTGCAGGTTCTGGACGTATGTCTGTTTGACAGGCGTAGCGAGCGCTTCCAACTCCCGCTGCGCCGCTGTAAGCACTTCACCAATGTGGTTACTGAGCCGGTGAATGAGGGCTTTCGGAGCGATGGGCGAATACACAATGCCCACGTCTGTATTGATCGCCACAACCGCGCCGCGCTCCTCCAGCTTTTGCAGCACGCCATAGACATTGGCACGTGGAACGCCGGATAGTTTGGCTAGGGCATAGCCATTCAGTGGGTGCTCCTGTAAGAGCGCGATGTAGGCTTTTACTTCATACTCACTAAAGCCCAGCTGTTGGAGCTGTACAGTCACATTGTTCATAGAAATCCCGTAGTTGTCATAACAACTACTATAGTACGAGGGATGGAAGCGAATGTCAAGCTATGCATACCATGCACTGGCTGACCTTGACCCGGTTCTAGGGCTCATCCGTTAAGTTGGTGCTAGTGTCAAGGAACGAGCCAGCACGTGTATTCGCAGCAGATCAACGTTGGCTCGTCCATCCATCTGACGTTTCAGCAGCGTTAGACGACAGATACTAGCAAGGAAAACAATGAACCTGAACGTTTCCTGCGCTACCTGTTCTCGGCAAGGTAAACGGTTCAGCCCGGCATCCGAGAAACATAAGCTGGACTGCTGCTGTGTACGAAGATGCCGAACACCGAAGCCAATCTCTCAGCGTTTCTCAAGTTTGCCAACGATATTCCTGAACACACGGTGTCTGTTGATGTAGGCGGGGGATTGGGAGGGATTGTTCCTAAGAAGCACAGTTCATCCCAAGCGGGCTTGTGGTAGTGCAAGGCAACTATCCGTTCGCCGGGTACGACCAATTGGAATGAGCCGATCCGTGTCACCGAACCAAGTCGGAGGAAACCCTCATTCCGCTACAGCGAAACCGATCTAGAAAAAATGTTCGCATTTTACGACAGCGCGTATCCCAGTACTTCGGGCGTTGGGATACCCATGCACTTTACACTCGAATGTCTTGAGATCGAGCGCCCAAGCTTGAGCAGCGAAGTGGCTTCTCGATGAGCGGTCGTGAGATCCCGGAGTTGAATCAGTGATTGGTTAGGAAATATGACCTTACACTCAGTCTAACGGACATTTCTTGTGTCTGCTAAACTGAGGTAAGGTCATCCTGTTCTTTAGGTCGAGTTGATGGAGCAGTTGCACGGCGAGCCGCATCTGCCCCGCGTCCGGCGATTGGCGATGACCCTCACATCTCTTTTGCCAGTGGCATCTCGCCCGTTTGCGGCGGAATCCGCTGGATGGCGAACACCAGCAGCCCGACCAGCACCGCGCCGCCGATCAAGAAGGGGGCGCTCGTCCCGACAAACTGGAACAATGCCCCCCCAAGCAGCGGCGTAATCGCGTTGGCGGCGCTGGTGAGCGACGAACTCACGCCGAGCGCGCCGCCCACGTCAGCCTTGCTGACGCGCTGGGTGATCAGACTGTTGATGCTGGGCGAGAGCACCCCCGCGCCGACCGACGTGGGGATCATTGCCACCAGCAGCCAACCCAGACCGAGCCAGCCGCCGCCGCTGTCGCCGGGCAGCGGCACGGCGATGTTATTAGCGGCAGTCGTCGATTCGGTCAGTTCCTGCACGATTTCCGTCCGTGAATACCACGGGACGGGCTGCGGCGGCGTCAGCGCGGTCAGGATCAAGCCAAGTCCTAAACACGCTAAGCCGAGGTAGATCAGACGGCGTTCACCGAAGCGGCGGCTCAAGGGACCGATATACTTGCCCTGAACCATGACCAGTATGATGCCCACGAAAACGAACAGGATCGCGTTGCCGGCGGCATTGATCCCTAAGCGGCTGAGGGTAAACAGCGCGAGCAGGCTCTCCAGACCGCCAAAGACCAACTGCTGCATAAACATCAAGACCAGCAGCAGCCCAACCAGCGGCAGCCGCAGCGACTTGATCAGGTTACTGACAACGTTGCCCTGCTGCTCACGCTTCACGCCGCGCTGATCTTCCGGCAAGGTCTCGTGGAACCAGGCGACCGTCAGCAAGAGCGAAACCAGCGAGAAGCCAGCGGCAATGAACGCCGGGAAGTGATAGTCATTGTGGCTAACCACCAGCGCAATCCCTGCAATCGCCGGACCCACGGTGAAACCTAGTCCAAACGCCGCACCGATCAAGCCAAGACCCTGCGCACGGGTGCGTTCGGTCGTGCTGTCGGTGATCGCCGCCTGCGCCGCCACGATGTTCGCCCCGGACAAGCCGTCAATGATCCGCGAAAGGAACAGCAGCGGCAGTGAACCGGCAAAGCCGAGCAGCAGAAAGCCGATGAACGTCCCGACCTGGCTGACCAGCAGCACCGGCTTGCGCCCGAAACGGTCGGAAAGTCCGCCGAGGACTGGCGAGCCGACCAATTGCATCAGGGGATATGCCGTTTGCAGGACGCCAATCATAAACGGATCGGTACCGAATGAGGCGGCGTAGAGCGGCAGCAGAGGGATGATGATCGTCAAGCCCAGCAGGTCGATCAGCACGATCACGAAGATCGGCAGAACTCGCTTGAAATTGAGTTTATCTTGAGGTTGCGTTTCAGCGGTCACGTTGTTCTACCACCTTATGCTGGGAGGAAGAAGCGCCAGCGAATGGCTTCGGGCAGCAGCGAAATGCCGATCACTACCAGTACAATCACGGCGATGACACTGCCCAGATTGACAAGATAGCGCTGCTTATCGTTCAATTTACGGCGACGCAGGATAGTGGGCACATTGGCTACGAATACGGCGACCGTCATGACCGTCAGGTGCTCCCAGTAATGGCGAACACCTAAGCCGGTCTGTCCGCCCAGCACGATCAGAAAAATGACGCCGATCAACCATTGCAGGCTGATCACGCCGCCGAAGGCACTCATCAGGCGGCGGGCAGTCCGATCGTAGTGACGACCTTGCAGCCAACCCAATGCAAAGTAGACGAGATTGACCAGCGCAACCAGCAGCACCAACCAGCGAACCCCGGAATGCAGAAAACGAAGGATGTCCATGAATTGTGTTTCAACCTCTTAGATGGTGTGGATAAGCTCGTCAAGCCAGTCCAATTCGGTGACGAGATGGCGAATTTGATGCTCGATGATCCAGCGCAGACTCCCCGCAGGGTGATCGGTTGTACGCAGGGTGACAAGTTCGGCTTCTACCGCAGCCCGGCGATCCGCCAGCAGCATCCGGAGGTCGTCTGGGGGGAGCGCATCGGCGAAGGCAAGCCCGATATCCCCGCTGAACTGGGTCGGGTGATGTTGGGCGAGGTTCTCGCGGAGGAGTTGTTGGAAAATCGCTTCACCCTCGGCGGTCAGGTGGTAGACGCGGCGTGGCGGTCGGTGCCCCTCCTGTTCGTCCGTCCGCGTGATCCAGCCGGAGTCGTCCATTTTGTCAAGTAGGAAATAGACAGTCGCTTTCTTCAGCCCGATATAACGATTTACTCGGTTGATGATTTCGTTGAGTTGGTAGCCGTGCATTTCCTGACCACGCAAAAGACCCAACAGCAGCAGTTCACGTTCCATAATGGTCAATCCTGACTAATCAGAATTGAATATACGCCGCGTGGCGCGCTTTGTCAAGCAGGAGATCTTCTGGCTGTATTCGTTCTAAGCGATAATCGTGAATGGAAGCAGGGAAGCTAAGGGGGCACCTGTGATCTGCCTCTGGCATATCGGGGCAACTACACGCCCAAAGTGCGCCAGAGTCGATCCATACACTTGTGGTCAATTGCCAGCCCCGGCGCCGCAGCAGTGCCGTGATGAGATGATAGCTGTAGACGGGAAGATGGCACTTGCTGCTGCACCGTCTCAACCAAAGAGGAACCAGCCAAATGAACGAATCAAGATTATGTTTTACACGGTAGGTAGTATAGGGTAACAGCCGGGACTGTCTCGGCATTTCATATCAGTGAATACGCCGGATGAAGGCTCCAGCGACCACAAAGTTTTTTACCAGCCCAAATCCTACATACCGCTCCACGAACGGTATGTAGGGTTTGAACGGTCTGAACGGTTTTTCAGCGATTTTCGGAAACAATTGCCACATCGTAGCGGCGCATCATATCAATCACATCGAGCGGCTTAATCGCATAGGTGACGCCATCCATGCCGCGCTTGCGACCTGCTTCATCAAGCAAATGTAGCCGCTTGATGATGTGCCCAATCCACTGCGCATCGCCCATCTTCTCGACCGGCTGACCGAGCAGCCGTGCAACCTTCTCGCGCAGCGCTGCCGCCTTGATCCAGACGACGCTGGTCTGTCCGCGTGTCAGCAGTTCCACCGCCTGCAAAACCGCTTCTTCGCGCTCGCTGAGCGCCTTGCCCTGGCTGATCTGCTCATCCGTTTCCGCGGCTGATGCAATCGCCTGCAGCAGCCCACTGACTTGTCCCTGTTCCTCAAAGAATGCCGCCAGCGCAACCAGAGGCGACCACAGTTCGCTGGAGCGGTTGTGCAGGGTATGTAGGGACGGGCGCTCGAAGTAGTTGGTGTAGAGATGCGGAAATACGGTCAGCGCCAGTGTGTAAAGCTGGTGACGGATCGCCGCGCCATCGAAGTCCGGCGGGAAACAGGGCATTTTCTTATCGGTGCGGCGCATGGGGATGGCGATGCAGCGGCTGGCGAGAATGTCTTCCAGCCCGGCAATCGCCGCCAGAATCTTCGGTGAGTAGACGTCGAACGCCTGCGGTTTCATGTCCTCGCCAATCAGTCGAATGGCAGGCATCCCCTGCTTGTAGCCACTGTTGAGCAGTTGGCGGATTTGCTGCATCCCTGGGTCTTTCGGATTGTGGTAGCGTTCGGCTTCGTCAATGCCGACCGTGCAGCTCGTGTAGTGGATCAGGCGGAACATGGATGGTCCGGTGGGGTCGGAGGTGCTGACCATGTTAAATGCCAGCGGCTGCATCACGCGCATGACGGTACTCTTGCCGCTGTTCTTCGGTCCGTTCAGCGCCAGATACGGGTAAGCAGGGAACATGGTGTAGAAATACGTCCCAATCGTCCACAACGCGAGGATAGCGCTCTCGACCTCCGAGCGGAAATCGACGTAGCGCGTGAACAGGTCATGTACGGTCTTGAAGACCTGCCCAGCGTTAGCAGTCTCGCCTTTCAAGTAGCGCTGGATGTCGCTGAAACGCCAGCGCATCAGGAAATCGGACCCTTCCGGCAGCACCCGCAGCGCGATTTCTTTGCCGTTGAGCGGGATGATCTGCGCGTCACTCACGCGGACAAGTTCGCGTGACGACGTGACCAGATAGGGCTGGGTGTTCAGGCGATTGTCCTTCGTTCGCTCGACCACTGAGATGGTCACCAGCGCGACATCCCGCTGGAAGCCGAGCGCGGGCGACAGCAGCGGTATGTCGTCGCCGAGGATTTGCGGCATCTCATCTGCCTCCTGCTTGGTTCGTTCGGTCTTCACCCGCGCCCCCTTGAGCAGATCGTTGAAGGCACGCCCCTTGATACCCAGTTTCGCCAGCGCTGCGCGAAAGTCGCTGAGTTCCAACTCGTCGAGATCGGCGGCGTGCTGGAACAGATCGCGCACGGCGTCCTTGCGTTCTAGCCCGACCAGAAAGGCGGCGCGTTCAATCTCGGTTTGCAGCCACGATTTGGCTTTGTTGAGCGTTTCCTGTACCGCTTGGAGAGTGCCGCCTTGCGTCAGCCAGTCATTGGCATCCTTCACGCCCTCCGGTAGACGCGGGATGAAAGCCATCGTGCCGAGTTTGTGAGCGATCTCGTGGCTTCTCTCCAGCGCCTCAGGGGTGTTGTCCAGCGTAACAAAGACACGTCTGTGTCGACGAAGCTGACCAAGCAGTTCATCCGAGACGTGCATCCCGGCAATCGCCAGCGCCGGAATGCCCCACTCGCCGAAGGTGATGGCATCCGCCTGTCCTTCGAGCAGCGCGACCTGCTCGGCATCATTAGTGTACAGATGATTGATGTAGGGACGGCGTTCGCCGAGGATTTCGCGCGGCGGATTGTAATGCTGCTTGCCGGTGATGGAACGTCCACTCAGGTAGGCTAAACGCCCCTTCTCCAGATGGACGTACACCAGCATTCCCGCTGGAAATTTGCCGACGACGGTTCGCCACTTGTCGGGCGGGTTGAGGTCTGCCAGCAGCGTCCGCTTGTCCTGGGGCATGAAGCCAAGCCGCGCGGCTTTCACGGTGGTAATCTGCCAGCCCCGTGTTTGAGTCGCATACTCCAACGCCGCAGAGGTATTGAGCAGTGCCTCGTGCAGCCTTTGCACGAGCTGGCGTTCTGCCCAGGCAGCGGACTTGTGAAAGTCGTGTTCGGTCTCAAGGTCGATCCCGGCGCGCTGTGCCAGATAGCGCACCGCTTCCAGAAACATCGCCGCGTCGCGGTTATTCCAGCTCTGACCGTAGTTCAGCAGATGCCGTCCGGCGAAGTCGAAGGCGTCGCCGTATTCACCTCGGGAGTTCCAGAAATACTGTCCAGTTTGCGGGGTGACAACCAGACTGTCATGTTCCACGCCGACGTAGCGCGTCCCCTGACGCTTCACGGCGAACTTCTCGCCGACGACCTGTTCAATCGGATTGGCGGAGCGAATCTGCTCCAGATCGATACTCATGAAAGCTCTCTCCTTGCGCTGTGCGTGGGCAATGTTGAAGACAACCGGTGTCGAAAAGACACGGTTTGAGCGGGATATCGAGTTGCACCGGGAGAGAGGTTGTGATACATTGTGAGTGTCCAGTTCACCATGTACCCCAGCCCACCGCCCATGTGCCTTCCAGCTATGGGCTTTTTCTTTTCT
The DNA here is from genome assembly GCA_020849765.1 of Anaerolineae bacterium. Lineage (GTDB taxonomy): Bacteria > Chloroflexota > Anaerolineae > Aggregatilineales > Phototrophicaceae > Flexifilum. Next base: position 94,079 of record JADLAY010000049.1, read on the forward strand.
AGGGTGGTGATCGTTGTTTTGCACTCATTAGGCCATCTCCAATTTGTAACCGCGCGGTTACAATTTCTGATCGGTAGTAAGGTAGCGTTCAGCTTCATTCAAGAGCTTCTGTAGTGCCTGAAGCCTCGCTCGTGCTATCGCTGCATCACCTTCCCGCTGCATTAATGCGCGTGCAATGTCTTGTGGTGTTGTGGAACTACTCGCTTGAACTGCACGTGCCATCTTGATTGCAGCAGGCGGCAGTTTGTCTAGTGGATCAGTCGCATCGGTGTCCAGGTCATCTCCTTCGCACAATTCCTTGATTTGTTTAGCGGTCAGGTTGAAGTCGATAATTTGCCGAACAATTTCAGCATGGTATTCGGCGCTTACAGACAAGAGAGGTCGCAGGCGGTATTCCTCGATCTGATAGCGGTCTGCTAATTCCAGCGCTTCGTCAGAGAGTTTGAGCAGTGCCTTATAGCGGCTAAAGTGCATCCGCCCAATGCCACCCATTGCAGACAAAACTACGTCCGTGTACTCGCGCTTGCCGCGCAGGTCGAGTTCCAGCGCCTGACGGTAGAAATCATTTTCGACGGCATACGCCGGGATTTCGTAGCCGTGAACCGTGAGCAGCAGCAGTGCCGCCTGTCGCGCCAGCGCCACCGCCGTTAGCCCGGAGCGCGCTGTGTTCTCCTTTGCCTGACGAAACACCGAGGAGCGGTTCGCAGGAATGATGATGCACGGGATCATGCCATCGCCCGTGTAGTTAGGCAGGAAGTCACGCAGCAGCCACGTTGCCCAGTAGCGCCGCTCCCCCGTCTCGATGCGGAACAGCCGGGTCACGCCTTGCGAGACATCCACCACCGTTAGTGGATTAACATGCCCATCATCCCGGATCGTGATCGCCAGATTGACCAGATCGCGTAGAAGCTGTTCTTCGGGGGTCAGCTGGACAGTCGTTTCGTCGTCGCGCTCGTCATCGGCGTTCGGCAGCAGTTCCAGCAGGTTGGTGAACGGTCGCCCACGATGCCGCGCCGCAAGTTGGACGATCTGCACCAGTTCGCGCAGTGCCTGTGTCGGCGTGATCTGATTTTGGTGAAAGCGGACGTGGATGGCGTCCGGCAGCACCCGGCGGGGTTGCACCGGATCGGGACGCACCATCTCCAGCAGGATGCGCTCGACATGGATCGTGTTGTCGACCAGATTCTGCGGCAGATCGCCGAGCAAGTCGCTGGTAACCGACGCCAGCAAATCATCCATGCGGCTCGTGTCGTGGTTTGGGCGCGCCATCAGTCGCCGCCCTTGAGCAGATAACGTACCAGCGATGCGACTACCTGCAAGTAGGCTTTGCTCGCCGCTGCGGTGGGACTGTAGGTGAACAGGCTCTGATGGCTGCTGTGAGCATAAGACACCGCTTCGTTGGCGGGGATCACGCCGAGCAGCAGCTTGCCCAGGACTGGATGCGCTTTGACCTCCGCGAGTAAGTGGTTATGCCCGCGAATACGGCTATCCATTTTGGTCACGAGCAGCCCGCTCACGCGCAGCGTTGGATGCCGCCAGCCCTCACGAATGTCATTGATCTTCTCGATCACGCTGGTCAAGCCGACCGTTTCCAGATAGCGCGGTTCGACCGGCACAATCGCATCGGTCGCGGCGAGCAGCGCCATTTCGGTGAGCAGGCTGAATGACGGGCGGGTATCGATGATGATCGCTGCATATTGGTTGGCGATTTTGCCGACTGGATCGGCGAGGCGATATGGCGCGCCTGCCACACCCATCAGCTCGCGTTCCGCGCCTTCGAGCATGGGTGAGGCGGGTAGGATGTGCAGGTCAGCATCCCACTGACTTGGCACGATGCAGTTGAGCAGCGTTTGGGCCGCATTCTCGCGATCCGCCAGCAGCACGCTATACAGGCTGTCATCTGCGCCGTAGTCTTTGCGTCCGGTCGTGACCAGCGAGGCATGTGCCTGCGAGTCGGTGTCGACAATCAGCACCCGACAGTTTGATGCGTTGGCGCGGCGCAGGAGTTGCACTATGCCGAGTGCGATGTTGGTGGCAGAAGTCGATTTCCCGACGCCACCTTTATGGTTGGTAAAAACGAACGAACGAGTCGAAGCGTAAACCATTGCCATCTCTCCTCAGAACTCAACAACTTGTCGAATTCGCTGTCGCTGGCAATGACTTCGCGGAGCTGTGGTAAAGTGACAATCGGAAGTCTTGCTGGCACGGGCAGCGAGCTTCAAGGTGATGGGAGGGGGTGCTCACCTCTCCCTTTCACCGCTAAAGCCGATTTAGTTGGAGTTCATCGTGGCGTAGCGTGTGCAGTTCTCACGCTGTGGGAAGGTAATGACTTGGAAGAACTGGGCAACCTGTTCCCCGTCGTCTTGTTCGAGTTTTATCCAGTCGGTGGAGCACAACGGCGAGAGAAACCTCTCGCCGTTTTTTGTTGTTGCTTCACTGAATGTCCTCAGCTTAAGGCAGTTGCGCCCCCGTGAGCAAATCCCAGCGCTGCGTGCCAGACCAGGTGCTGGTTTCAAGCGTCTGGTTATCGACAAACCGCACTTCCCGAATCCTCTCTGTCGGCCCCGCGTAGCGGAAGGCCGGTGCCTGAGGGCTTCCGTCGTCCACAAGCTGCGTCAGATCCCAAATTCGAAGGTATAACATGCCGATAGCGAGATAGCGTCCGTCCGGGCTGATGGCGATCTGTGCACCTGTGTGATTGATGCCGCCACCTTCATCAACCGGGACTGAAGCCACCAGACTTCCGGTCGTGCGATCCCAGACCTGGACGGGGACATTGCTCATCCCATGGCCGGAAAGGATCATGTAACGACCGTCATCCGAGAATTCGTAATCCAGGCTATAGCCGCCCACACGATAGGTCGCGATGGTCGTGCCTGTCGTCAGATCATAGATACGCAGCCCACCCGTTTCGATGTAGGGTGTACACCAGTTATCACCCCATTCAAGCGGCGATGTTGCGTACAGTTGTTGTGCGTCGTAATCCCATGACGTGGCGACCAGCCCACACTCGAACGGATTGATCGGCATCTGCCGGTTCGAAGGCACGTGCCATAGATACGTCCCCTCGTCGTTTGCCGAAACGACGAGATAATCCCCGCGAGGATCCCATTGATAGTTAGGACGACCGCCGGGCGCGTAGGTCGTTATTGAGCCGACCCGCGTATTCGACTGGGCATCCCAAACGACGGTCATGCCGGGGTCACCATGGCTTGAGGGAAGTCGCAGCGCCAGATACCGGCAGTTGGGCGACCACTCCAATTGAATGAGTCGGTCTACCGGTAATCCATCGGCTTCAATTGCAGAGTGCAAGGCCACCGCATCGTATCCGCATTCGGAGAGACGCGGATCGGGATCGGCTTGAGCGTGTAATGAGGCGATGGGGAGCAAGAAAAGGATAACAACAATCAGTAGGGTGCGCATGATGCTTTCTCCTATGTAGGGTATTGATGTTGTTCTCAGCCTACAGTCAAAGGGATAAGCGCGATGAACGGCTGGCTTACCCCTCGCCTCCGCCTGGATGACGTTTGCCTGCTGGAGCACCCAGCTTTAACTTCACGCATGAGCTAATCTACGCTAGAGTTAGGCTTCGTTTTACTGTGTTCACCGCATTTGCAGCTCGCCCACCAGCTAGGAACGTGATCATTGCGCCGATTCTCTCGTTATGACGTAGCCGCACTCCTCATCGCCCTCGGCTTCATCGTCATCGCCATCGCCTACAGCCGCGCCACGCCGATCTTCGAGCCGCCGGACGAGGGGGCGCATTTCCTCTACGCGCACAACATCCTGGTCGAGGGCCATCTGCCGCTGCTCGAAGATCGAGCATCGGTCTTCGCCAGCCAGTCGACCCAGCGACATCACATGCCGCTCTACTACCTGATCGGCGCCGTGCTCATCAGCGGCACGGATCGCTCGGACATCGCCGACTTCCTGCATCAGAGTCCGCTGGCGTCGACCGGCGTCGTCACGCTCAACAATCAGAACCTGAATCTCCACCCGCTGGATCTATCGCCGGATAAGACGATGCGTGCCGTTTTCATCCTGCGCGCGTTCAGCATCGTCCTTGCCATCGGCACGCTGCTCTTGATCTACCACGGCGTTTCGCTGCTCTTTTCGAAGCGCGTCGGTGTGGCAGCCATGCTGCTGACCGCCTCGATCCCGACCTTCATCTTCATCAGCGCCAGCATCAGCAACGACAACCTGACCACCTTCCTGTTCACGGCGGGCGTCGTCTGGTGCATCCACGCCTGGAGGAATGCGCGGCTCAACCTGCGGGATGCGGCACTGATCGGCGTCATCCTCGGCGGGATCGCGCTGAGCAAACACAACGGCCTGGCCTTGTTCGGCGTGGTCGGTGTCGTCGTCATCGCGGGCATCATCGTGCGCCGCTGGACGTGGAGCGCGGGCCTGCGCACTCTGGCGATCGCGGGCGCCCTGGCCGCTGTGCTCGCGGGCTGGTGGTATCTGCGCAATCTCCAACTCTATGGCGATCTGCTCGCGATCGGGGCGTCGGCGGCCATCTGGGGCCGTGGTAACTCGATCAACGTGCTGCCACGCGGCGTGCTGGCCGAGGCCCAGGGCATCTACTACTCGTTCTGGATGACGCTCGGCTACCTGAACGTGACCGGCCCATCGTGGCTGTTCCCGTATACCTTCATCGTCGTGATCGGCGCGCTCATCGGTGCCGTGCGCCTGCTGCGACGCGCCATTCGCCAGCGGCAAGACGACCTGCTGTTCGCGATCGGCTTGTGCGCGCTCGTGATCGCCGCTGTCATCGCCGCGCAGATCGTCACCACGCGCCAGATTGCCTCGTCGCAGGGGCGCATCCTGTTCCCCGGCCTGCTCGCCTTCAGCGCTGTGATCGTCGTCGGCTGGCGCGCGCTGATCCCCCCGCGCTGGGCGCCGCTGCTGATCCTGCCTGTGGCCGCCGCCGCCTTGACCGGCCCGACCGTCTATCTGGCCGAAGCCTACCGCCCGCTGACCGTGGTCGATGCGCTGCCCGCATCTGCTCACCCGATTGACGCCGCCGCCGAAGGCCTGGATCTGGTCGGCTACGAGTTGGATCGTCCGACGGCAGCGCCGGGCGAGATCGTCACTGGCGCGCTCTACTTCACGGGATCGCACCCGGAAGACCCGCGCATGATTCTGCGCGCGGTCGATCCGCGTACGGGCGAGCCCGTTGGCGGCGCGGAGTTCTATCCGGGCATGATCCCGACTTCGACCCTCGACCCCGACCGCATCTACCGCGCGCCGTTCCGGCTCAAGCTCGACGACGCCGAGACGCCACAGCCGCCCGTCCGCCTCGGCCTGCTGATCGACTGGCGCACGGTCGCCGATAACGATCCGTCACAGGGGCGCTATCTGACCTGGGATGCGGGCACGTTTCCGGTGCTCAATGCCTGGACGCGCATCGACCCGGCCTACCGTGCCGATCCTCCGGCAGTCGCGCAGACCGTCACCTTCGGCGGGCTGATCCGGCTCGACGGCTACACCCTCACGCCGGATGGCATCACGCTCGTTTGGCGCGCGCTGGGGCCGCTGCCGACGGATTACCGGCTGACGTTGGGCGCGTTCAACTCAGCGGGGCATGTCGTGTTTCAGGCGGATGGCGAAGTCGCGGGCTTCCCAACCTCGGCCTGGGTGGCGGATCTGGCGTTCGAGGATGCGCACGCGCTCGACCTGCCGCCGAACGCCGAGACGATCTTCCTCGGCTGGTACGACGTGGACAGCGGCCAGCGCCTGCCCGCCGATCCCAACCCCCGCGGCGACGATCTGTGGGTGATAGGGGTTGAGGGTTGAGGGTCGAGGATTCGCCTCACGGATGCCCAACGGGGCGTCCCTACGATTTTTGTCCGTCATTTGTAGGGACGTGCAACGGCACGTCCGCCGTATTCTGCATCCATCTGTGTGGGTCAGATCGCCGGCGCCATCCTTCTGAAAAGAACGTATCTTCAGACCACCTCGCCGGGTTGTTGTGCACGTAGGCACGGATTTGGTTCAGACTGGTTTCATTGCGGATGACATGATCGTGATAACGACTCTGCCACACGATCCCGTCAAACAACTGGTGTGTGTGGACCTGAGCGGTGACTGCACCCTTGTATGCATTCATGACACGCCCCAACAGTGTCTTGAATTGGTCATTTTCGCCCTGCAAAAACAAGATGCCGTGTGTATGGTTGGGCATGACGACAAACGCATCCAGATCGATGTCGGGGTAATGATCCGGGATGGATTGCCAACAGGTATACGCGACATGTCCAGCTTCGTTCAGGCGCATCATACCATCCACGATTTCGCCAAACAGGTGCAGCCGTTGATGCGTACAGATGGTTACGAAATATGCGCCAGTGCTGCTGTAATCGTAACCTTGTAAACGCGGCGATTTGCGTTGTGGCAATGGTTTCATATGAGGTTTCGCCTCGCGGACGCCCCGTTGGGCGTCCCTACGATTTTTGTCCGTTATTTGTAGGAACATACAACGGCACGTCCAGTTATTCTTGTATGATCTCACACGACCGCATTTTGCGCTGCGACTCGCCTTCGGCGAGAAGGGCAGAAGGCGCTGCGCGCCTTTCAGAAATCAGAATCCAGAAAGAACAGTAACCAGAACATTAAGAGAGGGCGAGGCGGAACCCGATGAGATTGAACCAGTAGTGCGGATAGTTCCTGAGGCGGAAGCCGCAGCGGAAGTTGTCGGCAAAGTTATTGAGCCACGACCCGCCGCGCAGCACGCGCCTCGAGGTATGGCTATTAACATCGTTTGTGTTGTCATCATAGTCTGTCAAGCACCAATCCCAGACATTCCCCGCCATATCGACCACACCGAAGAAGCTGTCACCTTTGCCCTCATACTGTCTCACAGGGGTGGTCTTGCCTACCCCTTCACCACCGACATTGTTGTTGCAGCGACTCGTGTCCCACTTCTTGCCCCACGGGTAATCTCTGCCATCATCACCCTGGGCCGCATACTGCCACTGCGCTTCCGTCGGCAGCATGATGTTCTCGCCCGTCACATCACTCAGCCACAGGCAGAATGCTACCGCTTCGTACCACGACACGCCAACCATCGGCTGCTCCTCGCCGTTCCATTTGCCGTCGTTCCAGTAGCGCGGTTCAAGCCAGGGTTTGCCCGATGGTTTCCAACCGCCGTCGTAATGCCAGCCTTCTTCGCGTGCCTGCCACCCGGCTTCCGTCCACCATTTGCGTTCGCGGTAGCCGCCCGTCTCGACGAACAAACGGAACTGCACGTTCGTGACCGGATACTTGGCGATCTTATAAGGCGCGTCGTTCCATTTCTTGCCAGACGTGCCGGGGATGTCGATCCAGGCGAACGGCGCTGGCAGGAGGTCGAGGCTGCGTTTGCGCGTTGGCGTTGGGGATGTGGGTTTGAAGCGGTCGCGTAAGTCATTTACGTCGAGGGCATCGACCAGATCAGCATATTTAGCAGTCCAATCTGCGAACGCTGTGCGTGCCAAAGGCTCAGTGAACTTACGCTCTGCCAGCGCCAGAATATCGTCATAGTCAAGCGCTGCCTCGCGCCGACGCTCGGCCGCAGACATTTCTGCATTTGCTCGTTCGATGAGATCGTCAATGACACTCGCAAAACCGCTCCGATACCCTGTCTCCCGGAGCTTTTCGAGGATAAAGAGCGCTTTTTCGTAATCCTCTGCTTCGAGCAGATCGATCGCTTCGTCAAAGCTGTGCTTCCCGCCAATGCCGCGCTGGGGTGCTGTCTCGGCGGCAGGTGTGGGCGCAGCGGATGGCATGACAAGATGTGCTGTTGTACTACCGGACGTTTTCGCTGTGCCGACGCCGATCTTGATCAGAAATTCGCTCAAGAGCGCAACGGCGGGGTCGAAAACTCGCGGTAAAACGGTATCCCTTGTGACCGTCCCACATTGCGCACGTCATCTGGGAGATCTTTCGGCGGCAGCAGCCCGTTCTCACGTACCAGCACAATCGGAATCTTGTGATCGAGCGCCGTGCGAATCTCCAGGCGTACCCAGTCCGTATCCCTGTGAATATCCGCGAATGTATATTCGGTCACGACCAAGATCACGGCATTGCTCGCGCGCAAATGCTCAAGGATGGCGCGTTCGAAGTCGGCCTGGTCGATGCTGCGATAGTCGATGAAGATTTCGTCATCGAGTTGCACCGCAAGGTTTTCTGCCAGGCGCTGGGCGAAATTCCAGCTTTCACTGGGATACGAGATGAAGAGCTTATTTGGCATAGCATTCTGCTAACGGCAAACGGAGGTTACACTGACGATTATACGTGTTAGGCTATTGAAGGCAACCTAATCTGCAAAGTCGCCCTCCATGTTTCTACCCCACGCCCCACAGCGGTATAATCCTACTCACTTCTGACATCCATCGCGGAGTGAACACATGGTCGCCCTAACTCGTCTGCATGACGCCAAACGCCGCTGGCAGGAAAACGTCGTCCAGCGCGCCTTGAGCAAAGCACCGGAGCGCCGCGCGCGCTTCGAAACCTCGTCCGGCATCGCGCTCGATGCGGTTTACACGCCCGAAGACGTGCCGGTCGATTACGAGGCCGACCTGGGCTTCCCCGGCGAGTACCCGTTCACGCGCGGCATCCAGCCGACCATGTATCGCAGCCGCCTGTGGACGATGCGCCAGTATGCCGGTTACGCCACCGCCGAAGAGAGCAACGCGCGCTATCGCTATCTGCTGGAGCAGGGCACGACCGGCCTCTCGGTCGCCTTCGACCTGCCGACGCAGATCGGCTACGACTCCGACGATCCGATGGCGCTGGGCGAGGTCGGCAAGGTCGGCGTCAGCATCAGCAGCCTGGACGACATGATGCAGCTCTTCGACGGCATCCCGCTGGACAAAGTCTCGACCAGCATGACGATCAACGCCCCGGCGGCCATCCTGCTGGCGATGTACATCGCCGTCGGCAAGCGCCAGGGCGTCGCGCCGGATCAACTGCGCGGGACGGTGCAGAACGACATCCTCAAGGAGTACATCGCGCGCGGCACCTACATCTTCCCGCCCGGCCCGTCGATGCGCCTGATCACCGACCTGTTCGCCTACTGCAAGGGCCACGTGCCGCGCTGGAACACGATCAGCATCAGCGGCTATCACATCCGCGAGGCGGGCAGCACCGCCGCGCAGGAGGTCGCCTTCACCCTCGCCAACGGCATCGCCTATGTGCAGGCGGCCCTCGCTGCCGGGCTGGATGTCGACGATTTCGCGCCGCAGCTCTCGTTCTTCTTCAACGCGCACAACCAGTTCCTGGAAGAGGTCGCCAAGTTCCGCGCGGCGCGGCGTTTGTGGGCGCAGATCATGCGCGAGCGTTTCGGCGCGCTCAAGCCGGAAAGCTGGAAGCTGCGCTTTCACACGCAAACCGGCGGCAGCACGCTGACCGCCCAACAGCCGGTCAATAACGTTGCGCGCGTGGCCATTCAAGCCTTGTCCGCGGTGCTCGGCGGCACGCAGTCACTGCACACCAACAGCATGGATGAAGCGCTGGCCCTGCCGACGGCCCAGGCGGCCCAGGTCGCCCTGCGCACGCAGCAGATCATCGCCTACGAGACGGGCGTCGCCGATACGGTCGATCCGCTGGCGGGCAGCTACCTGGTCGAATACCTGACCGAGGCCATCGTCGTGGGCGCGCGGGATTACATCACACGCATCGACGCCATGGGCGGCGCGCAGGTCGCCATCGAGACGGGCTTCGTCAACAACGAGATCATGGATGCGGCCTACGCCTACCAGCGCGCGGTCGAGAGCGGCGATCAGGTCGTCGTCGGCGTCAACCAGTTCGCCGTCGATGACGACCCGGAGCCGGAGCTGCTGCGCGTCGATCCGACGATCGAGGCCGGGCAGCGCGCGCGGCTGGCGGATCTGCGCGCTCGCCGCGATAACACGCGCGTGGCCGAGCTGCGGACTCAGCTTGCCGCTGCGGCGCGCACGAGCGAGAACCTGCTGCCACTGTTCGTCGAATGCGTCGAGCATGACGTCACCCTCGGCGAGATCTGCCACACGCTGCGCGACGTTTGGGGTGAGTATCGCCCCTCAGCGAGTGTATAGGGGCGGTCAGCTTTCAGCTTTTAGCCGATAGCCTTCAGCCTATAAACTGTTGACTTGCCAGCGCGTAGGCTAATCTGCGTCTGGTTTCCGGCTAAAGGCCAATAGCTAATCCGCTAATTTGCTTAACAGCGGTTGTAAAAATGTAATATGATTAAAGATATGAAGGCGCGACCTTGAGCCGAGTCGTGCCTCCATTTTGATCATCGGCCGTTTGCCCCAGGCTGAAAGCCGAAAGCTGACCGCCGACAGCCACAAAAGTATTGACTGATGAACCAGCTTTCGCATAAATCGGTCATCATCCTCGAAATGATCGCGCGTGGGCACACCTACGAAGACATCCTGCGCCTGCATCCCCAATACACGACCATGGATATCGCCATCGCGGCACGTGAGATCCTCGATCACGCGCATGACCAGGGCGTGACGATGCGCAAGCAGCCGGAGCGCTTCGCCGAGATGCGCGAGGACTATCCGCGCGCCTACGTCGGCTGGACGGACGCCGAAGAGCGCGAACTGATCGAGCTGGCCGACTCGCATACGCCGGTCAAGGACATCGCGCTCAAGCTCGCCCGCCGTCCGAGCGCCGTCGCCCAACGCCTGCGCAAGCTCCGCCGCCGGTTGAATGAGGACGAGTGAACCACGGAGCCGCAAAAGGATCGGCCATGACAAACAGAGATGGCTTTGGGGCGTGGCTAACTAATGTGGTTGAACGTCCACTGCCACAGAATATGAAGGCACGTGCGAGGGTTTTAGCGAAAGAGTTAGCCGAAGGTGCATATGCTCCAGAACGCTTCTGGGGTACGACGTTCACTTCAGATCAGCATGAACGACACCTTACGGGTGACCCTCTAGACCGCTATCTTGAACATCGTTGGAACAATGCTGAACCGCACTTCGAATTGTTGGAAAGACTCGGATACCTTGAAAGGGGTGATAGGTACGTCTTTCGTCTGTCAAAACTGGCAATGGAGCTGGTGGATGAAGTCGAACCTGCCACCGTTTTCATTTCCTACAGTCGCAAACAGAGTAGCGCCTTTGCATTGCTCATTCACACATGGCTGAACAAAGAAGGGTATACCGCATTTCTAGACAAGGAGCTGAATGCAGGTGTTCAGTGGCGAGACGATTTGCGGAAGCGAATTCAAGGCTGCGACTTTCTGGTTGCGGTTTTCGGTAAAGAGACTTTCCCATCAACCAATATTGTCGATGAACTTGCCTGGGCATACGAGGCGGGCATCCGAATCATCCCAATCTGGCACGAAGGCTACGACTTTCAAACGGCACGTCCACATTTGCCAGAGGAGCTATTCGACATATTGGATGAACTCAACGCCGTGAGGATTCTGGAAGAGAACCCCCTCCAATATGAGGCTGCTATTCTTGCTGTGATTAATCGTTTCCAAGTCACGCCGGAGTAGAATGGGGGATAAGCGCGAAGCGGAGGCAGTATGGCGATCCACTCGAAAACCAATCTCTACCCCGGCGTCAACGCCCACCTGAACAGCTATCTTCAGGAAGAAGGCGTCGATTGGGAGAGCTTCCACGCCAGCCACATCGAGCACATCCGGGAGGCATTGGAGTCGATCCTGCCGCCCAATTACTACGCGGTCGGCGAGCGTTCATTGCAGGTACGCGGTGAGGGTTTCGACATCGAGGTCGTCTCCAGGACGACGCCGGACGTCACGATCTATCAAGAGAAACCGACGACGCTGCGCACCTTAACGCCAGAAGCAGCCACGCCGACGCGCACGCTGCCGCTCTGGGATCTGATGGTCGCCGAAGATGACTACTTCACGGGTATCGTCATTCATCATGTGGAGGAGAACCGTTTGCCGGGCAGGCCCGTGACGCGCATTGAACTGCTCTCGGCGTCGAACAAGCCGCCGCGCTCACATTACGCACAGTACACGATGAAACGCTTCGAGACCCTGCGCAGCGGCATCGCCCTGGTCGAGATCGATTACCTGCATGAGAGCCAGCCGGTTTGGCGACGACTGCCCAGCTATCACAGGGGAGATGCGGGAGCGCTCCCGTACATGGTAGTGACCAGCGACCCTCATAGCGACTACGAAGAAGGCAAGGGGGTGTCGCAATGGTATGGCTTTGGGGTCAACCAGTCTTTACCACGCGTGGCGATCCCGCTGGTGGATACAGAAGCGGTGACGCTCGATCTTGGTGGTGTCTACAACCGCACATTCGAGAGCAGTCGTCTCTATGCGCTGGTAGTCGATTATGCGCTCGATCCGCCGAGCTTTGATCGCTACCATGCGGACGATCAGACGAAGATCAGGGCGCTGCTAGCTAAAATCCGCGCTGAGCATCCGACCACATAGAGCTTCATGCGCGACGACCGGGCGACTATCATCCTCATCATGACCACTACGCCTTCTTCGCCCTGACCGAACTCCTCAACCGCTTCGGCGTCACGCCGGAGTAACCTTCTTCCTTCCCCCCCTAAAAGCCAGCCGCCAATCGCCGACAGCCGATAGCCACCGACAGCCAATCGCCATCCGCGCGGATTGCCCGTATACTCGAACTGTCACGCGTATTCTGACAGGGCGGGGATTTCACGATGACCCGGATCTTCATCTCGTATCGCCGCGCGGATAGTGAAGCCATCACCGGGCGCATCTATGACCATCTGGTGCAGGCGCTGGGCCAGGAGCAGGTCTTCCAGGATGTCGAGAGCATCCCGGCGGGCGTCAACTTCAAAGACTATCTGCAGACGACGGTCAGCGCCTGCGACATACTGCTGGTCGTGATCGGCAAGCAATGGCTGACCGTCACCGATGAAGAGGGCCATCGCCGCCTCGATCAGCCGAATGATTTCGTCGCAATCGAGGTCGAGGCGGGTCTCAAGCGCTCGGACATGCGCGTGATCCCGCTGCTGGTCGATGGCGCGTCGATGCCGGGCGCCGACGATCTGCCGCCGCGCTTGAGCGAGCTCCACTTCCGCAACGCCATGCGCATCCGCCACAATCCGGACTTCAACCCGGACATGGACAAGTTGATTCAACAACTGACCGGGGAATCGAGCAGCAGGCGTTCGCTGCGCCGCCTGGCGCCGCTGGCCCTGGGGCTGGCCGTGGTCGTCGCCGGTGCAATCGTCCTTCCGACGCTGCTCAATCCCACGCCGGACACGCCCGCCTCGCCAACACCCGGCGCGACCGCAACCGTCGCCGTCGCTTCCGCCACGCCGCTCTCGGCGCAGACGCCTGCGGCCGCCGATGCGACCGAGTCGCTCGTCGTCAGGACCAGCGCGCGCTGGGTCAACGTCTATGCAAGCCCGCAGACCGAGGCGCGCATCCTGACCATCGTGAACAACGGCGACAGCGTGCAGTATGATCCGGCATCCCTGACCGACGACGGCTGGCTCATGATCGAACTTGAAGATGGGACGGGATGGGTTCGCGCCGCGTCGGTCGGCTACCAACCGTGCTTGATTGCCGATGGCTTTGATTCGCCAGTCGGCACGGACGAAGAGCGGGCCTCGGATCAGATCTGGCCGGGAGATTGGTTCAATTCCACGCCATTCGCGGAGTTGTATTTCATCGGCACCCCGAATGAAGCCTATCACACGGGGGTGGATCTCAATCTGCCGGAGGATGCCGACCGGGATCAGCCCATCTACGCGATTGGCAGTGGCGAAGTCGTCTTTGCCCAACGTCTGTCGACCTGGGGCAACATCATCGTCATCCAACACGATCCGCTCTACACGTGCGACGGCGAAGTCATGTTCTCGCGCTACACACAGGTGGGCGACATCCTCGTCCAGAAGACCGATCGCGTCGAGCGTGGGCAGATGATCACCACCGTTGGCAACAGCAATGCCGGTTTCGACTACAAGCTGCACTTCGATTTGAGTCGCAGCCCAGGCTTAGCCTCATTTCCTGCCTTCTGGCCGAAGGATGATCTAGAAGGGTTGCGAGAGAACTTCGTCGATCCGCGCCAATACATTGAAGATCATCGTCCGCGAAGCTGAGTCTGCGCCCTCTTCCCGCCGTCAGCTATAATCCTGCTCATGACCACGACACACACGCATCCACGCCCCACCATCGACCGCCTCGTCCAGTACGGTGCGCTTGCCTTCTTCGCCCTGACCGCCGCGCTGTTCGTCTGGCAGATCGTGCTGGCGTTGAACGGTCTGCCTGCGGCGCTGCTGCTGCTGACCGTGCTAACGATGGCGCTCTTGACCGCGCCCGCCCTCTGGCTGACGACCGCGACGCCCGCCGTCGAACTGACCGGTGACGGCCTGACGCTCCATCCGCTCATCTGGCGTGCGCACAGTATCGACTGGGATGAGATCCGCGCCGTCAAGCCCTACCCGCTGCTGCCGGAGGCGCAGGGCGAGCGCATGCGCAAAGCGTTCGTCGGGCGGCGCAAGTACGTCCCCGCCAAGGGCGTCATGCTGGTCGTGCCCTCGCTGCCGTGGATCTACCGCTTCACCGGCTTTTTCGCGGGGGAAGGTCTGACGCCCGTCATCGCCTTGACCAACCGCACCCATACCGATTACGACCGCCTGATCAAGAGCGTGCGTGCGCGCACCGCCGAGGTGTGGGTGTGAACGATAGCATCGCCAAGCCACCGGTCGATGTGGCGCTCTCGCTGATCTGCACCGTGCTCAACGAGGGCGACAACCTGCGCGGTCTGCTCGACTCGATCGCCAATCAGACGCGCCCGCCGGACGAGATCGTCTTCGTCGACGGCGGCAGCACCGATAACACCGTCGCCATCTTGCACGAATACGAGAGCAAGCTGCCGCTGCGCGTGCTCGTCCAGCCCGGCTGCAACATCAGCGCCGGACGCAACCGTGGCATCGACGCCGCCCTCGGCCATGTAATCGCCGTGACGGACGCGGGCGTCACGCTCGTGCCGGAGTGGATCGAGCGCATCACCACGCCGCTGCTGCACGACCCAACCGTGCGCGTCGTCGCCGGTTGGTTCGAGGCCGATCCGCACACCGCCTTCGAGGCGGCGCTCGGCGCGACGACGCTGCCAAACGTGCGCGAGATCGACCCGGCCACCTTTTTGCCCAGCAGCCGCAGCGTCGCCTTTCGCAAGGCCGTCTGGTCGGCGGCGGGCGGCTACCCGGAATGGATCGACTACTGCGAGGATTTGATCTTCGACCTGCGCCTGAAGCAGATCGCGGGTGATTTCGCTTTCGCGCCCGGCGCCGTCGCGCATTTTCGCCCGCGGTCTTCGCTGGCTTCGTTCTACCGCCAGTATTACCGCTACGCGCGCGGCGATGGCAAAGCCGATCTCTGGCGCAAGCGGCACCTGATCCGCTACCTCACCTATCTGGTCGTCATCCCGCTGATCTTCCTGCTGGGGCTGCTGGTGCATCCGCTGTTGTGGCTGCTCTATGTGCCGGGCGCGCTCGTCTACCTGTGGGCGCCCTATCGCAAGCTTGGCGGCGTGCTCGATCATCTGCCGCGCGTTACCGTGGTGGATCGGCTGTATGCGGCCTTGCTCGTGCCCATCATCCGCGTCGTCGGCGACGTCGCCAAGATGATCGGCTATCCCGCAGGATTGACCTGGCGTGCGCGTATGAAGCCCCCGGATTGGCGCCGCATCTGATCGCGCACAGCCCTGCTGCCGAAATCGACCCTTGCAAAGCCACCCGCGAAACGTTACAAGCTATCTATCGATAATTTAAGGATGACCATGAATCCCAAGAGCGCGAAAGACAATCAGCAGTTCCTGATCGACAACGGCAAGCAGCCGGGCGTGCAAACGACGGCCAGCGGTCTGCAGCACAAGGTACTGCGCGAGGGGACAGGCCCGGACTGCCCGCCGCTGTCCGAGGTCGAAGTGCACTACCGCGGCAAGCTGATCGACGGTACGGTCTTCGACAGCTCCTACGAGCGTGGCGAGACGATCTCGTTCCTGCTCGGCCAGGTGATCGCCGGTTGGCAGGAGGGCATTCCGCTGATGAAGGTTGGCGGGCACTCCGAATTCACCATCCCCGGCGATCTCGCCTATGGCCCGCAGGGGATTCCTGGCGTCATGCCGCCGAACGCGACGCTGATCTTCGAGGTCGAGCTGATCCGCGTCTGGTAAAGGCGTATCCTCAACCTGCGACCTCGGCGTGGCGGTAGCAATCGACCGTGTGATCGTTGACCATGCCGATGGCCTGCATCATCGCGTAACAGATCGTCGGCCCGACGAACTTGAAACCGCGTTTTTGCAGGTCTTTGCTCAGTTTGCGCGAAAGCTCGGTTTCGGCGGGGATTTCCGTCATTGCGCGCCACCGGTTCTGGATCGGCTTGCCGTCGACGTAATCCCACAGATAGCGGTCGAAGCTGCCGAATTCCTCCTGCACGGCCAGGAAGGCACGCGCGTTGTTGATGGCGGCGTTGACCTTGGCTCGATTGCGGACGATGCCGGGGTTGGCGAGCAGCTCGGCCACCTTCGCGTCGTCGTAACGCGCGACCAATGCCGGGTCGAAACCATCGAAAGCCGCGCGGTAGTTGTCGCGCTTGCGCAGGATCGTGATCCAGCTCAGGCCCGCCTGCGCGCCCTCCAGGCAAATGCGCTCGAACAGCGCGTGATCGTCGCCCCGCAGGGGCACCCCCCATTCTTCATCGTGATAGCGGCTGTAGAGCGGGTCGTCCAGGCTGACCCAGGCGCAGCGTGTGATGGTCATGGTGTACGTTCTCCTTGTCGCTCTCAATGCGCGCAGCAGCGGCTTTTGTGCCCATCTCGCCCGATCAGCGCAGGATGAATCCCCGGCCGAGCGGATCGTCCGGGTCGATCAGGAATTCGTGACGCCCGGTGATGTGCGCCGTGCCGGAGACTTCCGGGATGATGGCGGCCTGCCCGCCCACCTGCGTTTCGGCGGCGAGGCGCCCCGTGAACTCCGTCCCCAGGATGCTCTCGACCACGATCGTCTCGTCCCCTGCCAGTTCGCCGCGCGCGTGATGGATGGCGAGCCGCCCGCTGACGCCGGTGCCTGTCGGCGAACGGTCGACTTCGCCCTCGGCAAAGATGCAGACGTTGCGGCTGCGCGAAACGCCCTCCGGCGAACGCTGAACGAAGATCGTGCCGTACAGGAAGTTGAGATCGGCGTCGCCGTCCGGGTGCTTGAGCGGATGATTCGCCATGACGGCGCGCTTGATGCGCATGCCGACGTCGATCAACTCGCGCTGGTGATCCGCGTCCAGCGTGAGGCCGAGCGGTTCGGCATCCACGTAGGCGTAGAACGCACCGCCGAAAGCCACGTCGTAGGTCACGCGGCCAACGCCGGGCACGTCGACGACGGCATCCCGTGCGAACAGAAATGACGGCACGTTCAGAAATGACACGCGCGTGACGCGCCCGTCCGCGATCTGCGCCGTCGCCGTCACCCGGCCCGCCGGGGTGTCGATCTTGAGCGTGGGCGTCTCCGAGTCAGCCTGGAAGTGGCCGGTGTCGAAGCCAACCTTGACCAGGCCGATGATGCCGTGGCCGCACATGGTGCTGAAGCCTTCGTTGTGCATGAACAGGACGCCGACGTCTCCGTCGGGCGTCGTCGGTGGTGTCAGGATGCAGCCGTACATATCGGCATGGCCGCGCGGCTCCCACATCAGCGCCCGGCGCAGATGATCGAAATTCGCCCGCGCATACTGGCGCTTCTCCAGGATCGTGTCGCCGGGCAGCTCCGGAAAGCCGCTCGTGATGATGCGCAGCGGTTCGCCCGCCGTGTGCGCGTCAATCGACGTGATCTTGAGCCAGTTCGACGGGGGTTGCCAGTGGAGCATGTCGGCTTCTTTCTCGTGGGCAGCTGCGGCAAGCGACGCCAGTATACTGCGCAGGTTCGCGACGGAAAACCCGCGTCGCGGCTTATACCTTGGGTTTTGATGGCCCCGATCCGGGCGATGATAGCCGATTCGTCGCAATGCATAAGGGCGGCATCAGTTGTATACTCGAAAAAATGAGCCTCAACCAATTGTTCTTGAGGAAAACCTATGTCGAAACGTATCCTGATCCCTCTGCTCATTGCGCTGGCGCTGGTGCTGTTCTCGCTGCCCGCGCTCCAGGTGAATGCTGAGTTCGGCACCAACTGGACGGCGACGTACTACAACTGCACCGATCTGAACTGCTCCGCCGTCGCAACCCAGACCGGCATCAACGGCATCAACTTCAACTGGGGCACCGGCAGCCCGTACCAGGGTGTGAACACCGATAACTTCAGCGTCCGCTTCGAGTCCGTGCAGACGTTCCAGCAGGGCACCTACGAATTCGTGGCCGCCTCGGATGACGGCATTCGCGTCTACATTGATGGCGCGCTGGTGCTGGACAAGTTCATCGGCCGCGTCTTCACGACTGACCGCTTCCAGCAGACGCTGACCGCGGGCGTGCATACGCTGCGCGTCGAATTCCTGGAGCTGATCGATCAGGCGCAGGTGCAGTTCCAGTACTTCTACCTGAGTGCCAGTGCGCCCGTGCCGACGGACTCGCTGACCGGTCTGCTCGTCACGCCGACGGTCACGACCATTCCGCCGACCCCACTGCCGCCAATCCCGGCCGGCGCGCAGACCGGGACCGTCATCCGCGCGTCAGTGCTCAACGTGCGCGCTGCGCCGTACCTGGGTGCGCCGCGCGTCGGGCGTATCCTGCGCGGGCAGACGTACGCCGTCGTCGGTCGTGATGCCGATGCGCGTTGGTTCCTGCTCCAATTGAGCGGCCAGCAGGCCTGGGCCTGGGGCTACTACCTGTTCGTCAGCGGCAATGAATTCACCGCACCTGTGGTCGCCAATTTCGCGCTTTCAGGTGATCCGGCGGCGTCCGCCCGCGTGACGATTCAGACGCAAGCCGGGCTGCGCCTGCGCTCGGCGCCGACCGTCGTCTCCGAGCAAATTGGGCGCGTGCCCTGGGGTGATTTGCTGCCGGTGATCGGCAAGACGGCGGCGGGCGACTGGTATCAGGTCGTCTTCCGCGGTACCGTGGGCTGGATCGCCGCTGCCTACGTCGATATCCTCGAAGGCGAAATGAACGAAGTCCCGGTCACGGGCTAGCGCTGCACAACAAGCGGGGCGCATGACATGTGCGCCCCGCTACGTCGTGACCTCATATGTCAGGCGGTAGTAAGCGCCGTCCCCCTGCATCACCACTGAAATCGCCCCATGCCCGCCGTCGGACGCGCTGACCGGTGCGCGCCCGATCAGATCGTCGCGCGTGAACGAGTCCGCATCCCACACCTCCAAAAGCGCGCCGCCGTTCATATCTGTGAAGACGAACGCCTCCGGGTCGATGCCCGCGCTCACCCAGCCGCTCGCTTCATGTTTGCGCCCTTGCACGAAATCGAGCTTGTCGATGGTGTGGGGATGTGACGTGTCGTGGCTGAAACGGACGTGTGCCGTCTTCCACGTCCAGATTACCCGGTCGTTGAGCTTGATGTAGATCTCGTCGCCGTTCAGTTCCTGCGCCTGGAAACACTCCAACAGCACCAGTTTCAGCGTGAATGTCGCCGCCATCTCCGCCTCCTGATCTTGCGCACGCCAGCCCTTTGCAGCCCAAAGTCTGCCCCAACAGGCCGGTCTTGCCAAGGTCAGGCGCGCTTGTGCTGCAAGGCTTCCCGCTCGTCCAGCTCGGTGAACGCGATCAATTCGCCGTCGTCGCCCAGAATCAACGCATCGCGCTTGGGCTTGTCTTCGAAGCTGTTCTGCGCGTCTGCCAGGGCATGTTCACGCCGGGCCGTCGTCACCACCCAGATCACGTGCCGCACGATCAAGACCAGCCACGCCAGTGGAATGATCGGGCTGATGGTGCTCCCGACGACGGTCTCCGTGACCTGGCCGTTCACCATCGTTCCGGTGACGACCGTGCCGATGCTGAACAAGGACAGCAGCAGGAACAGCAGAAACAGCAGCAGATTGACGACGAGCAGGCCAACCCGCAAAACGTTGCGACTGCCGCGTTTGCGCTTCTCGTAGAACGGGTCGTTCATTTTGGGCGTCCTGGGAAACTTCAAACCAGACACCAGACGACGGGGTTAGCGCGCGCTGCGCTTGGGTTTCTCTTCCATGTCGAGCTCGTCGATCATGCTGTCGGTCAGTTCGCCATCTTCGGTCAAGCGGATGGCGCCGCGTTTGCGCTTGGGCTTCTCTTCCTCGTCCATCAAGCGCTGGCGCTCACGCTCGACTTCGCGCTCGACGGCGCGCTGGTTGGCGCCGCTGCGTGACTTCTCGGCGATATCCGCGACCAGACCGATGCCCCAGAAGAAGCTGACGAAGATCGGCCACGGAAATCCCATACCGCTCAGCGCAAAGATGCTCCACAGGCCTGCGTTGACGCCGATGTAAGCGCCGATGTGTCCCAGCAGATCCTGGCGATCTTTCCACGGCTTTTCGATACGCTTGCGCACCTTCTTGAAATCACCCTCGCGCACCGTCGACAGCCAGTCTTCGCCATACAGGCGGCGCATTTCGCGCTGGACAGCCTGATCGCGGCGGCGCAAACGATCGCCCGTGTTGTAGTAGGTATCCGCGATGTCCGCCAGCAACCCCGCACCCCAGAAGCAAGTGACGAGCAGGGGCCATGGGAAGGCGAAATTGATGCCTTGCAGGTTCTGACCAATCAGGCTGCCCAGGTCGAGGCCGGCGCTGCCGAGGTAGATCAGCCAGAGGATGCCGTTGACGATGATGAACGATGACAGGTGGCCGACGAAATCGTTGCGCCGCTTGATGCTCTTCTCGACCCGCTGGCGAATGGCATCTTCCTGGTCGTAGGGCATTCCACCGCCCGACCCCACGTGCGTTTCGATTTCGTCCGCAAAGCTGCGCCAGTAACGGCGCCAATCCTCGGACGCGAACTGCTGCTTGCGGATGGCCGAACGTACCTGGCCGCCGACCTCGCGAAAAGCATCGCCGATTTCGGAACCCGCGCGTCGCAGTTCGGACTGAAGCTCGTCGCTGCCCAGGTCGACCGAGAATTCGATCTTCGTCTTGCGCGGCGGCTCCACATCCGGCGGCAGCGCCGCCGTCGGTGGTGTCAGATCGCTCAAGGGGCTGGGGATCGGCGCGGGCGTTGCGCTCAGGCCGCCGCGCAGCCGTGCCAGCGAGTCCCCGGCCTTGGCCTGCCGGTCGGGATCGAGTTCTTGCAGGCCCGCCACCTGGATCGCCTGGCGCAGGGCATCCATCAATTCGCGCGCGCTCTGGAAGCGTTTTGCCGGTTCTTTCGACAGCGCTTTGACCAGCACCTGTTCGACTGGGCGCGGCACTTCCGGGTTGATCGCCGTCGGCAGCGGCAGCGGGCGGTAGATGTGATCGTGGATGACCGAGTAGGGCGTATCGCCGCTGAAGGGCACCTGCCCGACGATCACCTCGTAGAGCACGACACCGAGCGAATACAGGTCGGTGCGCGCGTCGAGATCCGTCTTGCCGAGCGCCTGCTCCGGCGAAATGTACTGCGGCGTGCCCAGCATCATGTCCGTGCTGATCGTACTGTCGCCCGCCTGCGCCATGCGCGCCATGCCGAAGTCGGTCAGATAAGGGGTGTCGCGCCCGTCGAGGATGATGTTCGACGGCTTGATGTCGCGGTGCAGGACACCCATCTGGTGCGCATAGTCGAGCGCGTTGCCGATCGGCGTCAGGATGTCGAGGATCTCTTCGATCGTGAGTGCGCGTTTGATCAGCGTCTGCTTGAGCGTGCGCCCCTCGACGTACTTCATCACCAGGTAGGGCTGGCCGTCGATTTCACTGTAGTCGTAGACCGGCACGATATGCGGGTGATCGAGCCGGGCGATGATTTTGGCCTCGCGCTCGAAACGCGTCAGGAAGGTCGGATCTTGCAGGAGCGCCTGGTGCATCACTTTGACCGCCACCGGACGATCCAGCCGTTCGTGGTAGGCTTGATAGACCGTCGCCATGCCGCCCTGGCCGATCTGGCGGATGATGCGGTAAGGCCCAACCATTTGATCTGGCTGCAACATCGTGGCTTGCTTCCCCTGCATCAATCAAGTCTCCCTATTATAACGTAGAGGCGGGTTTGTGGCCCGCCTCATGAATGCCTTGCGCCAGGCTCTTGTGCGCTCAGATGTAGTCGTAGGAGTCATCCGAACGGCGCTTGGGCTTCTCCTGCGGCTCAATCACTTCAAGCGGCTCGCCGTCTTCGCCGTAGATGTAGACCTGCCCGCGCTTGGGCTTGTCCTGAACGGCCTCGCGCTTCATCTTGTCGCCGTCGTTCGCACAGCCAAAACCCCAGCTATTGCGGTTGAACGCCGGGATAATCCACCACAAGGCGAAGATCATCCACCAGGCGCCGGAACGCACGAAGACCAACATCAGCAGCAAGAAGACAACCAGCCCGATGAGATTATTGTGCCGCCGCGCGGGCCAGGAACGATCCCCATAGTCGCCGGAGTTTTCGTAATGCCAGCCGCCCATCGTCAATGCTCCATTTCTTCTCTACCTACGAGGAATAATACGCATAACACCATGGCGGGGTTGCAATGGCGGGCGAAAGAATATGGGGGATCGGCGTGCGCCTCTCAGCGCGCAGGGGGGACTACTCGTCGGCGGTGACGGCTTTCTCGATGCAGCAGTTCTCACACAGGCCGTAGAACTCCAGCAGATGGCCGGTGAGCTTGACGTGCAGGCGCTCTTCGAGTTCCTTCGTCAGCGCTTCCAGGTGGCACTCTTCGAACTCGATCACGCGGTTGCAGGCGTTGCAGATGATGTGATGGTGGTGTCCATCCGGCATCAGGACGTAGGTCGGCGTGACGTTGTTGTCGATGTAGGTCGGGCGGATGAACGACAGCCGGGTGAACAGGTCGAGGCAGCGAAAGACGCTCGCCCGCCCAATCGCAGGATCGGCGGCGCTGACGCGTTCCAGCAGTTCGGTCGACGTGATGTGACCGCCGCTCTGTTCCAGCACCTGGAGTACGGTGAGGCGTGCGTTGGTCAGTTTGTATCCGGCGTCGCGCAGACGATCTGCTCGCGAGCCATGGGCATGATCCGGCATCGAACAAGCATCCTGAATCGGGGTGTAATCTGACTCCGATTGTCGTTGATGTCCCCTGCAGATTCAAGATCGAGGCGGCTGAAAGGGACGCAGGCTACAATAGAAGCCAGAAGTTACGGTTATGACGTGAGTTTAGAGAGTTTGTATCATGTTGAATTCGTCTGTTTCATACCAACCCCTCATCACACCTTTCACCGAAGAGCACGAGATGTTCCGCAAGTCCGTGCGGGCCTTCGTCGACAAAGAGATCAACCCGCACGTGGAAGCCTGGGAGGCGGACGAGCTGTGGCCTGCCCACGACGTGCTCAAGAAGATGGGCGCGCTCGGCTTCCTTGGCCTCAGCTACGCGGCGGATGATGGCGGCGCGGAAGCCGATATCTGGTTCACCGTCGTCCTGATGGAAGAACTGGGCCGCATTCACTGCGGTGGCGTGCCGATGGGTATCAGCGTCCACACCGATATGTGCACCCCCGCGCTGGCGAAATATGGCTCGCGCGAATTGAAGGAGAAGTATCTCGCCCCGGCGCTGCGCGGCGAGATGGTCGGCTGCATCGGCGTGACCGAGCCGGGCGCAGGCTCGGACGTGGCGGGCATCATCACGCGGGCCGAACGTGACGGCGACGACTACATCATCAATGGCGCCAAGATGTACATCACCAACGGCGTCCAGGCGGATTGGATCTGCCTGCTCGCGCGCACGGAGCCGGGCAGCACCTATCACGGCATGTCGCTGATCGTCGTGCCGAAAGATGCGCCGGGCGTGATCGTGAGCAAGAAGCTGAAGAAGCTGGGCAATCACAGCAGCGACACGGCCGTGCTCACGTTCGAGAATGCGCGTGTACCGGTCGCCAACCGCATCGGCGAAGAGGCCATGGGCTTCTACTATCAGATGGAGCAGTTCCAGCGCGAACGGCTGGTCGCGGCCATCCTCGGCGTCTCCGGCGCGGAGCAGGCCGTACGCGCCACCATCCAGTACTGCCAGGAGCGGCGCGCCTTCAACAAGCCGCTGATCGCCAACCAGTGGATTCAGTACAAGCTGGCCGAGCTGCAAACCGAGATCACCGCGCTCAAGCATCTGAATTATCACTGCGCGGCGCTGATCGAACAGGACGAGACGTCGATGGAGGTGACCAAGATCGCCTCGATGTGCAAGCTCAAGTCCGGTCAGCTCGTGCGCACGGTCGCCGATACCTGCATCCAGTTCTTCGGCGGCATGGGCTACATGGACGAGACGCCGATCTCACGCTATTTCCGCGATACGCGCCTGCAAAGCATCGGCGGCGGTGCGGACGAGATCATGATGGGCATCATTGCCAAGATCGAGAACTACAACCCGCATTGATGGACTGTTCAGCAAGAGGGCTTGGCAGCGCCAAGCCCCTACAACCGGTCAACCTGATCGTGTGGTTGTGCTACGCGCTGAAGGTGAACGTCGCTAGCATCGTATTGAAGATCTCCATCGCGCCGAGTGGAATGCTGCTAAGCTCGCGATCGATGGGCAGTAACACGTCGTTACGCAGCTCGTAGACCCAGATGCCGTAGTAGCGGTTGTTGTGCAAGAGCACGATGCTTTCGAAGCGCTGCGGCGTGTTGCCGCCAACCGCGCCGAACATGCCGCTCAGGCGGCGCGCGGTCATGCCGTTGACGATGGTGCTGTCCGCCGCTTCGATCACGGGGCCATCGCCCATCGCTGCTTCGGGATTCTGGTCGCTGACCGTGACACGTATCTGCTTGTCGATCCAAACTGTTTGCCCGTCCGGCGTTTCTTCGAGCGATGACGTCACGGGATACTGGAAACTGAAGCCGTAAGCGGCGCTGGTGTACGTCGCCAATGGGGGGATCGTCGGTTGTTCGAGCGTCGCCAGCAGCGGATCGGGCGTGGCCGTCGGCGGCAAATCGGTCTGCGCGGGTAATGGCTGCGGCGATGGCGTACTCGTGACAGTCGGCGAGGCGGGCGCGCTGCTGCAAGCCGCCAGGGCGAGAATGAGCACGATCAGGATAACCGTGACATTTCGAACCATCAGGTATGTCCTTCTATCTATTGGTCAATTGCGCATTGGCAGATGCACTCTCGCGCGTCCGGCCATTGAATATGCTATTGCCTTAGCGCGCACATTATCCTCGCTGGGCCAGTTGCTCCCGCGCCAATTCTTGAAGAACGGGGTCAGGGATTTCGAGAATCAGGTGAAGATCTTCATTAGAGAGCGCTGCGCCCTCGGTTTTTAGGAAGTGGTACAGGATCTCGATAATCGCTCTACGTGTATCCATCACATACCCCTTGCCGGTACCCTCAGACGCTTTACCTACTCGAACAAGGGCTGGGATACTTGCTATGTCAGCAGTTGCTTTTAGTGCTTTGACAGCCTTTTCCAGCAGTGCTTGATCGCGTCTTACGCTGGCTGCAAGTTCAGCGTCTCCTTCGCCGTCCTCAGTTGTCAGGGAGTACTCCCGATTTCTTTCAACGTCGCGATCAATGCTCCTCTGCAAATCTTCAAGGACATGAAGGATAAAGGGAATGGTTCTCGCATACTTCATTTTCTCAATCGCGGATAAGATCAATTCGCGTGGTTTGTTCCATTCCCCATAGTCCTCAATTAACCGCTCAAGGAGAGGGGGATTGGCGACCTCGAGCAGAGCAGCCATAACATCGGCCTCTTCATACGGATCGCTGTTAGAAAGACTTAGTAACGGTTCAACGGCCATTTCACCAAACTGAACGACCTCTCGCCAGTCCCCGGCGGCTATCAGCAGTTGTAACTTTTGGTAATCGTTTTCCGGCGTCCAGTTCAGGTTCCGCAGCGCACGAGCTGCAACATATCGCACTTGTTGATCTTCATCTTGAAGCATACGAATCAGAACCTGAATACTTTTGGGATCGCCAGCTTTTTCGAGAAGTTTGGCGACTTCCGCACGGACTGTGCCACTTGTATCCTGTGCGGCCTTGAGCAAGGCTGCCGTATCAGGGAACACCTTGAAGAGTTGCAGTGCTTGTGCTGCTTCCACACGCAGACTCTCATCAGCGTCAAAAAGGAAACCCGTCAGTGAATTCAATGCGCGGACATCCCCTATTTTGCCCAATACGCTAATGGCGTTCGAACGCCCCCACTCTTCGTAACCATTTAGCCGTTTGAGAAGCGGTTCGACCGCATGAGGCCCGAAAGAAACCAGTATTCCAATGACCGTATCGCGTTCATCAATTTTACGAAATGTGTCCAATGCGGCGGCCAGATTCTCAGCAGCCTGTGCGGCTTTTGCCTCATCCTTTTGCATAAGGTCGTCGGCAGCCGGTCTCCAAGAGTAACGGTCTCTGTCCAGGGCTGATTGAAGTACTTTAGGGGTGGCAAACCTAAGGACTGATTGCCTCATCTTGGTCTCTATATCTTTTGAAAATGTTGATCCCTCAAGTCGCCTGGCATTGTCGGCGGCTTCAGCCCTTCTCCAGTCCGTTACCTGACGATCCCACCACGGCTTAATTTTGTTTGCCATCAGAACGTTTCCCAACATCCTCAATTACGGCGATTGTATATTAGCGGACGTACTCTCGCACATCCCTACAGGAAATACTGTTGCTTCCCGTAGGGACGCCTGAAAAGGCGTCAGGTCATCGAAATGCAGTTGCCCTATGTCCTTCTAGATTTCATTGGTCGCGAACCCCATTCATGTTACACTCGATCTGCAATTTGCGATAAAGCGCCATCAGTTTCATAGTCGCCGCTGAAGCCCAGACATTGTAGGGGTTTGTGAACCCATGCCGTCGATTTTTGTGAGTTATAGCAGCCAGGATCGCGACCGTGTCACGACGCTGGTGGAGGATATCCGCGGTCTCGGCCACGAGGTCTGGTTCGACCAGCACATCACCGGCGGCCAGGTCTGGTGGGATAACATCCTGCTCAACATCCGCCAGAGCAAGCTGGTCATCGTCGCGGTCACGCCGAAGCTGTTGCGCTCCGAGGCCTGCCGCCTCGAATACACTTATGCCAACGACGTCAAACGTCACATCATCCCGGTGCTGCTCGATCAGTCGATCCAGATGACGATGCTGCCCGTGCTGCTGCAAGAGCGCCAGGTCGTGAATTACTCGGCCTTCGATAAGGCCGCCCTGCTGGCGCTGAACGCCGCCATTGCTCGCGACAACGAATCACCGGCGCTGCCGGAACCGCTGCCTGATCCACCGCCGGTGCCGATTTCGCCGATTGCCCGCCTGCGCGATCAAATCTCGGCACCCACCATCAGCGCGGAAACGCAGACCTACGTGCTGCACCAGCTCAAGCTGTACCTGGACGATGCAGAGTACGGCGTCGAGGCGCGCGCGACGCTCGAACAATTCAGCCAGCACCCGTCGCTGCTGGCGATCATCTTCCGCGAAATCAACGAGATCGTGCGCCAACCGGGCGCCGCGCCCGCACCCGCGCCGGAGCCTACGGTCGAAACACCGCTGCCACCTCCGCCGCCCAAAGCGACCGCCAAAAAGACGCAGTCGAAAACCTCCGCCAAGCCCGCCAAGAGCGCCGACACTGGCACAGGAACACTGGTCATCACGCGCCCGAACGCCGTCGATGGCGGCAGTGCCATCCACATCTTCGTCGACGGCAACAAAGTCGGCGAAATCAAAGGTGGCGAGAAGAAGGAATTTCCGCTGATGGTCGGCGTGCATGAAGTCTATTTTAGCTTCATCGACAAGTCAGAGGTGTTTCCGCTGACCGCCGTCGCGGGCCAGAAGATCGTGTTCGAGGTTAAATTCAAGTGGTTCTTCGGAACTGATGTGGTTGTCAGCCAACTGAGTTCGTGATGCCAACGCATCACGAACCTGCATAAACGCCCACCAGCGGGCGTTTCATATCTTTGCGCAGGCCCGTTTACAGACAGGGGGGTACGATGGACTTGCGGACGCAGCCGGGTTTCTTGGGGACAGGTGCCAGCACGCTCGCGGATTTGACGCTGATCGTCTACATCGCGCTGCTGATACCGGCCATGCTGATCGGCTTCACCTACGCGCGTCGCAAAAAGTTCGACTCGCATCACAAGCCGATCATGACCGCGATTACGCTCTTCAACTGGTTCTTGATCGGCTTCCTGATGTTCGCCTCGTACCGGCAAAACGTGCTGCCGGAACTTGGGCAGAATCTGAGCCAGCCGAGCTATCTCCTGCCGACGCTGCATCTCGTCATCGGCGGGCTGGCGCAGATCGTGGCGACTTATCTCGTCATCCGCATGTGGTTCGAGAGTCAACTGCCCGCCTGGTTCAAGGTCAACAACATCAAGCGCTACATGCGCTTCACGCTGGCCGGATGGCTGATCGCCGCGCTGCTCGGCATCGGCATCTACATCACGTGGTATGCGGCAGGCTCGACCAGCGACCCGGCGGCGCCTGTCACCGCCGATTCGACGCCCGAAGTCGTCCCAGAAGAGGCACCTGAAACTCTGCCGGAAGCGACCCCCGAAGTCACGGTCGAGCCTGCCGGTTGATTCGACGCTATTCCGGCACGCGGTAGGTCGCCTGGACGCCGCCCGCAGCATCGCGCAGCGTGATCACGTCGCCCGGCTCGAACACCGCCTCATCGCGACCCCAGTAGAGCGCGACCGGGCTGTTGGTGCCGATGCGCGAGTAGAGCGTGATCTGGGCGTTGGTGAACAGGCGCTGCTCCGAGAACGTGTAGGTATTGCCGTCGTCGTCGCTCAGCGTCCAGTTGGCGATATTAGTGATCTGACCCGTGTTGCGGATCGTCACAGCTTCCGCCGTCACGTCACTGACGTTGAGCACCTCGACGATGCGAATCACCGCATTCGACGCCGTCGGCGCCAGCGTGATCGTCGGGCGGATGGTCGGCTCTGGCGTCCCGCTTGGCACGACCAGGGTCGCCGTCGATGTCGGTGCGGCGGTCGGCGTCTCTGTCTCCTGGACTTCCTGAGTCGGCAGCTCGGTCGGGGTTTCCGTCGCGGGCAGGCCGAGCGGGCAGCCGTCCAGCGGCACGATCAACACGTCGCCGACCTGCAAGAATGCCGATGTGGTTTCGTCCAGGCCGTTGACTTCAAGCAAGCGGAAGGGATCGGCCTGATAAATCTCCGCCACAGCGAACGGCGTATCGCCTTCTTTCAGAACGTGCGGGATGCAGAATGCGGGCAGCGCAGTCGCTGTCTCGGCGAGCGATTCGCTGGCGCCCAACGCCTGCGCATCAATCGTCGGCAGCGGTGTGCCGATGCTGGTGCCCGGCAGCAGATTGGTCGGCAGTTCGGCGATCTCCTGGGGGGTGCTCTGGACGGCGCCCGCCTGCGGCGTTGCGGTGATAATGCGCACAGGGATGGTCGCGCTCAGGTCGGGTGTGTTCGTGATGCGGATTTCGACGGTGATCAATTGAGCGGGGGCTGCGGTAGGATTGCGTGAATTCATCACCCCGATGACGGCCAGGGCCACACCAAGCGAAATAAGAATGTTGAAGAATACGAACAGAATGAGCGACCGCCGCTGCATAGCGTCATGCCCCCGTTTGAAAACTGTCACAACGTTGCGAGTGTAGCATATCGGGGGAGGCTTGGCTATCGGTTGGCGCGCCGAGGACGGTATTTTTCCATTATTACGACGGGAAAACTGAAAGTTTCATGTGTAACCCGCTACAACTCAAAGTTTAACGCTTGCGAAAAATGCCGGGAAACTCTATATTTTATGATGATTGTGATGAGCATAATTGAGAGAAGGGGGCGAAGTGAGCGCCACCGATTCCATGCAGGAATATCTGGCTGAGGCTTACCGCCTCGCCTATTATCAGTCGACCGATCCGTACGTATCGACGTCCGCGCTGGCCGACGCGCTGAACGTGTCTGCACCGGCCGTGACGCGGATGGTGCAGCGCCTTAAGGATGCAGGTTATCTTGACCACGAACCCTACCGCGGCATCGTCCTGACGCCCGCGGGGGAGCGCGAAGCCCTGGCGAGTATCCGCCGCCACCGACTGGTGGAAGCCTTCCTGGTCAACGTGATGCGTTTCGCCTGGCACGAAGTCCACGATGAAGCCGATGCATTCGGCGGTGTCGTCAGCGACTCGGTCGTCGAGCGGATGGCCGTCATGGCGGGCAACCCGCGGCGCTGCCCGCACGGCGAGCCGATCCCGAATGCCGACGGCGTCATGCCGCGCGTGCAGGATAAGCCGCTGAGCGAGTCCGAGCCGGATACCGAGTACGTCATCAGCCGCGTCAACACCCACGATGCCGACCGCCTCGCCTACCTGGGCGAGTTGGGCCTCAAGCCGGGCAAGCACTTCCGGCTCGTCTCCCGCGCGCCATTCCATGGCCCGCTGCAGTTGGAGCTGGATGGGACGAACACCGTCATCGGCCACGAACTGGCGGGCGTCCTGCGCGTCTGTTCGCAGGAAGAGTACGAACTCGTCTGAAACAAAAAAGGGCTGAAGAAGCCCTTTTTTAATCCTGCTGCTTGCGCCGCAAGTTCAGACGGCAGACGCCAGCGCCGCGCCCGGCATGATGACCTCGGAAGCGCCATTCACCTCGTGCGTCAGACGCTGCGCGTCGATGCGATTGGCACCGCTGACGTTCGATCCCCAATTGTAGGGAATGACCCAGCGCGGGCGCATGTGGCGCGCGACTTCCGCCGCTTCGCTGACGTTGAGCGTGCCGCGCCCGTCAATCGGCAGCAGCGCGATGTCGGGATGAATCTGCGCCATCTCCGGGATCATCTGTGTGTCCCCGGCATAGTAGATGTCGTAGAAATTGACCGAGATCACAAAGCCCAGGCCGCCGTCTTCACGCGGATGGCGTGAATCCTTGGGCGAGTAGGCGGGCACCGCCTTGATGCACACGCGTCCGAACGACACGCTCTGCCAGGGGAGCAGCACGGTGCAGCGTGAGAGTTCACGCGCGACGCGCTCATTACCCATGATCAGGGTATGCGTGCCAGCCAGTTTTTCGACATCTGCGGGGGAAAAGTGATCGTGATGATGATGACTCAGCAGGATGATGTCAGCCGGTTCCTCAGTGCGTGGAATGCGACGCGGGTTGATGTAGATGCGCGGCGTCGTGTTGATAGAGAAACTGCCATGACCAAACCACTGTATGCGATCAAGCATAGATGTTCAGGTTCCCAATGCGAAGGCAAAAATACATTCGCCTATCATACGCGAATACCGCGTAACTTTAGCGGCGATTCTGTGTTTGCTCAAGATTTGTAACCTTAATCTAACGAAATACTAGCCAAACCGACAGCCCTTTCTCATCTTTCGTCACCGTAATAAACACTTGAGGTATGATGATCATGTCGAAAAACCTGCTCGTGATACAATACAATCGCTGTCCTGTTTCGTATCTATAATCCTGACCCGAGGAAACAAGCTTATGTCCGACCGTCCAGCGAATCCTGGTTCCGGCGTCCGGTCGATCAAGAACATCGGTGGGCAAACGCCGCGCATGACCGGCGAGTTGAATGGGGATACATGGTCGCCGCCACCGTTGTCCTCTCTCAACGACACCGGGCTGAATCTCCTCTCGATGGCCGATCTGGTGCTCAAAGTGCTGTACTTCGGCGGCTATCTGGCCGGGCACGCCATCTCCGATATTGTCAAGCTGCCTTACACGGGCGTTCTTGAAAATGTGATGGAATTTCTGAAACGGGAAAAGATGGTCGAGGTGCGCGGCGCGGGCGGCCTGGGCGAAGCGAGCTATCAGTTCGTCATCTCGCAGCGCGGCGCGGAGAAAGCGCGCGAAGCCATCGAGCGTTCGCAATATGCCGGGCCAGCGCCGGTCACGCTCGATCAGTACATCGCCGCCATGCACGCGCAAAATCGTGAGAAGAACATCATCCACGAGGAGCAGCTGCGCCAGGTGCTGCGCGATATGGTCATCTCGGAAGAGATGCTGGGGCGCATCGGCCCTGCCGTCAACTCTGGCAAGTCGATCTTCCTCTACGGCCCGCCAGGCAACGGTAAGACGACGATTGCCGAGACCGTCGGTCGCCTGATCCTGGGCAAGGACATGTACATCCCCTACGCCATCGACGTCGACGGGCAGATCATCCGCATCTTCGACGGCGTCAATCACGAGGCGGTCGAGCAGACCGAGCGCGTGCGTTACGGCACCGGCATGATTTCCGACCCGCGCTGGGTCAAAATCCGCCGCCCGGTGATCATGGTCGGTGGTGAGCTGACGCTGTCAGGGCTGGATCTCGTCTACGACCCGATCAACAAGTTCTACGAAGCGCCGTTCCAGGTCAAGGCCAACGGCGGCATGTTCTTGATCGACGACTTTGGCCGCCAGCAGGTGCGCCCGCGTGACCTGCTCAACCGCTGGATCGTGCCGCTCGAAAAAGGCGTCGACTTCCTCACGCTGGCGACGGGCCGCAAGATCGAGCTGCCCTTCTACGTCATGATCGTGTTCTCGACCAACCTGGAACCGCGCGACCTGGTCGACGAAGCCTTCCTGCGCCGTATTCGCCACAAGATCGAGATCGGCGACCCGACCTACGACCAGTTCCGCGAGATCTTCAAGCGCGTCTGCGAGGCCAAGGGCGTCCGCTACGATGAGCAGGGCCTGGCCTATCTGCTCAAGGAATGGTACATCAAGCAGGAACGCCCGCTGCGCGCCGTGCATCCGCGCGACATCCTGACGCAGTTGATGGACATCGCCATCTACATGAACAAGTCACCGGTGCTGACCAAGGAACTGCTCGACCGGGCAGCGGCATCCTACTTCGTCAACCTGTAGCGATACGGACGGCTGGACGAGCGATTGAGGGGCGTGTGAGCGCCCCTTTTTTATTGCCCTTCGCCCTCTGCCGTCGCCGAGGGTTCGAGGGTCGGCTGCGGCGGATCTTCAGGGAAGGTGACACCCGGCTGCGGTGCCAGCTCGATGAACGACGTCATGCCTTCAGAGACGTCGACCAACTGCGACAGGCGCACGCCGTTGATGTTCGCGATCACCTCGTAACGCCCCTCGGGCACGTCCGGCAGCACGAAGTTCTCCTGCCAGTTCGAGTCGGAGTTCACGTCGACGCCCGTATTCTGGAAGATGTAGGTCGTCGTCGTGCCCTCGACGGTGCCGCGCGCCCAATTGCGCAGCGTGATGTCCGCGTCGTCGACCATGTCGCCAAAGCCATCGACCAGCCGCCCGGCGATCACGCCGTGGCCGACGTAGGGCACCATCCACAGTAGCGGATTGTAGGTCTCGCCGTAGCCGGGGATGTCATCACAGACGTTGGTCGGGCACATGCGCACCTCGAAGTGCACGTGCGGGCCGGTCACGCGCCCGGAATTGCCGACCAGGCCGATTGGCTCGCCGCGCTCGACGCGCTGCCCTGGCAGCACCAACACCGCGCTCAGATGCGCGTAGAGCGTGAACAGCGGGTGACCTTCGTAGCCGAAGTCATGGCGGATGACGACCACGTTGCCATAACTGCTCGTGTTCTGGAAGACGGCGCCCTCGACGCGCAGCCCATCCGCCGCCCAGACGATGATGCCGGAGCCTGCCGCGCGCACCGTCTGCCCGATCGGGTTCGGCATGTCGATCCCGGCGTGGACGCGCCAGGCATCCTGCGGGCCATCGCTGCCATAGTTGTAGTTGAAGATGCCGAAGTTGGTCGCATTTGAATCGACCGGGCGGCTGAAATAGTAATGATCGCGCCCCAGCGGATCGCGGCTGATCGGCGGGATCAGCGGCGGCGGCTGCCAGACCTGCGTCGGCAAATTGACAACCTGCGCCGTCAGTGGGATGTCGGTCGCCAGCAGTTGCGCGGTCGGCAGCGGGCGCGTCGGCGTCGCACCGCTGGCGATGGCGAGCGTCGGCACACTCGCCACGTCCGCCGCCGAGATCGGCGCGCTGACTCCACCGGCATAGACGAGCGTTGGCGGCGGCGCGAAGCTGCTGACGGGCGGGATCGTCGGGACGAGCGTCCCCTGCTGGCCGAAGCCCGCTTCGAGCACGGCCTGCCACGGATTGACGGTCTGTGTCGGTGCGGGCGGCGTCGGCACGATCACGCGCACAGGCTCTGCCGGGCGCGCATTCAATGCCAGCAGCCCGCCAAAGCCGATCAATGCGACCAGGATGAGAATCAGCGGGGAGATGCCGCCGGAAGGACGGTTCATAAGCGGATTTCTGCTCTCAGCCGTTAGCCCTTAGCTATTCGCTGATATTGTGCCAATACTCGAATTGAACCACAAAGCGATGGGAGAAACAAATGGGATCTCCTTCATCGAGCAACCTACCTTGTAGCACCGCATGCTCCAACAAACGATGTCGATTGGAGGGGCTTGGCGCCGCCAAGCCCTTACTAGCCCTCACCCTCTGCCGTGGGTTCTGCGGTTGGCGGCAGCGCAGTCAGCGTCGCGGCGGTCAGCCCGGCTTGAGTCGGCGCGGCGGTCGGCGCGAAGTTGACGAGCGAGCCTTCGGTGTAGATCTCGCGCATCGCCGTGAACCAATCCAGGCCACCCGTCTTGCGGAACATCCAGAAGTTGACGGCGTTGATGTTGGCACGCCAATCGCTGCCCGCGGGCATCCGCTCCCAGCCGTAATCGAGCGCAAGCTGGGTGAAGTCGACGTAGTAGCCCTGCGGCATTTGCAGGCGCAGACGCCCGCCTTCGTCGTAAGCCTGGACGTCGCGCTGCTCACGAGCGAGGAAATCCCACGGCATCCGCCGCAGCGGTTCGCCCAGGTCGCCGTTTTGCGCGTTGTCGGCCACGCGCACGAAGATGCGCCAGTAGGTGTTGACGCCAATGTCCTCGCGCACGACCTCAATCGGCGACGGGAAGCCGACGATGGCATTGCGGTT
This sequence comes from Anaerolineae bacterium, assembly GCA_020849765.1. Lineage (GTDB taxonomy): Bacteria > Chloroflexota > Anaerolineae > Aggregatilineales > Phototrophicaceae > Flexifilum. The sequence continues at coordinate 128,843 of JADLAY010000049.1, forward strand.
GATGGCGAAGGCGCGCCCCGTCATCAGCCAGTTACGACGTTCCTCGCCCGGTTCCGGCAGACGGTTGATGTCCCAGAAGGCATCCTGCAGCGTGCTCAGGAAGTCCCAGCCGACGCGCTCGATGGTCGCCTCGCGCAGCGCATTGAACGAATCGTTGACGCGTTCGCTCAACGCCGCGTAAGGCGCTTCGACATTCGGCAGCGAGCGCAGCGTGTAGACCGGGTCGGCATTGCGCGGTGCTTCCTGCTCGTCATAGAGCGGCAGATCGAAGACGCGCTGCGACCCTGCATTGATGACTGCCGGGGGCAGCGGCTGTCCCGTCCACGCCGGGTCGGAGGCGCCGAACGGCGCGGGCACGATGCTCGTGATCAGGCCGGGATCGGTGATCGGCGCGGCGATCAGGTTGGTGTCGTGGCTGGCGGTCGAATCGACTGCGTAGACCAGGCTGCTGCCGTCCGGCGACCAGGCGGGTGCACGTCCACCGGCCACGACCTGCGCGACCGCGCCGGGAGCATCGACGTCGAGCACGAACACCTTCTCAATGCCCTGGTCAAAGGCGCTGAAGCTCAACTCCGAGCCATCCGGACTCCAGGACGGGTAATCCTCGTCCCGCAGCGCCGTGTTGGTCACATTGACCAGTTCCTGATCGTCCAGGTTGAACAGGTAGATCTCCTGGTTGCCGTCGCGCCAGGAGACGAATGCGATCCGCCGCCCATCCGGCGACCACGAGGGCGAGAAATCCGCCGAGTCGGACATGCCCGGCAGCACTGACGGCGGCTGCGAACCATCGACGCGCACGTACCAGATGTCGAGCGTGTTGCCCAGGTAGCTCTCGTAGACGAGCCACTGCCCGTCCGGACTCCAGCTCGGCGCGGCCTGGAAGCTCAGGTCGTAGGTCATGCGCGTCAGGCTGTTGTCGACGAAATCCTGGACGTAAATCTCCCAGTTGCCGTCGCGATGCGAGGCGAAGGCGAGTCGCCGTCCATCCGGCGACCAGGCCGGGTCACGGTCGTCCGCCGGGTCAGCGATCAGGCGGATCGGGCTGCGGCTGCCAATCGGCAAGGCCCAGATGTCCGTTTGCGCGTTCTCGCGCACGGTGAAGGCGATCGTCCCGCGTACGGCCAGCACCGGTGGCAGCGCGGTCGCGGTCGGCACCTGCGTTGGCAGCGCGGCGACGGCGTTGGGCGCGGTCGGCTGCGGCGTCTCGCCGAGCGACGAGGCTGCCAGATCGACGTTGACAACGGGCAGCGGCGCGGCAGTGCGGCCCGGATTCGTCGCCCACAGGACGACGGCCACCAGCGCCACCAGCAAGAGCACGGCCAGCAGGCTCAGGCGGCGATTCTGCGCGCGCAGCGGATCTTCGACGACTGTCTTGTCCATCTCGCGCCGGGCCGCCCGCCGGGCCATCTGCGTTTGAGCTGCGCCGACGGCCCCACGCGACATGGCACTCCCGGCGCGCCCGCTGACGCGGAAGACCCGGCTGAACAGCCAGATGAACGGGGCCAGGATGATCGATAGGATCGCGAAGACGGCGCGCCGGAGGATTAGCAGGCCGGCGAGCGTTTGCTCGGTCAGCGCGGCGACCGATTTGATCAGGACAACGCCCAGCTTGTCGGACAGTCGATATGCGCGTAGGAGCATGTCACCACCTCACCCCTCACGCGGATCGTGAGCGCCAACTCAAGAGTCGCAGCAGCGCGAGGAGCGTTTTATATCACGTGCCTTTGCTCAGTGCATTGTAGCCGCAAACAAGAGTGTGAGCAATGAAAGGTGTGTCGTCCGTTTGGCCGCGGATTGCTGTCACGCGGGCAGCGTGAAAGTGACGACCGTGCCTTTGCCAGGGTGGCTGTAAACGTCGAACGTGCCGTTGTGCAGTTCGACCATGCGCCGCGCCAGATAGAAGCCCATGCCGACGCCTTGCTGCTCGTACAGCGCGCGATCGAACTGCATGTACGCGCCGATGCTGTTGATCTGCTCGACGCTCATGCCGTGGCCCCGGTCGCGAATCTGGACGTGGTAGCAATCACCCTCGCGGATGGTCATGACCTGCACAGGGCTGCCGGGCTTCGAAAACTTGAACGCGTTGTCGATCAGTTCGCTGCAAATCTTGATCAGGTTGTATTCCGCCATGCGGACGTCGCTTTTGGCGAGGTCGAGCTGGAGATCGGCCTCCCGTTTGTGGCGGCGTGCGCAGGTACGCGCGCTGTCCGCGATGATGCTTGCCGCGTCTTGCGTCCATTCGTCACGGAGCCGCGCCATGTACTCAGAGTCGGCGGTCACCATTTCGAGCTGCGCGTAGACGAGGTAATTCTCAAACAGATGATGCAGCCGCTCACCTGCTCTGAAGATGCTGCCGGACATACTTTCGACTTCGTCGATCGTGAGTGAATCGGCGCTCGTCTTCATGATCTCGGCGTAGCCCAGGATGTGAGTCAGCGGTGTGCGCAGTTCGTGCGGCAGCGCGTAGATGATGTTGTCGCGCAGCTTGTGGATGGTCATCTCGTGCTTCTGCATTTCGCGCGCACGCTGGCCCAGGCGGTAGCGGATGGTCGAGAGCAGGTCTTCGCGCGTGATCGGCTTGGTCAGGTAGTCGTCCGCACCCAGGTTCATGCCGATGCGCCGGTCTTCCTGCTCGACGCGCCCGGTCACGCAGATGAAGGGGATGTCGACCGTCGCCGGGTCTTTGCGCGTCTCGCGCAGCACTTCGAACCCGGACATGCCCGGCATCGTGATGTCGCACAGGACGAGATCCGGCTGCTGGCTCTTGATCGCGTCCAGGCCGGAGAGACCATTGGGCGTATCGCTCACCTGGTAGCCCGCCTCTGTCAGCGTCATGACCAGGGCATCTCTGACGAGAGTATCATCCTCAATGACCAGAACATGCGTCATACGTTGATTCCTCACCCTGCTCAGTTTCGCGTCATCGCCGCGAAAGGTTGCCCCGCCGGACTATCAAGTGCGTCAGTGTATTTAGCGGTGTCATACGACGCAGCACTTCCTGACATGGCCTTTCCATGGGGTGTGAATGCCGCGAGCGCTGGAGGTGACGCCGGGGACAGTCACCACCCAGGCATCGAAACCTGTCTTAATTCTAGGGCACAGAATGTGAAGAAAGCATTGACGATTGCAAAATGGTACAAAAAATCAACTCTTTCACAATTTATGAAAATCACAAAAAGCGCAGGGATGAAGACTCCCTGCGCTCATGTCAGACCCCGATTTCGCCTGGTTGGCGGGTGCTAGTTGCCCGTCGCCGATTGGTTTGCCGGTTGGAAGCCGGAGGCCGTCTCCGGCACATTCTTGACGGCTTGTGGCATGAACGGCCGCTCGAAGACGATGTGGAACAGGTACGTCAGCCCGATTGCCAGCGGGAAGCCGATGACAAAGTTCAGGATGTAGAGCAGCTCGCCATCGACACCCAGGCGCATGAGCACCATCGTCAGCACCGAGATGATCGGCACGTGCATCAGATAGATACTGTAGGAGAACAACCCGATTTTCACCGCCGGTTTTGAGTCGAACACGGCCAGGAACGACCACTTCGGAATGCCGCGCTTCCACACTTCTGTGAAATGCACCAGGAAGGCCATCCACGCGCCGCCGAACAGGATGTCGGTGAAGGCTTCCATGCGCATGCCTTCTTCGACGCCTTCCATTCCGAGCACCTTGGGCAGGATCTTCGAGGCGATGAACCACAGCACCAGTAACCCGATGCCGAGCGGTCCCCACGGAATCCTCTTGCGCAGTTCGATATCGCTCGGACGTTCAGAGAAGTTGATGCTAACGCCGGTCGCGCCAAACGCGAACAGGATCAAGAACCAGGCGCGCGTCGAGTGATAGACCTCCAGTGGCAGGAACAACATCGGGCCCCAGCCGACCACCATCGCGCTCAGGATCATGAACAGGTTGCCGCCACGGCGCCAGAACGGCAGCAGGATGAGCGGGAACAGGATGTAGATCTGCTCTTCGACCGCGATCGACCACATTGGTGTGTTGATCGTCTGCGCGTACTGCGGGAACCAGGTGTGAATGAAGAGCGCATGGGTCACCACAGCTTCAGGCGTCAACGGCAGCGCGACATCATGATAGCGGTTGAACGACAGTGTGCTCATGCCCGGAATGATCAGGATGATCAGGATGGAAATGGCCAGCGCCGCATAATAAGGCGGCCAGATGCGTTTGATACGCCGCTGCATGTACCCTTTGATACCACCCTTGGGCAGTCCATCTTTGGACTTCACGACCGAAATCATGATCGTGTAGCCGGATATGACGATGAAGAGCTTGACTGCCAGCGTGCCGAAATTGAGGAACAAGGCAATAAGGACGCGAATAATGTCACTGACAATGCCGCTTGTCAGCGCACCACTGTAATCAAAACCGGGGATGAATCCCGCCGTCTCCAGACGTAGGCCGCGCATCTGGAGGATGTGCAAAACGACAACCGAGAGAGCTGCGAAGGCGCGTATGCCGTCGATGTAGTGAATGCGTGCGCCCTTCTTGGTGGAATTGTCTGTCGTTTGAACTGAGGTTTCTGTCATCTCTATCTCCCGTTACCGCCCATTCGTCCCATCATTGTTCAATCCTTAGCTTGCAGGGACATAAGATCGTCACAGTGATAGGTCAATGTAAGGTTGTGAAGATAGCGAGAATGTAGGAGAGGCTGGCCGATAACAATGAACATGGCTCAGGGGCACAGGCACATGCCTATACCCCTTGCAGATGTGAGGGCGTTTGTGAACGCTAGTGACCGATAGCCTCGCTGCGAGCCGCCTGTAACTGCGGTGTGGCTGCCGGTGTGCTTTTGCGGGCCGCGTCGGGCATGAAGGGCCGCTCGAAGATGATGTGGAACAGATAGGTCACGCCGATCACCAGCGGAATCCCCGTGATCAGCATGACCACGTAGAACATCTCGCCCGTGAAGCCCAATTGCAGCACGACAAGCGTCAGCATCGACAGCAGCGGTACGTGCATCAGGTAGAGACTGTAGGAGAACAGCCCCAGCTGGACCGCCGGTTTCCAATTGAGCATGGCCACGATCGACCACTTGGGGATGCCGACCTTCCAGACTTCGGTAGCGTGGATCAGGAAGGACATGGCGGCGCCACCAAACAGCACGTCGGTGAAGGCTTCCAGCCGCATGAGCGAGTCCGGGTCGTCGAAGCCGAGCAAGCGCGGCACGATCTTCGAGGCGACGAACCACAGGCCCATCATCCCAATTGAAACCCAGCCCCACGGCACTTTCTCGCGCAGCATCATCTCGCGCGGGCGGTTCGAATAGTTGATGCTGATGCCCGCCGCGCCAAACGCGAACAGGATCAAGAACCAGGCGCGCGTCGAGTGATAGACCTCCAGCGGCAGGAACAACATCGGCAGCCAGGCCACCACCATCGCGCTCACGATCATGAGCAGGCTGTTGCGCCGCCGCCAGAACGGCAGCAGCACGAGCGGGAACAGGATGTAGATCTGCTCCTCGACCGCGATCGACCACATCGGCGTGTTGATCGTTTGCGCGTACTGCGGGAACCACGTGTGGATGAACAGGGCGTGTGTCACCACCGCCCCCGGCGACAACGGCAGGGCAATGTCGTGATAGCTGTTGAAGGTCAGTGTGTTCATCCCCGGCACGAGCAGGATGAACAGGATCGAAAGGGCGAGGGCGGCATAATAAGGCGGCCAGATGCGCTTGACGCGGCGTTTGACGTAACCCTTGATGCCGCCTTTGGGCATGCCGTCCTTCGATCGCACGACCGGAAACATGATCGTGTAGCCGGAGACGACGATGAATAACTTGAGGGCCAGAGTGCCCAGGTTCAGGAACAGCGGGAAGGCCATGCGAATCAGATCGCTGCCCAACCCGGCGCCTAACCCGCCGCTGTAATCAAAGCCGGGGATGACCCCAGCTGTTTCCAGGCGCAGCCCGCGCATTTGCAGGATATGAACGATGACGACGGCGATTGCCCCGAAGGCGCGGATGCCATCAATATAATGAATGCGCCCATTTTTGCTGGATGATCCAGGCGCAGTACTCTTGGCTTCGGGCATTTTCCACTTCCTGGTTGGCTAAACGTTTGTTTTCATTGTTATCAACCTTCCTTGCATGCTCATATGTTTGACTTAACGCGCCAGTCAAAAATCGTAAATTCCGGCGGAAAAGGATACAGGATGCGTTGTCGTGGCGATGACGCGGTTGCTGCGGACAGGCGAAGACTTGCTGCGTTCCCTCACGCGGAAGGATGGATAGACACGAGAAAACCTCAGTGGTAGAATGAAACCTGTTCGGGGTGTGGCGCAGCCTGGTAGCGCGCTTGTTTTGGGTACAAGAGGCCCCGGGTTCGAATCCCGGCACCCCGACAGATGCGGGTGTGGTGTAGCGGTAGCACACGACCCTTCCAAGGTCTTAGCACGGGTTCGAGCCCCGTCACCCGCTCCTCATTGAGACTGCGGATCCATAGCTCAATGGCAGAGCAGGCGACTCATAATCGCTTGGTTGTAGGTTCGAATCCTACTGGATCCATCCACTCAGCGAGCCTGGAGCCGGTGTCAACAGCACCGGCTTTTTGTTTGCCTCACATCATGAGAATCAAAAAGGGACGGGCAAGATGCCACGTCCCTATAGCCTGCGATCGGGGCTGCGCCTAGCTGCGCGGCGTCAGTGGCGGCAAGCCATATTGCGTGCGGACAGCGTCTTCCAGCTCGTCACGCACGGGCCGGTTCTCGTTCAGGTACTGCTTGGCATTCTCGCGGCCCTGGCCGAGCAGCCCGTCGTTGTAGCGGTAGAAAGCACCGCGCTTCTCGATCAGGCTCAGCTCAGTCGCCAGGTCGAGGATTTCGCCCGTCTTGCTGATGCCACCCTCGCCGAACATGATCTCGAACTCGGCTTCGCGGAACGGCGGTGCCACCTTGTTTTTAGTCACACGGACGCGCGTGCGTGTGCCGATGATCTCGCCGCCGGAAGCCTTGAGCGATTCCATCTTGCGCACGTCCAGGCGCATGCTGGCGTAGAATTTGAGCGCGCGCCCGCCGCTGGTCGTCTCCGGATTGCCATACATGACGCCGATCTTCTCGCGCAGCTGGTTGGTGAAGAGCACCGCCACATTCGACGACTTGATCGCACCGGCCAGCTTGCGCAGTGCCTGGCTCATCAAACGCGCCTGAATGCCGACGTGGCTGTCGCCCATCTCGCCTTCGATTTCGACGCGCGGCACGAGCGCCGCCACGCTATCCAGCACCACCACGTCGAGCGCGCCGGAACGTACGAACGCTTCCGTGATTTCCAGCGCCTGCTCGGCCGTATCCGGCTGCGCGACGTACAACGATTGAATGTCCACGCCGATGCGACCTGCATAGGTCGGGTCGAGCGCGTGTTCCATGTCGACGAAGGCCGCCATGCCGCCGCGCTTCTGCGCCTCGGCGATCACGTGCAGGCAGATCGTCGTCTTGCCGGAGCTTTCCGGCCCGTAGATTTCGGTCACGCGGCCACGGGGAATGCCGCCAACGCCGCTGGCGATGTCGAGCGTCAGCGACCCGCTGGGGATGACTTCCACCACCAGGTGCTGCGCATCGCCCAGGCGCATGACCGTGCCATCGCCGAAGCGCTTGGTCAGGTCCGTCAGCGTCGATTCCAGCGCTTTCAAGCGCCCTTCTTCCAGAGGCAGGTTTTCTTGCCCGTCGCTGGTGTTTGTGCTTTTTGAGGATTTACGGGGAGCCACCGCTGTCATCCTTTGCTGAACTGGCGAGATTGTTCACATCTCAGTGTAATCGAAAAAATGGGCGCTGCGCCAGAGCAGTCGCCTGTAGTTTGGTCAGTATAGCACTTTTGTTCTGTATTTGCAATCGCAAGTTTCGTCTGTGAATGGTGCTCCTGCGCCTCTTGTGGGTAGCTTCACATTTTGCCCAGGCGGGTCAGAGCCTGCGATCGAGCAGGCTTCCCGCCTGAACCGTTAGCCAGGCGGCTTCA
>JADLAY010000050.1 GCA_020849765.1 Anaerolineae bacterium
CTTCTTGAAGATCTCGCCGAGCATGCCGGGCTGCCTTGCGAGGAACTCCAGCGTCTCCCGGTACTGCGTCTCCAGCGCCTCGCCCTCGGCCGCCAGCAGCGCCTGCCAGTCGTAGCGCCGGCCCTTGGGCCCGACCGGGATCGGGTGCTTGTTGCCGGGCAGGAGCCTGGCGCGCTCGTCGATCATCTTCAGGAACAGGAGGAACGTGATCTGTTCCGTGTACGCCATGTACGACAGCCCGTCGTCGCGCAGCACGTGCGCGAAGCTCCAGGCCTTGTTGACGATCTGCTGCGAGGCGTTGCCGTTGTTCACCCGGGTTGCTCCAGTGCGCGTTCGAGTTTCTCGATCGCCTGCCGGCGCTTCTCGGGCGCCATCTGCGCCAGATTCTGCATCTTCCAGCGGATCGCGGGCCATTCCGATGCGCCCGGCAGCCCCAGCAGATCCCACTGCGGCTCGCCGCGCTTGAGCGACAGCAGGAACCGGCCCTCGTCGACGCCGATCCGGCTGCGGATCTCCCTCGCCAGCCTCTCCCAGTCTGCCGCCAGCCCGTCGACCGTGACATCCTCCTCCGTCATGCCGAGCAACTGGGTCTCGTACAGGTTGCGGAACCTGCGCGCATCGCCGAAGCGGGGCGCGACGATATGCGCCATCACGTTCTTGTGCCCGGCGACGTAGGCGATGAAGGCCCGCATCAGCGTTTCGCTCAAGCCCTGCGTTTCGAGCAGCACCTTGGCGTCGAACACGTCGCGCGGATGCTGGCGATCCAGCGCTGCGACGAGCTTTCCGGCATAGAGTTCCTCGTGCGAAAGCACCTGCATGCGCGTGAATCCGAAGTTCGCCTCCACGCGCGGCTGCACGCTCAGCATGCGCACCGGCATCAGCGTCTGGCGAAGGACCGGATTCACCTCGATCTTCACTTCGTCGCCCCCGGCGCGGACCATGACGGTGTCGGCGAAACCGCCCGCGCTGGTCTGCCCGAACGCAAGCTCATACTGCGACGACAGGCGGCGGGCGATCCGGCGCAGTCCTGCGTCGATGCCGGCCAGCGCGGTCTCGCGCGGCTCTGCCGGCAGGTACGTGAGGTCGATATCCACGGAAAGCCGGCGCAGATCCAGCACGAAGAGATTGATCGCCGTACCGCCCTTCAGGGCAAAGCAGGTTTCTTCGGCGACCGCGGGCAGGATCTGGCCGACGATCCGCGTCTGGCGCCAGGCCCCGCTCTCAGTATCGATCATCGATGTCCCGCGGCAGCGTGATGCGGTACTTGGCGTCGTATTTGCCGCCGGGTTCCAGCACGCGCTTTCCGGCGCCCAAGGTCACGCGCCCGAGGTCCAGCGCCTCGAACCAGGCGTGGTTCTGGCGCTCGGCGAGCGCAAGGAACAGGCGCTTCACCTTGATGCTCGCGCAGTCCTCCAGCAAGACGCTCAGGCGCCGCGGGCTGAGCGCGCGCAGGTTCTCCAGCAGCAGCTTCGCGTGCTCCACGGTCTCGTGCTGCGGCACGTCGTCGAGCACTTCGAGGATCGCGCGCTCCAGCGTGGAGATCGGCAACTCCCAGTCCCACTCGCCCCAACGCAGCACATCCAGCCCGCCACGCAGCGCGTCGTTGCTCAGCGTGTCGAACGGCCCGCCCTGCTCCTTCGCCACCGGCACCGTCGCGACGCGGCCTGCATCGGCGCTCTTGAATAGGGAGTCCTTGTGAAAGACGAAGCGCGGCAACCCCGGCAGCGCGTTCACCCACGACGGCAGCCGCGCCTCGCCCCACAAATGCACGGGCCGGTCCTTGCCGAGCGGCACGAAATGCGCGCGGCCCTGCAGCTCGATCGCCGTGATCCCGCCGATGTGCGGCGGCGGGTCCATCTCCCTGGCCGGCGACGCCACCACGCTCTGCCATTTCAGGGGCAAGCCCGGCCGGTGGTAGACACCGCGTGCCGGACGTTCCAGCCATTTTCCCTGCTTGTACTTCCTGAGAAGCTGATCCGAATAGCCTTTTTTCCTCAGCCAGGCCGCCGAGGCGAGCAGCCCCGAAGGCAGGTCGGCCTGGAGAGCGTTTAATTTAGAGAATTTTTCTGAACCCATGGTTCATAAAATTACCACAAAAACAAACCATGGAGTTTAAAGACACGCGGAAAATATAAACCAAAGGTTCAGGTATTCGAGATGCCATAAACCACGGTTCGCCCACCCGGCGGGGCCCCGGTTCGTCTCGATTGGAAACCTCGGGGCCAATGATTGACAACCTTACGGCCCCCGATTGTCAACCTTTCCCGCGCCCCGCCCTCCGCTTGCGCGCGCCTTCCGGTTTCGGGCTGGCGACCGCCCCCGCCTCCCGCGCGGCCCGGATCCGCTCCAGCAACACCGATGCGGATTCGTCCTTAGGGTCCTGCGGTACGAGGCGGCCTTCGAATGCGAGCTTGAGGATGGATTGACGGAGCCGGGAAGCACGCAAGCTCACGGCATTCAGGACATCGAGATTCCGCCGCAGAACAGAGTTCTGCTCGGTCAAGTGCTCGACAATCCTTGAGATCTCATTGGTCGAAGGCAGTGGCAGCCAGATCTGCTCAAGATCAGGCTGCGCAATCTTGTAAATCCCAGCAGAAGTACGCGCAACCCGCTCAATTTGCTCTCGCACCAACCCGCTGTCCCATACGACGGAAAGAAACTCGGGCA
>JADLAY010000051.1 GCA_020849765.1 Anaerolineae bacterium
CCCTGCCGGAATCCCTCGCCAGCATCCGTGATGGTGGCCTGGCCGGTACCATCGAGCAGTCCCCTGGCGGCCAGAGCCGCACTGCCATGCGCATCGCCGTCCTCAACGCGCGCGGTTGCGAATTTGACGCTAACCCGCTCGTCCTCCTCGAGCCCGTCATGATCACCGCTGACAACCTCGATCAGGCGGAACGCATTGGCGAAGTTCAGTAAAATTTCGCTCGCTTCTCGTTTGAGGGCAGGTCAATGACCTGCCCTCTTTTGTCACAAACATGTTTAATTCTTAAGCCTTCGTGGACTTTGAGCGCTTGGGAGATCATGGGGAGTAGCGTATACTAGAAAAAGATGTGCCATAGAGAGAACATAATCAACCCATGAGCATCCAGCAATCGGTTGAGCAAAATCACGCAATTGGAGGTCCAGGCGCAATGCCACCTGAGAAAAGCGGATTGTATTACCCAAACAAGTTCGCCCGCCTCGCCATCGAAGCGATGGAAGAAATTATGGGGCGCAATGGCTTGAATGCTATTCTGAACGCCGGAAGTCTGAAGCAGTACATCGACAACTACCCGCCGGATAATCTGGAGAAAGAGTTCGACTTCCGAGATTTCACGGCGCTGAACATCGCGCTGGAAGACACCTACGGGCCGCGTGGCGGTCGTGCGCTGGCGCTGCGCGCCGGGCGTGCGATTTTTGCGGGTGGTCTGCGTTCGTTTGGGGCGCTGGCTGGTGTGGGCGATCTAGCTTTCAAGGTGCTGCCGCTCAGCGCGAAGCTGCGCGTCGGTTTGCCGGCGATGGCGAACATCTTCACGCAGTTCTCAGATCAGATCTCCAACGTCTACGAAGAAGGCAACGACAAGATCATCTACACGATGGAACGCTGCGCCCTGTGCTGGAACCGCAAGGCGGACGTGCCGGTCTGTCACATGGGCCAGGGCTTGCTGCAGGAAGGCTTGCGCTGGGTCAGCGGCGGGCGCGAATTCAAGGTCGATATGACCACCTGCATCGCCAAGGGTGATGACATGTCGCGCTTCGTCATCTACAAAGAACCGATTGCCTGATCGCTCCCTACGATACACATCTCGCATAGCACGAACGAGGGGACACGCACTGGTGTCCCCTTTTCATTCCTCCTCTTGAATTCCGCAAATGGGTGCTGTGGTTCTAGCGCCCCGTGTAAGTCACGGTCAGGTCGGTATCGGTGATGGTGATGCTCTGCACGCGGCCAGGACCAGCCTGCTGGCGGACGTAATTGCGCCACGAGCTGCTGATTGACGCGTTGATCTGGCCGATCAAATCCTGCGATGCCGGTTCGCCATTGGCTGATGCGCTCGCCAGCGTCCAGTAAATGCGCCCGTTGCTGATGCTTGGCTGATAGACCGCCTCGACCTCATAGGTCGCGCGGCGAAACGTCTGCGTCGACGAGATGACGACCTGCCCCGGCTGCAGATCGACGGTGACGTCGGTCACGGAACGGCGCCAGGGATTGGTGACGCGATAGGCGTCGTTGATTTGATCTTCCGTCCAGCTGTGCGACTGAGTCGTACCCTGGGCGCCGACGACCGCAAACGGCAGCGCTAACACGACGACCGCCGCCACAACCATCACCACACGAAAAATGGACTTCATGACCTTGCTCCTTGTACGTCACGCTCTACGATGATTTCAGCATAGAAATAAGGTGTTGCAGAAGTATGTCGAGTCGTTATCCGCCTGTTATCTGTGCGTAAATTCTCCGACTCGGCGCGAGCGTGCATTTGCGCGCCATTCGTAGTACACTTGTTCCATCATAGCGTAACCCTTAGCGAGGAATAGTTGATGCTTTTCATCCTCGACGGCCACGCCCTGGCGTATCGCCATTACTTCGCGCAGTCCCGCAACCAGCTCTCCACCAGCAGTGGCGAGCCTACCGGGGCGATCTACGGTTTCGCCCGCACACTGCTCGACATCCTGATCCAGGACAAGCCGAACTATCTCCTGGTCGCCTTCGATGAAGGCATGAGCGGGCGTGACACGCTGTACCCGGCGTACAAGGGCACGCGCGAGAAAATGCCGGACGATCTCTCGCTGCAAATGCGGCGGATTCGCCAGCTTGTCGAGGCGTTCAACATCCCGATCCTGGCGCAGGATGGCTACGAAGCGGATGACCTGATGGGCACGATCGCGCGGCAGGCGGCGGCACAGGGCATCGACGTGCGCATCATCACCGGCGATCGCGATCTGCTGCAACTGCTCGACGAGCGCGTCACCGTGCGGCTGGCAGTGCCCGTGGCCGGGCGAGACGACGAGCAGTACGACGTGGAACATTTTCGCGAAAAGTGGGGCTTTGAGCCACGGCAATTGATCGATTACAAGGCGCTCGTCGGCGATAGCTCCGATAACATCCCCGGCGTCAGCGGCATCGGCGACAAGGGCGCGACCAACCTGATTCAGCAGTTCGGCTCGCTCGATGCCATCTATGCGAATATTGATCAGATCGCCGGAAGCGTGCACAAAAAGCTGGAAGCCGGTCACGACATGGCCTATCTCAGCTACCAACTGGCGACCATTCATACCGATCTCAATGTCACCTTCGACCCGCAAGCCTGCGTAGCACATGATTTCGATGGGCGCAAAGTGCGCGCCTTATTCGATGAGCTTCAATTCAGGACGCTGCTCAAACAACTGAACACGCTCAAGCCGCTCGAAGACGGTGAGACTCCCATCGAAGTCGCCGATAGCGATGAACTGCCCGCCGCACATGAAGCCATCCGCACGGTAATCGTCGACGACGAATCATCACTGCGCGAACTGGTCGACACACTCAATGCAGCCCAGGCCATCGCCTTCGATACCGAAACGACCGGCATCGATCAGATGACGGCGCAACTGGTCGGCATGTCGTTCTCGGTCGATGGCAAGACGGGCTACTACGTCCCGGTCGGCCATCATGCCGGGCAGGCCGCGCCGGGGATGCTGTTCGCCATGGAAGAACCGGCGCCTGACGAGAAGCAGCTCCCACTCGAAACGGTGATCGAGGCGCTGCGTCCGGCATTGACGAATCCCAACATCCCGAAGATCGCCCACAACGCCAATTACGACATGGTCGTCCTGTCGCGCTACGGCATCGACGTCACGCCGATGAAGTTCGACACGATGATCGCCGAATGGCTGCGCGGCGACACGAACTCCAACCTCGGCTTGAAGAAACTTTCGGCTTACCTGCTCGGCCTGCAAATGACCGAGATTAAGGAACTGCTCGGAAAGGGCAAGAACCAGATCACGATGGAGCAGGTCGCCATCGAGAAAGCCGGGCCATACGCCGCCGCCGATGCTGCCTGCACTTACCGGCTATCCACCATCCTGCAGGACAAGCTGGACGAAATCGATGACGGCGGGCGCACGCTCAGGATCTTCAACGAGATGGAGATGCCGCTGGTGCCGGTCTTGACGGACATGGAACGCACGGGCGTCCTGATCGACACCGACGAGCTTGCCCGCCAGAGCGTCGCCCTGAGCAAGGATATGACTCGTCTCGAGGGCGAGATCTACGAGAACAGCGGCGGCTACGGGAATTTCAACATCAACAGTCCCAAGCAATTGAACGACGTCCTGTTCGGCAAGCTCGGCATCAAGTCCGAGGGTCTGCGCCGGACGACGCATGGCGTGACGACTGACGCCGCTACGCTCGAAGAGCTGGCCAATCAGTACCCGCAGTTTCCCATCCTGGGGCTGATCCTCGAATATCGTGAGCTGTCCAAGCTCAAGAGCACGTACGTTGATGCTCTGCCTGCCCTGGTGCTGCCGGAAACCGGCCGCGTGCACACCGATTTCAATCAGACGGGCGCGAGCAGTGGTCGCCTCAGCAGCAGCAATCCGAATCTGCAAAACATCCCGATCCGAACAGAATCCGGGCGCAAAGTTCGCGGGGCGTTCGTCGCCCCGGAGGGCTACGTGCTGCTCTCGGTCGATTACAGCCAGGTCGAGCTGCGCATCGCGGCGCACATCGCCGCCGATCGCTATGGCGATGATGCGCTGCTGGAAGCTTTTGCTCAAGGGCAGGACATTCACGCTGCGACGGCCTCCATCGTCTACGGCATCCCGCTCGACCAGGTGACGAAGACACACCGCACCTTTGCCAAGCGCGTCAACTTCGGCATTCTCTACGGCATGGGCGCCTTCCGCCTCACGCGCGAAAGCGATATGACGCTCGCCGAAGCCCGGCAGTTTATCGACACTTACTTCGCGCGCATCCCCGGCGTCCAGAAGTACATCGAAGACACCAAGCAGATGCTGCACGAACAGGGTTACGTGGAAACGCTGTTCGGGCGGCGTCGCATCTTCCACAATGTCAGCTCGCTCAATCGCACGCAGCAGGGCCAGCTTGAGCGTGAAGCGATCAACATGCCGATTCAGGGCACCGCGGCGGATGTGATCAAGCTGGCGATGATCGATCTGCATCACGAACTGGCCACGAGAAGGACGGGCGCGCGCCTGCTGCTGCAGGTGCACGACGAGCTGGTTCTGGAAGCGCCGGAAGCGCAAAAGCAGGACATTGCGCAGCTCGTCGTCGACGTCATGGAACACGCCTACACGCGCTTCGGCGTCACGCTGCGTGTCCCGCTCAAGGCCAATGCACAATGGGGTTATAACTGGCTCGATTTGAAGGCGATCTAGGGCGTTTTCTTGTGCAACTGCGCTAAAAGACTACGCTTGAATTTGAGCGGGTTTTGTCCATCAAACTTGCCGTCGATACGGCCAGAATCGAGGCTTCTGGCCGTCTGCCCAGTAGTGTCTTGTATTGATTTCGAATATTCTGTATAGTTTCCTCACGCCTCTTCTTTGGCGATTTATTAATATTCACTTTGATCATCCAATCTATCATCACTTATCCTGTGTGCGGTGGGGAACTTGAGCGCTCTTGCGCTGTACATGTCTTAGCCACTCTTCAAAGGGGTAGTCGCAAATGTCTACAAAGAATTGGATCGCGATCTTGATCGTCGTCGTGGGGATCATCGGGATCATCGCCGGTTTCCTGAACGACGCTTTTGGCGATCCTGTTGGCAGTGTTTTGACCTTCAGCGCGCTGCAAGTCTTCTGGCTCGGCGTGCTCTGGGGGGTCGTCGGCCTCATCTTGTTGATCTTCCTGCCCGACCGCGCACCGGAACCGACGATCGATGTGACGCAGGTCGACCGGCTGGAAACGCAGGTGCGTGGCTACGAAGGCCGCCTTCAGGATTTCGACAACCGCTTTCAGGCCAGACTGGGCGATTTTGACACGCGCGTCAAGACCCTTGAAGCGACCCCCAAGGCTTTCGCCAAGCTGCCTGTCAACGATGATGAACTGGAAGTGCTGGAAGGCGTCGGGCCGAAGTTCGCGGCGGCGCTCCGGGCAGCCGGGATCGACACCTTCACCAAGCTGGCGAATTCCACCGAATCCGAACTCCGCGCAGCGATCGAAAGCGCGGGCATGAGTTTTGCACCGAGCATCCCGACATGGGCACGGCAGGCACAGTACCTGGTCAATGGCGACTGGGAAGGCTTCCAGGAGTATGTGCGTCGTCTCACCGCTGGACGTGACGCCTAACGGCGTCGTCCCGAATATTCGTGAAACGATGAGGTATTCATGCGCAAGCTACTGATCCCTACACTGATAATCACTGCGCTCCTGTTCGCAGTCACTGCCGTCGTTGCCCAGGTTCAGGGCATCACTATCAATGGAATCGACGATAGCGAGTTTCCGCTTCTGAGATTGCTCGTCACCGTCGTTGATGCTGATGGTCGCCCGGTCATCGGGCTGACCGAATCCGACTTCACGGCACTGGCCGCTGGCAGAAATGCCGACGTCGTGCGCGTCGAAGAAATCCGTAATGCCGATCTGCCGGTCTCGGTTGTGCTCGTCGTCGACTCGAGCGAGAGCATGTACGATGCGCCGATGCAAGACACCAAAGATGCCGCCAACATCCTGCTGGACAACCTGCGCCCGGTCGATGAAGTCGCCGTCATCGACTTCGACTCGGGTTACCGCGTGGTTCAGCCGTTTACCAACGATTTTGGCGCGGCGCGCGATGCCGTCGCGAGCGTGGTCGCCGGGGGCGTGACGTCGCTCTATGATGCGGCCTACGCAGGCGCAGAACTCGCAATCAGCCAAGCAAACAACCCGCGCCGCTTCGTCGTGCTCGTCACCGATGGGCACGAATACGGTGGTTTGAGCACGCATGGCGCCAGCGATGCCATTCAGCTCGCCAATGACAATGGCGTGCCGTTTTTTGCCATCGGCTTCGGCTCGGTCTACCCGCCCTATCTGCAAAACCTGGGCACGAACACCGGCGGCCAGACCTATATCCTGCCGTCTTCCGGCCAACTGAGCCAGATCTTCGACTTCATCTCGAATTACCTGCGCAGCCAGTACGTCGTCACCATCCAGGCAGGCGTCGAGCCGAATGGCGCGCCCGCACCGGTGACGCTGCGTTCGGGCAGCGCTTCGACCACGCGTGGTTATGTCGCGCCGGATCTTTATCCCGTGCCGAGCATCTCCGGCATTCCTGCCGACCCGATTGCCGAGCCGACGTCGATCACTGTCTCTGGTACGGCGCCCCGCCAGTTTAGCGCACTCAACGTGACGCTCGACGGCGCACCGGTCGAACTGGACGATCTGACGGTGAGCGGCGACAACCTGAGCTTCACGGGCTCGCTCACGATCGATCCGCTGGCCTTTGCACCCGGCTCCTACAACCTGTCCGCAGAAGCGGTCGACGCAGCCGGTGGCAGTCGTTCAACCAGCGCCTCGTTCACGGTGGCCGAACTGCCGCTGCTGATTGAGGCATCCGGCATCCTGCCCGGCGAGACGATTACGAATGAAGCGACGCGCACGATTAGCGTCGAAGTGCTTCAGTCGCAAACCACCATCGAGGGTGTGACCTTCTCCGTCGACGGTGTCGAGGTTGAAACCGATGCAGAAGCGCCCTACAGCGCAGACATTACCCTGAGCGGCCTGCAGCCTGGCCCGCATCTGGTGACCGTCGTCGTGCACAATGCGCAGGGTCAGGACGCGGAAGGCACGCTCGCGTTCGTCATTCCGGAGCCGCCAACGGCAACTCCGACGTTTACGCCTGTCCCACCGACCAATACGCCGGTGCCGCCAACGGCGACGCTCGAACTGGCGACCAACACGCCTGCACCGGCAGCGTTGACCTTCACCATTGGCGGCATTGATGTCGGCGAAGCGGTGACCGACGCAGCACGCGCCATCCGCGTCACGCTGGATGACGGCGTGCAGGCCGAGAGCGTCACCTTTGCGCTTGACGGCGCAGAGATCGACCGCGACATTGCGGCGCCCTATGTGACGACTATCGACACGACGGCGCTCGAAGCGGGCGAGCATATCCTCGATGTGATCGTGACCGGCCTAACCGGCGAAACCGCGACCGAGCAGGTGACGTTCACCATCGTTCCCAGCCCGACGGCGACGCCGCGCGAGGCCGTGGTCGTTTCGACACCGGTGGTCAGCACGGCTGCCCCGATGTCCGTGCCGCTGACCTTTACCATCTCTGGCCTTGAAATGGGCCAGGAAGTGAATGACCCTGCGCTCGCCATCAGTGTGACACCCGGAGAAGGCGTGGACGCAGCCAGCGTCACCTTTACCCTGGACGGTGCCGAGCTCGATGTGGATACCGCCGCGCCGTTCGTCACCACCATCGACACGACGGCACTCGACGCGGGTGCGCACGTGCTCGACATCACGCTGGCGACTGCGAGCGGTGAAGCGGCAATGACGCAGATTCCGTTCACCATTGTTGCCGGGCCCACGTCGACACCGCGCGAAAGTGTCGTCATCTCGACGCCGGTGATCAGCACCGTGACGCCGGCGGTGGAAGCGACGTCCGAAACGGCAACCACGGGTACGCAAGTGCCCGCAGGAGAGACGCCTGCGTCGCCAGATGAGACGGCCGTTCCAGCTTCTGAGACGCCTGCGTCGACCGAAGTGCTGCCCTTCACCATCAGCGGCCTCGAAAGTGGCCTGACGATCGATGCACCGCTCACGGTGGAAGTCGTGCCGAACGAAGGCATTGAGACCGACAGTGTGACCTTTGCCATCGACGGTGATGAACTCGCAGTCGACAGCGAAGCACCGTACAGCGCCGAGATCGATCCCGCCTCGCTGACGCCCGGCGATCACACCCTCGATATCAGTCTGGCCGAGACGTCCGGCACGACCAGCGCGACGCAGATCCCGTTCATTGTTGCCGGTGGCGAAGCCACAGCGCAGCCGCAGGTGGGCGCACAGACGTTCAGCCTGACCGGTTTGACGGATGGCGAGGTCGTCTCCGAAGACTCGCGCACCATCGAGGTCGTGCCTGCGGACGGCGTCGACGTGGCTGACGTGACCTTCGCCGTCGATGGCGAGGACATCGCGACGGTTGACGCAGCACCCTACAGCACAACGCTGGACGCGGCGAGCCTGAGCGAAGGTGAGCACAGCCTGTCTGTGACGCTGCAAGATGCGGCAGGTGCAGCATCGACCCAGACGATCAACTTCAGCATTCCGGCGCGGCAGGCTGCCAGCAATGACTTGCTCCTGATCGGCGGCGGCGTGTTGCTGCTGCTGCTCGTGGTCGGGGCATGGGCCGTGGCCGGTCGCCGTCGCCGGGCATAAAGCAGACGAGCGCTCGTCGTGAACTTAAAAGGGACGAATCAGCCGGTTCGTCCCTTTTCTTTTGCTTGGTGATGTTCAGGCGTGCTAGATGCCAAACCAGTTGAAGAGTGCAGCGCGCACATCCGACGCGAGCACGAGGTTGATGGCGATGTAGCCGCTGGCATCGCCGACGATGGCCGGGCGAATGAGCAGCTTGCCGTCCGAATGAAGCCCCAGGCCAATGCTGACGCCCCCACTGCCAAGCTGGCGCGAGATCTGCAAACCGTCGACCGGCTGCAGCATCTTGAGCACATGCTTCAACTCTTCGCCACGTGGCCGCAGTGCGATCTCCAGCGGGCCGTAGCTGGCGGAGATCGCCACGTAATCGCCTTCGATGCGCAGATTCAGGCCCGCGAGCGAATTTGTTTCATCCGCTGCGGTGATGGTGTAGATTCCCGTGGTCTCATCGTATTTGGCAAGGTTGAGGATCTCGACTTTTGGCATTTTGGCTTGCCTGATAGAGGGTTTGGCGATGTCTGCGTTTGAGTATAGCACAGCCGCATCTCGACGGGATATAGCCGAATGCCAGAAAGTTGTCTGAACGTTTGGAAGTTACTAAAATCAGCAGATGAGTTTGCACTGTAGGGGAGCACATCTTATGGAATTTGCCATCACTTTCAAGGGAGATATTGATCCTCGGCGCACGGTCAGCCTCTGCAAATTAGCGGAGCAAGCCGGATTCCGCTATGCATGGTTTTTTGATTCGCACATTTTGTGGCGCGAATGCTTTATTACGATGGCAATGTGCATGGAGCACACCGAGCACATGCGCTTCGGCGCGTGCGTCACCAATCCCGGCGTTCGCGATTGGTCGGTTGCGGCAAGCGTCCATGCGACCCTGGCAGCGCAAAGCGGCGGACGCATCGACATGGGCCTGGGCCGCGGCGATAGCAGCCGCCGTGTCATGGGCCGCAAGCCGCTGACCGTCGATACAATGGTTGAGTTTTCAGAAGCGGTCAAAGGCATGATCCGCGGCGACGAAGTCAGTTATGAAGAAGATGTCGCGCCGGTGCAACTGCCGTGGGCGGACGGCTACGAACTGCCGATCTGGTTCGCCGCATATGGCCCCAAGGCCTTGGCGGCGGCGGGCGAACACGCCGATGGCTTGATCATCCAGCTCGCCGATCCGTGGCTCGTCAACTGGTTCAGCACCCAGGCGCGTGAGGCGGGTCAAGCCGCCGGACGTGACATGAGCAACTTCAAAGTTATGTCGGCAGCGCCGGTCTGGGTCGGCGACATGACCAAGGCGCGCGAGCAGACGCGCTGGTTCCCGGCGATGGTCGGCAATCACGTGGCCGACCTGGTTGAAAAATACGGCAACGCAGGCTATTCGGTCCCGCAGCGCCTCACCGACTATATCGAAGGGCGGAAAGGTTACGACTATCGGCATCATGCGGATAAAGATGCAGATCATCTTGGCTTCATCAAAGATGACATCATCGACAGTTTCGGCGTACTCGGCAGTGTGGATGCGCACATCGCCAAGATCAAAGAGCTGGAGTCCATCGGCGTGACCCAGTTCAACATCTACCTCATGGTCGGCGATGAAGAACGCATCGTCGAAGAATACGGCAAGCACGTCTTACCACAGTTTGCGCAAGCAGTTCAGGCATAGTTCCAGGCGCACTAGCAGGAGGCATCCATGGGTACTCTTTTCAGGAATGGCACCGTCGTCACAGCCAGCGACATGTTCGAGGCGGACGTGCTGGTTGAAGACGGTGTGATCACGCAAATCGGCAAGGGCATCAGCCGCCGCGGTCACGAGGTCGTCAATTGCCGCGGCAAATACCTGATGCCGGGCGGCATCGACGTCCACACGCATCTCGACCTGCCGTTTGGCGGCACCTACAGCAACGACGACTTTGACGTCGGGCACAAGGCCGCCGCGTTCGGAGGCACGACCACGCACATCGACTTCGCGATGCAGCCAAAAGGCGGCACCCTGCACGATGCATTGAACATCTGGCGCGAAAAATCGAAACCCGCGCAGATCGACTACAGCTACCACGTGGGCCTCACCGACCTGCGCGACGACGTGATGGACGAAATCCCGTCGTTGTTGGACGAGGGCATCACCAGCCTCAAGCTGTTCATGGCTTACAAGAACGTGTTCCAGGTCGATGACAAGACGCTCTATCGCGCCATGATGCAGGCCGCTGCCAACGGCATGCTCGTCATGGTCCATGCTGAGAACGGCGACGTCGAAGAGCAGCTCCGCACGCAGCTCCTGGCCGAGGGCAAGACCGATCCCGTCTGGCATTATTCGTCGCGTCCGCCGGAAATCGAAGGTGAAGCGACCAACCGCGCGGTCGTCATGAGCGGCATGACCGGCTGCCCGCTCTACGTTGTGCACGTGACGTGCGAGCAATCGATCGCAGCGCTGCGTCGTGGGCGCGCGCTCGGCTACCCGGTCATGGGCGAATCATGCGTGCAGTACTTCCACATCACGCGCGATAAACACCTGGG
Source organism: Anaerolineae bacterium (assembly GCA_020849765.1). Lineage (GTDB taxonomy): Bacteria > Chloroflexota > Anaerolineae > Aggregatilineales > Phototrophicaceae > Flexifilum. The sequence goes on from JADLAY010000051.1 coordinate 11,140, forward strand.
TGCGAAAGGCTTCGAGGGCGCCAAGTACGTCTGCTCGCCGCCGGTGCGCAATCCTGAGCATCACGCCGTCCTCTGGCAGGCGATCAAAGATGGCACGCTCCAGGTCGTCAGCACGGATCACTGCGACTTCTGGTACGAAGGTGGCGTCGGCCCATGGAAAGAGTGGGCAGAGAAGCATAACGGCGGCAACTGGATCGAGTACGAGAAACAAGATCCCAGCTATCGCCGTCCGGGCAAGGAGCTCGGCAAGGGCAATTTCTCGAAGATCCCCAACGGCCTGCCCGCCATCGAGGATCGTCTGATGGTGATGTGGCATCTCGGCGTCAACAGCGGCAAGATTTCGCCACAGCGCTTCGTCGAGATCAACTGCACGAATCCGGCCAAGATCTTCGGCATGTACCCGAAGAAGGGCGCCATCGTTGTCGGCGGTGATGCAGACCTGATCGTCTGGGACCCGAAGAAGACGCATACCTTGAGCGCCGAGACGCAGCACATGAAATGCGACTACAGCTTGTTCGAGGGCATGAAAGTCCGTGGCATGCCGGTGCAGGTCTACCTGCGCGGGCGCAAGCTGGTCGATGGCGACCAGTGGTTCGGCACCAATGGCGGCGGGCAGTTCGTGCACCGCAAGCCCAATGCGCCGGTGCTCTAGGCGCCCTGGCAACTCCGCTTTGATATTCCGGGGCGCATCTTTGCATGCGCCCCACTAGGTTTGAGTCCCGCTGATGCACGATCGCCAGCTTCAGACCATCGTCCGCAACGTCTTCAACGAAGATCCACAATCCATCCGCCGCGTTCATGGTGGCGACATCAACGAGGCCGTCTGCGTCGAAGTCGATGCCGGGCGCTACTTCCTCAAAGTCAACGACAATGCGCCAAGGGGCTTTTTCGCCGCCGAAGCGCGAGGGCTGGAACGGCTGCGCGCAGGCCATGGCTTGCGTGTGCCCGCCGTGATCGCCGAGGCTGAGGCGGACGGCGATCTCCCGGCCTACCTCGTGCTGGAATGGCTGGATGAGGCGCCAGCCTCGCCCACCTTCGCGACCCGTTTTGGCGAGGTGTTGGCCGCCCTACACCAGATCAGCCAGGCGCAGTTCGGGCTGGATAGCGACAACTTCATCGGCAAGCTGCCACAACGCAACACGCCGATGGATCGTTGGGCAGACTTCTATCGCGATCAACGGATTGCGCCACAGGCGGTGCTGGCCCGTCAGCGCGGCATGAGCGCGTCGCGCCTGGCGCTGCTCGACCGGCTGATGGCACGGCTGTCGAACCTGCTGCCGAATAAGAGCACACCCGCGCTGCTGCACGGCGATCTCTGGCGTGGCAACTACATGATCCTGGCGGGCGACGTCCCCGCCGTGATCGATCCGGCGGTCTATTACGGCGACCGCGAGATCGAGCTGGCGTTCACCGAATTGTTCGGCGGCTTTCCGGCGCAGTTCTACACAGCCTACAGAGCAATCTATCCGCTGGAGCCGGGTTACGCCGAGCGCCGGTCGCTTTACCAGCTTTATCCGCTACTGGTGCACTACAACCTGTTCGGCGAGCCTTACGGCGCTCACGTCGAGTCAGTTTGCCGCCGCTATCTGTAGAAGTTACGCGGGCGCCCGGTAGGTCTGAACGGCGAAGGTCGAATGGACCGGCACCGGCTGGCTCGGATCGTCGAAGTGCGCTTCGATGTAAGCTTGCAACTTGTGCAGACCCTGCTCCAGCTCCTCGTCTGTCATGCGCCACGTATGCGACCAGATGCGCCCGCGCAGCGACTCCAGGTAAGCGTTCGGCGCGCGCTCAGTCGAATATGTCATCTCCATACGCTCGCCCAGCAACTGCCAGCCATGTTCGAGCATCGAGGCGTGGCGCTGATCCATCGACATGCCCACTTCGGGCCTCTGCTGCCGTCCGGTCGCCTGGCTCCAAACATCAAACAGCGCGTCCGAGCGATCCTGTTCCGTCCAGGCATGGAGGAGCACCCCGCCCGGCTTGAGCGCACGCGCGATCTCGCGCAGTGCCAGCGGATAATCCGCTACCAGATGGAAAATGTGCACAGCGATAGTGGCGTCGAAGGTGCGAGAGGCCAGCGGCAACTGGGTGATGTCACCCTTGGCGACGAAGACGCGCTCCTGGCGGCGTTTACTGAGTAAGCGCGCGAGCATCGCCGAGGACAGATCGATGCCGATCATGGCGTCGACATGCGTCGCCAGCGGCAGCGCAATCCTCCCGGTACCGACGCCAACTTCAAGCACACGGCTCCGTGCGCCCAATCCGCCCGCCCGTGCGATCAGCGCCGCAGCCTGCTCGCTGACGCCGGGTGGAAAGCCACGTGTCTCATCATAGTAATCAGCCGCACGATCAAAAACGATGGATTGCTTCGACACGTTCGCTCCTTCTATTAGATTGCGTGGAGTATACCGCGCGACCAGAAAATTTCGCGCTCAAGCGACCTGCGCTATACTCACATCGTTACATTGTTGTGAGCGCTCCTTCGCCAAGGATGATTGAATATGGCGCGCATCTTCATCAGCCACAGCCCAACCGACGTGTCTTTCGCTCGCCAGATTGGGCGTGCCCTGGTCGAACTTGGCGCAAACGTCTGGGTGGATGCCGCCGACGTGCCTCAGAATGGGCGTTGGCACAACGATCTCAACATCGGCTTCGAATTGTGCGATGCCATGATCGTCGTCCTATCCGGGATGTCCGTGGCGGAGCGGCGTGTGCTCAATGACTGGAACACCTATTTCCAGCGCAAGAAGCCGGTCATCCTGGTCGCCACCGAAACGCCGGATCGTCTCGGCATTCATTTGGAGCCGGGACAGTACGTCGATTTCGCCCAGCAGTCCTATGACACCGGCATCCGCCAGTTGATCGAGACCCTGCGCTACTGGGGCACACTGCCCGCTGCCCAACCGGTGGCGCCGCCAGCCATTACGATGCCGCAGGAGGCGACGATCCGCTCACAGCCGACCGCGCAGCCCGCGCGTACGGAAACACCGGTGATGAGATCAGAACCTGCCGCAGAACCCGCGCGCGTGACCGTCGAGCAAGAGACGAGTGCCGTGCCCATGGCGGCCAGTGCCACGGGCTCGCGCTATCTGCTGCCAGTCGCGATCGGCCTGCTGCTCGCGATCCTGATCTGCGGCGGCATCATTTTGTTCGTCGTGCTGCCTCAAACCGATCTCGCCAATCAGGAGGCGACAGCCGTCGCCGCGACGCAGGTCGCCCAGGCCTACGATCAAATGACGCAGGTCGCCGTTTCCACGTCGTCCGCCGCTACACAAATCGCGCAGGGCACGGCCATCGCCGTCAGCCAGGCGCAGGATGCGCTCACTGCCACGGCCATCGCGCCGACGCTGGCCTACGAAGCGACGGCGACCGCGCAGGCCGTCGCCATACAACAGGCCTACGAAAGTGCCGCGACCTTGAGCGCGCTCCAGAGCACGCTGAGCGCGGAGCAGGCCGCTGCGCGCGGTGTCCCGCCCGCCTCGGCACCGACGAGCAACACTTATGCCAGCCAGCCGCTCCTGTTCAGCTTGCAGCGCGAATGGTTCATCGACAAATATGCCGTGCGCTACTGGAGCGATCCGACCTTCACGTACACGACGCTCGTCATCGAGAGCGCCGATCAACCGCGCGTGCAGATCGACAGCTTCATCGGCGGCTCGGTCAGCAACGTGACCGGCACCGATATCACCGGCGAAGGTAATCCTGACGTGGCTTTCGAGGTCTCCCATGGCGGCGCGACAGGGCTGTCCTGTACGGTCCTGGTCTATGATCTGGGGCCGACCATCACCAAGGTACTGGAGACCTCGCCCGCAGCCTGCGGCTCGCGTTTTGCCGATCTGAACGGCGACGGCATCCCGGAGTTGATCCTGGCGGATACGACCTACGCCTACCAGTTCTGCAACGACGCAGAGTCACCGCTGGTCGAGGCGATCATGGTCTACGCGCCCCCCTATCGCCCGCAGAGCGCGCTGTACCCCGATTACTACCGTGGGCGTGTGCTCTCGTATCTGAGCGAGACGGATCTGAATGCGCAGCTGAACTCCATGGCGCAAGCCAGCCAGATGGACAGCTACAAATGCCGCGTGCTCGGCCTCGTCCTCCCCTATCTCTATGGCGGGATGAGCACCGAGGCATGGGCAGCTTTCAACCAGTACTATCGTTACTCGGATGCCGCGTCGTTCCGCAGCCGGATCGAGCAGTTGTTCGCCAGCAGCCCGTTCACTCGCTAGACGACATGAGCAAATCATGAAGAAGTCGCGTTTGTTGGAAAGTCAACAGACTATCGCGTCGTCCGGTTTTACGATGGGTACATACTACAAGTCTCATTGGAACGGAGCGGTAGGACATGGCGAAGGCGATCTGGAAGGGTGTCATTATTGCGGAAAGTGACGAGACCGTTCTCGTGGAGGGCAATCATTATTTCCCACGCCAGACGGTCAAATCAGAGTATCTGCGCAGCAGCGGTACGCACACTGTATGCCCATGGAAGGGGCAAGCCAGCTATTACAGCATTGAAATTGACGGCCAGATGAAACGCGACGCCGCCTGGTTCTATCCCGAACCGAAACCGGCTGCCCGCGAAATCAAGGATCACATCGCCTTCTGGCGCGGTGTGAAAGTCGAAGCGTAACTGCTCAATCAACGAAATCGGGGCGTCTTTGAACGCCCCGTTTGTTTCTAGAGTGGCCGATCCGATACCGGCAGCGGCTCCAGGAAGCGATCTGCAGGCGTGCCTTCGGCGACCCAGCCAATCGGGTCACTGCTACCCCCATAGACCTGAACCTGCCACCAATTGAAATTATCGCGACACACCGGCCCATCGAGCACCGTCAACTGGAGACCGCCGATCAGGGTCGCTACCAGCGGCGCTTGCTCACTGGGCGCCCCGCGCAAGATGCGCACCGCGCCATGCGTCCCCTTGACGACGATGCGCTCGCCGATGCTGAAATCGAACGGCGGGCGGCATTCCGCCTCGGCGTACAGCGGACGCAGTTCCGGCTCGATGTAGTAATCGTAGCCCGGCCCCTCGGCAATCCAGCCCGCGACATCCTGATCGCTGGTGCCGTACTCCACCTGCACCTGCCAGTAATTCAAGCCATCGCGACACACGGGGCCATCCAGCACCGGCAGCAGCGAGGTGAACGGCGCAATGGTCAGCACCAGCCCTTCCGAGCCAGGTTCCGCACGGACACGCACGCTCTGGAGGATGCGAATGCGCTCACCCGGCTGAATCTCCTGCGGTTCGGCACAGGCCACCATGTTGCCCGCCGTATTCAGCAGACTGATGTAGTAGTTGTAGGGCTTGCCCTCGGCGACCCAACCCGGATCGCCAACGCCGCGCACGCGCCACCAGTTGTAGCCATCGGCGCAGACGGGGCCATCGGTGATGTAGGCCAACACGGGCTGCGGAAAATAGTTGACCTGCGCGCTGCTGGCGCTCGGCTCCGCGCGCAGATTGATGCCCGCGCGAATGCCGATCTCATCACCTACCCCCAGTGAGAGCGGCGCGGAGCAGCCCCTCTCCGGCGTCATCGTAGGCGCAGCGCTCGGCGTCAGCGTGAAGATGACCGTGCCCGGCGGGTAGAGGGTGACCTGCGTGATCGACTGCGCGCTCGAACCTGTCGGAACGATCAGTAACCCCAGCAGCATGACGCACAACAGCAGTGCAATAAGAAGAATGCGGAGCATGACATGACCTCCGACCGGGTGACCGCGCACATCTCTCATTCTAACACAGCGCAGGGAAACCGTCCGTTGATCGTCTGGCACGCGGTAGCCCGAATGGACTATCCTTTAAGCATAGACTTAAGGTTTATATACCGATGGCATTCATCTGCCTGGTATATACTACCTTTACAGATTTAACTGTGGCAAAGGAGCGCGCTTATGATGTCGAGACGATCGGCTTCCATGCTGTTCATCGCGTTGGTGGTCATGCTGACTCTGGCAGCACCGGGTCTGGCGCAGGATAACCCGAATGCGAATATTAGCTTTCCGCCGCCCGTATACATTGTTTCCGGTGACTTCACCATTCACGGCTCGGCCAACCTGCCGAACATGACCAATTATTTCATCGAGTACAGCCAGCTCGCTGAATTTACGCCAGGGGCAGACCCGAATGCCACGCCGCTCTGGTTCCCGGCCACAATGCCCAGTTCAGCGCCGGTGCAGGATGGCATCCTGGGCGTTTGGGATACGACGCAGACTGAAGACGGCGTCTATGCCCTGCGCCTGACGGTGCGCATCCGCGGTGGCCAACCGGTGACGACCATCGTCTCGCCGATCCGCGTCGAGAACGCGCCGCCGCCGTTCGCCGAGCCGCGCCCGATCGTGACGCAAGAGCCGGTGGTGCCCGTGGCGCCCATCGCCACCAGCATCCCAACCATCGACCCGACGCCGCGTGTGATCGCCACCCGCGTTGCCGTCAACGTGCGCTCCGGCGACAGCGTGGACTACCCGATTGTCGGATCGCTCCAGCGCGATCAGACCGTGCCGATCCTGGGCATCAGCAACATGGGAACGGGCTGGTACTACATCGAACTGCCCAACGGCCAGCGCGGTTGGGTCTCGCCGACGGTTGTCGAGGCCGAGGGCGACTTCACCAACATTCGCCGCATCGCGCCGCCACCGCTGCCGGTGACGCCGACGCCGGTGCCCACGTTCACACCCGCGAGCGCGGTCAACCTGGTCGCCGGGCTGGTCGTCTTCGACACGCCGAACCCGACCTGCGCGACACCGTTCACGGTAGGCTTCGACGTCGCCAACCTGGGCACTATCCCCAGCCCCGGCGGATCGGTCTCGCTGGTGGATACGCGCGCGGCAGACGGGTCGATCCAACAAACGCGCATCGGCAACTTCCCGATCATCAATCCGGGTACCACCTACCGGGTGAACATCCCGCTGCAGGTCGATACGTGGTACAACGAAAACCACATCATCACGCTGACGATCGATCCTCAGAACCTGATCCCAGAGTTCAACGAGAACGACAACCGTCAGACGATCACTTACCTGCTCCAGCGCGGCGCTTGCCCGTAGCCCATCCGTCTGGAATTGGAGTGAAGCACGAGAGCGGGTCACATGGCCCGCTCTTTGCTTTTCAGTTGGGCGCAATCTTCGTACAATTAAGGGAAACAACGAAGACATCTATCCGCCCATGAGCCGTACCCAGATCGTGTTTCCAAGCGGACGTCGGCGCATCACGCGAATGACGCGAATTATGCGCGCCGTCTGGCATGATACTTCAGCCTTGATGCGAGAATTTCGCCTGCCGATCCTGGCCCTGCTGATCGCGACTCTGGGCGGCGGCTGGGTCTATGGCGAGCTTCATTTCCTGGCCCGCGGCGAGCGCATTTCGTTCGCCGATTTGCCCTACGACATGATTCAACTGATGAGCTTGCAGGGCATCCCGGAAGAGCATCCCCCCTCCGAACCTTATCTGATCGTCTTCTGGTACGTGTTACCCCTGATCGGCATCTATGTGGTCGGGCGCGGCGCGGTCGATTTTGGGCGCTTGTTCTTCGACCGCAGCGGTCGCCGCAATGCATGGGAGGAAGCCGTGGCATCGACCTATCGCAACCACGTGATCGTCATCGGCGTTGGGCACGTGGGTTTACGCATCGTGCGCCAGCTTGTCAGCATGGGCTTTGAAGTTGCCGCCATCGACGCCAATCTCTCGGCGGAAAAGGATCAGGAGTTGAGCGTCCTCAGGGTGCCGCTCGTGATCGGCGATGGACGGCTGCCGACGATGATGGAGAAGGCCGGGCTGCGCTTTGCTCGTGCGCTCATCATCGCCACGTCGGACGATCACGTCAACCTGGAAATGACGATGCGCGCCCGCGACCTCAACCCGGATGTCCGTATCATCGTCCGTATGTGGGACAGCACGTTCGCGCGCCAGCTCAACCGCTTCATGGGCGTCGAGGCCGTCCTCAGCGCGTCCGATCTGGCTGCGCCCGCCTTCGCCGGTGCCGCAGTCGGCATCGAAGTCACGCAGACGATCAAGGTGCATGGCGTCGATTACAGCATGATCCGGCTGCAGGTCGAGCCGGAGTCGTTTATGGCGGATGAGACCATCGGCAATCTTCAGCGCGACCACGACCTGGATATCGTGCTGCATGCCCGTGACGGTGATGCGCTCGTGCATCCTGAGGGGAGTATCCGCGTCAAAAGCGGAGATACGCTCGTCCTGTTCGCGCGCCATTCGCAGATTATCGATATCGTGGCGAGTGAGCGATAGCGGGAGCTCGAACCATGTTACTGAGCGCTGACGAAGCCATCCTGTCACGGCACCGGCTACCGCAGCCATACCGCGCATTGCTGACCGTCTTCTGGCTGACCCCGGCAGTCCTGCTGACGCTCACGCTGATCGTCGCACATGGTCGCGGCGCCGTCGATGCCCGGTTGTTCGCAGCGGTCGTATTGATGCTCCTCCCAGCGTTCTACATCTGGCGCGAAGGGGTAGACGCCACACCGAGCAGCCTGATCCGCCGCATCCACGTGCCGCAGCGCTATCGCTACGTGGTACTGACGCGTTGGGAATATGTGGAGAATACGGGTGTGTTGCGGGTTTGGGATAAGGCGGGCCACATCGCGCTCGAATGCCGCGCGGCCCATTTGACCGAGTTTGCCAGCTTGATCGAGAGGTTGGAGACCTGCGTTAAAGCCTGCGCAGACGTTCAATCAGGCGCGTGACGACGCTCTTGCGCTGCTGAATCACCTCAGGTGCAAGCTGCTTGCTCATCTGCTGCCGGATCATCTGCTGGAGACGTCCTGTCTCTTGAATGATGATGGCCTGGTGCACGATCTCGTCGTCAACCAGATACCAGCCATTGCCAAGATAACGCATGGCCGGCTTGCGCAAATAAACCGTGCGATATGACTCGACGTAGCTTTCGATGACGTCGCGTGCCGTGATTGTCAAGGCCGGAATGAGGACACTCATAGAGGATCCCTGAAATCTTCGGAACTCTTCTTTCATTATCACAGATTATGGGCGCAATACGACGAATGGGTAAACGGAGAAATTATGAAAAATCCGTAAAGGGGGCGCGGACAACAATTGAGAAATTTATAATCCGCGCAGTTTAGCAATGATACGGTTGATGATGCCCTTGTCGGCATTCATCAGGGTTTGCTTCTGCGCCAGATCGCGGAGGCGCGCAATCTCGCGGATGAGGACACCGTGATGCACGGCTTCGTTGTTGACGAAGTACCAGTAGTTGCCCGCATAGCGCACTGCTGGCTCTCTGCCGTTGACCATCTTATAGGCGCGACGATAGTGCTCCATCACATGACGAGGGGGTAAGGCAGCTTCTTCAAGGACAACATTGTGGATCATGTGATTCTCCTCAGTATTGCCGAATCTTACACCGCGTCAGAATGTGAAAAGCGTAAAGATTGCAACAACCGGGTTAGAAGGCGAGGTCGAGTTGTGTACGATTTTTCACAAATTTCATAATACGCGATCTCAGCCGCTCTAGGGGGTAGGACAAAAGTACTTATGCTACATGCGGAAGACGCCAAAACGCGTGTCCGCCCGGCCTGAATTCGCGCTCACACTGAGGGCCAAAGCCAGCACACGGCGCGTCTCGACCGGGTCAAGAATGCCGTCATCCCATAGACGCGCCGTCGAGTAGTACGGACTGCCTTCGCGCTCGTATTTGTCCAGGATAGGCTGCTTGAAAGCCGCTTGAGCGGTCTCGTCCAGATCCGGGTCGCCCGCGCGCGCCAACTGATCGCGCTTGATCGTCAGCAGCACGTTGGCCGCCTGCTCGCCGCCCATGACGCTGATGCGCGCATTCGGCCACATCCACAAAAAGCGCGGCGCATAAGCCCGGCCACACATGCCGTAATTGCCCGCGCCGAAACTCCCGCCGATGATGACCGTCAGCTTGGGCACGGCAGCGTTGGCCACCGCGTGAACCATCTTCGCGCCGTCCTTGGCGATGCCACCATGCTCATAGACCTTGCCGACCATGAAACCGGTGATGTTCTGCAAGAACAGCAACGGAATGCCGCGCGCTGAACACAACTCGATGAAGTGAGTCCCCTTCAAAGCGCTCTCGCTGAAGAGCACGCCGTTGTTGGCGATGATGCCGACGGGAAAGCCTTCGATGTGCGCAAAGCCGGTGACCAGGGTCGTGCCGTAATTCGCCTTGAATTCGCGCAAGCGGCTGCCATCGACCAGCCGTGCGATCACCTCGCGCACGTCATACGATTCGCGGAAGGTTGACGGCAGGATGCCATAGAGTTCTTCGGCGTCGTAACGCGGCGGTTCGGGCGTCGTCAGCTCGAGATCGATCTGCTTGCGCCGGTTGAGCGAGGCCACGATGCCACGCACAAGCTCCAGCGCATGCTCGTCATCTTCGGCAAAGTGATCGGCCACGCCCGAGATATGGGTGTGCACGTAAGCGCCGCCGAGATCCTCCGCCGTAACTTCCTCACCGGTCGCCGCCTTGACGAGCGGCGGGCCACCGAGGAAGATGGTGCCCGTACCCTTGACGATGACCGTTTCGTCACTCATAGCCGGCACGTAGGCGCCGCCCGCGGTGCAGCTGCCCATCACGGCGCTGATCTGCGGGATGCCCGCCGCGCTCATGGTCGCCTGGTTGTAAAAGATGCGTCCGAAGTCGTCGCCGTCGGGGAATACCTCGTCCTGCATGGGCAGGAAGGCACCGCCGCTGTCGACCAGGTAGATGCAGGGAAGATGATTCTCCAGCGCAACCTGCTGGGCGCGCAGGTGCTTCTTGACGGTCAGCGGAAAATAGGTGCCGCCCTTGACCGTCGCATCGTTGGCGACGATCATGCACTCCTGGCCCTGGACGCGCCCGATGCCGGTGATGATGCCCGCGCTGGGCACATCATCCTCATAGACACCCCAGGCCGCCAGGGGTGAAAGTTCGACAAACGCCGATCCTGGATCGAGCAGGCGATCGACGCGGTCACGCACGAACAGCTTGCCCTGCTCGCGCTGCCGTTCCTGGTAGCGTGCGCCGCCACCCTGGCGCGCCTGAGCCAGGCGATCGCGCAGTTCCGTCGCCAGCGCCCGGTTGTGCCGATCGTTAGCGATAAAGCGCTCATCCTGCGGGTCGATTTGCGTGTCGAGCGTGTCCATACCCTGCCTCCCTGCCGAGAGTCCAATAGTATCGTAGCGCCGCGGGAGACAAAACACCCCGGCACGCTGTACCGGGGTGCAATGCTGCTAGCTGGTCGTCCGAATGTCGGGCAGCGGGCCGGGCATCGTGATGAATTCTTCGGTATAAAGATGGATACGCACCGAGCTGAAGAGATCGCCATCGGCGCCGGCCTCCTGGCCGATCTGCGTGGCGAATGACGCTTCCATATCCTCCAGGCTATCCCACCATAATTCCGCCGTGCCGTCATAGTCCGGCGCACCTTCCGGCTGCGTGGCGATGGCGATATTGATGCGATACCCCTTCAGGCCAGGGAGCTTGCCAGAGATGCGCGTATGCTCCACCACCCAGCGCTCTTTAAACTCTTCCATCGTCAGACCGGGCTTACGTGTGAGAAAAGCGATAAGTTTGATCATGACACGATCCTTTTTGCAACAAAGGCACATAAGCTGACGGCTATTTTAGCGCGCGGGCCCCTGAATTGCTCGCTTCGGCGCTCAGGAATGTAATGACGAATGATAGATAACCGAGGCCGTCTTATCGCTCAAGAAGCGAAGATATGTTATCTTTGCAGCCAGATTTTTCGTCACCCTAGATTCTTTACTACCCCAAAGGTGAATTGACCCATGGCGCGCTACGTCATCGGCATCGACGTGAGTACGACCGCCTCCAAAGCGCTGGTCATTGACGCAGACGGAACGGTCATCGCATCGAAAAGCCACCCCCACGAACTTTCAACCCCTCGTCCGCTCTGGTCAGAACAAGACCCGGAAAACTGGTGGCAGGCATCCGCCGCATCGCTGCGTGATGTGCTGCAACAGGTGCCCGCCGAAGAAATCGCTGCCATCGGCCTGACCGGGCAAATGCACGGCCTGACCACACTCGATAAAGACGGCCAGTCCCTGCGCCCGGCCATCCTGTGGAACGATCAGCGCAGCGGCAAGCAGTGCGAAGAGATCACCGCCAAGATCGGCGCAAAACGTCTCTATCAATTGATCGGCAGCATCCTGTTGCCTGGTTTCACTGCGCCGAAAGTCCTCTGGATCAAGCAGAACGAGCCGGAGATCTACAGAAAGATCGCGCACATCCTGCTGCCCAAGGATTACGTCCGCTACCGTCTGAGCGGTGCATTCGCCGCCGACGTGGCCGATGCCTCCGGCCTGGCGTTGATGGATATCGGCAAACGCACATGGTCGGATGAGCTGCTGGAAGCCTATGGCATCCCGCGCGAATGGCTGCCAGAACTGTGCGAGTCGCCGGATATCTGCGCTTACGTCAGCGAAGAGGCCGCGGCCATCACCGGCTTGAAGGCGGGCACGCCGATCGTCGGCGGCGCGGGCGATCAACCGGCGGCGATGGTCGGCATGGGCATCGTCGAGATGGGCAAGGCGAGCCTTGCCATCGGTACGTCGGGCGTCGCGCATGCCATCAGCGATCGCTACGCGCCGGAACCCGATGGCAGGCTGCACACGTTCTGCGGGCCGATGGCCGGGACGTGGTTCCACATGGGCGTCATGCTCAGTGCCGCGGGTGGTCTGCGCTGGCTGCACGATGCCTTGACCCCCGACGAAGGCTACGACGAGATCAACCGGCAGGCGGAGAGCGTGCCGCCCGGTTCGCTGGGGCTGGTCTTCGCACCCTACCTGACGGGTGAGCGCAACCCGCATCCCGATCCGTATGCGCGCGGGGCGTTCGTTGGTTTCACGCTGCGCCACGGTCTGCCGCACATGATCCGTGCGACGATGGAAGGCATCTCCTTCGGCATGCGCGACCAGTTCGAACTGCTCCGTGGCCTCGGCGTTAACCCGGTCGAAGCGGTCGTCACCGGCGGCGCGACCAACAGCGCCGTCTGGCTCAAACTGACGACCGACATCATGGGCATCCCGCTTTACACCATCAACACGAATGAAGGCTCAGCCTTCGGCGCGGCCATCCTGGCAGCCGTCGGCGCAGGGATGCACGCCAGCGTGCCCGAAGCCTGCCGCCAGATGGTGCGCAAAGTCGATACGACCGAGCCCGACCCGGCCACCGCCGCCGAATACGAGAAGCTGTACGCCATCTTCCGCGACCTGTACCCGGCGCTCAAAGAGACGTATCACGCGCTGGCGCATTTCGAGGGTCTATGATTTGACGCGACGTTTCGGGCTGCGTTTCGTCATCACCCTGCTGCTGGTGACGGTGGTCGTCTCCGGCGCGGCGCTGGCAGCAGGGCGCGCGTTCAGGCAGCCCGACGATCATCGTGCGCTGCTCCTGGCGTGGTGTGAGACCGCGCCCTGCATCATGGATATCGTCCCCGGAGAGACGGGTTGGGCACAAACGACCGGCCAGATCAGCCGCCTGCCCGATTCGCAGTTGTATCCCAAGCAAATCGTCACGCGCTTCGAATCGGTCGCGCTTGAGTTCTACCCGTCGATCAATCAAGGGGCTGTCGGGCGCATCTTCCTGCACTTCGCGCAGGATCATCAGTTCGATGCCGGGTGGGTGATCCAGCGTTTTGGCGAGCCGTGCGGTGTCAGCTTGTATCCGACGCTCAACCAGGCCACGCTCCGTTACCGCTTCCTGCTCGCCAATGTCCAGGTCGAGCAAGAACGCTTGCAGCCGCGTTCAGCCGTGCTGCAGATCGTGCTGACCGATCCGCACTTCCAGTCCGACTCACAGCCCGACCCGTGCGTGGACAATATCACCAGCCGCCAGATGCTCAACAGCTTGTGGCAAGGCTTTTCGACCATTGGCTACTACCGGGCGCATCAGCACCGGTGATATTCATGTGTCATTGGGAGATGTCTAGAGGCGTTTGGCTTCGTCCAGGACAGCGCGTGCCGTGCTCGCGTCCGTCGCCAGTGCCGACAAATAGCCGCCGCGCAATGCGCCGAGGATGCCACGCGCTTTGGGCAGCCCACACGCCACCGCGACGACGTTCGGGATCTTCTTCACCTCGTCCAGGCGCAGCGCGATTACGCGGTCGTTGATGTCGTATTCCGCACGTCCCTGAATGTCGAAGTGCCGCCCCGCCGTCTCGCCGACGACGCCCTGCGCCCGCAGCTCGCCGACCTGCTCTTCGGTCAGGTGACGTGCGCGCAGGAAGCTCGATGCGCCGGGCGCGGTCGTCCCCACGCCGACCAGAGCGACCTGTGCTCCCAAAGCGCGGGTCAGGGTGTCGGCGATGGTCGGCTGCTCCAGGAAGCGATCGCGCGTGGCCCGGCTATCGACGAACAACGGCGCATGCAGGTAGTAGTAATCACCGCCCAATTTGCTCGCCAGTTGGCGCGCCAGTTCCGGGCCGTCGATGACTGAGGCGACCGTCCCCACGCTGCCGATCATTTGCACGACGTCGATCTGGTACTCGTGCCGCACCGACACTGCGCTGACGGCAGAACTCACGCCCGTGCCCCACGAAATACCAATTACGGTGTGCGGCTGCAAGATTTCTTCCAGGTGCCAGGCGGCGAGTTGACCGGCGGACGCCAGCCCTTCCTCGTAACTGTCGTCAGGGTTGTCGACGATCATCGCCTGCTTCAAGCCGAATTGTTCGACAAAGGCGCGTTCCAGCTCGGGCGATGTCGAAATCCGCCGGTGAATGCGAATCTCAACCAGTCCTTTTTGTTTGGCTTCTTTGAGCAGGCGCGAGATGTTGGAGCGAGAGATTTGCAGTTTGTCGGCGATCTCTTGTTGGTTGAAATCGTATTCGTAGTACAGTGATGCGACACGGGTCAGGAGATCGTCGCGATTGCTAAACTGCATCAGGCCTCTTTTGAGTACTCAACAAAAAGACAAATTATTCTAATCTTCATATCACTACGAACGCAACTGTGTTTATGAACAACGATGTGGCGCACGTTTCCTGCAGCCACATCGTTGACGAAAAGGCGCTCTTATTCCGCGGCCTCACGCTGGTGCCGGTAACGATCGTCGACCGCGTTCATCTTGGCAACCTTGGGTGCCGAACGCCCGCCCGCGAAGTCCGACTCCAGCCAGACGCTGATGATCGCCTTGGCCAATTCGGGACCGATGACGCGCGCGCCCATCGTGATGACCTGTGCATCGTTGCTCTTGCGCGCCCGCTCGGCAGAGTACGTGTCGTGGCAGAGCGCCGCGCGCACACCCGGCACCTTGTTCGCCGTGATGCACATGCCGATGCCGGTGCCGCAGATCAGAATACCGCGATCGCAATCGCCCGACGCGACGGCTTCGGCGACGGCGACACCGATATCGGGATAGTCGACCGGGTCGATGGAGTGCACGCCGAAATCTTCGACCGGGATGTTCTTCTCTTTGAGCTGGTCGCGGATGACATCCAGTAGCGGCAGCCCTGCCTCGTCACAGCCAATAGCAATACGCATATACGATTCCCTTCCTGGCTCTGCTTCTAATCTTGCTGATCATACGTGAGTTCAGTTAAACGGTCGATGTATTGTTGCAACGCCGGAAACAAGTTCACGTAAACCTCACGAAAAAGGCGATCATAAATGGCATGCGTTTTGTCATTGGGTTCGAAGCTGCGGCCTGTCTTCGTCATCGCGTGAGCGGCCTCGCGCACGCTGGAATACCAGCCCACCGCGTAAGCTGCCACAATCCCGGCGCCCAGGTTGGTCGCTTCGGTCGTACTCGCGCGCCTCACCAGGGTATTGTGCATGTCCGCGACGATCTGGCACCAGAGAGCGCTGCGTGAACCACCGCCCATCAGAATGAACTCGTTGAGCGGCGTGCCGGTCGCGTGCGCCACACCTTCCATGGTCAGGCGGTGTTCGAAGGCGATACCCTCAAGTACTGCGCGGTAAAAATGTTCGCGGCGATGCGCCCCCGTCCAGCCAATTGTGATACCCGTCGCCCCGGCGTCCCAGAAGGGCGGCATCACGCCGTTCCAGTAGGGCACCAGCATCAAGCCAAGCGCGCCCGGTGGCAGTTTGCTCGCCGCCAGTTCAAGCACTTCTTCGCGTGAGACGGGTAAATGAACGCCGCCCATATCCGGGCCAAAATTATCGACGAACCAGTTGACTGTGAACGTGCCGCCGCCCAGCACTTCTTCCGCCACATAACAGCCCGCCAGTGGCGAACAGAGCGTGCGGAAGGCGCGGTCGGCCACGTATTCTTCCAGATGCGCCCCGGAGACCATCGCCGTCCCCAGGTTGAGATAGGCCTTGCCCGCCTCGGTAATATTCGCGCCCAGCCCGGCGCTCTGACCATCTCCCGCACCGGCGACAACCGGCGTTCCCGGCGGCAGACCCGTCAGCACCGATGCCTCGACGGTGACTTCGCCCATGATCGTGCCGGGCGGCACCAGTTCGACGAACAGTTCGGGGTTGATGTCGAGCTGCTTCATCAAATCGGACGCCCAGGCGTTCCGGCGCATGTCGAGCAGACCCATCGGGTCGGCGGCGGGCACACTCGTGATCCAAAGCCCGGTCAGGTGCTTAACGAGAAAGGCGTGAACGTCAAGAATCCGGTATGCGCGGCGCAACACGTCCGGCTCGTGCGTCTGCAGCCACAATAATTCCGGCAGTGATTGCTTGGTCGAAGGGCCCTTGCCCGTCAAATCCTGAACGACGTCGCTGCCAATCCGGCGATCCAATTCTTCAACCTGCAGGCGGCAGCGGTCATCGACCCAGAGGATGGCATTGCGAATCGGGCGACAATGCTCGTCGACCGGCACGAATGTCTCTCTTTGATTGGTGATGCAAAGGGCTGCGATGCGGTCAGCACCGACCTGCCCGGTCAGATCGCGCAGGGTCTGGCACAGGGACGTCCACCAGTCATCCGCATTTTGTTCATACCAGTTGGGATTAGGTGAGATCAGCTCAAAATTCGCGCGGCTTTCGGCAACGGCCTGCCCATGTCGATCCCAGGCAATCGCCTTGCATGCGGTGGTGCTGCTATCGACGCCAATAACGAGATCTCTTGTCATAGTTCTGCTTGCGTTTCTCAATGAACCTGCATTGTTTCTGTGTGGGGACACGGCGAACCGTGCCCCCACGACCCTTGGAGAGCTGTATTATATTAGCCCTCGTCAATACCTTCCTGAATGGCACTGTTGATGTTATTCAGCGTGGTATCGATGTCCTGCGCGCCGGTGATCATCAGACCGAGTTCGGTCGGGATGGTAGCACCGGTGCTGCTGATATCGGCCCAGGCCGGGAAGTGCGGCTCGGTGCCCATGCGTTCCTTGATCGCCGTGAGGATGGCGGGGAAGTGACGGGTCGTGCCAGCCATCGGCTCGGCGCGTTCGAGCGTGCGCGGATCGTCGAAGGTCGATTGACGCACAGGCGTATTGCTCTGCGCAGCCGCCAGCGCCATCGTTTCCTTGCTGGTCGCCCACTGCAGGAAGACCCAGGCCGCATCCTGATTGGTGCTGTATTTCGACAGCGCGAGGCAGGAACCACCCTGGTGGCCAATGCCCGGCGTTTCGTCGAAGGCGCACTCGTCACGCGTGCGCAGGGCGTCTTCCATCGGCAGCGGCGCGGTTTCCATCAAGCCTGGAACCTTGGAGGTATCCGGGTTGTCCCAAGCCGGGAAGAACTCGCCCCAGTTGATGACGACACCGGCCAGACCCTGACCGACAGCGTCGCCCTGACCTGACCAATCCCAGGTCGTCGCGCCCGAAGGCATCGTCGCGCCCAGACGCAGCATGTATGCAGCGCCCGCCTTGGCCGCGTCGTCGTTGATGACCGCCTGGCCGTCGGCATTGGTGTGCGATCCACCATGGCTCCACAGCCACGACGTCCAGTCGCACTGCAGCGAATAGTGACCGGTCTTCCACTGGCCCGCCGTCCCGTAAATCTGCGAGCCGTCCTCGTTGGTCAAGCCAGCTTCGAAAATGGCTTCGCAGGCAGCGGCGTAGGCTTCCATGGTCGTCGGAACTTCCAGGCCGAGCTGCTCGAAAACATCCTTGCGATAGCTCATGATGAAGATCGGGATGTCGAACGGAACGCCGACCAGCGTCCCCTGGTATTCGGCAATCGCGGGCACGAGTTCAGCGATGAAATCGTCGAAGTCGTAGCCGGGCATGTTCAGATCGCTGCCGGAGTTGCTCAGATAAGTCGCGCGAGTGTCGACCACGTCATTGACGAAACGGCCAAGCCAGGACTGATCGAGATAATAAATATCGTTGGAGGCCGACTCGGTCGCCGTGTCCTGTGTGATCTTCGACAGCACCTGATCGAGCGGTGTCTGTTCCCAGATGACCTCGATGCCGGTCAGCGCGGTGAAGTTATCCGCGATCAAGCCGGAGGTAATCTGGCTCGGCGCAGTCGATTCAGACGACAGGCGAATGGTCGTGCCCGAAAAACGTCCGCCGACTTCCGTCAGCCAGGCATTCATCTCATCCTGAGCCCGCAGGTAATCACGTGCCCAAACCGGCGCCTTGACCGGCGCAGCCACGGCCCGTTCCATCCGCATGAGCCCGGCAGCGCTGACGCCAAAGCCAGCGACCGCCGCTGCGCGCAAGAAATCACGCCGGCTCATTTTTCCTTTGCGCACCTGCTCGCCCGCTTTCGCAACATACAGGCGTTTCTGGCGCTCAATAACGTTCATTAGCTGATCCCTCCAAAGAATGTCTGTTACGTCATGTCGAAACTAAAATGCTTTGCTGTGATGTATTGCTGCGACGCCCGAACGTCAACGGCTTGCGAAAGTACCTATCTCCAGTGCCACCTCCTACGTTGTGTCGTCCGTCCAGTGAACACAGATGCGGGAGAGCAACGACTCCCTCGGAAACTATCTTTGTTTTAGCCGCGCACTGCACCCAACGTCAGGCCACGGATCAAGCTGCGCTGCACGAACAGGATGAAGATGAAGACCGGGATCATGGCGGCGGTGCCCGCTGCAGCCAGGAAGCCCCACTCGGTACCGCCAGAGGCCGTATCGAACCCGGACAGGAACACCGGCAGCGTGCTCAAATCCGGAATGCGGACGAGATAGAGCGAGAACAGGAATTCATTCCAGGAGAAGATCAGGCAGAGCACGGCGGCGGCGCCCATACCCGGAATGACGTAGCGAATGACGATGCGCCAGAACGCGCCCCACCGGTTACAACCATCGACCATGGCTGCATCGTCCAGGTCGGTCGGCACGTCGTCGAAGAAGCTCTTGATGAGCAAGATCGCCAACGGCAGATTGATTAATACGTGAGCCAGCACCAGGCCTATTCGTGTATCGTCCCAGCCAATGAAGCGATAGATCTGCGTGAGTGGCAGCACAGCCGCAAACGCGGGCATGAACCGGGTCGACAGAATGAAGAAGATGATGTTCTGCTTGCCGCTCGGATTGAAGCGGGACAGGGCATAAGCTGTGGGCGTCGCCACGCTAATGACGACCAGCGTGCTCAAGAGGCCAGTGATGGCACTGTTGACCAGGAAGGGGACGATATAGTACCCGACGGTGCCACCACCACCAGTTCCCGCATTGGCGCCGACCGTTTCATGCACGACTTCCAGGTAGGAACGACCGCCGATGACGGTGCTCCACCACGAGCCAATGGCCTCGAAGCCGAGCAGTTGCGGCGGCATCTGGAAAATGCCGGTGAAGGTCTTGAAGGATGCCGTCACCCAGAACCAGATCGGATAGAAGAATATGAAGACGATGACGCCTGTAACGATGGTCAGCAGTAGCCGGTTCAGGAATTGCCGCCGATGCTGCTGGCGTTGAATCGAGCGCCATTCGCTCTCGCTTTTGTGGCCGACGCCCAGTCTGGACTTGGTGGAGTTCGCAGTTGCCATTGTGAGCTATCTTCCTCTACCACTTCATACGGAAGATGCGAATGTAGCTGAAAGCGACGATCCACACGACGACCATCAAGAAGACGCCGATAGTCGCCCCATAGCCGAATTTGACCTGCTGGAAGGTATTCACGTAGCCGTAGTAGCTCAGTGTTTCCGTATGCAAGGCCGGGCCGCCAGCCGTGAGAATAGCGACGTAATCGAAGACGCGGAACAGGTCGACCAGCCGGAACAGGATGGCGATGCTGAGCACCGTCCGCAGCAGGGGCAGCTTGACTCGCCAGAAGCGCTGCCAGGCACTCGCGCCGTCCACCTGGGCCGCCTCGATCACTTCGGTCGGGATGCTCTTGAGACCTGCCAGGACGATCAAGACGATGAATGGCGTCCACTGCCAGATCTCGACGATCAAGACGCCCATCAGGGCATAGACGCCCTTCCCGCCGATGAGCGGCTCATCCTTTGTCACAATCCCCAGGTTCTGGAAGATGTAATCGATGTAACCGAATTCCGAATGCGTTAGCAACCGGAACAACATCCCTGCGACCACAGGCGCCGTCACCATCGGCAGAATGATGAGTGTCTGCATCAGCCCGACGCCAAAAGGACGCGAGTCCAGGAGCACGGCGATCAGCAAGCCGAGACAGACCTGGATGGTGAGCGCAACCACCACGTACTGCACGGTGATGCCCAGAGCGTTATGGAAACGCGAGTCCTGGAACAAGTCCGTCCAGTTGTCCACGCCGACAAACGTGAATGTCTTCTGCCGAGCTTTGAATTCGGTGAAGCTCATGACGATGTTGAGAATGAAGGGGCCCAGGCTATATACTATGAGGAAGATGAGTGCAGGACTCAGCCACAGCCAGGGATTGGCGCTGTTGAAGAAACCACGTTTCGGCGTCGGTGCTTCTGCGGTAGACGATGGCAGGCCGACCGTCACACCACCAGGTTGTGCCATAAATACACATCTCCAAAAAACTAAACAATCTTGGCTGCACTTACTTCATCTAATGAGCGCGTAGTATTGTCACAAATGTGCAGCGCATTCAATTCGGTGAAACTATAGTGGTTTTGTCGCTGCCTGTCAAGCGATCTAGCCCCGATTTGTTACAATAGTATGAAAGATTCTGACAGAATAAATAATCGCCTCCTTAAAATGCCTTCCATTGAGATTGCTTGACAGGGATCGTCGCGCAACATAGAATTCCTGAAAAATGTGCCCATCATTCACATTTGTGCATTTGATATAAATCATGATGGCACGTGGGAGGAATATAGAATGGCAGTTATTACGGTGTTGGGAGCCGGGGTCATGGGAACCGCGCTGACATTCCCCGCCGCCGATAATGATAATGATTTACGACTGGTCGGGACCCATCTGGACGATGACATCATTCAGAGCTGCAAAGAGCAACGCATTCACCCGCGCCTCAAACGCCGCATCCATGACAATGTGAAACCCTACTTTTACACCGAAATCGCCCAGGCGATGCAGGACACGGAAGTTATCGTGCTCGGCGTCAACTCGCGTGGTGTTCACTGGGCGGCCCAGGCCCTCGCGCCGTATCTTCACCCCGGCCACATCGTCATGATGGTGACCAAAGGCATGGAGAGCAACGACGGCGAACTGGCGATCCTCCCCGACGTGCTGCGCGCCAACCTGCCCGAAGGCATCCGCGATCAGATCAGCTTCGCCGCCATCGGCGGGCCTTCGATCGCCGGTGAGCTGGCTGCACGCCACCACACAAACGTCGTCTTCGTCTCGCGCAATCCGGACATCCTGCCTGGGCTTCAGCGCCTGTTCGCGACGTCCTACTATCACGTTTGGAGTTCGACCGACATGGTCGGCGTCGAGGTCTGCGTCGCGCTCAAGAACCCGATCGCGCTGGCCGTCGGCCTGGCCGCCGGTTTGGTCGAACGCAAGACGAAAGAGCAAGGCCCGGACGTCGCAAAAGCGCAGATGCATAACTACGCTGCCGCGATCTTCGCCCAGGGTCTGGCGGAGACGGCCTACATTGTCAACCTGATGGGGGGACGCCCGGAGACGGTCTTCAGCCTGCCCGGCGCGGGCGATCTGTACGTGACGACCCAGGGCGGGCGTAACTCGCGGATGGGACGTCTGCTCGGCATGGGGCTTTCCTACAGCGATGCGGTCGAAGAAATGCCGGGCGAGACCATCGAGGGCGTCGACGCGACCATCGCCATCATGCCCGCGATTCAGACCATGATCCAGAGCGGCAAGATCGACGAGAATGCCCTGCCATTAATCCGCACCATGCATCACATCCTGACGCGCAACGCGCCGGTCGACTTCGACTTCGACAGCTTCTTCGCCTCGCTGCCGATGTTCAACCCGCCTGTCACTCGCAACTAAGCAATTCGTGGGAGGTTTTCCCTCCCACGAACTTCAACTTCTTCACCGATCAGGACAGCGACGGTTCGACCGCCAGCTTGATCACCTCGCTGCGCGCCATCCGCAGCAGTCCATCTTCGACTTGCTCGAGTGGAATGCTGCCATCGAGCATCGGCGCGACGTTGACCGCCCCGCTGGCGAGCGCCTGCACCGCCATCTCGACCGTACGCGGAGTCAAGTGGAAGATACCTTTCATCGTGACGCCGCCATAATGCAGATGCGTTGCATCAAAGCTCACTTGCGTGCCACCGGGCAGCCCGCTGTATTGAACGACGGTGCCACCTTTGCGCACCATCAGCAGCGCCTGTGTCCAGGTTTCGGCAGAGCCAGCCGACTCGATCACCACGTCCGCACCGCGGCCACCGGTCATCTCTTTGACGAAGGCGACCGGATCACCCTCCTTGCTGCTGAAGACGGCATCCGCGCCCAGCGCGCGCGCCACTTCAAGACGACCATGCGCACGCCCGATCATGAGAATACGCGCCGCGCCGACCGAACGAGCGACCTGCATTTGCATCAGGCCCTGCGCGCCGGGGCCGACGATGGCGACCGTATCACCAAACTGGATATCGGCATTGATCACACCGTTGACGGCGCAGGCGAGCGGCTCGACAAAACCGGCATGATTGAATGACACGTTCTCCGGTTTGTGATGCAGGTTCTGCGCGACGATGTGTGGGGGGATCTTGAAATAGTCCGCATAAGAGCCGAAATTGAAGCTGTCCTCGATGGTGACGCAGAGTGACGGCTGCCCGCGGCGGCAGTAAAAGCAGACGCCGCACGGCGCGCTGTTAGCGCCGCAAACCGCATCGCCTTCGCGGAACTGCGTCACCCCTTCGCCAACCGCCGTCACGACACCCGCGTATTCGTGCCCGAACGGCATCGGCGGGCGAAACAGCCGGTGTCCACGCTTGTAGCCTTTGAGATCGGTGCCGCAGGTCGTCGCAGTCTCAATTTTGATGACAACTTCGCCCGCTCCCGGCTCCGGGATCGGGACTTCGCGCATTTCGAGCTTGCCGGGCTCAAGAAAAAATACCCCTCGCATAGAAGACATGAAACCGTTCCTTGCTAGATTTCTACGACAATTTTAAGCGAATCGCCGGCTGACTTGGTCATGTGCCAGGCTTTATCGGCCTCCGCCAGCGGAAGACGATGTGTGATCAACAGATTGGGATCGAGAATGCCGTTGACCATCAACGACAGCGCGCGGCGCGTATCGTGCGGGCTGGCGGAATAAGTGGCGGTCAGCGTGATCTCCTGGAAGAGCAGCTTGAACAGATTCACCGGCCAGCGCTTCTCCGGCTGCCACGGCGCATAGAGCATGACGGTCGCGCCCGGCGCGGCCAGATCGAAGCCAAGATCGAGCGCAGGCTGTGCCGATGGCGTGACCAGCACCGCATGTGGCCCCTTGCCTTCCGTCCAGCTCGCAAGCTGATCCTTGAGATCTTCCTGGCTGACGTCGAAGGTTTTCAGCCCCATCGCCTGCGCGCGTTCCAGGCGGTGCTGCTGCATGTCGAGCACGGCCACGCGATCTGCACCCCAGTGCGGGGCGAGCAGCGCCAGCACGATGCCATTGAAGCCCGCGCCAATGACGATGACGGTGTCGCCGCGCTGGATGTTGGACCGATCAAGCGCGCGAACGCAGCAGCCAACCGGCTCGACCAGAGCGCCGACCTCGTAGGGTTGATCGTCCGGCAGCTTGAGGATATCGCGCTCGACGATCTCCGCCGGTATACGCACATATTCCGCCATCCCTGCCGGGTAGAGGCGTGTCTTTTTGAAGGTTGCGCAGTTGGTGTAGCTGCCGCGGCGGCACATATCACAGACCATACAGGGCACGTGATGATGAATCGCGACGCGGTCGCCAACTGCAAAGGCGGTCACACCCTCGCCGACGGCGACCACGTCACCGGCGGGCTCATGACCGAGGACGACAGGCGCGCGCGGAGTCATGTACCAATCGGTGACATCACTACCACACATCCCGCAAACTTTGACGTGCACCAACAGTTCACCCGGGCCGGGAGCATCCGGCATCGGGTACTCTTCGACGCGCACATCGCCTGCCCCGTGATAAATTGCGGCTTTCATTGTTGTCTGCATGGGCAATAATCCTTATCTCAGTTGCCTGGATGTCCAAATTATACGATCTGACTGTCAAGTGTGCATCAACTTCACAAGTGTGCGGTATACTTGGGGCGTGACAGACACGATTTCGTCAATTTTCGGAAAGGATCTTCACATGGGAATCGTACACCGTCGCACAGAGGACGGCCCGATCTTTCGTTGGGACGGGGTCGACGTTTTTGAATATACGAGCAACAACGCTACCAAACAGGTTTTGATCGGCAAGAATGATGGCGCGCCGAATTTTGAAGTCCGTTTATTCACCATCCCGCCCGGCGGCAAGTCCAGCCTCGATGAGCATGCGCACGATCACGGTGTGCTGATCATTCACGGTGAGGCGCGCGTGATGCTGGGCGAGCGCTTCGAAGACATCAAGGCAGGTGATATCGTCTACATCCAGAGCTGGGAACGTCACCAGTTCGAGAATATGTCCGACGAGCCGTTCTCATTCCTGTGCATCATCCCGCCCAAGCCGGTCAAACCGGAAGCCGAGTCCGAGTCGACGCCGACCATCGCCACAAAGCAGGCATAACATGGCTCAGACGAACTCTCAGCGCTTGAAAGGCAGAATCGCGATAGTCACAGGCGCAGGGAGAGGCATCGGTCACGCCATCGCGATGCGTTTCGCCCAGGAGGGCGCGCACGTCGTCGTCGCCGAAATTGACCGGGAGACCGTCTACAAGGCGGCTGAAGATTTCTCTGCCTGCGGCACCGAAGCCCTGGCTTATCCGATCGACGTTGGCGATGTCGATGCCGTGCAGCAGATGATCGACGATGTCGTGGGACGCTTCGGCAGGCTCGACATTCTCGTCAACAACGCGGGCCTGTCTGAGCGAACCTCTATGCTGGAACTCAGCCCTGAAGAGTGGGACATGATCCAGCGCGTCAACCAGCGCGCGGTCTTCTTCTGTATGCAGCGGGCAGCGCGCCAGATGGTCGCGCAGATTCCCCAGGCGATCATCGAGGCGGGCCGCGCCGACCGCAGCTATGGCAAGATCGTCAATCTGTCGTCGGTTGCCGGTCGCCGTGGCCGCGCGGATGCCATGCATTATTCGGTATCCAAAGCGGCGGTCATCACCATGACACAAGGCACGGCCATGGCGCTGGCGCCTTACAACATCAACGTCAACGCGATTTGCCCCAGCGTGGTGCCAACCAGGATGTGGGAGCACCTCGACCGGACCATGGGCCCGGCCATGGGCCTGCCTCCGGGTGAGTTCTATCGCCGCCGCGTCGAAAAGATCCCGCTCAAGCGCGAAGGCAAAGCCGAGGATATCGCCGCGATGGCGACGTTCCTTTGCTCGGACGAGGGCGATTACATCACGGGCCAAACGTACAACGTCGACGGGGGGTCGGAACTGAACTAGGGTTCGAGCAGCGCCTGCAGATTGAATGGATCGAGCGCGATAGCGCCCTGGTCGATCAACTGCCGGTTGCCCGACGCGGGCAGATCGAGCGTGTAGAGGGCGCGTCCCTGTTCGCGCGCCCAGCGTGCCGCGTGCATCGCGCCGCCGTCGACTTTCGTCTCGACGACGATCACGGCGCTGCACAACCCGCTGATGATGCGGTTGCGCGCGACCAGATGGGCGGGCTTCGATTCGGCGTAGGGATGCGTTTCGCTCAAGAGCGCACCGTGGGCACAAATGGCCTCGGCCAATCCCTTGTTGGCGGGCGGATAGACGTTGAGGACACCGCCGCCCAGCACCGCCACGGTGTTCCCGGCGGCGGCGATCGCGCTGAAATGCGCTTTTCTATCGATGCCGAGCGCTAAACCACTGACAATCAGGTAGCCGCGACGCGCCAGATCGAACGCCAGCGACTCCGCAGCGCCCAACGCGATCTCGGAGGGCGCGCGCGTGCCGACGATGGCGATGGCCTCCGCCTTGCGCAAGGCTTCATCCCAGACGCCGCGCACGAAGATCGTCGGCGGCGCGTCGTCCAGCGCGCGCAGTTGTGGAGGATAATCCGGATCGCTATCGGTGATGATGTGGATGCCCGCCGCCTGCCAGCGCGGTATCTCTCGCTCCACCGCGCTCACATCGACCGCGCGGATGCTGGCCGCAATCGTCGCGCCGATGCCCGGCACACGGCGCAGTTCGTGGCTCTCCGCCATCAAGACCGCCCCCGCACTGCCGAATTGAGCCAGCAGCGCGCGCATGGTTTTCCCGCCGACGCGCTCGACCAGGCTGAGTGCGATCCACGCCGGATCGACCACGAATCAATCTTCCTGATAGTATTCGATAATCGAGAGCAGCATGGTGTTCATGAAGGTGTTGACCTGGCGCAGCAATTGGGCCCACTCGGATGGGCTGTGCGGCGTCAGCTCTGACCAGGTGAGAATGGCGTTGACGACAAAATCGCCGAAGTAAAAATAACCCCGAGCCGCCTGCGGCAGCGTCAGACCATCGCTGCTGAGCTGGCGGGCATAGACCTCGCCTAATTTGATCGCCGGGGCAAGCTGGGTATCCTGACCGCCGGAGGCCAGATATTGGCGCAGTCGTTCCAGGACAATTCGCCCCTGTTTGCGCATCTCCGCCCGTGAGCCTTCGCCCATCTGGGTGTACCAGGGCTCCTGCGTCAGCGCGCTCTCGCCGACGGTCATGCGCACCTGCCCCAGAGCATTTTGCAGGATGACCTGGACTTCTAGAGGCTGCAGCTCCCCCTGCGACTCTGCATACTGCATCAGGTCGGATTTACGAAAACGCCGGTGTTTACCCGGTGTTCTCCTTGATGGTATTTTGCCTTCGTCCGCCCAAATCCGCACCGTGGCGGGATGTACGCCGAGGAGCTGTGCGGCTTGCTGCAAACTCAGCCATTCAGGTGTATCGTTCATAGTGTTCGACATGGTGACTCTCATGGTCTTATTGTGAGTATATATCATCTGTGATGTAATTCGCGATATGACTAAGCGCTGAGCGATATCGTCGTCGAGAAGTCGCTTCGCTGCTCACGCTGGAATTTTCTTATCGGTTAAAACCAACGAGACGCGCATAAAATCGAGGCGTAGAGGGGAGCATACAAACAGTTCGTCTGCTATACACAATAGATTGGCATTGCCTTAGGTCGCAGTGTATAAGCTGATCTTGACAAAGATATGAGAAACTTATATCTGACGTCTCCCAACAGTTTTTTGAAAGGAGCCAGGTGCCTGCTTTCCCCCTCATGAAAGCTGCACACAGTCAACCTATGGATATTCTCATCATCGGCGGCACGCGCAACATGGGGCATCTTCTCGTCCACGCGTTGCGTCAGGCCGGTCATGTCGTTACCGTCCTTAATCGTGGCAAAACACGGGATGAACTCCCCAAGGAAATCGAACGTCTACGCGCTGACCGCACCGAACCCGAACAACTCAAAGCGGTCCTCGCTAACCGTCACTTCGATGCAGTCGTCGATACCACGCTCTACAATGCCGAAGAAGCCCGCGTCGTGGCCGAGCTGCTGCGCGACCGTACCGGGCACTACATCTTCCTCAGTTCCGGCCAGGTCTACCTGATCCGCGAGGGCTTGAAGCGCCCGTTCAAGGAAAGTGATTATGCAGGCAGGTTGATGCCCGCGCCCAAGCCGGATACCTTCGCCCACGCGGAATGGCGCTATGGACTGACCAAGCGCGAAGCCGAAGATGCGCTCCAGCAGGCATGGCAGGCGAACGGCTTCCCCGTCACCACCCTGCGGCTGCCGATGGTCAACAGCGAGCGCGACCACTTCTTCCGCCTCTACAACTACGTCCTGCGCCTGCGCGACGGTGGCCCGGTGCTCGCTCCGAGTACGCCGAACTATCCGCTGCGCCACGTCTACGGCGGCGACGTGATCAATGCCATCGTGCGCATCGCGGAGACAGGCCTCGGCAAGGGCCGCGCCTACAACATTTCGCAGGATGAGACGGTCTCGCTGGATGAATTCCTCGATATGGTCGGCGAGATTATGGACGTCAAACCCCGGATCGTGCGCCTGCCACGCGCGACACTAGAGGCGCACGGCTTCTTGCCGGATTGCTCACCCTTCAGCGAGCGCTGGATGTCCGAGCTGGATAACTCGTTGAGCAAGGCGGAACTCGGCATCACCTACACGCCGCTGAAAACGTATCTCGGCAACATTGTCAGGCACTACCTTGAGCACATGCCGCCCAAGCCGCCGGGATATCGCCGCCGCAAAGCCGAAATCATGCTGCTTCAGTTTGAGAACGAGCCGCTCACGGAGAAGTAGCCGGGACAGCTTTGAGTTCCACCAATAGGGCACCGCGCTCGACCACATCGCCCGGCTGCACGTGAACGCGCTGGATGGTTGCGTCAATCGGCGCGGTCACACGCAGTTCCATCTTCATCGCCTCAAGGATGACGAGCGTCTGGCCACGCGTGACGGAATCGCCGTTCGCCACCTGCACGGCACGCACCTGGCCGGGCATCTGCGCCGTGAGTCGCGCATTGTCCGCGCCTGCGCCCGCTTTGCGGCGCGAGCGCCCTTCTTGCTCGGCGACG
Organism: Anaerolineae bacterium; assembly: GCA_020849765.1. Lineage (GTDB taxonomy): Bacteria > Chloroflexota > Anaerolineae > Aggregatilineales > Phototrophicaceae > Flexifilum. The sequence goes on from JADLAY010000051.1 coordinate 40,001, forward strand.
TCGAGGGCATATTGCGCACCGCCAAGACTGACAAAGCGGTGGTTACCTTCCGCCGCCGTGTACGCCGTCAGATTGCCATCGTCAAAGCGTAACTGCCAGCCACCATCGCCGAGCGCGCCCGTGCTGAAGATATAGACGCGCTCCCCGATGATGGCGCGCCAGCGATCGTCGGGCAGGCGCTCAAGCTCGACGGTGTAAGTTTCACCCTGGTAAACGTAGCGAAAGCTCGGCATTTAATTAGTCTCAGATCAACGCAAAAGTGGTATTCAACGCGCGTTCCACGCTCACTTCAAACGTCATTGTAACGCACGCATCGCCTGAACGAACACTTGACACCCTTCGGGGCACGGCTCTATACTTCACTCACTTCGCCGAGGTAGCTCAGCAGTAGAGCAACGCACTGAAAATGCGTGGGTCGCGAGTGCGAATCTCGCCCTCGGCACAATCCGGGTTCAAGATGCCCATACACAAGACCTCGAACGACGTTCGGGGTCTTTTACATTCAGCCCACTTTTATCATACGTTTCCTATCTCCCTCTAACACGCCCGCCTGTATCATTGAGCTTGCAATTGAGCCTCACAATCGAAAGCATCATGCCTCATGTTTGGTAGATCACGACGCCGCCCCTCCGGCACTGATCGCGAAATCCCCGAAGGTCCCGTCAATTGGAGAAGACTGCTCAGCTACCTCCGGCCTTATCTGGGCTACATGGCGATTGCGGTGTTCGCCACGTTGGGCAGCGGCGTGCTCAGCCTGGTCTTCCCGTGGGTGATCCAGAACGTGATCGATGCCGTGCTGACCCAGCGCAACCTTGAACTGCTCAACCAGATCACGATCGGCCTGCTGGTCGTCTTCTTGCTGCGCTCGGCCACCTCGCTGGTCGAAACCTATACGCTCAATTACGTCGGCGAACGGCTGGTCGTCGACTTGCGCACGCAGTTGTACCGCCATCTCCAGAGCCTGTCGCTCGGCTTCTTCGTCCAGCGCGGCGTCGGCGAGTTGGCCTCGCGCCTGTCAAGCGACGTGACCGCGATCCGCTCGACGCTGACCAGTAACGTCAACGTCCTGCTGCAGCAAGTCGTGATCATGGTCGGCTCGGTGGCGGTCATGCTCGTCATCAACTGGCGACTGTCACTGTTCATCCTGGCGCTGGTGCCGGTCATCATCGCCCTGGGTGCCATCTTCGGCTTGCGACTGCGCCGCATCAACACGGAAATCACGGATGATCTCGCAGGCGCGCTCAACGTCGCTAACGAGTCGATGCAGAACGTGCGCGAGGTCAAGAGCTTCGTCCGCGAACCGTACGAGATCGAACGCTACGAAAGCGCAGTCTATCGCGCGTTTCGCGCTTCACTCCGGGTACTGCGTATCCGCGCGCTGTTCGGCCCGCTGGTCGGCTTTCTTGGCTTCGGCGGGTTGTCGCTCGTACTCTGGTTTGGTGGGCGCGAAGTGCTGGCCGACCGCTTGACGGTGGGTGAGCTGATCTCATTCCTGATCTACGGCCTCTCGGTCGCGGGCAGCCTCGCCTCGCTCGTCGGCCTGTATACGTCGCTGCAAGAGGCGCTCGGCGCGACCAAACGCGTTTTCCAGTTGATGGACATTGTGCCGGACGTAAAAGACGCGCCGGATGCACATCTTCTGCCCAGTGTCGAAGGTCGCATTACCTTCGACCACGTCAGCTTCAGCTACGACGAACGCCAGGAAGTCCTGCAAGATATCGACCTCGACATCGCCCCAGGCGAGATCGTCGCGCTCGTCGGCCCCAGTGGCGCGGGCAAGAGCACGATCTTCAACCTGATCCCGCGCTTCTACGAGCCGACCAGCGGCAGCGTCTGCATTGACGGGCACGACCTGCGCCATGTGACTCAGGCCAGCCTGCGCGCCCAGATCGGCATCGTGCCGCAGGAAGTGCTGCTCTTCGGCGGCACCATTCGCGAGAACATCCGCTACGGCAAGCTGGATGCCACGGACGAGGCAATCGTCGAGGCGGCCAAAGCGGCCAACGCGCACGATTTCATCATGAGCCTGCCCGATCAATATGAGACGGTCGTCGGCGAACGCGGCGTACGGCTGAGCGGTGGGCAGCGCCAGCGCGTCAGTATCGCCCGCGCCATCCTCAAAGATCCGCGCATCCTCCTGCTCGACGAAGCGACCAGCAGCCTTGATAGCGAAAGTGAGCATCTGGTTCAGGAAGCCCTGGCCCGCCTGATGCAGAATCGCACGACTGTCATCATCGCGCACCGGCTGAGCACGACGCGCGTCGCGCATCGGGTCGTCGTGCTCGACCAGGGACGCATCATCGAGATCGGCTCGCATGACGAACTGATGGCGCGCGATGGTCTTTACGCCAAGCTCTATGGTATGCAGTTTCGCGAAGATCTGGCCGCACTGGGGTAAAATGCAAAATGTAAGGCTGTCCCTGCGAACGCGTCGAATCACATAGTCCCTGTCACAGCCTGCACTTGGCCCATCTGACCCACGTATTGCGATTACCTGATGGCAGGAAGAGAAGGTCAGTACTATGGCATCTCCCTCGCGCGCAATGGCGCCCGGCACATCCAATGTCGATAAGAAGGTGAATCGGTATGTGCTGGGCGGCGTCCGCTTCGACCTGATGGTCGCGCTACTCTCGGCCTGGTTCATGATCGGCGTCTACGTCGACGGTTGGGCGCATAACAACAACATCGTCGACGACACGTTTTTCACACCCTACCACGGACTGCTCTATTCCGGCGTGGCGGCCACCGGCATCTTCCTGGCCATGACCCAACTGCGCAACGTCAATCAGGGCTATGCCTGGCGCTTTGCGCTGCCCAGGGGCTATTTGCTCTCGCTGATCGGCGTGGTGCTGTTCTTGATCGGCGGCGGCTTTGATTTCGTCTGGCACTCGGTCTTCGGCTTCGAGGCCAACCGCGCAGCCTTGCTCAGTCCTTCGCACCTGCTTCTGGCGACAGCGGGCTTCCTGATCCTGACCGGCCCGATCCGCGCCGCCTGGTCGCGCACGCGTGACGAACAACGCCAGGGCTGGATCGGCTTCTTGCCAATCGTCATCGCTTTGACGCTGCTCACCGCGCTCTTGCTCTTCTTCTCGATGTACGCCAACCCCTTCATGAGCTGGTGGGCCGTTATTGGCACGCCGGTCATCGGGCGCGAGGAGTTCTACCGCGACGTGCTGACCATCGCCAGCGCCGTCATCTCGAGCGCCGTCTTGACCGGCGTCCTGCTCTTCGCCATGCGCCGTTGGGGCAGGCAACTCCCCTTCGGCACGATCACGTTCATCGTGGTCGCCAATGCCCTGATGTCGTTCTGGCTCTCGCTCAACCTGGACATCCTGCCGCTGCCCGAACGTGCGCAGACGCTTGTGTGCGCCGTGGCCGCCGGGCTGATCGGCGACATTCTGCTGCGCCTGCAAGATCCGCGGCGCGGCGGGCTGGGGTTGCGTGCTTTCGCCTTCCTGGTGCCGTTCGTCTGGGTCGTCGTTTATTACGTCCTGCTCGACGCCATCCACGACATGTGGTGGGTGATCCATCTCTCGCTCGGCACGGCTTTCATCACCGGCATCGCCGGGCTGCTGCTCAGCTATTTGATGCTGCCGCCCACTTTTCCCGACGAGGCACGCTGACCTAACCATCCAGGCGCAGAGAGACATGAGGCGGGCAAAGATAACCCGCCTCTTTCTTTAAGCCTTGAATCCCTTGTCTGATGTGCGCAAACTCGGCTTATGATGAAGGAAGTATCGAGCACACGGAGAGTGAGGGTTTCATGCTTCCGCCTGACGCTGACGACAGCAAGCGAGTGCGCCATCTTGGCACTTACGAAATGCTGTGGGACTGCAAATTCTGTGGCGCGCAGGGGTTACCCGCCCATACGCATCGCTTCTGCCCGACCTGTGGCTCGGCTCAAGACCCGAAGACCCGCCGCTTCCCATCCGACGAAGAAAAGAAGGCCGTCGCCGATCATGTAGATAAGGGTGCCGATCTGATCTGCCCGGCGTGTGGGACGACCAACAGCGGCGACTCAAAATTCTGTCATCAGTGCGGCGCACCGCTTGAGAATGCCGAAACGGCGTCTCGCGTGCAGGATGAGGTGCGCGGCGAAGGTCAGAGTTTCCAGGCCGGGGAGCAGCGCGATCTCGCCGCGGAAAGCATGGCGCAGGATCTCAAGACCGCGCAGCCGGCATCGTCAGGTATTCCGCGCGGGGTGCTCATCGGTCTGATCGTCGCCGCCATTGCCTGCGTCGGCATCATCTTCCTGCTCACCCGCACCCAATCAGGCACTGCCGTCGTCACCGGCCACTCCTGGGAGCGCGAGATCCTGATCGAGAGCCTCGAACCGCATAACGAGAGCGCCTGGTGCGACTCTGTGCCTTCCGGCGCCTACAGCATCAGCCGCCGCACTGAACAGCGCGATACCCGGCGCATCCAGGATGGCGAGACGTGCAGCGTCCGTCGCATCGACAACGGCGACGGTACCTTCAGCGAACGCGAGGAATGTGTACCGCGATACCGCGAAGAACCCGTCTACGACGACCGCTGTTACTTCACGATCGATCGGTGGGGCTATTCGCGCAGCGTCATCTCGACGGGCGACAGCCTGGCGCAGGCGCCCTACTGGGCCAACACGCAGCTTCAGTTTGCCAGCGGCATTGGCGCCGAGCGCGAAGCCGGTCGCGACGAGCACTACGTGCTCCTGCTCCATGGCGATGGTGACGCCGTCTACCAGTGTGAAGTCGATTACGACCTGTGGCAAAGCGCGACGGACGAATCGACCTGGAATCTCGAAATCAGCGTCGTGGGCGGGCAGCCGCGTTGCGATACGCTCAAGCCAGCCAGCTGAGCGAGCCTATTCATCCGTGCGCCGTCGCGGGATGTTGGGTGGGCGCGACCCATCGCGCACCTGTGGCGGCGGCACATCCGCCGGGGGTGGCGTGTAGGCCGGTGCGCTGTATGGCGCAGTGCCCGGCGCTGCCGAGGCTGAGGCACCCGTCACGCGCTGATGATACGCCGCCAGGTATTCGGCAATCGCCTGGTTCGACATCCCCCCATTTGTGTCCCGGTCATGCAATTCGGCCAACCGCCGTGAAATCTCGCCCTGCACCTTTTGTGGATCGCCCACCGTGTTGAAGCGCTTGGCATCGGCGATGTCACTGCCGACGAGCGAGATGCGGATGTTGCCGCGCCTCAGCAGGTGATCGAGCACGCCGTTGACCTCGGACACGACGTTATCGACCTGATAGAGGCGGACCTGCTCGGTCTCATTTTGCAGCCACAACGGGCGCTTGTGGATGATTGTGACCGTGTCGTGGCCAATGATGAGCATATCGTGGCGCCAATCCCAATCCGCCAGATAGAACCAGACGGCGCCAAACAGGAACATGATGGCGGCAACGCCAAGCCCGACGACGGCGCTCGACTGCAAGGCGGGCACGATCAAACTCGCCAGCCCAAGGCCGAACGAAGCGAGAATGACGATTGTGGCAAACAGAACGTGGCGCCCCCATACCGAGAGATGCCGCCGGTAGATCAGGTCGCCATTGCTTTCCACCCAATGCGTACGCAGCGGATTGATCCCTGTTGGCTGAGGCTTGGGCTGCGCTTCCGGCGCGCTGGCCTCCGGCGTCGCGATACCAAAAGCCTTGTCCAGCTCACGATTGATCGCCTCAAGTGAGCGGTTCGACACGCCACTGCGGAACGAGTCGCGCTCGGCGAAGATGATGCGCTGGATCTGCTTGGGATCGGGCATTGTGTCGATGGCGATTTCACCCGCGGAGCCGCCCGTCTTGACGACGATGCGCCCGTAGCCGAACAGGCGCGCAAACGGATCCGCAGGGATATCGGCGATGACTTCGTAGGCACGTTCCAACGGCATCTCGTTGATGGTCTTCTCGAACGCGAGCAGAATGTCCTCGATCTTGACCAGCCGCTGATCGGTGATGATCAACATATCATCCTGCCAGTCAGCATAGAGGAAGAGCAGGATGCCGCCGGGGATGATGACCGCCGCGCCGAGCAGGATCAGCGCCAGTGCGGGCGTATGCAGCGTCAATCCGGCGCCCACCAGCAAGGCCGTCGCGATCAGCATCGGGAACCAGGCTTTCCTGGCAAAGGCCCACCAGTGCCGCTTGAAGATGTGGCGCACGGTTTCGTCTTCGCGCTGGCCCTTGAAGATGTGCACGGCCTTGCGCGTGGATGCCTGCTGCATGCCGATGTTGGCGCGCAGTTCAGGATAGTGAATGATCAGCCCGGCAAGCGCTCGCTTCGGGATCACGATCACAATTGACGATTCGACGATGCGCAGCGAATAGGGTTCGATGCGCTCGGAATACAGCGCTTCCTCGCCAATGTACTGCCCCTCGCCGACCGCGCCGACCTGCTCTTCCATGCCATCGCCGCCGCGCTGGGTCAAAATGCCACGCCCGGAAACGAACAAGTACATGGCCTCCGACGCCTGGCCCTGCGTCACGAGCAGATTGCCCGGCTCGATGCGCAACACCTGAGCAATACCGGCGATCAGTGGCAGTTGATCCGGCGCCACGTGCTGGAAGATGGGCAGCCGTCGCAGATGCGTTATGACGAAACGTTCGTTCATGACTTGCCTATCGCATAAGGCGTATACTTACCTCTGGATTCTACAGGTTTTTGCCAAGAAACGAACATTCGGTGCGGTGATTGCCCCACACTTGCCCTACGGGTAAGATTGGGGCCGCCAAACCAACGAGCATAGAAAGGTGCACCATGCAAATCGCGATGATGGGTCTGGGCAGGATGGGCGGCAATATGGCACGGCGGTTGCTGCAGGGTGGTCACGAGGTGATTGCCGCCAATCGCTCGCCCGGCCCGGTGCAGGAATTGGCCTCGGAAGGCGCCATCGCAGCGACTTCTGCAGAAGATGTGGTCAGCAAACTCAGCGCGCCACGCGTCGTCTGGTTGATGGTGCCCGCGGGCGACGTGACCGAACAACAGATCGAAACCTTCAAGTCGCTGCTTTCGCCAGGCGACATCCTGATCGACGGCGGCAACAGCAATTATCAGGACACCATGCGCCGCGCCAAAGCCATGGAATCGACCGGCATTCACTACGTCGACGTGGGGACGAGCGGCGGCGTCTGGGGTCTGAAAGAGGGCTACAGCATGATGGTCGGCGGCGAGGCGGACGTGGTCGAACATCTGCGCCCGATCTTCGAGACGCTGGCGCCTGCGCCGGATAAGGGCTGGGGACGCACCGGGCCGAGCGGTGCCGGGCATTTCGTCAAGATGGTGCACAATGGCATCGAGTACGGCATGATGCAGGCCTACGCCGAAGGCTTCGAAATCATGAAGCAGAAGACCGAACTCGAACTCCAGGTCGACCAGATCGCCGAGATCTGGCGCTACGGCAGCGTCGTCCGCTCCTGGCTGCTCGACCTGACCGCCGCCGCCTTCGCCGAAGACACCGAACTGAAGGACATTGCGCCCTGGGTCGCGGACAGCGGCGAAGGACGCTGGACGGTGCAGGCCGCCATCGACGAGGATGTGCCCGCGCCCGTCATTACGCTGGCGCTGATGATGCGTTTCGTCAGCCGCCAGGACGATAGCTACGCGGCCAAGGTGCTGGCTGTCATGCGTAATCAGTTCGGAGGCCACGCGATTAAAAAGGAGGGATAGCGCAGGTCGGGCGTCATCTGCTGAAAGCTTTCTGCATTTGACACTGAATCGCGATCCTCTTATACTCACAACGGATTTACCAACCATGCTGAAACATCGCCGAGGAATCACCGCGCGCGAGGAGGCACTCTATGCAGGGCAGCGATAGCTTCCGGCTGATCGTCCGCCGGGGACCGCAGCCTAATCAGGTCTACGAGCTTAATAAAGACATCGTGACTCTGGGGCGTGACATCACTAACGACATCGTCATCAACGACCCAGAAGTGAGCCGACATCACTTACGCCTCACGCGCGGCGCCGGTGGGTTTACGCTAGAGGATCTCGGTTCAACGAACGGCACCTTCGTCAACGGCCAGCGCCTGACCGGCGCCCGCCCCCTGCGGCAAGGGGACATGATCGGCCTTGGCGAAACCGTCACGCTGGCTTACGAAGCGACAGCGGCAGCCGGTGCAGAAGCACCCGGCGTAACCGCGCCGAACGCTGCCCAACGTGCGCCTGTTTCTCCGCCGCCTCAGCAGCCTGTCTACTCGCCCGCATCACCGCCGCCCTACAGCAGCGGTTATGAGCAGCAACCATCCTACAGCGCGCCTCAGCAGGCCCCGGCCATCCAGCCGCCCGGTGCAGGCTACGATTACGACCCCTATGCCGTGCGCGAGGAAGAACCGCAGAACACCACCCGGTTGGTCCTGATCGGCTGTGCCGTGCTCTCACTGATCTGCTGCTGTGGCACCATCGGTGGTGCCGTCCTGGTCGATCAGTTGTGCCTGTGGGATCGCATCCCGATCGTGTGGAATATCCTCAGCGCGCTCGGCCTGTCTCTATCCAGCAGTTGTCTCTAGTCGCAACGCACCCGTCCCCGCTACCGTGATCGGTACGGGGATGGTGTTTGTTTGTATCGCAACAGCCATCGCTGCCATACGTGCTGTTTACCGATCATTTATGTCAGGAGATTTCAGATGAGTAAGCGTTACTCGGCTCCCCCGCCCATGCAGATCGATTCGAGCAAGCAATACACAGCGCATTTTGTCACCGCGCGGGGTGAGTTCGACGTCGAGTTATTCGCCAAGGAAGCGCCGGTCACGGTCAACAATTTCGTCTTCCTGGCGAAAGATGGCTTTTTCGACGGCCTCAATTTCCACCGCGTGATCAAAGATCCGCCGTTCATGGTTCAGGGCGGCGATCCTGAAGGCAGCGGACGCGGCGGCCCCGGCTATCGCTGGAATGACGAGCCGTCGGCGCTCAAGCTGCGTCATGATGGCCCAGGCATCCTGAGCATGGCGAACGCAGGGCCAAATACCAATGGCTCGCAGTTCTTCATCACGCACGTCGCCACCCCGTGGCTCGATGGCAAGCACGCCGTCTTCGGGCGCGTCGCCGGTAACGGGCAGAAGGTCGTCAACGCTATCGAGCAGGGCGACAAAATCCAATCGGTCACCATCGTCGAGCAGTAAACGCCGGTCGCGATAACCGTATCACCTGAGATGACAGGGCGAGCCAGACTCGCCCTGTTTGTTTACGACAACGGCGCGAACAGGTCGACGACGTTACTGTCGGGGTCTTCGACCTGGGCGTAGCGCTGGCCCCAGAAGGCGTCGAACGGCGCCTTGTGGCTGTGATAGCCCATACCCGTCAGCTTAGCGTAGCTGGCATCGACTTCCGCCGGGCTGCTGCACAAGAACGCCAGCCCCATGCGATGCCCGCCGGAGGGTGGCTGCCAGTCCGGCTCAAAGCTGTGGATCACCTCGACGGTATCCCAGGCCACGCGCAGCCCGTTGTCGAGTGTGACTTCGACGTGCCCCTCCTGATTCATTTCCGGGGGAATAGCGAAGCCGAGCGCACGGTAGAAATCGAGCGTTTCCGGCATACTGCGAACAATCATCCCGATCAGATCGAGTTTTGGAGACATCATCCGCCTCTCTGTTGATGCGTTGCCTGGTTGTTGCTTTCGGACAATCGTGATAGCGTATGATCTGCGCATTGAAGGCAGGCTTCCGACCTCATGAACGACCGTTTGCTGCCCACACTTCCGGCAACCATTATCGTCCCGGTTGCCAATCCGCACAACGCACGCACGCTCCTGCAATTCGCCCTCGACCTGCTCAATCCGGAAGCAGAAGGACGCGTGGTGGCCTTGATCGTCACGCGGGGCAACCTGGAAGAAGACAGCAAGATCATCGACAAGGTCGAACCGCTGATCGAAAAGATGCGCGAGCAAGACCGGCCCGTCGAACTGCTGACGCGCACGAGCAGCAATATCCCGCGCGGCATCCTGGACGCGGCTCGCGAAGAGAGCGCCGATATGCTCGTGCTGGGGATGCAGCAGCCGGTCGCTGAGCGCATCAAGCTCGGCTCTATTCTCGAAAATGTGATCGCGACTGCACCGTGTGACGTGCTCATTTATCGCGCGGGGACGCACAGTGACTTCGAGCGCGTCGTTGTCCCCGTCGATGGCAGCGTCGGCGCCCGGCTGGCAGCCCAGATTGGCATTCAACTGGCACAGAAGCGCGACCGCAAGATCGAAGCCATCTGTGCTAAGCAATCTTACGAAGGGCGCTGGGTCGGCCTGGGCCGCATCGATCAATCGCTCGAAGGCCTGCGCGATACCAGCATGGTCAAGCGGACGCTGATCAACGCTAACTTCCCGGCCAGCGGCATTCTGGGAGAGACGAACGATCGCGACCTGATCTTGCTGGCGATCTCGGAACGTACGCGCCTCGAACGCATGCTGTTCGGCGATTTCACCAGCTACGTCCTCAACAAGGCGGAATGCTCCGTGATGCTGGTTGCCCGCTCGATCCCCGACTCGCGCTGGTCGGGCCTGCTCCAGCGCGGATTGAATCGCCTTGACATGCGCCTGACGCCGGACGAGCAAGAAGCGATGATGCGCGAGGCGCATGACATGACGCTCCCCGGCAGCGATTACGTCGTCCTCGTGATCATCGCCGCCATCATTGCCTCGCTCGGACTGGTGCTCAACAGCAGCGCGGTCGTCATCGGCGCCATGCTGGTCGCGCCCTTCATGCAGCCCTGCGTCGGCTTTGCCGTCGGCATGGCGACCGCCGAACTCCAGCTTGTGCGCCGTGGCTTGAGTGCACTGCTGGTCGGCGTGCCATTGGCGCTCGCTTTCGCCTTCGTCATCGGTACGCTGGCCGACCTGCAAACACCGACCACCGAGATGCTGGCGCGGACGCAGCCCGGCCTGCTCGACATCGGCGTCGCCATGATGTCCGGCATCATCGGCGCTTATGCCCTGGCACGCAAGAACATCTCCTCGGCGCTGGCCGGGGTCGCCATCGCGGCGGCGTTGATGCCACCGCTGTGCACGTTCGGGCTGGAACTGGCCGCCGGACGCCAGGATACTGCCTTACGCGCCGGGTTGATCTTCGCGACCAACATCGTCGGCATCTCGGTCGCCGCCTGGATCGTCTTCTTGTGGCTTGGCATTCGTCCACATTGGGAAGATGCGCGTTCGCGCTCGCGCTACCTATGGGTGACGCTGGCCGCGATGCTGGCTGTGCCGCTCGTCATATTGCTGATCGCGCTCGCCTCACGCAGCGACCGGACGCGCATTATCTGGGATAAGCTCCAGGCCGCCTTTGACGATCCGAACATGCAGGTGGTCGACGTTCGCGTCGGCGAGCAAAGCCCGCTAAAGATCGAAGCGACCGTGCGCACCCCCCAGGCGATCAGTTCTGGCGTGGTGACGACCGCCGAACGGCAGCTCGCCAACGAACTTGACACGCCCATCGACCTGGAGATCATCGAGCAGCGCGTCGTCACCGGGGAGAGTTAGGCTGCATACAAACCATTGTCGTCAACAGTCTGTACTTGGCGGCAACCTTGTTGTAAGCTTTCATAATATTACTCTGCAAGGTTATGCTGGCGCTGCTGTGACTTCATTTCAGCAAGAAAAACACGACTATTTCCGTATGATCCTGTTGACGGTCGTCGGCCAGGCCTATGCCGCGGCTGGCTTCCGCCTGGAAGACAAGCCGACGCAGTGGGCAGGCGGCCAATTCCGCTTCCGCAAGTCGCTTGGCGACGAATTGTTCGCCTTCATCGCCTACCAACATCTGCCCTATCCCGACCCGCAGCCGTCACGTTTCCGCGTCACGCTGGCGCGCACGGATAAATCCAACCCGGCGCTGACCAGCCACCATCCCCAGTTCGATCGCCGCACGCTCAGCATTCTGGTCGTGCAGGATTTCGGCGTCGACATCCTACCGGCGGCGGATTACTGGTGGCCGTACAAGAACACGGACGAGTTGGGGCGGGCGTTGGCGGAAACCGGCCATCTGGTCGCGGGCTACGGGATTCCGTGGCTCAAGGGCGAACTGACGCCGCCGGAGCGCAAGACGGCCGAAAGCGTCCCCTGACCGACGCATAGCGAATTCTCATCGCGCGCATATTGACACGCCATGCGCCACTCGCGATAATGCGGCGCATGACCAGACAATTGCTGCCGATCCTCGCTCTTCTGTGGCTGCTCAGCGCCTGCTCGCTGACGCAGACCACCGAACAGCAGCCCAATATCATCATCGCTCCCAACGAAACACAGGCCGCGTTTGAGCTGTCCTTGACTCAGCTGGCGCTGCTGCCGACACCAACTGCCACGCTCGCGCCGGATGCCTTGCTGCAAAGCGCCGACCGCAAGCTCTTGAACGGCTACTACGAGGCCGCCGTCGATCAGTATCAGTTGGTACTGGCCCAGGGCGAGTATGCACCGGCTGATGAACGGGCGACCGCCGCCTTGGGCCTGGGGCGCTCGGCGCTGCGCGAGGGGTTGTTCGAGGAAGCGGCCAACGCGCTCACAATCTTCGTCGACCAATTCCCACAAGATTCACGTGTGGCGCAGGCCTACTTCCTGCGCGGCGATGCCTTCCTCGGGCTGTCGCGCTGGGATAACGCCATCGCCGATTTCAACGTCTATCTGGCGTCGCGCCCCGGCCTGATCGACAGCTATGCCTACGAGCGGATCGGCGATGCGCAGCTCGCGCTGGGGCAATTCGATCAAGCCGTCGGCAGCTATCAAGCCTCCGCCAGTGCCGACCGCGGCCTCGTGCCGCAACTGATCCTGCGCGAGAAGCTGGCTCAGCTTTACATCAGCGCCGGGCAGCCCGCCAACGCCGTCGCTCAATACGACGCGATCCTGAGCGTGGCGCGTAATGCGCCCTACCGTGCCAGCATCGCTTATGCGGCTGCGCAGGCGCTGCTCGACGGCGGTGATTTCACCAGCGGCCTGGCGCGCATGCAGGAGATCTTCGAGCAGTACTCCGACCGCCCGGAAGCGTATCAGGCCATGCAGGCGCTGCTGCAAAACGGCATTACGGTCGACCCGTTCCAGCGCGGCCAGGTCAGTTATGCCTATGGCGACTACACCGACGCCATCGAAGCCTACAACACCTACTCGACCCAGCACCCGCTGACGGACATCCCACCGCAGATGTTCATGCAGCTAGGGCGCGCTTATCGCGAGGTCGGCAACCCGGCAGCGGCGATCACGGCCTTTCAATCGGTCATCGATCAGTACCCGACCAGCACCTCTTTCGGCGACGCGCTGCTGGAGCAAGGCCGCACCTACTTTCTGAGCGGCGACATCCCGACAGCCATCGACCAGTACATGCGCATCGCCGATACGTACGACTATCTGCCGCAGGCGGCGGAGGCACTCTGGCGCGCGGGCTATCTCTACGGCACCAACGACGAGCCGGAACTGGCGGCGACGATCTTCGAGCAGCTTGCCGATCGCTACCCGGATACGGAGCAGGCACGTGACGGGCTGCTGCTGGCCGCCAATGCCTCGATGCAGACGGGCAATCTGGGCGCGGCGGAACGCTTCTACGCGGCATTGGCCTCGACGGCGACCGGCGATTTGCAGGCGGAGGCATACCTGAACGTCGGGCGGCTGGCGCTTCAGCGTGGGGATGCTGGCATCGCCAATCAGGCGCTGCAGCAGGCCGCCCAGGCCGCCCCAGATAGCTACTTCAGCGCGCGCGCCCGTGACATTCGCGATAGCCGCGCACCCTTTGCACGTCCGACGACCTATCAGTTCCAGTTCGACGATGCGGCTGACGTGGCACAGGCGGAGTCGTGGCTGCGGCAGATGTTCGGCATCGAGCAAGAAGGCTCGCTGTGGCAGCTTTCCCCGGCTCTGCAGGCGGATGCGCGCCTGATCCGCGGCACCGAGTTGTGGGGTGTCGCCGCCTACGACGAAGCACGGGCCGAATTCGATGACTTGCTCAACACCACCGAAGACGATGCGCTGGCATCGTACCAACTCGCGATCTACTGGCGGCAGATTGGCGCCTATCAGGCGTCGATTCAGGCGGCGGCCAACATCATCGACGCGGCCAACATCAGCACCCTGGAAGCGCCGCCGTACATCGCGCGCATGCGCTACCCGGTCTACTACCTCGACGTCGTCCAGACCGAAGCCGACAAGTACGACATCGATCCGCTGCTGCTGTTCGCGCTCATCCGCCACGAGAGCCTGTTCGATGCCAATGCAACGGCGGCGGCGGGTGAAAAAGGGCTGACGCAGGTCATACCAAGCACGGGCGAATACATCGCCCAGCAGTTGGATTGGCCGGGCTATCAGCACAGCGTGCTGTTTCGCCCCTATGCCAGCGTCGCCTTCGGGGCGTATTATTTGCACGAACAGCTCATGCGCTTCGACAACAACGTCCCGGCGTCCCTCGGCGCTTACAACGCCGGGCCGGGCAATGCGGCGCAGTGGCTCGCCCTCTCCGGCGGCGATCCGGATCTGTTCATCAGTTCGATCACCATCTCAAGCACGCGCACCTACGTCACGCGCATCTACGGCTATCACGCCATCTACCGTGCGCTGTATGGCGGACAGGGGCAATGAACGCGAGGCGCACTTCAGGGTATTGTCTTCGTAACTCGACCGTCAAAGCGACTATTTGGCACAGGCAGAGAAGGTAAACTATGACAGTCACTCACGGATTTGAACTGATCCAGGAACGCGACATCCCGGAACTGGCATCGAAAGCCCGGCTGTTCCGCCACGTGCGCACGGGCGCGCGGCTGCTCTCGCTCGAAAACGACGACGACAACAAGTGCTTTGGCGTCGGCTTCAAAACGCCGCCACCGGATAGCAGCGGCGTGCCGCATATCCTCGAACACTCAGTGCTCAACGGCTCACGCAAGTACCCGGTCAAAGAGCCGTTCGTCGAACTGCTCAAGGCGTCGCTCAACACTTTCCTGAATGCGATGACCTTCCCCGACATGACGATCTACCCGGTCGCCAGCACCAACGTGCAGGATTTCTACAATCTGGTCGACGTCTACCTGGATGCCGTCTTCTACCCGCGCATCACGCCGATGATCCTGCAGCAGGAAGGCTGGCACTACGAGACGGAGAGCAGCGACGCGCCGCTGACGTACAAGGGCGTCGTCTTCAACGAGATGAAGGGCTATCACTCGACGCCGGATTACGCGCTGGAGACGTCGGTGCAGGCGGCGCTGCTGCCGGACACGCCTTATGTCCACGATTCGGGCGGCAACCCCGCCAACATCCCGGATCTGACCTATGCGCAGTTCAAGTGGTTCCACGATACCTACTATCACCCGGCCAACGCCTTCGTCTTCTTCTACGGCGACGACGATCCGGACGAGCGCCTGCGCCTGATCGACGACTTCATCGCCGAGTTCACTGCCAAGACCGTCGACTCGACCGTGCCATTGCAGCCGCGCTTCGATGCGCCGCGCACGGTGATCAAGCGCTACGACGCAGGCGAATCCGGCGACGAGAGCAACAAGGGCCTGACGACGATCAGTTGGCTGCTGCCGGAAGTGACCAACGCCGAAAAGATCCTCGAACTGGAAGTGCTCGAACACATCCTGATCAAGACGGCGGCCTCCCCGCTGCGCAAGGCACTGATCGACTCCGGCATTGGCGAGAACCTGGCCGGGGACGGGTTGGATGCGCTCAAACGGCAGGCGAGCTTCACCGTCGGGCTGCGCGGCATCAAGCCGACCGATGGCGCCAAGGTCGAAACGCTCGTCCTGACCACGCTCGGCAAGCTGGCGGAAGACGGCATCGACCCTCAGATGGTGGAAGCGTCGCTCAACACGATCGAGTTCCAACTCCGTGAAAAGAACACCGGTGGCTTCCCGCGCGGGCTGGCAGCCTTCATCGGCGTACTGCAGCCGTGGATGCACGGCGGCGATCCGTTGGAGCATCTCGCTTTTGACGAGCCGCTGCAGCACATCAAGGCGCGCTACGCCGAGCAGCCCGGCTACTTTGAAACGATGATCGGTGAGTACTTCCTCGACAATCCGCATCGTGTGACCGTCATCCTGCAGCCCGATCCGCAGGTGAAGGTCGAGCGGGACGCCGCCGAGGAAGCCCGCCTGCAGCACGAGCGCGGCGGCATGGCTTCCGACGCCATCGAGACGATCATCGCCGACATGGAAGAACTCGAACGCCGCCAGACGATGCCGGATGCGCCGGAAGACCTGGCCAAGATCCCGCGGCTGACGCTGGCCGACCTGGAACGCGAGATCAAGACCGTGCCGACCGAGATCATCAGCGGCGACAACGGCACGATCTTCTATCACGACCTGGCGACGAGCGGCATTGTCTATGCCGACATCGGCTTCAACCTGTACGCCGTGCCGGGCGATCTGCTGCCCTACGTCAGCCTGTTCGGGCGCGCGCTGGTCGAGATCGGCACCGAGCGCGAGGATTACGTGCGCCTGCTCCAGCGCATCGGCGCCAAGACCGGCGGCATCCGCCCGGATTACCTGGCGTCGCAGACCATCGGGCGCGAGGACAGCATCGCCTACCTGTTCCTGCGCGCGAAGGCGATGGGCGCACAGACGCAGGATATGCTCGACATCCTGAGCGACATCCTGCTGACGGTCAAGCTGGATAACCGCGAGCGCTTCCTGCAGATGGCGCTGGAAGACAAGGCGCGCCAGGAGGCCGGGCTGGGCATGAGCGGACATATGATCGCCAACAACCGGCTGCGCGCGCACTTCGACGACGCAGGCTGGTTCGCCGAGCAGCTTTCCGGCATCAGCCACCTGTTCTTCGTGCGCGAATTGATCGGCCAGATCCAGAACGACTGGGCCAGCGTGCTCGACAAGCTGGAGACGCTGCGCCGCCTGCTCGTCAATCGGAGCGCGGCGGTCGTCAACGTGACGACGGACGCCGAGACATGGGCGACGTTCCAGCCGCAGCTTGACACCTTCCTGTCCGCCCTGCCGAGCAGCCCCTTCATCGCTCAGGCGTGGCAGCACGCCGACCTGCCGCCCTACGAGGGCGTTACCGTACCAACGCAGGTGAATTTCGTCGGCAAAGGCGCCAACCTCTACGACCTCGGCTACAAGCTGAACGGCTCGCACGTGGTCATCCTCAAACACCTGAACCTCGATTACATGTGGAACAAGGTGCGCGTGCAAGGCGGCGCTTACGGCGGCACCTGCCTGTTCAATCACGTTTCTGGCGTGGCGACCTTCCTCTCGTGGCAGGATCCGAATCTGATCGACACGCTCAAGGTCTACGACGGGACAGCGGATTATCTGCGCAAGATCGAGCTGAGCGAGGACGACCTGGAGAAAGCCATCATCGGCGCTATCAGCCAGCTTGATCCGTACCAACTGCCGGATGCCAAGGGCTACAGCGCGACCATGCGCCATCTGATCGGCTATACCGACGCCATGCGCCAGCAGATGCGCGACGAAGTGCTGGGGACGACCATCGAAGACTTCCGCGCGCTGGCCAACGTGATGGCGCGCATCCCGGATGCCGGGCGCGTCGTCGTCACCAGCTCCGCCGAGCGGATCGCCGCCGCGAACGAAGCGATGGGCGGCAAGCTGACGGTCACACCGGTCATGTAGCACGGCAGTTAGTTACAGAGGAGTACGCGTCAATCGGCGCGTACTCTTGATCAGGATGCGGGCGTGCCCGAGATGGCTTCGACGGCGGCCAGCAGTTCGTCGCGCGTGGTGACGTTGCGCATGACGAGCACCCAATCAAGCAGGGAGCGGCTCTTGTCGAGCAAAGTCTGTGCGGCTGTTCCAATCGGATCGGCACCGCCAGCGCCGGGCGCGCCGGTCTGATAGCCGCCATAGAAGGCGAAATAAGCCTGATTCAGGCGCCGGATCAGATAGCCATTGGCGACGAACAACTCGCGGCGCTCTTCCATGTAGGCTTCGGCTTCCTCGACGTCCCCCTCAGTCAGCAAGCGGTCAACCTCGACGCGCGTGGTGTTCATCTCCGCGCCGTAATCGAAGGCTGCGGGCTGCGGCGGAGCAAACTCCGGCAGCAGCGGCATGAAGGCCGGGCTGCGCGGCGCATAAGCGACTTGCAGCGACGGCGACGACGGCGCAGACACCAACAGATCGGGATAGTAGCGGGCGAGCACCATGCGGCTGACCTCGTGGCCGAAGAGCGTCGCCGCCGTCTCATTGATGATGCGCGTCTCGTTATCGTAGTCGTAGTTCAGGCCGAGCGGAAAGAACAGCAGGTAATGATGGAACCACTCGTGCGAGAACGTATCGAGTGAGGCCGGGATCGACGTGCGTTCGAGCACCATCGCCGGAAACAGCGCGATGCCGCCTATGGGCACGATCAGCGCGGAGACGTCCTCATGCTCGGTTTCAATCGCCGTTTCGAGTGCCGTCTGCTCGTCCACCGGCAGCGGATCGAGCGCCATGCCGGTTTCAAAGGTGATCGAATCGCGCGGCGAGATGACGAGGAAGTTCGGCGGTTGGGTGAAGCGCATGGCGATGGGCGGCAAGAACTGGCCGAGCGTTCCAAACCCCTGGTCGACCAGCACGGCGGCGATCTGACCTTCGAGGATGCTCTCGACCAGCGATTGGCGCGCTCGCAGGCTGGCGCGCATGGCATCGCGTTGGGCGCGCAGCTCGACGGTCGCCTTGCCCGGCTCGGTCATGCGATGATCGGCATAGATGAAGTCGATCCGCCCTTCGAGCGTGCGCACCTCGGCCAGGTCATTCATATACTGGCGCACGAAAGCGACGCGCCCCCCCTCGTCCATGAAGGGATGCACGCCAAACAGCGTCTCTTCGGCTTTTGCAGCCAGCGCATCAACCGTCCAGCCCACGTAGTCGAACAGATCGTTGCGCGCCAGCCGCGCGATCGAGGTCGAGAGATCGCCTTCGGGCGGCGTCGAATAACGCAGCAGAATCAGCATCAGGGCCAGGCGCAGCAGCCACGCACCGGCGCGCAGCACGAATCGCACAAAACGCCGCCAATCCATCAGCGATTAAGCTCCTCGAATGACCGACGCTTCATGGTAATGGATTCGCTTCGATTCGACCACGTCTGAAGGGCTACCAAGTGACAATGTAAATATCCCTTGGGACATATGACCTACTATCGTCGCCGACCGATACCTTCGGTGATTTCGTTTCAATCGGTCGGCTTTGGCCCATCAAGCACGCTAAAGGTGCTAATAAGAAAGAGCATCTCCGAAGTATGTTCAAGCATCTTCAGTATGCTTGATTTGATCTAGCCGACGGGTTGACCCGTCGGCGGACAAAGCATGAACGGTCGTAGCCACAAGAAGCCAATACCCAACCGCCAAAAGCTAACCGCCAACTAATACTCGATCTCGGCAATCTGATCGATGTCGAGCGTGAAGGCGGTCAGATCGATCTCATCGGCGCCGTCGTCCCATTCATCCAGACGGCCCGCCTGCACACCGCGGTCACATAGTGAGCGATAAGGGCAAAAGCGGCACCGATTGACATCCGGAGTCAGCGGGAAATTCGGGCGCGACGCGATCTCCTCAATCAAGCCAGCCAGATAGGCGGTGTCCGTGGCGTACTGCGCCGCGTCATATGGGAAGCGCTGCGTCGCCCCCTCGTGATCGGCATACCAATAGACCATCTCGATCTGCTCCGGCGGGATAGGTTGGCCGCCGTAGAATGCCTCGCCGCTCGCCGCCAGCACGTAGCGGTAGACGATCGTCTGCAAGCGCTGGGCCAGCCGTTCCGTCGACGGCATCCGCTCCGACGTCTTCCAATCGACGATCAACGCCCGCCCGCCCGGCTTCACCGCTAGCAGATCGAACTTCGCCAGCAGCATCGTGTCATTCAGTACGGTCGTGATCGTCGTTTCTGGGCGGCGCATCTCCGGCACGCCGTCCAGGCCGCTCTTCAAGTACACGTCGAACCAACGGCGCACGTCCTCGTCGCCGATGCGCGGCAGCAGCACCTCACCGTCGATGCCGGCCAGATGCTGGTGCACGAGGTGATGGAACTGCTCGCCCTTGTCCATGCGCGCCTCAAATTCGAGCATGTCGTCGACTTCCGGCGCGGGCCAGCGCTGGCGCAGCAGATAGCGGAGTTCGAAGCGACGCGCGCAGTCGACGTAATCTTGCAGGCTCGTCTGGCTGAAGACGAAATCGTCGGGCAGGTTCATCGTCCGCGCTCCCTTTCCGCTTCCCACCAGCCGCGCAGCGCCGCCAGCGGTCGGGCCTCGACCTGTTCACCTCGCCGCCCTGTGTTCCAGGTCACGATCAATTCGCGCTTCGCCCGCGTGATGCCGACGTAGAGCAGCCGCAGCCGCTCCGCCGCATATTCGACGCGCGCGCGCTGTGTCGCTTCGCCTTCGTTGTAGATCTGATCGCCCGCCAGCGCGTCAAGCTGCGCCAGCGCCTCCGCTTCCAGGTTGAGGCTGTCGCGGATGAACCACTTCTCGCCGATGAAACTGTCGAACGGATCGGCGGACGGGTAGTCGTAGTTGTTGACCGACACCAGATAGACGCGATCCCATTCCAGGCCCTTGGCCTTGTGCATGGTCGTCACGGTGACGACACCCTTGTGCCGGTCGGGGTCGAAGGCATCATCGTCATCGCCAATGCCGCTGAAGTTGCGCTGCCCTTTGGCAATCGCCGCCAGCTCGCCGACGAACTCCGGCAGCCGCGCCTCCGGATGCAAATCCGCGAAGCGCCGCAAATAGAGCGCGACGCTGTAGGCTGTGGCGATCTCACTCTCAAGTGCGAACAGATCGCCGGAGATCGTCAACACCAATTGATCGACCGGCAGATCCGCCCCCGACTGCCAGCGTCGCACGAGCCCGCGAAACGCGATCAGATGCTCGTGCAAAGCGGAATTCTCGTCGAGCGGCACAGCCTGCTCCAGCCAGTCCGTCGTGCGCGGGGCCAGGAAATCCTCGACCGTCTCCAACTGGCGCAGCGCCTTGACGACGCTCTCGATACTGCGCTCGGATTCCTCGTCGCCGCGTTCGTCGCGCCGCCAGACGCGGTAGGCCCGCGCCAGCGCGTCGCCGCTCTTCGGCTCCATCAGATATTCGAGCACCATCGACAGCGAACCGACGACGGCCCGTGTGCCGGTGGTCGAGCGCAGATTCTCGACGTAGGGGATGCCTTCCTTGCGCAGCGCCTGCACCATACTCGCGCCGCTGCTGTTGATCGGCATCAGCACGGCGACGGTCTTGTCGGGGTTGTCCGGCAGCCACTGCTTGAGCGACCGCACGACCGCCTGCCGCTCCTCGTCCGGGCTGAACTTCTGTCCACTCAAGAAGATCGCATCCGGGTTATCCTCTGGGTTGCCCTGCGGATCGCCGGGCGGCGTCGGCTCGATCTTGGGCGGTGTCAGCGGCTGCTTGGCGCGAATGCCCGTGTTCGGGTGCGCCAGCGACCAGTCGATCAGATGGTTGGCCAGGTCGATGATGCTGCGTGTGCTGCGCCCGGAGTTCGGCAGCGTTCGCGCCTGCACGCCCCGTGCTTCCAGGAAGGCGCGCAGGTACTTCGGGTCGGCAGTCGTGAACGTCTCGTAGATCGCCTGATTCGGGTCGCCAACGCGCACCCAGTTGCCGCCGTCACCGGCCATCAGGCGCAGGATGTCCTCCTGCAGCTTGCTGCTGTCCTGCGCTTCATCTTCCAGAATGTAGGGGAAGCGATGGCGCAGTCGTTCGAGGTACTGATGGTCGATCTGCAGGATGCGCAGCGCCAGCCGGATCAGATCCTGGAAATCGACCGCTCCACGATAGGCCAGGCCGCGCTCGTACTGGTCGTAGATGGCGATGCACATATCGGCCAGCGTCCGGTAACCGGCATCTTTGCCACGCAGCGCGCGCACCTGATCGGCACTCAACTGCATATCCTTGGCCTGCTTGATGAAGCTGGCCGCGATCTCGTTAAGCAGTTCCGGCCAGCGCGTCGTGCGGATGTAGTTGTTGGCGTAGTGCTCGTCCGTCAGGTAGGCATCCGGCGAATTGCCGTTGGCGCGCGCCCAGGTTTCAACGGCTTCCTGCAGGATGTCCGCCGCCTCACGCTCGTCGATCACCCGGAAGTCGTCGGCCAACCCGACCAGCCCCGGACGCTCGCGCACGATGTCGTTGGCGAGGCTATGCAATGTGCGCACGCGGTAGCCAAGGCCCGGCAGCAGGTTGAATTCCTCGCGCAGATAGCGCGCCATCGCCGCGGCGAAGTTGCCGACCGCCGACTTGACCAGCGTCACGATCAGGATCTCCTGATCTTCTTCCAGATCGGCGACGGCGACCAGACGCGCCGCCAGATACGACAACGTCGACGTCTTGCCGCTGCCGGGCACCGCCGAGACGCCCATCAGGCCCTGCTGGTAGGCCAGGACTTCCGCCTGTTTGGGACGCGGCTTAAACATGCTGTTCCTCCCGCGTCAGGCGGCGCAGCATATTCTGAACCGCCATCAGCAACGGGCCGCGCTGCTCCATTCCCTGCTCGCCGTACTCGCTGTAGCCGAGGTAGATGCCCTTGCGGCAGCGCCGGATCAATCCGGCGATCACGCGGTAGAGGACTTCCTGGTTGGCGACGACCTCCAGCGCATCCGTCCACTTGTCGCCGAGCGTCCACTGTCGGCTCATGACGTAGGGCTGCGTTAATGGCTGGTAGAGCCGCTGGCCCCAGCCGGTCGAGCCGATGTTGAGCCAGAACTGGTAGTCGATCGGTTGGTTGTAGAGCAGGAAGGTGTAGGCCGGGGCGATCAAGACGGCGTCCTGCTTATCCGCCTGCCAGTCGCGCACGTACAGGTTGGCGATCACACCCGCGTCGACCATGCTGATGTATTCCGGCGCGGCGGGCACGTCCGGCTCGATTTTGCCGACGGTCTGGCGGAACTGCCGCGCCGAGTCGATCAGGTTGGCGGCGGCGTTGGCGGCATCGAACTGCTTGTGAAAGCCGAAGTTGGGCTGTGACAGTACCTCGCCGAACAGCTTGCTGAAAAAGGCATCCAGCGGCAGCGACGTGGTCGTGATGTACGTATCCAGCCAGCTGCGCAGGCGCTCGTAGCGCGCGCCCAGTTCAAAGGTGACGCGGCTTTGCATCTGTGCTTCGCTGATGCGCTCGAACGGCAGCAGACGCCCGTCGCGATAGAGCGTGTCCGTCAGTAGCCGCGCGCGCACCAGATCGAGTTCGCCAATCGAGGCCGTCAGCGCGTAGGTGACGTCGAACTTGCTCGGCTTCATGCCCCAGTCGGGATGTGCCAGCTTGGCCAGCGTCAGCAGCGCGCGCGCCGCCGGTTCTTCACGCAGCGCCCGCGATGGGCGATGGGTTCGGTTGGGCACATTGCGCTCGTCCAGGCGGCTCTGCAGCGAGAAGCGCAGGGCATCCGGCATGAAGGCTGAGAGCACCACGATCTCGCGCGGCGACACACCCTGATCGTGCACGAGCGAGGCGATGTGATTGACTGCCCAGTCGATCATCTGCGGCTGGTAGCGCGTATCCTGGGGATAGACGATCGCGCCTCTCGGATTGCCGTCCTTAGGCCGCGCCTGACCGTCCTTTTCGCCCAGATGCGGCGCAATGGCGACCTGGAACGCCTCGACATCGGGCGACATGACGCGCCCGCGATCCAGATCGATAGTCACGTCGCACACAGCTTTCAACAGAAGTGCATTCTTGGGATCGGCGCCCAGGAAGCGCCGGAAACCGGCTTCCTTGTCGTAGAGGATCGCGGCGGATTCGCACAGCGGCAGCCATTCGCGCAGCAGATCATGCGTCGCGGGCGTATCTTCTTCCACGTTGTCGACGATCAGATGGCGATACTTGGCCGTCAGGTAGGCGCGGACGGGCTTCAGCTTCCACAGATGATTGACGAACAAGTCGACCTGAAGCGAGAAGTCGAGCATGTTGTATTCGCGGCACATCTCGCGGAAGAGGTTGGCACTCGCCTGCGCATCGTCATAGATATAAGCCTGCTCGACGTCGCCCAGCCAGGCCGACTTAAGCCGTTCGCCGATTTCATCGTGCGGGAAGCCGATCAGCGCCGCTTTGTTCAGGTTATCCACGATCTGCGTGTAGAGCCGGTTGCGGCTGATGTGGACGCTGTTGAAGTAATCCTGGCGCCGGATCTCTGGCTCGACCAGCCGCGTCATGTAATACTGCACCATCTCCAGCGTCAGGAAATGCGGGCGATCTTTGAAGCCCAAATCCTGTGCCAGCAGCGGCCAGAACAGATCGACCGTGTGGAAGGCCAGGCTGCCGAGCGTCTCCATCTGCACATCGGCAGCCGTCTTGACGCGCGAGCGCCGCAGTGCTGTTCGATAAGGCAGCGCCAGCGTCGCCTGCGGCGTCATGACCAGGATCGAGTCGGCAGCAGCGCCTTCCTTGATCAAGCTCTTGATCCGCTCGATAGCCGCCGTCGTCTTGCCCGTGCCCGCCATACCTTCGACAAAGAGTCGGCTTGTGAAGTTGGCGTTGGCGATTTCTTGTTGTTTCTTGATCAGATGCATAGGTGAACCTCATCAACCGAGGCGCCGCCGCGTCCCAATGCATTTATCCGCCGCATTGCCCGCAGATTGTCGCTTATTCCAGCATTTCTGCCAGCAATCGCCAGCGCGCGACCTTCAGCATTTGCCGAAGTTATCGCTCATATGTTCTATCATATTTGGAGGGTTTTCTCAAGGGTGGAGGTTGATCCGGCGCCGGAATGGGGTGGAGATTGTCGGCGTTCTAGTCCGTCAATCGGATCGTGACCGCGACCGTGCTGGATACGGCTGCGGCGCGCTTCTCCGCTTTGATCTGCGGGTAGAGCTTGCCGAGCGCCGCCTCGACCGCGTTCGGATCGGTGGTCGCCTGGGCGAAACCATGACGCACGCACCCGCGCAGCCGGAGTTCGACCTCCGCGCCACCGATCAGATTACGCCACCAGCGATAGGCCTGGCTGGTCGTGAAGATCAGTTCATCGCCCGTTTGAGTGTATTGCACCGGGGTCGTATAGCGCTGGCCCGTCTTGCGCCCGGTGACCGTGATCAGCATGTACATGCGGCTGGCGAAGACATGCAGCGGCGAACCAAGCAGCCACTTCATGAACGGATTCTGTAAACGGACGAACGCGATCCAGGGAGATTGGGATCGAGATTGAGCATGGGTTTGAACGCTGGTCATGAACATTCGCCTATATATGACTATACATATAGTATATATGTCATATATGATGTGTCTCAGTGCTGATCGCCATGGCTTGGCGCGACGTATGTCATGTCTGGAATTTGAGGACGCTGTGCCAGATGACGGAGAGATGGCCGGCTCTGCCCTCGAAAAAGAGAGCGTCAAGAGTACCGGCTGGGGAACAGCGGTGCGCTAAATGAAAACTGAGCCGCCTAGTGCGACTCAGTTCAATACTCGATGTAGCGTTTCCACGCGTCGTTACCACTACCTACGGCGACGACCAGGTAGCTGGTACGAGGCGTTTTTGGCTCCCAGGCCATTTTCATTCCTGCCTCATTGGGCAGCCGGTCACCCTTACGGTGATTGCACGCATAGCAAGCGCAGGCTGTATTCGTCCAGGTATCGCGCCCTCCGCGTGACCGAGGGATGACGTGGTCGACGGTGAAATCACTCTTGGTCAGCAATTTCCCGCGAAGCAACTGTCCCGGTTGGACACCGCAGTAGATGCAGGTAAAGCTGTCTCTTACGAGAACACCTCGACGACTCCAGTGTGCCTGTCTGCGAGGCACGTTCACGTACGTGCGTAACGCAATGACCGATGGGACGGGGAATTTTTCACGAACGGTGCGTAAAAATTCACCACTCTGCTCTACCACGACCGCCTTCTCAGCCAGCACGAGATTGATCGCGCGTGGGATGGTGATCACAGAGAGCGGCTCCCAGGTGTGCCCGTTGAGAAGCAGCACACGCCCTTGAACCATATATACCTCTCGTTTTGAAGGTCCAGTGTGTGATTTTCCTCACAACTCCCTTCATTATACACAATTTCCAGGGTTATATCCGCTCATTTGGTCGGCTTAAACGGTTGTTAACCGCTGCCCAACAATCACAACGGGACGACGTGAGCCAACACCCTTATTGCGCCAACGCCGTCCCGAAGGAAATTCTGCTGAATTGTGCGACCATTCCAATACATCTCGATCGTGTCGTCATTACCCGTGTGCGCGCTGCTTACAATACGTCTCGCCCAGTGTTTTTCGCTTGCGCATATCGGTCGGTACTGTTCGTTAGGTTCGGCGCCGACCGCTGCGCTCCTTTCGAGATGATGGAGCATACGTGCGGTCGTCGCCAGTGTCAGAGTCGGGTTTCCAATCACCGCACGTCATCGCTAACCAGGTCCTTTCCCGGCAGTTGCCGGCCTCCTGTGCGTTCAGGCCTACAGGAACAAGGCAGCTAAGCGACTCAGTGTCCGCAGCATCGAGCTCGACGTCTGTTGCTGCGTGCGCCTGGTTTCAGTCGAGCGCCACGTCTGTCGCAATTCGCGTGCCAGACTTGCTTTGCGGGCTTCGCGTTGAAGTTCTTGCTGCCGCTCTTGGTGTAAGAGCAGGTCTTTCTCGTTTAACATCAGATTGCATCCTCAGGTTGCATGCTCGGTACATGTCGGTTACGTGTGAAAAGTTGGTTACGATGACTTGCGCACCAGAAACAAACGCGGTTCCTGATTCTTGTGCGCTTCCATCTCCGTCAGTGCTTCCTGCGCGACCCAGATGACTTCACGCAGCCAGCTAACGACTTCACCATCGGTCAGGCTGGTCAGGGCGCCCAATTCACCCTCGCTCGCCGCGCTATGCAGGTCATCCACTGCTTCCAGCAACCAGCTGAGCCGTGCTTCGCTGTAGGGCTGCTGTTGAGGGAATTGCGTTAGTCCCATTTCGGCACCTCGTACGCTTGGTACTGCAGGATCCAGACAAATAAAAAGGGCGTGAGCCTGAACTTTCAGTCTCACGCCCCTGGCTTTAGGGACTTGCGGGGTGGTGGGTTACGCGCCTAAATGTAGCGACACCCCTTCCACCGGTGAGACTGACCAACTTCGCGACCGCTGCGCAGTCCGGGATAAACTTCCGCATCCCAACCGCCGCGGAGGCAGAATCCACCCTGGGCAAGGCCAAACGTGGCTGGATTCCGATACCCAATATGTGGTTGTAGGATGAGACGAATGTTCGACTGCGCGTTCATCACGCACCTCTTTCGACGGCTGTATTTTCGAGCATCGCGAGGATGCTTTCGCCGGTAATGAAGACACGGCGCATCCCGTTTGGCTTGCTCACCCGCAAGTGCCCGTTTTTGACCAGCCGTTTCAGCGTGCTGAGGCTAATGCCCAGCGACTCTGCGGCCTCCTGGCGGCTATAGACCGCGCCAGCTTCAATACGTGACTTCTGGGTTTGTGCCATACGGAAACCCCTTTCTCCAATCCACGTCACAGATTAGCACGGATTATGACGTGTGTCAAGCAGCTAGAGCTACCATTAAACATTCTTAATGGGTCAGGATAGTTATACAGGGGGTCAAGTTTCAAAGTCGCGGCCAAATGTTTACTGCAAAGTGTATGATTAATGTCCAATTTCATGCGACATTGTGTAGAATTAGAACCATAGTCCACAAGTCCACGACACCCTGTGAGAAAGCAGGCTACTCAACATGATCATCGGCATCCCCAAGGAGATCAAAAACAACGAGTACCGGGTCGCTTTGCCGCCGAGCGGCGTGCGCGAGCTGGTCAAACATGGTCACTCGGTGCTGGTTGAATACAATGCAGGCGAAGGCAGCGGTTTCAGCGATGCGGAATACGTCCAGGCGGGCGCGCAGTTGTTCCACACGGATGACGTCTGGCATCGCGCCAACATGGTCGTCAAAGTTAAGGAACCGCAGCCGCAGGAATATGGCTATCTGCGACCCGATCTGGTGCTGTTCACCTATCTGCACCTGGCGGCGAGCGAACCGCTGACGCTGGCGATGCTGGACAGCGGTGTGATCGGCCTGGCTTACGAGACGGTCGAGAGCCGCGATGGGCACCTCCCCCTGCTCCAGCCGATGAGCGAAGTCGCCGGACGCATGGCGACTCAGGTCGTCGCCCACTACCTGCAGAAGCCTGAAGGCGGGCGCGGCGTGCTGATGGGTGGCATCCCCGGCGTTCGCCCGGCGCGGATCGTCATCCTGGGTGGTGGCACAGTCGGCACCAACTCCGCGCAGGTCGCGCTCGGCATGGGCGCCGAGGTCACACTGCTCGACGTCAACACGGAACGTCTGCGTTACCTTGACGAAGTGATGCATGGCCGCTTCGTCTCACTCTACTCGAACGAACAGAACGTGGCCGAGTGCCTGGAAGCTGCCGACGCCGTCATCGGCGCGGTGCTGCTGCCGGGCGCGCGTGCTCCCCGGCTGGTCTCGCGCGAGATGCTCAGCCTGATGCCGCGCGGCAGCGTGATCGTCGACGTCGCCGTCGACCAGGGTGGCTGCGTCGAGACCACGCACGCGACCACCCACAGCGACCCGACCTACGTCGTCGACGGTGTGCTCCATTATGGCGTCGCCAATATGCCTGGCGCCGTGCCGCGCACATCGAGCTTCGGCCTGGCGAATGCGACCCTACGCTATATCCTCAAAGTCGCCGATCTGGGCGTCGACGAGGCCATGGCGAGCGATCCGGGATTGGCGAAGGGCCTGAACCTGCGCGATGGTCAGGTGACTTACCCCGCGGTTGCCGAAGCCTTCGGTCTTGAACTGGCAGGTATGCGCGCGTAAGCGCTGTGCGAGGCGGGCAGCGGCGGCTTCATTCAGAGGAATCGGTCGCCGCTGCATCGTGCATTTCTTCGTAGAAACGATCCCACTCGACCTGAAACTCGCGCTCAAGCGGCGTGATCACGTCATCCGTTTGCTGTGCTAACAGCCCGATTTCGCCTTCCGGCAGATCTTCGAGCGCCTTACGCACAAAGTAGATCATGTCGCGCGCTTGCAGTGTGGCATCCAGGCGCAGCCAGGCGATGGCGAGGAAGTAGAGCGCGATGATGATGCTCGTGATCAGCGCCGGATGCCAGGGCGCATAGACGACCAGCGCGGACAGCCACGTCGGCAGCAGCAGCACGAACAGCGCATGCATGACTTGCAGCCGCGCATCGAGCCTGACCGTGGTGACCACGCCCACAGCGGCGACCTCACCCGCGAGCAGCGCCGAACGTCGTGTGCGCTGCCGGCGATTCCAGAACGTCACCGCATCACTCTGCAACACGAAACCGGCTCTATGCAGGCGAATATAGTAGCGCCGTCCTCCGACAAACAGATCGCGCAGGTGCAGGCGCTTCTGGCTTGGGCGCGCGGCCATGGCAAGGGTATGCAGGCAAACGCTCGGTGTCGCGCCGACCGCAATCGTGGTCAACGGCTGCACACGCCAGAGTCGGTACCAGATACGCCCCACCCTAAACATCGTGATATTGACAGCTCACTTTGGCCAATTGCGGCGCAGGCGTCGCCGGTCGGAGAAACTGTCTGCATCGAGGGTGTCGCCGTCAGCAGCAAACGGTTGGGTGGCGTCGACCGTGTCATCGCCGCGCTTCGATTTCTCCGGCGCATCGTCGCGCAGGAGCGCCCGCAAGCGCAAAAACTCGGACTCTTCGATGTCGCCGCGTGCCAGCCGTTGTTTGAGGATTTCCAGCGATGAATGACGCCGCGGTGCGCGCATCAAGCGCACGAGGACCAGTGTCGGGATGCCAACCAGAAGCGTGATGATGACGACGTTGAGGATCTGACTGATGAAAACCGCGTGTTCGCCGCCAAACATCGTTCGTCTCTCCCCATATTTACGAACCGGTGGCCTGCAACTGGCGAGCTGCCTGCGCCTGCGCGACCGCCCGCTCCAGATCGATCAATGGCGCTTCGTAGCCCAGCCCGCTGAACATCTGGTAGGCGGTATCCAGATGGTTGATGGCCTGATCGTAGTCACCCGACTGGTAAAAGATATCGCCCATGACACGCAGTATATCCGCTTGCATGAGCACATCACCAGTTTCGTGCGCCAGATTGAGGCTCTGGCGCAGATGATCGAGCGCGCGTACGAAGCAATATTGCATCCCGCTGCGCGTATTCGTGCGCTGCGCCAGCCCGACGTAGAGGTTGCCGATGGTCGCCAGCCGCCCCGCCAGACTCGGCTTGTCGTCGAGATCGCGGTCGAGCATCACCGCTTCCTGCAGATGCACGAGCGCCGAGGGTGCATCGCCGTGCCGGATGTAGCTGTGCGCGATGTAGCCGAGGCGCGCAGCCAGGCCGCGTAAATCGCGCAGGCTGCGCGCGACGACGATCGACTGCTGGTGCAGTGGAATGCTGTAGCCAAACTCGCTCATGTCATCGTAGACGAGCGCCAGATGGCTGAACCACAGACCACGCCCGCGTTCGTCACCAGCATCGACGGCCAGCGCCAGGGCATTTTCGAGGTAGGCAATCGCGTCGTCAAAGCGCCGCAGCTCGCGCAGGATCTTGCCCGCGTTGCCGAGCAGCCCGCTCTCCATGGCCGGGTCGCCGATCACACGTGCGCTTTCCAGGGCGAGCACAAAGTGCTCCAACGCCGCATCCAACTGGCCGAGACGGTGATGCACCAGCGCGATACTGCCGTGATGACGCGCCAGCGCCGCATGATCCTCGGCCTCGCGCGCATCCTGAATCAGGCTGGTCAATGCACTTAGCGCGGTCGAGAAGTCATCCTTCTGCAGGGCCTGCCTGACCTGGCGCAGCAGCTTTGCGTGATCACTCATGAGTCGGCGTTGCGCTCCGACGTCGCTCGGCGAGCGAGGACGACGATCAACGCGAGCAGTGCCGTGACACCGGCAGGCAACAGCCAGCGCAGATCATGTGACGGCTCTGGCAGCGTCGGCGGCTCCTGCTCCAGATTGAAGCGCACAATCGTGTACTCGCTGGTCAGGTCGGGCAGCTTGCGAATGTCCAGGGCTTCGACATTGCCGACGCGCGCGAGGATGGCGTCGTAGATGAACGGGTTCGGGCGGCGAAACAGATGCAGGACGAGCAGCGCTTCCGCATCGTTGTGGACGATCTCTGCGCGCGCCTTGAATGTCTGACTGCCCTGCGTGAGAGTGACGACAGGGTCCTTCTGCAGATTGCGCACCCATTGGGGCAGCTCACCCCAGACCGAAATCACGTAGTAGCGGCTGCCGTGGCGCCGATATTCGATCGGCGTAAAACGGGGCTGCCCACTGAGACGTCCACGCGTGGTCAGAATCATGACGTGAAACGGATCGAGCAAACGCCCCAGTCCCATGCGATAGAGCAGGAGGGGAGAGCGGAGCAGCTCGCGTCCCAGGCCCTTTGGATAAGGCAGCAATGTGGATTTCTCACCGGTCATCGACGGCGTTGCCCTCACAATCACGTGGCTAAAATGCGCTTGTTATCTGTCAGTATAAATGAGTCTGCGGCTCCCGTATACCCACCCTGAGGCCCATTCTTCCCTAGCGTTCGCCGGATTCGCGCGTAAATATCCACTTATACGCAATCGACGAGCCGCACCTCGATGAGGACTGGCCGTCGATTTGAATTCGCCCGGGATTCTCGTGCCAAAGGCTGTGCACACGTCGACCAGAGCCGCCTGCTACTGCCGATCCTGCCATTCCTGGATCGTCGTTTGCAGAAAGGCTCGCACTTCATCATCCGCAATCTCGTCGACCGCATCGTAGTAGACATCGTCGACCTGAATGCGGATGCCATTTTCCGCTGGGAGGACGTGGAGCACGTGTCCGGCAAATGCCTCCGTGGTCGCCAGCTTGTGCTGCAAGAATGCCTCGATGCGCCCCGCGATGTCGAGTTCCGGCACCGGTTGACCGATGGCGCGCTTGAGATCGCGGCGCGTGGTCGGCGTCGGCGTATCCAGCGAGTAGGTCGGCAGATCGAAGGCGGCGCTGCGTGCAGCGGGCGCAGACGTCAGCCGCGGCGAGCCTTCGGCATGCGGCTTCTTCGCCGGTGCAGGTGCGGGCTTGGGTTCAGTCACCGCGGGCGTTGGCTCGGCGACGATCGGCTTCGCCTGGGCCGCGGGCTGCGGCTTGTGCGCCTCGTTAGGCACGACAGGCGCAGCGAAGCCCGCCGCTTGCGTCAGCTCTTTGAGAATGGCAGACAGCTTCTGGCGCAGCTCGGCATCGCTCATGTCTTTCGCCACGCGTCCTGCCTTGTCGCCAACCTGCACGATCAGCCCACCGCTGATGTCGCGCATGATCGTCAGCACTTCCGCAGCCTCGGTCACGTCGCCGCCATCGAGCGAAACGGTGTAAGTGCCGGGTTTGACCGGGCGAGCGGGTGCCGGGTCAGAATCGCTGTGCAGAAGCAGATCGAGTTCGGGCATGTCGGACAGACTGTACGCAACCGGCGCCGGTGCTTGCGGCGCTGGTATACTGCTTGCAGCCGTCGCAGTGCTCGTGACATTCGCATTCGTGCGCCGCGCCCGTGCAGTCATAATCAGGACGACCGCCGCAATTAGAGCCAGGCCCGAACCACAAAATATGACGATAAAAGCGACAGGTAACTGCTGAAGGAAGTCGCCTATTCCAGAGTCAACCATGATTTCCGCTACTCCATTACTCGCTTACAGTGAACCCCACACATACGAACGAGCGAAGTGGGGTACTGTTGCCAAATGCAGGTCGCTTTGCTACAATGCCGCCCGATTTTGCACCTGATGATAGACGAATGCCGGAGCTAGATTCCGGGGCGTTGCACCAGGAAAGTCACCATAGAGAAAGAGCGATGCCCTTGAAAGCACGCCTGGGCGTTCTATCGACACTGCTTCTGCTTTTGGCCCTCACTCCATTGTATGCACAATCCGATGGATTAATGACAACGATCGTTTCACGGGCAGCTATTCGTTCAGGCCCTGGGACGGATTGGCGTCCATTGGGATATGCGGATGCAGGCACCCCGATCAATGTCGATGCGCAGGCGCCCGGCGGCGGTTGGGTGCGCGGGATCGTGCCGGGCGGCACGGTCGGCTGGGTCGTCCAGACGGCGACCAATGCCGCGCCGGAACAGATCGAAGCGCTGCCGCGCCTGTGGATTGACGCGCCGTTCAACCTGCCCGCGCCTGCCGGTGCAGCACCGGCGCCTGAGCAGCCCGCCGCGGAACAACCGGCTGAAAGTGCGGGCTCCACAGAGAGCGCCGCGCCAGCCGCGCCACCACCGCCTGCCGTCAATGCGGCCCCGGCGCCGCGCGGATTCAACCTGGGTGGGCACATCACGGGTTACGACGAGCGCACGATCAACTACATGCATCAGGCCGGGATGACCTGGGTCAAGAAGCAGATACGCCACAGCATGGGCCAGAGCCCGGCGGACGTGGCCGGGTTGATCAACGAGGCGAAGAGCTTCGGCTTCCACATCCTGCTCGGCGTCGTCGGCAGCAACAAGGACTTCATCAACCAGCCGGGCTACTTTGAAGATTACGCCAATTTCGTGGCCGGGTTGGCGGCCCAGGGCGCCGATGCCATCGAGGTCTGGAACGAGCCGAACATCGACCGTGAGTGGCCGTCCGGCAGCATCAATCCCGCTCAATACACGCAACTTCTGGCACAGGCCTATAACGCCATCAAGGCCGCTAATCCGAACACGCTGGTCATCAGCGGTGCGCCCGCCCCGACTGGCTTCTTCGGCGGCTGCTCCGGCACTGGCTGCGATGACAACGCCTTCGTCCAGGGCATGGCCGCCGCGGGCGCCGCTCGCTACATGGACTGCCTGGGCATCCATTACAATGAAGGCATCGTCGGGCCGAATGTGACCAGTGGTGATCCGCGCGGCAACAGCAGCCACTACACGCGCTACTATCAGTCGATGGTCAATACTTACCTGCGCGCTATTGGCAATGCCCGCCCGCTCTGCTTTACTGAGCTGGGCTATCTGACACCCGAAGGCTTTCCGCCGCTGCCTGGCGCATTCGGCTGGGCGGAAAACGTGACCGTGGCCCAACAGGCCGCGTGGCTGGATCAGGTCGTATCAATGGCGGCGCGCAGCGGGCGCGTGCGTCTCCTGATCGTCTGGAATGTCAATTTCACGGACTACGGTGATGATCCGATGGCAGGCTATGCCATCATCCGCCCAGACGGGTCGTGCCCGGCGTGTGCTGCGCTGGGCAGCTAGTCTGATCGCGTCGTATTCGAGAGCCGCCTGCTGCGCGCCAATGCGCATGGTCGGCTCTTCTAGTTTGTGCGGATATGCCGATAATCATTGCAATTCCCAACGATCCCAATAAGCATATCTACACCCCATATGTGAAGATCGAAAGTGTTGGTGTATGACCGAAGAACTTGTCAGAGAAAGCACTCAGCCCGTCAAGCCGATCACGGAACGTCCTAAGAAAGGGCGTGGTCTGGGCTGTTGGATTACCGGCATCACGACCTTGATCGTGGCCGCCGGTCTGATCGCGGTGGGCTTGCTTCTGCCGCCGTTCAACCTCGCCGATCGTCTGTTTGGCCCGCAGTATGCCATGCTCAACAGCGAGAGTAATGCCGCCGGGGCCGGTGGACTGGCCGTCATCGCCGAGCCGGATGACGTGGGCCAGGATTTCGGCGTGCTGCTCGGCGAAGTGCCGATGCAGCAGTTCATTTCCGGCTCCAGCGATGCGGGCGCCTGGGTACCGATGGCGTCGGCCGCCACGCCCATCAATCATGCCCTGCAAAGTGACGTCTATACCATCACCACGACCGGCGACGCCCCGGACGAAATCAACCTCAGCATTCAAATTCCGTCCGACGCCGCCAGCCGGGATCTGCTCGATCTTTTCGCCTATGACGATGCGACCGACAGCTGGGAATTTATCCCTGCGCGCGCCCTGGGTGATGCCATGTACGCGACGGTGAGTGAACTGCCGGAACGCGTTGCCCTGTTCCAGGCCGCGCCGCCCTCGCAGCCGCGCATACTGGTCGCCGTCGACGTCACGCAGACGCTGTCCGAATCGGCGGCGAGTCTGGCGAACATCGTCGCGCCCGGCGGTCTGCAACCGACGCTGAACGGTAATCTGACCGGCAGCCTCGCGCCCGGCTTCGATCTGAATGCGGGCTATCTGGTCATGCCTGTCATTCGCAACTATCTCGATCCGCGCGCGCTGGATACGCAGACGGTCGTCGGCATCCTGAACAACAATGGGGCGATCCAGGCTCATGCCAACGCCATCGCCAGCCTGGCGACATCCGGCTACGACGGCGTCATCATTGACTATCGCGATATCCCCGCCGAGCAGCGGGATAACTTCACGCGCTTCATGCGCCAACTGCATGCATTGCTGTCGCCGACCGGCGCTCAATTGGGCGTGATCGTCCCGGCAGCCGAAAACGTCGAAGGCGCATGGGATACCGGCGCCTATGACTGGCGCGCGCTGGGCGACGTCGTCGACATGATGACGATCCAGTTTGGCCCGGATCCGTCGGCGTTCGTGCCCGGCGAGACGCGCTATGCGGAAGCACTGCTGCGCTGGGCCGTCGGCGAGGTCAGCCGCGATAAGCTGCTGATCGGCCTGTCGGCGCTCTCCACGCGTCAAATCGGCGGTGAC
Organism: Anaerolineae bacterium; assembly: GCA_020849765.1. Lineage (GTDB taxonomy): Bacteria > Chloroflexota > Anaerolineae > Aggregatilineales > Phototrophicaceae > Flexifilum. Next base: position 75,398 of record JADLAY010000051.1, read on the forward strand.
TTCACACCGATTGGCTACGACGAAGCGCTCTCCGCCCTCGGCGACGTCGAGATCGAGACGGATACCACCGATGCGGGCACGGTGCTGCCGGGCACGCTGATCCAGGCCCAACTGAATGGCTACGAGGCGGCATCCGGCAGCGAAGCAGAGACGCCGCTCGCCTACATCGACTATCTGGATGGCAGCGGCGCCACCGTGGCGCGCATGTGGCTGGGCACACCCTCGTCACTCCGCTTCCGCATGGATCGCACGCTGCAATTCGCGTTGAGCGGTGTCGCCTTCGACGATCTGCTGTCGGACGGCCTCGCCCGAGGCGTGCAGGACGCGATCCTCAACTACAAACTGAGCACACCGGCCACCTTCGGCGAAACGCAGTTCGCCCTCCATTGGAGTATCGAAAGCGCCAACGGCGTGATCGGTGAAGCAACGACCGGCCTGAACGAGCCGCTGGTCGCGACGATTGAGGCGCCGGACGGCAACTATGCCGTCAATGTCGACGTGGTCGGCGAGGAACGCGCCAGTGCGCCACGCAGTGGTGCCGCCGTCGCTGTCTTTGCGGCCACCGCCACGCCTACCCCGACGCCAACGCCCACGCCGACACCCACGCCTGCCCCGACAGCGACGCGCGTCGTCCAGGCTGTGGCTGCAGCGCAGGCTGCCGCCCCTGTGGCGGGCAGCATCGTCGCCGGCAACTTCGAATTTGGCGGTCACGTGACGAACACCAACACAGGTGCGTCCGGGGCTATGCGCAGCGCAGGCATGAACTGGATGAAGATTCAGGTGCGTTACACACCTGGGGCAAGCCCGGGTGGTGCCGCTGAACAGATCAACGCGGCCAAAGCGCAGGGCTTCAAGATCCTGCTTGGCGTCGTTGGGAATCCTGGCGACCTGGCAGGCGGCGGTGCAGGCTACATTCAGGGCTTTGCGTCGTACCTGGGCGGGGTCGCCGGCCTGGGGCCGGACGCGATCGAAGTCTGGAACGAGCCAAATATCGACCGTGAGTGGCCCAACGGACAGATCAGTGGCGCGGCCTACGCGGACATGCTGCGCCAGGCCTACCAGGCCATCAAGAGCGCCAACGGCGGCGTCATGGTCATCAGCGGCGCCCCGGCGCCGACGGGCGCAGAAGCGGCCTTCCCCGGCGCTGTCGTCAACGACGACAACTGGCTGAGCCAGTTTGTCAACGCAGGCGGCCTGCAATACACGGACTGCGTGGGCGCCCACTACAACGAAGGCGTGGTTGGCCCCAGCCAGCGCAGCGGTGATCCGCGCGACAACTACTACACACGCTACTTCGGCGGGATGCTTGACACGTATTGGAACATCACCGGCGGCCAGAAGCCGATCTGTTTCACCGAGTTGGGCTACCTGACGCCGGAAGGTTACCCGCCGCTCGACCCATACTTCGGTTGGGGGCAGAACACGTCCGTGTCCCAACAGGCGGCCTGGCTGGCGGAAGCCGCAGCCCTGGCCTCCCAGAGTGGGCGCGTTCGCCTGATGATCATCTGGAATATCGACTTCACGACCTATGGTAGCGATCCGATGGCCGGTTTCGCCATCATCCGCCCTGGCGGTGGTTGCCCCGCATGTAACGCTCTGGCGGGTGCACGTTAGAGGCGAAGAAGGGCCGGGGTCTGGCGTGCCGGACCCCGGCAGTTAGCTTAGGGAGAGATCATGAGCATTCTCACGACGCAGCAAATTCGCAAGCGCCGCCAGATACGCAATTTCATCCTGGTCTGGTCGGTTTTGACGTTGATTGTGGGCGTTTCCACGTTCCTGGCAATTTACTTTGCTTACGGCGCATTCAATCTGTCCAGCGGGCGTTCGAACATCGCCATGCGCAACGTAGCGATTCCGCCCAGCTCCGCCAGCGAAGGGGTCGTTATCCCGACGAACACGCCGTTCCCGACGCGTCAGTCGACCACGCAACCGACGGCGACGACTGAAGCCGCGGCTGCCGAAGCGGTCGCCCAGGCGGCGACCAGCGCGCCGCAGCCCACCCTGCTGCCGACGGAAGTCGATCGCTTCGAGTTGGGTGTCCAGGTGCAAATCCCGCCGGATCTCAGCCCTGACCTGATGGCTCAATGGGCCAATGTCGCCAAGAATCAGATGAGCGTCAACTGGGTCAAGATGCAGATTCGTTGGGAAACCTTTGAGCCGGAAAAGGGCCAGTTCGATTGGACACAGACCGATCTTTACCTGCCCGCCGCACAAGAGCAGGGCTTACACGTGTTGGCTTCGGTCGTTACGGCACCGGAGTGGGCGCGTGAACAGGGCGTCGATCTGACGCAGCACGGGCCGCCAGCGGATTACAACGACTACGTCAATTTCGTCACGCAGCTGCTCGAACGCTATCCCGGCATGATCCACGCCGTCGAAGTGTGGAATGAGCACAACCTCGATCGCGAATGGACGTCCGCACGCGGCCTGAGCGCCGCCAATTACGTCGAAATGCTGCGGCTGACTTACCAGGCGATCAAGAACATCGATCCGGGCATCATCGTCATCAGCGGCGCGCTGTCGCCGACCGGCTTGAGCGATGGCGTGCATGCCTGGGACGACTTCGTCTACATGGATCAGATGATTCAGGCGGGCCTGCTCAATTATGTCGACTGTGTCGGCGTGCATCACAACGGCATCAACGTCAACCCAGAGTATCGCTGGGACGCAGTGCCGAATGACCCGACCGCCCAATTCCGCGGCCCCTTCGACAACCCGCATCATAGCTGGAGCTTCCGCAGCACGCTCGAACAGTATGCCAACAAGGTGGCGCTGGCCGGTGGCGATCAAAAGCTGTGCATCACAGAGTTCGGCTGGGCATCGACCGAGGGCTTCGACGCCAGCGTCGGCTTCAACGGTACGGTGCGCCAGGGCTTCGAATTTGCGCTCGACAACACGCTTGAGGAACAGCGTGACTTCACCGTCGCTGCGCTCCAGGAAATGAGCGAATGGGGCTTCGTCCGTCTGGCGTTCCTGTGGAACCTGAACTATGGCCCGCAAGCCGGATGGGACCCGCAGAACGACAATGTCTTCTATTCGATCATCGGCCCCGGCTTCCAGTTCCGCCCGGTGTTTGACGCCGTGCGCGATTGGAATCGCGAATACGAAGCGCAGTTCAATTAGCAGACAGAAGCCTGTGCCGGGTGGCATGCGCGTCACCCGGCACGGTTTCGTTTATCCCATCTCCCACCAGACTGTCATCGCCGCTATGATCCGTTGGCTGCTTCTCGTCCTGGCCTGCGCGCTGCTCATATCCGTGCCGCTCTCGTCGACCGATCCTTTCCTCGGCTTCCGGGTCACCGATCCCCCGTTCACATCGCTGACGTATGGCATCCAGACCTTCGTCTGGTGGGATCATGGCTTTGCCGGGCGCGATCTTGACTGGGTGCGCCAGATGGTCTTCAGCCACGTCAAGCAGACCTTCGCCTGGGAAGATCTACAGCCCGTTCCCGGTGAGTTCGATTTCACCCAGAGCGACCGCATCCTGGGCGAGGTTGAGCGGCGCGGCCTCAAGCTGATCGCCCGGTTGAGCGACACGCCGGATTGGGCCCATCCCAGCCTGCCCGATCATGACGTAAGTGCCTACCTGGATGCGCCGCCGGACGATCTGGCGGATTTCGCCGCCTACTGCACGGCGATCGCCGAACGCTACCGCGGGCGCATCGACGGCTACCAGATCTGGAACGAGCCGAATTTGAGCCGCGAATGGGGTAACCGACCGCCGGATGCCGCCGGCTACGTCCAGTTGCTGGCCGCGTGCAGCAACGCGATTCGCGCTGCCGACCCGGAGGCGATCTTGATCTCAGGCGGCCTGTCGCCGACCGGCACCCATAACGAGCAGGCGCATCCCGACGATCTGTTCCTGCAAGAGATGTACGACGCCGGTTTCCAGCAGTATGTCGACGTCGTCGGCATGCACGCGCCGGGCTTCTCCGTGCCGGAACTCAGTCCGGACGAGGCGCAAGCCAGCGGTGGGCAGCGCTTCTTCACCTTCCGCCGGATCGAAGACCTGCGCAAGATCATGGTCGCGAACGGTGACGCAGCCCGGCAGGTCGCCATCCTGGAGACCGGCTGGACGACCGATCAGATCGATCCCAACTACAGTTGGTTTGCCGTCAGCGAAGCCGAGCAGGCGCAAAATCTCGTGGCGGCCTTCGAGTACGCGGCCTTCCACTGGCGCCCCTGGGTCGGCCTGATGTCCGTCATCTACATCGCCGATCCCGACTGGAACGAAAGCGACGAGGAATGGTGGTGGGCAATTACGACTCCCGCCGGGTATACTCGCCTTGCCTACATCGAACTGGCAAACATGGCAAAGTACTGCGGAGACCGGCTGATCCCGGCTCGTGCGCCCAATAGCCCGGAGGCTTTAGGTCTTGTCCCCGTCACTCCTTGCTCTTAGCTACTTCCTCCATCTCGTCGCCACGGTCTTCTGGATCGGCGGTCTGGTCATCCTCACGGTGCTCGTCATCCCGGAAGCACGGCGCACGCTGGCGGAGAACCCGGCACTGCTCACGCTGATGACACGCCTACGCAAGCGCTTCGTGCCGCTGAGCAATCTCAGCCTGGCTGTGCTGGTCGCGACCGGCATGTTTCAAACGTCCGGCGATCCGAACTATGAAGGCCTGCTCCAGTTCAACAACGAGTGGAGCGTGGCCATTTTGCTCAAGCACGTGGCCGTCCTCGGCATGGTGCTGATCGGTCTGCTGCTCCAGTTCGGCACGATCCCGGCGCTGGAACGCGCCTCCTTTCTGCTCGAACGCGGCAAAGGTGACCCCGCCGAACACGAACATCTGCGCCGCCAGGAAGTCCGCCTGACGTGGATCAATCTGCTGCTCGGCATCGCTGTGCTCGGCTTCACGGCCTGGGCGACGGCCTTATAAGTGTTTGCCATTCTTGTGAAATAAAAGTACTTGAAACGTGATGGCCCACATCGACACACCTAGAGAGGAATCCTCTTGTCCGACCGGATGAGTTACGTGCTGGCGGTGCTGCTCCTGATCGTGGCGGCGGTCTTTCGCATCCACGATCTGGCGACCCTGCCGCCAGGGCTGAGCAACGACGAGATCGACAACGTGCGCATCGTCGAAACTGTGCGCGATGGCACCATCGAGACGTATTACAACCTGCGCGGTGAAGGGCGTGAATCGCTCTACCAGATCTTCGTCGTCGCCATGACCACGTTCACCGGCAACGGCCTGATCGGTTACCGGCTGACGTCGGTCTTCGTTGGGCTGCTCACACTCGCCGTCGTCTACGTCCTGGGCAAACGCTTATTCGGCGCGCTGGCGGGCCTGGCCGGGATGGCCCTGCTCACCTTTGGCTTGTTCCCGACGCTGCTCGCGCGCGCCACGCTGCCGGAAGCATTGCTGCCGCTGCTCACCGCTGCGACGCTGCTGGCGCTGGCGCAATCCCTGTCCGTCAACCGCGTCCATCACACAAGGTCGACCAACTCGATCTCGTTTGCCGCCCTCGGCGTGATCCTTGGGATCGGGTTCTATATTCACCCGCTCCACTATGGCATCGTGCTCGTCGCCATGGTCTTCATTGGCTACATGGTGTTATCACGACAGCCGATCTCGCGCTTTACACTCGGCTTCACCAGCTTTGCCATCCTCGTCATGATTATCATCGTCATGCCCTATTTGATCGCGAGCATTCGCCAGCCGGAGCTGTCCGGCGCGGCGCGCGTGCTGATCGGTTACAACCAGGGCTTGATCGCCACCTTGCTCGACGGCCTGTCTGGCCTGATCTTCCGCGGTGACGTCAACCCGATCTACAACCTGCCGCAGCGCCCACTGATCGATCTGATCAGCGGCATCATTGCAGCCCTCGGCCTGGTCGCCGCGCTTCGCTATTGGCGACAGCCACGCTTCGCCCTGCTGCTGATCGCCGTCATCATCCTGCTGCCGCTGGCCCTGATCGCGCCGGACAGCCCGGACTTCAAGCGCTTCGCGCTCATTCTGCCGCTGGTGGCGCTCCTGTTCGGCGCAGGCATCGAAGCGCTGACTGCCACCATATCGCAATCCGGTCGCCTTGCCTTCGGCGTCATCCTCATCCTCTTGCTCGGATTTAACCTTCAGTGGACTTGGCGCGACCTGTTTGGTGAGTGGCGGGCGCTGCCTACCGTGCAAACCGCCTACCACGAGCGCCTGGGCGCGCTGGCGCGCTATCTGGATGGCACGTCGCTGACCACGCCAAGCCTCATTTGCACGCCCGAACTCTATCCGCCAGATGACGCCATGCATCTGGTCGACGCGCAGATCATGGTGCTCATGATGCATCAGGTCGATGCGCCGCTGCGTTATGCCGATTGCGGCAGCGCGCTCGTCCTGGCTGATGGCGGCAACCAGCAGCAGATCGTGTTTCTGGAACCGGACGGACTGGAGCGCGTCAATCCCTATCTGGCGCAGTGGATCGACCAGGGTGCCATCCTGACGGAAGATGCGCCGCCCAATGCCGTGATCAAGCTGGATGTGAGCCAATCACTGGCGGATACCATCGGGCGCTTCACGACGACCGCGACAGCCTCATTCGCGCCGGAAACGGGCAATGCAGATACGATCGCGGAGACGCCGATACGCCTGGGCGGCAACATCACCTTCCTCGGCTACGATCGAGTGACGACCGATGCCTATGCCCCCGGCGCGGTTATCCCGGTCTATACCTACTGGCGTGTCGATGGTCAGGTACCGATGGATCTCCGTTTCTTCACGCACCTGCTGTCCGACCCGGCGGTGATCGCGGTGCAGGCGGATACGATCGGCGTCCGTGCCGATCTGCTCGAACTGCGCGACGTAATCATCCAGGCCACCTTCCTGCAGCTCCCGTTCACCATCCCCGAAGGCGATTATCTGCTCTCGACCGGCGCCTACGAGCGCAATCGAGGGACGCGCCTGGGCGTCTTCGACGGCGATCAACTGCGCGGCGACCGGCTGTTCATTGGCACGATCACCGTGGCGCGCTAGCCGCATAGCGCCAGCATTGGCTATTCCCGGAACGGATGCTTGCTGGGACAATAGGCACAGGCGAGGCGCGTCCTCGCCCTTGTCATCGCGGCACGGTATTCAGAATCATCATGTTTGAAATCGTCTTTCTCGGAACGTCCGCCTCCGCCCCGTCGATTCACCGGGGACTGAGCGCCACAGCCATCCTTGCCGGTGAGCATCGCTTTTTGATCGACTGTGGCGAAGGCACGCAGCGCCAGATTCTCCGCAGCGGCATCGGCTTCAAACGCCTGAATCGAATCCTCCTGACCCACGGCCATCTCGATCACATCCTGGGCCTTGGCGGTTTGATGTCCACCTTTGCACGATGGGAGAGCATCGAGCAGGTCGAAATCTGGGGCGGCAAGACGACGCTGGATCGCGTCAGTACGCTGCTCTATGGCGTCGTCCTCGACTACGAACGGCTGCCGATCGCCATCCATATGTACGATCTCAAGCCCGGCCCATTCGCTGAAACGCGGCAGTTCACCGTCACCGCTTTTCCGGTCACCCATCGTGGGCCGGGCTGCTTTGGCTTCAGCTTCGAAGAAAAATCACATCGTCCGTTTCTGGTCGAAAAAGCTGAAGCGCTCGGCGTGCCCGTCGGCCCAGAGCGCGGGCGTCTGGTGTCCGGGGAGAGCATCACGCTGGCGGATGGCCGCGTGATCACGCCGGACATGGTGCTTGGAGAACTGGTGCCGGGCGTCAAATTCGTCTACATCGGCGACGTCGGGCGCACGGACAACCTGCGCGAATTCGTCCAGGATGCCAACACGCTGGTCATCGAAGCGACCTTCCTCGATTCCGAAGCCGAGCAAGCGCGGCAGTTCGGGCACCTGACAGCACGGCAGGCCGGGGAACTGGCCACCGAATGCAACGTCGGCTCGCTCATCCTCAACCACGTCTCGCGCCGTTATCGCGAGGTCGACATCATCAGCGAGGCTCGGCGCTATTTCCACAACGCCCACGTCGCCCGTGATCTTGACCATTTCGTCACGCGTCGTGGCAAGCCGGTCGAAAAGGTGACGCCGCAGCCTGCCTGGATGTATGAACCTGAAGCCGAGAGCACGGACGGCAAGTAACAAGCAACAGCCCATCAGATGAACTCGCTGATGGGCTGTCTTTTTGGCAGTGGAAATCGCGAAAATCGCCTACTTGCGTGATCCCTCAAAGCGATTCAAGCGCAGCCGCGTTTGATGGCTGTCAGCACGCGCTTCACCCATGACGCCCTGGAAGTAGTCCTTTTGCCAGCCCTGCTTTGCTTCTTCGCTGTCGGCGACGTGGAGACGCTGGTTGAACTGATTTCGATTCACTGACCAGTTGTTGTACGCCTTCTCAAGCTCCGGTTCGCCTGTGAGGGGCCGAATCTCGCCTGTGAACTGCTCGACCTCGCCGCGCTTGACCGGGTAGATCATGCAGATCGGCTCGCCCTTCTGGAAAATGACGGGATAATGCGAGCGCGTGAACAACCAGTTCATCGTGAACGTGGCGATGTTCCAGTCCGTTTCGACGATGCCGTCGAGCGCCGCGATGCCGTCCTTGGGCATGTTCGACGGGCCGCGCACCATGAGGTTGTAGCCGGGAGGCGTGCGGAAGAGATACGGCAGGCTGAAGGTGAGCACGCCGTGGCCGAAGTGACTGATCGCGGAAAATGGCTCTTTGGCGCCCCTGGCATATTTGATGCGCACGGATTCCTGGCCCTCGGTGCCATCCCACATGGCCTTGAACTTGTGGTTGTTCAGAATCCACCAGCCATGCTGATTGGCGATCAACAAGGGCAGACAGCGATAGGCAAAGCGCATCCGCGTCTCGTCCATCCACGTGCGCTCTTGCCCGGCGGGGACGATGTCCATATTCATCTCGTGATTGATGGTGTAGGCGACGATCTTCTTGCCATCTTCGACGTCTAGCGATGCGGCAACCGGTGGATTGGCGGGCTGATCGGGATGCACGTCATTCGACATGGGGGCTTCTCCGCTTGGCTCACTGACTTCCGACAAACATTTCTCTCATTATAACGTGTGGCACTTGAGCGCGCGTCTATGGATTAGCCCGCTCAAGCAGCCAGAGACGAACGCTCGCGTCCGCTTCCGGCTCGCCCGGACGCGGATAGGCTCCCAGCAGCGTCGCCTGCGCGTCGATCTGGCTGGCGTCGACGCCGATCAGGCCGCCGCTTTCGACCAGCACATAGGCCGCGCCATGGTCAGCCAGCGCCGCCTCGATTTGCGACAGCCCCGGCGCATCCGCGCACGTCATCGGCTGAAATCCTGCAGGCAGGTAGAAGTTCGCTCGGCGACAGCTATCCGGGAACATGCTGGCGATGATCGGCAGGTCGCGCCGCGTAATCGTCTGCGGAAAGGCGAGCACCGCTTCGCGCAGCCCATAGCCACTGCTGTGATCGCGCACGTACTGGCTGCGCATCAAGTCCGGCAGCGACAGTTCTGCCGGGTCGTCATAAGCCTGGAAGGCGAAGGGGACGAAAGCCAGCGCCAGGCTGAGGATGACCAGCGCGACGAACGGCACGTGCAGGGACAAACGCAGCCTCGCTGCCAGCAGACCGAGCCCGATTCCGGCGGCGGCGATCAGCGGCGGCAGCGTAACGACGAAATGGCGCGACTGCGCTTCCTGACCCAGGACGAGGATGATCAGCAGCGGCAGCAGAACTGCCACCAACAGCAGTCGCAGTGACTTGTTGCCCAAAACAAGGGCGAGCGCCAGCCCGGCACTCAGCACAGTCGGCCACGTGCCAGTCTGCAAATCGCGCAGGATGGCGATCAGATGCTCAGTGTTTTCGACCAGGGTGATGCCCCCGCCGCCGCTGCCCGCCCCGACCCAATCCAGCGCCACCGCGAAGAAATCCGCCCCGCGCCCGATCAGATACGCCAGCGGCACGGCGAACAGCGCTGCCACAACGAGCGCGACGATCGTGATAAGCACGACTCGGCGCATGAACGGCGCGCGGCTCACGCCCAACACGATCAGCGCAGCGCCGAGCGCAAACGGCGCGGCGGTGAACTTGAACAGCAGCGCCAGCGCAAGCACGACACCGGTCAGGATTGCATCGCGCACGCGACCCGTCCGCGCCAGACGCAAACTCGCCAGCAGCGCCCACAAGCCGAGCGCGCCCGCCGCCGCATCGCTGAAGGCCATCCGTTCATAGAAGAACAGGTAGGACGCGCCGATCCACAATCCGCCCGCCAGTACGAGGGCGAGCGCATTGCCCAGGCGGTGCGCCAGACCGAAAGCCGCCGCCAAGCCGATCAGCGCGACGAAGACGGTGGCGATGCGCCCGGTGAAAACTGGCGCATTCTGCGGGTAAAAGGCCGCGATCAGCCAGTGATTGATGATCTTGCCGTCGCTGATCGCCCAGAAGGGATGGCCGTTCCAGACTTCGACCGCGCGCGTCAGGTGCAGCCCTTCGTCGTTGTGTAAAGGCAACGCCTCCAGCGCGTGGATGCGCGACCACCAGAGCACGATCAGCAGCAGGCAGGCGAGCAGATAGAAACTCAAGCGCGAGCGAGCGGCAGGGGCATGGCGCAGCATTGAGGCGTTATCCCAGGGTGCCCATGATGACGAGATCGACCCAGATCCGAAATGCACCATCATGATGATTGAACAGGATGCGCGTCCGCCGTGGTAAGCGCAGCCACATGTAGGCGATCCGGCGCCGTTCCATCAGGGTCGTCCGGCTGCTCAGGTCGGCATACCAGTGCGGCTGCGGCATCAGAAACGGCAGATGGCGCCGGATAAAGGGCGCCTGTTCCTGCGCCAGGGCCACGACGACCAGCGCAATGACCAGCGGGAGAAACGATCCAATTGGCAGCGTCATCAAGTCGGACAAGTAGACGAGAACGCCGATGATGAGGATCGTTGCCCACAACGCCAGGTCGCGCAATGCGTTGTACTCCTGAGGCTTATCAGTATACGCTTCAAATATGTGCAGCAGCGGCCCCTTCAGCCGCCCACTGATCACGAGCGCGGCACGAATCAACTGAAAACTTCCAATCAGGATAAGTGGGATGCCGATTGGCGCCGCAATGACGCCGAACGACCGCATATTCAAATCCCTTTCACAGGCGCATCAATGCTCGTGGCCCCTTATACAGCGGGCAAACACAACGCGCACACTCCGGGCGTTGGCCGCTTCGATAGGCGCGGCGCAGCGCCAGGGCATCCGGCGCATTGATGGCCTCGCGCAAAGGCGCGACATGTGGCGCTGCCGTCTTGTCACTACCGGCACGAGCCATCACAGGCAAAAAATAGCAGGGGCGCAGGCTGCCATCCACCTGAACGACCGCCGACAGATGCGGCGCATTGCAGCGTACAGATGGAAAACCGTCCCCGTTCAGCACACCTTGAAAATAATCGACCATCCGGCGCAGCTTGGCCGGTGATTCCGCCATCCGCCCGCTGCTGAAGTCTTCCGCGTAGTCGCGTTCGACTCGATTGAGGATCGCCGCGAACTGCGGGATGTCGTCACGAGTCAGGGCATCGCTCGGTGGGCCATGATCGTCCGGCGCGCCCGGCCCCAGCGTCGCGATCAGCCGGTCGCCAAAGGCGTAGGGATTGCTCACGTCGACGGTCAGAAAGCTGATCGAATTGACGCCAACGTCCTTGGCCGCATCGATGATTTGCGGCAGCTCGGCATAATTCAGACGCTGGATCGTCGTTCGTGTCGTCACGGGCACCCCGCCGGCACGAACGGCGCGAATGCCATCGAGCAGTAGTTCGAACCCATCCACCCCGCGGATCGCTTCGTAGGTCGCCGCCGTGCCCGCGTCCAGGCTGACGACGACCTCGTCCACGTGCGCGATCACGTCGGAGGCCTGGCGCCGGAGAAGCAGGCCGTTGGTCAGCAGAATCGTGCGCACACCTTTATCGCGGAACTGCGCCGCGATCTGGGGCCAATGAGGATGCTGCATCGCCTCGCCGCCGCTGAGTACGACCCAGCGCACGCCCAACGCCTCGACCTCGCTCGCCAGATGATCGACCAGCTCGCGGCGCATGTTCAGGCGCGGGTTACGCCAGATATCACACGTGATGCAGCGGCTGTTGCAGCCATCGGTCAAATACAAGATCAGGATCGGTAGTGTTGTCAGCCGATCCTGAAGCAGATTTGGCAGGTGACGCCAACTCATCGCCAACTACCGGATGCGTGTCCAGGTGCCGGAGTCACCACCGCTGAAGCGGAAGATGACATTCCCTGGCGCATCAATGTAGAAGCGCCCGCTGCCCGCCTCGAACTGGATTGTGCGATTTTCGCTGTTGATGTCGGAGGCCGCCCAGCCGATCTCCTGGTTCCAGGCGCCGATCGGGGCGAGTGTGTTGTAGTAGACCCAGTTGAACATCTGCTGCGGTATGTACAGCCCCGATGGTGCTGCCGTGTTGTTGACCGTTGTGCCATCCCAGTTGTTGACATAGACGATGTAGCGATTCTGGTCGAACTGTAGGCCATAAATGCGGTTGAGGCCGTTGGCGGTCACGTAGATCATGTAGCCGCGCTCGAATGGCTGGAAGTTGCCGGGGGCAGATGCGCCCAGCGCCTGCGGGCAGCCCGCATCCGGCGGCGCATATTGATCGCCGAAGAACCAGGAGATCGCGCAGGTGATGGTCACGCTCAGCGTTTGGGCGATCTCGTTGGCGCCGCGGACGGCCACCAGACGGAACAAGACCATGCGTCCCTGCGTCGATTGCAGCATGACCGGCAGCTGCCCGTTGGGCACGACGCCATAGGTGTTGACGATCACGCCCTGCGCGTTCAACTGCTCGATGCGCGCACCATCAGCATTCTGCGTCGTCCAGAAGAGCGTCACGGGCGAGTTATCTGCGACACTGCTGGCCGTCGCCTGGAACGATACAATCACCGGCACATCCGGCGTATTTGTGGCCGTGGGTGTCGAGGTTGGCCTTGGCGTGTTCGTCGGGCGCGGCGTCGAGGTACGTGTTGGCGTCGGCGTGCGCGTCCGGGTTGGCGTGCGCGAAGGTGTGAAGGTGGCGCTCGGCGTCTCCGTCGACGTCGCAGTCGCGGTCGTTGTGGGTGTGGGGGTTGGCGTGCGCGTCAGCGTGGCGGTCGGGCTTGCCGTGCTGGTGAATGTTGGCAGCGGCGTATCCGTCGGCGTTGGCGTAATCGTTGAAGTCGGACTCGGCGTCAGCGAAGGCAACTGCGCCAGCGTCGGGATGGCGGCATCCTGAGCGATCGGCTGGCAACCCACAATTGAGAGAACAACGATGACCAGTGCAATCAGGGGTTTCGCTCTTATAATCATGGCGCTGCCCTCCAGGTTCGGGAGTATGTTGACGTTGAGGCCAATTCCGCGCTTTTTCATCATTATCATACTGAGTTGCGCCGCGGCATGCCAACCCATCGTCTCTGCCGACCAAGCGCCGAGCACACCCAGCGCCACAGAAGAGCGGCAGTCGCTGCCCGCGCCACGGGCCACCTTGATGCGCAGCGTCGCCACACGCGTACCCACGGAGACCCCAACGATCGACCCGACACCCCCGACCGCGCCGCCGCCTGCAACCATCGAACCGGAGCTTCTGACGCAGGTCGAGGTGCCTTTAGCAACGACAACTCTGCCGGGCGATACGACGCTGATCGGGCGTTCGGCGGGCGGGCGCGGCATCCTGGCCCGCCGTTTCGGGTCAGGTGGGCGTTTGCTCTTGATCGTGGGTGGCATCCACGGTGGCTGGGAATCGAACACGGTCACGCTCGTCAACATGCTGATCGATCACTTTGCGCAGAATCCGCGTGATATCCCGGAGGGCGTGGCGCTGGCGCTGATCCCGGTTGCCAACCCGGATGGCCTGCCCTATGGCCGCGAGCCACAGGGGCGTTTCAACGATCATGGCGTCGACCTCAACCGGAATTGGGGCTGCGGCTGGCAGGCGGATGCGGTCTGGCGCACGACGCCGGTCAATGCGGGCGCCTACGCCTTCTCCGAGCCGGAGACGTCATCCCTGGCCGACTTCATCCAGGCGGCGCGTCCCTACGCGGTGATCTTTTATCACAGCGCCGCCGGGGGCGTCTTCAGCGGCTCATGTGACGAATCACCGGTGGGCGCGGACGGCGCGGCACTGTCCGCACAAATGTCGGGGATCTATGGCGAAAGCGCGGGCTATCGTTATGGCGAAGAATTCGACGCCTATCCCGTCACCGGCACCGCGCCCGGCTGGATCGCCGGGTTGGGCATCGCGGCGGCGGATGTCGAACTGCAGACGTGGACAGACCCGGAATTCGACCGCAATCTGCGCGGCCTCCATGCGCTGATGGCGTGGATGGTGCAGGGCTGAACGGCGGATGAAGGCATAACGCCAACGTCAAATTTGGATTAACTTTTCGCAACCAACCCATTGGTTTTACGTAGATATCCTTCAGCTATACTGATAGGGAGCGCAGCTTCATCAGGAAGGAATTGCTGTGACGCGCATCTTCGGTGGCATCGTGCTGACATTGCTGCTGCTAACCGGTTGCCAGAGTGAGACAACACCTCCGCCGACCGATCCCCTAGAACTCGTGACGGAAAGCGCAAGACTCATCCGTGAGAGATCCAGCTTTCAGATGATCGTCGAACAGACCGGCGCACCTTATTACATCCTGACTGATCTGGGCGAACTCGTGTTCCGCCGTGCCAATGCGCAGTATGTCGCGCCGGACGTGATGCAGGCCGAAGTGCGTTTGCTGGCGATCGGCGGCATCCCGGCAGAGGTCGATGTGTTTTCCAAGGGTGATGAGCAGTTCTATCGTAATCAAATCCTGACCGCGAATCAGTGGATCAATGCAGAATTCGCGCCGGGGTTCAATCCGCAGCGGTTAATCTCTGAAGAAACGGGCTTCCAGACGGCCCTGACGGCATTGATCGATCTGGAGTTTGTCGACATGGTGACGCTGGAAAGCGGCGTCGAGGCGCACCATCTGCAAGCCACGGCCCGCGGGGACGACGTGGGGGCGCTGCTCGCCGGGCTCGTCTACGACCTTGGCGAGATCGTCGACGTCGACGTCTATATCGACAAAGCGACCGGCTACCCGGTGCGTTTCATCATCGTACAGCCCGACACAGAAACGGAAGATGAGCCGGAACCGACCACCTGGACGGTCGACGTGTTCGACTTCGATGACAGGCCGGAAATCGACCCGCCGCCCGGCATTGAGGTCGAGCTCCCCGCGGAGGCTGGTTCGTGAACGTTCGTGCTCGCTCGCAAAGCGTCAATCCGTGGTTGGTGCTGGCGTTTGCCAGCCTGCCCGTCTTCATCGGCGCGCTTGACCTGACGATCGTCTCGGCCTTCCTGCCGGAGATCATCGTCCGGCTGGAACTGCCGCCGCAGATGATCATCAACGATGCGGCCTGGGTCGTGACTGGCTACCTGCTCGCCTACACCATCAGCCTGACCTTCATGGGCCGCGTGAGCGATCTCGTCGGCAGGCGCACCGCTTTTGTCGCCTGTCTGGTCATCTTCATGATCGGCTCGTTCGTCGTCGCGGAAGTCGATCCGCAGGGCAGACAGGGCGTCGCAGGCTGGATCTACAACCTGCTGTTCCGCCTGATGGGCGAACGCCCTGAAGGCGGCAATGTGGCGCTGATCACGATCATCATCGGGCGCATCATCCAGGCGCTGGGCGCGGGGGCGATTGTCCCCGTCACGCTAGCCCTGGTCGGCGATCTGTTCCCGGCACAGCGCCGCGCGCAGCCGCTGGGCGTCATCGGCGCGGTCGATACGCTCGGCTGGGTGCTCGGCCACCTGTATGGCGGCGTGATGGTCAAGATCTTCGCCGATAACGCTGCCGGGTTCGAGAGCCTGTTTCGCCAGCTTGGCTTGAACTGGGGTGCGCCGGATTGGCGCGCGCTCTTCTGGCTCAATTTGCCCATCGGCCTGATCGCGCTGGTCGCGGTGCTCTGGGTGCTGCGCGGCGCGCCGCAGCAGCGCGCCCACGGGCGCTTTGATTGGCTTGGCACGCTGCTCATCAGCGGCACGTTGATCAGCCTTGTCGTCGGCCTGGGTGCCAATCTCGACATCAGCAGCGCGACAGCCAGCTTTGGCGAACTTGGCGGGCTGCCGTCTTATGCGCTGCCCGTGCTCGCGCTCGGCGCATTGATGCTGGTCAGCTTCATTCTGGTCGAACTGCGCCGGCGCGATCCTTTGCTTGACCTGCGCATCTTCAAGCGGCGCAATCTGGCGGCAGGCGCGGCGGCGAATCTGTTCGTTGGCTTCTGCCTCATGATCGGCCTCGTCAGCGTGCCGATCCTGGTCAACATCCGTGCGGAAGACGTCAATGCGATGGCCGACGCCGCCTTGCAGGTCGGCGTTCTGCTTTCGGCCCTGACGATCCCAATGGCGCTGGCGGCGGTCCCCGGCGGCTGGCTGAGCGAACGCGTCGGCTATGGGCGCGCCACCTTGATCGGGCTGGGCCTCGCCTGCCTGGGCTTCTTGCTCGTCTGGCAAACGTGGACGGCCGACGTGAGCGACGGGCTGGTGGCCGTCGAGATGGCGCTGGTCGGCATCGGCCTGGGATTGACGTTCTCGCCGATCAGTGCATCGGTCATCAACGCCGCCGATCCGGATAAGCTCGGTGTCGCGTCGGCCCTAGTCATCCTCATGCGCCTGCTCGGCATGACGCTCGGCATCGCCCTGCTGACGGCCTTCGCATCCCAGCGCCTGTCGGATCTGATTAACCTGGAATATGGCGGCAATACGCCGGATCTGTACGCCGCGGTCGACGTCTACCTGCGCCTGACTGTGCGCGTGCTCGCCGAAATGGGGCTGACGGGCGCCATCCTCTGCCTGATCGGCATGATACCGGCGCGCCTGATGCGCGGCAGCGAATCGGAGGGGGCGCGGCTGGCCTCGGACGAAGCCTATCGAGCGACGACGCCGGGGGATTGAGTCGGAACACGCTTGACTTCGCCACGCCCGACGGCTATAAGATCACACATCTTCAAGCTTAGCTGTGGGGCCGGTATGCAGCTTCCGCATGCACATGAGCATGACCACGACCACGGGCAAGAGCAGTTGCAGGCCTGGATCAAGGCCGCGCTCCTGGTTGGTCTGGGTGTCTATTTCATCTGGATTATCGTTACCGGGAACGTCACTAACTACATCAACACGCGTTTTGCCTGGCTTTCCTACGTCGCTGCGGCGATCTTCCTCGTGCTTGGCGCCTGGGGGCTGATCAATGCCGCCCGCGCTGCCCGGCACGAGCATGAGCACCACGACCATGAGCACGAACACGATCATGATCACAGCATGTCGTGGGGCATTCTGGCCGTCATCGCCATCCCGCTAGTCGTCGGCACCCTGATCCCGTCGCGCCCGCTCGGCGCAGAGGCGATCAGCGGCGACATCGCGATGACGAACAGCGCGGCAGCGGCCAACGTCACCACCTTCACCATCAACCCGCTCGACCGCAATGTGCTCGACTGGCTGCGCGTCTTCAGCAGCACGAGTGACTATCAGACCTTGAACGGCGAACCAGCAAGTTTGATCGGCTTTGTCTATCGCGAAGCCAGCTTTGCCGAGGATCAGTTCATGATTGCGCGCTATTCGATTAGCTGCTGCGTGGCCGACGCCTCGGCGCTGGGCATCCCGGTCATGTGGGCGGACACAGCCGCGCTCGATCAAGGCCAGTGGGTGCACGTTCAGGGCAGCTTTCAGGTGGCCGATTTTCGCGGTGACGAACTGCCCGTCCTCCAAGCCGAGACGATTGAACTGGTCGACCAGCCAGAACATCCCTATCTCTATCCATGACCACACCCTTGAAACCCTCTGAGGGCGACGCTCAGCAGAGGTATTTCAGTCTTACCCAGATCACCGGCTTCGACCGCGCCGTTTTGTTCGCGACCATCGGCATCGTCGCCTTGATCCTGGCGACGCTGCTGCTCGGCGACCGGGTCGGCGTCGTGTTGGAGCGCGTCTCCCCGCTCGAGACGGCGCACGCCACCAGCCCGATCCTGCTCCAATTCAGCGAGCCGATGCAGCGCGATACGCTGGCGGACAAGCTGCGCCTGGAACCTGCCGTCGATGGCACTGTCAGTTGGAGTGGCACGTCGCTAATCTTCCGCCCGATGCAGGCCCTGAAGCCGGGCGTCAGCTACACCGTCGTTCTGTCACCGGGCGCGAAGTCGGAAACGGGCCGCGAAGTGCTCTCTGAGTGGCGTTTCAGCTTCAAGGTGCGCTCGCCGCGTGTGGCCTATCTCGCCCCGGCGGATGCGTCGCCGCTCAACATCTGGATGGCGACGCCGGGCGAGGCGGACAGCGAACAACAGGTCACCAACAGCACCGGCGGCATCTATGATTTCGCCCCCAGTCCGGACGGGCAATCGCTCGCCTTTTCGGAGACGAACAGCTCGACCGGCACGGAAGACATCAAGCTGCTCGACCTGGAGACGGGCAGCCTGCGACAACTGACCAACTGCGTCGACGCAAGTTGCACCAACCCGACCTGGCGCCCGGATGGCCGCATGATCGCCTACGAGCGGGTCGAATTCAACAGCGCGCTCGGCAACGTCGGCGCCAGCCCGACGCGCGTCTGGCTGCTGGATGTCTCCAGTGAGCCACCGTCGACGCGCCCCCTGTTCCCGGATACACAGGTGCTGGGCACCGATCCGCAGTGGTCGGAGAATGGGCAGCGGATCGCGATCTTCGACCGGGCCAGCGCCTCGATCTTCATCTACGACTTCGGCGATGACTCTGGCGTGGCGATTCCGAGCCAGGCGGGCACCTCAGGCGCGTTATCGCCGGATGGGCTGCGGCTGATCTATCCGGAAATCCAGCTCAACGAGGGTCAGGACGCGCGCACACTCCTGCGCCTGGCCGACCTTCAAACCAATACGATTTCGCCACTGCCCGGTGAGGATCAAACAGCAAACGATCAATCGGCGCTCTGGAGTCCGAATGGCAGCGAGCTTGTCATCGGGCGGCGCTTCCTGGGCCAGGAATTCACGATCGGCTACCAGCTGTATCTGATCGACCCGAACAGCGGCGAAACGCGCCAGTTGACCGACGACGAGAACTACACCAACGGCTTCTTTACGTGGGATGCCACCGGCGATCAGTTGGTCGTCCAGCGGTTGGCGCTGACGAACGAGCAGGGACAACCGGATAACCTGGCACGCCCGGAGATCTGGACACTCGACGTGGCCACGGGCGAGTTGACCTTCGTGGCTCGCAACGCATTTCATCCGCGCTGGATACCGTGACGGACACACCATTACACGACAGACACACGCCGCACATCAAGGGGAGATGGGCCCATGGAAGAGCAGAAGACAGTCGCGCTGATTGCGCATGACGGCAAGAAACAGGCCATGCTCGATTTCGTCCGTGAGCATCGCCAGGTTCTGGAACGCTACGAATTGGTCGCTACGCACACGACGGGCAAGCTCCTGCGCGACGACCTCGGTATGAAGGTTCAGTTGATGCTCTCCGGCCCCATCGGCGGCGATGCCCAGATCGCGGCTCAGGTGGCGGAAGGCAGGATCGAAGCGGTCTTCTTCTTCATCGATCCGCTGACGGCGCAGCCGCACGACCCGGACATCAACACGCTGCTGCGCATCTGCAACGTGCATGAAGTGCCGATTGCGACCAACCCGGCCACGGCGCTGTTCGTCATTTCGGCACGCGCGCTCTAGCCCGTCGGGCAGTCCAGCCCGTCACCCGGCGCGATGAGACGATAGTAGCCACCAAGGTAGCTGATCTCGACCGCACCGCCCGGCAGTGTGATCATGAGTCGGCTCGAATACGGCGTGATCAGCGCGTCGTAGGCACGTTCGGCTTCGACAGCCCAGCCGAGCGCGCTGCGCACCGTCAGATCGCTCGCCCAGACTTTGCCAAAGCCCGACTGCGGCAGCAGAAGCGTCGCACGCGGCGGCGTGCCGGCCGCTTCCGGTAAGTCAGCATAGGTGCCGCCCTCGAAAATGAATACGCGTCCACCCGCCCGCCCCTCCAACGCATAAATGGTGCCCGAATCGGAGCGCCAGATCATGGCGCCCCGTTCATAACACTGGAAGGCGACTTGAGTCGTCTGCGGCTGGATGGTCATGTCGAGGGGCAGCGTGGGCACCGGCGTCGGTGTGACGGGCACGGCACGCGGGCGCAGCCTCAGCGCGATGTCGACGGCAACCAGGGCGATCAGGATTAACAGCAGCAGTGTCGTACGGCGCTTCATGCGCGGATTCCGTGCTTTGGATGCAAGCGCCCGCGGTTATAGCATGGATGAGCGGCCCCGCACGAAGAACGTAGGCGAATCGCACAGGGCCGCCGAACGTCTCAGCGCGCGACGGGGCGGCGCAGCACGAAGACTCCCCAGCTCAAATAGCGGCGGCCATACTCAAGATAGGTCCGGCGATCCTTCACCTTCCAGTCCCAGACCGCGCGTGCTTTTTCATCGTCCGGATGGGCGCGCAGATAGTTGTGCAGCGTTTGCCACTGCATCGCTTCATAGCGATCCCAATCGTCCTGATTCGACAGCACCATCTCGATCAGTTCCATCCCGGCGCTTTCGATGCGTTCGAACGTGCCGATCAGGGAGACGAAGTCATCCGACTGGACGCCCAAGGCCTCATACGCGGTGGCGGGCGGTTCTTCCAACCAGTAAGGCTCGCCGATCAGCATCAGACCATCCGTTTTCAGTGTGGGCTTCAACAGTTCGATCGTGCCGACCAGCCCGCCGCCGATCCAGGTCGCGCCGAGACAACTCACGATGTCGAACGGTTCGGGTCGCGCGATGTAGGTCGACGCATCTCCCTCAATGAAGGTGAGTCGTTCCGTAACGCCAAGTTCCTCAGCCCGCTCGCGGGCCGCCGCCAGGAAAACCGCGCTGATATCGACACCCTGGCCCTGAATGGCATACTTCCAGGCCCACTGGCACAGCATCTCGCCTTTGCCACAAGCGAGGTCGAGGATCTGCGTCCCCTCCTGCAGATGGCAGATTTCGCCCAGCAGCATCAGCTTGTCCTGATTGAGTGGATTCAGGATATGGTGATCGGCCTCGGCAAGCTCGTGATACTCCAGCATGATGATACCTCCTGACCCCCCGTGAACTCGATCTTAGTCCGACTTGACCGGCTTGGCAATACGATCCTGAGATGAGGAAGCCGGGAGAATCCTCGTCACATCTTACGCGGCATTTATCATGGAGTGTTACGATAGAACGGTGGTGTAGGCACGCCGACACATGCCCTACACATCCACAATGACTGAGCGTATAATCCTCGAACAAATGTCCGCTATATTTGCCGGGACAAGTGACCACCTATGACCCAGGACAAGATCATCGTGCGCGGTGCGCGCGAGCACAATCTCAAGAACATCGACGTCGAGATCCCGCGCAATAAGCTGGTCGTGATCACCGGTCTATCCGGTTCCGGGAAGTCGTCGCTGGCCTTCGATACGATCTTTGCCGAGGGGCAGCGCCGCTACGTCGAGAGCTTGAGCGCCTACGCGCGCCAGTTCCTTGGTCTGATGGAGAAACCCGACGTCGACCAGATCGAAGGTCTGAGTCCTGCGGTCTCCATTGACCAGAAAAGTGTCAGTCACAACCCGCGCTCGACCGTCGGCACGGTGACGGAGATCTACGACTACCTGCGTTTGCTCTATGCACGCGTCGGTATTCCGCACTGCCCGGTCTGTGGTGAGCGCGTCGAAGCGCAGACGTCACAGCAGATCGTCGACGAGGTGGCAGCACTGCCGGATGGCACGCGCATCCAGGTGCTGGCGCCGATCATCAAGGGCCGCAAAGGCACGCACGAGAAGGTGTTCGATGACCTGCGCAAGGCCGGTTTCGCGCGCGCACGCGTCAACGGCGAAGTCTACGACCTGAGCGAGCAGATCGAGCTCGACCGCTATGTCATCCACAACATCGAAGTCGTCATCGACCGCATCATCATCCGCAAGTACGACGACCCGGAAAGCGAAGATGCGCGCAACGCCGAAACGCGCCTGACGGAAGCAATTGAGACTGGCCTGAAGATGGGCGAAGGCGTCATCATCGTCAACAACCTGAGCAGCGACCCGCCCAGCGACATGCTCTTCAGCGAACTGCTCGCCTGCGTCAACGGCCACGGCAGCATCCCGGAGATTGAACCGCGCTCGTTCAGCTTCAACACACCGAAGGGCGCCTGCCCGGAATGCCAGGGGTTGGGCTTCCGTCTCGAGATCGACCCCGCGCTGATCGTGCCGAACCCGGATTTGAGCCTGTCCGAAGGCGCGATCGTCGCCAACGGCTGGAACATGGACAGCGACGATAGCTGGACGTGGAACATCGTGCGGGCGGTGGCGCGCGAGTTCAAGGTTGACGTCAACAAGCCGTGGAACGAGCTGTCAACCCAGCAGCAGGACGTCTTCCTCTATGGCACCAATGGCCGCAAGGTGACCGTCAAGTACACCAGCAACCACGGCTACGAACGCCAGTATCAGACCTCGCTCGAAGGCGTCATCCCCAACCTGATGCGCCGCTACCGTGAAACGGACAGCGAGTACATCCGCGAAAAGATCGAAGAACAGATGACACAGGTGCCGTGCAGCGTCTGCGGCGGCAAGCGGCTACAGCCGTACGCCCTGGCCGTCACGATTGCCGGGCGCTCGATCCACGAGATCTCGATGCTGCCGATCAACGAGCTGCACGATTGGGTGCTCTCGCTGCGCGGCGAGCATGGCTCGCTCAGCCCGGTTGAGCAGGAGATCGGCCACCAGATTCTGAACGAGATCGATTCGCGCGTCGGTTTCCTCAACAACGTCGGCTTGAACTATCTGAACCTGGCGCGCACGGCGGCGACGCTGAGCGGCGGCGAGGGCCAGCGCATCCGGCTGGCGACGCAGATCGGCAGCCGTCTGACCGGCGTGCTCTATGTGCTCGACGAGCCGAGCATCGGTCTGCACCAGCGCGACAACGCCAAGCTGATCCACACGTTGATGGAACTGCGCGACATCGGCAACACACTGCTGGTCGTGGAGCACGACGAAGAGACGATGCGGCTGGCCGACTGGCTGATCGACCTGGGGCCGGGCGCGGGCGAGCACGGCGGGTATGTGGTCGCGGATGGGACACCCGACGAGGTCATGCAGGTCGAAAACAGCCTGACCGGCGCTTATCTGAGCGGGCGGCTGCATATCGACGTGCCGGAACAGCGCAGACCCGGCAACGGGCATCAATTGACGGTGCACGGCGCCCGCGAGAACAACCTCAAGAACATCGACGTGGACATCCCGCTCGGCAAGATGGTCGTCATCACCGGGGTCAGCGGCAGCGGCAAAAGTTCGCTGATGGTCGACGTGCTCTACAAGCGGCTGGCCCAGGTCATCAACGGCAGCCGCGAGCGCCCCGGCGCGCACGATGGCATCGAAGGGATCGAGCATCTCGACAAGGTGATCAACATCGATCAGTCGCCGATCGGGCGCACGCCGCGCAGCAATCCCGGCACCTACACCAAGATGTTCGACGCCATCCGCTCGCTGTTCGCTGAACTGCCAGAGAGCAAGCTGCGCGGCTACACGGCCGGGCGCTACAGCTTCAACGTCAAGGGCGGGCGCTGCGAGAAGTGCGAGGGCCAGGGAGTGCTCAAGATCGAGATGCAGTTCCTGCCCGACGTTTACGTCGCCTGCGACGTCTGCCATGGGGCGCGCTACAACCGCGAGACGCTCCAGGTCAAGTACAAGGGCAAGAGCATCGCCGACGTGCTCGACATGACGGTCAGCGAGGGGCTGGAGTTCTTCACCCACATCTCCGCGATTCGCACCAAGCTGGAGACGCTGGAGGCGGTCGGCCTCGGCTACATCCGCATCGGCCAGCCGGCGACGACGTTGAGCGGTGGCGAGGCACAGCGCATCAAGCTCAGCCGCGAGCTGTCACGGCGCGCGACCGGGCAAACGCTCTACATCCTGGACGAGCCGAGCACCGGCCTGCACGCGGCGGACGTCAAGCGCCTGATCTCGGTGCTGCAGACGCTGGTCGACAACGGCAACACCGTGCTGGTGATCGAGCACAACCTTGACATCATCAAGGTCGCCGATCATCTGATCGACCTCGGCCCCGAAGGCGGCGATGCCGGGGGCTACGTCATCGCCGAGGGCACACCGGAAGAAGTTGCGACGATGGATCAAAGCTACACCGGGCAGTTCCTGCGCCCCTATCTCAAGGTCCCCGCGGGCGCGTAATGCCAGCGTAGGACAACACAGAATCGAACTGGCGGGGCACACAACCCCGCCAGTTTTGTGATCCAGCATCCTTATGGAGTCGGCGGCGAACAGTCGACGAAATACGAACTCGCCTCGTCCGCACGAACCCAGCCGTCGATGCCATCTCCGTTATCACTCTGGATGGGCACGACGTGATACCAGTACGTGTCATCCTCTTCACGGTGATAGGTCTCGGTCACTTGCAGGAAGACTCGCCCATACCAGTGCGATGGCGCCTGGCTCGTGTGCGGCGATTCCCAGATCGGCAGCCCATCATCCGGCGAAGACGGGCGCACGTAGCACGTGTCCGCGTCAAGCATGCTCGGCAGCGCAATGCTCATGCCCGCCCCACAGGGCCCGCCAACCGGCTCGACGGCGGTCGAGGGCAGCCAGCCGTAGTATTGTGTTTTCCCGGTCTCCGCTTCCACAAAGTACCAGGGAGTATCGCCGCGCGTGGCCACCCACATCACCGTCATTTCCAAGTCGCTGGATGCATCCGCTAGCGGCATCGACTGGCTGTCCGCACGGGGTTCGTCATGAAGCAGCGCAGTCGTATCAGTCAGGCGCACGGTGCACGCCGCATCCAGCCGAGGATAGTTCCCCATGCGCAGGTAATAGCCAATGTCCGTAGAGACGACGAAGGCGGCGTCTTCGGTCTTATCCTCGACAAACGTCACCGCAGACGCCGGTATCCAGAGGACAGCGCGCGTCAGTTTGCGAATCGACAGCCAGGCGCCATCCGGGCTGCGCGCGATGACGTTGACGAAATCGCCCGGATAGAGCCGACCGGCAGCGTCATAGTCTGCGCCTGGGCCATAGCGCCCTTCCAGCACATCGCCATCGATCAGATACCATTCGTCCCTGTCATCGGTGCGATAGAAGGTCATCGCCGGGGGTACTGCGATCGGCGTCGGCCACGGAATCATCAGTTCCTGGCCGATTTGAAGTGTCGATGATGAACTCAAGTTATTCGTGGCAACAATCATATGGATCACATCTGGATCATGATGACCACAGTCCAGCATCAGACTGAGCAGCGTATCGCCCACCTCAACATGGCGTATACACGCCGTTTCTGTGGGTGATGGTGTTGCGGTTGCAGTCGGGGCAGGCGTCGGCGTATCGCTCGCCAGCGCCAGGCTGGTGATCGGCGATGGCGCGCGATTGAACCAGAACGCCCCCATCACCAGTGCGATGAACACTGCTGCGAGTGGCAGCAGCCAGCGGCTGGCCCGTGACGACGTGCTGCGTCGCTGCTTTGGCTGTGGAATTGTGGCCTGCATAGCATCCTCCTGGATGTGTCCATTGACCTGCGTTGGTTTCGCGCTGTCCAGAGCGCCGCGCCAGATGCGCCCTCGCGCCGCCTGCGAGAGCGTTGCCGGGCGTTCGGCGGCCATCAGCACGTCGATCGTGTGCGCCGTCTCCGCATCCAACTCCGCAGGCGGCGATGCGGACGGGTTGTGTAAGCGCTGGTCGATGTAAGCGTCGATCTGTTGAGGATCAGGGTCGTGTTTCATCGAGTCGCACTTCCTCTGCGCGGAGACGGGCGCGCAGCCCCTGAATGATGCGATGAAGTTCGACGCGCACCGCCCCGGCGCTCTTGCCCAGCACCACGCCGATTTCAGCCGAGGTCAGCCCGGCGCTCAGCTTGAGCGAGAGCAGGTTCTGCTGCTCGGCGGGCAGCTCGTCGATCAGGCGGCGAATCAGGCGCTGCTCGTCCGCGGCAATCAGGCGATCAAGCGGTCCCGGCTGCGGCGAGTCGGCGTCGTCGAGCGCAAGTGATGGATGCCGGTCACGATAGTGGTTGACGACAACGTTGTGGGCGATGCGGAACAACCAGGCGGCGACCGATCCGCCGCGATAATCATGGACGGCGGCCAGCGCCCGCGCGAAGACGAGGCTGGTCAGATCTTCGGCCTCGGTTGGGCTGGCGCGGCGCGCGCAGTAGGCATAGATGCGCTCGACATAGCGTTCGTACACCGGCGCGAAAGCGGCGGGCCTCGTTCGGGCCGCTACGATCCACCGAGCTTCGTCCGCGTTCTGCTTTTCCGCCACGTCACACTCGTTTCATTGCACTGCGCAGCCATAAAGACACGCGACACAGTCAAGTGTTACAAAACCGCATCCGCGTTACAATCGGCGCGAGATCAATAAGACCCATTCTGTGAGGCAGAACATGGCAGTTTTTGATACACAGTCGATCCGAGAGCAGGATCGTGCGCAGGTGCACCCGATCCAGCATCCCAAGACGCACACCGACCCGGTCGTGGTCGAGCGCGCGGAAGGCGTCTACCTGTACACCACGGACGGGCGCAAGATCCTGGACGGCATGGCGGGCCTGTGGAACGTCGATGTCGGTTACGGGCGCGAGGAATTGGCGAAGGCCGCTTACGATCAGATGGTCAAGCTGGCTTACACGTCGAACTTCGCCGGGATGACCAACGTCCCCAGCAGCCAGCTCGCCGCCAAGCTATCCGGCTATGCTTACCCAAGCCTGAAGTCGACCTTCTTCACATCCGGCGGCTCGGAGAGCAACGACTCGGCCTTCAAGACGGCCCGCTACTACTGGAAGCGCGTCGGCAAGCCGGACAAGTACAAGATCATCTGCCGCAAGCTGGCCTACCACGGCATCACGCTGGCAACGACCTTCGCCACCGGCGTGATGCGCTATCACGCCATGTTCGGCCCGGCAGTACCCGGCTTCACCCACGTCGCCGCGCCGTACCCGTATCGCTATGATGGCGATCTGCGCGAGGGCGAGACGGTCGGGCAGGCTGCGGCGCGCGCCATCGAAGAGGCGATCCTGGCCGAAGGGCCGGACACGGTCGCCGCGGTCATCGCCGAGCCGATACAGGGTGTCGGCGGCGTGATCGTGCCCCCGGCGGAGTATTTCCCGCTGGTGCGCGAGATCTGCAACAAGTACGACGTGCTCCTGATCGCGGACGAGGTGATCACGGGCTTCGGGCGTACCGGTGAGATGTTCGCGCTGCGTCACTACGGCATTGAGCCGGACATTCTGTCGTTCGCCAAGGGCATCACCAGCGGCTACCAACCGCTCGGCGGCATCCAGTTCACCGATGCGATTCGCGATGCTATCGAAGGCGCGTCGGACGCGGAAGTCTGGATGCACGGCTACACCTATTCCGGCCATGCGACCGCCTGCGCCGTCGGGCTGGCGAACATCGCCATCATCGAGCGCGAAGGGCTGGCCGAACGAGCCAAGGCCCTGGGGCCACGCCTGCTCAATGGCTTGAGCACGCTGCTGGAATTCCCGTTCGTCGGCGATGTGCGCGGGCTGGGGTTGGTCTGTGGCGTCGAGCTCGTCACCGACAAAGACAGCAAGACGCCCGATCCGGCGCTGGCGGGCAAGATCGCCAAGATGGCGCAGGATCGCGGGCTGCGCACGCGCACGCTTGGCAGCACGCTGGCCTTTTCGCCGCCGCTCATCATCAGCGAGGAAGAGATCGACGAGATCGTCTCCATCCTCGGCAGCGTGATGGACAGCCTCTAAAGATCCTGTCGAGGGCGTGCAGCTGATGCACGCCCTCTTTGATAATTGATTTTTGCCATGCTCGGCGTTTGCGTTAAGATCTCTTGAAGCTTCTGCCATCCTGCTGCATTTCGCCAGCACGCAACGCTACAATCGTCCAGAGAGCTATGTGGGAGTTTGCGCGCATGGCAGCGACAACACAAGTATCGAGTCCCGCCTCAACGGCCAGAGCACGCCAGCGGCGGCGGGCGGCAATCCTGGAAAATATCCAGGCTTACCTGTTTTTGATGCCTGCGGGCACCCTACTCTTCCTGTTCGGCATCTTCCCCGTCGCGTTCGCCTTTTTCGTCAGCCTGCATCAATGGCGGCGCTTCCCCGGTGAGTATCAGGGCCTGTCGAACTATACGACCGCGCTCGGCGAGCTGGCTTACGTCGTCTTCTTCTGGGTCGCGCTATTCGCACTCTTCTATGGCGTTTATGCCATCTACCGGCAGTTCAAACAGGGCGCGAGCAGTCTGCTCGCCTTGTTACCCGGCGTCGTCAATGCCGGTGCGCTGCTGCTGTTCGTCAATTGGTTCGTGATCATCCTGCCGATCATTCTAAACATCCCGCAGCGCATTCGCGGGCAGGAGCGCGTCCAGGGCATCTTCGTCGAGGAGTTGTTCGCCAGCCTGCGTGATCCCGCAGCACTCGAAGCGAATCAATGGATGTGGCTTGGCATCGTCGCTGCCGTCGTCGTCAGCTTCATCTGGTGGCGGCTGAGCAAGCGCGCCAACGGCAGCGATGCGCTCTTCCGCATGACGCTCGCCACCTTCTTCATCGCCTGCGCCGTGCTCACGTTCCAACTGACGGCCAGCGCCATCCAGGCGGAAGTTGCCGCTGCGCAGGAGGCGGGCAGCACGCTTGCCATCTGGCCGCAGGTGATCATCATCAGCCTGGGCGTCGTCTTCATCGGCGCGGCTTATGTGCTGTGGCAGCGTTCGATGCACCTGGATGACAGCCGGCGCTTCATGGCCCAGGCAGCCGTCGCCCTCATGATTGCCGCCGCCGGTTATATCCTGATCGCCCAGGTGCCGCCGATGCTGGCACAAGCCGACGACGAAATGCTGAGCGGCTTCAACATCACCGTCATGTTCGTGATCGGCACGGTGCCGCTCCAGTTGGGCATTGGCCTGGGGCTGGCCTATCTGCTCTTCCAGAACATCAAGGGCAAGGCATTCTTCCGCGTCGCCTATTTCCTGCCCTACATCATGCCGTTCGTGGCGACGTCGATCGTCTTCAACATCCTGTTCTCGCACCGGCCCACCTCACCGATCAACCAGTTAATGACGACGCTGGGGCTGCCGCTGCAAAAATGGCTGCTCGAACCGACCGGCGTCTTCCGCCTCATTTTCGGCGAAGGTGTACCGGGTTGGCTGGCCGGGCCAAGCCTGGCGCTGATTGTGATCATCCTCTACACGGCGTGGACTTACGTCGGCTACTGTACGGTCATCTTCCTCGCCGGGTTGGGCAACATCCCGAACGAACTCTACGAAGCGGCCCGCATCGACGGCGCCAACGGCTGGGACGTCTTCCGCAAGATCACGCTGCCGCTGCTGTCGCCGACGACGTTCTTCCTGTCGCTGATCTCGATCATCGGCACGTTCCAGGCCTTCACACAGATCTGGATCATGCGCACCCCGGCAGCCCAGAGTTCGGTCGATACGGTCGGAGTCTACATCTTCGAGACCGTCCGCAATACCGACCCGAACATGGGATACGCCTCAGCGATGTCGATCGTCTTGTTCATCGTCATCCTGATCTTCACGCTCATCCAGAACAGAGTTGCCGGGAGCAAGGTGTTTTATGGCTGAGACTGCACGCCCACTGGAGATCACAGCAACCGAAACGCAGCAGACCGCCCCGCGCAAACCAATCGCCTGGGGCAAGATCATCAGCTATGCCATCCTCATCATCGGGCTGATCCAGGCGCTACTGCCCTTCTACTGGATGTTGAGTTCGTCGCTCATGTCGGTCACCGAAGTCAATTTCGGCTACTGGTTCCCATCGCAGCTCCGCTTCGAGAATTACGCGCTGGCCTGGGAACAGGCGAACTTCGCCCAATTCATGTGGAACAGTGTGCGCATCACCGGCATCTCCTTGATCGGGCAGATGCTCGTTTGCATTCCAGCGGCCTACGCCTTCGCGCGGATGCGCTTCATCGGGCGCGACGTTCTATTCGGCGTCACTGTCGCCACGTTGATGATCCCAAGTGTGGCGACAATGGTGCCGAATTACCTGACCGTGATCTGGATCGGGCGCTTGAGCCAGAACCTGCTCGGCTTCGGCTGGCTCAACAACTGGCCGTCGCTGACGATCCCCTTCATGGCCTCGGCCTTCACCATCTTCCTGCTGCGCCAGTTCTTCGCCCAGATCCCGGACGAGCTGTGGGATGCCGCACGCATCGACGGTGCGGGCCATTTGCGCTTCCTGCGCTCGGTCGTCGTCCCGCTGTCGAAGGCGCCGATCATGACGACGGTCACCTTCAGCTTCATCGGCTCATGGAACGCGCTCCTGTGGCCGCTGCTGGTCACACAGACGGACGAGTGGCGTCCGGTCGCCGTCGGGCTGACCAAGTTCATCAACAACGAGGCGTCGAGCGATCTGCATCTGCAAATGGCCGCCGCCGTCATGATGATCATCCCGATCCTGATCATGTACTTCTTCACCCAGAAGCAGTTCACGGAAGGCATCGCCACCAGCGGCCTGAAGGGCTGACGAATCGGCGCGACCTTCCATGCCGTTGGCAATGTGCTGGCAGACAATATTCTCCAGCGCTTTGCTCTTGCCTCGGCCCGATCTGCCAATGACGTGCATGTGTGCCCTGAGCGCGGGATAGGGCACGCGAAACAAAGGCGAAAAGAAGGCGTTACCGACTTTGCCCAGGGTGAGGAACTGAGTGCGAGGACGCCCAAACGGCAGGAACAGCATCAACGCTCAGCCTAGCAAAGAGATGCAGGTGGTGCAATCACCGCTTATCTGAAACTATGAGGCTCAGGGCGATAAACTATTTGAGCGTCCGCCCTATTTCCCATCATCCGTTTTTGCCTTCAGTATTTGATGTACCCTCTGTGGTGAGATGCCATAGTCGCGTGATAGATCGCTTAACCCAACACCCTCTCTGAAGCGCTCTAGAATTTGCCGATCACGCTGCTGCGTGGTTAGTTGAGGGGTGAAGTCTCGGTCATAGTAAGTGACAAAGACGAGAAGACTTTTGGCGTCTTTCAAGCCGCCAAAGCTGAGGTACGTCTTATGGTCTGAAGGCTCGTTGGGGTCACAAAAGTGTCCTATCCTTGAAACACCGCTGTTGAAGCGGTTTTTTGTTTTCTCCCCATCGAAGTATCGAGCCACGAAGTAACCTGTGGATGTTTATCAACTGCGAATGTGATCTTTGGTCAACCAGCCCATAGCCTATGCCGTTGGCGATATGCTGGCAGACGATCTTCTCCAGCGCCTTGCTCTTGCCGCGGCCTGACCTGCCAATAACGTGCATATGTGCTCTGAGCGTTGGATAGGGCACGCGAAACAAAGGCGAAAAGAAGGCTTTACCGACTTTGCCCAGGGTGAGGAACTGAGTACGAGGACGCCCAAACGGCAGGGACAGCATCTGCTCCCAGCCTAGCAAAGCGATGCAAGGGGCGCAATCACCGCTTATCTGAAACTAGAGTGTTGTATGATGTACCCCAAAAATCGGACAGCAAAATAGTGCAATTATCAGTGGATCGGAAGCGCTATGAGAAACAGCTACAGCCCGGAATTCAAAGCGAAAGTGGTGCGCGAGGTATTGCGGGAAGACAAGATCCTCAGCCAAGTCGCCGCCGCACAGCATTGCTACCTCACTCCGGCTGCCTTTGCTAAACAGATACGACTCGCACCTATTCTGGCCCATTCATTGTGGGCCGGGTCAAGTGGGAATCTAATGGTCCCGCACGCAAGTACCGGGACCATTGTTCGAGACAAAGAACTCGCTTCACCTCGCTCGCTTGGGAACCATTCTTCGACCCAAAGTTCTAGATCACCGCATGGCGTTATCTACATATCTCCATTTATTCATCCATATAGCTGATTTCGGCAACATTCACAAAAGGAGTACACCTCACAAGTTGGAATGCGTCATGATGTTCTCGAAAACACACGTAGTCGGATCCAACTTCATCTATTGAACGCCTGAGTTCATCGTTTGCACTACCGATAAGCCATACTTCATCTGCGCCTAAAGGTGCGACAAATTCAACACCAAAAACAAAATCAGAATTCGCTTGGCGCATCTCAACCACTCTGAGAAAGAGGTCTCTCAAACTCGGGGGTTGAGATTGAGCTCCTATTATACGCAGATTACTAAAACACAAGACAACAAATGCAACGATGATGCATGTGACTGAAGCTCGCCCAACTTCAATAGCGCTGATTCTATAACGGTCTACATGACTTAACATACCCAGATCCTCCTCTTGAACTAAGAATGCGCGTTTGAAATTCATCTTCGGAAAGCTCTTCGTACTGTCCATTCGACCAATTATCAGACCAATACCAAATGCGAGTTGAGTTTTCGCATCTTACACAATCAAAATCCCGACCCTCCCGCTTGCCACGTTCACCAGGGATCTCACCCGCTTTTAGTACAGCTGATTCCCCAATGGCACATTGATAGAAGATGTTCAAATCTGTTACACTAGATGTACCAACAAGGATTCCTCCAGCTGAAGATAGAACAATATATGGATTATCATATGTACCTTCCGCAATATCTTGTTGCAGTTGATCGATGCGAGTTTGGTCGAATGAAACCTCAAATGAGAGCTCAGGATGCCGTGACAGATCCCTTAGCCCACCTGACCTAATTGTGTTGCCGTCCAGATAGTCTGCAACAACAGGATACACAGTTCGAACTGCATTTCGAATAGTTGGGTCCGATGAATAAAAGAAGGCAAGTGGATCACCATTTGCACAATATCCATTCACAAGCAACCCAGCCAAAGTTTTTACCCGTTGTGTGACGCCCTGGAAGGGTAATTGCAGACTGAGGAATCCCGCGTGATCGTACTGACCGATTGTTCGCCACAATCCTGTAGCACCTGTGTTTGGGTCTGGAAACTGAAATGCGTTTATTTGCATAAGCATGAGAGCTACCCACGAATGTTCATCGTTTACCAGACCTTCTCTAACCGCTGTAACCGACAGAACCACCTTCCCGTTGGAATCTCTCATCGGGCAAGGGCCTGTCAAGTCTGCGAGTAATTGACAAGCAGCGTATGGGTCTCCACACTGCATACCGCTCGGATCTACTGCGTTCGACACATTCCCTTCAACATACATATATCCATTCAGGCTCATCGGACGGTTCATAACCCCTTCAAAGGGATCAAGGCTCAGGAACGTGCCGATACTTGGATTGAGATACCGTGCCCGGTGATATTGTATGCCGATTGGATCGCGCATTTCACCTGTGCCGACGAAAGGCATGGCAAAGCTGCCCATCTCATCGAACGGTGTGAGGTACGGTGTCATCTGGCGACTGCCCTGCACCGCTAAGAAGCTGCCGACCTCAGAACGCACGTTGCCCAACGCATCCTGCACCGCGTATATCCAGTTGCCTGCGTTATCTTCCATTGCATGGATTCCACGCGGGCCATGGATGTAGCGATCCGTGTTGCCGCCCGTTGTCGCAGCAAGGACTTTCACCAAGCCAGGCTGTGTATCCAGCAGGTATTGCGTCACGACAGGGCTAGATGTACCGATGGCCTGAGAGATGCGATTATTCAGACCATCATAGGCGTAGGCAGTCAGCTCAGCCGGTGTGCCGTTGTCCACTTCCAGCAGCCGGTTGGCGCGATCCCACACGTAGGCATTCGCCCCGTCGCTGGTCAGATTGCCGTTGTCGTCGTAGGTCAGCGTCGCGCCCCCTGCGGCGGTCATCTGGTTGATGATATTCTAGCATGAGAGTTGGGTGGGGTAGAAAAAACTACCCCACAAACATAGAGTTATTAAAGTCGATGCTTATTCCGGCATATCTAGAACACTTATCAATACAATATTCGTGAAGGGAGTACACCTCTTAAATATTGCTTGACCAGCGCGTTCTCTGAAGCAAATGTAATCCTCTCCGATCTCATCTATTTGAATGGTGGTTTCGTCGTCGGGGCCGTCGATTCCATCGGGAACTGTCCAAGTGCTTTGATCTGCAACTAGCGGAACTGAAAATCGAAATAGAATTTCCTCATCACGAATTTGTGCAAGCAATTCGCTCATTTTTAATTGTCCTTCTTGTGCCGTAACATAGGAAGCAGATTGTGACACTAGTAACAATACTGAGCCAATTCCTACAACGGCACAGAACGTCAACAACTTGAGCACAGGATCCAGGTTAGCTACACGACGCAACATAAAGTCCACCTCCGTATTGGTCGTTGAGGTTATTTCCTTGAGAGCGGTTAACTCGCACAAACTGCTGAGTCGCGGAGATTTGCTGTCCGACCTGCGTTCCAATTTGATTACGAACCTCAGTCGATAGGCTACTCGGAATATGCCACCACCATTCAGCTACAGTAGTGCACGGGGTACAAGTGTAGTTGCCTGTTGCAGACAAAGCATTGATGATTGTGTTAGGGTCGCGTGCTAAAACGGCTTGTTCCCCTACCGCACATTGATACCCTAACCATGCTCGTGTAATTTCTGCACCACCAACGACAATTGCTCGATCAGCACCGGATGCCTCGAAAACACATTGCAGTGGATAATTGGGATCTGCTCTGAATTCAGCCGCACGGGTTGCGTCAATGGAAACTTCAGAGCGTGCGTCTGGATTTCCTGCAATACCCTGCAAACACCGATTTCCGGCAATGTCTGGATACGACTGATTAACCAATGCCATTGGATCGCTGGGATTGGCGCAATAACCATTCACTATTTGAGTGGCAATGTTCAGTATTCTGGTTTGAGACGGATCAGCAACGATCATTGTAGTACTCTGTCCTGCGCTAGTCCAAGTACCCAATTCTCGCCAGTTTATGCCCCCTGTGGCAATAAAGGTATTTAACTGCATTACCATGAGTCCTGCAATAGCCACATCATTCTGTGCTAATGGGCCAAAACCATCTGATTCGGTAATCGCCGTAGCTGCAAGAACATTAACACCGTTTTTATCTCTCATTCCACAAGGCGCTAGTGTAGGAACGGGCGTAGGTGTCCTAGCATTACATGGGCGAAAAATCGGACTTCCTGATTGGCAAAGCAGATTAAAAGGCCAAACATGGCAGGAGCAATCAGTGGCCTGGTAACAACGGCCACTCGCGTCTGTCGCGTTTGGCGTGTTCCCTGCAACCCAGCTATAACCATTCAAAGTCATAGGGGTACATGCCATGCCTTCGAACAGATCGAGCGCGGTGAAGATGCCCAGCGCCGGGTTGTAATCGCGTGCGCGCAGGTGCACCAGGCCAGTCTCGTTCGTGGGTTCGCCGGTAAAGCCGTACATCGTCTGCGGCGTGCCGACTTCATCGTAGGGGGTACCATAGTCCGCGTAGCTGCCGCTCCACTGCACTGCACCCGTGTTGTCCGCCACACCGCGCACACTGCCCAGGCCATCCTGCACCATCCATTCCCAGTTATCCGCGGTGTCGCGCTGTGCGTGAATGCCGCGCGGGCCATGGACGTAGCGGTCGGTGTTCGCGCCGGTCGTCGCGGTCAGGACGACGGACAGGCCGGGTTGCAGGTCGAGCAGGTACTGCGTGACCGTGCTGCTGATCGTCTGTGAAACGCGGTTGTTCAGCCCGTCGTAGGCATAGCTCACACCGCCCATGGACAGCAGCCGGTTGGCGCGATCCCAGGCGTAGGTGTTGGTGCCGTCGCTGGTCAGGTTGCCGTTGTCGTCGTAGGTCAGCGTCGCGCCGCCTGCGGTGGTCATCTGGTTGGCGGCGTTGAAGGTGTAGTTCGTCGTCGTCGGAGTGCCCGCCACCGTCTCGATCTGCTGCACACGGTTGCCCGCCAGGTCGTAGCTGTACTGGTAGCGCCGCAGCAGATCGGCGTCCCCTGCCCCGGCGTTGATGCCGGGTGCATAGCGCGCCTCCGTCAGCCGCGCCAGGCTGTCGTAGTGGTAGCGGATGGTGTGCAGCGTATAGGTCGTGTCCGCCACGACCAACTGCTTGAAGCGCACCACAGGATGGGAAGGTTGCGCGCCGCCGTTTTGCTCCGCCCGGTTGCGGATCTCCAGCACGTGCGGGCCTTCGTGCGCCAGCTTGCGGCTGTCCACGCCCATCGTGATCAGGATGTCGCGCTGTCCCTCGCTGGCCGCGTAGCCATCGAATGACTGCCAGAACGAGCCATCGATGTAGAGGTCGTAAATGCTGTGGTCAGGCCCGGTGCCCATTGTCAGCGTCGCCTCGTTACCGAAGAAGCCGAGCATCAGCCGCGCGCAGGGCCGGTCCGCCACTTTGAAGCCGTTATAATAATTCATCCAGTCGTCGGTTAACACCAACCCCTTGTCAATATAGTCAATGATGGTGTCCGTCGTTGTCGCCGGGTGCGCCAGCAGCTCCTGTGCCTGGGTGCGGTTCCCACGCTTATCGACCTCGTAGCGGAAATCCGCCAGCGTCTTGCTGCCTTGCGTATGGCGCAGGCGTCGCAGCCTGCCGCCTACATCATAGGTATAGCGCGAGCGCAGCCCATTGTGACGTTCGGTGACAATGTGACGCCCCACATTATCGTAGCCAAACTGAGTTTCCTGAGTGCTCGAATTCCAATCGGTCAGCGAGACGAGCCGCCCACGTTGGTCGTAGGTGTAGGTCACATCCAGACCCAGACCGCCCGGCAGTATCAGCTTGGTGCGCAAACCCCCCGCATCGTATTCATAGCTGACCGTCTCATCGACTGAGCTGCCGCCGTCATTGTCGAAGCCAACGCTCGTCAACCGCCGCACGTCGTCATACCCGAATGTCGTCTCACGGATAAGCGTCGAATCGATGTATTCACTCATCTGCTGGCGCGTGCCCAGCTTGTCGTAGGTGAATACTACGTCAGGTGTATTGCTGGGAACGACAGGATCGCCATAGGGAACATAGGTGATACTCGCCAGGCGTCCGGCCCGGTCAAATTCACGTTCCACTTCATAATTGGTTAGATCAGTGATACCCGGCATCGTCATCGTAGTGCGTGTGCGCCCGCCGGTGACATCGGTATACTCGCTCGCCCACACCTTGCCCAGCGGATTGGTCAGCGCTGTGCGACGGTTGAGCTGGTCATACGCATAGGTGGTCTCATTGCCACGCGGTTCGTGCTGGCTAGTGATTCGTCCCGCCTTGTCGAACACCACATCGACGATGATGTTCTGGTCGTTGTCGGTGCCGTGAAGGATCGCCGTGCCATTGGACTGCTCCCAGCGCCCATCGGTCGCATCCCATACCCAGGTGGCGGGATCGCTCGTCGCTTGTGCAATGTATCCCTGCACGACGCGGCGGCGGCGGCGCACGCCATCATAGCGGTACTTAATCACCACACCTTCTGGATCGGTCATGCCGTCGACCGAACCATCCTTGAAGTAAGTTGTCTGCGAGCCATTACCCATAGGATCGGTCAGGCTGATCTGTCGCCCGGCACGGTCGTAGTCGTATTCCGTGATCAGGTTGGTATCGTTGTAATGACGGTGATGCGGCGGCACGAAGCGCCAGACCCCTTCGCTGTCGCGCTCGTCCGGTGAAATCGGCTCGCCATTCACCTTATACACCGGCGCACCGGTCGGATTACCCACCGGTGGGTACAACGGCACGTAATGCGTAATTGCTCGGCGCACGCGCCCAGCCTTGTCATAGTTGGTGTAGCTGGATGTCGCCTGCGGCGTGTTGGCCACCTGCGTCACGGCCAGCCGGCGTCCCAGCTTGTCGTAGGTAATCGCCGTCTCTGTCCCGCGAGCATCTGTCGTGGACGTGACTCGTCCAGCTCGGTCATAGACCGTGGTCGAAATCAGGTCTTCATCCGGGAAAGCGGCATTAAAGACGCCATCGACATAGTTGACAATCGCCTTGATGCGGCGCCCCAGAGCATCGTATTCGTAGCGCGTCTCACGCCCCAGCGGATCGATGGTACTCTCCACGCGCCCCTGGGCGTCATAGACCGTCTGGCTGATGATGTCGTCATCCGGATTGCTGCTGCCGACATAGCTAGGATCCTCCGGCGCAGGCGCAGGATCCCCGGTTTCGTAGGTGCAGTTAACAACCGTTTTGGTGAGCCGACCCTGGGTATCGTAGACTTTCCAGGTTGTGCGGCCATTCGGATCTTGCACCCACCACACTCGCCCAGTGCCATCATACTCCGTGATCGTGATGCGATCTTTGTCTGAGTCGGTGCTGGGCACGTAGCTGTCGCTGCGCGGGTCATTGACGCTGCCATCGGTCGCCGTTCCGACCGCATTGGCAATCGTCTTGACCGCCCGGTTCAAGCCGTCGTATTTCATCCACGTGCGCCGCCCCAGGCTGTCCTCGGTGTACATCACCCGTCCATGGGTGTCATAGGCGGTCAGGGTCAGGATATCCTGGTCAGCATTACCGGAAATCGAATAGCCTGCCAGCGAGGGGTCGCCGATGATGTTATAGTCCGGTTCGTGTGGGTTTTGGATGACTCGCACCTGACGCCCCAATGGATCGTAGCCATAGAGCGTGGTCTGCCAAACCTCCGTCGAAGACGTCTTCTCAACCAGCCGCTGCGTCCGGATTACACGCCCCAGCGCATCATATTCTGTCGTCTCAATCTGGTCGCGATCCGAATCCGTGCTCGGCTCGTAGTTTGACGACCTGGGATCATTGGCAGCGTCGTAGCCCATATCCCCCGGGTCGAGGTCGATAGTCGCCGCATCTTTGGCATTCCGAACCGTCTTGATGGGTCGATTCAACTGATCGTAGACCGTAAAGGAGACATTGTAGATTTCGGTGCTACCAATCTTGTCAACCAGGGTTTGGGTGCTGACAACATTCCCCACCGCGTCATAGCGCGTCATCGACACCAGGTCCTGATCGGGTGCGGTATTCACTGCGTAGGCACCCAACGTCGGATCGGGCGTTGTTCCAGAATAATCATTGTTGTACGATGGCGCATGGGCGCTCTGGATCGTTTTGATCACACGTCCGGCATCGTCATAGCCGTAGAGAGTCACATTGCCCAGCGTATCTCGCTGCAAGCGCAGCATCCCCCGCGCATTGTATTCGCTATCGGAGATGATATTCTCCGTATTGTCTGTACCATGCGCAATTGGGGTAGGATCCGATTCGCTCTTCTCCCACCGCGGTGGTTCATCATTTTCCGGATCCGGGTTCCACACCCACAGATCTGGTTGCTCAGGGCTACCCCCACTTTGATTAACGTAGTTGCCAATCGTGCGCTCAACCCGATTGAGCGCATCGTAGAAGGTCAGTGTTGCCTGAGCGAAGCTCGCCCCGGCATTGGTCGTTGTCTTCACCCTGCGGCCTAGGGCATCGTATTCATGGGTCGTCACCCGATTGACGTCCGGGGTCTGCTCGTCATACAGCGCTACTGCCTGAGCCGCATCTTCCGGATCTTGGTTTAAGCCCGGATCGTAGTTACAGATCGAGGCGACGACATTCCCGGCCTCGTCGTAGACCGTGTACGAGATATCACACGCGCCGAAGTTGCTGCTCTGCTGTGTTTTGACCACGCGACCGACACCATCATAGCTGTAGGTGGTGGTGACATCATTTGTGCCGCCGATGTCGGATTGGGTGACGGTCTGCAACAAGCCTGCGCCTTCTCCGCTACTGTAGTAGCTGCGCGCGACCTCCTGCAAAACAGTTGTACCGTCCAGCGGGTCAATGAGTTTCTCGGTCAGGGTGCGGCCCTTATCGTCGTAGGTAAACTCCTGCCAGCGCAGTACAGTATGACTGGTATCGTCATCGATGATCTTGATCCGTGTCGGCAGGCGCGGATTATTAGTCACATCACCATAGGTGTATTCGGTGCGCCGACCCTCCGCATCTATACTCGCCTGCAAGGTCTCGTTTGTGTTGTAGGCAAACTGTGTCGCGTTCTGCTTGGCATCCGTGACCGAATTGAGTAGTTTGCCATCCTCACTCCATGAAAGCCGGGTGACACTTCCGTTCGCGTCTATGTGAGCGCTTGGACGATACTCCCAATTCAACCGCTGCTCAGCATAGTTGCCTGCGGGATCCTCGCTTCCCTGATGAACACCATGCGTAAAGCGATGAGTAGTGGTCTTTCCAGCCGTTGTCTCTGTTGACACATCCGCTTCCGGCTGAAAGTTGTAGGTGGTCGTCTTCAAGTCGGCACCCAGCGCTTGCACCACTTCAGTCACTTGCCCGTCTTGGAGCTGATACGACAATGACTTTAGCGAAATCTCGCTTCCTGCTCCGTTAACCGGCGGCGAGACGTGTTCGATCAAGTAGTTCAGTTGCTCCGGATCGGCCTGTGGGCCGGTTTCAACGTAGTAGCGATACTCCCAGGTGTAACCTCGTACATCGCGAACGTGCGTCAGCAGACTATCCGTGCCATCGACAATCGTTTCGCCGTCAAGCACCTTGTTCAAGCTGTATGCATATTCAACATAACGCCCTTCTAGATCCTGAGGATCCGTGTCGTCAAACGTGTGGTCGCCAACCCGAAACAGCTGCCCCGTGTGTGGTCCACTCATGTAGTAGCGGAATACGAGCTTGCGACCATCGTCCGCGTTGATCTCCACAAGCTGACCATTATCAAAGACATACGCCCACTCGTCTCCATTCGGCCAGCGTCGGAAGAGCAGTTGGCCGGTGTTATCGTAGACCTCAGTCTGCCGAGAGGACAGCGTTAAGGTGTATCGTTGTGACCCTACGTTATAGTCGATAAACGCCGTTGAACCTGGGTCGGCATCGTA
The DNA here is from genome assembly GCA_020849765.1 of Anaerolineae bacterium. Taxonomy (GTDB): domain Bacteria; phylum Chloroflexota; class Anaerolineae; order Aggregatilineales; family Phototrophicaceae; genus Flexifilum. The sequence continues at coordinate 115,950 of JADLAY010000051.1, forward strand.
GTGATTGGTGGCCGTCTGCGTAAATTCGACAGCCCCACCACCAGGCGTGCGCAACACAAGTTTGGAGCCTGCAACGCTGAGTGCGTTGCGATGATTATGCGTCCAACCCATCCCTAACAACTGAAAGTCCGGGTCATTCAATTTGCTCTGCCGATACGCGCGTGTAAAGGCCAGAGCACCTACCGGCGTCATAACCGAGAGGTCGGTGATCTGCTCCCGTTTTTCACCAAGCAGCAGGCTTACGGGATCGCCACTCGAAAAGCTGTCAAAAGCCGCGTATGCGTAGCAGGCGTCACCCTCACCTGAGTACGGGCCGTTATGTGCAGGAGCTCCCCATTCCACCTCAAGCATGGTGGCGAGGGTCGCCACCTGGCGACGTTTGCCCGGTTTGTATTCGAACATTCCGGCCGCATTTGTGACCTGGCGACGATTGCCTGGCTTGTACTCCACCATTCCGGTGATGTTGGTTGAACGACGAGATCCCATGCTAGGACACCTTTACCCCAACCTCGAGGTCGGTCAGCGCGGTTTCATCCCAACTGCCGCCACCAGGTTTCTGCGTTTGTGCTGCACTGACGTAGGTACGGTAGTTTTCGGTCAAGGGGCCACTTGGCGTCCAGACGGAATTCGCCCCCAGCTTTACCCCCAGGCTCATTTCGTCGCTCTCGGCAGCAGCATCCTTTGCCACCGCCGCGACCCAAACCCGCTTGATGATGTCATTCTGGCGGAAGCTTGGATCGGCAATCGCATAGAGGTCGGTTGCACCCGCCGTGGCACTCTCGACATACGTGGTATCAGTCGCAACCCAGGGTGTATTGATCAATTGGTAGTTGTTCGTCGAATCGCCATCGGATCCAGTGAAATCATTCTGAGTACCATTCCCGTTCGGCCACAAGGCAAGAATCTTGCCATCTCCCGGCCAACTTCCGTCGGCGCCAGCATCAGCTGTGTTGACTGCGATGTCGTCGTAGTAAAAGACGCGCGAGGATGGTGGAAGCCAGCGTAGCCATGCCAGATCCAGTCCCGACAACCCAGAAATATCAATGGTCTTCGCGATATCCGTGACCCCTTCGATTCGTGTCTCGAGCAAGATTTCTGTCTCAGTTTTCTTGTAGTGCACTTCGACCAGATGCCATATCCAGCCTTTGAGAGGGATCTGCTCCTGATCGCTCAGATCCACGTTGGTAGATTGAATCATGACACCCATCTTCTTATTCGCTCCACAGGTCAGCGATAAAATCGGCTGCCCAAGCGAATTGCGAAACTGGAAGAACACTTCTGGATTTGTGACATCTGCTCGCATCTTCGCGCCGAAGCGGATATACAGTTCATCCTCGCCCTCAACATTGAGATCGGCGTAGCCATGACTTTCGCCATGTAACACATACTCTCCACTACGCGCCGTACCAGCTGGGTAGGGTATTGTCGCATACATCGCGACCGAGAAGTCGAAGTTCAGAGCACCAAGTTCAAATCCATCCGAAAAAATGCGAGCCATTGTTTTCTTTCCTTTTCTAAGTCTTTATTGCATACTTAATCAAAACTCTTCGTTGTCCGAAATGATCCTCTCGAGTCCTTAGTCACTAACGTGGCGAGCTCAGAGAATTCATTCCGAACATCTCTTATGTTTGCTGAACAGTCCCATCAGCAACCAGCGTCCGTATGTGACAACCAGCGCGCTTTACGCATCACCCTTCGGCAACGCTGATTGCGGTTGCTAGCCCGGCAGTGGCACAATCGTGATGGGGCCAGAGCTGGCCTCAAGCGACACGACCGCGCTCAATCCGTCCACATGGATCGTAGACGCGATGGTGAAACGAGCGAGTTCACGGTTTTTGACTGTCTCTTGAGCGATCGGATGCTTGCTTGCTAACTAGGATATATTTCCCTTAGTTTTCAACTACACCCTCAAGAGCATAAGCATTACTATTGCCATACAAAGTGGCTGTAGCACTATCAAGCGACATTTCGCATGAAATGTAGCGGTTGTATCCTGCTGGGAGAACGTCCGACCACATAGCCACACCCGTTGACATTGCTGGTGCACTGTAGTTACGAACCACTGTCGGCGTTGTGCTGTTTTTACCGATACCAATGCTAAGCCTTGCGTTCG
>JADLAY010000052.1 GCA_020849765.1 Anaerolineae bacterium
AGTCGTCGATCAACACATATAATTCTGTGAAGAAAGTATCCAAGTCCATGAGTTTCACTCCTGTGTTTGACAACTTTGAGTGTACTCTGGCTGGGTACTTTCTCCCTTTTCAATACCGGACAAGCCTGTTCAGGCTGTGGCACAATTCTGGCAAACGATGATTTATCTGCCCGATGATGAAAGAAGCGAAGATGACCACGCATCTCGAACGCGAAATCTACGAACAGCCGGAAACGCTGCGCCGCCTCCTCGAAGAAGAGCGCGGGCACGTCGCCAGCCTGGCCGGGATGATCCGCGAGTTTGACCCCGCCTTTGTCCTGATCGCCGCGCGCGGCACCTCCGATAACGCGGCGCGCTACGGCCAGTATGCGCTTGGCATCGAATGTGGCATGCCGGTCGCCCTGGCCGCCCCGTCGATCCACACCCTCTACGAAGCGCAGCCGAACATGAAGCGCGCGCTCGTGATCGGCATCTCGCAGTCGGGTCGCTCGGAAGACGTGCGCCAGGTGATGGCCGATGCGCGTGCGCAGGGCGCTCTGACCATTAGCATCACCAACGAACCCGACTCGCCGATCGCCCAGGCGGCAGCCAATCACGTCTGGCTGCGCTGCGGCGAGGAGCGCGCCGTCGCCGCGACCAAGACCTACACCGCGCAATTGATGGCGGTCGCCATGCTGGTCAGCGCGCTGGCCGGGCGCTCGGACATGGCTGATGGGCTGGTCGCCGTGCCCGGCCACATGCAGACGACGCTCGATCTCGCGGGCGACATCGTCGACTGGGTCGAGCGCTATCGCTATGCTGAGCAGTATGCGGTGCTCGGACGAGGCTATCACTACTGCACAGCCTTCGAAGTCGGTCTGAAGATCAAAGAGATGAACGGCGTCACTTGCGAGCAGTACAGCGAGGCCGATTTCCGCCACGGCCCAATCGCGATGGTGCAGCAGGGCTTCCCGGTCATCGTCGTCGCGCCAAGCGGCAAGCCGTTTCCGCTCATGAGCGACCTGCTCGACAAGCTGCAAGCGCGCGGCGCCGAGCGCATCGTCATCACCGACCGCCCGGACGTCCCGGCGGAGAAGCGCGTCATGCTGCCGGACGCGATGCCCGAATGGCTGGCGCCGATCTGCGCGGTCGCGCCGGGCCAGATCTTCGCCATGCGCCTGGCCGAGACCAAGGGCCTGCCCATCGACCAGCCCGTCGGCCTGACCAAGGTGACGGTCACGCGCTAGGCGAATCCATAGGTCACGTGCAGGGGTTTGGCGGCGCCAAACCCTTACCGCGCCGCCAAGCCCTTACTGCCCCACCGGGCTACGCGGCCCTCAACGGGAGCATGATCTGGGTCTGCAATTGGGCGGGCTGCGTCGTCTGTGGGTCGTTGAGGTAGATTTCGATGGCGAGGCCGGTCGCTTGATAGCCGTGTTCGTCAATCCAGCGGTTCAACGCGTCGTAGGCTGCGGGGATGTCTTCGTAGGGGCCGGTGTGCAGGCAGGTCGCGATCTGACCTTCGGGCATCGCGCCGGGCAGCAGCTTGCCCTGACCAGGCAGGGGATGGCTGACCGGGAAACCGATCTCGACGTCGAGATCCTGCATATCCATGTTGTGATAGGCGACGAAGGGCGGGCCTGCGGGCTGCTCTCTCAGGCTGCCCAGGTAGGCGGCGATTTCGCCGTAGGCTTTGCCAAGCGCCTGTGGTAGTTGGCTGACCGGCGTCCGCGTGCGCACCGTCATGGTGGCTTTTGGACCCTGCGTGCGCAGTTCACAGTCGTAGGACATCTTCCTTGCTCCTCTGCATGAGATTAGCACACATGTGCTACATCCTGACTTCACTATATGCCGGAAAAAGCCGTCCCCGATAGTGACGAACGTCACATCTCGGCGCCCTTCACGAAAATTTGCGTGGGCCAAATGCAGTGGATACACTCTGGCGTGGACTATACCGCTCTATACCACGTATGATTCTGTTAAGAAAAGGAGGGCTATCGGCAAACAAGCAGCATGGATTGAGCCAGCGGACGCCCTCCCCAGGTGCGTCACCACCCGATCGCATGTTTCGAGCTAGCAGGAGATGGAACTAATGAAGCGTCTGTTTCTCGTGGTTGGTTTATTGATCCTCGTCTTCGGCGTCGTGGCGCTGCCCGCTGCGGCCCAGGATGCGCCAGAGGGCACCTGGCTGGGCACGTGGCCCTATTCCGCTCCAGGCACACACAATCTGAACAGCTTCGCTGCCGGTGGTTTGAACGACAATCTCGGCACCGTTTATCGTGTCTTCGTCGAACTGACGCCCGCCTACTACATGTACGCGAGCGACGAGTACTTTGGCCTGCTGGCCGAGTCCTGGGGCTTCAACGACGATGCCACCGCTTATGAATATACGATCAAAGAAGGTGCGATGTGGAGTGACGGCAACCCGGTCACATCGCAGGACGTGGTCGATACGTTCTCGGTCGGGCGCATCCTGAACTGGACGCAGTGGACGTTCCTGGATAGCGTCGAAGCTGTCGACGAGCGCACCGTGCGCTTCAACTTCCAGGAAGGCGGCGCGTCGCGCAATGCTGAGCGCCTCATCCTCAAGGAATACGTGGTGTCGAGCGCCAATTACGGGGATCTGGCCGAGCAGGCTCGTCAGGTCGTCGCCGATGGCAAGACCAGCGATGACGCCGAATGGCAGGCCCTGTCCACCGCCATCGAAGAGTTCCGTCCCGAATCGCTGATCGCCAGCGGTCCCTACACCTACTCGCTCGACGATGTCGGCGAAGCCTTCATGACCCTGCACTGGCAGCCCAACAGCGTGTTTTCGAGCACGGTCAAGTTTGGCGACCTGAAGCTGTGGGCGGGCGAGACCGAGCAGACGACGCCGCTGGTGCTCAGCGGTGAGCTGGCCCACTCGACCAATGTTTATCCCCCGGCGACGGTTGAATCGTTCGCGCAGGCTGGCATCCGCCTGATCTCGATTTCGCGTGGTTACGGCCCTGTGCTGCTCTTCAACTTCACCGTGCCGCCGTTCGATAACAAACTCGTGCGCCAGGCGATGGCCTACGCCATCAACCGCGACCAGAACGCCCTGCTGACCAACGGCCTGGGCGCGTCGGGCACCGTCTACATGTCCGGCATCCTCGACTCGCTGTCGCCGACGCTGCTCGACCAGAGCACGCTCGACGCCCTCGATCACTATCCGAACGATCTCGATGCTGCCGCGGCCAAGATGGAAGAGGCCGGTTACACCCGCAACGATGCGGGCAAGTGGGTCGACGCCGATGGCAACATGATCAGCGTCGAGTACACCTTCCCGGCGGACTTCGCAGACTTCAGCGCCGCCGCGCGTGACGCGACCGCGCAGTTGAACGACTTCGGTTTTGACATCACCGAGCGCGCGCTGCCCTGGCAGGAAGCGGCCAATGCCATCCGCATCAGCGATTTCGACCTGTCGGTCTGGAGCTGGGGCTCGGCCTCGCCGTTCGCCTACCAGAACTTCAACAACCCGATTCGTCGCTGGACGGTGCAGTTGGCTGAAGATCAGCCCGGCCTGAAGCTCGACATCTCGAACATCGAGTACGAAGGTCAGACCTACGACCTGAACGACATGATTCTCAACGTCAGCAACGGTCTGGACACGGCGGAACAGCACGAACGCGCCGACCTGATCGCGAAGATCCTCAACGAGGGCATGTACTACATCCCCTTGAACGAGATGCTGAGCGTGGAACCGATGAACGAGAGCAGCATCGGCGGCGTCCCGGCGGATGATGATCCCATCTACAAGAATCCGACCGGTTCCGATCACCCCATGATTTACCTGATCTTCACCGGTGTGCTCTACCCGGCGGGCATGTAGATCTGGCGGACGCGTCACGGCGTGGGCCGGCGCGTCTCTGTTTGACGTCAAGGTGCCGGGGTGGGCGAGCCTGCCCCGGCATCACTTGAGCGGGCGTGCCGCCGAGCGCCCCACGATAGTCCACCAGTGCTTGATTCCGAGGCTCTATGTCCGCGATTACGACCCAACCCGCGCAGCCACAACCTCAGGTCGACGTCCAAACTCCCAACGTGCTCGACTTTTTACGCCGCTTATGGCGCAACTATTACGTCAAAGTCTTCATTCAAGGACTTATCACCATCTGGGCGGTGACGACCTTCACCTTCTTCATGATCCGCCAGATGCCCGGCAGCCCGGTTGAGGCCAAGATCGACGAACTGATGACGCGGCAGGCGATGACCTACGAAGAAGCCTACCGGGCGACGGCGACGCTGTTCAATTTCGACCCGGATCGCCCGCTGCATCTGCAGTACTTCGACTTCCTGAGCGGCCTCGTCCGCGGCGACCTCGGCGACTCGATCACCAAGGGCGGCGTCAGTGTGACCAGCATCATCCTCCGTTATCTGCCGTGGACGTTGTTCTGCGTCGGCATGGCGCTGGTGATCAGCTTCTCGCTCGGCATCGTCATGGGTTTGGCGATGGGCTACTGGCGCGGAAGCTGGTTCGATAACCTGATCACGACCATCTCGTCGATCATCTCCGGCATCCCGGATTACATCATGGCGCTGTTGATCATCCTGATCTTCGGCGTGCAGCTTCAGTGGTTCCGCATCGGCGATGTGCGCGGCGGCGTCGACCCGAACATCACACCCGGCTTCACGTTCGAATACATCGCCAGCGTCTTCAAATATGCCCTGCTGCCGATGCTGATCTACGTCCTGTCGTCGATCGGCACGTGGACGCTCTCGATGAAGAGCAGCACCATCAGCACGCTGGGCGAGGATTACATCACGGTCGCCAAGGCGCGCGGCCTCTCGCAGCGGCGCATCCTGACCGATTACGTCGGGCGCAACGCCATGCTGCCGCTGGTCACGCGCCTGGCGATCAGTGTCGGCTTCGTCGTCGGCGGCAGCGTCATCATCGAGGAGATGTTTCAGTATCCCGGCCTGGGGCGCAATCTTTACATCGCCATCAGCGGGCGCGACTACACGACGATGCAGGGCATCTTCCTGGTCATCACAGCGGCGGTCGTCTTCTCGAACATCCTGGCCGACCTGGCGATTGGCTGGCTCGACCCGCGCGTGCGCCTCGGCAAGCAGGAGGAGTCATGATCGGTTTCGAGACGGTCGCCTCGCCTGTCGGGCTGGTCATCGGCCTGATCTGCGGCATCGTGCCGCTGGCGGCGGGCATCCATTATCGCCGCCTCCGTGCCGGGATCGGCGGCTTCCTGGCCTGCACCCTGAGCGGCTTTGCCTGTGGCTTCCTCGGCGGCCTGCCGATGATCGCGCTCACCTATGCAGTCGTGCTCAGCTACGCCTACGTCAACCGCGAAGATCCGTTCACGTCGCGCGCAGCCCTGAGCGAAGTGACGTTCGAAGTCACCCGCGCGGAGCAGTTTCAGCGCACGATGGCGAACCTGGGCAAGAGCCTGCGCGCTTCGTGGAAAGCGCTCGTACGCAATAAGGCGGGCTTCCTAGGTTTCCTCGGCCTGGCCTTCTTCGCCGCGCTGACGATCTTCGGCCCGTCGCTGATCGAGTACGAAGGACAGGCGCACATCGAGCGGCGTGAGCCGGGCGCGCGTGCGCTGGTCGCCGCTCCCAGCGTCGAGCATCCGCTTGGGCTGGATTGGAAGGGGCGCGACGTGCTCTCGCACATGGTGCACGGCGGCCAGCGGCTGATCATCACGTCGGTCGAGGCCGGTGTGATCGCCACGCTGATCGCGGTCACGCTCGGCTCGGCGGCGGGCTTGCTCGGCGGGGTCGTCGACCAGATCTTGAGTACGATTGCCAACTTCATCCTGACGATACCCGCTTTCCCCTTGCTCTTAGTCCTCGCGGCGGTGGTCGATTTCGACAGCGATTTCATGCTGGCGGTCTTATTCGCCGTGCTGAACTGGCCGACGCTGATGCGCGCCGTCCGCGCGCAGGTGCTCAGCCTGCGCGAACGCGATTACGTCGAGGCGGCGGTGGCGCTCGATCTCGGCCTGTGGCACATCATCAGCCGCGAAGTCTTCCCGAACATGGTCAGCTACATCGCCATCAACCTGATCTTCACCGTCCGCATCGCCATGTACTCGATCGTCGGCCTCGTCTTCCTGGGGCTGGTGCCGCTGCGCGAGCCGGATTGGGCGGTCATGATCTTCACCGGGCGCCAGCAGGGCGTGCTGTTCCTGCCTCAGGCGGCGGGCATGCTGCTCTCGCCGATCGTGGCCATCGCCCTGTTCCAGTTGTCGCTGGTCTTGTTCAGCCGGTCGTTGGAGGAGATCTTCAACCCGCGGCTGAGGAGCGGCCTGTGATGTCGGATTTGTATCGTTATCGTCCATCGGGTTCTGTTTACCCGCTCGTCCGCAATCGGAAGACGGACGCCAAGAATGGCGTCCCTACAAACGCACGGCGATGCGTAGGGACGCGCAGTGACGCGTCCGCCCCCATCACCAACGCCCTCTCACGGATAGGTGAATCACCATGCAGCTCGTTTGTGTCGGCAGAAAGTAATGCACGATGACCTATGACCGCAGCCACGTCGTCTTGAGCGTGCGCGATCTTTCGGTGAACTATCTGGCGCGGCGCGGGCGCGTGCGCGCCGTCAGCAACGTCTCGTTTGATCTGCACGCGGGCGAAACGCTCGCTTTGATTGGAGAGAGCGGCTGTGGCAAATCGACGCTCAACCTGGCGCTGATCCGCCAGCTGCCGAATACGGCGGTCACCGAGGGCGCGGGCATCCTCTACACCTATCGCGATGGTCGCCAGGTCGACGTGCTCAAGTTTTCCGACCGGGCGATGCGCCGCTTCCTGTGGTCGGAATGCGCGATGGTCTTCCAGGGCGCACTCAACTCGCTTAACCCTGTGCTGCGCGTGAGCGACATGGTCTATGACACGGCCAGTGCGCATGGCATCGGGCGCGACGAAGCGCGCAGACGGGTGCTCAAGCTGTTCGAGCAGGTGCGTCTGGATGCCGCGCGCGTCTTCAAGAGCTATCCGCACGAACTGAGCGGCGGCATGCGCCAGCGCGTGCTGCTCGCCTTGAGCCTGCTGCTGCGCCCGCAAGTCGTGATCATGGACGAGCCGACGACGGCGGTCGACATCCTGACGCAGCGGTCGATCCTGGACGTGCTCAAGGAGCTGCGCGCGGAGTTGAACTTCAGCGTCATCTTCATCAGCCATGACCTGGCCGTCGCCGCGGAGATCGCGGATACGGTGGCGACGATGTACGCGGGCGAGATCGTCGAGATCGGCCCGGTCAACGACGTCTTCTACAAGTCGCGCCATGCCTACACCCTCAGTCTGCTCAATGCCGCGCCGCGCCTGAGCGTCGGTCGCGAAGAGCTGATGAGCATCCCCGGCAGCCCGCCGGATTTGATCGAGCCGCCGCCCGGCTGCAAGTTCCACGAGCGCTGCGCCTTCGCCACCGACGTTTGCCGCACCGTCCCGCCGCCGCTGGTCGAGTATGAGGGCGGGCGTCTCGCAGCCTGCCATGAGACGGAGCGCGTGCTGGAAAACGCCCTCGAAACGCGAAAGGCGGCCCTGGCATGACGCCGATTGTCGAACTGCGCGGGGTTCACCGCGAATTCATCAAAGACCGCGAGCGCGTGCCCGTCCTGCAGGACATCAACCTGGAGATTGAGCCGGACGAGGTCATCTGCCTGGTCGGCGAGAGCGGCTGCGGCAAGACGACGACCGGCAAGATCATCGCCGGGCTCCTCAACCCCAGCAGCGGCGAGATGCTGGTCGATGGCCGATCGCTGGCGAGCCGGAGCGGCAAGGAAGAGAAGCTGCTGCGCCGCCAGCTGCAGATCGTGCATCAGGACCCGTTCGCCTCGCTCAACCCGGCGCACACCATCGGCGACATCCTGAGCTTTCCGCTGCGCCGTCACAGGATGGTCAAGGGCAGCGGCGGGCTGCAGCGGCGCATCTGGGAACTGCTGACGATGGTCGATTTGACGCCGCCGGGCGACATCGTCAACAAGTACCCGCACCAGTTGAGCGGTGGGCAGCGCCAGCGCGTCAGCATCGCCCGCGCGCTGACCGTGCAGCCGCGCCTGATCGTGGCCGACGAAGCGGTCAGCATGGTCGACGTCAGCATCCGCATCAGCCTGCTCAAGATGCTGCAAAATCTGCGCCGAGAGCTGGGGCTGACGATTGTCTTCATCACGCACGACCTGGCGCTGGCCAAGTATTTCGCCTGGGAGGGACGGATCGCCGTCATGTACCTGGGGCGCATCGTCGAGATCGGGCGCACGCCGGACGTGATCGCGAACCCGGCGCATCCGTACACACGCGCGCTGCTGGCCGCCGTGCCGGAGGCCGATCCCGAACTGACGCGGCACAAGCAGGCCATGCGCCTGCGCTCGGACGACATCCCGAAGCTGACGGCGCTGCCGCCGGGCTGCGCCTTTCATCCGCGCTGCCCGTTCTACGTGCCCGGCACCTGCGACGTAAACGTGCCCGCGCTGACCGATGCGCCGGGCTTCGCGCAGGAGGTCGCCTGCATCCCGGTGCAGCAGGGGCAGGCGGCGCAGCAGATCGTCGAGGACGACGTGGATTTGAACCCCGTCCCGGCGCACGGCTTGGATTGAACCGGGAGGTTGACGGACAGCGTATGCCCTGTCCCTACAACGACCCGTAGGGACGCGCCATGGCGCGTCCGCCGGATCGCGAATGCTATTGAAGAAGGTTGTTTCGGATCGATATGGGTAGTGACGCTTTAGCAGGGTTCTTGCGCTTGGGCATCTTCGTCGGCGGCTGCGGGCTGGTGCTGGCGTTCATCGAGCCGCCCGGCAGCGCCGAATTTGTGCTGAGCGTGTGCAGCGCGGCCCTGGGCGGCCTGTTGGTGGTGGGCGTGCTGATCGCATCTCGCATTTTCAAACAAAGGGGCTAAACAAATGCTCGACGCACATTCCGTCAAGCCTCTCTACGAGCAAATCAAGGATCATATCCTGCGGGCGATTGAAAAAGGCGTGTACGAGGCGGGCTCACGCATCCCCAGCGAGCGGGCGCTGAGCGAGAAGTACGGTGTCAACCGGATGACGGTCAAGAAGGCGCTCGACGAGCTAGTGCAGATGGGCTACCTGGACGTGCGCATCGGCAAAGGCACTTACGTCAGCCGTCCGAAGATCGATCAACAGTTGACCGCCCTGACCAGCTTTACCGAGGATATGGCAAAGCGCGGGCAGAGTGCCTCCAGCCGCGTGCTCGTGGCCGGGTACGTTCCGGCGGATGTGCAGGAAGCGCGAATACTTAACATCGATCCGATGACACCGCTGGTATTCTTGATCCGGGTGCGGCTGGCGGATGACACGCCGATCGCGGTCGAGCGGACGAAGATCATCGCTTCCTACTGCCACCAGATCGTCGAGATGTACGACTTCACGCGCGATTCGCTTTACGGTGTGCTGCGCAACGTCTACGGCGTGCATCTGGCTTACGCCGAGCAGTCGATCGAGGCGCGCCGGGCGACCGCCGAGGAAGCCAAGCTGCTCCAGATCGAGATCGGCGAGCCGATCCTGCAGATCACGCGCGTGACGTTCTCGGACGGGGATAAGCCGATAGAATATGTGCGCTCGGCCTACTGCGGCGCGCGCTACAAATTTCAGGCGCTGCTGCGCAATCTATGAGGGAAGGGTGCTCAGTGCTCGGTACTCAGTGCTCAGTTGGCATGAGTTCAGAATGCGCGATTCGCGGTGCGTGGATAGGTGATGAGTAATGGGCGATGAGGGATGAGTGATACGGCAGACACGGGCGCATCTTCTGCGTTTGACGGGCGGGTTCGAGCCTGCTTCAGCAGACTTCCCGCCCGAACCGCTAGCCAGGCGGCTTGAGCTCCTGGCGGCTCGGCGCTCAGGTGGGATGAGCTCAGAGTGCCGCTTTGCGGTGCATGGATAGGTGCTGATGAGTGATACGGCAGACGCGAGCGCAGGCTCTGCGTTTGGCGGGCGGGTTCGAGCCTGCTTGAGCAGGCTTCCCGCCCAAGCCGTTAGCCAGGCGGCTTGAGCCCCTGGCGGTCTACTAGAAAACAACGTCGAAGGACAGTGTATGCAGCTTCAGTCTCCGACTTCTCTGGAAGTGAAAATCGGGCAGATGCTCCTGGTCGGCTTTGAGGGCCTGACCGCGCCGGATTACGTGCTTGAGTGGCTGCGCGCAGGCCGCATCGGCGGCGTGATTCTGTTCGCGCGCAACGTCGAGTCGCCGGAACAGGTCGCGGCGCTCACGGGGTCGATCCACGCGGCGGCGACCTACGGTGCCATCGTCAGCATCGATCAAGAGGGCGGCACGGTCGCGCGGCTGCGTGAGGGCTTCACGCAAAGCCCCGGCGCGATGGCGCTGGCGAGCGCGCGCGACGGCGAGGCGCTGACCGAAGAGGTTTCCGCCGTGCTGGCGCGTGAACTGCGGGCGCTCGGCATCGGTTGGGATTACGCGCCATCGGTCGACCTGACCTACACGGCGGCCAATCCCTCCGTCGGTACGCGCTCGTTCGGCAGCGATGCAGAGACGGTCGCGCGGTTGGCGACGGCGGCGGTGCGCGGCTTCCAGCGCGAGGGCGTGGCGGCCTGCGTCAAGCATTTCCCCGGCCTCGGCGATACGCCGATTGACACGCACATGGCGATGGCCGTCGTCGATACGCCGGTCGAGCATCTGCTCCAGCACGATCTGGTGCCCTACAGGGCGACCATCGACGCCGGGGTAGCCAGCGTCATGATCACGCACGTCATCTACAGCGCGCTCGACCAGGAGTACGCGGCGACGCTCTCGCCCGTGGTCGTGCATAAGCTGCTGCGCGAGGCACTCGGCTACGACGGCGTGGTCACGACCGACTGCCTGGAGATGCGCGCCATCAGCGATCACTACCCGCCGCGTGAGAGCGCGGTGCTGTCGGCGCTGGGTGGCATGGACGCGATCCTGTTCTCGCACACGCGCGCCTGGCAGGAACAGGCTTATGATGGCTTGCTGGAAGCCGCGCGCAGCGGACGCCTGCCGCTCGACGTGATTGACACGGCCAACCGGCGCATGCTGGCGTTCAAGCAGGCGTATGCCGGGCCGCCCGGCGACCTGCATCTCATCCGCGCGACCGAACACCTGCGCGTGATGCGTGCGGCGGCGCGCGCGGGCACGACTCTGCTGCAGGCGGGGACTGTGCTGCCGTTGACGGATAAGGACAGCGTTGGCGTGGTCGAGTTCGCCTCGATTTTGGAGAGCGGCATTGTCGAGAACGGCGGCGTGACCGGTTTCGCCCGGCTGCTCAAGCAGCGGTTGCCGGATGCGCGCGTGCTCACGCTCATGTCGACCGATGACCCATCAGCAGCGGAAGCGCTGGCCGGGCAGGTCGATACCCTGGTGCTGGCCGTGCGCAATGCGCACTTGATCCCGGAGCAGTTGGCGAGTGCGCAGCGCGTGATGGCGCGGGCGCAGCGGACGGCGCTCGTCTGCCTGCGCAATCCCTTCGACGTGACGGCGCTGCCGGGCGCGGACGCCGTCCTGTGTACCTGCGGCGACGCTGAGCCATCGCTCGAGGCGGCGGTCGCCGCGCTGCTGGGCGATTACGTGCCGGAAGGCGCCTTGCCGGTGGAGGTCGCGGGCGTATGACGATCTTGACCGGCTTTGAAGCCCTGCGCGAGAGCGGCTTCGAACTGATCGCCGGGCGGCGCATCGGCCTGCTGACCAACCCCAGCGCCGTCACCCACGATTTGCACTCGACCTACGAGCTGATGCGGCGCGCGCCGGAGTTCGAACTGGCGGCGCTCTTCAGCGCGGAGCATGGTTTCGCCGGGGCCGCCGCCGATGGCGCTCACGTCGCGACGACGACTGACCCGCGCAGCGGCGTGCCCGTTTACAGCCTGTACGACACATCCTTCGAGCCGACGCATGCCATGCTCAGCGGCCTGGATACGATCGTGTGCGATTTGCAGGACATCGGCGTGCGCTTTTACACCTATGCCTGGACGATGACGCACCTGATCGAGGCGGCGGGCGCGGCCAGCGTCGAAGTCGTCGTGCTGGATCGTCCCAATCCGCTCGGCAGTGTGATCGACGGGCCGCTGGTCGAGCCGGGCTACGAGTCGCTGGTCGGGCGCTTTCCCGTGCCGGTGCAGCACGGCATGACGATGGGCGAGCTGGCGCGCATGGTCAACGCGCTCTGGAACCCGAACGCGACGCCGCTGCTGATCGTCAACTGCCAGAACTACCGCCGTGACATGACCTGGGAGGAGACCGGCCTGCCCTTCGTGCCGACCTCCCCGGCGATGGCGCATTTGAGCGCAGTGCGGCAATATCCGGGGGCATGCCTGCTCGAAGGGACGAGCCTGAGCGAGGGCCGCGGCACGGCGCTGCCATTCGAGATCTGCGGCGCGCCCTACATCGACGAGGAGAAGCTGGCGACGCACTTGAACGCGCAGGGCTGGCCGGGTGTGCGCTTCCGCCCGCACGTCTTTCAGCCGAGCGCCCGCAAGTACGCGGGCAAAGTCTGCCGGGGCGTGCAGGCGCATGTGACCGGCCCGGCGTTCAACCCGCTGCGCACCTGGCTGGGCGTCATCCGCGAGATCCGGCACCTGTACCCGGACAAATTCGAGTGGCTGGCCGAGCATTTCGACCGGCTGGCAGGGAACGCGGCGATCCGCGAGCAGATCGACGCCGGGGCGTCGCTGGCCGAGATCGTGGCTAATTGGGACGAGACGGCGGCGCTGTTTCACATCCAGCGCGCGCCCTTCTTGCTCTACACCTGATGCGTGCCGAAGAACGCCGTAGACGGGAAGTCGTCCCGGCGACAGTGTAAAGGATCTTTATGTCCGCCGTTTTTGATGCAGCTGATAACGTCGTCAAGCAGCACCTGGGAGACACGTTCCCCGCCTGCAGCATCTGCGTGGTGCACAGGCATCGCTACGTCATGCACGCGGCCTGGGGCTGGGTCGACCCGGAGACGCAGAAGATTAAAGCGACGACGGAAACTTATTTTGACCTGGCCTCGCTGACCAAGTTGTTCACGTCGATGGCGTTCCTGACCCTGGTCAGCCAGGGCGCCGTCGGGCTGGATGACCCGCTCGTGAAGGTCGTGCCGGAGTTCGGTGCGCTCGCGCCGCGCCCGGTCGAGGGCGGTCAAGACCCGCATACCAAGGCGCGCCAGCCGGTCGAGCCTGCCTACGCCGGGCAGAGGGTCGATCCGTCGCGCGTGACCTTCCGCCACCTGCTGACGCATACGAGCGGGCTGGCGCCATGGCGTGACGTCTTCAACGCCGCCGGGGCCGCCCCGTTGCCGCCGACCGAGGAAGACCCGATGCCGCGGAGTCTGCGCTGGGCGCGCGCGCTGGAAGCGATTTGCGGCTATCCGTTCGTCGGCCAGCCGGATGGCGTCGTCCGTTACAGCGACCTCGGCATCATGCTGCTGGGCGAGGCGGTCGCGCGGCTGCACGGCGAAGACGATCTGGTGCCCGCCGTCCAGGAGCGCGTGCTGCGCCGCATCTACCCGCGCCGCCCGCTCTACTACAATCCGATGCAGAATGGCATCCCACGCGAGCAGATCGCGCCGACCGAGAATGACCCGACCTGGCGCAAACGGCGCGTCTGGGGCGAAGTGCATGACGAGAACGCTTGCGGCGTCGGCGGGGTCGCCGGGCACGCGGGCCTGTTCGGGACGGCGCAGTCGGTGGCGGATTTCGGCGAGCACTGCCTGGACATGCCTCGTTCGTTTGGCCTGAGCGCGGCCTTGCGCGACGAAGTGCTCACACTGCAAGCCGAGAGCGACGATCAACGGCGCGGACTGGGCTTCGCTTTCAAAGCGCCGGAGGAATCGTCGGCGGGCGACCTGATGGGGTCGCGCACGTTCGGCCACACCGGCTTCACCGGCACGTCGCTCTGGATCGACCCCGATGCGCGGCTGGTCATCGCCTGTATGACCAACAGTGTCTATCCGGGGCGCGAGTATCCGGGGACGTTCGAGTTCCGGCGCGCGGTACATGACGCAATCTTCGCCGCGTGCGACAATTAGCCTACCCAGATCGCAAAGGATAGGGCTTGGCTTATGCGAGTGTTAGGCATGATTTCGGGGACATCGGCGGATGGCATCGACGTCGCTCTGTGTGAGATCGAAGGGGCGCCGCCGCGCCTGGACGTGCGCATCGTGCACGCGCGGACGATCCCGTACGATCCGCCGCTGCGTGAGCGCGTGCTGACGGCGATGCAGCCGGGCGCCGCCGGGGCGGATGCGCTGTGCGTGCTCAACTTCGAGATCGGCGAGGCGTTCGCCCAGGCCGCGCTCGACCTGATCGAGGATGAAGCGGTCGACCTGATCGGCTCGCACGGGCAGACCGTCTGGCATCAGTTCGAAGCGGATGGCCGGGTCAGCGCCACGCTGCAAATCGGCGAGTCGAGCGTGATCGCCGAGCGCACCGGGCGGACGACCGTGGCCGATTTCCGCACGCGTGACGTCGCCGCCGGGGGCCAGGGCGCACCGCTCGTCAGCTATCTCGACTGGCTGCTCATGCGCCACGACACGGCCTGGCGCGCCGTCCAGAACATCGGCGGCATCGGCAACGTGACCTTCTTGCCACCGCTCACGGAGCCGGATCGGCATATGATCGCGTTCGATACCGGGCCGGGTAACGCGCTGATCGACTCCGCGATCTCGCTGCTGACGAACGGGCGCCAGAGCTACGACGATGGCGGCGGGATGGCCGCGCTCGGCATCATCGACGACGAGTGGCTGGCGAAGCTGATGAATCATCCCTACTATGCGATGCCTGCTCCCAAGTCGACTGGGCGCGAGGTCTTCAGCGCAGAGATGGCGGCGAGCCTGATCGCCGAGGGGCGCGTGCGCGGCCTGAGCGATCACGCGATCCTGGCGACGCTGACGGCGCTGACGGCGGAGAGCATCGCGCGGTCGTATCGTGACTTCGCGCCAGAGCCAATGGCCGAGGTCATCATCGCGGGCGGCGGGCGCCACAACCGGACGATGATCGAGATGCTGCGGCGTCGCGTTGCGCCCGCGGTCGTCCACCTGAGCGACGATGTCGGTATTAACGGCGATTATAAAGAGGCGATGCTGTTCGCCGTGCTCGCCTACGAGACGTGGCATCACCGCCCCGGATGCTTGCCGGAGCAGACCGGTGCCGCGCACGCCTCAGTGCTCGGCAACATCACGCCCGGCGATCATTATGTGGAACTGCTGCGCAAGACGTGGGGGAGCAAATTGGCTTTTAGCTGTTAGCGATTGGCTGTTAGCTTTTGGCCGGAAAGAGGGCATTGATGCCTTGGCGGCGCCAGATAGATTCGTAGGGACGCCATGAATGGCGTCCGCCAGCGGTCGGAAGGCATGGTGGATGCGTCGACCGCCGGATGGTCAACCATCCGGCTAAGGTTGTGTCCCGTGAACGGGACTGAACACATGTTGTGGACGTGTTCGCAGCCCGGTTCACCGGGCGCAACGCTAGCCAGGGTATTGATGCCCTGGCGGTGCTGGATAGATTCGTAGGGACACCATTCATGGCGTCCGCCAGCGGTCGGAAGGCATGGACGGACAGGGATTAGTTCGTAGGGGCGCATCACGATGTGCCCGGATGCTGGGTATCTCGCACCAACATTGTTTTGTAGGGACGACGCGGGTGTCGTCCGCTGTGATTGTCGGGTAAAAACAACGATTTTCGCTGAATGAAGGTGGTGTGCATGGCGCACTATTACATCGGGATTGACGGCGGCGGCAGCAATTTGCGCGTGGCGGTCGTGGACGAGAACATGCACGTCGTCGCCCAGGCGATGCGCGGCACGGCTAACCCCAGCGCCATCGGGCGCGAGGCGTCGGCGGCGCTGATCCAGGAAGCGATCCGCGAGGCGGTGGCCGCCGCGCCGCCTGCGCAGGACGGCACGGGCGACGAGAAGCTCTCGATCGTCGGCGTCGGCATCGGCATCGCCGGGGCGTCGTCCGCATACGCCGAGGCCTGGCTGCGCGACGTCATCCACGAGGCGCTGCCGGGAGTCTTCGTCGCGCCGAGCATGGATAACGAGATCGCGCTGGTCGGCGCGCACGGGGCACGGCGCGGCGTGCTCGTCCTGGCCGGGACGGGCAGCGTCGCCTACGCCGTCAACGACGCGGGCGAGACAGCGCAGGCCGGTGGCTGGGGTTATCTGCTCGGCGACGAGGGCGGCGGCTACTGGCTGACGATGGAAGCCCTGCGCGCGCTGATCCGCTGGGCCGACGGCATGCAGCCGGAGGCGGACGCGCTGTCGCGGCGGGTCATGCGCCGCCTGGGTTTCCACAGCTCGCTCGACCTGATCCCCTGGCTTTACCGCCAGCCGCCGCCGACGCGCGAGGTGGCGCAGCACGCCGGTCTCGTGCTCGATGCGGCCGATGAGGGCGACCTGGCGGCGCTGGAGATCGTCGGGCGCGGCGCGGATGCATTGGCGGCGCTGGTGGCGGCGGTCAGTGGGCGGCTCGGCATGGAGCAGCCCGCCATCGGCTTTGCCGGGGGCTTGCTGTCGAGCGACAATCCGCTCAGCCGTGCCTTGTGCGCGCGCCTCAAGCTGGACGCGATCCCGCAGGCGCTGTATTCGCCCGTCGTTGGCGCGGCGCTGTTGGCCAGGCTGAGCGCCGAGCAGCAGAGTTCGTCAGGCAGTTGAGATGGACATGACACCGCACAATCCACAAGTTGCGCATAGGTGAACAAGGCGATGATCACAGAGCAGCAGAACCCAAGAACACTGGATGTCGATCAGCTTTCGACGTTGGATATTGTGACGCGCATCAATGCTGAGGACTGGACGGTAGCCGAGGCAGTCGCGCGTGCGCTGCCGACGATTGCCCAGGCGGTCGACGCGATTGTGGTGCGCCTGCGCGATGGCGGACGGCTGTTTTACGTCGGTGCGGGCACCAGCGGACGGCTGGGCATCCTCGACGCGGTCGAATGCGTGCCGACCTACAACACGCCGCCACAGCTCGTCCAGGGCCTGATCGCCGGGGGCGAGGCCGCCTTCACGCGCTCGATTGAAGGCGTGGAGGACGACATGGACGCCGCCCGGCGCGACCTGATGGCGCAGGGCATGACCGCCCGTGACGCGGTCGTTGGCATTGCCGCCAGCGGGCAGACGCCGTATGCGCTCGGCGCGCTCAACTACGCCCGTGAGCAAGGCGCGCTGACGGTCGGCATCTCGTGCAACGAGCCTGCCCCGCTGCTCGATGCCGCCGACATCGCCATCGCCGTCGTCACCGGGCCGGAGGTGATCACCGGCAGCACGCGCATGAAGGCGGGCACCGCGCAGAAGATGGTGCTCAACATGCTGAGCACGACGACCATGGTCAAGCTCGGCAAAGTCTATGGCAATCTGATGGTCGACGTGCAGGTCAAGAACGAGAAGCTGCTGCTGCGTGCGCGCCGGATCGTTGCCCAGGTTGGCCACGTCGAGACTGAGCGGGCGGCGGAGCTGCTGGCGGCGGCGCACGATGATGTCAAGGTCGCCATCGTCATGGCCCGGCGCGGCGTCAATGCGGAGACGGCGCGCTCGCTGCTCTCCGGCGCGGGCGGCCTGCTGCGTCAGGTGATTGATTGAGGCGAAGAATGTGAGGATGCGCCCCTTAAATGAGGCTGCATGGGCCAAGGGGATATTCTGACAGCCCGGTTCACCGGGCGCAATTGGAGCCAGGGGCTTGAGTCCCTGGCGGCGACGTCGATGGTGGTATGGAAAGGGACGAATGATGCGCTACGCAATCCTCGGTGGGCGGGTCTTCACCGGCGAGCGAATGTTGCACGACGCGGCGGTCTTGATCGACGGCGCGGAGATCGAGGGCGTGATGGCGCGTGGCGACGTGCCGCTCGACGTCGAGGTCATCGATCGCTCGGACTGTTTGATCGCGCCCGGCTTCATCGACATGCAGGTCAATGGCGCGGGCGGCATCCTCTTCAATGACGAACCGAGCGCGGATGCGATGCGCGTGGTCTACGATGCGCAGAAGCAGTTCGGCACGGTCTACTATCTGCCAACGATCATCACGCCGCCGATTGAGACGACGCTCGATTTCTGGACGGGCTTTCATAGCGCGGCGCGCCGTGGCCTGCGTTCGGTGCTCGGCCTGCATCTCGAAGGCCCGTACATCAGCAAAGAGAAATCCGGCGTCCACGATCATGCCTACATCCGCCCGGCCACCGACGTCGAACTGAACCGTGTGCTGGAGGCGCGGGCGGACATGCCGTGCCTGATGACCGTCGCGCCGGAGAGCATCAGCGCCGAGCAGATCGGCAAGCTGGTGCGCGCGGGCGTGATCGTCTCGCTGGGGCACAGCAACACGACCTACGATCAGGCGATGGCGGCCTTCGACGCGGGCGTGACGATGGTGACGCATCTCTACAACGCCATGTCGCCGCTGGAGCATCGCGCGCCGGGCGTGGTCGGTGCGGCGCTCAACTCGCGCGACGTGTTCGCGGGCATCATCGTCGATGGCTTCCACGTCGATTATGGGGCGGTCGAGCTGGCCTACAAGCTGCTCGGCGACCGGCTGGTGCTGGTGACCGATGCCATGCCGCCGCTCGGCGCACCGGACATGAAATCGTTCAAGCTGAGCGACCGCGAGGTCATCGTCGGCGAGGGGCGCTGCGTCGACGCCACCGGACGGCTGGCGGGCGCCAACGTCGACCTGGCATCGTGCATGCGCAACTGTGTGCAGCATGCGGGCGTCCGCCTGGAAGATGCGCTGCGCATGGCCTCCTACAGCCCGGCGCGCGTCATGCGCATGGATCGTCTGGGGCAGATCAAGCCCGGCTACCTGCCGAGCCTGACCGTGCTCGACGACGATCTGTTCGCGCAGGCGGTCGTCATCGAAGGCCGCTACGAAGCGCTGTCGCAACCTGTGGGTAACGAGTGATGAGTAATGAGTGATGCGTACGCATCCACAGCCGTCCACGAACCACGCCGCTGAATAAGACACGACATGTGTAGGGGCTTGGCGCCGCCAAGCCCGCCTGATACATCAACATCCGCCGATGGGGAAATCCCTCGGCGGGCTACAACAAAGTGAGTACATCATGCCCGATATGCTGGTCAAGTTGTATACGCTGCCGCCTCTGGCACCGGAGATCGAAGCCCAGGCTGCGCAAGGGATCACCATTCGCCGCGGCCTCCCGCCGGAGAAGCACTTCGTGATCGATTGGGTCGAGCGGCACTTCAGCCGCTACTGGATGAGCGAGTGCGACGTCGGCTTCAGCCGCGAGCCGGTCAGCACCTGGCTGGCCGTGAACGGCGATCAACTGGTCGGTTTTGCCTGCTACGATACGACCGGGCGCGGCTTCTTCGGCCCGACCGGCGTCGCTGAATCGATGCGTGGCCGCGGTGTGGGCCGGGCGCTGCTGCTCGCCTGCCTGCACGCCATGTACGACATCGGCTACGGCTACGCCGTCATCGGCGATCCAGGCCCGCTTGAGTATTACGCGAAGACGGTCGGGGCGGTGGTGATCGAAGATTCGTCGCCGGGGTTCTACAGTGGGATGCTCACCAGCGACTCGGAATAACGCGGAGACAAAAGCGGAGGGCATCATGCCCTCCGCAAGATCAGTAACGATCAGAGATCGTCAGCCGGTCAGTTCGAATTCGAGTCCATGTTCCACATCTGGAGCAACGTCTCCACCGGGAGGACGGTTGCGTCTTCCGGCGCTTCGATGGATTCGACCGCATTGACGTCATCGTATGCGAGATTGAAGTTCACATCCATCATCATGACGCCGAAGTCGTCGCTGGGCTGTTCGCTGTTATCGAAGCTGACGTTCACGTCCATGCTCACGGTGGCAGCCGTCTCGGCATCAATCGCCTGTGTGGCGGAGACCGTCATGTGCTTCACCACGCCCAAACCGATCTCGACCGCCTGCTGGCGTTCAGCTTCGGTCAAGCCCGGCTGCGATTCGACCTGCGCTTCCATCGCCTGGAGCATGAGTTCGGTGAAGGCCGGGTCATCGACCAGGGCCGCCATGTCGACCGTCGTCTCAAAGACGGCCACGGGTGCACCGTCGGCGCTCGTGCGCTGGATGTCCACGTAATCCTTGATGCGTTCGGGATTCTGGAACTGCATAATCAGTTCAGGATCGAGCGTTTGAGTCGAGCTGCCCATCGATTCGAACAGTTCGGGGTGCTCTTCCATCAGGGCATCGAGCAGGCCGACAATATCCAGCCCTGCCCAACCCTGCATCTGAGTGTTTTCACCGGCGCTGCCCATCAGCGGCGCGAGCGTATCCAGATTGACGTAACCGATACCGTCGACCAGCTTGACCTCGAGATCGATGGAGTCGACATCCGCCGGCAGTTCCGCCATGGATTCGGGCACGGTGATGGAGAGTGTCATCTCAGCATCGAGGTCGCGCATGACGTTAACCGCCAGCTCGATCTGTTGAAGTGTGGTGATGGCGGGCTGCATATCCTGCAGCGAGGTGGTCAACGCCGGGGCACCGACGAACGCGCCACTGCCGGTCCCGCTGAGCGAGAACGACTCGTTCTCGGCGGTGAGGTCCATATTGAAGCTGAAGTCGATGTGGGCTGATGACAGCGCAAAGTCCTTGTTGCGCATCAGCAGATCGCAATCCTGTTCTGAGAGCGCGCCGCAATAAACGCCCTGCATGTCATCCTGCGCGAGTGCCAGCCCGCTGCTGAGCAGGACGAAAATGAGCAAGAGAGCGAGCAAGAGGTAACGACGCATGGCTAGAGATCCTTTCGCTGTGTCGTACACATACTCCCCCACACTTAATTATAGAATTAATGAATAGCAACCTGAAGAGAAATCGGTCACGGTCAGGGGCGATCCGTACAAAGCGCACAAATACGCGTCTCCCAGGTTCACAAGCGGAGACTGATGACGCATTTAGCTGTACCCCATGCTCGACTCACACCCGAAACGACGAAAATGAGGCCGCATAGCCTCTACACCTGCCCCGTGCCTGATGGCCTCGTCCGCCAGGACGGGGTAGCATGGTGCATGCTGTTTTCAACACAAGGAGCAGGGGAATGCAGATCCAACTCAAGCACCAGCCGTCGTATTCGCTGGCCGTGGCCACCCTGGCGCCGAGCGAGCAGGTCCGCGTCGAATCCGGCGCGATGGTCAGCTACAGCGAGGGCATCAGCATCGAGACGCGCGCCGAAGGCGGCCTGCTCGGCGGTCTGAAGCGCATGGTCGGCGGCGAAAGCTTCTTCCAGAACTTCTACCGCGCCCCGGCCCAGGGCGGCGAGATCACGCTGGCGCCCGCGCTGCCCGGCGACATGGTCGTGCTCGCGCTGACGGGCGACACCTTCTACCTCAAGAGCGGCGCCTTCATCGCTTGCGAAGACGAGGTCACGGTCGATACGAGCTGGGGCGGCGCGCGCGGCTTCTTCAGCGGCGCGGGCTTGATCCTGCTCAGACTGACGGGCAGCGGGGCACTCCTCGCCGGAAGCTACGGCGCGATTGAAGAGCGCGTGCTCAGCGCCGGGCAGCGATACTTCGTCGATACCGGCCACATCGTCGGGTTCGAAGGTTCGGTCACCTTCAACGTCACGCGCGTCGGCAACTGGAAGTCGACCGTGCTCAGCGGCGAAGGGTTGGTCTGCGAGATGACCGGGCCGGGCCGCATCCTCATGCAGACGCGCTCGGAAGAGGCGCTGGTCGGCTGGATGTCGTCGAAGATGCCGCGCCCCAGCAGTGGAAGTAATTCGTAGCTTTTAGCCTTTAGCTGTTAGCGATTGGCTGTTAGCCGGATGGATGATCCATAGTTCTCTTCAGCGTGCGGGCACATTGGCTGTTGTGCTAATTCGCTAATCTGCTAATTCGCAAATATGCTTTTTCGCGCCGTGTGACGTTGTTGGAGATGAAAGGTGGTCACGCATGTTCGCCAGTCGACGCGATGCTGGCCGCCGCCTGGCCAGCGAACTGCTCAAGCAGCCACTGATCCGGCAGACCGCGCCGGATCGGCTGTGCGTGCTCTCGATCCCGCGCGGCGGTGTGGTCGTCGGGCGCGCGCTGGCGCAAACGCTGCGCTGCGCCCACGATGTGATCGCCGTCAAGAAGATCGGCTGTCCCGGCCAGGAAGAGTTCGCCATCGGCGCCGTGGCGGAAGATGGCCGGGCCATGCTCAACCTGCCACTCGTCAGCGCGCTGCGGCTGTCCGAAACCGCGCTCAACCCGACAATCGATCAGGCCAGGGCGCGGGTGTTCGACCAGATCTGGCGCTTCCGGCGCGGCGCCCCGCTCGACGTGGTCGGCCGGGTCGTCATCCTGACCGACGATGGCATCGCTACCGGTGAGACAATCAAGGCGGCGCTCGCCTGGCTGCGCGGGCTGAGTGAGGACGCCGCGCCGGTCGCCACGATCGTCGCCGCGCCCGTCTGCCCGCCGGAGACCGCCGCCGAGCTGACCGAATTGTGCGATGCCTTTATCTGCCTGATGATGCCGCGGCGTTTTAGCGCGGTCGGCCAGTTCTACGTCGAGTTCGACCAGGTCGAGGATGCGCAGGTGCTGGCGATCTTGAACGAGCAGCGCGACGGCCCCGCCGAGTGAGCGAATGCGGGGGCAAGATGCGGATAGACGCTCCGCACGCGCCGGATGATAATCAAAAGCGTATCGTTTCTTCACGCACAGGAGCACACCGATGAAGCCGCGCGACCTCGGCTTGCTGTTCATTCTCGCCGCGCTTTGGGGAGCGTCGTTCCTCTACATTCGCATCGCCGTGCCCGTGCTCGGCCCGTTCGTGCTCGTCGCCGCCCGCACCTTGATCGCGAGCGGTGCCCTGCTCCTGTTCGTGTTCGCCAGCGGCCGCGAGGTGAATCTGCGCAAGCACTGGAAGCAGTACCTGATCCTGGGCGCGCTCAATTCGGCCATCCCCTTCGTCCTGATCGCCGCGGCGGAAGAAGTGCTGACCTCGTCCTTCGCCGCGATTCTGAACGCGACCACGCCGCTCTTCAGCGCCGTCGTGGCGGCCATCTGGCTGCGTGACCGGCTGACGCTGCCGCGCATCATCGGCCTGCTGATCGGCCTGTGCGGCGTGTCGGTCGTCGTCGGGTTGATTAAGCTGCCCTTCCTCAGCGGCGTCGATGCGGGCGAGGGCGCGCTGTTCACGCCGAGCGGCGAAAACCTGATCGCGGTCGCCTTCTCGCTTGGCGGCGCGCTCTTCTACGCGCTCGGCTCAAGCTATGCCCGCGTCGCGCTCAAGGATGCCTCGACCTACGCGCTGGCGATCGGCCAGCAGTTGGCCGCCGGGCTGATCGTGCTGCCGCTGGCCGCCACGCATCCACCGGCCGCCGCGCTGACGGTCGAAGTCGCCGCCGTCGTGCTGGCGCTGGCGCTGCTCTCGACCTCGCTCGCCTACCTGATCTACTTCACGCTGCTGGCGCGCGTCGGCCCGACCAACACGCTGACGGTCACCTTCCTGGTGCCCTTCTTCGGCATCTTCTGGGGCGCGCTGCTGCTGAACGAGCATATCGGCTGGGAGCAGTTCATCGGCCTGCTGCTGATCCTCGGCAGCCTGACGCTGGTGACCGGCTTCCGCCCCGGCTTACTCCTGCGCGCGGCGGGGACGCCGGTTCTCCGCAAGCAAACCTGAGCATGACCAAGATGCGCATTGGCCTTCTCGCACCGGATCTGAACGCGACGCACGGCTGGGGCGTCTACAGCCTTGAGCTGATCGGCGCCCTGCAGCGGGCGGGCGTCTCGCTGACGATCGTCAGCGCCGAGAACTCACCGCCGCTCGACGATTTCGCCATCCGCCCGCTCCTGCCGAGCCTGTCACCGTTCGCGCGCGGCTTCTTGCCCCGACTGCTTGCAGCTTATCCCGCGGCACGCGCAGCGCTGGCCGGTTGCGATCTCGTCCACGCCCTGGCCGAGCCGTATGCGCCGCTCGGCGCCTGGGCCGCCGGATCGCGTCCGCTGGTCACGACCGGGCACGGCACTTACGTGCGCATGGGCCAGCGAGCGTTCCCGTCGGGCTGGCTCTACCGCCGTGCCTTCGAACGCGGCCTGCTGATCTGCGTCAGTCACTACACCGAGACGGTCGCGCGCGCGGCGTTGCCGGGCGCACAGACGGCGGTCGTCCTCAACGGCGTCGACGCTGCCCGCTACGCCGACATCGAGCGCCAGCCTGCCGGCGATCCGACTCTGCTCAGCGTCGGAGCGGTCAAAGCGCGCAAGGGCATCCTGCCGCTGGTGCAGGCGCTGGCACTCGTGCGAGAGCGCATCCCGCGCGCCCGGCTCACGATCGCCGGGTCGCTCGACGCCGAGCCTGGCTATGTCGCCGCCGTGCGCCACGAGATCGAGCGGCTCGACCTGGGCGATGCCGTCTCTCTGCTCGGTCGCGTGCCGGAGGCGGCGTTGCACGATCTGTACGCCTCGGCGCACGTGTTCGCGCTGCCATCGCAGAATGTGAGCGGCAAGTTCGAGGGCTACGGTCTGGCGCTGATCGAGGCGAGCGCCGCCGGGCTGCCGGTCGTCGGCTCGCTCGGCTGCGGCGCGGAAGACGCCGTCGACGACGAGGTGACCGGCCTGCTCGTGCCGCAGGGCGATGTGGAGCGGCTGGCCGTCGCCCTCGCCCGGCTGCTGGAAGATCGCGAACTGGCGGCGCGAATGGGCGGGGCCGGTCGGCGCAAGGCACTGGCTCAGACGTGGGATGTCGCCGCCGCGGGCTACATCGCGCAGTATGAGCGGCTTTTGGGGATGGTGCGTTCGTAGGGACTTCCTTCGGTCGCATGTCCTGTCTGGCGTATTGTGCCGCGGACGCGCCGTTGCGTGTCCCTACAAAATCCGCCGGGGCGGACGGTAAGAATGCCGCCCCTACCACATGCTGTTGGGGTGGCGGACACGCGCCAATCCGCTAATGTGCTAATTCGCCGATCTGCTATCTCACGCGCTGCGCTGCGTCGTCGCTGCCGCCGTGCGCTGTTCGCCCGTGTGGATGCCGATCGTCGTCTGCGCCAGTTCGAGGAAGCCGACCAGGTTGTCGATACGGCGCGTGTTGAAGCGCGCGACCGTCTTGTACTTGCCGTTGGGCTGCTGCTGGCGGATGCGCATGATATTGCCGCGGACTTTGATCGACATCTGCGACCATGGGATCTCGCGGCCATTGGCCTCGACGCCGCCGGGATAGACCGTCAGCCGCGGGTGGATCTTGATCGGGCGTTCGGCGCGCAGCATCTGGCCCATGCGCGTGCTCGTCAGCGGCCCGACGTACTTGCGCACAGCGCGGGCGAAACGGCGTGTATCGCCGTGCGCAGGCTTGAAGCGATAGGTCGCCCCGTCGCGCGTGACGATCTGCTGCGATCCCCATTGCAGGAGCGGGCGGTTGAACACATGCACGCCACCGGCACCCTCGCGAAAGACGTTGACCTTGTTCCATGCGTAGCGCCGCGACTGCTTGCCACGCTTCCAGACGAAGCCCTGGTCATAGATCTGGATACGCTCGTTGCGACGGGTCAGGCCGCGGTAGAACGACAGCCCGGTGAGGACGGCCAGCAGCCCGGCCAGCACGACGGCGACGAGCCGCCCGACGTCGAGCAGCAGGCTGTCCGCCAGCCCGCGGCGCTGAGCGACGCTCAGGGCCCAGTAGGCGCCCGACGCCGCGATCGTGCCGAGTACGAGGATCGGCAGGCGCGACCAGTAGGGCTTGCGTCGTAATTCAGCTTGCAGCAGGAGACGAGGTTTCTCCGCCATGCGCGCCATGGGCGTCCTGCCTGGTTATTCGTCGAGCACGGCGGATACACGGAATTGATCGCCCAGCTTGTCTTGCGCGTTGGCGATGACCTGCTGCGGCGTGAGCGGCGTCCCCGGCGCGTCTTCGCGCATGACGTTCTTGAGCGGCAGCACGGAAGCGGTGGGGAGGATGTGCGACGTGTCCAGCTCTTGCAACCTGCGGAAATAATCCAGGATGTGCGAAAGCTGCCCGGCGTAGAGCGCGACTTCGTCGTCGGTCAAATCCAGCTTGGCAAGCTCCGCAATCCGCCGCACTTCCTGATGTGAGAGTTCCACGTGCTAACACCTTGCTTGAATGGCTAATCGTCGCAGATGCTTTATTGTACGCGCAGCTTCAGGCTGTGACAAATGGCGATCCGGTCATGGGGTGGTTTCCGAACTGGAGGTGATGCATCGCCTCCCGACGATTGCTATCACTCTCCTGGCTCCCCGGCGGGTCAGAGCGGGTGTTAACCCGCTTCCCGCCGGAAAGGCTAGCCGGGCGGCTTGCAGCCCCCGGCGTCGCCAACACCCGCTACATCCACTGACTCATACGGCTTCGGCAACAAAAAACCGCACCCGGTAACGGATGCGGCTTTCGGGATTGCGATGGGGTCGGGTATCAGCGCGCCGCGCCGATACCTCATCGTAAATCGCCTATTTCTTTTTCTTCGGAGCTTCTTTTTTGGGTGCTTCCTTCTTGGGCGCTTCCTTCTTGGCAGCAGGCGCCTTCTTGGGCTCTTCCTTCTTCGCGGCTGCCTTCTTGGGCGCCTTGACGACCGGGTAGGCCATGCCGTCCCAGTCCGCCTTGCTGACGAACTTGGTCAGCATACGACCATCAGCAGTCTCACCACGGAGCCCGTAACGGACGGAACCATTCGCGCCCTCAAAGGTGGTCTTGCTGAGCTTCTTTTCGTCAATCTTGACCTTCTTGCGAAGCTTGACGTCATAAAATTCAACAGACATAGTTTTCTCCATTGTGCTTGCTAAGCGGATCTAAACGCCACGTGATCCGCGCTTAAACAAGAGTTTACACTGATTTGTTGTTTTATGAACAACTGTTATTCCTAATTTTTAGCAAAAAAGTCCCCTTCTCATACTTCTCACACGACC
Source organism: Anaerolineae bacterium (assembly GCA_020849765.1). Classification (GTDB taxonomy): domain Bacteria; phylum Chloroflexota; class Anaerolineae; order Aggregatilineales; family Phototrophicaceae; genus Flexifilum. Next base: position 26,723 of record JADLAY010000052.1, read on the forward strand.
TATTCTATTTTTCCCTCGCTTCCAGGGCGCGATTTGGGCGGGGTTGACTTCTGTGCAAACTACCCATGTGAGCGCCCACACCTGGCTTGCGCAAGCTAAAGACTCGTGTTACACCATGCATTGCGCTGATGGCGCTCTTATGTAAATGCTGTTTTAGTCAAGGAGCTATTTCGATGTCGAATGCATTTAGTCGTCGTGATTTTCTCAAGGGAGCACTCTTTGCAGGTGGCGGCCTGGCACTTTCCAACGTGATGGCCCTGATCGACTACCGGCGTACCGTCGCGCAGGATCAACCGCTGCGCGCTGCGATGTCCAGCGCCGGGTTGGCGGGCACCTGGAATGCTCAGGGGCAGCAGGCAGCGCTCTATTGGGCGGACTTGCTCGGCGTGGAGATCACCTGGTTCGATGGTGAATTCGACGCTGCCATTCAGCGCAGCAAGATCGACCAGATGGCGACCGAGCAGTGGGATTTCGTCGCCATGCAGCCGGGCGCCATTGGCACGCTGGTGGACCCCGTGCAGGCCATGATCGACAACGGCATCGCGGTCGTCGATATGGACACGTTGATTGCGCCGCTGGATCAGCTCCAGTCGATGGGTGTGCTCACCTTCATCGCGCCGAACAACGTCTTCATGTCGGAATCGGTTTGCAACAAGCTGGTCGAGAAGATGGGCGGTTCGGGCAAGATCGCGCACATCGGCGGCGCCCCCGGCCACACCGGCGCACAGGCGCGCGGCCAGGGCTTCCTCAACGTCATGGGTCGCTACCCGGACATCGAAGTCGTCGATGACCAGCCCGCGGACTGGGACGTGTCGAAGGCGGCAGCGCTGACGGAATCCGTCCTCAACCGTAACCCCGACCTGAACGCCATCTTCGCCGATAACGACGACATGGCTCTGGCGGCTCGCCAGGTGGTCGAAAACGCCGGTATGGGCGACCAGGTGCTGGTCGGCGGCGTCGACGCCATGCAGCCGGCAATCCAGGCCGTGGCCGATGGCAAGCTGGTCGCGACGGCCCGCAACTCGGCGACGCGCATCCATGGTTGGGCAGTGATCGCGGGCGTGTACGCCTCGACGGTTGGGCTGGAGCAGGCGCGCCAGGACATTCCGTTCTTCGTGCTGGCCGATGGCCCCGCCATCTACGGCGACATCGACAACAATCCGGATCTGGCCGACGAGCCGTGGAAGCTCAACAACTACGGTCTGAGCGCCGCAGAAGGTTTGATCTGGGCGCAGGATCAACTCGTCTTCTAACGATAGACAGAAGAATAGCAGGAATACAGGGGGCGCCATGCGTGCGCCCCTCACTTGCGTTTTGATGGCCGGTGCCGTTCTTTTGCATAAGCCAGCCGCTGATGGGTAGAATCCTCGTTCGTGTCCTCTGTATCTCCGTTATTTTTCCTGAAGAGGACTGGCATGTCGGCTGTACTAGAATTACGCAAAGTATCCATTCGTTTCGAGAACATCCAGGCGCTCGACAGCGTCGATTTTGATTTGCTTGAGGGCGAAACGCACGCCATCGTCGGCGAAAACGGCGCTGGCAAGTCGACTATGATGCGCATTCTGGCCGGCGTTTATACCGGCTACGAAGGCGAGTACTTCCTGGATGGCCAACCGGTGCACCTGCAATCGCCGCGCGACGCGCTGAGCCTGGGGATCGGCATGATCCACCAGGAGTTGAGCGTTATCCCGGAGCTTTCGGTGGCGGAAAACCTGTTCCTGGGCCGCCAACCGCTCACCCCTTACGGCATGATCGACTGGCGCTTGATGAACCGCACGGCGCAAGAAGAGCTGTCCAAGCTCGGCTTTGCGGATATCGACGTCAAACGCCCGCTGGGGACGTATGCTCTGGGGACGCAGCAGGTCGTCGAGGTGCTGCGTGTCATCCTGTCGGGCGCAAAAGTCCTGATCATGGACGAGCCGACTTCGGCGCTTTCCCCGCCGGAGGTCGAGCGGTTGATCCAGTTGATCGACACGCTGCGCAAGGCGAAAAGAAGCATTATCTACATCTCTCATTTCCTCGAAGAAGTGATGCGCGTCGCCGACCGGGTGACGGTGCTGCGCGACGGGCACAAAGTTGCCACGGTCAACCAGACCGACACCAGTGTCAACGAACTTATTTCGCTCATTCTTGGACGTGAAATCAATGCCGAGCTGCCCGCTGCGACCACGCAGAAGGATGCGCACGTCTTGCTGGAGGTGCGCGACCTGACCGCCGACGTCTTCAGGAACGTCAACCTGAACGTCTATCAAGGCGAGGTGGTCGGCCTCTACGGCGCGATCGGCTCCGGCCATTTCGATCTGGCGCGGGCGGTCTTCGGCATGTACCGCTTCGATAGCGGCGCTGTGGTCGTCGACGGCCAGACCTACCCGCGCGATTTCTCGGCGCGCTATGCCATCCAGCATGGGCTGGCCTACGCGTCGGAATCGCGGCGCATGAGCCTGTTCATGGAGGAGCCGATCTTCCGCAACGTGATGGTGCCGCACCTGGAACGGCTGGGCCGTTGGCTTTCGCCGACGCGAAGCACGGAACTCGACCTGTCGACGCCGCAGATCAAGCTGACCGGCGTCCACCCGGACGATCCGGTCAACCCGGTCGGGCAGTTGAGCGGCGGCAACCAGCAGAAGGTCGCCATCGCGCGCTGGCTACCCTTCCCGCCCAAGGTCTTCATCATGGCCGAGCCGACGCGCGGCATGGACGTGGGCGCGAAGAGCGAGGTGCTGACGATCCTGCGCAACTTCCGCAATGAAGGCTACGGCGTGCTGGTCGTTTCCAGCGAGCCGGAGACGGTGCTGTCCGTCGCCGACCGGATCATGGTCATGTCGCGCGGGCAGGTAGTCGCAGATATGGAAAACGTTAATCTCAACAAAGACGTATTGATGAGGCTGTTATGACGACTCAGACTTCTTCGCGTGCGCCGGGGGAGGCGAAACGCGGCTTCGGCGGGCTGCCCCATTGGGTTGCCACCCTGGCGCCTGTTTGGACCCTGCTGGCGCTCTTCATCTTCTTCGGTGTTGCCTCGCAATCGTTCTTGCGACCACAAAATATCAATAACATCCTGGTGCAGGTCTCGACGCTGGCGATCTTCGGCACGGGCATGACGTTCGTGCTGCTGACGGGCGAGATCGACCTGGGGATTTCGTCGACGGCGGCGATCTCTGGCATGGTGGCGGCACAGTTGTTCGCCAACAACAATGCGCAGGAGCCGGTCCCGTTGATCGCCGGTCTGCTCGTCGGCACGCTGCTGGGATTGCTGGCCGGGATCACATCGACGCGCTTCCGCATCCCGACCTTCATGTCGACACTGGCCGTCTCGTTCATCGGCGCGGGCCTGACAACCTACGTCAGCAAGGGCCGCACGATCACGACGCTGCCGGAGTACGCGCGCTTCCTGGGCAGTGGGCGCATCTTCACCGATGAGACCGGCCGCGGTGGCTTCCCGTTCATCGTGATCGTCGCGGCGATCGTCATGCTGATCGCGTATCTCGTGCTGCGCTACACCCGCTTTGGGCGCTACGTCTACATGACCGGCGCCAGCAAGTCGGCGGCGCGGCTGGCAGGCGTCAACACCAACATGATCCTGATCGCCGTCCTGACGATCAGCGGCTTCACGGCCGGGTTGGCGGGCGTCGTCGGCATGGGCCGCCTGGGCAGCGCGCAGCCTGACCCGGTGCCGAGCTATCTGCTCGATACGATCAGTGCGGTCGTGCTCGGCGGCACGGCGCTGACGGGAGGGCGCGGCGGCATCTTGCAGACGGTCATCGGCTTGCTCATTTATGGCACGCTGCGCAACGGTCTGGACAACATCCCGGAGATCGACATCTACCTCAAAGAGTTCATCACCGGCGTCGTCCTGATCGTCGCCCTGATCGTCAACGTCGTTTTCGCGGGCCGTTCCGCGCGTGATAAGACGGCGGTCTGACATGGCTGACGAAAAGCGGATTCTCGTCACCGGCGCGACCGGCAAGGTCGGGCAGGCGTTCCTGCGCCGCTTTCTGTCGCAGGCGCGCTTTGCCGATTGGCGGGTGCGCGCGCTGGTGCATAACCGCGACGTCGCGCCGCATCCGCGGGTCGAGAGCCTGCGCGGCTCGATTGCCGATGTCGATCTCGTGGCGGAGGCCATGGACGGCGTGACGCACGTCCTGCACCTGGCGACGGTCAAAGAAACGCCGCAGGAGATCATGGACGTGGCGATCAAGGGCATGTTCTGGCTGCTGGAAGCCAGCCGTCAGAGCCAGGCCTTCGCCCAGTTCATCCTGATCGGCGGCGACGCGGGCATGGGGCATTTCGTCTATCCGCACCCGATCCCGGTGACCGAGATGCAGAAGCATTCGGCCTATCCCGGCTGCTATGCCTTATCCAAGGTGCTCGAAGAGGTCATGCTGGAGCAGTACACCATCCAGTACGATCTCAACGGCTGCTGCCTGCGTGCGCCCTGGATCATGGAGAAGGACGACTTCAAGTACCAGCTTTCGTTCGGCGACGATGTATTCGGCGGGCCGCGCTGGCTCGAATACGTCGGCGCCGATCAGGCGGCGGATTACGTTCACACAGGCACGATTCCGGTCATGCTTGACCCGGATGGCGCCCCCGTCAAGCGCAACTTCGTCCACGTCGAAGATCTCGTGAATGCGATCCTGCTGGCGCTCGATCACCCGAAGGCGCGCCAGCAGACGTTCAACATCTGCATGAATGAGCCGGTCGATTACCGGCAGGTGGCGGATTATCTATACAAGACGCGCAACCTGCCGAGCGTGGACATCGTGACGCCGTATCATTCGACCTGGCTCGATAACGCCAAGGCGCGCTTTCTGCTCGGCTGGCATCCGGAGTTCGACCTGGCGAAGATGATCGATTCCGCCTGGAATTACGAGCGCCGGGCCGACGATCCGCGTAAAATCTGGTATCCGGGGTGACAGGCAGGGTAAATTTATGGCGCGGACGCCATTCATGGCGTCCCTACGCAAACGTCATACGCGGTAGGGACACGCCATTACGCGTTCGCGCGCCCGGTTTTCGAAATTTGTTTCTAGACTTGTGAGATAGGGGCTTATGTTCGGCGACGTTTCTCCCAAATATCGGCCATTGACCGTCGACACCGTTCCGGATTACGTGCGCACGCGTCCTGAATTGACGCCGATCTTCCGCGATGATCCGATCGACGCCGTCGAGGTTGGCGATGGCAATTTGAACCTCGTCTTCATCGTTACGTCGGCGGCGGACGCCTCGCGCACGGTTGTGCTCAAGCAGGCGCTGCCCTACGTCCGGCTGGTCGGCGATAGCTGGCCGCTGCCGCCTGACCGCGCGCGCATCGAGGCGCAGGCGCTCGAAATCGAGTACCGCCTGTGCCCGGAGCACACGGTCAAGACGTTCTTCTACGATCCCGATATGTACCTGACCGCGATGGTCAACCTGAACAAGCACATCATCATGCGCAAAGGGTTGAGCCAGGGCATCACCTACCCGAAGTTCGGCCAGCACATCGGCCTGTTTCTGGGCCGCACGCTGGCGAACACGACCGACCTGGTGCTCGATTACCGGACGAAGAAGATGGAGGTCTCCCGCTTCATCAACCCGGAACTGTGCAAGATCACGGAAGACCTGATCTTCACCGAGCCTTACCGGCCGACCGAGCGCAACCTGTTCCATAAAGAACTCGAACCGCAGGTGCTGGCGCTCCAGGCCGACGGGCCGCTGCGCGTGGAAGTCGCGAAGATGAAAGAGAAGTTCATGACGCAGGCCCAGGCGCTCATTCACGGCGACCTGCACACGGGCAGCATCATGGTCAACCAGGACGAGACGTTCGTCATCGACCCGGAATTCGCCTTCTTTGGCCCGATCGGATTCGACGTCGGCGCGGTGATCGGCAACCTGCTGCTGAGCTATGCCTCGCACGAGGTGCGCACCGCCGACCCGGATGCGCGCGCCGCCTTCCGCCGCTACCTGACCGACACGATCGTCGAGTTGTGGTACGTCTTCGTCGACGAGTTCCAGAAGGTCTGGGATCAGGTCGACGCGATCAACTTCCCCAAGGGCTACCAGGAAGACTACATGCTGCGCATCCTGCACGATAGCGCCGGGCTGGGCGCCTGCAAGATGATGCGCCGCGTCATTGGCCTGGCTGGGGTATCGGACATTCGCGGCATCGAAGACGTGCACGAGCGCGCTATCGCCGGGAGCCTGGCGCTCAATATGGCGATGCCCCTGCTCAAGCAGCGTGAGTCGCTGACGCGCATCGAAGAGCTGGTCGAGCTTGCGACCGCCTGCAAGCCGACGTATCCGTGGAATGAATAGCGATAAGCTTTTAGCTGTTGGCTGTTAGCCGGATGGACGTTCGGCTGTCGACTTTCAATCTGCATCGTTGCTTAATGCTTGGCGTGTTTGCCGAGAGGCTAATGTGCTCATCCGCTCACACGCCAATTTGCTTTGTTAGCCGCTCCTGTTTGGCCCTGCGCATGGTTGTGAAAAAGCTAATCTGCTCATCCGCTGATTCGCTAATTGGCTCTCCGGCTAATACGTCAGTTTGTATTATGCGTCAAAAAGACGCCCAGGGACTAATGGGCTAGAGATTTCGACGGCTATTTCGCTGATCATGACCTTGCAAATGTAATCGTCTCCTAACACGAAAACAACCTTACGTCCCTGCGTGTTGTATGCCTTTCGTTTTAGCTCAATGATAGGCCCGCTGCTTATCCTAACTGTCATATGCCGCACCGGGCGATGTGCGGCAGCATGACGCTGACGCATAGGAAGGTGGGGAGACATGATGAACACAAAAGCCCTTGAAGCGACGAGCGAACTGAAGAAGACCGAAACCAAGGAAGCCAGCAAGCCGCAGGCGACCAGCCAGCGCATTTGGGCGCAGGCACTGCCGCTGCCGCAGTTCAACTTCCGTATCTATCTGGTGCTCAAGCGCTGGATGGACATCCTCGGCGCGCTGGCGTTGATCGTGCTCACGCTGCCCGTCATGCTG
>JADLAY010000053.1 GCA_020849765.1 Anaerolineae bacterium
TCCTGACTGAGCTCGTCCATCAATTCCACCTTTCACTTGCCATCCATCCACCCCGTTCCGACCGGCGCGCCAGCACGCCGACGTTCTCCAGCGCCCGCGCATAGTTGCGGGCGGTCCGCTCGCACGCACCGATCGACGTCGCCAGGAAGACGGTCGAGACCGGCTCCCGGCGATCCCGCACAATCTTGACGATGTTCGCCGCTGCCGGAAAGCGCCGGACGAGCTGCGCGTAGCCCAGTGCCCGCCGGGCTTCCGCGGCCAGGCTCGGCGGTCGCACCGTGAGCCGCCCGCCCGTCAGCGCGAACTCGTACAGGCACCGGTTGTGCGCCGAGGCCCAGGCCAGCGCGCGCAGGAAGTCCTGCACATCCATCCCCGGCACAAAGCGCGGCACGACGTAATCCGGTGACACAATCATCAGTGCATACCTTTGCTCGCGGATGTGCTTACGATTTCGAAGTAAGACAGAATATGCGCCTTGATTTCACAAGCCTTGCGCTTGCCGAAGTGCTCAATCAACCACACTTCAGGATCGCGAGCACCCTTCGACGTATTACACCCATCGACCCCATGACGCACCGGCAGCATGTTCCCCGCCGTTGTCCCTGGGCAATCCGGCGATGCGAGCGGAATGAAGTGGTCAAAGGCCAGAGTACGCTCGTTGAAGAGGTCGTGAAACTGACGACCGCAGTAGGCGCAGGAATTGTGGAAGTAGTCGAGGGCGAAGCGGGCTTGCTCAGCAGTGAAGGTGCTGGGGAGGCCGCGCTTGCGGGCCTCACGATTATGGCTGATAGCGCGCGCATGTTCCGGGTTGGCGGCATACCAGACACGATTCCTCTCGCGCTGGCGTTCCAGATTGGCATTTCGCCAGACGCGATTGTTCTCACGATGGCGTTCGGGGTTCGCCTCACGCCAGTTTCGCTTATTCTCGCGCACGCGCTCCGCGTTGGCAGCATGATAGGCGCGACTACCTTCACGACTACATTGCTTGCACCATGAGTGCAATCCATCACGATGCCTTTTATCGCGATTGAAATACTCTGCCGTCGCTGGATATGTTTCGCCGCATTTTGTGCAGCGTTTTTCTGGAAGTGTGCTAGAATCAATCATGCTTCGACTCCTAGACAGTCGGAGGGCCGGTGGACGTTGACGCGTCGCGACCGGCAATTCAATCCCCCTTAGTGTAGCACAAAAGTTCATATCCGGCAACCACCGCCCCAACTAAGCCTAGTGACAAACATCATCCTAATAATTCCACACGCAGGACGCGCGCCCGTGTGTCCCGGTCGATCCACGTGTGACGCAGCGCCAGGCGGCCATTGTTGGCGACGGCGGCCCACGCCCGCGCCTGGTTGACCGCCGACCCGCAGACGCGGATGTAGACGATGTGCGGATGCGGCGTGTTCTCCAGCGTGACGTCGGTGATGCCCGCCGCGTCGAGCAGGGCTTGCAGCTCAACGCGGGTCATAGCTGCGAACCTCCCGATGTCAACAGGGGCAGCATCTGCGGCATAGCACCACTTTCGTAAGACGCCTCAAGCTGCGGTGCAATCCAGCGTGCCACTGTGTTTCCATCCGGCAGCACAATCTGCGCCAGGAACGCCTCTTCGAAAGTCTCAATGCCCGCCTCGACGCTTTCGAGCTTGGCCTTAATCACGAGCAGCAGCGCGCGGTAGCGCTGGCGGATGGCCTGGTCGAATGCCTGGCGCTGCGCCGTGTCCGATTTGCGATAGCGGCCCGTGTCGGTCTTCGCAAAGTCCTCATACTTTGGCAGCGTTACGACGAACTGCACGCGCCGATCGCGCGCTTCGAACATGACGATGACTCGGCGCGTGTCCTCATCCTCGCCAATCATGAAGCGGCGCGCCCCGTAGCGTTGCACCGTGCGCCGGATCTCGTCCAGCGACCGATCCGTCGAGACGTCTGTGCGCTGTGCGTATGCCATCACTCACCCTCCGCAATCTGGCGGCGGACGGCGTCCAGCACGCGCTGCGCCTCGTCGAGCTGCACGCGCAGCGCCGCCCGATCCGTCTGTTTCAGTCGTTCCGGTGTGAATTTTGCCCAGCGCGCGACGTCTTTCAGCGCCTGCGCCTGCTCTTTCGTCAGTAGGGCAGGGGGCTTTTGGGATAAGGTTGGGTTATTCTCGGCGCGCCACTTGGTAACAAATTCGCGCAATTCCTCCAACGTCACCTTCTCTTGGTCTGCCCACTGCAACCAGTCATACTGCATTTGCAGATCGAGGTCAGCCAGGACGGCCATGTATTGGCGTAGGCGAGCAACCGATAGATCGGCCTGCTGCGCGGCCCATTGCAACCAAAGGTGCTGTCCATCAGCGTCAAGCCGAGCCACAGCCCGATGATGACCGAAGTCCAAATTTGCGTTACGTAACGAAAAATCCACCGCCTTGCAGACGTAGACATATTCGTCGATGGTGCGCACCGGGATGCCGGTTGCCTCGATTACCTTGGCATAACGCGCACCCCAACCGCCCCGGCACGACAGCGCCCAGTCACCAACCCACCATTGCAACCGGCCCGTCATCGACAGCAGACGCAAGCCAAGCTCCGCCCAGTCATCCTCGCTGACCGCGCCGTCTTCGACGATGCCTTTCGGCGTGAGGCGATAGCCCCGGAAGCGGTAGTCGCCGCCCTCCGCTTTGACCAGCGCATCCTTGAGTGCCGCCGCGTCAACCGTCTCGCGCCGCGGCACGATCACCGGCGCCGTCGATGGGAAGATGTCCGCCGCGCCGGGCA
>JADLAY010000054.1 GCA_020849765.1 Anaerolineae bacterium
GACCGACCGATTCGTTGTCGAACGACACGTAGAAGTCCGCGCCATCGCCTTCGATGGTCAGGCGGTCATAGTCGATGATGGCGACGCCATTCGTGCGTGCCAGTTCGATGATGGCTGCGCCCGACGCGCTGTCGAGGTTGACCATCAGCAGCACTTTCGCGCCGTTGGTGATGGCCTGCTCGGCCTGGGTCAACTGTACGCGTGCATCGCCTTCTGCGTTGACGATGCTGTAGGTCACACCGGCGGCTTCGAAAGCCTGCTCAAAGAAGCGACGATCGTCCGCTTCCCAGCGCGCGGACGAAGCACTGTCCGGCAGCAGGACGGCGATGTCGGCTGTACCCTGGGCATGGGCGACGACGCCAAAAACAAGACTCAAGAGTGCCAATAACGGCACGATATAACGAGAAAATCTCCTGAACATAGTAGATCCTTAGAAGTGCACTTAGACAAAATTAACTGCTTACTCTATCGGCGTCCGAGGATGGACGCGAACACATAGAGTTTAGCTAATTCTCACCTTTGTGCAAGAAATTGCAAGGGTTGGCGCGTTAAAAATCGGCCCAAAAACGATGGATTCTGGCATTATTTCGCAAGATTACGCACCACTGTGCGCCCAAAGGCACACAAATGCGACTAATAGAAGCTGGAACTGCCCATTTGAGAGAAGATTGACGACAGGGAGCGCTCCCAGTTTTCATGGTTTGCAGGGGTCAGCGCCAGCACGGAAAACGCCTTCTTACTGTTGCTGCTGCTGCTGGGCCTGGATCTGCTCGCGCACACGCGTGTCTTCGGCGGGCGTCTCGACGGTCATCCATGCGCTCGGCGGGTTGGGTGGCAGTGGCTCTGCCTGGGGCAGCCGATCCAGCTTCCTGACGCGCACGGCGACGGTCAACGTGCTCTCCGCCTTGCCCTTGAACACCCCGCGCGAGGGCGGCACGTCGGCATATTCGCGGCCAATGCCGACGCGCACGTGGCGGGCGTCGGTCAGCATGTTGTTGGTCGGGTCGAAGCCGACCCAGCCAATCTCCGGCAGCAGCGCCTCGACCCAGGCATGGCTGGCGTCCGGCGACGAACGGCTGCCGTTCTCGCGCTCGTGATAGAGATAGCCGCTGACGTAGCGGCAGGGGATGCCGAGTGTGCGTACGAGCGCGATCATGATGTGGCTGAAGTCCTGGCACACGCCCCTGCGCGCCGCCAGCGCATCGTCGATCGGCGAATCGACCTTGGTGCTCTTGGGCACGTAGTCGAACATGTTGTAGATGGCCGTGTTGATCCGGCGCAGCACGGACAGCGGATCGTCCCCGCGCTGGGCGTGCGTGGCACGGACGTCGATCTGATCGGCAAAGGCGTAGAGCAGGTCGGTGGGGCGGCTCTGGGTGCCCGGCAGCAGGTAGTCCCAGTAGTCGCCCTCGTGCACCAGCTGGTCGAGTGCGAGCCAGGCATCCGGCGTCAGCGCCTCCGGGATCGGCGCCGTTGGATATGTCTCGACAATCGCCTCGGTCGTGATGATCAACTGCGTGTGCTGCGCCGGGATATCGAAGTAGTGGACGATGTTGCTGCTCGGTTCGGTGTGGCTGAAGATGCGCGCCTCCGGCTGCGTCACGACCTTGAAGAAGTGGCAGTGCTGGAACGTATCCGAGCGCGGCTGCATGTAGATCTCGGTCACGTTCTCGCTGATCGGGGCATCGTAGCGCAGACGGGTGCTGTGGAAAATCGAGTAGATCATGATGGGTGATTGGGTTCGTTCTGGGTACTGAGTTCTGAGTTCTGGGTTCGGGAAGAGGGTGTTCGGTGCTCGGTGCTCAGTTGGGATGGGCACTGGGTACTTGGTACTCGGCACTTAGCACTGAGTACTGAGTACTCAGTACTCAGCATTCGGCACTGCGCGGATGCGTGTGGTATCAGCGTGCGCCCATCCGCGACCGAAGACTGGCGCAAACGGCGCGCTGGATGCATCAAAACATCGTCCTGGATGTGGATCGTGAGTGCCGCATGATCGCCATCTTCCGGGTGGAGGTATCTATCGTGACGCATTCGGATGCGCCTGGTCGCTCCCATGTCCATGAGTTTATCGGCTGCCAGCAGATTGGACAACATCTCGTGCGCCATCATCAATCGGCGAACTCCTGGACGACATCGTAGTAGATGTACGCCCGGAAGACGGCGTCGTGGACGTAGACGCAGTTGCGCGCCACGTCGTCCAGGTAATGATGGATGCCGGCGTCGAAAATTTCGTCGACCTGGCCGTAATCGACCATCGCGGCCAGACGCCCGGCGAGGCGGTTGACCGAGCGGCCCTTGCGGCTCTCGGTCTGGTCGGCGATGGTGAGCAGCGACGCGCGGATGCGGTCGACGGCGAAGGCGAGCGAGTGCGGGAACTCCGGGTTGAGGATGAGGAACTCGGCGATGGCATCCGGATGCACGTCGGCGGTGTAAACCTTGCAGTAGGCTTCGAAGGCCGTGCACGACTTGAGCAGGCCGATCCATTCGAGCGAGTCGTGGCTGTAGCCGCCATGAGGATGCGCCAGCCCGCCGAAATGGACGTCGAGCAGCCGCGCCACGGCGCCCGCGCGCTCGATGTAGCGCCCGACCTGGATGAACTGGTAGCCCTCGTTATAGTTCATCGTCGAGTCGGTGATGCCCTGGAACAGGTGGATGCCTTCTTTGATCGAGACGAACAGCGTGTGCGGCTCCGTGCGCCAGGTGTCCTCCATCTTGGCTTCTCGAAGCTGCAGGAACAGCCGGTTGAGCTGCTCCCACATCTCGGAGCTGATGTGCTCGCGCAGTTGGCGGGCATTCTCGCGCGCGGCGGCGATGCAGTTGATGATCGAGCTGGCCTCGGTCGGGTCGAAGGTCATGCGTTGGATCAGGTCGAACGGCTCGACGTCGTCCGGCCTGGCGTTGAGGCTCTTGAGGACGCGTGTCCAGCGCGCGCGCGCCGCATCCGGCGTCTGATCGAGCATCAGATGCAGCTGCACGTCGATCTGGCGGGTGGCATGTTCCGCACGTTCGAGGTATCGGGAGAGCCAGTAGAGGCTGTCGGCAACTCGGGAAAGCATGGGTATTGGCCTTTGGCTATTGGGCATTGGCTTTTAGCTTCTGGCCGAATGCATTGAGCATCCGCTTGACGCGGTTGACTTCCTCGTCCAGAACCTGATACACGGCAGCGTCCAGCATCTCCAGTTCCTTCGCAAGCAGCAGATGGTATTCAAGCTCGCTGGCGGAGCCTCCCGCGATCTGCAAGAAACGGGCCAAATCGCCATCCGACGTGCGACCGCAGCCCTCAGCAATGTTGGCCGGGATCGAGCTTGCCGCCCGGCGCATTTGCGATGTGAGGCCGTAGAGTTCCTCTTTGGGGAAACGCATCGTCGCTTTGTAGACGGCGACGGTCAATTCGTGCGCCTTGGCCCACACGTCGAGTTTCTTAAAGTCACGCATCGCCCACGCCATCCATTTCTAAGAACAAGTCCAGATGCTTTCACAGAAGGAGTGCAAAGTGGTACATGAGGCAATTTTGTCCGCCGACGGGTCAACCCGTCGGCTAGGTGACATCAAGCGCACTGAAGGCGCTGTGAAAAAGACCATCGAAGCACTGTTCATGCCAACTCGTTTCGTACCGCGATACCCAAAAGCCAACTGCCAATACCCAACCGCCCTCACTGCAACACCCACGTATCCTTGCTGCCGCCGCCCTGAGACGAGTTGACGACGAGCGAGCCGCGCTTGAGCGCGACGCGCGTCAGGCCACCGGGGACGATCTGAACGTCGTCGCCGTAGAGGATGTACGGGCGCAGGTCGACGTGGCGCGCCTCGACGCGGCCATCGACGAAGCAGGGCGCGGTCGAAAGCTGGATGGTCGGCTGCGCGATGTAGTTGCGCGGATCGGCGCGGACGCGGTCGCGGAAGTCATCGCACTGGGCCTTGGTGCTCTGCTCGCCGATCAACATGCCGTAGCCGCCGCTCTCGCCGACAGCCTTGACGACCAGCCGCTCGATGTTCGTCAGCACGTGATCGAGATGCTTATCGTCCGAGCACAGGTAGGTCTCGACATTGTGGATGATCGCGTCTTCATCCAGGTAGTACTTGATGATCTGCGGGACGAAGGCATAGATCGCCTTGTCGTCGGCGATGCCGGTGCCGATGGCGTTGGCGAGGCCGACGTTGCCGCTGCGATAGACGTTGAGCAGCCCGGCGATGCCCAACTGCGAGTCCTTGCGGAAGTGCATCGGGTCGAGGAAGTCGTCGTCGACGCGGCGGTAGATGACATCCACGCGGCGCAGGCCAGACGTATCGCGCATGTACAGGTAGTTGTTATGCACCAGCAGATCGCGGCCTTCGACCAGCGTGACGCCCATCGCCCGCGCCAGGAAGGCGTGCTCGAAATAGGCCGAGTTGTAGACGCCCGGCGTCAGCACGACGATGTTCGGGTCCTGCCGGCCGCGCGGGGCGAGCGCGCGCAGCGTCGAGAGCAGCGTCTGCCCGTAATGATCGTTCGGGCGCACGAGCGAGGTCTGCACCAGCCGCGGGAAGACCTGCTTCATCACCTGGCGGTTGGCGAGCATGTACGAGACGCCGCTCGGCACGCGCAGGTTATCTTCGAGCACGGCGAAGCTGCCGTCGGGCATCCGGATCAGATCGGTGCCGACGACGGCGACGTAGATGTCGTGCGGGACGCGGACGCCCTCCATCTGCCGCCGGTAGTGCTTGCACGAGCGGATCAACTCGCGCGGGACGACGCGGTCGCGCAGAATGTGGCCGTCGTGATAGACGTCCTTGATGAACAGGTTGAGCGCGGTGATACGCTGCTTGAGGCCGCGTTCGAGCACATCCCATTCATGTGCCGGGATGATGCGCGGCAGCAGGTCGTAGGGGAAGATCTTCTCGGTGCCTTCGTCGTCGCCATAGACGGTGAAGGTGATGCCCTGGTTGAGGAAAGCGCGGTCGGCGGCATACTGGCGCTGCTGCAACTCGGCGATCGACATATCGCAGAGCCGTTCGAACAGCGACCGGTAATGCTCGCGCGGTTGACCGTCGCCGCCGAACATCTCGTCGTAAGCTGCCCCCAGACTGTACTGGTCGAAGTGTGACGTAGGTGCTTCGTGCAAATGTGCCATAGTGCCGCCCGACGTGTGTTCCCCTGTTGATCGGTCAATAGTAACCAGTCGGGGCCGGGCGAGGCAAATGGCGGTTTGAACGAAGCCCGCGCGGATGCACCTGTGCAAACTCTACAGGTGGCTGCGGGCGGGCTGGTGCTGTATCGGGCGGGGATCAGGGCACTTTCGGCACTTGTGCACGAAGGTAGGGCGACTCGCTCAAAAGTTCCGGCAGTCGTGCCGCATTTCATTCAGCCTCATGCCATCGTAGCGATGAGTCTCGTCCGCCGTGAAGGCGACCGAGCGCACGGGCAGCATGACGTTGATGCGCCCATGGTGCGGCGTCTCGTCGTCGCCGAGCAGGTAGTGCGTCGGCCAGAAGACGACCAGCATTTCACAATGGAGCATGGAGGTCGGATTTCCCCAGAGCAGGATGAAATCGCCGAGCCGCATCGCCTTGTCGCGCACGGAGAAGCGGATCTCGCGCGTGACGCCGTCGGCTATCCACAGAGTGATGTCGGGGAACATCCCGCCGGCGTCCTGCTTGCGGCAGCGGCTGAGGATCGGCGCAGCCTGCTCTTTCACGGAGGTGTCCTGGCAGGTGAAACCGCGCGCCAGGGCCGCCTCGTAGACCGCGCCGTTGAACAAATCGTCGTAGCTCGCGAACTGATCGTCGACCGGGCGGCGGATCATCGCGCCGAAACCGAGGATGAACAGCGCGATGCCTGCCAATAACAGGAATGCGCCCCGGCCAACCCATGGCACCCGGATCGAGATGGCGCGCGCGGTCGGTGCCTCTGCGGGTTGGCTCACGAGTATCATCGCTCTATGTCCTGTTTCTTACCCCTTTAGGTACCTTATGTCGCGTAAAGGGTGAATGTCACCATTCTTTCTAGGGGGATCGGGTAGGGGAATTGGATAGGGAAGTAGAGGCGAAGGGCACGGGGCAGGCTTGCAAAGGTTACAGATGATTGCGTGTGATCTGCGCTGGCGGTGGCGCAGTGGGGTGCTCTTCCTCAGTTGTGCACGAAGGCGAGCGGGGTGGGGGAGTGTGTGCCGTAATGATTTTGGCGTGTCAACAGACTCCCGCAGTTGTGCAGCACATCATTCATCAAGACACGCCCCCAGTTGGGTGAGACGGCGCGCGTGAAGGACACGGAGATGACGGGCAAAAAGTAGTTGACTCGCCCGGCTTGCGGTGGCGCGACGACGCCGATAATGTCGTGCGCAGGCCAGGCAGCGATCACGGCTTCGCAATTGAGCCACAACGTCGGTCTTCCCCAGAGCAGCGCCAGATCGCCGAGCCTGAGTGTATGCTCTCGCAGCGAGAAGCGGATCTCTTTCGCCACGTCACCTGATGTCCGCAGGTAAATTCTGGAGAACACCTCATCTGTAAGGTCTTGGATGCAAAAGCTAGAAACTGTCTGGGGATGGCCGCGTACTACGGTATCACGACAAGTGAAGCCGCGTGACAAGGCTGCCTGCCTGCCGTTATCGGCGAACAAATCGCCAAAACTCGAGAACGGATCGGGCGTGTCTCGCCGGGTTACGATGACGGCGCTGGCGACGAGGACGGTGACCCCAGTGAGGACGGACAGCACGATCCAGCCGAACCGGGGAAGCCGGACAGGTATAGCGGTAACTTTGGATCGCTCTTGATGCTTGCCGACGAGTACCATCGCCCTCAACGCCTTTTCTGCCTGTCATTACCTTAACTGGTGGGCCATGGTGGGAGTCACCACCTATCCTGGGGGAATTGGTGATCAGTGGTCAAGTCATGTGCGATAGAATTAGGCGCTCAGCAATCTGCGATCGGCATTATGCGAGGAGTAACATGGAGCGAGATTGGCTTCCGGTTGGCTCGCTTACAAGGCGCGAGCAGGAAATCCTGCAACTGGTGGCGCTCGGTCTCTCCAACCGTGAGATCGCCGAGGAGTTGGTCGTTGCCCTAGAAACCGTGCACTGGTACACCAAGCAGATCTACAGCAAGCTGGGCGTGAGCGGCCGTATTCAAGCGGTTAATCGGGCCCGAGAACTTGGCTTGTTGCAGGTGGAAACAGCCCCTCAAGCGCTGATTCCTGTGCCAAAAGCCGGCGCGCAAAAGCACAATCTGCCCGCTCCGACTACGCCCTTGATCGGACGTGTTCGGGAAATCAGCGAGTTGAGACGCCTGTTGCAGACGGCGCGTCTGCTGACGCTAACGGGTGTCGGAGGCAGCGGCAAAACGCGGCTCGCGCTGCAGGTAGCGTCGCAGGTGCTTGACAACTTCGCGGACGGGGTTTACTTCGTTGACCTTGCGCCGCTTTCCGATCACAGCCTCGTCACCAAAACCATCGCCGCCGTACTTGGCATGATAGAAAATCCCGCTGAACCCGTATTTGAGACTCTGAAACGGGCGCTTGCTGACCGGGGACTTCTGCTGGTGCTTGACAACTTCGAGCACGTCATCGAGGTTGCCCCGTTGGTATCCGAGCTGCTGGCGGGGGCAGCGGGCGTGAAAGCGCTCGTCACCAGCCGGGAAGCGCTGCGTCTTTCCGGTGAGCAGGAATTCTCTGTACCTCCCCTGTCAATACCTCCGACTGAAACCATCTCCATCCAGAACGTCACCGAGTCCGAGGCTGGGTCTTTATTTGTGCAGCGTGCGCAGATGATCCTGCCGCGTTTTGAAGTGACAGTTGACAATGCGCCTGCGATTGCCCAGATCTGCGCGCGTCTTGATGGCCTGCCCCTCGCCATCGAACTTGCAGCGGCGCGCTGCAAGATGCTGTCGCCCCAGGCCTTGCTCGCTCGCCTCGACAGCCGTTTGACCTCGCTGACGGGCGGCTCACGCGATGCCCCACGCCGCCAGCAAACCCTGCGTCTGACGCTAGATTGGAGCTACAACTTGCTGGACGAGGGTGAGAAGAAGTCTTTTGCACGGTTAGCGGTCTTCCAGGGAGGCGGCTCACTGGAAGCCATTGAGGTGGTGTGCGGGCATGACCTCCCGATGGATGTGTTTGACGGACTGGCTGCCCTGGTGGATAAGAGCCTTATCCAGCAGAAAGAAGCGCATGGGGGTGAGCCTCGGTTTGTCATGTTGGAAACGATTCATGAATATGCACGCGAACGATTGGCGGAGAGCGGCGAGTCGGACGTCATCCGCAGACGCTACGCGGAGTATTTCGTCGAGTTGGCCGAACGCGCCGAGCCGGAACTACGGCTGGTGCGACAGATTGGTTGGCTTCAAACGCTCGAACGGGAACGTGATAATTTACGCACCGTCTTGGAATGGTCGTTGGCTGTGGGTGACGTGGCGCTCGGCGTGCGTCTCGCCGGGGCACTATTTTTTTTCTGGCACGCCTTTGGCTTTCATGTGGAAGGGTATCATTGGACCCGACAGCTATTGGAACGGCTCGATGAGACGCCAGAAAAATACCGCGCAAGCTTCTTGATTTGTGCAGGATATATGACCTGGTTTCGAGACAGCGAACGAGCGAAACTTCTGCTTACGAGAGCACTCGAAGTTGCACGCGAGCTGGGAGACCGATTCCATGCTGCCTGGGCGCTCACCTATCTGAGCGTTATGCTTCCGGGAGAAGCGGGAGTCTCCGCAGCTGAAAATGGGCTATCCCTGTTCCGGGAACTGGATCACAAACCGGGCATTGCGCATTCGCTCAATGTCGTCGGCGAGCACGCACGCATGGCCGGAGCTTATGGCCGTGCCAAGCGCGCTTACCAGGAATGTACGAACCTGGTCGAGCA
The DNA here is from genome assembly GCA_020849765.1 of Anaerolineae bacterium. Classification (GTDB taxonomy): domain Bacteria; phylum Chloroflexota; class Anaerolineae; order Aggregatilineales; family Phototrophicaceae; genus Flexifilum. Next base: position 8,835 of record JADLAY010000054.1, read on the forward strand.
GACGGGCGACATACGGCTCTTCACCGCCGTATTGCATAACCGCGCGCTTATTGCCCAGCACGAGAGGGATCATGAGGAGGCATTTGCGCTGTTACGGCGTTCGCTCGTGATATGCAGGGACATTCACCACAACAATGGCGTTGCAACGGATATACAGATTCTCGCAGGCTCATTCGGGGCCGTGGGCGAGCCAGAACGCGCCACACGCTTGCTTGGCGCGGCTGAGGCCATTCTTGAACGCGCGGGGACCTTTCTGGAGCCTTACGAGGAGCCGGAGTTTGATCGGATTGTCGCAGGTGTGCGCGCCCAACTCGGCGATGCGGCCTTTCAGACGGCCTGGGCTGATGGTCGGGCAATGACACTGGAGCAGGCGGTGGCGGAGGCTCTCAGCGACACGGCCTGACGGGTGCTGCACATAGGTGTTGGTGTGAAGTTGACTGACGCGCGTGACATCATTCGCCAATCCGTGAAATATCGTTGGCGAAAACGGCGGACGCCCCACGCGGCGCTCCTACGAAACGCGATGTAAATGTAGGGACAGGGCGTGCCCTGTCCGGGATTTCCTGGCATTGCGAACAGATTCTGATTTTGGCGACGGACGCGCAGTTGCGCATCCCTACGGGGCACAACGTATCTGTGGGGCGTGCTCACCTGAGCGCGCCCCCTTTGTGTCAGTCTCTCAGCGCGGCTATTCCGCCGGTTTCTTGCCGTCCGGCTTGCAGACGAGCACGCTGCGCAGGACGGGTTCACCTTCGTTTTGATGCATCTCGAAGCCGAACTTTTCGAGCAGGCGGATCATCTCGGCGTTTTCCGGCAGGACGATGCCGACGATCTGTTCGAGCTGTTCCGCCTTGGCGACGTCGATCATGCGGCCGAGCAGTCGCTTGCCGATGCCCTGGCCCTGGTAGCGGTCGCTCACGATCATGCCGTACTCGCCGATCGGGCGGTTGCGCAGTTTGGTCATGCGCGCGACGCCGACGACTTCCGGCTGGCCGGTGCGTTCGTTGGCTTTCTCGGCCACGAGCGCCATTTCGCGGTCGTAGTCGATGAAGCTCAGGCGGGCGAGGCGGTCGTGCTGCGTGCGCTGGTTCAGGTTGAGCACCTGGAGATAGCGCAGGTAGACCGAGCGCTCGGACAGCGTCCCGTTGAAGGCGGCCATCAGCGGCTCGTCTTCGGGGCGGATCGGGCGGATGGTCACCTTGGTGCCATCACGCAGGGTGTGATGATAGACGTACTGGATCGGGTAGGGGCGGATGGCCGGGCTGGGCAGCTTGTCTTCCGGCGTGTCGTTGGGATAGAGCACGATGCGGGCGTCGAGCGCCAGGATCTGCTCCGACGACGCCAGCAGCGGGTTGATGTCGAGTTCCTTGATCCACGGCTGCTCGACGATCAACTGGCTGAAGCGCACCATGATCTCTTCCAGCTCGGCGATGTCGACCGGATCCCGGCCGCGGACGCCCTTGAGCGCCGTGTAGATCTTGGTCTGCTCCATCATGCGGCGGGCCAGGGTGGTCGTCAGCGGCGGCAGGCCGAGGGCGCGGTCTTTGAAGACCTCGACCATCGTGCCGCCGGTGCCGAACAGGAGCACCGGGCCGAACTGGGTGTCGATGCTGCTGCCGATGATCAGCTCATAAGCGTCGCGCAAGTTGACCATCGTCTGAACGGCGACGCCCTGGAATTCGTCGGCGCTGGCTTTTTCCGCCACGGAGTTGTAAATCGTGCGGTAGGCATTGCGCACGGCGTCGGCATCGCGCAGGTTGAGCTGCACGCCGCCCACGTCAGTCTTATGCGTAATCGTCAGCGAATGCAGCTTGATCACAACCGGGTAGCCGAGCGACTCGGCGGCCTGGACGGCTTCATCTTCGCTCGTGGCGACAATCGTCTTGACGGTCGGAATGTGGTAGGCGGCCAGGACTTCCTTGCTCTCGTACTCGGTCAGGATCGTGCGGCCCTGCGAGCGCGCCTCGTTGAGGATCTTGGCGACGTATTCGCGATCCGGCATCAGCGCGGAGGTATCGTCCGCCATCGAGGGCGTTTCGTAGATGGCGCGCAGGTTGTACGAGAAGCGCCACATGTAGTTGAAGGCGCGCGCGGCGTCATCCGGGAATTCGAAGGTCGGGATGCCGGCGCCGCTCAGGATGTTATCCCCGGCCTGCGTCTGGCTGCCGCCCATCCAGCTTGCGATCAGCGGCTTGCCTTCGAGCTTGCCGTAGGGGCGCAGCAGTTCGGCTGTCTGAGTCGGGTCGGTCATGGCCTGGGGCGTCAGGATGACGAGCAGACCATCGGCATGCGGGTCGTTCGCAGCAATTTCCACGGCCTTGGCGTAGGTTTCCGGTGCGGCGTCGCCGAGCACGTCGATCGGGTTGTTGTGGCTCCAGGCCGAGGGCAGCAGTTCGTTGAGCTGCGCCATCGTCTCGTCGGAGATATCGGCCAGCGCGCCGCCACCCGTGATCAGGGCGTCGGTCGCGAGCACGCCAGGGCCACCGGCGTTGGTGATGATCGACAGGCGGTTGCCTTCTGGGCGCGGCTGCTTGCCGAGCACGTCGGCCATGTAGAAGACGTCGGCGATGCTGTTGACGCGCAGCACACCGCAGCGGCGGAAGGCGGCGTCGAGGACTTCGTCGCTGCCTGCCAGCGAGCCGGTGTGCGAGGCCGCGGCTTTGGCTGCTGCCGCCGTGCGCCCGGCCTTGATGACCAGGATCGGCTTCTTGAGCGCGACTTCGCGGGCGGCGGACAGGAACTTGCGCGCGTCGCCGACCGACTCCATGTAGATGACGATGCTGGAGGTGCGCGGGTCACGGCCCAGGTAATCGATCAGGTCGCCCCAACCAACGTCGAGCATCGAGCCGAGGCTGACGAACGACGAAAAGCCGATGTTCTCTTTGAAGGAGTAATCGAGCACGGCCGTGAGCAGCGCGCCCGACTGGCTGATGAAAGCGATGTTGCCGGGGCGCGCCATCGACGCGGCGAAGGTCGCGTTGACGCCGGTCAGCGGGGCCATGACGCCGAGGCAGTTCGGGCCGATGATGCGCATGTCGCCTTCGCGAGCGTACTTCAGAATCTGCTGTTCGAGCGCTGCGCCTTCAGGGCCAATCTCCTTGAAGCCTGCCGAGATCACGATCGCACCCTTGATGCCGAGCTTGACCGCGTCCTTGATCAGGGCGGGGATCGTCTTGGCGGGCGTGACGAACACGGCCAGGTCGGGCACTTCGGGCAGCGATTTCAGGTCAGGATAAGAACGAATGCCGAGAACATTCGATCTCTTCGGGTTAATCGGGTAGACTGCGCCGCCAAACGGATTGCTAATCAGATTCCAGAGGATGGTTCGACCGACGCTACCTTCACGTTCGGTCGCGCCGACGACGGCGACACTACGCGGATTAAAGATAGCATCCAGACCATCGTTTGTTTGGAGCGGGCTGGTCTGGACAACGGGAGATGGTTGCATGATGGGGTGTTGCTCCTGCTGTAAATCTATGCGGAATGCCTTCGATTGTAGCGCAGAAAGCCCTGCGCTGCCTATCACGATCTGGGGTGATGTTTGTCCTGAAGATGTCCCGCGTAATCTTAATGATCCGAAATACGGCGACCATTATATCATTAATCTAACTTACAGACGCATTATCCGATTAATCCTTCCTCAATAGACAGCCGACGGGTGCCGAGATGGCCGCGATTACGCCCAGTTACGAAATCGAAGATGACCTGGCGGACGAGCGCCTTGAACGTTTTCGGATGCTGCTGAATGCCTCGCTGCTCGCGACGCCGTTCGTTTATGGCCTGTCATTTCTGTTCGTCGAAGGCGGCATCGGGCTGTATCCGCTGCTGTTCGCGCTGACCATCGTCCTCCACTTGTTTGTGGGCCGCGCGCGCCAGGTCTGCGCCTGGATCTTTGTGCTCGCCGCTGCGTCGGTGCCGCTCTACTCGCTGTGGACGGAAGGGCCGGGGACGCATGCCGCCGTGCTCATTCTGCTGCCGGTGATCGCCGCCAGCCTGATCCTCGACCGTGACGCCGTCTTGTGGACGGGGATCGCGATTGTCGTCGCCGCCTGCGCGGTCGTCATCCATCGCTATGGCCTGTCGACCGTCTGGGTCGTGATGCCGCAGCCGGTCATCCTGTGCCTGCTGCTGGTCGTCGCCATCTACTGGATGCAGCAGAGCTTTCTCGACGTCGTCCACTGGGCGACCGATCTTCAGCAGAAGGATACGCGGCGCGCCGAGGCCTTCTACGAGCAGAAGCAGCAGCTTGAAAGTGCCATGCTCGAGTTGAAGTTCGCCAACGACAAGCTGGGCCGCATGAACGACGAACTCGATACTGCGCAGCGCGTGGCCGAAAACGCCAGCCGCGCGAAATCGATCTTCCTCTCGAACATGAGCCACGAACTGCGCACGCCGCTCAACGTCATCATCGGCTACAGCAGCTCGATGCTCAACATGCCGCAGATGTTCGATAACCGCCGTCTGCCGCCCGCCTATCGCCGCTACATCCAACTGGTCGAGGAGAGCGGGCACTACCTGCTCGGCCTGATCAACGATGTGCTCGACCTGAGCAAGATCGAGGCGGGCAAGCTCGAACTGCACCCGGCGCCGATCGTTCTGGGCGACATGCTGCGCGGTGTGCTGACGACCTCGATTGCGCTGGTCAAAGAGAAGCCGCTCTCGCTGATGCCGGACTTTCCGGATGGCCTGCCGCTCGTCTGGGGTGACCCGATGCGCGTGCGCCAGATCCTGCTCAATTTGCTCTCGAACGCCGTCAAGTTCACCGAGACGGGCAGCGTGACGCTGTCCGCCCGCGTCGAGGCTAACTTCGTGCGCGTGACCGTGACGGACACGGGCATCGGCATCTCGCAGGACTTGCTCGAGCGCATTTTCGAGCGCTTCCAGCAGGCGACCAGCGATACCGAGCGGCGTTATGGTGGCACCGGCCTCGGCCTCGATATCAGCCGCCGCCTGGCGATCATGCACGGCAGCGATTTGCAGGTCGAGAGCACCGTCAACCAGGGCAGCAGCTTCAGCTTCACCTTGCCGCTGGCGACCGAGGCGCAGATCGCAGAACTGTATGGCCCGGCGCTTGATGACAAGAAGGTCACCGTCTTCGACGAAGGCGAAGAACTGATGGATGTGCAAACCGCACTGGTGGTCGAAGACGAGACGGCCACGCGCAAGCTCGCCTACGGCGTGCTGGAAGCCGCAGGCTACGTCGTCATCGAAACGCACGAAGGCCGCCAGGCGCTCGAATTGGCCGCCGGGCTGATGCCCGACGTGATCCTGCTCGACATGTCGCTGCCGGATATGGACGGCTGGGAAGTCCTGCGCCAGTTGAAGGGGCAGGCGGATACCCAGGCGATCCCGGTCGTCGTCTTCTCGGCCTATCCCAACGGCACGCATGCCGAAGTGGCCGACATCGCGGGCTACATCGAGAAACCGGCGACGGCGGATGCGATCTTACAAGGCGTGAATGCTGCGCTCGCCGTGGGCGCGCGCTAAGGAGACCGACACGATGAAAGTCCTTTATCTTGAGGATGACCCGAACGATGCGCACCTGGTCGATTTGTACGTCTCAGCGAGTAAGCACAAGCTGATCCCGGTGCAGACCGTCGAGCAGGCCTGGCAGGCGGTCGCCGAAGACCCGCAGTTGATCCTGGTCGACGTCATTCTCGGCACGACGCGCGGCGGCGTCGATTTCGCCCGGCTGCTGCGCGGGCACGGCAACCGGACGCCGCTGGTCGCCGTCACGGCACTGGCGACGGATGCCGACGTGCAGGAATACCGCAGCGCCGGTTTCGACGACGTGCTGACCAAGCCGTTCACGATCACGCAGCTCGCGCAGACGATCACGCGGCACGTCCCGACCTGGGGCGCGGACGGATGAAACAGACCGGAAAAACAGGGGAAGCTCTTTCTTGAAAGGTGCACAAAATGGGTCATATTTTGCTTATTGAAGATAATCCGGCCAACGCCGAAATGATGATTCACATCCTGAGCACGGCCGGCTACAAGGTGCGCCATTTCGACCGCGGCGCCCCGGCGGCGGCCAATGCACGCAATGACATGCCGCAGTTGATCCTGATGGACTTCAACCTGCCGGATATCGACGGGCGCACGCTGACGCTGATCCTGCGCAAGCAGTTGGGCATCCACGCGCCGCCGATCGTCGCCTGCTCCGCGCGGACGGGCGAGCAGGAGGTCACACTGGCGCAGCGCTTCGGCTGCTCGGCCTTCCTGCGCAAACCGTTCACGCCGACCGAACTGCTCGAGATCGTGCGCCGCTACGTCCCGGAACACGCCTGAGCGCCGCCGCGGTCTCCGTACTCAGATGCGGCGGATGCCTATTAGGCCAGCAGCGTGATTGAACGCCGCCAATCTGGGGATGCGCGCTGGACGCCATGTTCCCGTCGAGATATTGTTCGCCCGGTCCCACGCCATCACATTGCCAACCACAATGACACTCAGGACATCTGCGTGAACCAGGGATCTTGGTTCATGAGGGGTCTTTGTAGGGGCGCATCATGATGCGCCCCTACTACCCTTGCGACACTTCCTGAACCCTCGATAACGCCGCAAGCATTTGGATGCCATTGCCCGACCATGACATTGACCCTACCGGGAGATTCTCGGACGCCTATAATGGGGTCAGGAAGGGTCAATACATCCAAGGAGGACTCCAACCTGATGACCACCTACCGCACGCTGACGCGCGAATTCGCTGCTCTGCTGCCGCCGCCGTTCGACCTGGTCGATATCCCCGGCGGGGACGTGACGCTGACGCAGCGCGGCGGCTACCTGCATGAGCCGCAGACGGTGCACGTCGACGCATTCGCTATCGGCAAGTACCCGATCACGAACCAGCAGTATCAGATCTTCGCCGAGGCGGCTGATGGGTACGACGATCCGGCATGGTGGGAGTTCTCGGACGCGGCGCGCGAATGGTGGTATGAGAATCCGCGCCCGCTCAAGCCGTACGGCGGTAACGATCACCCGCGTACGCACATCACCTGGTACGAAGCCGTCGCCTACTGCCAGTGGCTGGCGGCTAAGACCGGCCTCGCCGTGCACCTGCCAAGCGAGGCGCAGTGGCAGCGCGCCGCCCAGGGCGACGATGGCCGCCCGTACCCGTGGGGTTACGAGTGGGACATCGCGCTCTGTACCAACAACGTCGCCCACGAGCGCATCGGCACGCTGTCCGTGCGCACGCACGAGGGCGAGGGTGACAGCCCGTATGGCGTCGTCGACATGATCGGCAACACGTGGGACTGGTGCTCGACCGGCTGGGAGAGCGGCACCGACGATCTCACGCTGGACGAGGTGCGCGTACTGCGCGGCGGCTCTTGGTTCGAAGACGTGCAGAAGGTCTTCCGCACAGACTCACGCAGCTCCTGGAACCCGGAACTGACATCCGACCTGCGCGGCTTCCGCATCGCTGTGGGGTGATTAGCGCAGATCGCAAGAGATGGCGGACGGCGTCTCCAAGGGGACTTCCTCCGGTCGCGCGTGTCGTCCGCCGTTTCTCATGCCATCTAGCTGAGGCGTGGTCATAAATCGATATGAACTTTGTCGCCCGTTTTGCCCTCACCCTAAATCCCTCTCCCTGATGGAGAGGGACTTTCAGGGCCGATTTTTCTCCCCTTCTCCCTCAGGGAGAAGGGGCCGGGGGTTGAGGGCAGGCAGCGGCGAAACTGAATTATGACCGCTTCAAATCTAGCTCGTTCGTAGAAGGCGCACGTGAGATCGTGTCAACCGTGCGCAAGACGTTATGACGACCTCATTCTCCACTGCCATCGACCCAGCCGACCCACTCCTGCCTGACATCTGGCATACGATAGATATCCCCAGTTTGCAGGTCGAACGCGAGTGTCCCAACCGTATTCCAATATCCGAAATAGCGACCCTCGGGCGACCAGAAGGGATAGAGCAGATCGGTGTTTCCGTAGCCGATGGGATTGCAGACAATCGAAAGCCGCGCTTCATGGGGAAGATATGCCGCAATGTATTTGTCCTCATGTGTCTCGCGGTCGACCAGTATGGCAAAACCAATACCATCGCTGTTTGGGTTTATGGTCGGAATCAAGGTCGGAAAGAGATAAGTTTCTCCATCCACGGCTTGCTCGATTGCCGAGAAAAAGGCGTTATCGAGCACGAACGCGTTGCCTGTATGGACGGCAAAGTTGAGGCGTGCATCAGCTTGAGGAGGTGCGGCTACGTAGAAGAAACCGCTTTCATCCGCCAGCCACCTTGGACGTCCTCGCACGATTTCGTCCGCGCTTGGCACCGCATCAAACACTACAATGTCATCGTCAAGATCGAAGATCTGCATCCGGCGGACATCATAGTATCCGGGCAAAAACTGGAGGCTAATCTGAGTGGCGTAATTGCCAAGTGGGGATAGAAAGATTGCGGGTTCAGATTTTTCAGTGGGTAAGGGCAGGGTAGGATACTCAACGAATGCATCGGTGCTTCGTTGGACGCTCAGTGGATCAATCATCACATGGAATTGCGTCTCACGTAGCATTCGGTTGCTAACCGGATTACTTGCGTCATCGTAATACTTGATCGCAAATGTCTGTGCCGATGTCCACTCCAACCGGCGAAATGCGCGGGAGAAGGGGTCATAAAGAGCGTTGAGATGTTCGGTCTCTTCGAGAGACAACTCGAGGGTTGCCGTCTCGTTAGTGGTCATATCCCAGACCGTCAGGCTGGTTACAGGCAAGACCGGGATGAAAGCTATCAGCCGCCCATCCGGCGATACGTGCGGTAACCCAAGGGTTTGCACTACTTCAGGGCTGAAAGGGGCAGTCAGCTCGGTCGACTCGATCGCGCTCTTGCGCATGAAGCGATAGAGTACGCCAGGATCGCGAACTTCGCTCAGCGTATAAAAGTAATCCCCTGCCGCGTTTGGTGGGAAGCCGTCGATGACGTTGCCGCAGAGTACCGGCGGCACGTTCTGCGCCTCCACCGGGGTGAGATTGATTGCGAGCATCGGCAATACGGAGCTGACCATCAACCAAGCCCCAAGCTGATTCGCGCCATCTCTCACAGATTTCATCATGAGCATTGTTCAATCCTTGCGCCGTGGGGTGGGCGGCGCACATCCTTACGAAGAATTGAGCCTTTGCACGGCTAATTTCCAGATCGTAATGCGAAATCGTCGCTGACAGTAGGAATATTTACCCATTCTTACGGTTTACAAATTTAACTTTTGTTAGGGTACTGCAATTCTATCGACGTATGATCGTGAGCGTTTGTTATTAGATTGAGTGCGGCCCAGCCGGTGGAGGCCCATGTTCAGACTAAGAAATGTTCCGAGCCACGTCGCCCTGATTGCTCTCACGATTCTGTGGGGCGCGGCGCTCTTCTTTTCTGCAATCGAATCCTTACAGTCATCGTCGGCTTCGACGCAGGTGGCCGTCATCGCGCCGACGCCGGGCGCGCTCGCCGTGCTGGATCAGTCCGCCGCCGCGCAGTCGGCTTCCGTTGCGTCGCTGCCGACCGAGATCGGTCTGTCGCTGCCGACGATGGCCGCGCCGAGCCTGACGCCTGTCACTTCTTCCGATACTGCTGATACTAATGAAACATCCCCGGCGGCCACGCTCGTGCCGACGCTGCCTCCGCTTGGCCCGTCGCTATCGACGGCGGCCAGCGCAGCGGCCAACACGGACGTCACAGCTTTGCCTGCGGCGCCGGTCGCCGGGCAGGTCGTCATTCGCTTCGCGCCGGGCGCGAGCCAGACCGAGCGCGCCGCTTACGTGGCGTCGGTCGGCGGGACGGTCGTCCAGCAGATCGCATCGCTGGATACGGTCGTTGTGCAGATCCCGGAGACGACCCGCTTTGACGCGCTGCCGGGGTCGGCGGTCGTGGCGGCGAGCGAGCCGGATTACACCGTGGTCGCGCTCGACAGCAGCGCGCCCGATGACCCGCTCTATGGTGACCAGTGGGCGCTGGCGGCACTCCATGCGCTCGACGCCTGGGCCGCGCTGCCGGAAGACAGCGCTGAAGTCGCGATCGCCGTGATCGACAGCGGCATCTGCGCCAACCATCCGGATCTGGCCGGGCGGATTGTGCCGGGCTACGACTTCGTCGAAGGCGACGCCTCGCCGGAGGATGCTTTCGGCCACGGCTGCGCGCTAGCGGGCATCATCGCCGCCAACACGGGCGACGGCATCGGCATGGCTGGGCTGGCGCAGAATGCGCGCATCATGCCGCTGCGCGTGCTGAATGCGGATGGCGTCGGCACCTATTCCGACGTCGCCGCGGCCATCGTCTATGCTGCGGACGCGGGTGCGGACGTCATCAACCTGAGCCTGGGCGGCGTCGCCGAGTCGGATCTGCTTGAAGACGCCGTCGACTATGCGCTCGACCAGGGCGTCGTCGTGATCGCCGCGGCGGGCAACACCGGCAGCGAAACGCTGCTCTATCCCGCGGCCTACGCGCCCGTGATTGCCGTCGGCGCGGTCGATCAGGCGCTGCAGCGCGCCGACTACAGCAGCTACGGCGCGGCGGTCGACGTCTACGCGCCGGGCAGCGGTGTCACGGTGACGGCGCTCGACGGCGGCTGGGCGGACGAGTCGGGCACCAGCTTCGCCGCGGCTTACGCAAGCGCGGTCGCTGCACTGCGCATCGCTCAGGGTGCGGATCTGGCGCTCGACGGCGGGTTGGTCAGCGCGGTGGCGGGCGAAGAGCGCGCCATCGTCGAGCCAGCCTTGCCGACGGCACCGCCGCCGGTCGCCGAAGCGCCGCTGCCCACTGAGTATGAACCAATCCTGGAGCACATCCAGCAGAACGGCAGCGCGCGCGTGATCGTCGGGCTGGCGGGCGATTTCCGCCCGGAGAACGAACTGTCGCCGCAGGCCGCCGATCAGCAGCGGGTGACGATCCAGGCCGCGCAGACGAATCTGGTCACGGCACTGCAAGCCTATGACGTGGCGGCGGTCACGCGCTTCCAGACGATCCCGTATCTGTCGGTCGTCGTCGACGAGGCGGCGCTGCGCTACCTCGGCAGCTCGTCGCAGGTGAGCGACATCCAGCTTGAGCATTACTATCGCCCGGAACTGATCGATTCGACGGCTATCATCGGCGCGACCACGGCCTGGGCCAGCGGCTACACCGGCGCCGGTTACGCCGTGGCCGTCATCGACACCGGCGTCGACTTGACGCATCCGTTCTTGAGCAGCAGGATCATTGGCGGCGCCTGTTTCTCCTACAACGGCACTGATAGCAACGGCACCTACACCAGCGTCTGCCCGAACGGCCAGATGTCGCAGACCGGCGCTGCTGCCGGGGCGGCGTGCAGCCTCGCGGGCTGCGATCACGGCACGCACGTGGCCGGTATCGCCGCCGGGGACGGGCCGAGCTTCGACGGCGTCGCGCCGGGCGCCTCGCTGCTGCCGGTTCAGGTCTACACGCGCGTCAGCAGCCTTGCCATTTGCGCCAGCCTGTCGCCGTGCATCGTCGCCTTCGACACGGAGATTCTGCTCGGCCTGGAGTGGGTCTACAACCAGCGCAGCAGCACCTCGATCGCCTCGATCAACATGAGCCTCGGCTCGACCGATCACATCGCGACCGATTGCAGCACGATGCACCCGCCGATGGCGGCGATGGTGACGCAGCTTCAGGCGGCCAACATCGCGACCGTGGCCGCATCCGGCAATTACGGCGGCAACACGGGCGTCGCGTTCCCGGCCTGCATCCAGGACATCGTCAACGTTGCCGCGACCGATAAGACCGACGCGGTCGTCGCGTTCTCGCAGTTGGGCGCCAACCTCGACTTTGGCGCACCCGGCCTGGAGATCACGTCGTCGTTGCCGGGCGGCACCTATGGCCCCAAGAGCGGTACGTCGATGGCGGCGCCGCACGTGGCGGGCGCCTGGGCGATCATGCGCCAGGCCAACCCGGCGGCCAGCTTCCAGCAGATCTACAACGCCTTCGCGACGACCAGCGTCGTGCGCACGCGCGCCAGCGATGGCGGCACTGTGCGGCGCATCAACGTGGCGGCGGCGGTCAACGCCCTGTCGCCGAGCGCGACCGTCGTCCCGGCAACGAGCACACCGCTGCCACTTACCAACACACCGCTCCCACCGACGAGCACACCGCTGCCACCGACGAATACGGCGTTGCCGCCAACCGCGACAGCCGCCCTGCCGACGAATACGTCGATCCCGCCGACCAGCACGCCGGTGCTCGGCGCGCCGACCTTCTACCGCGCGATCAACCTGGGTGGCCCGGCGCTCGTCATCGACGGCAACACGTGGGACGGGCAAACGGCCGCTAACTACACGACCAACGGCATGGCCTTCTGCAGCCCGTGGATGGTGCTCACGCCGCTGACCGACACGGCGCACGCGGACATGATCCACTGCGCGGTGCAGCACTGGGCGCACGCCCTCACGATGAGCAGCGTGCCCGCCGGGACGTATGACGTCTACGCCTACGTCTGGCTCGACTGGGCCGATCCGAATCCGCAGGCATTCAACGTCCAGCTCGAAGGCGCGCCGGTGCAGGGCAGCGTCCAACTGAGCGGCGGCGGCTCGTGGATCAAGCTGGGGCCGTGGCGCGTCGCCATCAACGACGGGACGCTCAACCTGACGACGTCGGGCGGCCTGCCGGATTTGAGTGGCATCGAGGTCTGGCGCGTCAACGCGGCCAATGCGACCGCGACGCCGGTGCCGCCATCCGCGACATCTGTCCCCGCGACAAGCACGCCGCGACCACCGACGGCGACATCCGTCCCGCCGACGAGCACGCCGGTGCCACCGACGGCGACCACCGTCCCGCCGACGAGCACGCCGGTGCCACCGACGGCGACATCCGTCCCGCCGACAAGCACGCCGCGGCCACCGACATCGACGCCAATCCCGCCGACGAACACGCCGGTGCCGCCCACATCGACTCCAATCCCGCCGACGAACACGCCGGTGCCGCCGACCGCGACGTCCGTCCCGCCGACGAGCACGCCGCGCCTGCCGACATCGACGCCAATCTCGCCGACGAACACGCCGGTGCCGCCGACGGCGACATCCGTCCCAGCGACGAGTACGCCGGTGCCGACACTGCCGCCGTTCCCATCGCCGACGCCGGTCGCACCAACAGTGACCATCCTGCCGCCGACCAGCACGCCCGTGGTCAGCGCGCCGACCTTCTACCGCGCGATCAACCTGGGCGGCGCGGCGGTCGTCATCGACGGCAACACGTGGGATGGGCAAACGGCCGCTAACTATACGGCCAACGGCAGCGCCTTCTGCAGCCCGTGGATGACGCTGACGCCAGCGACCGACGCGGCGCGCGCGGGCATGATCAAGTGCACGATGCAGCATTGGGCGCACGTCGTGACGCTGAGCAGCATGCCCGCCGGGACGTATGACATCTACGTCTACGCCTGGCTCGATTGGGGCGATCCGAATCCGCAGCCGTTCAGCGTGCGGCTGGAAGGCGCGCTCGCCCAAAGTAACATCCTGATCAGCGGCGGCGGCTCGTGGATCAAGCTGGGGCCGTGGCGCGCCACGGTCAGCGACGGCGCGCTCAACCTGACGACCGAAGGCGGCCTGCCGGATCTGAGCGGCGTCGAGGTCTGGCGCGTCGATGGCGGCGCAGCGACCGCCACGCCGGTGCCGCCAACCTCAACATCTGCCCCCGCGACCGCCACGCCGATCTCCGCGACGGCCATCAGTGCGCCGACGAACACCCCGGTGCCGACGCTGCCGCCATTCGCATCACCCACGCCGATCCCAGCGACGTCGACGCCGCTGCCGCCGCCGCCATCCGCCACACCCGTCCCGCCGACCAGCACGCCGATCCCGCCCGCGCCGACGCAGGCGCTGGCCGGGCCGACCTTCTACCGCGGGATCAACCTGGGCGGCGATGCGGTCGTGGTCGACGGCAACGCCTGGGATGGATCGACGGCGACCGGCTACACGACCAACGGCAACGCCTTCTGCAACCCGTGGGTGCCGCTGACGCCGGCGACCGACGCGGCGCAGACGACGATGATCCGCTGCTCGGTGCAGCATTGGGCGCACGTCCTCACGCTGAGCAGCGTGCCCACCGGGACGTATGACGTCTACGCTTACGTCTGGCTCGATTGGGCCGACCCGAATCCGCAGGCGTTCAACGTCTTGCTCGAAGGCCAGCACGTCCAGGATGGTGTGCTCGTCAACGCGGCGGGCGCCTGGGTCAAGCTCGGCCCCTGGCGCGCCACGGTCAGCGACGGCGCGCTCAACCTGACGACCGAGGGCGGCCTGTCCAATCTGAGCGGCGTCGAGGTCTGGCGCGTGAGGGGGTAGGAATCCTTCCACAAACCTCACCCCCTGGCCCCCTCTCCGTGCGCGGAGAGGGGGAAGACGAGCGCAGCGAGACGGGGGTGAGGTAAAAGCGCGCCTACGCCCCCTTGAGCGTATCGAGCATCGCCTGCACCAACAACGCGTGATCGTCGCTCAGCCCGGCGAGATCAGGCGTTCGGCTGCCTGCCAGCACCTTGTGCAGCACGTTGGCGAGCGCGCGCAGTTCGGGCGGCGCCTGGGGATCGACCGTCGTCTTTTGCGTCAGGTCGAACAACTGCGCGCCCAACCCCTGGGGCGCTGTGCCCTGCGCCACCTGACCGACCATCTCGATCAACTGCTCGACGGTGATACTCTGCCCCTGTCCGTCGCCGCTCTTCTCCTCGTCCTCGCTCCCGTCGAGAAGCTCGCGGATGAACGCTGGCACATCGACGCCGAGACGGTGCAGGATGGCGAGGACGATGGCCCTATCCTGATCGTCCAACCCGACGGACAATGCTTGTGGATCGCGCTCGCCCGTCCAGATGCGGCGGATCGGCTCGGCGATCTGCCAGCCATCTTTGGTGAACTGCTCGAACAGCCCCTCGATTTGTAACTTAATTGCTTCATTGCCGTTGGTTGCCGCAGCCACGCCGTCGATCACCGGGCGGAACTGTGCCAGAACTTGCGCCAGCGTTTCCCGCTGCTGCGGGCTGACGCTCGTCTGTGCCATCGCCAGCGACTCCGGGATGACCTCCGGCACGGCGACGCCGAGGCGATGCAAGATGGCGAGGACGATGGCGCGATCTTGATAGTCGAGGTTTTCGGTTAGGGCTTGGGCGTCGCGCTCGCCCGCCCAGATGCGGCGGATCGGCTCGGCAATCTTGTATCCCCCATTCTCGAATGTCTCGAACAGCCCTTCGACCTGTGTCCTGGCGTCGGCGTTGCCGGCGCAGGCCGCTGCAGATGCCTCGATTACGCCCGCGAACCCCGCCAGGATCGGCGCCAGTTCGTAGCGCGTGCCAGCGAAGGCGTCATGCGCGGTGTTGCGTTTGCGCCGCCACTCGCGCGCTTCGTCTGTCTTGCCCTCGCGCGTGGAGATGTCGGCCAGGATGTTGTAGGTCGTCCAGGGTTCGACCGACAAATCTTGTCCTTCAACGATCTTTGCCGCGCGTTCGGCATAGGTGCGCGCCTCGGCCAGCCGTCCCATGCTCTCGTAAAGGCTTGCCAGGTTGTGGAGCGTGCTGTCGTCCTGCTGTGCGACAGTGTCCTTGAGCTTCTGCGCCTGCAAGTACCAGCGCTCGGCGTCGGTGGGCCGCCCAGCGGACCTGGCGACCAGGCCGAGTTGATTGTAGCTCTTCGCAAGCTCGTGAAGTTCCCGGATCGCTTCACGAATACGCACCGCTTCGCGGTAGCAGCGCTCGGCCTCGTCCCAATCCTCCTCTTCCTCCGCGACCCTACCCAACTGGTGCCAGGCGACGGCTTCCATCGCCGGTTCGCTCAATGCCCGAAATGCGTCAATCGCCTCCTGGTAGCGTTCACGCGCGGTCTTCAAGTCGCCACGTCTGTAGGCCAGCGTGCCAAGCTGGCCGAGTGTGACGCCTGCGCCCCGGTCGTCCTTGAGTTCGCGAGAAATCGCCAGATCGGCTTCGTAGGCCTCCTGCGCCTCGTCGAAGCGCCCGCTATCCCTCAGGACATCGCCGATCTCGGTCAGACAACCGGCCTGCATCTGTTTGGCGTCTGCATTGCGCTCACCTAGATCGCGGAAGATGCTCTCTGCCTGGCGGAAGCAGCCGAGCGCCTCGCCTCTGCGATTCTGCCCCTTCAGGCAGCGTCCCAGCCACCAGAGCGTCAGGCCGCGGCTGTAGGCGATGTCGTCCAGTTCGGCCTGGTTCGGGGGTGCGGGGGCGGGGACGGACGACCCCTGGGTCGTCCCCACGAGGGGCGAAGGATTTGTAGAGACGCGGCCTGCCTCGTCCGGGCGCAGTTGACCCCAGGCGTCGAGGCGCTCCAGGCGCTCCAGCAAGTCTTGAAAGATGCGCGCGGCCTCGGTCAGTTGTCCACCTTGCCAGAGCGCTTCGCCCTGGCCGCTCAGGCGCAGGTAGTCGGCTTTAGTCAGCGCGCCGTCGGTCAGCGGCAGGCGCTCGAGGTCGCGGCGCAGCGCCTCCAGTTCGCGCCGTCGTCCAAAGAGGCCCAGGAAGCGCGCCAGTTGGCCGGCAAGCGTGATCGGCGTGTGCGCGTCCGCCTCGCCGCGCAGCGCCGCCGCCAGCGCCAGGTCGAAGGCCCGGCGCAGATTGGGCATCTCGAGCAGCGCCATCGCGCGGACTTGGTGAGGATGCTGTGTGTCATCACGATACAGGATACCGGAAAACTCGTAATACCCCTGCCAGTAGCGCGCTTCAAGGGCGGCGCGACGTTCGGCGGGCAGCGTCTCACCTAGGGCGGGCAGCAGCGTCGGGTGGAACTGGAGGAATTCCATGTTGTTCATACCTGGAATAGGTTCGGATGTGACCAGCGCCGCCGCTTCGAGTTCGGCGCGGGCATTCTTCCACAGGTCGGGATCGATCTCGGCAATCTCCAGGATGTTCAGTTCCAACGCGCCACCCTGGAAGACGGCCAACGCCGGCAGCGCCGCCCGCGTCGCCGCGCCCAGCCGCCGCAGCGAGAATTCGAGCGAGACTTTGAGGCTCTCGTTGCGCTCTGCGGCCTTGCCCGCCACGAAGCCGGGCAGCAGCGTCTCGAAATCGTCGATGATCTGGCGCGCGGTGTATTTACCTAGCTGCGGCAGCACCAGGTAGAGCGACAGCGTGTGCCCGCCCAGGTGGGCGATCAGCGACCTGAGGTCGACGCGCGAAACTCGCTCGCGCTCGATGTTGTAGCTATCGAGGATGTTGCCCGCCAGTTCGAGCGCGTCGCTTGCTGCTAGCCCGCCGAGTTCGAGGTGCGCGCAGTTCTTGCCGGGGGTGTAGCGCGGGTCGTTCAGATGCGTGTCGCGCGTCGTGATCAGCACTCGGCTGCCCTTGCCGCCCGCCTTCAGCACGGCGTTCGCCCACGTCCACACGGCGTCGAGAACTTCCGCCAGTTCGTCGGCTGGCATGACCGGATCACTGCCGATGACCGACTCGAAGTTGTCGAGGATGACGAGCGCCGGATTGGCCGCCAGCAGGTCGGCCACGCGCGTCACCGGGTCGCCGTCACCGATCTGCCAGTTCGGGTCGCCGCTGATGGCTTGGCCGACCCACGAGCATAACTGCGACAGCGATCCACCATGCTCGAACGAGACGAAGGCCGCGCCGCCGGGGAAGCGCCCGGTGCGCCAGAACCAGCGCGCCGCCTCCGCCGCCAGCGTCGTCTTGCCCATGCCGCCGCCGCCGTGAACGATGACGACCGCGCGCGCCGCCAGTTCGCGCTCCAGCTTGAGCAGCTCGCGGGCGCGCCCGGTGAATCCGTGCAGCGGCTCCGGCGGCAGCGCCCATGGCAGCCCGGCATTGGTGAAGGTGGCCGGTTCGCGCCGGGGCACGACCGCGCCGTCGCTCTGGGCGAAGATGACCGGGTCGGCGGCCTGCTGGTAGAGCGCGGGCAGGAACCAGTCGCGCAGTTCGAACCGCCAGGCGACCTCGTTGCCGTCCTCGTCACGGCGGTAGAAGGTGTGGCGCAGCGTGTTGGCGAGCAGGGCGCGGCGCGCCTGATCGATGGCGACACCGACGCTCAGCCCGGCGGCCAGACTCTTGTAGAAGGCCTGGACGAAGATTTCGGCGGCAGTGACCAGCACCGAGTAGTTCATCGCCAGGACGCTGCCGACGCCCGCCTGGACGAGGCTGGCGGCGACGCTGGCGTAGGGGTTGGTCTTTTCCTGCGCGGCGCTCTGGCAGGCATTGAGAACCGCCAGCGGAATGCCCGTGCCGACCAGCAGCGTACCGATTTGATCTGAGCCGATGAGATCAACGCTGTGATCGTCGCGCTCGAAAGCGAGGTAGCCGAGGCCGGTTGTTTCATCGTAGACGCCATGCCCATCGAACTGGACGACGTGGACGCGCGGCTTCGTGCGGTCGTGCAGACGGTTGGTTAGGGCGGTCAAAGTTGGGGGGTAGAGGAACTCCGTCTCGACCTGCGCGCCAAGCGAATCAAGCGCGTCCAGCATCGGCTTGGAGAATGCACGCGGCGAGATGAAGCTAGAGTCATCGGGGCGGGCGACGACGACCAGGATACGCAGCGGTAGTTCGAATTGGCGCGTCGGCATCGGCTGCGAATCCTGCAGCCGCCGCCGAATGCTGACGTCGCGGGCGAAAAGGTGGCGCGTGCCATCGGTCATCAGTTCCCACGGCAGGCGCAGTACGCGCGAGTCGCTCGCGTCAATCGTGATCTTCTTGTCGTCGGAGGCATCCTTCAGGAACTCCGCCAGCAGCCCTTCGTTACCTGTGTGCTGGATGACGGACTCGGTCAATGCTGTGCCCCACGTCGTCAGCTTCTCTTCGATGCGTTCTGCACGCAGGCGGTCAACCTCGGTCGGCCAGGTCGAGTAATCTTCAAGGTACCAGCGGATCTCGTCCAGATCGTTGTCGGTCAGCGGCGGGGTGAACGGCGCGGGGTTTGTGGATGCGCCTGTATCCGGGCGGAACAGAGACACATGGATCGGCGAATCGGGCTGCGTTTCATCGGACGTGAAGCGGACGGACAATTCCACGGGCATCGGGCTTCCCTCCATCGCGCGGGTTGGGATTGTGTTTCCATTCTATCCGAATTCGCCGCTGACGAATGTCACCTCCTCTCCAACATCCGCCTATTTGGGAGGTAGGTGGGAGGACGAGTAATGAGTAATGGGTGATGAGGAAGAGAGTGCTCGGTGCTCAGTGCTCAGTGGAGGGTTCACGGTGCGGGGGCAGGTGATGAGGTGCGAGGTGATGAGGGGGCAAAGAGACAATGAACGTGCTTGTGGTCACCGACGGGTCAACCTGCGCGGGGGCAGCTTCGCTGCCTTTAGTCGGCGTAAAGCGCCGACCCCCTGAGCCCGGCTAGTGGAAATCAAGCCTGCTGAAGAGGCTTCATTCTAGCGCGCGTCGACGATTTTTGGTCGACTGGAGTACCTACGATGAGTCTTCTTCCCAGCGCCTTGAGTGCGCTTGATTATACCTAGCCGACCGGCTTCAGCCGTCGGCGAACTGTCCGACGAATCCCCTCGCTTCGCCCCTTGCCCATATCTCCCCCTGCGCCACGCCTCAGAAGCCGAAAGCCGATCGCCGAAGGCCGAAAACCCTATGCGTTCTTTGCGACTTAGCGGTTCAAACCTTGCCCCGCCCGATCGGGAATTGTTTTCGCGGGCGCTTTGCGGTTCAATTGCAGGGCAACCTTCCGTGGTTTGTTTATCCCGGAGTTCATATGCCCACGCAAACGTCCGCCAGCACGACGACCATCGTCATCTTCGGTGCCACCGGCGACCTGACGCATCGCAAGCTCGTCCCCGCCCTCTACAACCTGATGCGCAAAGGCCGCCTGCCCACGCACATCAACATCGTCGGCTATGCGCGCCGCGAGTGGAGCGACGATTTCTTCCGCGAGCGGCTGCTCGGCGGCGTCAAAGAGTCGCTCGGCGACGAGTTCGACGCGGCTGAATGGGAGAAGTTCGCACCGCAGCTGCGCTACGTGCGCGGCGACCTTAACACGCGCGAGGATTTCGAGGGTTTGCAGAAAGCGCTGGACGAGATCGAGGAGGGCGACGCCAACCGGCTCTACTACCTTTCGACCGCGCCCAACTTCTACGAGCCGGTCGCCGAGCACCTGACGGCGCTCGATATGTTCAAGGAGGACGAGGGCTACCGGCGGCTGGTGGTCGAAAAGCCGTTCGGCTACGACCTCGGCTCGGCGCGCGCGCTCAATGCCTCGCTGCACCATCTGCTCGACGAGCACCAGATCTACCGCATCGATCATTACCTGGGCAAAGAGACCGTCCAGAACATCCTCTTCTTCCGTTTCGCCAACGCCATCTTCGAGCCGATCTGGAATCGCAACTACGTCGACAGCGTGCAGATCACCGTGGCGGAGATGGTCGACGTCGAGCACCGCGGCGGCTATTACGACGGCGCGGGCGTCCTGCGCGACATGTTCCAGAATCATCTGATGCAGCTGCTGTCGCTGGTGGCGATGGAGCCGCCCGCCTCGATCAGCGCCGACGCCTTGCGCGACGAGAAGGTCAAGGTGCTGACGTCGCTGCGGTCGGTCACCAATAACGATATCGTCGTCGCACAGTATGATGGCTATCGGGAAACCGAAGGCGTTGCACCCGATTCGCAAACGCCAACCTATGCTATGCTGAAATTATTCGTCGATAATTGGCGCTGGCAGGGAGTACCGTTTTATCTGCGCAGCGGCAAGGCACTCAAGCACAAAGTGACCGAGATCGTGATCGAATTCGGGCGTCCGCCGCACCGCATGTTCAAGCGAGCGCGCTCGAAATCGTTCAGCCCGAACGCGCTCTCGATCTGCATTCAGCCGGACGAGGGCATTCACCTGTCGTTCGAGACCAAAGTCCCGGATACGGGCGGCGATCTTCAGTCCGCCAATCTGGAGTTCCACTACAAGGACTCCTTCAGCGAGACGGCGATCCCGGAAGCCTACGAGCGCCTGCTGCTCGATGCCATGCTCGGCGACGCATCCCTGTTCACGCGCAGCGACGAGATCGAACTGTCGTGGTCGCTGATCGACTCGGTGTTCAACCACCTGAATCACGCCGGTGGCCCGGAGATCCTGAACTATCCCCGGCTGACCTGGGGCCCGGCGGAGGCCGATGCCCGCATCGCGCGGGAAGGCCGCAGCTGGCGGCTCGGCTGCCTTCACGTAGACGACGACTAAGCCCGACGGCGCACAAGGAGTGAAGCAACGATGCCAGACCCAGACATTCGCATTTACGATACGCTTTCGGTTGCGGTGCGGGCGCTGGCCGATCAAATTGCGCAGGTCAGTGAGCGAGCCATCGGCACGCGCGGGCGCTTCACCATCGCCCTGAGCGGCGGTGAAACCCCGCGTCTGCTCTACAAGCTGCTGGCGACCGAGGAATACACCAGCCGCATCGAGTTCACGTCGTGGCAGGCCTTCTTCGGCGACGAGCGCTGCGTGCCGCCCGACGATGCCGAGAGCAACTATCACATGGCGCGCCAGTCGTTCCTCGACCTGGTGCCGATCCCGGTCGGCAACATCCACCGCATGCACGGCGAGATCGAGCCCGAACTGGCGGCCCAGGCCTACGACGACCTGCTGCGTGATTTCTTCACCCGGCGCGGGGAGAACCGTCCACGTTTCGACCTGGTGCTGCTCGGCATGGGCGCGGATGGGCACACCGCCAGTCTGTTCCACGGCTCGCCCGCGCTGACGGCCACCGACCGCTGGGTGATGGCGCCCTACGTCGAGCCGCTCGGCGTCCACCGCCTGACGCTGACCGCCAGCGCCATCAATGCCGCCGCGCGCGTGTTCTTTCTGGTCGGTGGCTCGGCCAAGTCTGAAGCGCTGGCCCGCGCGATCCGGGCGCCGTCGAGTGCGGATGATGCGCTGCCTGTGCACAGCATCCACCCGGAGGGCGAGGTGCGCTGGTACGTCGATCAAAGCGCGGCGCGCAGCCTGCGCCCGATGAAACCGCTCTAGAAGCGTCGCACTTTAGCGTGACGCCGTCCCGGCGTGCGCCGCATACCAGCGCGCGGCCAGCCAGCTCGTGCCGCGCGCAATCGCATAATTCACGACAAAACCGACGATCAGGCCGATGCCAGGGATCAGCTTGGCGAAGGTCTTCTCGACGACCAGCACCGTGATGCGCCGGATCAGGCGCTGCGTCAGCGCCGGGGTCTGCGCGGCGACGTAGCCGGTCACGTCGCGCTCGCGCAGGGCCAGCGCTTCGGTCAGTTGCAGGACGGCCTGCTCGTCGCGATGGCCGTAGGCCCAGGCCAGGAATTGCAGCGTCGCGCTCTGGATGCGCGCCGTCGTGAACAGGTCGATGGCCAGCCCGAACGGCAGCGTGACGATGCCGCCGACGCTCGTCAGCGCGCCGATCGCACCGGAGACGAGCGCCTGTCTGCGGATGATGCGGGCGACCAACGCCTCCCGCGGTTCGCTCGGGCGCTGCGCTTCGAGCCGGGCGAAATTCGCGCGCAGATCTTCTGCGCTGGGCGTGACCAGCTTCTGCGCGCGCTGGAGGATGAAGATCGTCACGACGATCAGCAGGGCGGTCGGGATTACGCAGAAGAGCAGCAGCAGGAGTGGAAGCGTATCGGTGTTGATTTGCACGGCGGCGGCTACCTTTCGTCTTGCGGGTCGCGCACAGTGAGTATAACCGGTCTCGATATGGTGTCCTGCAATATTGTCGTAACGCTTAGGAAACGCAATCTTCTGAAGTATGTGAATCCTACACGCGATACGTGTAGAAGCATCGATATTGTCCCAAAAAACTGTAAATAAGTTCGTAATTTCAAGTGAAGAAACCGGGAATTCGTGACGAAATCGCGTAAGATAAAGTAATATAGGGTACGAAATTCCTGGCATTGCCAGGTGTTCTATGGAGTCGACATTGCACGCCTTTTTTAGCCGGGTAAGGCGATATTTCGCCCGGCTTATCAACGCTGGAACCAGATCCGCCAACATTGAACAGCGCCATCAGGTACGCACCTGGAATGGCGTGATCCTGATCTTTTTGCCGGTGGTGCCGTTCATTATCATCATTCCGCTCTTGCTGGAAACAATCACGGGCAACATCTACGTCGACCGGTCAAATCTGGCCACAGCGGTCTTCGCTGAGCTGGTGCTCGTGATCTGTTATCTGCTCAACCGGGCTGGACGATTTTCAATTGCGCGCTGGTTCTTCTTCGTCACGATCACGATGGTGATCGTCGCCAACGCTGTCAATACGTCGCAACCGCATCTGGAGATTCTCTACCTGTTGGCCGTGCCGACGATGGGGTTGTTCCTGCTCTCTCGCCGGGAGATGCTGTGGCTTTCGGTCGCTTTGACCGTGATCATGGTCTGGTTTGCCTTCTCCCACTACGAAGATTTGGGCACAAGCACGACCGATCTGGTGTCCGTGGTCGTGATCAACAGCCTGCTGCTGCTGACGGTCTCCGTCTACCGCGACCGGCTGGAAGCGAGCCGCAGCCGCGTCCTGGTCGAGAAAGAGACTCAGCTTCAACTGATGCTCGATAACCTGCCGGCCATCGTCTGGCGGCTGGATCGAGACCTGGCGCCGCTCTCCAGCGCCGGTGGCCCGCGGGATGCGGACATGCGCGAGCAGATCGTCGCCTCGCTCGTCAACGAGGAGACTTACCGGGCTGCGCTCAAGGTCGTGCTGGCCGGCATCAGCGTCGATTTCGAGCACATGTCGCATGGAGTGCCGTGCCGCAGCTACGCCGAACCGATGTACGACACGACCGGCGAGATCATTGGCTGCAGCGGCATCACGATCGACATAAGCACGCAGAAGCAGGAAGAGGCACGGCGCGAGGCTGCCATCGCCGAGCATGAGCGCATGCGCGTGCTGGAGGACTTCCTGGAGAGTGCCTCGCACGATCTGCGCACGCCGCTGACCGAGATGAACATGAGCGTCGAGCTGCTGCGCCGGGCTCCCGACCCCGAACGCCGCGACTATCACGGCGAACGCCTGAACCAGAGCATCCGCCGGCTGGGGCATATCCTCGACATGATGTTCACGATGGTGCGTCTCGACGTGCTGACGCCGGAGCAGGGGGAACCGCTCGACCTGAATTATGTCGTCCGCTACGTCTCTGATGAAACTCTCGAATTCGCCGAGGCGCACAAGATCAAGCTGAATCGCGAGCTCGCGTCAAATCTGGACACCATCTCGTCGTACAGCGAGGATGCGCTGCGCACGGCGATCGATCAAGTGCTGCAGAATGCGCTGCAAAACACGCCGGAAGATGGCAGCGTCACCCTGCGCACCGTGCGCCAGGGCGAGCGCATCTGCCTCGAAGTGATCGACACGGGCGTTGGCATTCCGGCCGACGAATTGGAGCGCGTCTTTGACCGCTTCTATCGCGTCGAGAAGCATCGCCCGCTGGATGAGGTGCACGTGGGTCTGGGGCTGGCGATTGCCAAGCGCGTGGTCGAACTGCACAACGGCGAGATCAGGATCGAGAGCGAGGTCGGGCAAGGCACGCGTGTGATCCTCTGCTTCCCGCTCGCCCCCGCCGCCTGAGCGCTTACTTCGCCAGCACGTCCGCCAGCGCGAACAACTTGGGATCGACACCCTTGGTCTTGCCGACGACCGCTGTGTAGGGCGTCAGCGTTTCCGTGCCTTTGATCATGCCGACGACGCCGCCATGCTCGCCGTTGATCAGCCGTTCGGCCGCATTCGCGCCCAGGCGTGTGCCAAGCAGCCGATCGTAAGCCGTCGGCGTGCCGCCGCGCTGCACGTGACCGAGCGTGACCGCGCGGATTTCGAAGCCGACGTCCGGCTGCTGCCCGCAGTATTCGAGCAATTGATTGACGCCGTACTTGGCCCCTTCGGCGACGATGACGATGCCGTTGGTCTTGCCGCGCCGGTAGGAGGCGCTCAGCTCTTCGACCACCTCTTCCGGCGTCGTATCGATCTCCGGGATGACGACCGCTTCCGCGCCCCCGGCGATGCCGGTCATCAGCGCCAGGTAGCCGCAGTCGCGCCCCATGACTTCGAGCAGGAAGGCGCGCCGGTGCGACGACGCCGTGACCTTGAGCCGGTCGACCGCTTCCAGCGCAATGTTAAGCGCCGTATCGACGCCGAGGGTGATGTCCGAGCCGATCAGATCGTTGTCGATGGTCGAGGCGACGCCGATGGTCGGGATGCCCATTTCGTCGAGCGCGTTGGCGCCCGTCTGCGACCCGTTACCGCCGATGACGACCACGCCGTCGATGCTGCGCTTGTGCAGGTTGTCGACGGCTTTTTGCCGCCCTTCGATCGTCTTGAACTCAGGCGCGCGCGCGCTGCCGAGGAAAGTCCCACCCAACTGCATGATGCCGCCGACTTCGCGCAGACCGAGCAGGCTGATGTCATCCGTCATCAGCCCGAGGTAGCCCTGGCGGACGCCGTAGACTTTGCAGTCCCGGCTGATGCCTACACGTGCGACGGCGCGGATGGCGGCATTCATGCCTGGGGCGTCGCCTCCACTGGTGAGTACTGCAATTGATTTCATGGACGCTGCTTTCGATAATGCTACGGTAGTGAATGAGTTCATTCTACAGGCAAGCTGGGGCGTGAGCGAGGGCGTTAACACGGCGATCACATAGATTTTACCTGACATGCATCTGCGCGGGCTAGACTGGTGTGATCGCGGGGTGATGATGCCGAAAATGGTGACGCGCCGATCATTCGGGCGAGGCACCGCCTCGCCCCTGCACGGTCGTGGGCGCACCACGTTTGCCGCCGCCCTGACGGTGCCTGCCGCCAAACATTGCGATTGATTGCGGCGGCGTTAGAATTCGCGCCGTACACACATAATTGCCGGCAGACCGGCATGGGGGACACGATGGCGACCGCGAGCGACTCGGTACCGCACGCGCCGATTGACGACACGACTTACAAGCGCCGCATCCGCGCGTGGACGCTCTACGACTGGGCGAACTCCGCCTTTTACACGACGATCCTCGCTGCGGTGCTGCCGGTCTATTTCAGCCAGGTCGCCGGGGCCACACTGCCGAGTGAGGCGACCGCGACGGCCTACTGGAGCCTCGCGCTCAGCTTCGCGCTGCTCATCAGCGCCGTGCTCTCGCCGATCCTGGGCACGGTCAGCGACGTCATGCGCGGCAAGAAGCGCTTCCTGGCCTATTTCACCACGCTCGGCGTGATCGCGGTCGGCTTCATGGTGCTGGTCGACCGCGGCGACTGGGCGCTGGCGCTCGTGCTGATTGCGGTGGCGCGCATCGCGGCGGTGGCCGCGGGCACCTTCTACGACTCGCTGCTGCCACACGTCGCCCGCGAGGAAGATCGCGATGTCGTCTCGGCGCGCGGCTATGCGCTGGGCTACCTGGGCGGCGGTCTACTGCTCGCCATCAACGTCGTTATGATCTTCGTGCTGCCGGGCACCTGGGGGCCGCGCCTGTCATTCTTGACCGTGGCCATCTGGTGGGCGGTCTTCTCGATCCCGATCCTGCGCCAGGTGCCAGAGCCGCCTGCGGACACGAGCCGCCTCGAAGGTCGCAGCGTCATCGCGGAGAGCCTGGCCCGGCTGGGCAAGACATTCAAAGATATCCGCCATTACAGTGAGCTGTTCAAGTACCTGGTCGCCTTCCTCATCTATAACGACGCCATCGGCACCATCATCACCATCGCCGTGATTTATGGTGCGGAGCTGGGCTTCGGCGATGTCGAGCTAATCCTGGCGCTGCTGCTGGTGCAGTTCGTCGGCATCCCCTTCAGCCTGATCTTCGGCCGTCTGCCCGACGCGAAAAACGCGTTGCGCCCGGTCTTCCTCGCCTTCATCCTGTTCAACCTGGTCGCGCTGCCGATCGTTGGCATTGCCGGGCGCCAGGTGCTGGCGGAGACACAGAGCGGCGCGCCGCCCGCACCATTCGAGGCGAGCGATGGTTTCGTCGGGCAGGGGCACTACAGCGCCGACGATGCGTCCATCGTCTACGACGGCGAGTGGGCCTCCGGCACGATCAGCGCTGTCGAGTCCGGCCTCGACGCCGACGCGGTCGTCCAGTCGGCGAGCGCGCCGGGTGCCCGTGTCGAATTCCCGTTCAACGGCCAGGAACTCAAGCTGATCTACAACCTGGGGCCCGATCAGGGACGGTTCGACGTGTTGATCGACGGCGCGCCCGCGATTGACCCGGACACGGACGGGCCGCTGGTCGTCGACGCCTACAGCGCTGCGCCGCGTTATGGTGAGTTCGTCGACATCAGCGCCGAGGCACCCGGCCAGCACACGCTGACCCTGGTCGTCAGCGAAGACAGCAACCCCGCCAGCAGCGGTAACGGCCTCAGCCTGAGCGCGATCGACGTGCAGCCGCCCGCCCGTGAGAGCAGCCTGCCGCTCATCATCGCCGTGATCGTCGCCGTGCAGATCGTGGCCGGGATCTTCGCCTGGCTGTTGGGCAAGCCATTGTTCTCCCGGTTGGCCGCCACGCTCGATACGCGGCGCAGTATTCTGCTCGCGCTCGGCATCTACACCGTGATCGCGATCTGGGGCTTCTTCCTCGATTCGACGGTCGAGTTCTGGTGCCTGGCCTGGCTGGTCGCGATCGTCCAGGGCGGCAGCCAGGCGCTCAGCCGCAGCCTGTTCAGCAGCCTGTCCCCGGCGGCCAAAAGCGGCGAGTTCTTCGGCTTCTACGGCGTGATGGAGAAGTTCTCCGCCATCATCGGCCCGCTGATTTTCGCCGCCGCCGTGGCGATCTTCGGCCAGAGCCGCCCGGCCATCATCAGCCTGTGCCTCTTCTTCGCCGTCGGCGGCTGGCTGCTCACGCGCGTGAACATCGCCGAGGGCCAGCGCGTCGCCAGGGAAGAAGACGCGGCGTTGGCGGCGCGGGGGGCATAGCGCCTCTCATTGCCCGCGGACGACCCACGGGTCCGTCCCCACGCAATACGGACGCGCAACTGCGCGTCCGATGCGTCGGTGATCCAGAACATGGCGGACGCCCCATGGGACGTCCCTACAATGCGCGGTTGTCGTGCCGGTTCGGTTACCCCGCTTCGTCGGCGACGCGGATATCGCTGACGGCGCCCGCGACCGTCACGTCCGGCGTGCCGATGCCCTCGTCGATTTGCGCGCCTGCCTCGAAGCTGAAATTAGCGGCGAACGTCTCACCCATTTGGCTGAAGGTGATCGAGCCGCTGGTGCTCAGGTGCGGCGCGCCGGATGGATCGGCCAGCGAGGCGAAGGCCGGGGCGGTGTCCGGGTCGCCGAGCGTGATGGTGCCGGGCTGCATCAGCTCGAGCGGCATGTCGAAGATGAGCACCTTGCCGCCGACCAGGCCAAGCGTCAGCGTCAGATTGCCATCGAGGGCGAAGGCGCTGACCGTCTCCACCGTGAACGTCCCCGTCTGTGCGCCGCTCAGCGTCACCGATCCGAAGGATACGCCATTGCTCGGCGCCGAGACGATGCGCGAGGGCGGGGTGGCGTTGTCCGCGACCGGCGTCGCCGTGGCGCCCCCGCCGCCGCCCGCGCCCGTCTCCGCACAGGCCGCCAGCGCGGCGCTCACGATCAGAAGCAGAAGTGTCATCCATCGTCGCATGGTGTCCCCTTTGGGTGGCAGGCCGACGCCACAACGTTGCCAGATGCTGCCCCGGCCTGTCAACCGCGAAATATGGCCATCGACCGGCCAGGGACTGCGGCTAGGTCGACGCCCGGCGCTGCGATGATTGCCCTAAGCCAAAGGCAGACACCACCACGACGGCGAGGGCGGCCAGCCCGGCCACACCAGCCGCGGTCCACACAATCGGCTGAATGTCCGGGTAGCGGGCGATAATGCCGACGAACGCCCACACGATCACGGCGACGTAGGGGATGTCGCGGTTGGCGATGGCGACGACGCCCGTGATGGCCCCGGCCACGACCAGCATGAGCGCGCCCCAGGTCGCCTCGGTAATGCCGAACAGATCGCGCTGCCCGGCGGCGTAGAGCACGTAGCTGGCGTTGGCGACGGTCGCCACGGCGGCCCAGGCGAAATAGATGCTGAACGGCGCGAAGATCAGCAGGTGATCCGCCGTCGTGCGCGGCGCGTCGACCCGGCGCATGCGCACGTAAGCGAAGCCGAGCGTGAGCAGCAGCCACACGATCGGGATCATGCTCGGCGCGAACTGCTCGTACTGGAAGGCGAGCAGCCAGCCGATGTTGCCGAAACTGCCGAGGATGAACCACGGGCCGACCGCGCGCACGAACGGATTGCGCCGCTGCGACGGCAGCGCCTGATAGACCGCAAAGCCGATCCAGCCCAGGTAGATCAGCCCCCAGATGCTGAAGGTGAAGTTAGCCGGGAAGAAATAGATCGGCAGGCGGTTGGCGATCTCGGCATTGGTCGCTGTGCCGATCGGTAGGATCTGCGACAGCGCGTTGTATGCGATCGTGCCGACGGCTGCGATGACGTTGAGCCAGATCAGCAGCAGACTGTTCTTTGGATGCATCAGGTGTCTCCTCAAAAAGTAAGTTTCGTTGCATTTCTATCAGGCAAAGTCAAGCGCGTGATGAGTGACGGGTGATGAGTTTTTAAGATTCACGCGGCGCGACAGCTTAACCATTTGCGCAGATTGTATCTGCCCGCGCACCTGGGGGCCAGTTAGCCCGCCTCGCCCAGACGGCCCAGCCAGCCGATCACGTCCGCGTTGAACTGATCCGCCGCCTCTTCCATCGGCAGGTGACCGGCGTCCTCATAGACGATCAGCTCGGCATTCGGCAGCGCGTCCGCCAGCGCTTCGCCGTTGGCCAGCGGCACCCAGGTATCCTCGCGACCCCAGATCAGCAGCGAGGGCATGCCGATCTCGCTCAGGCGATCCAGCGGCACGGGATTATTCGCTGAGTCGCGGATCAGCGCTGCGAGTGCCTGATCGAAGTTCGGCGTTTGCAGGACTTTGGTGTAGCCCGCGCGCACGGCCTCGGTCGCGAAGGCCGGGTCGGCGTAGGCCGAGGCGAGCATATCGCCATAGCGCTCCGGCGTCAGATAGACGCGCGCGCCGATCTGCAGCCAGCGCGTGAACGGTGCGAAGCCCGCCAGCGTCCCCACGATCGGCGGGGCACTGGGATGGCCGAGCGCGCCATCGACGAAAATCAGCCCGTCGACGCGTCCCGGATACTTGAGCGCGAAGTGGGCGATGATGCCGCCGCCTGCGCTGTGCCCGATCAGCACCGCGTGGTCGATGCCGCGCGCATCCATGAACGCGGCCAGAAAGTCGGCCTGGCTCGGCGCGGACACGTCGAAAGCGAGTGTCTTCTCGGTCAGGCCGAAGCCGGGGCGGTCGAGCGCCAGGACGTGGTAACCCGCCTCGGCCAGGGGGCCGATGTTATCCCGCCAGCTAAAGGTCGAGCCGCCCAGCCCATGGACGAGCAGCAGCGGCTGGCCATCGTCCGGGCCGCGCTCGACGTAGTACGTGTCCAGCCCCTCGACCTCGACGAACTGGCCGCCGTCGCTCGCCAGCGTGCGCGGGTCGACGCCGGTCGGGTTGAGCGGGATGAGAAACGGCACGATGAAGATGACGATGATCAGCAGCAGCAGGATGCGGAGAAGCCAGCGCCTCATGGATGGATGTCCTTATTCACGGCTATGGATGTGTCACGCTCCCCAGCTGACACCCGCCGAGAGTCTGCCGGATCGTGGGTCAGCGCGCAAGCCAGTCGACGGCAGGGGCGTTGTAGGAGCGGGAAAATGCGGATTGATAGACTAACCGGGTCATGAAGATGCATCCAACGACCGCCGGATGGTCAACCATCCGGCTTAGGTTGCGTCCCGTGAACGGGACTTTTCTTGCGTACATAGCCCGGTTCAGCGGGCGCAACTCTAGCCAGGGCATTGATGCCCTGGCGGGCTTCGTGTCCAGATTAGTTAGTCAATCTGCATTATCCCGCCCCCACGTGAATACATCTCACCCCACGCGTTTGAACGCCGCCAGCGCACGCGCCCGCGCCTGCTTATGGTCGACCAGCGGCGGCGGGTAATTGCGCGGTGGCGAGTCCATCTCCCACGGTGCGTGGAGGTGCGCGTCCGCCACGTCGCGCAGTTCGGGCACGAAGTGGCGGATGTAGCGCGCGTCGGGGTCGAACTTGCGCGACTGGCTGACCGGGTTGAAGATGCGGAAGTACGGCTGCGCATCGGTGCCGGTGCCCGCCGACCACTGCCAGCCGCCGTTGTTGGCCGCCGGGTCGCCGTCGATCAGGTGCTGCATGAAGTGTTGCTCACCGGCGCGCCAGTCGATCAGCAGGTCTTTGGTCAGGAAGCTGGCGACGATCATGCGCGCGCGGTTGTGCATCCAGCCCGTTTGCGCGAGCTGGCGCATGGCCGCATCGACCACCGGGTAGCCGGTCTGGCCCGTTTGCCAGGCCGCGAACTCGTCCAGCGCATCACGCCACTCCAGATCGTCGTAATTGCGGCGGAAACTGCCGCGCGCGACGTGCGGAAAGTGATGCAGGATGTGCGTGTAGAACTCGCGCCAGCATAACTCGTTGATCCACGTGTCGACCGACTCGCGGCCTGCTTGGGGCACCGCTCGGTGCTGCGCCTCGACCGCCGCCTGATAGACCTGGCGCGGCGAGATCATGCCGAAGCGCAGATACGGCGACAGTGTCGAGGTGCCGTGCGCGGCCTCTGACCACGGATCGGCGTAGAGCAGGTCGCGCGCCTCGCCATAGGCATAGATGGCGCGGGCCATGAATCGTTCGAGCCGCGCGAGCGCCGCCGCTTCGCCCGCGTCCGGCGGCGTGACCTCCGCGCGTAGGCCCAGATCGGCCAGCGAGGGGATCGGCGGGGTGTCCAGCCCGTCCAGATTGTGAAAGCGCCCGGCTGCGAGGCCGTCACCCTGGAGGTTAGGCTTCGGTAACGTCAGCCAGGCGCGTTTGAATGGCGTGAAGACGGTGTACGGCGCGTCCGCTTGCGACAGCACCGACCCCGGCGGATGCAGTAGCAGATCGTCGTGGGTGTGCGTCGGGCCGCCGAAGGCGCGCTCGACCGCCGCATCGCGCTTGCGAGCGTAGGGGGAATAATCCCGGTTGTAGTGGAGGGCTGCCGCGCCTGTCTCTCCCTTCAGACGCAGCAGCGCCTCCCGCGGAGTGCCCCTCAGCACGAGCAGACGCGACCCGTACCCCTTCAGGTCGGCGTCGAGCTGGTGCAGGCCGTCGAGCAGGAACTGCATTCGAGCCGGGCTGCTCCGCTTGCTACGGATGATGTTCTCGTCAAGGATGAAGACGGGGATGATCGGTGCGCCACTCGCCAGGGCGGCATTCAGCGCCGTGTTATCGCGCAGGCGCAGGTCGCGCCGGAACCAGTGGATGACGGGCGCGCTCATGCTGACACCGCCTCGGCGTCATCGGATTGGATGGCGCGTTCGTGGGCGCGCTCTCGGTATGCCTGCGCTTCTAATCGCCCGACCCGCGCGAGCACGTCGTCGGCGACGCGGATGGCGCCGAGCGTGACGCCCGCCGTCGATTGGCCGGGGAAGATCGAATCGCCAACCAGCCGCACGTTGGGCAAGCCCGTGCGCGGCGAGCGGGCCGCCAGCAGCGATCCTTGCGGGAAGCCGCCGACCATGCCCAGATGTCTGCCGGTGTAGAAGTTGTAGGTGACCGGCGTGCCCGGCAGCGCCAGCGCAATCGAAGCGCGGAAGCCGGGGATGGCGCGTTCGACCAGCGCCAGCATGCGCTCGCCGTAGATCGCTTTGCGCTCGGCGTAGGCGGCGTCGCTCTCCGCCAGGGCTGCCCACCAGGGCGCGACGGCGGTGTGCGTCGTGATCGTGGCCGCGCGGTGGCCGACCGGCGCGCGTGAGCCATCCCAGTGCGGCGACAGCGAGACGAAAGCGCTGCGCCCCTCGCCGAACGCGCCGTCGTAGGCTTCGATCACCTGGTGATGATCGGTCAGCTCGGCGGGCAGATGATCGTCGCGCACGCCGACGTGGAGCACGAAGGCGCCCCAGCCATGCCGCCGACGGGCGACCTCACGGCGCAGGCCGCGCGGGCTGTCGTCGCCGAGCAGCGCGTCGAGCGACCACGGCGTCAGGTTGCCGACGACGAAATCCGCGGGGAACGTTTCGCGCTGGCGTCGACGTTCGGCCATGACCGCAACGGCGCGCCCATCCTCCACGACGATGTCGACCGCGCGGCGCTTGGTGAGTACGCGCCCGCCAAAGGCCTCGACCGCGGCGACCAGCGTCTCGGCCAGGCCGCCGATGCCACCCTCGACGTGATAGACGCCCTGGCGCGCCAGATCGAGCGCGGTCGCGCTGTAGACGGCGTTGGCGCCGCGGCTGGTCGTCTGGGCGGCGATCAAGAGCTGGGCGTCGATGAAACGGGTGAAGGCTGGATCGTGCGCCAGCCCGCGCAGGCGCAGCCAGTCGTGCGCCGTCACGATCGTGAACGGCAGCAGGCGCAGATCCGCCGGGAAGTGGCGCAGGGCGGTCGAGGCCAGCCGCCGCAGTTCGCGCGCGTCCGTCGGCGGCCAGGGCAAGCCCGCCGCGCTCATGCGCCAGCACAGATCGGCGAGGGCGGATTGTTCGTCCCAGAAGCGGGCGCTGTGGGGGAAATGGGCCAGCACGTCGGCGTTATCGCGCGACAGGGCGATGTCATGATCCGGCAGGTGGACGACCCAGGCGGGATCGTGCGCGCGCACGGGCCAGCTCAGGCCGAGCCGTTCGGCGATGAGCGCGTGCGGGCCGCCCGGCTGCAAGCCTCCGGCGACGGTCGCGCCCGCGTCGAAGCGGTAGCCCTGATGCGGGAAGGTGCCCGCGCTGCCACCGGGGTAGCTCTGCGCTTCGAGCACCGTCACGTCGTGACCGGCCTGGGCCAGGAGCGCCGCCGTCGTCAGCCCGCCGATGCCCGCCCCGATGACGACGATCCTTGTCTGTTTCGCCATACGTTCGCGAAATTCAATACACCCTGAACGATGGCCTAATTGTATTGAAATCCGTGCGGCGGCGGGCGAAGTCTCACGAGATGCTAAAGCGTGGGAGCTTTTAGCCTTTAGCGGTTAGCTGTTAGCGAATTAGCAGATTAGCTTTTGGCAGCTCGCCGCTAGAACGAAGAGACTATAAGGATCTGCCAACCGCCAACACCCAAAGACCAACAGCCAAAGAGCTATTCTTCCCACGGCGTGAGCGTGAACGGCATCAGCACCGGCTCCAGCCGTTCGGGATAACCCTCGATCTCGTAGCCGATGATGAAACCGCTGTACGACTCGACCGAGAATGGCCACGGGCGCACCGCGATCACACCCTCCGGACGCAGGTCGTACTCGATCGTCACCGTGTCCGCCGAATCGACGCGCGTGCAGACGCTGCCCGCCTGATGAAAGCGCGTCTCCATCGAGAAGTCGAAGGCCACGTCGTCGCACCAGTTGGTGATCTTGTCCGCCCATTCGAAGGCGGCGCGCGGCAGGCTGGTCCTGGCGACCGAGTCGGCGATGCGTTGCTCGGCCAACGCGACCAGCTCGTCGTAGGGCGCCTCGCTGCCGCTGCGGTCGACCAGCCGCTTCATATGCAGCAGGGCGACGGCGTTGGCGGCTGCGTCGCCCGCGTCCTGGCTGATGCCCTGCCGCTGGATCGCCAACCAGCGCTCCGGGGCGACCTCGCCGATAGCATCGTAATCGAGCTGGCTGTAGCCGCGGTCGTGGAAGGTGACGCCTTTGATGAATGACTGGAAGTCCATGGCCGGGCGGTCGAACAGTTCGTTACCCCACAGGCTCGCCAGGATACCCGCCATGCGCGCGTGCTCCGATTGAGGGACGACGATAGGGCGCTTTTGTGACTTGAACACAGCGTCATGCCTTGATTCTCAGGAAGCGATGCGCCAGATTGTAGCAAGTGGCTAAACGCCGGACGAGGGCACAACATCGCTGCTGTGCCCTCGTGCCAACAAGGAGAGAGGGGAGGGAATTTGTAACGTTAAGCGGCGGCAGAGAAGGCGCAGTAACGGCCGGGTAGGCCGAGTGCCTCGATATCCGCCTGGGTGAAGCCGAAGTCGGCCAGGTCGTGGGTCGTCATGCGCTGGTTGGCGACGATGAGGCCCTGCGGCGCGGTCGGGCAGCTTTGCCCGTCGGTGTAGAAGGCGTAGACGTACTCGGACGTCTGGCCGCCGTTGTCGACCGTCATCGTGCCGCTGCCGTTCGAGCGCAGGCAGACCGTGATCATGGCCGTGCCGGGCACCGTGTGGCAGAGCGAAACGACGTCTTCGGCATCCGTCAGCGCCGGAAAGTCCGCGGGTGTCTCCGCCGGGGCGACGTCGGTCGCGGCTGCGGCGACGGGCGCTGCGGCAGACTGCGGCACTACGGTCAGGACTTCGGTCACGGTCACGTCCGCCGTTTGGGCGTCATCCGTATTCCCAAGCTGGAAGACGAAGGCGATGATGACGACGACCCCGCCGACAAAGAGCGCAACCAGCAGCAACCGTTCGAGAAAGAAGAATAATGGCCTCATGATGGGCTGCTCCAGATAAGGGTTGTGTGTTTGACGATATGACTCCAAGCCTACAGGCGTGACCTAACTGCCTGCTATCGCCCTGGCGGGGTTGTGGGGGACGGGAAATGGCCTGGGCAGATCAAAATGAAAGGTTGCCGGAAAAACCTATAGACCGGCGCATGAGCATCGTGAAGAACGTGTAACATGAGGCGACCGGAACGAGGGCGGGGCGGCTGGACGAGCGGGAAGCGCTGTCGAATTCACGTTTGAGGCGGACGATGCCATAACGCATTGAAACATTGTTGTCATCGACGTAGAGTTCGTACAGCAGCAGAGACACAGGAGTAACCGGCGTGACCACAGGCAAGCTCCTCCTCACATCCAACGGCATCACCAACGACAGCATCCGGGCGGCACTGGTCGAGTTACTCGGCAAACCGATTGAAGAAGCGAGCGCTTTGTTCATGCCGACGGCCATCTATGCCTTTCCGGACACCTTCCAGTATGCCTGGCAGGCGATCAAAGAGCAGGGCGAGTTGGGGTGGAACAAGCTCGGCGTGCTCGATCTGACGGCCTTACCCAGCTTGCCGACGGAGTTCTGGCTGCCTCAGTTCGAGGCGACGGATGCGATCGTCGTCGGCGGAGGCAACGAGTTCTACCTGAGCTACTGGATGCAGCAATCGGGACTGTTCGACGTGCTGCCTCGGTTACTGGAGCAGGGCAAAGTCTACGTGGGGACGAGCGCGGGCAGCATGGTGGTGACGTCGGCACTGCATTTCGACCGCGACCGTTTCCGGCAGACCGGCGTCTATTTCGACGATCAATATGGCGAAGGCATGCCCTCCAGCGCTGGCAGCGACAAGACGCTGCCCCTGGTCGATCTCGTCATCCGCCCGCATCTGAATACCGACTTTTTCCCGCAGGCGACTCTGGCGAATATGGAACAATGGGCGTCACTGGTGGATGCGCCGCTCTATGCCCTGGACGACGACTCCGCCGTGAAAGTGATCGACGGGCAGGTCGAAGTCGTGTCTGAAGGTCAGTGGAAGCTGTTCCGAAAGCCGTAAGCCGGATCGGAGTCGTCAGGCCGCCCGCAGCGCGAGGCGCGTGCGCAGGTGGCGGTAGATGAAGAGCAGGCGCAGCGGCAAGCCATCGAAAGCGAGGCGCGTCAGGACGCCCGTCAGCCCGCGCTTGTGGGCGATGGTCAGCCGGTCGCGCAGTTCGACGCCGCCGGGCACGTCCGTGATCGTGTGCTCGTGGTACCAGAACGCCAGCGGGCCGGAGATCTGGTAGTCGACGAACGAGGTCGCGTTGATGCCCGGCGCGTGCTGGGCATGCCAGCGCACCGGGATCGGCCCCATCCACAGCGTGAACTCGACATCGCCCGCGGTCAGATCGCGAATATCGTCACGATGCACCTGGACGAAGATCGGCGGCGGCGTCAGGCGGCGGAAAGCGCCCGGCGCGGCGTGGAAGTCGCGGCATGCGGCCGCCGTGGCGCCGTCGAAACGGCTGACGTGCTCAAACAGGTGCGCGTTGATGGGTGCGGTTGGTATAGCCATCGGCCTGCCTGTGGGTCGGGTGACGTTCATGTGGCCACTGTAGCAGATCGACATGAGCCGGGGATGAAACGACAGACGGCAGGCTCTCCGTCCGCCATATTCATGCATTTCTCACAGTTTATCAGCGACCGAAACCTGTAACCGTTTGCAAACTGTTGCACCGATCATCACATTTTTCACAAATAAACAACTATTACAGCCCCATTGAAGCCTTAGAATCGGGATGACAGACTGTGTAATTTTTAGACGTCTGTCGTGCTCTGGCGAAAGGTGGGGGGCGTGTTCATAGCGGGGCACCTGGCTGCACTCTGGAATCGGGTGACAGTCGCCGCGCCGAGCATCGTCGATGAACAAGATCGACGTTCGGCGCAGCGCGTCGCTGGTTTCCTTTTAGCCGCGATTGTGGTCAACGCGGTCTTCCTGTGTGCCGTCTTCATCACGCAGTTGGCAGGGGTCGCGCCCGGCATCTTCGCCTGGGGCGGATTGCTGCTGGCACTGGCCGGTTTCTACATCGAGTTCCAGCTGGCACGCCACGGGCACTTTCGCTTCGCCAGTCTCCTTTTCATCACCACGGTTGCGCCGACGGCGGTCTTCGTCGTCGTCTTCATCGGCGGCAAGGCGCTGCTGAGTGTGCTCAATTACGCCAGCGCCGCCATCCTGCTGGCGACGTTCATGCATGGCTGGCGCTCCGGAGTCCGTGTGACGGCCTACAACATGTTGTGGACGTTCACCGTGCCGCTGCTCGTCCCGGACGTGAGCTTTCTCGAAGTCGCCTCGAGCAGCGCCACCTTCCAGGTCTACATGCTGGCGATCACGATCGCCTTCGATCATCTGAACCGGCAGCGCATGGCCGAGCAGGACGTACGGCGCCAGGCGCTGCATACCTCCGCCAGCGAGGCGCTCAACCGCCTGAGGCTGTTCGTCGAGCAGGCGCCGAGCGCGATCATCGAGTGGGATGCCGAGCGGCGCATCAAGGCCTGGAACCCGGCGGCGGCGCGTTTGTTCGGCTACGCGGCGCATGAGGCCGTCGGGCGCGAGGCGCTCGACCTGCTGGTGCCCACCGACTCGCGCGAGCAGGTCGGCCGCGTTTTCGCCCAGATGATGAACCAGACCCAGCCGATCTACAGCACCAACGAGAACCTGACCGCCGATGGCCGCGTGATCACGTGTGCCTGGGTCAACGTCCCGCTGATCGATGCGCAGGGCAAGCGCATCGGCTTGCTCTCGATGGCGAATGACGTGACCGAGCAGAAAGCCGAGACGCAGCGCATAAGCGCGATGCTGGTCAGCCAGACGCGCGCGCAGACGGCCCATCGCTTCGGGCGCGTGGTCGCCCACTACATGCGCAATCATGTCTCGGAGATCGAGTTGAACCGGCATTTGACGCTGCGGTTGATCGGCGAGGAGCGCAACCAGGACGCCACGCGGCGCCTCGAACTCATGCGCGGCGGCGTCGACCGCCTGGTGGATCAGTTAAGCTATCTCAATCTGGCGCTTGGCCTGGCGGGGCCAACGAGACGCCTGCACGACGCGCGCATCCTGGTCGGGACGGCGGTCTTCACCATGCGCCAGCGGGTTGCTCAGCGTGCGCTTGAATTGGACGTGAAGACGCCGGACAAACCGATCATGATCCATGGTGACGGCCCGATCGTGTGCGAGGCACTGCATGCCATGCTGCAGAACGCCATCGATCAAACGCCGTCGGGCGAGAAGATCCTCGTCGAGCTGAGCGCCGACGACAAGATGGCGCGCATCAGCATCCACGATGGCGGCCCGGCGCTGACTCAGGAGCAAATGGGCAAGGTCTTCGACCTGTTCTACGGCAACGACGACACGCACCCGGACGATAACGGGGCGGTCAACCTGGGGCTCAACGTCGCGCAGTGGATTGCGGACGAGCACGGTGGGCAGATCACGATGGAGAACCAGGCGCAAACCGGCAATGCGTTCACGCTCTGGCTCCCACTGGCAGGCAGCGACAAGGCGACCAGCGCCTAGCCGGGGTTAGTGGCCTCGGCCGTTGCCGTTGCCGTTCCCATTCCCGTTGCCATTTCCGTTACCGTTGCCGTTACCGCGGCCGTTGCCGTTGTTGCCATTTCCATTTCCGCCGCCGTTGCCATTGCCATTGCCACGGCCATTGCCGTTGCCCGGCCCGCTGCCGGATGGGCTGGTCGCGCTCATGTCGGTCGTGCCGCCGTCGTCAACTTCGTCGACCGTGTCGTCGTTGTGACGGTTGCGGATCTGGCCGGGCGCGAGCTCCGACGGGTGGACGCCGCTCTCGCGGACGATGTTGCCCCAGCCCATGCCCTCGTGATGCAGCGCCAGGTAATCCTCGGCGGTCATCGGTTCGTCGCCCTCGGCGCTCGCTTCCGCCAGCAGATAG
Source organism: Anaerolineae bacterium (assembly GCA_020849765.1). GTDB lineage: Bacteria > Chloroflexota > Anaerolineae > Aggregatilineales > Phototrophicaceae > Flexifilum. The sequence goes on from JADLAY010000054.1 coordinate 48,078, forward strand.
GCGCGCACGATGTTGCCGAAGCCGTTGCCCTCGCAATGCAGGGCCATCACCTCGTCATAGGTGACCTCGAACGCCTCGGAGATGCGCAGCGCCACAGGATGCGTCTCGCTGCCGCAGACGACGGTCTCGTCGTCGTCGACTTCGTCGACCACGCCATCGTCGTCATCGTCCACGTCCTCGACGTCGTCTCCGTCGTCCTCGTCATCCGCCGGATCTTGATCGTCGAACTTTTCGAACGAGGTCGCCTGGAGCGTCGTCTCGTCGACGAACGTGCCGACGACGATCACGATGTCGCCATCGGTCAGCGGCGAGGGCAGCACGACGCCAGAGTAATCAATCACGTAGCCACTGACGGTGATCGTGCCATCGGGCGCGATGCTGACCGGGCCGACGAGGATGCTCACTTCTTCAACCACCGGTTCATCCTGCGCCAGTGCGATTCCTGGCAGGATCAGCACCACGGCAGCCACCAGTAAGCAGATGGCCAGCGTCGCGCTGCGAAATCGGTTGCTCATAATTCTCACTCCTGCTGCTTCAACACTTGTTTTGAAACATGAGCGTTTGCTCGTGTCTTATTATAGCTTAAATTAGAATTGGGGAAGATCAATAGGAAGGTTGGGGGGACAAGGGTATGACTTTGGGGCTATAAGTCAAATATGAACAAGGCGAGCCGTGTGCGACTCGCCTTGTGCTGCTTGCTGCGATGTTGGGGCGCGAAGGGGTTGCGGCTAGACCGGCTTCCAGACCGCCAGGATGACGTTGAGGAGCACCAGCGCCGAGTGGATCAGGCCGATGGTGCGCGCCTGCGTCCACAGAGCGCGGACTTCGGGCGTGACCGTGCCACCGCTGGCCCCGGCAGCCGCTGCTGCCTGCTGGTACTGTTTGGCGCGCGGGGTGATCAGGCCGAAGACGATCACGAGCAGGATGATGTAGACGATCTGCTTGAGCATGAGCCAGGTCGGCGTGAATCTGCCGCCGATGCCAAGCAGACCGTAGCCATCGACCCAGATCAGCCCCAGCCCGGTCAGCAGCACAATCGGCCCGGCCATGCCGCCCATGAAGCTGGCCGCGGCGAGCTGCGCACTCATCAGCGTCAGCTCCTGCGGTTTGCCCGCCGCGCCCTGAATCAAGCGTCCCAGGGCAAAGGTCACCCCTTCCTGGCCGATCCAGAGGCCGACGGCGACGATGTGAATGACGAGCAGAATGATCCGTAACTCCGCCACAACACGTTCTCCTTGTTCAAGGTGCCACCTCCGCTGGATGGCGCAGACTCTGATCGTTATAGTACGAATGCCCGAAACGGGCAATATGGGCGGGGCGCACGTCGCCGTTCGCCAATCCCCATGAATAGAGCGCGACCTGCGCCGCGCTCCAACGATGCGTGGGCTATACGGTTGTCAGCGTCAGTTCGAGAGCTGGCTCACGGACAGGATGTTGCCCTCCGTATCCTTGAACCAGGCCGAGCGCTCGCCGCCGAGGTCGGCGATGCTGTTGACGGTCTTCAAGCCAGGAAAATCATATTCTTCGAAGACGACGCCCGCGCGCTTGAGCGCATTGACCGTCGATTCGACATCTTCAACAAGAAAGGACAGGGCCGTGTTCTGGGCCGTGCCCGCGAACTGGGTTTCGTAGACAAAGAACCAACTGCTATCGGTTTGATAAAGGATGCCGCCTGCCGTCTCACGCTGAGGACTCAGGCCCAACTTGTCGCGATAGAACGCCGCCGCCCGCGCCAGATCATGTGCGGGTAGAGTCGCCATCGCTGTTGCATTCGTCAACATCTCCCACCTCCAACTGTGAAGCTTTGCCGCACATTCATCATACTCCAGATTCATAACGGCGCTGCTACAGACAGGCGCCGGCGACTCTTCGCCGCAGGCACTTCATGCCAGGGAATAGGCAGAAAGGAGGACGCGCAATCTCGAAAAGTATGGAACCTTTAAGAAGGCGCGAGCGTCATACTCATGGATGCGGACGCGACAGAACGCGCTGGCCTCCACACTCGGACATACAAGAGGGGACAAAATGCTGTCTACACTTCTCAAAATCGCGGCGGTGACTGCCGCCTTCGCCAGCCTGCTCGCACCGGCGCTCATGCCTGCGGCCGCGCAGGACGACGAGGGCGAGGTTGCGATCACGCTGGAGCGCACGCCATGCTTCGGCGGCTGCCCGGTCTACACGGTCACGATCTACACGGACGGGCGCGTCGTCTTCGAGGGTGAACGCTTCACCAGCGCGCAGGGCACCCAGACGGCCATCATCGACCCTGAAATGGTCGAACAGTTGGTGGCGGGCTTCGAGCAGGCAGGCTACTTCGATTGGCAGGATGCCTACACCGAAATGACGATTAGCGACCTGCCGACGGTGATCACGTCGGTCACGCGCGACGGCGAAACCAAGCAGATCACCCGCTACGCCGGCGATAGCAGCGCGCCGCTGGCGCTGCCCTACCTGGAGACGTGGATCGATCTCGCCGCCAGCACCGACCAGTGGACGGGCGTGTCATCGTGGGATGCCAACACCTCGCTGATGGATGGCACGGCGCCGGTCATGACCTTGCAGCGGACGCCCTGCTTCGGCATGTGCCCCGTCTACGGGCTGAAGGTGTTCGCCGACGGAACGGTGATCTATCTCGGCCTGCGCTACGTCGAGCAGCCGGGTGTCCGCACGACGACGGTCGAGCCGAGCCAGGTCGAATCCCTGGCCATGCAGGCGGACCTATCCGGCTACTTCGGCTGGAACGACGAGTACACCCGGCAGCTCGTTACGGATCATCCGACCGCGATCAGCTCGCTCACCTGGAACGATCAGCACAAGCAGATCACGCGCTACGACGGCGACCCCGATGCGCCGATCGGGCTGGTGCGCTTCGAAGAAGCGATCGACCGCCTCGCGAACACCTCACAGTGGATCGGCGGCGCGGAGTAGAGCCGTGACCAAGGGGCGAGAACGCTCGCCCCTTCTCTAGACTCCGGTATTTTCACACCGGTAAAAATGCCCCTTGCCGCCATTAAACTTGAACATTGACGTGTTCATTCGGTCGCTTGGCAAAGGTTCTCCAGTGCTGACTCAAAGTAGATGGCACGAGGCTGTTGATAGTTACTTGAGGCGTGGTCACGAATCATTATGAACCTTTGTTGCCCTTTTTGCCCTCACCCTAAATCCCTCTCCCTTATGGAGAGGGACTTTCAGGAGCCGATTCTTCTCCCCTTCTCCATGAGGGAGAAGGGGCCGGGGGTTGAGGGCAGGCAGAGGCGAAACTGAATAATGACCACGTCTCTGTTAGTTTTGCGTTTTGTCTACTTTGTTTGCATCCTCGTTCATTCTCTGTCCCCAAGAAAACGAAATCTGAATGAGTACGGCGAAAAGTGAACCTAGAACGAACAAACCGATACCAATAACCGAAGTAATCGTTAGCCACGAGCGGTCTAATACATTCATGGCGGAAAGTACAATAGGAAGCACCATAATCACGCCACTAGTCAATGCTGATACGCCATATGTGACCGCAGGCGTTCCAGACAAAGTGCCTACCGCAGATGGGTTCGGTGTACCTCGCCTATAACGGAAAGTTATTTTCCTTCGTATCGTCGCAATACTCCCAGAGACGACAAATACAACACCGAATATCAGGATACCTACCGTTTGATAGTCATCAAGCATCTGTCACCTTTTGAGGACGACATAGCGCCTTGTTGCAGAGCCAACGGCTCCGACTCTGCAGCAAAGCGCACTTGGACAACGTATGGTTGCTACGACCTCGCTATTCTGAGCCTGCTCAGGGCGATTGCCTCACCCCACCGGCGCCATGCGCACGGTGAAGTGGCGCAGCGTCGGCGCTTGCCAGACGATCTTGTAGCCGGGTACGCGCTCACGCTGTTCGTAGACGGCGATGGCGACCTCGGCCAGGTAATCGACGTGGCTCTGCGTGTAGACGCGGCGCGGAAAAGCCAGCCGCACCAGTTCCATCGCCGCCGGTTTTTCGCTGCCGTCCGGCTGCATGCCAAACATGATCGAGCCGATCTCGACGCCGCGCACGCCGCCGACGACGTAGAGCGCGTTGTTGAGCGCCCAGGCCGGATACTGCGTAACGGGGATGTGCGGCAGCATCGAGCGCGCGTCGATGTAGAGCGCGTGGCCGCCGGTCGGCTGCACGATCGGGATGCCGGCGGCGGTCAGCTTCTCGCCCAGGTAGGCGATCGAGCGAATGCGATAGCGCAGGTAATCCGGCTCCAGCGCTTCGTACAAGCCTTGCGCGACCGCCTCCAGATCGTAACCGGCCATGCCGCCGTAGGTCGGGAAGCCCTCGGTCAAAATCTCCAGGTTGCGACATTGCAGCGCCAGGTCGTCGTCGTTGAGGGCGAGGAATCCGCCGATGTTGGCCATGCCGTCCTTCTTGGCGCTCATGGTGCAGCCATCGGCGTAGCTGAACATCTCGCGCGCGATCTCGATCGGCTGCTTGTCCGCGTAGCCCTCTTCGCGCTCGTGGATGAACCAGGCGTTTTCGGCGAAGCGGCAGGCATCCAGGATCAGCGGCAGGCCGTAGCTGTGGGCGAGTTCGCTGGCGGCGCGGATGTTGGCCATGCTGACCGGCTGACCACCGCCGGAGTTGTTCGTCACCGTCAGCATCACGAACGGGATCTGCTCGACGCCAAGCGTCTCAATCGTCTCGCGCAGGCGGTCAAGGTCGATGTTGCCCTTGAACGGGTGGATCGTCTGCGGCTGGCGGCCCTCGGCGATCACGAGATCGAGCGCCTCGCCGCCCTGGACTTCGACGTTGGCGCGGGTCGTATCGAAGTGCGTATTGCTGGGCACGACCATGCCCGGCTTGAGCGACGCCGCGAACAGGATGTGCTCCGCCGCGCGGCCCTGGTGCGTCGGGATGACGTGCTTGAGGCCGGTGATGTCCTTGACGGCGGCCTCGAAGCGGTAGAACGACGCCGCGCCCGCATACGACTCGTCGCTGGCGATCATGCCCGCCCACTGGCGCGACGACATCGCCCCGGTGCCGCTGTCCGTCAGCAGGTCGATCAGCACCTGCTCGGCGCGGAGCAGGAACGGGTTGTGCCCGGCGGCTTCCAGCGCGGCGATGCGCTCGGCGGGCGTCGTGAAGTGGATCGGCTCGACCGAACGGATGCGGAACGGCTCGACGATGGTGCGGAACTGCGGCGGCTCGAACGTGAACGATGCGCTCATGAGAGGGTCCCTGCGTGCTGTGGCTGAATCATGGCCGGGAATTGTAGCGCAGATACGAGGCGGGGGTGTGGGAGATGAGAAGCGCTGCGTGGAGCAATTGATGCAAATTGCGGTGGCATTGGTTCGCGCGCCGACCGGTCAACCGGTCGGCTAAGATAAATCAAGCATGCTCAAGATGCTTTCTTCCTAACGCATTTTCATGTGTTTATATGAGCAGACGGAGTTGTTGTCCCAAGCGCCTTCAGTGCGCTTGACTTCCCCTAGCCGACGAGTTGACTCGTCGGCGAACAAGATCAGCCATCATCTGTGTTTTCGAGCAACGCGTACAAATGATTATTCGCGTGATGCTCTCGTTGGTTCGTGATGTAGTTGACGACGAAACCAGCCTGCTTCTCGCCAAAGGTGACGACGCCGTAGCTTTTTTGCCACGCAAACGTCGTTTCGAGGTCGGGGAACGCTGCGTTGACCTCATGTGACGAGACGCCTTTGACGCGGCGTGCCCACTCAGCGACTGATAGCTGTGTCGATATCTGCACCGCGACGTGAATATGATCCGGCATCGCATCGATTGCGAGAATCGGACTGTGAAGCTCGCGCGACTTCTGTTGAATGATTTCCTTGATGAGGCTTTGAAGCTTTGAATCGATGATGGCGGCGCGATACTTCGTCGCCCACACGATGTGGTAGTAACACTTCGCAAAGGGCATAACTTTGTCCTTGTGCGCGCCGACCGGTCAACCGGTCGGCTACACCTAGTCAACCATACTCAAGATGGTTTCATCCTAACGCATCTTCATGTGTTTGTATGTGCAGGCGGTGTTGTTACCCTCCAGCGCCTTTAGCGCGCTTGATTTTGCCTAGCCGACGAGTTGACTCGTCGGCGGTCACCCGGACAAGCTATCTCACCTGCGGGTCCCCAATCACCCCTCCCCCACATACTCCCTTTTGAGCAGCCCGTACTGCTTGAGATCGACGAAGCGGCCGTGCTCGAAGCAGCTCTCGCGCCAGAGTCCCTCGCAAGTGAAGCCGACCTTCTCCAGCACGCGCTCGGAGCCGAGGTTGCCCGCCGTGCAGTCCGCCTGGATGCGATGCAGATCGAGGTGGTCGAAGCACCAGCGCAGGAGTGTATGCGTCGCCTCGGTGGCGTAGCCGCGCCCCCAGTACGCCCGGTTGACATCGTAACCGATGTCCGCCCGGCGGTGCTCACGCGACCAGAAGTGGAAGCCGATCGTGCCGATCAGCGTGTCGTCGCCACCCTTCAGCGTGATGCCCCAGCGCAGCGCACCTTTGCCTAGCGCATGGCCGTTCATCCAGTCGATGAAAGCAACAGCCTCGTCCAGCGTGCCGCAGGGCGGCTCGAGGATGATGTACGCCTGCACGTCGGGATGCGCGAACAAATCGACCATCGCCTGGGCATCGTCGTGCGTGATCGCGCGCAGTCGCAGGCGCTCGGTTTCGAGGATGGGGAAGTAGGAGAAGTCGAACAATTCAGCCATCGGACACTCCTTGGGTCGGTGTTTGCCAACGCAAATGACGCCCATTATAGCGCACGGAATGGTTCTTTGCAGAGTTTAATGGGTCATGAAGGGCTGTGATCGTGATAGCGCCTTGAGTGCGCTTGATGCCATCTAGCCGACGAGTTGACTCGTCGGCGAATGCCTGGCGTATTGGTTTGCCATCTGCACCTGCAAACACGGGCGAGATATGTCTCGCCCGTACAACCGCTAACCGGTCCCAACGCCTTCGAACTCAGCACCCGGTACTCCGAACTCAGAACTGAGCACGGAGTACCGAGCACTGAGCACCAAATTCCCCTATTCCTCTAACGTGCTCGTGTCGCCTTCGGGCAGGCCCTGAGCGCGAGCGCGCAGCACGCGGCGCATGATCTTGCCGCTGCGCGTCTTCGGCAGCGCGTCGACGAACTCGATCTTGGCGGGCACCGCGATCGGGCCGATTTCGTGGCGGATGTGATCCTTGAGCGCGTCTTTGAGCTCCTCGCTCCTCTCGACGCCCGTGCGCAGGATGCAGTAGGCATAGATGACGTTGCCCCGCACCTCGTCCGGAATGGCGATGACCGCCGACTCGGCGACTGTCGGGTGGCTGACGAGGCCGCTCTCGACCTCCGCCGTGCCGAGCCGGTAGCCGCTGACCTTGATCACGTCGTCGTTGCGCCCGATGATCCAGATGTAGCCGTCTTCGTCCTTGCGCGCCGTGTCACCGGTCAAATACCAGCCCTGCTTGTCGTAAGTGCTCCAATACTGGCTGACGTAGCGATCCGGGTCGCCGTAGACCGTGCGCAACATGCCCGGCCACGGCTGCTGGATGACGAGCACGCCATCCTCGCCAGTCGGGACGGGGTTGCCATGCTCGTCGACCACGTCGACCTTGATGCCGGGGAACGGACGGGTCGCCGAACCCGGCTTGAGCGGCACGCTCGGCATCGGCGTGATCATGAAGCCGCCGGTCTCTGTCTGCCACCAGGTGTCCATAATCGGGCACGTCTCTTTGCCGATGACCTTGTTGTACCAGCGCCAGGCTTCCGGGTTGATCGGCTCGCCGACCGTGCCGAGCAGGCGCAGGCTGCTCAGGTCGCGCCGATTCGGCCAGTTATCGCCGAAGCGCATCAGGCCGCGGATGGCCGTCGGCGCCGTGTAGAGGATGCTGACGCCGTAGTCCTCGACAATGCGCCACCAGCGATCCGGGTAGGGGTGATTCGGCGCGCCCTCATAGAGGACGCTGGTCGCGCCCAGGATCAGCGGCGCATAGACGATGTAGCTGTGCCCGGTGATCCAGCCGGGGTCGGCGGCGCACCAGTAGCGATCCTCGTCCTTGATGTCGAACACGCACGAGAGCGTGGTTGAGGTGTAGACCGAGTAGCCGCCGTGCGTATGAAGGACGCCCTTCGGCTTGCCGGTCGTGCCGCTGGTGTAGAGGATGAAGAGTGGGTCTTCCGCGTCCATGACTTCGGTTTCGCAGTTCGGGCTGGCGATCGGCAGGCCCATCAGGTCGTGATACCAGTAATCGCGGCCCTGTTCCATCGTGACGTCGTGACCGGTGCGCTTGACGACGATGACCGTCTCGACCACCGGGGAACGGCGCACAGCTTCGTCGACGGTGTCCTTCAGGCGCACGATGTTGCCGCGCAGCCAGGCTCCATCCGCCGTCACCAACACTTTGCTCTGCGCATCCTCGATGCGGTCGGCCAGCGCCTGCTCGCTAAAACCGCCGTAGACGACGCTGTGCACCGCGCCGATCTTGGCGCAGGCGAGCATCGCGATCATGATCTCCGGGATGCGGCCCATGTAGATCGTCACGCGGTCGCCCTTGCGCACGCCCATGCTGCGCAGCACGTTGGCGAACTTGTTCGTCTCTTTCCACAGCCGCCAGTACGAGAGCGTGACCTTATCGCCCGGCTCTCCCTCCCAGATCAAGGCCAGCTTGTTCTTGCGCCAGGTTTTCACGTGGCGGTCGAGCGCGTTGGCGGCGATGTTGATCTTGCCGCCGACGAACCACTTGTAGAACGGCGCCTGACTCTGATCGAGCACTTTCTGCCATGGTGCGTACCAATCGAGGTTACTCGCCATCTTGCCCCAGAACGCCTCCAGGTCGCGCTCGGCCTCGGCATACATCGCCTCGTAGTCCGGCACGCGCGCATGCTTGACGACGTCGTCGCTGGGGTAATACCACTCGCTCGTCGCCGAATTAAACGTTTGCTCCGTCATGATGAAAACGCTCTCCCAAACTCTAGATTCGGACTGGCATTAAGTGCGGGCGCGAATTATACCGCGCCCAGGCGTTAATCAAAGCCAAAATGCGCCATATACGCTTTTCATATCCCAAAAACGCGTGAATTTTTGCGCAATTTTATGAGCCGGTAAAGATGTACAAGGTAAACTGAAGATAGGGAGAATTATCACTCTGTTATTGCAACTTCATTAATTATTTCGTCAAGTGCCGACAGGGGACGAGGACTCATCGATGACTGCAACACAAGAAGAGCGTAGACAAAGGAAGAAGACGGCAATCCACCACGATGGGCGGACGCTCGGCTGGCCCGGTCAGGGTTTGGTCGAGTATGCGCTCATTCTGGCGCTCGTCGGCGTGACGTTGGTTGGCATTACGCACGTGCTGACCGAAGCCACAGCCAACAAATACGAAGAAGTGAACTGCTTCCTGCAGCCCGGCGGCTTGTGCCCGCCGATCTGGGTGCCTGGCAGCGCCGCTACCGGCGATCTGGGCGACACAGGTGACACTGGGGATACGGGTGGCACAGGCGGAACCGGTGACACCGGCGATACCGGTGGCACGGGTGGTACTGGTGGCACCGGAGATACGGGTGGCACAGGCGGAACTGGCGGCACCGGGGATACCGGTGGCACAGGCGGAACTGGCGGTACCGGGGATACCGGTGGCACAGGTGGCACTGGCGGCACCGGGGATACCGGTGGCACCGGGGATACCGGCGGCACTGGCGATACGGGTGGCACGGGCGGAACCGGCGGCACAGGCGGTACGGGTGGCACCGGGGATACGGGTGGCACGGGCGGAACCGGCGGCACCGGAGATACCGGTGGCACCGGTGTGACCTACACGGCGCCCGGCCTGCTGCGCGAATACTGGAGCAATGTCAGCGGCACGAGCGTCAGCAATCTGACCAGCTCGTCCGATTATCCGAATCTGCCCAACGGCTGCGAAGTCCGATCGACGTTTGAGGCGCCGACCGACTTTGCCGAAAACTACGGCCAGCGCATGCACGGCTATATCGTGCCGACGACCAGCGGCAGCTACACGTTCTGGATCGCGAGTGACGACAACGGCGAACTGTGGCTGAGTTCCGATGCCAGCCCGGCCAGCCTGACGCGCATCGCGCAGGTGACCGGATGGACGAACGCTCAGGAATGGACGAAATACGCCGAACAGCAGTCGAACTCGATTGCGTTGGTCGCAGGGCAGGGTTACTACGTCCAGGCGCTCATGAAAGAGGGCGGCAGCGGTGATAACCTGGCCGTGGCCTGGCAGGGTCCCGGCATGAGCACCAAACAGGTCATCCCCAGCGCCAACCTGTTCCACGATGGACTGTCCTGCTCGACCGGTGGCACAGGCGGCACCGGCGGGACGGGTGACACGGGTGACACGGGCGGGACTGGCGGCACCGGGGACACCGGTGGTTCTGGCACCCCCTCTTACACGAGTGCAGGCTTGCTGCGCGAGGTCTACGAGGGCATCAGCGGCGGCGCCGTCAGCGATTTGACCGGCGACAGCAGCTACCCGAATTCACCGGATACGTGCGAGGTTCGCACATCGTTCGAGGCACCGTCCGACGTGGCCGACAACTACGGCCAACGGATGCGCGGTTACATCGTGCCGACGACCAGCGGATCGTACCGCTTCTACATCGCCGGTGACGACTACACCCAGCTCTGGTTCAGCACCGACAGCGACCCGGCGGATAAGCAGTTGATCGCGCAGGTCTCAGGGTGGACCAACTCGCGCGAGTGGACGAAGTACTCTTCACAGCAGTCGACGTGGATCACGCTGACGGCGGGGCAGGGCTATTACGTCGAGGCGCTCATGAAGGAACAGGGCGGCGGCGATAATCTGGCCGTGGCCTGGGAAGGGCCGGGCATCAGCAGCCCAACCGTCATTCCCAGCGGCAATCTGTTCCATGACGGGTTCTCGTGCTCGTCGAGCGGTGGCGGCGGCGGTTCGACCAGCGGGGCGGGCATGCTGATCCGCGAGGTCTACAACGGCATCAGCGGTTCCAGTGTCAGCGACCTGACCGGGGCCAGCAGCTACCCGAATTCGCCGTCGCTTTGTGCGACGACCACCACCTTCGAGGCGCCGTCGAACATCGGCGATAACTATGGCCAGCGCATGCGCGGCTACATCATCCCGACGACAAGCGGCAGCTACACCTTCTCGATTGCCGGTGACGACAACAGCCAACTCTGGCTGAGCACGGATAGCAACCCGGCGAACAAGCAGATGATCGCCAGCGTGCCCGGCTACACTGGCTCACGCGAGTGGACGAAGTACAGCCAGCAGCAGTCGAGCGCCATCACGCTGACGGCGGGGCAGACCTACTACGTCGAAGCCCTGATGAAAGAGGGCGGCGGGCTGGATTACCTGGCGGTGGGCTGGCAGGGCCCCGGCTTCAGCAGCACGACCGTCATCGGCGCCACCTATCTGGCTGCGGGCAGCCTCGCCTGTCCCTAAGATAGACTTGGCAGTCACGATATGAAGCGAGAGCGGGTCATAGGGCCCGCTTTTGCTTTTGGACAGACCGCGCTCGGATCGGCTAGAGTCGAACAGTGGCGGAGCATAACGGCGGGCGACCATGATTGCCGCCGATGTGAGGAACATACGATGCCCACGATCAGCCTGCGCGAGATCACGCGTGACAACTGGCGGCCAATCGCTTTGCTCTCGCGAACGCTGCCGCCCGATCAGCAGCGTTTCGTGACGCATAACGCCATCTCGATGCTCGACGCGCATTACAGCGACGGCGCGCTGCTCCACGTCGGCATCTACGCGGATGAGCAGCCGGTTGGCTACGTCCTCTACGGCTACGAGGCAGACGTCGACGCGTGGTGGATTATCCGCCTGATGGTTGCCTACGCTGAGCAGGGCAAAGGCTACGGGCGCGCCGCCATGGGGCAGGTGATCGAGCGGCTGCGGGCGACGCCCGGCTGCGACGCCGTCTACATCAGCTTCGTGCCGGAAAACGACGCGGCGCGGCTGCTCTACGAGAGCCTCGGCTTCGTCGATACGGGTGAGGTCGAAGAAGGCGAGCTGATCTACCGTTTGGCGCTGACGGCGTGAGGGGCATAGGGCAATCGCATCAAAAATATGATGAGCTTATCAATGTCGCACACTACGACATGAAAGGTGCTTTCTGCGCTGTAGGGGCGCATCATGATGCGCCCCTACGATGTCCAAAGACCCATTATGACCCATCATCTCGGTTACGTGTGCTTGACCGGGTGAACCTCACTCCGCGACGAAGCCGACCTGTTTGTGCATCGAATTGCAGAACGGCTTGTCTGTGCTGTGACCGCAGCGGCAGAGCCAGGTCTCGTCACCGGTGAAGATGACCTCGCCCGCGGCGTTCAGGATCGTCATGCTGCCGCGGATGTAGAGCGAGCCATTGGGCTCCGGCTCGATGCGCAGCTTGCCGCCGCTGCTGACCGTCACGGCCTCGGCGGGTTGGCCTGCGGGATCTTCCGCGCGGAAGAGCACTTTGTGGTGCGCGTTATCGCAGAACGGCTTGTTCTCGGACGCCCCGCAGCGGCACAGCGTTGCCCGTGTTTCGTGCATCATCTCGACGGCTGCGCCGACGATCTCGATGTCGCCGTTGATCTGGATCGGGCCGTTCTTCCACAGGCGGATCGTGTTCGTCTCTGGCGCCTGCTCGGCGGGGCCGCCATCCTTGCGCTCGTAGTGGAGCGCGCCGGACGGGCACAGGTGGATGGTTTGCGCCATCCGCTCGGCGGGCGCGCCCTCGGTATCGATCCACGGGTGGCGGGTGACGTCGAACACGGCGTTCAGATGGCGGATGCATTCCTCGGCGTGGATGCAGCGTTTCTTGCTGTAGGTGACGTTGATCTCGGAGCCGTGGTAACGCCGATCCATCTCGCTGCCGGTGTACTTCGTGTCAGCCATGGTATCCTCTATGTCCTGATCGGGAGTGTGCTCGGACGATCAGTTTAGCGCATCGCCCGCCCGGAGTGCCAACCATGAGTCATCCACATGTGCCGACGGTCGTCGAACATTTGCCGCAGGTGATGAGCTTCGTGCGCGCGCTGGTCACCACCTACGAAAGCGGCGCGCTGAGCGACTGGCAAACGCTGGCCGCATGTGTGCACGCCTTTTACACCCCGACGGTCATGGCGCAGATCGACACGATCGTCCCCGGCTGGGAAGCGATGGCGACGGAGGGGAAAGGCGTGACGCTGGTGCACGTCAACTGCGTGTTGATGGCGCTGCTGATGACGCCGGAGTATCAGGCCGCGACGCCGGATCAACAGGCGCTGCTCGAATGGGCGGCGCTCTTCCATGACCTGAGCAAGCGAATGCGCCCCGGCATGCGCGATTTGACGCACGCGTTTCGCTCGGCGGTGATGACCGCGCGTGCGCTGCCGCGGTTGGGCTTCGCCGTGCGCGAGGGGATGGCGTCGGCGGTGGAGGATTGGGCGGCGCTGACGAGCGGGGCGTTCATCCTGCGCGCGGACGGCCAGCCGATCCAGGATAACACGAAGCTGGACGCCATTTGCGCGGGCATCGAGCGCATCTATGGCGCGGGCACCCCGGCGACGCTGCTGATCAAGCTCGTGCTGCTGCACATGTCGATCACGAATCTGGGCCAATGGCCGCAGGCCGCGCCGCTCGACGACGCGCACATCCGACGCTACTTCGACCGCGAACTGCTGACGCTCGCCGAAATCTTCTATCTGGCGGATAGCGACGGCTGGGAGCTGTTCAAGCCGGAAACGCGCGACCCCTATCGCGCCGAGACACGCCAGGTCTTCGCTCGCCTACGCGGGGTGATCGGATGAGGGGAGAGCGCATCAGGGTGCGGGCGTCGGCGTGGGTGTGGGCCAATCGACTTCAACTTCTGCTAGAGGTACTAGGCCACCGACGCTTAAGGTATTTCTGTCTGGATGCCAGGCAATCGATTCTATCTGTTCTGGCATCATTTGCTCGGTTATCACCGTACCTGTGGCGACCTCGATGACGTGAACACTGAAGATGCCTGCCACAGCCAGGAGATCTCCTGCCGTGTTAAACTCCATATCATTTCCACTATCGGCAAGTGAAAACGTGGTCTGAAGCTCATAGGTGTCGGCATCCCACAGCGAGAAACCTACATTGTCGCCATACGTGACTATTCGGTTACCTTGCGGACTCCAGCGCACCTGCCAAACGGATTCAGGATTGTCTTCATCATATCGAGGGAACGCAGCAATGTCTTCGCCTGTCGCCGCGTTCCAGACTATCGCCTGGTTAAAATCCCCAGCGATTCCCGCTATTCGGTCTCCAATCGGGCTCCACGTGAGAGAAGCGATATAGCGGCTTCGGCTTCGGGTCTCGGTGATAAGTTGACCGTTTAGCGCATTCCAGACTTGAACCATTGCCGCAAAATCTGGTGTACCCAGTCCATGGGCCGTCGCGATGCGGCTGCCATCCGGGCTGTAGGCGACGTCTTGCAACCAACTCGCTGTCTCCAGCGCCAGAACAAGCGCCCCAGTTTGGACGTCCCAGACTTCAACTCCTGATTCGTAACCCGCGACGGCTAATTGAGTAGGCACTTGGGGGTTCCAGGATATCTGTGGTCGATAGTCGTCAACCGCGTACTCCCAGACCTGTTGCTGGCTCTGACCATCGAAGACGGTCACGAGATCATCTGTGACCACAGCAAGGAGCGTGCCCGTGTGATTCCAGCTTATGTATTCGATGGCTGAATCCGGCTGAACTGGCATTTCATCAAGTGGTGGCTGAATGCCTTCGATGGAAGGTGTAGCATCGACAAGATTTGCCATGGGCGTACCGGTGAGCGCCGAATCCGGCACCAGCGCCTCATCGCGATGCAGGCCATCAAGCCCATCGTAAGAAACGTGCCGCCCATCTTGTGACCACTGAACATAGACCGCAACCTTGTCGTTCAGAATTTCTCGTGCGATCTGCCAATCAGCGCTGTTCCAGATGCGGATGACCTGCCCGCCCGTCGCCAGCTTGCTCCCGTCGGGACTCCATGCAACATCGGTGAGCAAATGGTCGTTCGTCGGTAACTCAGCGACGAATGTCTCGGTAACCAGATTGAATATGGCTAGGCTTCCATCTTCCGTCAGTGCAATCTGTGTGCCATCGGGACTCCATGCAGTGCCTCCGCCGCCTCGGTCTACGATAGTCAAAATGGGGGTGGACAAAAACATCTCCTCACTCGATAGATCCCAGATTTGCAGCTGTCTTTTGTCTGTTTCCGATAGTATGAGTTGGGATGTGTAGAAGTTGCTCAACAGTCGTTGACCGTCGGGACTCCATTCCAGACCAACAATCATTCCCCTATGCGTCGGATCAAGTATCTGGTGTATTGTCTCCCCGGTCGTCGAACTGATTACCGTAATGCCGCTGCCGATGGCGACGGCAATTTCATCACGCACAGGACTCCATGCCAGTGCTCCGATTTGGATTACACCCTCGCCCAGCAGACGGTTGCGCGATCCACTTGTCGTGTTCGCAACCACGAGATTTCCGTTCGAGGCCGAGTAAGCTAAACGATCCCCATTTGGGCTAAGTGCTATCCAGGCCGGAACGCTTGGGCCAGGATCGACCGAGCGGATATAGTCGCCCGTCTGATTGTCGAAAAGGTCTACGCGACTATCTTCGTAGTAGGCTACAGCGATGACGGACTTATCCCCACTGACCGTCAACTTGTAGACGGAGTCTGAATTGCTCTGTTGGTCGTAAGCCGTTACAGACGTCAGTCCACCCAGCACAAGCGCGAGCGCCAGCAGCACGGTTAGCCATCGGTAGCGAACCACGCTCGTGATGATGCTTCGTACTCGTTTCATGATGTTTCCCTTAGACCAGGAGCACGTTCGTCCTGGCCGAGCGGCGTGAATGAATATACCCTCACTGTACGCCCGGATCGCGGCGCGCGATCATGCGCGTAGGTGAAGAATCGCCCCGCCGTTGTGGAGCCGGTGGGATATGCGCTTACTCCGCCCGTTCGCTCACGGGCAGCCCGGCCAGCGCCATGATGCGCAGGGCGTTGGTCGTCGGCGAAACGCCGGGGCGCAGCGTATAGTCGAAGGTCAGCTCGCCGGATTGCACGCTGTCCGAGAAGTGATAGTTGATCAGGCCGGGCAGGCTCGCGAGTTCGAGGTCGTGCGTTGTCACCAGCCCCAGGCCGTGCTGGCCGATCAGTGAGGCGATGTAGGCGCGGCTGCCTTCGAGCCGTTCACGGTTGTTGGTGCCCTTGAAGATCTCGTCGATCAGGAAGAACAGCGGCAGCGGGTCATCCGCGCGCAGGGCGTCGAGCAAATCCTTGAGGCGGCGCACCTCGGCGTAGAAGTACGAGTAGCCTTCGACCAGCGAGTCGCTGATCTGAATGCACGAGTAGAGCCGGAAGACGTCCGTGCGCATTGACTCGGCACAGGCGACCGCGCCGACGCGCGCCAGCAGCAGATTGACGCCCAGCGTGCGCAGGAAGACGCTCTTGCCGGACATGTTCGAGCCGGTGATGAGCACGACCTTGCCCAGCCTGTCGATGGCGAAGTCGTTGCAGACGCGATCTTCGTGTTCGATCAGCGGGTGGCCAATTTGCGTTCCTTCGAGGCCCCCGGAGCCGGGCGCCAGCGACGGCACGACGTAACCCGGGTTGAGGTGGGCGAACGTCCGCAGCGAGGCCAGCGCTTCCAACTCATGCCAGATGCCGAGCCAGATCGGGATCAGGCGCGTGAGCTTGCGCCGCTCGACCGACAGGCGGTAGGCGAAGTAGAGATCCCACGGCATGAGCGCGTTGGCGATACCCCAGGCGATGGCGTTGGCCTGCAGACCGCCCGCGCCGATGATCCGGCGCAGCGTGCGCAATTGGCGCGAAGGCCGCTGCTGATCCTGAAACGGGGCGATCAGGTGCGCCAGTGCCGGTTTACTCGCGGCGCGTGTGCGCTCGAAGTAGTTGAAGATGCCGTTCAGCCCGTTGAAGACGTCCTGCAGGCTCATCGCCAGGCTCCAGAAGGTCATCGCCGCGCGCGCCCTGGTGATCGAGAGGCCAGCGTAGACGGCGAAACTGATCACGTAGTAGGGCGGAAGCTGCCCGCGCGTGCTGATCACGAACAGGGCCGCCGTGATCAGGCACAGCACGCCGAGCAGCGCGACGAAGCCGCCGCTGACGCGCTCAACCGGCTCCAGCGCCATCCAGTCGAGCAGGCGCTGCGTATTGAGCCGCGGTTCGCCCACGGCAGCGCCGCGCCCGATCTGGGCCAGACGGTCGCAGAAGCGCGGCGAAAGGTCGGCGATCAGGCGCTGGCGTGCCAGGATGGCGTCCGCATCCGCCAACGGGTCGAGCAGCCAGTCGCGCAGATGGTCGCTGCCCTGAAGCGACGAGGCGGTATCGAGCAGGTGATGCAGTGAGTGCTCGCCGGTCAGGTGCAGATCGATGGCGAAGGGGTGTTTGGCGTCGGCATCGTCGCGTGGCGGCAGCGGGATCAGCTCCCAGTCGATGCGCGCGCGGGCGATGTGCGTCCGCTTGATGTGCATCCAATCCTTCTGGCGCTGGAGATCGTGGCGCACACGGCGGTGGATGATGATGACGACGACGAAGGTGACCGCCGCGATCGTCAGCGCCACGGCCAGCGCTTCCAGCGAGCGATCCTTGAGGGCCATGAAGGCGATCAGGGCGGCGACCGCGATGCCCAGGCGCACGTTGCTCAAGCGCCGGTCGAGCAGCGACAGACGCTCGGCGCGCGCTGCCACGCGGGCGATGCCACGCTCGAACAGCGCGATACGTTCTTCTCTTGTCGGCACGGATGCTGCCTTGTCTTGATACGACGCAACAGGGCGTCATGGTAGCACAGAACGGGTGCGATCTCACGGGAAATCCGCCCCTAGAAGCGGGTTGATACGTGTCATGGGAATACAGGTCACAAGGGGTCTCATGGTGCTCTAGGGGCGCATCATGATGCGCCCCTACGAAAAAACGCCCGTTCTGACGTGCTATGACCTATGTCGAGCCGAGCGCGTTTCCGGTGCGCCGACCCCGCCTCCGGCCTGTGACATCGCTAGTCCATTAATGACAGGTCGCCGTGCGGCGGTACAATAGACGCATTCGCCGCTGGTATCGCCGCCTCGCTGACGCAACCTGTGACGCCTGATTCGTCGGGCGAGTCGACATCCTCCAAGAGGTGACTATGCGAGTCCCGATCCTCGATCTGGTCTATTCCGATGCGCCGATCCAGGTGCGCCTGCCATATACCGATCCACTGCGGCGGATCAACGCGCTGGCGGATACGCTGCTGCTCGGCATCCTGCACGCGCTGCCGTTCGGCTCGCTCGGCCTGCTGTTCGATCTGCGTCCGGCGCCGTCGCTGCGCGGTGATGGCAACACCGGCCTGATCGTGGCGCGCGGCGTGACCAGCGTGCGCCTGGCCGACCGGCAGCCCGCCTCGCTCGAAGCGCCGGAAGCCTTGCACGTCGGCAGCTCGCGCATCGAGATCGTGCCCGACGGGCTGCGCGTACGCATCAGCGAGAAGAGCAATCACTGCGACGTCATCGCCGAGCGGGTCGCCTTCTACTGCGGATTCGTCGATAACATCGGCGTGGCGGGTGGCAGCCTGCGCGGCTACCACTCGACGATGCCCGCCTGGACATCGTCGCTCGGCGTGCTGGCGGCCAGCCTCGCGCCGGGGGAGTGAGAGGAAGCACGCCGGAGTGGTTTGCGGTCGCGGGACGGGAGGGCGAGGCACCGTCTTGTCTAGAGCTGTAAATGCAACGGACGCCATTCCTGGCGCCCGTTTTGATGAATCAACGCGGCGGACGCGCCAAGGCGCGTCCCTACACGATCTGATTTTGTCGGGACAGGGCGTGCGACCGAAGGAAATCCCGTTTGGGGCCCTGTCTGCCGTCCGCCTGTCCACATAAATGAGCGGCTGCCTAGCTGAACTCCGCCTTGAGCGGCTCATTGCTGTAGAAATAATAGGCCAGGTAGGCGCTGATGAGGACCCAGATGATATTGAAGATCCCGCCGCCGGTCACCAAGCCGATCAGCGAGGAGATCGCGTTGACGAGGAAGGCGATCACGGCGGCGTTGCGTCCCCAGGATTTGCGCTGGAACAGGCCGATCGCGGCCAGGATCAGGAGCGGCGCGGCGACCAGGCTCATGATCGCCCAAATGACGGCCAGGCCGCTGTAGGCCCCGACTTCGGACAGGGCGCGGGCGGCCTCGTCCAACTGCTGCTGTTGTTCGCTGGTGACCTCACCGGCGGATTGCAGCGCGACCGAGCCGACGGCCCCGCCGATGCCACCGAGCACGCCGGCGGTGAACAGGGCGATGCCGCCGCAAAAGCTGAAGATGCCCGCGACGAGCATATAGATGGCGACGTAGCGGATCAGCTGCTGGCGATCGAACGAAGCCATGCGTTCGTTGATCGGTGCAAGCAGCTCGTCAAGGCGCTGGATCAGGTCGTTCATCAGGTGTGTACTCCTCAGTCGTGAAATGATTGCGCTTCAATCACAATATGCCTGCATTGTTCTCAGCGTCAATAAGCGAGATTGGCGTGAGATTCGGTTTGAACGCAGGCGGCGCTTGTGAGTCATAATGCTGTGGGATGATGGCGTAATAGCAGGAGAGGCGACCGATGGCGAACATGCGATACAAACTGCTGGGCAAGAGCGGCCTGCGCGTGAGCGAGCTGTGCCTGGGCACAATGACCTTCGGCGAGACGTGGGGCTGGGGCGCGTCGAGAGACGAGAGCCGCGCGCAGTTCGACTTGTTTGCCGACTATGGCGGCAACTTCATCGATACGTCGGTCAACTACACGGACGGCACGGCGGAGGAGTTCGTCGGCGAGTTCCTGCACGGGCGGCGCGATCACTTCGTCGTCGCGACCAAGTACACGCTGACCAAGCGCGACTCGCCCGACCCGAACAGCGGCGGCAACAGCCGCAAGAACATGCGCCAGTCGGTCGAGCGGAGTCTGCGCCGCCTGCAGACGGATTATCTCGACATCCTCTACCTGCACATGTGGGATCACTTCACGCCACTGGAAGAGATCATGCGCGGGCTGGACGATCTCGTGCGGAGTGGCAAGGTCAATTACATCGCCGTCTCGGATACGCCCGCCTACATCGTCTCCGCCGCCAACATGCTGAGCGAACTGCGCGGTTGGGCACGCTTCATCGGCTTGCAGATCCCGTACTCGCTCAACGGGCGCACGCCGGAGCGCGAACTGCTGCCGGTCGCCAAATACTGGGACATGGCGCTGCTCCCGTGGGGCATCATCGGCGGCGGCGTGCTGACCGGCAAGTACACCGAAGAGTCGAGCGAGCCGTCGCGCTACAACCGTGAGGAGACGGCAGAGCGCGTCCGCCAGCGCGAGCAGACGCTGCGCATCATCGAAGAGGTGCGCCTGATCGCCGAGGAAGTCGGGCGCTCGCGGGCGCAGGTCGCCATCCAATGGGTGCGCCAGCAGGGGGACAAGGCGCAGATCATCCCGATCCTGGGCGCGCGCACGGTCGCCCAACTGGAGGACAACCTGGGTGTGCTCGACTGGTCGCTGACGGACGAACAGCTCCAGCGGCTGGACGACGCCAGCGCGATCTCGATGGACTTCCCGCACGGCTTTCTCGACGGCAACCCATACGTCTACGGCGCGACCTTCGACCTGATCGACGATCACCGCGGGCGGCGGCGGTAAAAGGGGTGCTCAGTGTTCAGAAAATGCGGTTCTGAGTACAGAGTTCTGAGTTCTGGGTTTGGGAAGACTGGTGCTCAGTGCTCGGTGCTCAGTGCTCAGTGCTCAATGCTCAATGCTCAAGAATGCGGTTCTGGGTACACTGTTCTGAGTTCTGGGTTCAGGTGCGGGCGTTCGGTGCTCAGAAAAGCTAAAGGCTATGGGCTAAAAGCTAAAAGCCAACTGCCAATACCCAAATGCCAACAGGCCGATCATGCGAGGCAACGACGATGCAGGATTTGAGTGCATACCGAGTGCTGCTGCTGGAGACGTTCAAGCGCGATGGCAGCGGGGTGATCACGCCGGTCTGGTTCGTCCAGGAGGGCGACGTGATCTACACCAGCACGTCGCCGGAGGCGTGGAAGGCCAGGCGGCTGCGCGCCAACTCGCAGGCACGCATGGCGGGCGCGGACGCTGCCGAGCGCCGGGCAACCGACTGGCTCGACGCGAGCGGGCGCTTCGTCGAAGGTGCCGAGGCCGCGCGCATCTACGACCTGCTCGACCGGCGTTACGATGGTTACTTTCGGCGCTTTGACGGCGCGCACCGGATCACGCGCGTGATCATCGCGCTCGATCCTGCTTGATCGGCCCGACCGGTTCAAGGTGAATGGCGATGGTCAAGATCACACCCAAAGAGACCGAGACGCACCTGGCGACGCTGGCCGCAGTGCCGGGCCAGATCGCAGAATTGACGAGCGGCTTGGATGCAGATCAGGTGCGCTGGTCGCCGGGCCAACGGGACTGGTCGCTGGTGGACAATCTTGCGCACATTCGCAGTTGCGCTGACGTCTGGGGTCACACCATCTACGCGATGCTGGCCGAGGATGAGCCGGTGCTGCCGCTGTACGATCCACGTGGGTGGGCCAGGGCAACCCGCCTGGCGGAACTCGACTTCGGCGCGTCGCTGCAAGCCTACACCCTCCAGCGCGAACAGCTGCTGATGGTGCTGCGCGCGCTGCCGGAGGAGTCGTGGGCGCGCGCGGCGGATATCGGCGGCAGGCGGCACACGATCTTCAGCCAGGCGCGGCGCATGGCCCTGCACGAACTTGAACACCTCGCCCAGATCCGCGCACTGGTCGAGTAGATGCGCGGCCGATGATCTGAGCGTCTCCGCCCCTAGCCGACGGGCAGCGGCGGGCCGAGCAGATCCATGCCGTGCGCGTGCCACAGGGCCGGGTCTTGCGGCGGCATGGCGTTGGCTTTCGTCACTTCGCGGAAGAAGGCTTCCATCTGCCCGGCGGGCATGAAGGCGATCAGAATCTTGCCGCGGGCTGCGCCACCGGTGTATGCCCAGACGTGCGGCAGGCCACGCGGCCCCAGCAGGCTATCGCCCGGCTGCAGCGTGAACCGCTCCTGGCCGATCTCGAAGGCGAACGTCCCTTCGACGACGTAGAACCATTCGTCTTGCGCATGATGCAGGTGGCGCGCCGGGCCGCCGGGCGCGTGGAACGTGTTCTCGACGATCAGGATGCCGCCGCTGTCCTGCGGGGTCAGCTTGAAGGCGATTGTGCTGATTCCGAGGCTGCGCTGCTCGCCGAAACGATCTTGATCGGCGGCGATGCGCACCAGCGGCGCGGGCGATGTGTCGCTCATGGGGGTAGCCTCTTCTCCGGGCGCTATCACGATCCAACGGCTCCATTATCGGTTGGATTTGCGCGGCTGGCGACTTGCGTCAATTGCCGTGGATGCCACGCTCACCGCCGGGACACGTTTTGCCAGTATGTTACACACGCACAGGCGGTGATGTTCGTCACTGAGAGCGTCGGCGGGCATTGCCTATGATCGTCGCGAATCGTGCGCCGCCCAAGGGAGCGACGCACGTTTTCGCATGTAACGGATGCGCCCCGTCCGTCTGTGCCCTAAGGAGGCCACCATGCCAGACCAGGTCGTCACCGTTCACGACTTCACCAAACGCTACGGCGATTTCACCGCCGTCGACAGTGTCAGCTTCGAGGTTCACAAAGGGGATGTGTTCGGCTTGCTTGGCCCGAACGGCGCGGGCAAGACGACCACGCTCGAATGTTTGGAAGGGCTGCGCAAGCCCGACGGCGGCACGCTGCGCGTCATGGGCGTCGACCCGACGCGCGACCCGCACCGCCTGCGCAACCTGATCGGCGTCCAGCTTCAAACGTCCGGGATGCCGGACAATATCACTGTGCGCGAGGCGATGAATCTGTTCAGCGCCTATCACGGCAGCGCGCCGCGCTTCGACCTGCTCGAGCGCGTCGGGCTGGAGGGCAAGCTGGCGACTCAGTACGTGGCGCTCTCGACCGGGCAGAAGCGCCGCTTGCAGTTGGCGCTGGCGGTGACGCATCAGCCGCAGGTCGTCATCCTCGACGAGCCGACCGCCGGGCTGGACGTGCAATCGCGCGTCGAGCTGCATAAGCTGATCGGCGAGCTGCAAGCGCAGGGCGTGACGATCATCCTCAGCAGCCACGACATGGCCGAGGTCGAGAAGCTCTCCAACCGGATCGCCATCCTGCTCCAGGGCAGGATCGTCGCCCAGGGCAGCCCGCGCGAGTTGACTGCGCACGGCGCCGGGCTGACCAAGATCTCGATCCAGACCGAGCGCGCGACCGTCTCCGAGTTGACGGCGCTGCCCGGCGTCACCCAGCGCAGCGCCAGGGATGGCTACGACATCTACTTCACGACCGACACCGCCGCGACCGTGCTCACGCTGCTGGAGCACCTCAAGGCCCAGGGCGACACGCTGATCGACCTGCGCGTCGAGCGGCCATCGCTTGAAGAACGCTTCCTGGAGATCACCGGCGGCAAGGAGGTCGTATCATGACCGCATTCGCGCATCATTTCTCGTTCGAATTCCGCGCCGGGCTGCGCAACCGCACGCTGCTGCTGCTCAACATCCTGTTCCCGCTCGGCTTCTTCCTGCTCGGCGGCGCCCTGATGACGGGCGTCAACCCGGCCTTCAAGGACACGCTGATCCCGGCGATGATCTTCTTCGCCGTGCTCGCCAGCACCATGCTCGGCATGCCGGATGCGCTGGTCGCCGCCCGCAGCGCCGGCATCTTCCGCAGCTATCGCATCCACGGCATTCCGCAGCTCTCGATCCTGGCGATGCCCGCGCTGACGACCTTGTTCCGCGTGCTGATCGTCGCCGCGATCATGATCGTGCTGGCGCCGCCGCTGTTCAACGCGCCGCTGCCGGTCAACATGGGCGGGCTGCTGCTCGCTTTCCTGCTGCTGACCTTCGCCTGTGCGGGGTTGGGGCTGCTGCTCGGCGTCGTCTCGCCCAACGCGAACACGACGGTCATGCTGGCGCAGGCGATCTTCCTGCCGTCGATGCTGATCGGCGGCCTGATGATGCCCTCGTCGGCCCTGCCAGACGCGCTGCAGAAGATCGCGCTGCTGCTGCCGACGACGCACGCGATGAACATCGCCAACGGCCTCGGCTACGGCATGGAGACGGCCATCGATCCGTACGTGTCCGCGCTGGCACTGGTGGCGGGCGGTCTGCTCGCGACCGGGCTGGCGGCCTACCTGTTCAGTTGGGATCAGGATCACGAGACGCGGCGCGGCAGCCCCTGGCTGGCATTGATTGCGCTGCTGCCCTACGCGCTGATGATGATCGTGCAGTTTGTGGGATAAGAAGTGCTCGGTGCCCAGTGCTCGGTGCTCGGTGCGAATTCAGGTGATGAGTCACGAGGGATGAGTGGTTGCCGATGGTTCAAGCATAGAACGATCCATCGGCGACACATAGGAGCTCATAGCGGGACGGCATCCTCGCGAATCCGCGACATGAAACGCTCGTGACGCGGATGATCGTCATCGGTGATCAGACTCACGTCGCAGCCGAGAAAATCTTTCAGGTCGAGCCACAAACCGACCAGGTCAAACATGCTGACGCCCGGACGCGCCGAGACGAGCAGATCGACATCGCTGCCTGGGGTAGCTTCCTGTCGGGCGACACTCCCGCAGACCCGGACGTTGTAGGCGCCGTGATGCTCTGCGAGCTGAAGAATGTCTTCGCGGTGTGCGCGTAGATTGTCGAGGTTTGGTGCGTTCTTGGTGTGGTCAACCATAGCTTGATCACCGTACAGCTATTTCTCTTATAGCCAAATCACGCTCGGCTCACGGTCTTTGATAATGTTCCTCCCAATACGCCGCGAAATACTCTAGTACATAACGATGGATGAAGATGAAGCCACCGCCGACCTGCCGCATCAACCGACGGTCACGCGCGTGGTACAGCAGCTTGTCGAAGCGTAGAGGAGTGTTTTGTTCAGCGTAAAGCAGACATCGAAGGATGAGATGCCGTATGATATCGAATGGTCCTCTTGTGAGTCCGATCGCTAGTCCCAACGACGAGCCGAACACTTGGCCGGCCAACAACCATCCTGCTAACCCTAGCGTCGGCGCCATGATTAATCCCAATAGAAATGTATCCCATATACCTTGACTGGGTGTTGTCCGATCTAGCACTGAGCTAAATCCTATTAGTCCATTCGCCATAGCTCCTCCAAGCCCAAGGGAAAAGCCAACAACGAGCCCGCCAAATAGTGCACCTGCAAGGCTTCCCCCAAGCCCGAACGCGAACCAACCGACTAATCCTCCTACGAGCCCGCCAGCCAGCCCATTTGCCAGTCCGCCCACCAACTCACGCCAACTAATTCGCAGGCGCTGCTCTACGTTAATTGCCATTGTGCCATTCGTTATTCCACTCGCTAACCCGAATGTGAGCCCGAATGTCAATCCGAGCGCAAGGTTGCCTCCTTGTAAGCCTAGAAGGCCTGCCCAAAGTCCAATCGGAGGTACCAGTGCCAGCCAGAACATCAATACGCTAAGTACTCGCTGAAGCAGTCGAAATCCAGCATTCCTTAGCCAATCGACTTGCAGAGCTTCAACATAAAACGTAGTTAGCTCATGACTTCTCAGTTGCCAGCCCAGCCAACTCATATACTTGCGTGTGTCAGTGTTTGAATGGGGTGCGCCCGCGGCATTTTGTAGCTGACGTGTTACGTAGGGTTCGATCACTAGCTGCCGCACACGAGACAGAACAGTTCCTTCGGTCGAAACGGCCGCAAACGTCTTGCCATCGCGGTAGGTCGAAATGAGTATATTCGCGAATAGCGGTTTTTGAACTTCTACCCATACATCCGGATCGGCCCGCAAGGTTACCAATGCATCTTCCACTGTTTGTCCAACTGGCAGATGGTCGCGCACATATGCCTCAAATTGGCCAGGCGTGAACGGCTGTATTTCGACCGCGTTTCGAACATCCAGGTGGGCGTCTAGCGCGGCATACTCATCACTTCTGCTGCAAACGACCACCTGCCGTTCCGGCACAATGAACTTGTTTAGTGCCCTAAGACATGCCACGCGGTGTTCTTCCGCTACCTCATCTAGTCCGTCCAGCAAATATATTAGGGCGTCCGCCTTTATCCAACTATGCACCTGTCTTTTTGAGACACCATATGCACCACGGCGAAGTTCACCAATTAGCCACTTTTGCATTGGTAATCGCTTAATTGCCCATGATGAGAGGTTGATTACGACTGGCACTGCCTTCATTTTGTCTATTGCCGCATCATCCAGCAACCTGCTTGCTAGCTGCAATAGCAAGACAGACTTGCCACTGCCAGCCGCACCCAAAATCAAGATCTGCCTGTCGTTGTCATAGTACGCCTTCGCTAACGCGTCTGGAGTTGTGTCTATGTGCAATGGCTCGCGTTCTCCCCTCCGAATTATCGCGGTTGGTTTCATGATGATGTTGCCTTCATAGGCTTGCGACCGGCCAGCCCTGTCCGGCGCAATCTTCAAGTCGATGTCAAAGTAGGCATCGCGCAAAGCGTCTTCGAGAACGCCAGGATGTTCACCATCACCATTGATCCATACGCGGCGCATGATACTCATTAGGGATGCACGGTTGATTTCAGTTTGCGCAGGACTTGGTTTGCCGAATAGCCATGTATAAGCCACTTGCAGAATGACTAGTAGACCCGCGATGGCGATGACAAATGTAGTCATCGGCTGTATGAAAGATAGTAGATCCTGTCGAACGAGATTCGGCCAAGTATTGGCAACTGCCACAGCGATTACGGCCACGACAATCGCGACGAACACGATCCAGCGTATTCTGGGCCCAAACATCAAGCTGTTCCTCTCATTATGAGAGGTATTATAGCGTGATCAGAGTCGTGATGTGACTCGATTGCTGACTATGCGCTCACCACCGGTACGCTTCGCCGAGCAGGGCCGGGTCAATCGTGTCGATGGCGCGGATGGCCGTGCGGATGGCGTGGTCTTCGGCCTTGATCTTGGCCTCGTGCGAGACATTCTCCGCCTCGACGCGCGCGGCGATCACCCCGCAGATGCAGCCCGCGCCCAGCCCGTAGACGCTCGCCATCTTGAACAGTGTGCCCGCTTCCATCTCGAAGTTGAGCACGCGCAGAGTCTGGTACTCGTCGATGGCGCCTACGCGTGAGCGCAGCAGGTGCTTGTTGTACGACGTATCCGTGCGCTCCTGACCCTCGTAGAAGGTGTCGACCGAGGCGGTAAGGCCGACGTGCCAATCCGCGCCGACCTCGCTCGCCGCGTTGACGAGCGCCATCGTCCAGAACGGGTTGGCCGCCGCGGGATATTCGACCGGGGCGATGTCGCCCGCCGCGCCCTGGCGGCAGAGCGCCGCCCGCGTGATGACGACGCTGCCGGAGAGCACGTGCGGCTGAATCGAGCCACAGGTGCCGATGCGGATGATGTGGCGGATGCCGACCTGCGCCAGCTCGTTGACGACGATGCTCAACGACGGCGCACCCATGCCGCTGGTCGCGGAGATGATCCGTTTGCCGCCCGGCGTCATCGCGACGTAGCTGTTCAATCCACGCACGGTCGAAAGCGGCTTATCCAGGGTCAGGTACTGGTTGGCGATCTTTTCCGCTCGCACCGGGTCGCCGCTCAGGAGTGCGATGTCTGCGCCTGTGATGTCGTCCGCGCCGAAGCCGATGTGATACTTGATGTCGCTCATGATCTTCACTTGCCTTGCAGGTTGCTCAATCCGCTTGAGCGTAACGACGTTTCGAATCCTGCGCAAGAAAGCTATGAACGACGCGGACACGGAGAATACGGAGTTGAATTTTCCCGCCGCTGATCCCAAAGCGCAGGCGGGTCAATTCAGGCGGGGGACAGGCCACGTACCGCGCGCATCGTGATGCACCCCTACATCGGTCTCTGCCATGTCGCCTCCTTGCACCTGTGATCCGTGCACTGTGAACCGTGAACCCAGAACCCATCACTGAGCACCGAGCACTGAGAACTCCGAATTTGCCCCCTTGCCAACCTCGGCAGAACGACGTAAAATCCAAATTAGATTAGTCTAAAATTCAATGTAGGAAATCCGATGCCCAACCCAATTCTGGCCTTAATCGCGTTCGCCGTGCTGGCGATTGTGCTCTATGTGCTGCTTGCGCCGGAGCGCGGGTTGGTCTGGCGCTGGCGTGAGATGGGGCGGCTGAACGAGCGCGTCTTCATCGAAGATACGCTCAAGCACGTCTACAAGTGCGAGCTGAACGGGCGCGCGCCGACGATTGAGAGCATCGCCGGGGCAGTCCACATCAGCGCGGATCAGGCGGCGCATCTGGTCACCGTCATGACCGAGCGCGAACTGCTCGTCCTGGTCGACGATCACCTGAAGCTGACGCCCGGCGGGGTCAATGCCGCGCTGCACGTCATCCGCGCGCACCGGTTGTGGGAACGCTTCCTGGCCGACGAAACGGGCATGAGCGAGTCTGGCTGGCACCGGCTGGCCGATCGTTACGAGCATGGCCGCAGCCCCGAAGAGCTGGGCGAACTCGAACGTCAGCTCGGCTACCCGACGCACGACCCCCATGGCGACCCGATCCCGTCATCGTCGGGCCAGTACGTGCCCCACGGCGGGCAGCCTCTGCCGTCGATGCCGCTCAACGTGCCGCTGCGCATCGTCCACGTGGAGGATGAGCCGGACGTGATCTATGCGCAGCTCGTGGCCGAGGGCCTGGCGCCCGGGCAGCAGATCCGCATCACGTCGCAGTCGCCGCAAGCGATCCGCTTCTGGGCCGATGGCGACGAGCACGTGCTGGCGCCGGTCGTGGCCGGGAATATCTCGGTCGTGGTCGAGCACGCCGCCGAAGTCACGCGCGCGGTCGAGCGCCTGAGCGATCTCAAGCAAGGGGAGACGGCGGTCGTCAGCGGCATCGCCCCCGCTTGCCGCGGGGCCGAACGGCGGCGATTTCTCGACCTGGGCATCCTGAGCGGCACCAGGGTCAACGCCGAGTTCCTCAGCCCCAGCGGCGACCCGATGGCCTACCGCATTCGTGAAACCCTGATCGCCCTGCGTCGCGAGCAGGCCGATCTGATCTACATCCGCCGAGAGGAGGCAGCATCATGAGCGACCAACCCAACACCACGCCGATCCCAATCCAACAACCTGCATCTGAAGTCTGCGCGACGTGCCCGGCGCACAGCCGCGCCAATCTGCTCAAGCTGGGCGTCGACATGACCGACTGGGACTACGTCGTCGCGCTGGCAGGCAACCCGAACACGGGCAAGAGCACCGTCTTCAACGCGCTGACGGGCCTGCGCCAGCACACGGGCAACTGGCCGGGAAAGACGGTCACGCGCGCGGAGGGCGGCTTCCAGTTCGGCGGCCAGCGCTACAAAATCGTCGACCTGCCGGGGACGTACTCGCTGCTGGCGACGAGCGTCGACGAAGAGGTCGCGCGCGATTTCATCCTGTTCGGCCAGCCGGACGTGACCGTGATCGTGGCCGATGCGACGCGGCTGGAGCGCAATCTCAACCTGGTGCTGCAAGTGCTGGAGATCACCGAGCGGGCGGTCGTCTGCCTCAACCTGATGGACGAGGCGCGGCGTCACAACCTGACGGTCGATGACCGGCGGCTGGCGCGCGATCTCGGCGTGCCGGTCGTGCCGACGTCCGCGCGGCGCGGCGAAGGCTTGCAGGAACTGCTGCAGGCGGTTGACGACGTGGCCAGCGGGCGCACGGTCTGCCGTCCGCACCGGGCGAAAGTGCAGTCCGGCAAGCTGGCGCACGCGCTCGATCAGCTGACGACGCAGATCCAGGCGGCCTATCCGCAGCTTTCGAACGCGCGCTGGGTGGCGCTGCGCCTGCTCGACGGCGACGAAGCGATCGCCGACGCGCTGCGCCGCGGCGACCTGGGCGATCTGAACAAGCCCGCCGCACTCGACCCGGTGCGGACGGAAGTGCTGCCGCTGGAGGCCGTATCATGAGCGCACCAAGCGAACAACGCGAAGGCATTCTGCAACTGGCCGATCAACTGCGCTGGGAGGTTGGGCAGGGCTTCCACGAGCAGTTGATGGAAGATCTGTACACCGACGCGGCACGGCTGGCCGACCGCGCCGTGACGCGCCCGGACGTCAAAGAGCGCTTCGATCTCGACCGGACGATCGACCGGCTGGTGACGAGCCGCATCTGGGGCTTCCCGATGATGATCCTGCTCTTCATGCTCGTCTTCTGGATCACGATCTCCGGCGCGAATGTGCCGTCGGCATTTTTGTCGTCGATCCTGATCGACCAGCTCCACCCCATTTTGAAAAGCGCGGCGGCGTCGATTGGCATGTCCGCCTTTCTGTCCGGCCTGCTGATCGACGGCATGTATCTGGCGACGGCCTGGGTCGTCAGCGTCATGCTGCCGCCGATGGCGATCTTCTTCCCGCTGTTCACGCTGCTGGAAGACTTCGGCTATCTGCCGCGCGTCGCCTTCAACCTGGATAACATCTTCAAGAAGTCCGGCGCGCACGGCAAGCAGGCGCTGAGCATGATGATGGGCTTCGGCTGTAACGCTGCCGGGGTCGTCGCCACGCGCGTGATCGACAGCCCGCGCGAACGGCTGATCGCGATCATCACCAACAACTTCGCGCTGTGCAACGGGCGCTGGCCGACGCAGATCCTGATCGCGACGGTTTTCATCGGCGCGCTGGTGCCGTCGTACCTGGCGGGGCTGATCTCGGCGCTGGCGGTGGTCGGCATCGCCGTGCTCGGCGTGCTGCTGACCTTCCTCTCATCGTGGACGCTTTCACGCACAGTCCTGCGCGGTGAGGTCTCGACCTTCAGCCTCGAACTGCCTCCCTACCGCCCGCCGCGCGTCCTGCAGACGATCTACACGTCGATGATCGACCGGACGATGTACGTGCTGTGGCGCGCGGTTGTGTTCGCCATGCCTGCCGGTGCGCTCATCTGGCTGTGCGCGAACGTCACCATCGGCGACCTCAGCATCGCCCAGCACCTGATCAACTTCCTGAATCCGGCCGGCATTCTGATCGGTCTCAACGGCGTGATCCTGCTGGCCTACGTGGTCGCCATCCCGGCCAACGAGATCGTCATCCCGACGGTGCTGATGCTGACGGTGCTCGTCACCGGCATGAGCGGCCAGGGCGCGGGCGCGGGCGTCATGTTCAATGCCCAGTCGAACGCCGATCTGCTGACGCTGCTGCACGCGGGCGGCTGGACGCTGCTGACGGCGATCAACCTGATGCTCTTCAGCCTGATCCACAACCCGTGCAGCACGACGATCTACACGATCTACAAAGAGACGGGCAGCCTGAAGTGGACGGCGGTCGCGGCGCTGATGCCGCTGCTGCTCGGCCTGACGGTGACGTTCGTCGTCGCGCAGGTCTGGCGCCTGTTCGGGGGGTAGGGCGAGCGGGGCGGACGCTCGTGAGGAGAGACGTAGGGGCGCATCACTGATGCGCCCTTTTTGTCGTGCGGTGCCGTCCATCGTGAGTCTGGGGTGTGATCGTCGCTCGCCGACGGGTTAACCCGTCGGCTGACTCCATCAAGCGCACTAAAGGCGCTTAAACAACACTCGTGGTCTTTTCTAGCCCCTTCAGTGGGCTTGATTCGGTCAGCCGTTTGGCTTCAGCCAACGGCGACAAGGGCAGTATCAACCATTGAATACTAGCCTTGTGCGCGTATTCCCGCCCCCATTCCACGCTATAATGCCCCTATCACAGCAACATCGCAGCCCATTGCCCGGTCTCATCCCCCACGAGAAAGGCGTCGTGATGTTCCATCGCCACCCGATTCATTGCATTATTCCGCCGCACATGCTGCGCGAGATCGCCGAGCGTGGCTCGGTCGTCCAGCAGGCGCAGGCGTTACAGAGCTACGCCGCCTCGTCGCAGTTACGCGGGCAGCGCACCGAACTGACCGGGATGCCCTCGGTGGCGCAGACGCAGGCCGCGGCGGGCAAGGAGCGCATCATCTACGATGCCAAAGAGACGACCACGCTGCCGGGCGTCAAGGTGCGCAGCGAGGGCGATCCGCCGGTCGACGACATCGCCGTCAACGAAGCCTACGACGGATCGGGCGCGACTTACGATCTGTATCACGAGGTGTTCGGGCGCAACTCGATTGACAACCAGGGGATGCGGCTCGATTCGACCGTCCACTACGGCGAGAGCTTCGACAACGCCTTCTGGGACGGCCAGCAGATGGTCTACGGCGATGGCGACGCGGACGTGCCGGAGGAGGAGCGCATCTTCAACCGCTTCACCGCCGCCATCGACGTGATCGGCCACGAACTGACGCATGGCGTGACGCAGCACGAGGCGCGGCTGTTGTATTACACGCAGCCGGGCGCGCTCAACGAGTCGATGAGCGACGTCTTCGGATCGCTGGTCAAGCAGCGCACGCTCAACCAGACGTCGGCGGAGGCGGACTGGATCATCGGCGCGGGTCTGTTCACGGCCAACGTCAACGCGCAGGGGATTCGCTCTATGAAGGCGCCCGGCACCGCCTACGACGACCCGGTGCTGGGGAAAGATCCGCAGCCGGGCCACATGCGCGACTACATGAACGTGTCCTACGACAACGGCGGCGTCCACATCAACTCCGGCATCCCCAACCACGCCTTCTACGTCGTGGCGCGGGAGATCGGCGGTTATGCCTGGGAGAAGCCGGGGCAGATCTGGTATCGCGCGCTCAAGGATGAGCTTCAGTTCTGGTCGGATTTTCAGCACGCGGCCAACGTCACCTATCAGCTGGCGGGTTCGCTCTATGGCAAGGGCAGCCTGGAGCAGCAGGCGGTCGTCACCGGCTGGAAAGAGGTCGGCATCACGGTCGAGACGGGCTTCGGCTGGCGCCAACTGATCTCGATCATCATCGCGCTGCTCAATCAACTCGGCGGCGGCAATGTGATCCCCGCCGCGCCGCAGACGGCACGAGAAGAGCGATGAAGATCGCTTTCGAGCGCAGTGGGGGATTCGCCGGGCTGCGCCTGACCGCGACGATCGAGACGGATGATCTGCCGCCGGACGAGGCCGCGGAGTTGGTGCAGATGGTCGAGGACGCCAGGTTCTTCGATCTGCCGGGCAAGCTGCGCGCACGTCCCGGCGCTGCCGACGAGTATCAGTATCTCGTCACGATCGCGACGGATGACCAGCGCCACACCGTCGAGACGACGGACACTGCCGCACCGGAGACGCTGCGGACGCTGCTGAATCGCCTGAATGCGCTCGCGCGCCGGCGGCGGTGAGGGGCGATGTCCGGAATTATCCGCAGGTTGTGATGAAGATCACACTGCTTGGCACGGGATCACCCGCCGTCGAAACGGATCGCCAGAGTTCGGCGCTCTTGCTGCAAGTCAACGGCGCGCACTGGCTGTTCGATGCCGGCCGGGGCGTCAATGTGCAGCTCTTGCGCGTCGGCTTGACTCCGGCCAACCTCGACGCGATCTTCATCACGCACCATCATTGGGATCATATTGGCGACCTGGGTGATGTCCTGATCGGCGCCTGGCACGCCGGGCGCAGCACAACGCTCCACGTCTACGGCCCACAGGGAACGCAAGCTCTCGTTTCGGTAATGCTCAATCAGGTCTATGCGCGCGAAATCGCCTTTACGCTCGCACTGCAAGCTCAACTCGGCAATCCCGTTGCCGACATTCGCGATCTGGTCGAGGTGCACGACGTCGAACCCGGCGTGGTGCTGGCGGGCGAGGCGGCGGTCGTGTCTGCCGAGGATGTCGACCATGGCAGTGTCCTGCTGCCTCAAGCGGAATGGCCGTGTCTCGGCTATCGCGTCGAAGCGGAGGGCAAGGTCGTCGCCATCAGCGGGGATACCGTGCCCTGCGCCGGGCTGGCAAAGCTCGCGCGCGATGCCGACGTGCTCGTGCAATGCTGCTATCTGGCGGACGCCGAGATCACAGTGCTGGGGTTCGAATTCCTGTCGCGCCACGTGATCGCCTCGGCCGGGCAGGCGGGCATGGTCGCGGCCCAGGCCAATGTAAAGAAGCTCGTCCTGACGCATTTCCGCCCGAAGTCCGCGGCGTTGATGGACTCGATGCTTGCCGATGTGCGCCGGGCGTATGCGGGCGACGTCATCCTGGGGCGCGATCTCATGGAAATTGCTGTCTCTTGACCGGGATGTGTGCGATCAGACGGCAACCACTGCCAAATGCGGTTCAATGATCGGGACACGGAGCATCTCTTCGGACGGTACGATGCAACTCGCTGATGTGAAAGCCAAACGCTCGCTTATACTCGATCTTGCAGCGAAACATGGCGCATCCAACGTGCGCGTGTTCGGGTCGGTCGTGCGCGGTGAGGCCCACGACGACAGCGATATCGATCTGCTGGTCGATTTTGATCTGGATGAGGTCTCCTGGGGTGGTGGGCACTGCTCGTGGAAATTGAGACTTTGCTCGGCTGTCCAGTCGATCTGGTGTCACCTGAAGATTTGCATCCGCGCATCCGGGATCGCGTGCTGGGCGAGGCGATTCCGCTCTGAAGCCGCCGACGGGTCAACCCGTCGGCTGGCCGAAATCAAGCGCACTGATGGGGCTATTGGGATTCATCGCACCCAGGCTGGGTTCAATGCGCGAAACGCGGATCAGCATTGAGAGCGAAGCATCTTGAGTATGCTTGATTAACCTAGCCGACCGGTTGACCGGTCGGCGAACAACCAGCCAAATCTCTCTCGATTGCAAACACCATACCGACCCATCCCCAGAAACCTGAGTACACATCCGCCTCATTCCGCGCTACAATTCCCCGCCATCACATCACCCGCAAACAGGACGCGGCCCGCCGTGTCCCCATACGTCAAGCGCAGGAGCGAACTCCCATGCCGTCCGATATCAAAAAGATCGTGCTCGCCTACAGCGGTGGGCTGGATACCTCCGTGATCCTGACCTGGCTCAAGAACGAGTACAAGGCGGAGATCATTTGCTTCACCGCCGACCTGGGCCAGGAAGAAGAACTCGACGGCCTGGAGGAAAAGGCACTCAAGACCGGCGCGAGCAAGCTCTACGTCCGCGACCTGCGCGAAGAATTCCTGACCGATTTCATCTTCCCGACGATGCAGGCGGGCGCCGTCTACGAGCGCGATTACCTGCTCGGTACGTCGTTCGCGCGCCCGCTGATCGCCAAGCACCTGTGCGACATCGCTGAGATCGAGGGCGCGGATGCCATCGCGCACGGCTGCACGGGCAAGGGCAACGATCAGGTGCGCTTCGAAGTCACGGCCATGGCGCTCAACCCGCGGCTGAAGACGATCGCACCGTGGCGCGAATGGAACCTGCGCAGCCGCGAAGATCTGCTCGCCTACGCCGAAGAATTCAACGTGCCGGTGACTCACACGCTCAAGTCGATC
Source organism: Anaerolineae bacterium (assembly GCA_020849765.1). Classification (GTDB taxonomy): domain Bacteria; phylum Chloroflexota; class Anaerolineae; order Aggregatilineales; family Phototrophicaceae; genus Flexifilum. The sequence continues at coordinate 83,349 of JADLAY010000054.1, forward strand.
TACAGCCGCGACCGCAACCTGTATCACCTGTCGCACGAAGGCGGCCCGCTGGAGAATCCGTGGCTGGAGCCGGAAGAATCGATGTTCAAGCTGACCGTGTCGCCGGAGCAGGCGCCGGATACACCGCAGTACGTCGAGATCGAGTTCGAGCGCGGCATTCCGGTTGGGCTGGATGGCGTCCGTATGCCGCCGCTCGACCTGTTCTTGCAGCTCAACAAGATGGGTGCGACGCACGGCATCGGGCGCATCGACATGGTCGAGAACCGGCTGGTCGGCATGAAGTCGCACGGCGTCTACGAGACGCCCGGCGGTACCATCCTGCGTCGCGGCCACGTCGCCATGGAGAGCATCTGCCTCGATAAGCAGACGCTGCATCTTAAGGACATGCTGGCCGTCAAGTATGCGGAACTGGTCTACAACGGCCTCTGGTACACGCGCGTGCGTGAGGCGCTCGACGCCTTCGTCCAGGTCACGCAGCAGAACGTCACCGGCACGGCGCGGCTCAAGCTGTACAAGGGCAGCGTCACCATCGTCGGGCGCAAGAGCAAGTACAGCCTCTACCGCGAAGATTACGCTTCGTTCGGCGAGGAGAACGTCTACAACCAGGCCGACGCCGAGGGCTTCATCAAGATCTTCGGCCTGCCGATCAAGATCGAGTCGTTGATGCAGCAGCAGGCCGAGGGCGGCCCGAAGCCGGATTACAGCAATTTCAAGCGGGATTGAAACAAGCGGATTAGCGAATCAGGAGCTTAGCGAATTAGCTTGTTGTCCTATTGCTCGTCGCCGGTGGGTTAACCCATCGGCTAGGCTGCATCAAGCCCACTGAAGGGGCTAATTTCTCACGGTACATGATGCAGTGAAGGCTGATAGGGCAAGTTTCCTGAGCGCCTTTAGTGCGCTTGATTGTGGCTAGCCGACGGATTGATCCGTCGGCGGGCTGGCAGGACTCGTTCTCGTTGCTAATCTCCTGATCTGCTAATTTGCTAACCTGCTAATTCGCCAATTTGCTACCTGGAGTGACAGCTATGACCCTGTGGGGTGGGGCGTTCAAACTGCCGCCGGACGAGAGTCTGCGACGGCTCAACGACAGCATCGGCTACGACCGGCGCATGTACGCCCAGGATATCGCGGGCAGCATCGCCTACGCCGGGGCGCTCGTGCGTGCGGGCGTCATCAACTACGAGGAGGCCGACGCGATTGTCGGCGGCCTGGAGCAGGTGCTGGAAGAGTTCAAGACCGACACGTTCGTCCTCAAAGACGGCGACGAGGACATCCACACCGCCGTCGAGCGCCGCCTGACCGAACTGATCGGCGAACCGGCGGGCAAGCTCCACACCGGGCGCAGCCGCAACGATCAGGTCGCGACGGACTTTCGCCTGTGGGTGATGGACGCGCTCGATCATCTCGACTTGCAGCTCGCCGCGCTGCAAACGGCGCTGATCGACCGCGCCGAACAGCACACCGAGACGCTGATGCCGGGCTACACGCACTTCCAGCCCGCGCAGCCGATCGTGGCCGGGCACTGGCTGATGAGCTACGTCTGGATGCTGGCGCGCGACCGGGCTCGGCTGGCGGACGCACGGGCACGGACGGCTGTCTCGCCATTAGGGGCGGGGGCGCTGGCCGGTCATCCGTTCGGCATCGACCGGGCGACTCTGGCGCAGGAACTGGGCTTCGCTTCGTGTAGTCAAAACAGCCTTGACGCGGTCGCGGATCGAGATTTCGCTGCCGAGGCGCTCTTCATCTGTGCGCTGCTCGGCGTGCACCTGAGTCGCCTGGGCGAGGACATCGTCATCTACAGCAACCCGGCGCTCGGTTTCATCACGCTCGACGACCGCTACAGCACCGGCAGCAGCATCATGCCGCAGAAGCGCAATGCCGACCCGATGGAGATCGCACGCGGCAAGGCAGGGCGCCTGGTCGGCAACCTGACCGGCTTGCTGACCACGCTCAAGGGCTTGCCGAGTTCGTACAACAAGGACTTGCAAGACGACAAGCAGCCGACCTTCGAGGCGTTCGACACACTCGATCTGCTGCTGCCGGTGGTGACGGCCATCGTCGCGACGCTGCACTTCAACGTCGGCAGGATGTCCGCGGCGCTGGGCGAGGATCTGCTGGCGACCGATCTGGCGGAGTATCTCGTGCGCAAGGGGATGCCGTTCCGGCAGGCGCACGGTATCATCGGCAAGGTCGTGCGCGCGGCGTCCGATGCCGAGGTCGCCATCTCGCAGCTGCCGCTCGAACGTCTGCGCGAGTTCTCACCGCTGTTCGAGGCGGACGTGGCCGCTGTGCTCAGCTTCGAGCGCTCCGTCGCCGCCCGCGATGCCACCGGCGGCACCGCGCCGGACGCCGTCCGCAGGCAGATCGAGACCGCGCGCGCCTGGATGGCGGCTCACAAACGATAGGTACTATTCCGGCTGGCTGTTCGCTGCCAGGAATGCGAGGGTGCGCTCCAGCGTCTGCTGCGCGGCGGCCACATTCAGATTGAGGGCATAGTCGTGGTTCAAGTTCGCGCCTGTGCCCGTGAATAACACGGCATCGACCTCGACTCCGTTGGCCTCAAGCACCGCCTTCAGCTCGTCTGACTGTGGGGCGACGGCGTCGATGTCGCCTGCGGTCAGGAAGACGGGCGGATAATCGGCGGTCACGTGCTGGACGGTCGAAAGCTCCTCAATGCGGTCGAACGACTCGAACTGACGGACGCCCGTGTACGACCACAGAAACTGTTCGATACCGGGCAGCCCGGTCGCCCTGACCGTGTCCATGTTATAGATGCCGTTCAGGAGCACGGTCCCGCGCAGTTGATCGCGCGTGACGGCAGGCTCGATCCCCATCTCTTGCGCAAATGCCTCGCTGCTGATCATGGCGGCCATCTGGCTGGCGATCTGCGCGCCGGCAGAGTTGCCTGCAAAGAACAGCCGGTTCATGTCGCCGCCGTATTGCGCCGCATTGTCATTCAGGTAACGAAGGGCTGCATTGGTCTGCGCGATCGGGTTTGGGTATTGGTAGCTCGGCGCCAGCGCGTAGTCGATGTTCGCCACGACGTAACCCGCGTGCGCCAGCGCCATGGCGTAGACTCTGGTCTGTTCCTTGCTCCCAACCACGTAGCCGCCGCCGTGAATGTAGACGACGACCGGGAGCGGGCCGCCTGCGCTCGCCGGATAGATGATGTCCAGGCGGCTGTCGTCGAGGCTGCTGTCCGCATAGAGCAGGTCGGGCACGACCACGACGCTGCTCTCGATGGCCTCAAGGTTCGGCGGCGCGCCGTAGCTCGAATTGCGGTCGAGTTGGCTAAACAGCCACATCACCGGTGCCGGTGTGAACTGGCTCGCGAGCACGAGCAGGCCGATCGGGATGACGATCGCGGCCAGCAGGATGAGCAGGGCGCGGCGTAACGGTCTCTTGGATTTCATCGGACCTCCATTCACAAACCGTCGCTGCCCGATCTCTGCCAGTTGACATCATCCGCCTCATAGCCGAGGCGGGCGCGCAGGTCGTCAAGCTCGTCCAGGTCGAGATCGTCGACGAAGCGCTCGATGCGGTTGCGCCGCTTGGCCTTCTCGAACGTCAGCAGGTCGGCGGCGAGCTTCGCTTCCAGCCCGGCATGCCGCCAGATGAACCAGGTTGCCGCGCCGGCCGCCAGGATCAACAGGATGCTGATGAAGATGGCGAGCGGCATGTTGGAGGCGATCTGGTGCGCGGCGGCGGCCTGCGCTTGCGCCATGACTTCCGGCAGCTTGGCCTGCGCGGATTGCAGCGCGTCAGCGATGATATTGATGTCAGTCATCTGGCCGCTGAAGCCCTCGCTGCCTCGCGGCCACAGCCCACTCAGATCGATCTGCATATCCATCAGTCGCGGTATGGCGAAGCCCAGCCCCAGGAACAGCCCGAACCAGATGATGGCGGTGGCAAGCTGCCGGTCGCGGATGTTCATGAGCGCGCCTTTCGTGTCGCTGCGGATTCGGCTTCTTCGGGAAGGTCGGGCAGTTCAGCTTCCGCCTGAGGGAAATCGCGCTCAACCTGCTCGAGGCTGGCGGCGGCCTTGCGCTTTTCCGCCAGTTCATGCGCGCCCTTCGGGATGATGACCGAGCGCCAGATGACGTGTGTGCTGAAGACCGCCGTGCCGATCAGGATCAGCGACAGCAGGGCCAACAGTGGGAAGTAGCCGCGCATCTGCTCGGCGATGAAGGTCTGAACCGTCAGGTAATTGTTGGAGGAGAAGCCGCTGAGGGCGTCCATGATGCGGCTCGCCTCCAGCGGATCGCTCGCCATGATCGACCCATAGGCGTACCAGTTGCCCCACAGGTTGACGCCCGGTGAGCGAAATTGCTGCAGAAACAGCACCAGCGACATGAGCATGGTGCCCCAGACAATGAGTGTGGCGATGACCCGGTCTCGTCGGCTGATCATGTGGCGCGATCACTCCTCACGGTTCTGGCTGTGCGTTCTAGCTCCCTATACGCGTGAGGTCGCGCCAGAGTTGCAAGCTAGATGGCGTAATCCGGCTCAGCGTGATTGAGTTCCGCCGCAACCAGATCGCGCTCGCCCTGAGTCAGCGCCGCCAGTGTACCGTCGATCCGCTCCAGGCGGGCAATGACGCGGTCGAGCCGCTCGGACAGCACGTCCGGCAGCTTGCCATGCTCCAGATCGGGATGGCGCACGTCGATGGGTTTGCCCTCACGCGCGACCGGTTTGCCCGGAATACCGACGACCACCATGTTTGACTCCACATCCTTGACCACGACGGCATTGGCGCCGATCCGTGTGCAGCTTCCAATTGTGATAGCGCCCAGCACCTTGGCCCCCGCGCCGACGACGACGCCGTCTTCGAGCGTGGGATGGCGCTTGCCGTGGGCAAGGCTGACGCCGCCGAGCGTGACGCCGTGATAGAGCGTCACGTCGTCGCCAATCTGCGCCGTCTCGCCGACGACGACGCCCATGCCGTGATCGATGAACAGCCGCCGCCCGATGGTGGCCGCCGGGTGGATCTCGATGCCCGTCAGCCAGCGCGACGTGCGCGCGACCAGCATCGCCAGCAGGCGCATGTCGGCGTGCCACAACGAATGGGCCAGCCGGTGCAGCCAGACGGCGTGCAGGCCGGGGTAGGTGAGCGCGACCTGCAAGGGACTGTAGGCCGCAGGGTCGCGCTCCAGCACCGAGCGGATGTCTTCTCTCATGCGTTCGAATATGCCTGCCATGGCGGGCGACTGTCCTTTCTCACTGTTCGTTCTGCATCCGCGTCGGCGGTCGTTGGGTTTTGCGGTGCGCGGACAGGGCACGCCCTGTCCCTACAAGGCCGATTTGTAGGGACGCCATTTATGGCGTCCGCACGTCACACGCAGCGACCCCCGCGTCCCACGAAACCGTGCGCCTAATCTTCCAGGTCGGCGTAGAGCGCCGTCGACAGATAGCGCTCGCCGAACGACGGGATGATGACGACGATCAGCTTGCCCTCGTTTTCGTCGCGCGCCGCCACCTGGAGCGCCGCCCAGATCGCCGCGCCGGACGAAATGCCGACCAGCAGGCCCTCTTCCGCCGCCGCGCGCCGCGCCGTCGTGAAGGCGGCCTCGTTAGGCACGCGGACGACCTCGTCGTAGATGGCGGTGTTGAGCACGCCCGGCACGAAACCCGCGCCGATGCCCTGGATCGGGTGCGGCCCCTTCTGACCGCCGCTCAGGACGGGCGAGGCTTCGGGCTCGACGGCGACGGCCTTGAACGACGGCTTCTTCGCCTTGAGCACCTCGCCGACACCGGTGATCGTGCCGCCGGTGCCGATGCCCGCAACCAGGATGTCGACCGCGCCGTCGGTGTCGCGCCAGATCTCCTCGGCGGTCGTCTTGCGGTGGATCTCCGGGTTGGCCGGGTTCTCGAATTGCTGCGGGATGAAGACGTTCGGGTTGCTCGCCTTCATCTCGTTGGCCTTCTCAATCGCCGCGCCCATGCCGCCGGGGCCGGGGGTCAGGATCAGCTCGGCGCCGTAGGCACGCAGCAGCTTGCGCCGCTCTTTACTCATCGTCTCCGGCATGGTCAGGATCAGCTTGTAGCCGCGCTGCGCGCAGACCATGGCCAGGGCGATGCCGGTGTTGCCGCTGGTCGGCTCGACGATGACCGTGTCCGGGCCGATCAAGCCCGCATCTTCCGCCGCCTCGATCATGGCGACGCCAATACGATCCTTGACGCTGTGCGCCGGGTTGAAGTACTCCAGCTTGGCGACGACCTGCGCCTTGCTGCCCTCCGCCAGGCGATGCAGGCGTACCAGCGGTGTGTTGCCGATCAGTTGGGTGACGTTATCCGCAATCTTCATGATGTGCTTCGCGCTCCTTCATCCGCGTAAATAAAAACGAGCCGCCCCGTTGGGGTGGCTCGCGCATAACCGATCTGAAACCAGGCAGCAGCGTCTTACACCATCACGGGGTGTCCTTGTGAAGGCGTCTGACAACAACACGCTGCGCTGCTAACGATGTGAGACATGCTCAACCGTGCTCCTGATTGGTCACTGAGATTATAGCGCCAGTGATCGGTCGTTGTCTACACATTGGCTCTTACCAAAATGGCTGTTGGCCTTTGGCGTTTGGCTATTGGCACTTCACCCCTAAATCCCCTCTCCGTAAACAGAGAGGGGACTTTGAGGCGGTCATCTGCGTGTGGCGGACGTGCCATTGAACGTCCCCACGGGTTGTGGACAGGCGCGCTGTTCAAGAGGCTAAGTGCCAAAAGCCAACTGCTAACAGCTATAAGCTAACGGCTAATCGCTAACAGCCAACAGCCCGCTAGGCTTGCGGCATTCGGGTGTCGGTCGGCTGGCCATAGCGCGCGTAGTTCCGGTCGATGGTTTGCCGGATTTCGAGCGGCGACAGGCCCTGCTCCATCATCGACATGACGTCGAACGTGATATCCAGGCAGATGCCGCAGTTGACGGCGTGCGCGTCGAAGACAATGTTGCCTTCGCGATTGATGTCCTGGATGTAGCAGGCGCGGTTGCTCATGTGACCCATGGCGTTGCAGCCGCAGAAGCAGGGCACGGTTTCGAGCGCTTCCGGGTTGGCGATGGCGAAGCGATAGGCGACCTGCACGCGGTGATCGGCGTGGGCGGCGAATTCCGGCAGTTGATTGGCCGGGGCGAGCGAGTACGCGGTCGGTTCGGCTTCGGAGCAGCCCGCCAGCGCGAAGGCCGCCAACAGGACAAGCAGAACAACATAAATCAAGCGCATGGTGAAGTCCCCCCCTTTGAGGACACGATGCGGACGTGTTGCTCCTCAATTTAGCTGAGCTTGCACAAATGTGAGAGTGACATCCTGTGCCTTTTTTCACGATGGATGTCATATGCGCGGCGGGTGAAGGGGAGGGCGTAGATCGGGTAAACTTGCGGGCAATTGGCGTGGATGTGTAAGCGCGAAAGGTCTCCCGATGCAAAACGTCCTCATCACCGGCAGTAATCGAGGCATTGGCCTGGCGCTGACGACGGCCTACCTGGGGCGGGGCGATCGGGTGTTCGCGGCCTGCCGCAACCCTGCGCGCGCGAGCGATCTGCAAGCCCTCGCGGATACGCACGGGAGCCAGCTCGTGATCCTGCCGCTCGAAGTCGGCGAGCTGGACTCGATCCGCGCGGCCGTCGCGCTGATCAAAGAACACACCGACACGATCGACATCCTGATCAACAATGCCGGGATCAATGCGCCGCAGGAGGATCAACGGCTCGATTACATCGACTTCGCGACCATGACGCGCCTTTTCCGCGTCAACAGCTTCGCGCCGTTGATGATCGCGCAGCAGTGTTTGACGCTGCTGCGGCGCAGCCATCACCCCAAGGTGATCAACCTCAGCTCGGAGATGGGGTCTATCGCCGAGACGGACTACGGCGGCTGGTACGCTTACTGCGGCAGCAAAGCCGCGCTCAACATGATCTCCAGGCTGCTCGCCAACGAATTGAGCCGCTACAACGTGATCGTCGCGCCGGTCGATCCCGGCTGGGTGCAGACGGACATGGGCGGCGAGGATGCAGAATTGGCGCCGGAAGACTCCGCCGCCGGGCTCGTCGCTCTGATCGACGGCATGACGCCGATTGACAGCGGCAAGTTCTGGCGCTGGGATGGCAGCCAGTATCCCTGGTAGGAAGGTGCGCACCACGTGAGAGGCTCTATGCCTCGCCCCATGCATGGGGCCTGGTCGAATGGGCCATCGCGCCCTCACGGCTTGAACCAGCTCTCTTCCAGATGCCTGCTCAGGTCTGCCAGCCAGACCGTAATGCTTCGCGAGCGTTCCTAACGACGGTCTGGCCTCCACGGCGACCACTTTGCTCTTGACCCTCACGTCGCGTGAGCCTGTAGACTGCATGGCGTGGTGCAATACAAGCGTGAAAGGACCCACCATGCACTTCGACATTCTCGACGTGGAACGGATCTATCGCCGCCTGCTGGCCGCGCCGGATGATGCGAGCCGCGAGGCGATCTTCGACGCGGAGTTGGTCGCGCCGTTCGACGGCCTGGCGCGGATCATGGGCGGCAGCGGGCGCGCATCCTTCGCCCAATGGGGCATGACGCCAGCGCTGTTCGGCGGCGAGATGGCGGCGCGGGTGATGGCATACGTCGATGCGCTTGCCGCGGCGGATGCGTGGGGCCGCTTCGCTGATGCCCTCAACCTCGGCTGGCGCGCCTTCAGTGCCTATCACGACCGCATCACGCTCGACAAGTCCGTCGCTGCGCTGCTGCTCGCGGACATGAGCAATGCCCCGTGGGCGCGAGGCTACGCCGGTTTCGGCGCCATTCCCGGCTGGCTGATGGTCAGCTACTGGCAGCCGGACGCCTACAACCTGGCGCGCGTCGAGGCGGCGACCGTCCACGAGCTGCATCACCAACTGATGGGCGCGTCGCTGGCGGCGGGCGGCGTCAATATGATGGCCTCGCTGGCGGATTACATGCTCGGCGAAGGGCTGGCCGAATCGTTCGCGACCGAACTCTACGGCGAGGACGTGGCCGGGCCGTGGGTGACGGACTTCCCGGAGGCGGAGCTGGCGCGCGCCAAGGCGATCTACCGCGAGGCGCTCGACCTGACCGGCTTCGACACGCTGCGCGCCTACATCTTCGGCGGGCAAATCGCCGCGATGTATGATCTGCCGCAGGTGGACGTGCCGCGGATGACCGGCTACGCGCTCGGCTACAAGATCGTCCAGGCGTACAGGCAGCGCACCGGCAAGAGCGTCGTCGATATCTCGTTTGTGCCGCCGCGCGAGGTGATCGCGGAGTCAGGGTTCTTCGGGTGAGTATGGGCGGGATGAGCACATCGCTCATCCCGTCCTCGACGTCGCCCGTCAAAAAACAGATGTCTTTCTAATCAGCAGCGAGATCATGCGCACGCTGACCGTCGGTCTCTTGCTGTTCATGCAGCGCCAGTTCATCGAGTCGTTCACTCGCTCCGGCCTGCATGGGTGAGGGGATGGCCACACTGTGACGATGCTTGTGCATGTGCTCGACAGCCGATAAGATAGTTCATGATATAGGGTGTGGTCGATGCGCCGATTGACTTTCCGTGTTCATGCTATCCAGAAGATGTTCGCACGTGGCATCAGCCGCGACGATGTGCGGCATGTCGTTGACAATGGCGAAGTCATTCGCGAGTATCCAGACGATAGACCCTATGCCAGTCGTTTGATCCTGGGTTGGTGTGAGAGTCGCCCAATACATGTGGTGGCGGCGGACAATACTGACGAGGACGAAACGATAATCATCACTGCCTATGAACCTGACCCCGCCATCTGGACACCAGATTTCAAGAGGAAGAGGGGACTCGACACATGAACTGTGTGATTTGCAAACATGGCTCGACTCAATCGGGACATGTCACCGTGACCCTGGAGCGGGGCAGCACCACGCTCGTCTTCAAGCATGTTCCGGCGCAGGTCTGCGACAACTGCGGTGAAGCCTACGTGGACGAAGAGACGACCGAGCAACTGCTGGCTGCTGCCGAAGCTGCGGTGGATGCGGGCGTGCAAGTCGAGGTGCGAGAATTTGTCGCTGCATGAGGACGTTAGCCGCCCAAACGTAGTCGATATCTACTAGTAGGAGCTATTGCACAGACAAGATAATGACCGAACGGCGAATTTACGCGGCCTACGACGACGAGGGCGTGTACGTCTATCAGGCATTCACGCCGAGTATCGTCCAGACCGCGCTCGAAAAAGGCACCTTTGGCGCGGGCTTCGACATGGCGCGCATGACCTGGATCAAGCCGTCGTTCGCCTGGATGCTCTATCGCTCCGGCCATGCGACCAAGCCGAATCAGGAAGCCATCCTGAAGATCAAGCTGAGCCACGCGGGTTACTTGACCATCTTGAGCGAGTCGGTCGAGTCGTCGTACAACCCGCGCGTCTACGAGGATGAGGTGGCCTGGGCGGAGGCGTTGAAGGTATCACCTGTGCGCCATCAATGGGACCCGGAGCGTGACCTGGCGCTGCGCAAACATCCCACACGGCGCGCGATTCAGATCGGCATTCGCGGGTGGGTCGTTCAAGAGTACGTCGAGCAGTGGATCGTCGGCCTGGAGGAGGTCACGGTGCTGGCGCACGCCGTCAAGGCGGCGGTGGACGGCGATCTGCCGCTGCCGCCTGTCCCTGAGGAGCGCGTCTATCCCGTCGATGATGCGCTGGCTCGTCGGCTGGGGATCACGGCGGGGGCGTGAGCAGTCTTATCATTGCCCGACATCATCAGCAGGCAAGTAGCGATGTGGATCACCTTCCATGCTTTGCCAGCCTACGGGAACATATTTGTGAATCGGAATGTTGTCGTGCCAACCGTTCACAAATAGCTTTTCATCAAAGTTGACCACAAAGGTAATATGGACTGCACCGCCAAATTCTGACTCCGTCGTCGCCAAGTCTTCCTTTGGTATCTCCTGTACCGAGAGTGCCCCGATGTAGTCGGTTGCATTGTGCGTGTCTACGACCAGTAACGATTCGCGCCAGCCGCTAGAGCGCGCATCTGCGGGATCATACTCTGGATCGTAACGAGCGTAGTCCAGTATCCACATGCTCAGCATATTGTAGAAGTAACGCCAAACACCACCGAATTTAACGGCCCCGACGTATTCATCAGCCGGAACCACAATAGGGTTCTTCAAAGTAGCCTCCCTCAGATATGAGCTATAGTTACCAATGCCACCGATTTACGCAATTATAGGGGGCATTCGGATTGTGAGGGACGCCCGCCCATGAAATGGGACGGGCTAGGGTGGCGTCCCCTAACGGGGACTGTTTCAGCCGTGCGAGCCTCCATAGGAGGCGCTCATTGAGCCGGGGAATTTCATTCCCCGGAGAGAGCACCCCCGCGATTTGCGCCCCCACGCCCCTCGATGTATCGTTGAGCGGCGCAGAACCCTCCCCAAAGGGACAGCATACCGTGTTCGACAAACTGCTCGATCGACATACAGGCGAGACGCCGTGGCAGAAGATCCCGTGGCATGACCCGGACTTCAGCCGTAGGATGCTGCGCGAGCATCTGAGCCAGGCGCACGACGCAGCCAGCCGCCGGGCGGAGAAGATCGAGCGCCACCTCGACTGGATTCACCGTGTCGTCTTGAAAGGGCGTCCGGCGCGCGTGCTCGATCTCGGCTGCGGGCCGGGCTTCTACACCGGCGGGCTGACGCTGCTGGGGCATCGCTGCATGGGCATTGATTTCTCGCCCGCGTCGATCGCCTACGCACAGGAGCACAAAGCGGGCACCTTCCAGTTGGGCGATCTGCTGACGGTCGATTATGGCAATGATTACGACCTCGCCATGCTGATCTACGGCGAACTGAACGCCTTCGCGCCGGAAGATGCGAAGTACATCATCGGCAAGGCATACGCTGCGCTCAAGCCGGGCGGCACGCTGCTGCTCGAAGTGCACACACCGGAGGCGGTCGAGCGCGAGGGCACGCAGCCGCCGACGTGGTACACGGTGCGCGACGGACTGTTCTCGGATGCGCCGTATCTGTGCCTCGAAGAGTCGTCGTTCAAGGATGGCCGCGCCGTGACCGACTACTACGTGATCGACACCGCGACCGGCGCGCTGACGCAGTATACGACCATGCTCCAGGCCTACACCGACGCCCAGTATCGTGCGCTGCTGGCCGACTTCGCCGACTACGAGACGGTCATCTCGCTCGACGGCGAGAGCGAAGATCCGTATCTGTTCGTGATCACCGCGCGCAAGCCGTAAGGTGCTCGTAACAAGGCAGCGCCCATCCCTCTAGAGGCGGACGCTGCACGTGCAAGACTCGTTCCAGGCTATGACGCGCGATAGCCGGGGATGTCCTCGATGCGGTAGTAGACGGGGATGCCGCGCTCGTTCGCCAGCCGCACGTCGTTATCCGCCCCGGTCGATTCGCCCTCCAGGCGCAAAATCGCATCACAGTGCTCGATCAGCCGCCCCGCCGTGGGATGGAAGATCGAGTCGTACAGACGGTCGCCGATCGCGCTCCCGCCCGCCGTGTTCCAGACCGGCAGCGCCACCCACTCGCCGATCATGGGAATGTGACCGGCCTGAAAGATCGGATACGAGGCTTCTTCCAGACGGCGCAGATTGGCCGCCATCTTGTCGGGATCGTCGCCCGTGCCGCTGCGATAGGGCCCGGCGATCAGGATCATCATAGGTTTGTTCGAGTCAGACATGCGACCTCCGTCGATTGCAGGCTAGAATGATGACGATAGCAAGTGCGTGTATTTGCACGAACTTGCACGATATTGCGCAATATCTTGAATTATCGTGAAATAGCGTGCAGAGTCAAGCACGAATATGGGAACTCTGGCGTGAGAAGGACGGATCGATGCTGACCAGTCAACGCAAACAACATATCCTGGACGTCCTAAGGCGTGACGGCCAGGTGATCGCTAAGCAGATCAGCCAGGATTTGGGCCTGTCGGAAGACACGATCCGGCGCGACCTGCGCGAGCTGGCGCAAGAGGGGCTGCTGCAGCGCGTCCATGGCGGTGCGCTGCCGGCGTCACCGGCGGTGGTGGATTTTGCCGGGCGCGAGGAGATCCACGTCGAGGCGAAAGCGGCCATCGGGCGGACTGCGGCGGGCATGATCGCGCACGGGCAGGTCGTGTTCGTCGATGGTGGCACGACCGCCGTCCAGATCGCGCGCCATTTGCCGCCGACGCTGCAAGCCACGATCGTCACGCACAGCGCACGCGTCGCCGTTGAACTGGTCGATCATCGGGCGGTCGAGGTGATTCTGATCGGCGGGCGCTTGTTCAAACACTCGATCGTGTCGGTCGGGGCGTCGGCCATCGAAGCCATCAGCCGCATCCGCGCGGACATCTACTTCATGGGCGTCACCGGTATTCATCCCGAAGGCGGCCTGAGCACAGGCGATTTTGAAGAGGCGAACGTCAAATACGCGCTGAGCCAGCACGCCGCCGAAACCTTCGTCCTGGCCTCACGTGAGAAGCTGGGCGCCGCGTCCCAGTTCGTCGTCGCCGGGCTGAACGAAGTCAGCGGCCTGATCGTCGACCCGACGGTGACTGACGAAGAACTGGCGCCCTATCAGGCGTTCGGCTTGAGCATCATCCGCGCCGAGTGAGCGCCTAGTCGGCGCCGATGCCTTCGGGGCTGAGTGCTGCTTCATGCGCCAGTCTTCGCGATCTCGTTCGTGGGTGAACGCACCAGTTTGATAAGGCACCCCTCTGCTGTGCAACGGTGTAACTCGCTTTGGTTTACGCATATAATGGGTATAGATCACAGTGCGAGCTGCAGGAAGCGATAATGCAAAGAGTTGTCCTGGAATTACCGGATGAATTGATCGAACGAGCGAAGTCGGTTGGTATGGAGCTGCAGGATCATTCTGAGCAGATCATCGCTTTGCTTGACGCGCAGATTCGTCGCCGAGAAGCTGCCCAATTCGTGGCGAAGACTTCGCGCCTACTACAGGCAGTGCCGGACGATATTAAGCCCACACTCGACGAAATCGACGCAGAGATACGTGGCTACTGGTTGTGACCGCGCAACAGGGGTTACTGCGCCTGCGGGAACCCAATACTCCCGAATAATCCGCTTGCCCAATCCCGTATCGCCCGCGAAGTTGCCCCTCCGGCGACCACGATGGTGCCGATGCCGCCAAACCTCTCCCTCATGCCACAGTCATCTGATCCCCTAGTCCGCGCCCACGCCTTCCGGGCTGAATGCCGCTTCATTCGCCATCTCCGCCAATTCGACCGCGTCCTCTCCCGCCAGGTTGCCCAGGCGGCGCAGTTCCGGTGACCAGCGCGAGACGCCGAGCACGACCAGGATCGTGCCCACGCCACCAAAGACGACCGCGCCGACCGGCCCCAGCAGCGAAGCCGCCACGCCGCTCTCGAAGCCGCCCAGCTCATTCGACGCGCCGATGAACATCGAGTTGACCGCGCTCACGCGCCCACGCATCGATTCCGGCGTGCGCAGCATGACCAGCGTGTGACGGACGACGACGCTGATCATGTCGAGCATTCCGGCCAGCGCGAGCATCGCCAGCGAGAGCCAGAAATTCTTCGACAGGCCGAAGACGACCGTCGCTGCGCCAAAACCGGCCACCGCCCACAGCAGCGTGCGCCCGGCGTGCTTGAACGGTGGACGTTGCGCCAGCGTCAGCGCCATGGTCAGCGCGCCGACCGACGGCGCGGCACGCAGGATGCCCAGCCCGGTCGCATCGACCTGGAGGATGTCCTTGGCGAAGACCGGCAGCAGGAAGGTGGCGCCGCCGAGCAGCACGGCGAACATGTCGAGCGTGATCGCCGCCAGGATAATGCGCGTCTCGCGCAGAAAGCGCCAGCCATTGCGCAGCGACTGCACCGGCGTCTCGTCGCGCGAGGCATAGTCGCGCTGCGGGCTGCGGATCAAGAGCAGGGCGCTGACCAGCGCCAGCCCCGACAGGGCATTGGCAAAGTAGACCGCCGCCGCGCTGTGGGTCACGCCGATGATCAGACCGCCGAGCGCCGGGCCGAGGATGGCGGCGAACTGCCAGACGCTGCTGTTCCAGGTGGCGGCATTGGCGAAAAAAGCCGGCGGCACCGTCTGCGGCGTCAGGGCGGCCTCGGCAGGATTGTTGAACGCGCGCGCCACACCGATCAGCGCCAGCACGATGTAGACGAGCGGGAGCGCGCCCTGAGTCACGGACAGGATCGTCAGCGCGACGGACAGTGCCATCAGGATCAACTGCGAGATGAGGGCGATCTGCTTGCGGTTGTAACGATCTGCCGCATAGCCGCCGAACAATGACAGGCTGATAACCGGGATCACCTGCACCAGGCCAACGAGGCCGAGCGCCAGCGCATCGCCGGTGCGCTCGTAGAGCTCCCAGCCGACCGCCGTGCTAACCATCATCTCGCCGATCTGGGCGGTGAAGCGGCCTGCCATCAAGAGACGAAAGTCGCGAAAACGAAGGGCGGCGTACGGATCGTGCGCCGTGGGCAGACGTGGATTACTGTCGGCGGACATGATTGCTTGGCTCTTACCGTTGGTGGATAGGTCTATTCTAGCGCAATCCGGGCCAAGCAAAAGTTGGATTCAATAACAAAATCATGATAGATTGGATCAGAGTAACGATTAACTTTGTTTCGCGACTAATAGAACACGCAAAGGATGCCACATGAGAAACCTGATCGGTAAGCTTCCGCTGGCCCTGTTCCTCGTGGTCATACTGGGAGTTGCCGCGTTCGGCCTCGGCCAGTCTCGCGCCCTGGCTGATGGCACTTGCGGCAATTCATTACCCACGCGCCTGGTCATTGGCAGCGCGGGGCACGTCGCCGATCTGTACAGCACGCTGCGCCCGTACGCGGGTGGGCCCGATGGGCCGCGCATTTACGCGCCCGCGCAGTTCACCGTCGTTGCCGGGCCCGCCTGCGTCAATGGTTACGCTTATTGGCAAATCCGTTATGATAGCCTTGGCCAGAGTGGCTGGGCGCTTGAAAGCGAGCTTTACAGCCCGGTCTACGGCGCCAATCGTTACTGGCTGGCGCCCGGCCCAATAGCGCCACCGCCCACCCTGGTGCCGACGCTCGTCCCGGTGACCGCGACGCCCGTTCCGCCGCCTCCGCCGGATTGCTCTCGCTCGCTGGCGCCGCAGTTGATCGCCGGTGGCACGGGGCGTATTGCCGAACGATTCAGCACGCTGCGCTCCGCGCCCGGCGGCGCACCGACTCAGGTGATCTTCGCGCCACGCACGTTTAGCGTCGTGTCCGGGCCGCGCTGCGTCAATGGCTACGTCTTCTTCGAGATCGACTATGGTGCTGGCCTGCGGGGCTGGGCGCTTGAGAGCGAGACCTACAGCCCGATCTACGGCGCCAACAAGCGCTGGCTGATCCCGTAGTTCCTCGCTTCAGTGGCAAAAAGGCCCACTCCTCTTGCAGGAGCGGGCCTTTTTCGAACTTGTGCGTCTGCCGACAGGTCGACCGGTCGGCTATGCCATATCAAGTGTGCTGAATACGACTGAGCATCGGATACCTGAAGTCAGCACCAGGTTGCCCTCATCCCTCGTTACTCATCACCTGTCTAAATACCGAGCACTGATCACGCCTCGCATCAACCGCCCGCAGCCACGCTCCAAACCTCAATCCCGGACAGATTCGGCAGGCCGCCTACAGTCGCGAGATCGATGGCGCCGTCGGTGACGACCACGCGCCAGGGGCCGAGCTTGTGCCACTGGCCCGCGCGGTTGATCAGGATGCCGGTCTGAACGGGCTGGCCCTCCAGGCTGACCGAGAATGTCGCCGCGTTCGGATCGTCCCAATCGAGCCAGGCGTAGGCGTAGACGTCGTAGGTGCCGTTGGGCACGCTGCTCAGCGTGACCGCGTGCGCCCAGTGTTGGACGTAGCAGGAGATCATGCCCGCGTGCTCGGCGTCGGTCGCCGGGGCGAGCGGCGTCCACGGGTTGCACATCGGGCTGCCGTTGCTCGTGAAGTCCGTCGCGCTCTGGCCTTCCCACGCGTGGCCGTCGATCGTCACCGCCTCGCCGCCCAGGTTGATCCCGCGGTAGAAGGTCAGCGCGGACGCCTGCGCTGCGTCCGCCGGGGTCTCCGGCGAGATCGGCGGTGATTCTGGCGCCGGGGAAACGGACGGCGGCGGTGTCGGCGCGATCGCCGTCGGGGTCGCGAACGGCGCCAAGGTTGGCACGGGCGTCTCGGTCGGTGGGATGGCCGTCGGTGTTTCGAACGGCGGCAGCGTCGGCACCGGGGTGATCGTCGCCGCGTTGGGCTGCGTCAGCGGGACGGGCGGCTTGGTCGACGCAGCTTCGCCCGTCGATGGCTCGGTCGTGGCCGTGGGTATCCAGGTGGGCACGTCCGCCGTAGCGGCGTTAGCGCGCTGGATCGCGTCCCAGTCGCCGCTGAAGGGTGGCAGCGGCGCGCCGTCGCTAAAGAGCGCGCCATCACCCTCGCTGAACGTCCCGAACTGGCCGGGCATATTCCAGGTGCCGCCGACGGGGATGCCAAAGCCGCCGTAGCTGAAGACCGGATAGTTCGGTGCCCCGGCGCTCAGCGTGTTGCGCAGATACCAATTGCCCGCGGCGACGTGATAGAGACCGACGCCATCACGCCCGTCGCCATCCCAATCGCCCACGACCGGCAGCGTGCCGCCGAAACCGTAGGAAAACTGGAAATCGGGTGCACCCAGGTTGAGCTGGTTGCGCAGGTACCAGTTGCCGGTCGCCGGATCGTAGAGGCCGATGCCATCACGTCCGTCGCCGTCCCAATCCCCGGCCACCGGCAGCGATCCGCCGTAGGTGAAGATGACCAGGTAGTTCGGCGCCCCGGCATCGAGGCTATCGCGCAGGTAGAACGTGTGTTGTGAAGCGAAATAGACGCCAACCGAGTCGCGGCCGTCGCCGTTCCAGTCGCCGCAGACGACCTGGCCACCGCCGCCGTAGGCGAAGACGGGATAGCTGGTGACGCCACCGTCGTTGCGATCGCGCAGATACAGGTTGCCGCTGGCCGAGTCGAAGATGCCGAGCGTATCGGTGCCGTTGCCGTTCCAGTCGCACATGATCGGCTGGGTGTTGTGATAACCATACTGGAGCGCATAGGTCGGAGCGCCACCGCTGAGGGCACTGCGCAGATACCAGCCGCCGTCTGGCGGGTTGTAAATGCCGATGAAGTCGCTGTAGGCCGGTTCATAGATCAGGCGCAGCGTGTGGCTGCCGCTGAGCGGCGTGGCGCCCTTGTTGGCGACCATGATGTAGATCGGCGTCCCGCTGCTGACGGACACGCGGATGGTCGAGTTGATCGTCCCGGCGGCGTCGTCGTTGCAGGCGAGCGTGGTCAGGGCGCCCTCGCTGCCTGTGAAGGCGGCGATGACCGTGTCGTAGCTGCTGCCGTAGGTTGAGAAGCGCAGCGAGCTGCTGCTCGATGGTGTGTAGCGATACCAGACGGTGTTCGTCCGCTGCGTCGCGCATGCCGTCGGATCAGTGCCGCTGACGGTCGTGTTGGTAACGTTGGTCGCGCTTGTGCTCCCCGGCAGATCCGGCAGGACGACAGCGCCGCTGAAGAGATCGAACGAGACGACCGGCGTATTGGTCGGCGGTACCGGCGTGTTTGTTGGCGGCACCGGCGTGTTTGTTGGCGGCACCGGCGTATTGGTTGCGGGCGCGGGCGTGTTGGTGGCAGGCACCGGCGTATTGGTCGCAGGCACCGGGGTATTCGTCGGCGGCGCAGGCGTGTTGGTGACTGATGGCGGTGTCGAGCCATCGACGTAAGGCTCGAGCAGGCTGAACCAGCGGCTCGCCATCTTCGCCTCGCCGCCGTTATTCGGATGCACACCATCGTAGGTGTCGGTGCTGTAATTGAAACCGGTGTACTGATCGACCAGGATCACGGGCGACTGCGCGGTCGTCTTCTGCGCCGCCAGCGCCGGGAGTGCCGCATTGAACGGCGCCACGTCGCTGTACTGGTTGGGGATGATCTGCGCCAGCAGGATGACGACGTCGGCGCGCGCATTGCGGAAGACGTCGATGATCTGGCTGATTTCGTTGATCGTGCTCTGTACCGTTTGCCCCTGGAAGACGTCATTCGTGCCCAGGTGGAGCAGCACGATCTCCGGTTGGTAGGTCGCGGCGGAGGTCGGCAGCAGGGCGAGTACCTCGTCCGCGCGCAGGCCCCAATAGCCCTCGTGATTGAGATCGAAATCGGGGTTGGGCGGCGGCGACATGTAGTTGCTGGTCTGGCTGCCGACGAAATCCACCGAATATGACTGCGCCTGGATCAACTGCCACAATGCGCGCCGGTAGCTGTTCTGCTGCGCGCTGCCCTGCGTGATCGAGTCACCGACCGGCATGACCGTGATCGTGCCGCCTCCCTGAGCCTGGGCAGAGCGGACGAGGTCAAGCTGGATGATGGGGGATGGATGGGGCACGATGAGCAAAAGAAGGACTACTACCAGAGCCACGCCAAGTGTGATCAAGGATAGCCGCATACAGCCTCGCCGGCACTCGATGGAAAAGATGGTTGCTAAAGGTTGCTGCTCGCCGATTCGACGCCACGCCAGGGCCGTTGTGGAAGCTGTAAGCCGCAGCCAGCTCGCAGTCCACAGGCCGACGAAGGATCGGCATAAGCGTGGCATCTTACATCACAAACCTTACAGGAAACTCAAATTTTGTAAAGCCTACTTTAAGATGGTGCTGCACCACCGAACCGCGCTCTGCGACGGCCTGCGTGAGCAATGCGAGAGGATGATGGAAATCGGGCAGACAGGGCATCTCCTGTCCCTACAGATACGTCCTGATGGGTAGAAACCCGCCGTAGCGTCCCCGTCTGACGTAGCTACCTTTGTTTTTCGATTTGTCAGTCTGCGCATATCCCATGACCCGACACGATCATCCTATCGGCGGGCGAGGCCATGCAACATGACTAAATCCCCATGCGCCCACCGGCTCATTGGCGCAAGAAAAAACCCGCTCCCCGGATGAGAGCGGGCTCCATAATCAGTTTGCCCCGCCACTGCCGCCTGCTGGCACGCTCCAGACTTCGATGCCGGACAGATTAGGCAGGCCGCCGTCGGTCGCCAGTTCGATCGTGCCGTCGCTGACAGTCACGCGCCATGGCCCCAGCTTCTGCCACTGGCCGCCGCTGTTGATCAGGATGCCGGTCTGCACCGTCTGGCCTTCGAGGCGCACCGAGAACGGCTCCGCACTCGGGTCGTTCCAATCGAGCCAGGCGTAGAGGTAGACGTCGTACGTCCCGTTGGGCACCGCGCTCAGGGTGATCAGATGCGCCCAATGCTGGACGTAGCAGCTGATCATGGTCGCGCGGTTGGTGTCGGTCGCCGGGTTGAGCGGCGTCCACGGGTTGCACATCGCGCCGCCGTTGGCGGAGGAGTTCGGCGCGCCGCTCGCCTGCCAGGCATTGCCGTCAACCATGATGGCGGGTCCGCCAAGATTGATCGCGCGGTAGAACGCCGGGGCACTCGCGACCGGCGTACTCGTGGGCGGCAGCGGCGTAGTCGTGGGCGGGATGGCCGTGCTGGTCGGCGGCGGCACCGGTGTGTTGGTCGCCGGGATCGGCGTCGGCGTTGGGAAGGGCGGTAGTGTCGGCACCGGGGTGCTCGTCGCCGGGACGGGTGTACTGGTCGGCGGCACGGGCGTGTTCGTCGGTGGCACCGCGGTATTGGTCGGCGGGATGGCTGTGCTCGTCGGCGGCACCGGTGTGTTGGTCGCAGCGATGGGCGTGCTCGTCGCCGAGATCGCGGTGCTGGTCGGTGGCACGACGGTGTTGGTCGAGGCGGGCAGCGGCGTATTCGTCGCAGGCGCCGGGGTGCTCGTCGCCGGCACGGATGTGCTCGTCGCAGCGATCGGCGTATTGGTAGGCGGCACCGGCGTGTTCGTCGCCGAGGCGGCGGCGCGCCAGACCTCGACGCCGGACAGATTGGGCAGGCCGCCGCTGGTCGTCAGGTTGATGGTGCCGTCGCTGATGGTCACGTTCCACGGTCCCAGTTTGCGCCAGTTGCCCGCGCTGGTCAGCAGGATGCCGCTCTGCACCGTTTGGCCCTCAAGCTGGACGTTGAACGCCTGCTGGTTCGGATCGTTCCAATCGAGCCACGTGTACAGGTAGACGACGTACTGGCCGTTGGGCACGCCGCTCATGACCACATTGTGCGCCCAGTGCTGGACGTAGCAGCTGATCATGGTCGCGCGGTTGCTATCCGTCGACGGGTTGAGCGGCTGCCAAGGGTTGCACGAGCCGTAACCGTTGGTAGTGTAGTTCGACGCGGTGCTGGCTTGCCACGCATTGCCATCGATCGTGATGGCGGACCCGGCGAGGTTGATCGCGCGGTAGAACGTCGGCACAACGACGACCGGCGTGCTCGTCGGCGGCACGGACGTGTTCGTCGGCGGGATCGGCGTGCTCGTCGGCGGGATGGCCGTATTGGTTGGTGGCACGGACGTGTTGGTCGGCGGCACGGATGTGTTGGTCGGCGGCACGGCAGTGTTCGTCGGCGGCACGGCAGTGTTCGTCGGTGGGATCGGCGTGTTCGTCGGTGGGATCGGCGTATTGGTTGGCGGCACGGCAGTGTTCGTCGGCGGCACGGCAGTGTTCGTCGGCGGCACGGATGTGTTGGTCGGCGGCACGGCAGTGTTCGTCGGCGGCACGGAAGTGTTCGTCGGCGGTACGGTCGTGCTCGTCGGCGGAATGGCCGTATTGGTTGGTGGCACGGACGTGTTGGTCGGCGGGATCGGCGTGTTGGTTGGTGGAATGGCCGTATTGGTTGGTGGCATGGACGTGTTGGTCGGCGGCACTGGTGTGTTCGTCGGTGGGATCGACGTGCTGGTCGGCGGTACGGCAGTATTGGTTGGCGGCACGGCAGTGTTGGTTGGCGGGATGGCCGTGTTCGTGGGTGGCACGGATGTGTTGGTTGGTGGCACGGCAGTGTTCGTCGGCGGCACTGGGGTGTTCGTCGCCGAGGCGGCGGCGCGCCAGACCTCGACGCCGGACAAATTGGGCAGGCCGCCGTTGGTCGTCAGGTTGATCGATCCGTCGCTGATCGTCACGCCCCACGGGCCGAGCTTGATCCACTGCCCGGCGCTCGTCAGGCGGATGTTGGACTGCACGACCTGACCTTCCAGGCTGACGCTGAACGCCTGCGCGTTCGGGTCGTTCCATTCCAGCCACGTGTACAGATAGACGACGTAGCCGCCGTTCGGCACATTGTTGATGGCGATGCTGTGCGCCCAATGCTGGACGTAGCAGCGAATCATGGTGGTGCGGTTGGCATCGGTCGACGGATTGAGCGATTGCCATGGATTGCAGTCCGCCGAACCGTTGGTCGTATAGTTGGGGGCGCTGCTGCCTTCCCACGCGTTACCGTCGATGACGAGCGCGCTGCCCGCCAAATTGATGGCGCGGTAGAACGTGCCGGAAGTGCTGGACGGTGTGGCCGTCGGCGGCTGCGGCGTGGTGGTCGCGGGTGCCGGCGTATTGGTCGGCGGGATCGACGTCGGCGTCGACGGCGGCGCCTGCGTCAGGTAGGGCTGCAGAGCGCTGAACCAGCGCGCCGCCATCTTGGCTTCGCCGCTGTTGTTGGGATGCGTGCCGTCGTACGTATCCGACGACGCACTGAAGCCGGTGTACTGATCGACCAGGATCACGGGCGACTGCGCGGTCGTCTTCTGGCTTGCCAGCGTGGCGATGCTGTTGTTGAGCGGGTTTACGTTGGCCATCTGGCTGGGGATGATCTTGGCCAGCAGGATGACCACGTCGGCGCGCGCATTGCGCAGGGCATCGATCACCTGGCTGAGTTCGTTGGTCGTGCTGTTGACGCTTTGCCCCTGGAAGATGTCGTTGCTGCCCAGGTGGATGAGGACGATCTGCGGTCGATAGGTTGCCGCCCAGCCGGGCAACTGTGCCAGGACTTGATCGGTGCGCCAGCCCCAATGTCCCTCGTTATCGAGGTCGAAATCGGGGTTCGGCGGCAGCGAGGCATAATTTGTGTGCTGGCTGCCGACGAAGTCGGCGCCGAGGCCATTGCTCTGGATCAACTGCCAGAGGGCGCGCCGGTAGCTGTTCTGCTGGTTGCTGCCCTGCGTGATTGAATCGCCGAGCGGCATGATGGTCTTGATCTCGCCGGTTTGTGCCTGGGCGACCGCGCCGCCTAATGCCTGCGAGTCGGTCTGCGAAAAACTGGGAGCGAGCAATAGAAGGAACGCAACGGCCAGAGCGACAAGGGATGTCAATGAGAACCGCATAGAGCCTCGCTGGCACTCAAGGGCGGACGAGAATAAAGGTGCTATCGGTCGCTGCCCTACTGAAGATTTGCATTCCAAACACAGCGGCCATACTGGCACAACCCGTCCATCTTACACCAAAAAACCTTGCGAAGATTCTACATTTGTAAACGCTAACCACGGGTTCGCGCAGTGCGCCGCTTTACTTATTTCAGAAGCGGGCAAGCCTGGCGATTGCGTGAGCTTCCTCATGGTCGGGAATGACCTTCATTACTATTGCGCGCCACGCGTGGCCGCGTACGATGCCAGGTAAATGCGGGGAAAAGTAATCTCTGTTGTCACAATACCGCACGGCGCTCGCCGCCTGATCCCCAGATCGTGCCACCCTGATCAATGGCACGAAATACCTACTGTTTCTTGCGAGGAAAGTCTCATGCTGAATACGATTCTTGGCCTGTTCGTCATTCTGCACGGCCTCGTGCACCTGCTCTATTTCGCCCTCAGCCGCAAACTGTTCGAGCTTGATCCGCCGCTGGTTGGCTGGCCGGAGCGTTCGTGGGCCTTTTCGAGTGCGCTGGGCGATGCGAGCACGCGTCTGCTGGCGACGGTGCTCTATGGCGCGGCGACGATCCTGTTCGTCATCGGCGGCGCCGGCATCCTGATGCAGGCGAGCTGGTGGCCGCTCGTCGTCGTGATTGCCGCCGTCTTTGCGTCGGCGATCGTGCTGCTGTTCTGGGATGGTCAGCTCCAGCGGCTGCCGGACAAGGGCTTCATCGGCATCGTCATTAACGTCGCGCTGCTGATCGTCGTCTTTCTGGTCGACCGGGGGACGCTTGTGTTGTAGGCGGCGTGCTCAGTGCTCGGTGCTCAGTGCTCGGTGCTCAGTTCTGGGTTCAGGGTTCCAAGACTCGCAACTTGGCACTCAGACAGGTTCTTCGCCCTAGAAATTAGCGCCTTCAGTGCGCTTGATTTGGGTTAGCCGACTGGCTTCAGCCGTCGGCGGCTGAG
Organism: Anaerolineae bacterium; assembly: GCA_020849765.1. Taxonomy (GTDB): domain Bacteria; phylum Chloroflexota; class Anaerolineae; order Aggregatilineales; family Phototrophicaceae; genus Flexifilum. Next base: position 107,514 of record JADLAY010000054.1, read on the forward strand.
TGCTGCTTATTTTCGGGTTCACGGCGCGGGAGACGCTGTGGCGGATGCTGAGCGCGGATCGAGATACGGCACGTCGTCGCGGATGCGCTGTTCGCGACCGGCCATGAAGGTGTTGACCCACTCATCGGTGCAGGTCTGCGGATCGTATTCCGGGACGACCATCGCGTAGACGCCGATTTCGAGCAGCTTGAGAAACAGCGGCAGTTGATCAACCCAGAAGGTGGGCAGCGCCTTCTCTTGTCGGTATCCGGTCAGCAGCCCATCCAGGAAGCGGCGGCGCAGCGGCTCATACGCCTCGCCCGCGTAGACGACCTGCACGTCGAAGATGAGCATGGCGATGTCCATCATGTACCAGCCGTAGCCGCAGTCGTCAAAATCGATCAGGGTGACAGCGCGCCGCTCAGGGTCGACGATGAAGTTCGCGAAATGGATGTCGAGGTGCGCCAGACCGTAGCTCTCGCGATCCTTCGGCAGCGACGCGATCGCGTCGAGCACCTGAGCGCGGCGCTCCAGCACGAAATCGTCCGCAATCGAAAGCCCGTCGCGCGGATTGAAGCAGCTATCCGCCTGATCCCACTGCGGGCGCGTCAGCGCGGGTGCGGCGGGCACATACGTCTGTGCCAGCACGTGGCAGCGCCCGATCACGCGCCCTAGCATCTCGATCAAGGCCATGTCCCATTGTTCCGCGGGCAGCTTTTCGGCGCGCACACCGGCGATCTTTTCGGATGCGCTGACAAGATAGGTCTGCCCATCCTGTTCAATCGTCTCGATCAGGTGGTGCCGCTGTGAAAACACCGGTCGCAAGATGGGCGCGTCATGCGCCGCCAGATAGGCCAGCCATTCTAGCATGGCCCGTGTGGATTGCAGCTCGTCTGCGCCGGCCAGAGGTGCGATCTTAAGGACGTATCGCTTGCCGTCCTGCTCCCACTCGCAGACCTGCGCATAGTGCCCGCCCGCCAGCGGTTTGAGCAGCGCAAGCGGGGCGTCGAAGTTCCTTGCAGCATGTTCCAGAATTCGGTTCTGTGTTTCACGTTTCACGGTGGACTTCATCCTGCGTCATGGGGAAGTAAGTTGAGGGATTATCGCTCATTCGTGCAGCGCGCACGCAATTGATGAGGCATCTTGTACGACTCATGAAAGAGTGCCCCCTCCATCCTTTCCGATGGGGCGGGCACTCTTGAGCGTCAATCACTTCAGTCGGAGCCACCGCCACCGCCTGGGCCGCCGGTGAGCACGCGCCAGACCTCGATGCCGGACAGGTTGATCAGCGCCCCATCGGTTGCCAGTTCAAGGGTTCCGTTGGTGACGGTCGCGCGCCATGGGCCGAGCTTGCGCCAGTCGCCTGCCTGGTTGAGCAGGATGCCACTCTCGACGAGTTCGCCATCCAACTGCACCGAGAACGGCTGTTGGCTCGGATCGTCCCAATCGACCCAGGCGTAGACATAGACGTCGTAGCTGCCCTCCGGCATGCCGCTCATCGTGACGAGGTGCGCCCAATGCTGCACTGAGCAGCTGATCATGGCCGCGTGGTCGGAATCCGTGCTCGGATTGAGCGGCGTCGACAGGTTGCACATCGGGTTGCCGTTGGTCGTGTAGAAGGGCGCGTCGCTGCCCTCCCAGGCGTTGCCGTCGATCGTAAGTGCATCGCCGCCGAGGTTGATCGCCCGGTAAAAACCTTGTGCGCCCGGTTCCGGCGTGCCCTCCGGCGGCAAGGGCGTCTCCATCGGCAGGACGGGCGTAGTCGTGGGCGGGACGACGGTCTCTGTCGCGACCGGCGTGCTCGTCGGCTCAAGCGTTGGCGTCACGACGGGTGTGCTTGTCGCCGGGATGGGCGTGCTCGTCGAGACAGGTGTGCTCGTCGGACGAGTGGGCACGGGCGTCGGATATGACTCCGGGCGCAAGTTCCAGACCTCGATCCCGGACAGGTTGGGCAAGCCGCCGCTGGTCGTCAGGTCAAGAGCGCCATCGTTGATGTAGACCGACCATGGCCCCAAGCGGCGCCAAGTGCCAGCCCCGCTGAGCAAGATACCGCTTTCGACCGTTTCGCCCTCAAGCTGAACGCTGAACGGCTGTACGCTGGGGTCGGCCCAATCGAGCCACGCGTAGAGATAGATCGCGTATGGGCCGTCCGGCACGCTGCTCAGCGAAAGACTGTGCGCCCAATGCTGGACGTGGCAGCGGATCATGCTCGTCCGCTCGGCGTCGGTCATCGGGTTGAGATCCTGCCACGGATTGCAGGCGGCAAAGCCGTTGGTCGTGTAGTTCGCTGCGCTGCTGCTCTCCCACGGGCACCCGTCGATGGTCGTCGCCACGCCGCCCAGGTTGATTGCTCGGTAAAGGGATTGCGCGTCTGGCGGTGGCGGGTACGGCTCTGGCGTTTCGGTCGGTAGGGCGGTTGCCGTCGGGATGGGCGTATAGGTGTTCACCATTGTCGACGTTGGATATGGCGTGATGGTCCGTGGCAATTCCGTTGGGGTCGGCGGTGCGAATGTGCTGGTTGGCGGTATGGGCGTGCGAGTCGAAACAGGCGTCGTGGTTGGCAGCAAGTAGGTGGGTTTGGGGATCGGCGTGTTCGTCGGTCTGTCTTCATCCACGTTCCAGACCTCGATCCCGGAAAGGTTCACCAATCCACCCTGCGTCGCCAGCGTAAGTTCTCCGTCGATCATACTCACGTGCCACGGGCCGAGCTTGATCCACGTGCCAGATCCGCTCAACACGATGTTGCTCTGGACAGGTTGCCCTTCCAGCTGGGCGCTGAACGGCTGCGGATTCAGGTCTGGCCAGTCTCGCCATGCATAAACAAAGACATCGTATTCGCCGTCAGGCACATTTGTCAGGGTCAATTCATGCGTGGTGTGCTGCACGAAGCAGCGAATCATCGCTGCTAGCAGGCTATTGGTCGAGGGATAAAGCGGTGCCGAGAGATTGCAGGACGGGGTGCCATTCGTCAAATAGTTGGGCGCGTTCTTGCCTTCCCATTGATCGCCACCGTAGTTGAACGGATCACCGTTCAAGTTGATGGCACGATAAAAATATCTGATGGGGGAATCGGGCAGGCTTGCTGGTGGAACCCTGGTGCTGGTTACTCCGTTCCATAGCCGCTGCAGCCCCTGATACCAGCGATTCGCAATCTTAGCCTCGCCACTGTCGTCAGGATGCACCCCATCATACATATCTTCCTCGTCGAAGCCGCTATACTGATCGACCAGGATAATGGACGACTGGGCATTGTCCTTTTCCGCGGCGAGATCTGCGATCCCAGCGTTCAGGCTGTCCACCTGAACCAGTGTGCTGGGGATCACCTGCGCCAGCAGCACCTTCACATTCGGGTTGGCCGAGCGCAGAATGTCGATCACCTGTCCCAGTTCGGTGAGGGTGATGGCGACGGTCTGACCTTGTACGAGGTCGGTCGTGCCCAAATGAATCAAGACGATGTCCGGTTGGGCTGTGGCTGCCCAACCGGGAAGATACGCCAGAATCTCGTCTGTGCGCCAACCCCAATGCCCTTCGTGATCGAGATCGAAATCCTGGACGGGCGGCGGCCCAAGGTAATTGGTGTTCAGACTGCCGACAAAGTCGACTTGCCGATTGTCCGCCTTCAAGAGCTGCCAGAGCGGACGGCGATAGCTTAAGTGTTGTGCGCTGGCCTGCGTGATCGAATCGCCGAGCGGCATGATGCGGATCGGCGCCGCCTGCGCTATTGTCGACGAAATCACCTGTGATTGAAGGGCAAGAAGGAGGAGGATCAAAATCACGCCGAGGAGCCAGGACACTCTGGGCCGGCGTGACGAATGTGAATGCATTTTGGCCTCGGGAGCGTCGGTGTATTTCTTGTATTATACGCCACTCTCCCTAACGGCCCCCTTGCATTATGTTAATACATAGCTAAGTTGCTCCCAAAATCGTGAATTCCAACGTGTACAGCGAGGGATGGGGCATTCCAACCTGTGCCAGTAGGCAGTGCTTCGCCAAGGATTTGACACACCTGTGAGGGTAATTGTGTGCGCACTAGTCTGAAACCAACTATGCAACCCAGGGCCATTGCAAAGTCAGGATCGCCCTGTCAGGCCCTCACCCTAAATCCCTCTCCCTCATGGCGAGGGACTTTTAAGAGCCGTTTTGGCGTCCCTTCTCCCTCAGGGAGAAGGGGCTGGGGGATGAGGGTCATTAGGCATGTGAAATCTGCAACAGTCCTTCTCTGCAACCATGCCACTTGACAGAATTCGCAATTTTGTTCTATTATTACGAACGTATGTCCGGTTCGATGGTATGCGGGGGATACACGCATGGCATCAAAACCCCTACAGCCTTATGACTTCAAGGCGCAGTTGGCGCTGGGGAAGCAGGCAGAGCACTTCCTCGACCGCTACTTCTCGCGCTGGTTTGCCGTCCAGCAGGTCGATGCACAGACCGAGCGGCGCGACGGTTATGACCGTGTCTTCACGCGACGCACGAATGGCGAACGACTCAAGATCGAATACAAGGCCGATTGGCAGGCTGCCGAGACGAACAACGCGTTCATCGAGACGATCTCCGTCTACGAGGAGCGCACGCCCGGTTGGGCCTACACCTCGCAGGCGGACATGCTGATCTACTATGTGCCGCCGCTCGGCCTGATCCACATGCTGCCGCTGATGGTCGTGCGCTTCATGCTGCCGGGCTGGAAGCTGCGCTACAAAGAGGTGCCCGCGCCGAACGAGGGTTATCACACCTACGGCGTGCTGGTGCCGCTGGCGCAGTTCGCCAAGTTTGGCCGCAAGCGGACGGTGCGCGCGACTTACCCTAGCTTGTAACCGAACTTGCGCAGCAGATCCTTGCGCCAGGTGATGCCCTCGTCGTCTTCGATGCCCTTGCTGGTGAAGCCGTCGATCACGCCGAGGATGCCGCGGCCCTGCTCGCTTTCGGCGACGATCACCTGCGTCGGGTTGGCCGTCGCGCAGAAGACGCGCACGACCTCCGGCACGCCTTTGACCGCGTGCAGCACGTTGATCGGGAAGAAGCCGTCGCCGAGGAAGAGGATGAAACTGTGCCCGGCGGAGAGCGCCATGGCGTTCTTCTGCGCCAGTTCGATCATTGCGTCGTCCGTGCCCGTCCAACGGACGAGACACGCGCCAGACGCCTCGCAGAAGGCCAGCCCGAACTTGATGCCGGGCACGGCGGTCACCAGCGCCTCGTGAAGGTCTTCGACCGTCTTGATGAAGTGGCTTTGCCCCAGGATGAAATTGGTCGCTTCCGGCTTTTCGATTTGAATAGTGGTCAAATTCAACGACATCTTATTAGCTCCTCAAGCTGCGCACGGATGCCATTACAGGGCGATCAAGACAGCGACGAGCACGATCACCACAAGGACGAGCGAAAAGAACCGGGCGAGTATCGTCACGCATCCATCACTCGGATCTTCCATTTCGAATCCTTTTCTCTCCCATCATTCGTAGAACAATTGCGATCTATTCGTATGGATGGTGTAGGCGGACGCGCCACGGCGCGTCCCTACCAGGGCCGTTCGTAGGGACACCATTCATTGTGTCCGCCGCGAATCGACGCTAAATCTGCGCGATGATCGCCTGGGCGAATTCGGACGTGCTCAGCCACTGGCCGCCGCCCGCGATGTCCGCCGTGCGTGCGCCGCTGGCGAGCACGGCATCGACCGCTGCCTCGACCGCGCGCGCCTCGTCTTCCAGCGCCAGGCTGTAGCGCAGCAGCATGGCCGCGCTCAGGATGGTGCCGATCGGGTTGGCTTTGCCCTGCCCGGCGATGTCCGGCGCGCTGCCGTGCACCGGCTCGTAGAGGCCGAAGCGCCCCTCGCCGAGCGAGGCCGACGGCAGCATGCCCAGCGACCCGGCCAGCACCGAGGCTTCGTCGCTCAGGATGTCGCCGAACATGTTGCTCGCCAGCAGCACGTCGAAGCTGGACGGGCGCGTCAGCAGATGCATGGCGCAGCTATCGACCAGCGCATGTTCAAGCTCGACGTCGCTGTAATCCTCGTGGACTTTCGTGACCGTCCGCCGCCACAAACGCATCGCCGCCAACACGTTGGCCTTGTCGACCGACGTCACCTTGTTGCGCCGGATCTGCGCCGCGCGGAAGGCGACGTGGGCCACGCGCTCGACCTCCGGCACCGAGTACAGCTCGGTATCGTAGGCCGTGTCGCCGTCGCCCTGTTCCTGGCGCTCGCCGAAATACATGCCGCCGGTCAGCTCGCGCACGAACAGCATGTCGACGCCTTCCAGCAGTTCCGGGCGCAGCGGGGCGTAATGCGCCAGCACGGGGTAGGCCTTGACCGGGCGCAGATTGGCGAACAGGCCGAAGTGCTTGCGGATGCCGAGCAGGCCTTGTTCCGGGCGCACGGTCGCGGCGTCATACTTGGGCAGCCCGACCGCGCCCAGCAGCACCGCATCGCTCTGTTCGGCGGTGCGCAGCGTCTCCGGGGGCAGCGGATTGCCGGTCTTATCGATGGCAATGCCGCCGAGCAAGGCTTCTTCGTAGCTAAATTCGTGCCCGAACTTCGCGGCGACCGCGTTGAGCACGTTGACGGCCTGAGTCGTAACCTCTGGCCCGATACCGTCGCCTGGGAGGACGGTGAGGCTCGCTTTCATCGTGTCGTATCCCTGATGATCGTGAATTGTCTAGCGCAGTCCATAACCTTAGCACGGCGCTGCCTAATGATCCAGCAGTTGCACCCTTGCCGGGCGGGAAACAATCAGTAATAATGCGACTCACAGCGTTTGTGAAAAATCTATAGGGATCGTTTGTGCTCGACAACGAATAATTAACTATACTCATGAATATCGTATAGACGCCAACCATTGGAGAAAGCGAAGCATGCCAATCTACGTCAACTGGGATGACCAGGCCGAACGCGCCATTCGCTTCGATCTCTACGGGTTCTGGACGTGGAAGGCATTCGCCGACGCCGTCGCCGATGCGAACACGCTGATCGAGAAGGTCGATCATGAAGTGTCGATCATTTTCCACCCGGATCACGTCGGTGCGAGCCACCTTTCGAGCGATTTCCTGGCCCAGGTGCGCCTGATCCAGGCCCGGCGTCATCCGCGCATGGGCCGCATCGTCGTCGTGCTGCATCACAACGATACGGTCGTGCGTCACATGGTGCTGGTGCTCAGCCGGGTGCTGCCGCCGTCAGCTCAGCCTGCCGTCGTCGAAACGCTGGTGGACGCGCGCCGCTTCATCGCCGCGCTGGCCCCGGCCGTCAGGGCAGGAAGCTAGCGCGCCACCCCGTTCGCGTCCTACGAACTCATTACCCTCATTTTTTACAGGTTTGATAAAATGTCGATCCAACGGCGCTCGCGAGTCGCGTTATTCTTAATATTGTGCGGCATTTTGTGAGCATTTGCCGGATCGAAAGCGCGTGGGTTATGGACAACATCTCGGTCAATTGGGATGACGAATGCGCCACCATGCTCCGCCTGGACATCAAGGGGAGCTGGCTGTGGCAAGAGATTTACGACGCTCATGAGCACATGTGGCAAATGGTCGAGGCGCGCGGGGTCGATACGACGCTCGTTTACAACCTGAATCACGTCGCCTGGCATCAGTACCCCATTCACAGCGTCGTCGTGCCGATGCACAACGTCTACCGGATGCATCATCCGTGCGTCGTGCAGGTAGTGGCCATCACCGGCAGCCAGAGCGTGTTCGTGCGCTCGATGGTGCAGATGCTGTTGCGCCAACTGCCGGAACTGCGCACGCTCTGCCTCGCGCACGATCTCGACGAGGCGCGCCTGATCGCCGCGCAGGTGGCGACGTCATCGCCGTAGCCCGACCCCACATCACGCCCTGACCGCCTCAGATTCAGTCTAGCTCCACTGTCTTCCATTCCGAACGTCTCGCGCCCGTTTCCACCGGAACACCCGGCTTGACCCAGACGACCTCCTGGCGGCCCCGGTCAGGATCGGTGAAGCTGAAGATGAGTAACGATCCCATATCGGTCACAAGACCATCATCTCTGCCCTCGGCCACGATCCGCCGGTGGATTTCGCGAAAGGCGTCCTCGCTCGCCGCGTAGAGCGCAACGTGATCCAGACGGCCCCGCTCAAACATCGGCTGGTCTCCGGGTGGTTGGACTCCCGGTATCTGAAAGGGATGCAAGAGCGTGTGCTCGCCGATCTTGATGAGCGAGTGGCGCAAGCCATCCTCCTCCAGGTCGAGCACGACCTCGGCATCGAATACACGCGCGTAAAAGTCAATCAAACGATCCATGTCGGCGGTGATGAATGCCAGGTGATGGATGCCGTCGAGCAGTTGCATGGTTTCTCCTTGAGGAACTTCAAGGGCGATGATCCTATTCTAGCGCCAGTCGCCAATGCGTGTGCCGACGCCCGAGGAAGGGTGATCCAAGGACAATCGTCATGGGCGATCGATGACCATGGCCGTAATGGTCTCTGTCACAATAAGAGGTGATGGGTGATTCCGGTTGGCACACAGCGAGGGAAGGCAATCATGGCACAGACGATACTGATCCTGGGGGGGACCGGTATGTTGGGCGCGCCGGTCGCGCGTCGCCTGCACGCGGACGGCTTCAACGTGCGCCTGCTCGTGCGCGGCCCGGCCAAAGCGCGCGAGGCATTCGGCGAGACATTCACGTTGATCGAAGGCGACGTGACCGACTGCGCCATCCTCGACCAGGCGATGGCGGGCTGTGACGGCGTCCACGTCAGCGTCGGCGGGCCGGTCGATTATGCGAGCGCCGAGAACGTCGCCGCACTGGCCTCCTATCGCGGCGTCAAGCGCGTGACCTACGTCTCCGGCTCGACCGTGCACGAGAAGAATCACGGGTTCCCGATGGTGCAGCAGAAGCTGATGGCCGAGAACGCGATCCGCAACTGCGGGGTACCGTACACGATCTTCTGCCCGACCTGGCCGATGGAGCAACTGCCGCGCTTCGTCCGCGATGGGCGCGCCACCCTGATCGGCGATCTGCCGCTGCCGTTTCACTGGTTTGCGGCGGACGACTTCGCCGCGATGGTCTCGGCGGCCTACCAGCGCGAGGAAGCCGCTGACAAGCGCTTCTACGTCCACGGCCCGCAGGCTATCCTGATGAAGGACGCGATGGAGCGTTACTGCCATGCGCTGCACCCGGAGATCAAGGGCGTGTCGGTGCTGCCGCTGGCCGTCGCCCGGACGATGGCGATCGCAACCGGCAATGACGGTCTGAAGTTCGCAGCGGATTTGATGGCCTACTTCAAGAAGGCCGAAGAACTCGGCGATCCGACCGAGGCGAACCAGATCCTCGGCGCGCCGACGACCACGCTCGACGCCTGGATCGCGCAGCGCAAGCTGATCCCGGCGTAATTGTGATGTGGGCTATATTGACTCGCCGACCAGTCAACTGGTCGGCTAAGCTTAATCAAGCCTGCTGAAGCGGCTGGAAAACAGCATAACCTAGCAACGAAGTGATCTCCACGCATGGAGAAGTAAACAGGATTGGGATGCTAGTACGCCCTTGTCTACTGATTTCGAGCCCCTTCAGTAGCAGTTGTGCTAGATCGGTCACCCAGCAAAAGCTAAATGCTTGATACAAAGAGCCTCCTCAAGGGGAAGACCCAACAGGAAATTGCAGTAGACACAGCAGAGATGCGCGGTCAA
>JADLAY010000055.1 GCA_020849765.1 Anaerolineae bacterium
ACGAGGGATGAGGGATGAGTGGGGTCACGGTGCGAGGGAATAGTGCTGAGTGCTGGGTACGGGAAGATGGTGCTCGGTGCTCGGTGCTCAGAGTAGGTGATGAGTAACGAGGGATGAGGGATGAGTGGGGTCACGGTGCGAGGGAATAGTGCTGAGTGCTGGGTGCGGGAAGATGGTGCTCATGGATCGAACGAATAGGATTGGCATTCTCGACGCTCTGATGGGCTGTTTTCCAGCGCCTTTAGTGCGCTTGATTTCGGTTAGCCGGGCGTTTCAACGTCCGGCGAGCGCAAGCATGAATCATGTTATTTTGAACTGGTTACTCCATCAGTACTCGGTACTCGGTGCCCAGTTGGGGTTCACGGTGCGAAGGAATAGTTCTGGGTGCTGAGTGCTGGGTACTCAATTCGATAGTCATGAATCACGCTTGCGTGTACGGGATGCACGAAGCTAGCGCCTGTCCGTCCGCTTGATTTTGTCAGCCGACCGGCGGCGGCCCCAGGCACCGGACTCGTCGCTCTAGATCGGCGTCGGCAATTGCCGCGCGCCCACGCCTGGCCTGCTAATTCTGCAATTTGTAAAAAAATTCACAAGCTCAACAAAATGAGGCCGCTTTTGGAGGATAATGTGCGTATCACTTAATGCATTTCGTGAGAAAGGTAAACCATGCGTTTGCCCCGATTTCACCTCCGCTACCTCTGGTGGGTGCTGATCGTCATCGCAACGCTGCTCGCCGCCGGCGTGCTGCTCTTCGCCTGGACGGATACGTCAGTGCCCTTTTACTTCGCCCTCACCACCATTGTCTATTTCTATCTATCGGCCATCTTTTTAATCATCGGGCTGGCGCTGCTGATCGCCATCCCGATCAATCTGGTCAGGCTCGTCATCCGCGAGAAGGCCCTCTTCGGCTGGACGGCGCGCGCGCGCATCCTGAGTTTCGGGCTGGCGACGATCCTGTTCGCGACGGTGCTGGCGCCGCTGGTCTTCAATCTGATCACGTTTTTCGTCGAATTGCTGCGCCGTGTGCCCGGCTACCTTTCCGATGCGTGGCGTCTGGCCTCGCTGGCCTGCGGCAGCAACGGCACCGATCTGGGCGAGTGCTTCAGCGTTGCCGGGTTTGGCTTCTTCAACAGTTGGGTGACGGCCTTCTGGGATGCCTTCTCGCGCAATCTCAAGATCGACACGGAACTCGTGATCGCAATCATGGGCTGGCTGGTCGTCTGGGTTCTTGTGGCCCAGGTGCTCAATTTTCTGGAGCCTATCACTGCCAGCGATGCCCAAAGTCAGTCACGGTTCAGCCTGTGGCTCAAGGCGCGTAAGCCTGCTCATTGGCAGAACTTCGCACTTGTCCTGGTGCTGGCGCTAGGGGCGTACCTGAGCCTGGTCGCGATCGTGGCCATACCCGCGCTGCGCCCGGACGTCTCGCCCGGCGCGGAAGACATCACGGGTACGACGCTGTCGACACAGCTTCGTCTGCTGGCTGAGTCGCAGTCGGTCGCACCCCCTTACGATCCGACAGAAAGTGAGGCGGCGGAGGGCGATAACGATCCGTTTGAGCCGTTAACGACCTTCATCGCCGAGCATCCGGAAGCCGCATTCTATGCCCAGAGCACGCTGGACGGCGTCAAGAGCATGCGGACTTACGGGATTCAGGAACTCGATCAGTTGCAGGTCTTTCGAGACACTGTCCAGGCCAGTGATCTGGCACGCGCTGCCGAGACATTCACCATCCGCCAGCAAACGCGGCTTGGCAACCGGGAGAACGCCGAATACTACTTGCAGCTGGTCGATTGGTACATGGGGCACATCGACCAGATGAACGATGCCATCGTCGACTGCTCGCGCGCCCTGACCGAGGCGGATGCCGCCTGGTCGACCTGGGCCGACTCCGCGAAGACGAGTCTCGCCGCTGTGGTCAATCAAACCGACGAGACGATCGCAGCCGCGATCACGCCGCTGCCTGCGCCACCCGCGGACGTGGCCAGCCTCATCCGAGCGGAATGCATCGAGCCGCGTCTCGCCGATGACCCGATGCCGGATCGTCCCACGTTGGGCGCCTACTGGGGGCCGCTGGGCACACTGGCCGTCTGGGTGCTCGAATCCGAGACGATGCCGCTGGCGCTGATAGTCGGCATGGTCGGCTTTGGCGTGCTCGGCGCGGCCACATCGACCATCATTCGCGAGAAGCTGGAGTCGCTCCAGAATCCGCCGCCAGCGAACGACGGCGTGGTCGTGCGCGACCTGTTCGGCGTGCTCGTTCGCGGCATTTCGTCGGCAGTGGTCGTCTTCCTGGCAGCCGAAGGAGGGCTGTCGATCCTGGCCGTCGAAGAAACGGAGCCGAATCCGTATGCGCTGCTGCTGCTGTGCTTGATCGCGGCGGTCTTCAGCGAGGCCGTCTGGGATTGGGCGCAGAAGTGGCTCGGCGAACGGCTGGGTGCAGCGCGCGCGCCGGGTTCGGAGCTGATCCCGCTGGATGATGACACCACAGAAGAGGATGAAACGGTCGACACTGACGACGAGACGGATGAGGGCGCGGACGCCGGTCAGATCGCAGTGGACGACATCGACCCCGTGTCTGAAGAGGAAAACCTCGATGCCGGTGCGGCGGCCGATGCGGCAGACGCCGCTGTGGACGAAGCCGTGTTGCCCATCGACACCGACGATCCCGCCGCAGAGTCCGACGCCGGGGAAGAAGAGGACACCGATCCCGATGATGTGACGGGGTAGGTTGCCGATCAGCCTGGTTATTTTGGGTGTCCGATGCCCGCTGCCGCACTTAGTGGTTGTTGCGTTAGGTCGCGGGCTCGGACGCCAGTACAGACCCCATTGACGGACATTCGCGAACCGATCTGAACCGCGTCCGCCTGCGGGTTAACCCGCAGGCCAGGATCAATCCAGCGGACGGACAGGCGCTAGCTTCGTGCATTCCGTATACGCAAGCGTGAATCATGACTATCGAATTGAGTACCCAGCACTCAGCACCCAGAACTATTCCCTCGCACCGTGAACCCCAACTGAGCATCGAGCACTGATGGAGTAACGAGTTCCAATTGACATGATTCATGCCTGCGCTCGCCGGACGTTGAAACGCCCGGCTAACCGAAATGAAGCGCACTAAAGGCGCTGGAAATCAGCCCATCAAAGCGCCGATCATGCCAGTCCCATTCGTTCGATCCATGAGCACCGAGCACCATCTTCCCGCACCCAGCACCCAGCACTCAGCACCCAGAACTATTCCCTCGCACCGTGACCCCACTCGTCACCAATCTGAGCACCGAGTACCGAGCACTGAGCACCGATTTCCCGAACCCAGTACCCAGAACTCAGTACCCAGAACCCAGTACCCAGCACCCCCTTCCCCATACCCCCCAATCGCGAGGGGGTTCGTAACCCACCACGACGACCAGACCTATAATGTGAGTATGGATGTAATGTGATGCGTAAGCTTACGCGAGTCAGGGAGGTAAACCATGACCACAATTAACATCCTGGCCTGGGGTGTCCTAGGCGCCATCATCGGCCTGGTCTTCGCGCTGGTGCGCAAGAACGAGGCCGTCATGAACGTGCTGCCGGAATTGCTGATAGGGATTATCGGTGGTTTCCTGGGCGGCGTGATCCTGAACGCACTCGGCGGCATTGTCGGGTCGGAGTTGGCGGGCGTGAACCTGGGCGGCGCGATCGTGGCCATCGTCGGCGCGGTCGTGCTGGTCGCGGTGCTGGAGATGCTGCGCGGAACACCGCAACAATAGCGTTGTCGATCGAGATGGCGGGACGTCTCCGCGCGGCGTCCCGTTCGGCAGGTCTGGACGAGAGTGCAGACCTGCTTTTTGTTTGTGCAAGCGGGCGTGAGCGCATAACCTGCCGCAAACCATGCCCCGACAAAGACTAAACAATCCGTTTCGTATGCCTATGGTATACTCAGGTAACAATCTATCAACCTCACGATAACCTGGGGTTTGCCACCTTGAACGTATCCATGGGACTTCTCGATCTGTTCGCTCGCGCGCCCGGCGACGTGGTCTATTTCGTGCTGGTCTTCATTGCCGTGCAAGCGAGCTTCTTCATGGCGTTGGGGCAGCGCATGCGCCAGCTCGACCGCACAGCGGGGCGCTACACCGTGGCGACGCTCGGCTCGGCGATCATCTGGGGCGTGGTCCTGGTGGGGCTGCTGTTCGCCGTGCTTGCCAACCAACCGGCCAATGCCATCCTGCCGCCGCTGGAGCGCGCGGGGCAGTGGGCGATGGTCTTGCTGCTCGGCTGGGCCTTCCTGACCGCCGATCACGAGGAGTGGGGGCGCCCGTCGAACGTCGTGCTCGTGATCCTGCTCTGGGTCGTCGTCTTTGGCTACTTCCTGACCGGCGTCCCCTGGTCGTCGCCGGATGTGCGCACGACCGGCTTCAACGAGAGCAGCTACAGCTCGGCGCTGTCATTGGCGCTGCTGCTGACGGCCATCGCCGGGGCAGTACTGACGCTGGTCAACATCCGCCGCGTGCTCGACGCACCACTCAAGATCATCTTCTTCGCGCTGATCGCCTTCGGCGCAGTGGCGACCCTGACGCAGTCCGCCAACGGCACGCTGACAGAGGATTACTCCGGCTGGATGCGGCTGACGTTTCTCGGCGCGCTGTTGATCGTGCCCGCCATCCTCTACCGCATGATCGTCCAGCGGCTCGAACAGGGCGTGCTCGAACGCGTGCAGGAAGAGGCGAGCAAGCCGTTCATCTCCGTGCAGCCGGCGGCGGCTTACGGCGAGGCGCCGATGCCCGCCGACCAGTCGTTCGCGCTGCCGTCGCTGGGCAGCGTCAGCGAGCGCGACAGCGCGCCGCTGATGAAGGCGCTCGGCCTCATGCTTGAAGAATCCGACCCCGACGGGTTCCCGGAGCGGATCGTCAACGCGGCGGTCAACACGGTCAAGGCGGACGTGGGCGCGCTGCTCAAGGTGCAGGACGCCAATTTCGCCGATGTCATCTACAGCTACAACAAACTGCTCGCAGGGCCGACGGCGACCTTCGCCATCAGCCTGTCCAGCCAGCCGACGCTCGTCAACGCCATCGAACGGCAGATGCAGCGCCCGCTGCTGCCCGATCGCAATGAGGATGAACTGAGCGATCTGTACACGCGCTTCGACATCGAGCAGCGCGGGCCGGTCTATTTCCAGCCGCTCGTGCGCCGCAACCAGTCGCTGGCCGTGCTCATGATCGGCATGCCGTATTCCGGGCGCGAACTGAGCAACAGCGAGCAGGAAGTGCTCAAGGGCATCGGCATCCTCGGCGCCAACATGCTGGCCGTGACCGACGCCGCGCGCGATGCGCGGGTGCGCGCGGAAGGCCGCATCGTCCAGGCGATGGTGCGCAACGTGCCGCCGGACGAAGTCAGCGACGAGGAAGTCTCCGCCGCCTGGGTCGAGATGCAGCACCAGTTGGAGGCGGCGCGCGAGCAGATCGTGCAGCTTTCGCGCAACGTGACCGAACTCAAGATCGAACTCGACGACGAGCGCAGCCGGGTCGCCGCCCAGCTTGGCGATACCGAAGAGGGGCTCTCGGCGACGGGGCGCATGTTGGCGCTGACAGAAGAGCACCAGCATCTGGTCGAGGATCGCGAAGCTTTGCAGGCGCGCCTGCGCGATGCCGAGGCCCGGCTGGCGAGCGCGACCGCGAGCGGCGACCAGGGCATGTTCCAGGCCATGATCGACGTGCTCAACCGCGAGAAAGACGACCTGCAAACCCAGCGTGACGAACTGATGTCGCAGATTGCCGAACTGCGCACGACCAGCGGCTCGGCGCTGCCGGACACGGTGCGCGACATGCTCCAGCGCATGAGCGAGGACAAGGCGCGTCTGGAAGATGAACGCCTGCGCATGAGCACGCGCCTGGGCGAGATCGAGGCGCAGTTGCAGGCATTTGGCGTCGAGGGCGGCGTCTCCGGGCTGGCGACGATGGTCGGCGGCCTCTACGAGCAGCAGGCGCAGCTGCAATCGCGTTACGAAGCGCTTAAGCGCGAGAAGGAAGCGCTTGAAGAAGGCGCGTCCGTTCCGGCTGTCAACGAGGAGCAGCTTGAGCGACTCCGTGCCGAGCTGGCCAACGTCGCCGCCGACCGCGAAGCGATCAACCGGCAGCGCGAACGCCTGCGCGCCGAAAAGGACGAGCTATCCGCCAAGCTGGAGACGATGAAAGACCAGCGCACGCGCGTGATGGCCGAGGCCGCCGCTTACCAGCAGGAACTGACCGAGGCGCATGTCAAGCAGGCGCAGATCCGTGTCCAGCTTCAGCGTCACGTCGACGAGCGGGCGGAATTGATCGCCTCGCGCGACAAGTTGTTGGCCGAGAAGATGGCGCTCGAAAACGACCGCGACCAGCTTCTGGCGCGCATCGAGGGCGACCGCGAGCGCTTGCAGCAGTTGGGCCAGGACGGCGTCGGCTCGCTGACGGAGATGATCGACGAGCTTTCGGCGCAGCGCGCCCAGCTTGAGCGCGAACTGAGCCAATCGGAGACGCGCATCGCCGAGCTGGAGAATCAGCTTGAGGTGGCGCAGATCCACGCCTCCGGGCGCAGCGCGCCGATGGACAAGGACGTCGCCGATCAACTCGGCAATCTGGTGCAGGAGTTCCGCACGCCGATGACGTCGATCATCGGCTACGTCGACCTCGTGCTCAACGAGTCGGCGGGCATCCTGGGCGACATGCAGCGCAAGTTCATGCAGCGCGTCGCCTCGAACGTCAAGCGGCTGTCGTCGATGACGGAAGATCTGTACTGGCTGACGGCGCTCGACACTGGCCACTTCCGGCCGCAGCCCGCCGAGACCGACGTGATAGGTATCATCGAGGATGCGATCACGAACGTGGCCGCGCAACTGCGCGAGAAAGATCTGTCGATCACGTTCGACCTGGACGACGATGCGCCGCCGATCACCGTCGACGGCGACGCGGTCAACGAGGTAATCGGCCAGCTGCTGACCAACGCCTACCTGGCGTCGGATGTCGGCGGCACGATCGCCATCAGCGCGCGCAGCCAGCGCCTGCGCATGCCGCGCGGGGATGCCAACGCGCCGCAGGTGCCCGTGCTGATCGTGGCCGTGAGCGACTCTGGCACCGGCATCGCGCCGGAAGATCAGCCGTTCGTGTTCACGCGGCGTTACCGGCTGGAGAACCCGCTCATCCCCGGCCTGGGTGATACGGGTGTCGGCCTGGCCATCGCCAAAGCCTTGATCGAAGCGCACAACGGCGAGATCTGGCTGGAGACCGGCGACAACGGGACGACGATCTTCTTCGCTCTGCCATACGAACAGCAGCCTGTCGTCGCCGTCGAGTAGTTGAGGCGTGGTCATGAATCGTGATGAACTGTTGTTGGCCTTTTTGCCCTCACCCTAAATCCCTCTCCCTAATGGAGAGGGACTTTCAGAACCGATTTTTCTCCCTGAGGGAGAAGGGGCCAGGGGTTGAGGGCAGGCAGCGGCGAGACTGAATGATGATCACCACTCGAGTAGTTGAATCAAGAACCGTAGGCCGAGCAAGCCCGCAACCATGAGGGGTGGAGAGCGCTAAATGCGTCGTGACATTGGCAATGAAGTCCTGGTAGCGATTGGGATGGTCAGCGTGCTCGTGTTCGCGCTGGCCATCGCGATCATCGTCGGCGTCTCGAACAATCCACCGGCGGAGAGCGGCCCGACGGCGACGCGCATCCCGGTCACCATCCTTGATGGGCCGTCGACCGGCACCGTCACCGCCGCGGCGGCCTCCGCGACCACGGCCACCAATGCCGCCGCCGCCTCGCAGACGGCGCTCGAAGGCCAGGCGAGCACGCTCGTTGCCTTCGCGTTCGAGACGGGGACGGCCAGCGCCGTGCGACCCCAGGGCGACGAACTGGGCACCGTCATCTACCAGACGCAGACGGCCATCATGGGACGGACGCTGACCGCGCGCCCTGAGGCCACGGCGACGCCGACCGCCAGGGCGACCTTCACGGAGAAGCCGCCGACGGAAACGCCGTCGAACACGCCGCGCCCGGCCACAGCCACCGATGCTCCGGTCACGAATACGCCCGTCCGGCCCACCGCAACCGACGTCCCGCCGACAGATGCGCCGACCACGGCACCGACACAGACTCCGCGCCCGACCGAAGCGCCGACCGCGGAAGAAACGACGCTCAGCTTCGACGTCGGGACAGCCACCGAAACATCCACAGCGCGACCGGCCAGCGCGACGCCGACTGCGGCACCATCCGAGACGGCGGCGCCGAGCGCGACGAACACGGCGGTGCCAACGGCCACGTCGACATCCACGCCAGAGCCGAGCGCCACGCCGACCGCTGCGCCATCGCAGACGCCGGAGCCGAGCGAGACGGCCACGACGCGGCCCAGCGCGACGCCGACCGCGACCCTGACACAGACGCCCGTCCCGACCGATACGCCGACCACGGTGCCGAGTTCGACTCCTACGGAGACGCCAACAGCCACGGCGACCGCAACCTCGACGCCTGTGCCGACGAATACGCCCACGAGCACTTCGACGTCGACACCGACCGACACCGCAACCCCGACGCCGACGGACACGCCGACCCCGACGCCGACGGACACGCCGACTCCGACGCCGACGCATACGCCCACACCCACTCCCAGCGCGACGCCAACCGACACACCGACTCCGACGGCGACTGCTACGCCGACTCCGACCCCGACGCCCACCAACACGCCGATCGGGATCTTCGTCGACGGCACGTTCATCCCCGGCATTCTGCCGACCGCCACACTCGCGCCGACGGAGACGCCCACGATCACGCCGACCTTCGACGAGACGCTGGCCGCGGCCTCGCTGCCGTGCCCGCCACCGCCCGGTTGGACGGCCTACATCGTGCAGGCGGGTGATACTGTCTTCCGGCTGGCGACCAACGCCGGCGCGACCGTGGCTGACGTGCGCGGCGCCAACTGCCTGGCCGATGCCGACCTGATCTTCGTCGGGCAGACGCTGTACCTGCCCGCCACGCCCAACGAGACGGCCACGCCCGCGCCGCTGCTGAGCGTAATCGGCTGCCTTGACGCGCGCTCGCAGATCACGACGCCCGCCATCGGCGACGTGCTCAGTGGCCGCTTCGAGGTGCGCGGCACGGCGGATGTCGACAACTTCAGCTACTACCGGATCGAGATCCGCGCCGAAGCCGAGGATGTCTACACGCCGATCTACCGCAGCGCGGCGACCGTGACCGATGGCCTGCTGGCCGCGTTCGACAGCGCGCGCTTCGAGCCTGGGCTGTATTACCTGCGCCTCGTGGTCGTCGATCAGCGCGGCGGCATCGTCCAGCCGTGCGCGATCCCCGTATTTGTGGGGTAACGAGCCGATAGTCTCTAGATGTTAGCCTTTAGCTTGTTCAGCCGGATTTGGCGCTCGCTGGCTTTGAGGAAATCCAATGATCAAGGATGCCGTACGCCAGTTCAACAAGTACATCCTCAACCACGTGATGCGGCGGTTGGCGCATTTGCGCTCCGGCCCGTTCGCCAACGTGCATCACGTCGGGCGCAAGAGCGGCAAGCCGTATGAAACGCCGATCCTGGTCGTGCCGATTGACGGCGGCTTCATGATCGCGCTCACCTACGGGCCGAAGGTCGATTGGTATCGCAACGTGGTCGCCGCGGGCGGCTGCACGCTCGTGTGGCACGATCAGCCGTATGCCATCGACCGCGTCGAGCCGGTCGATGCGGCGGCGGGGCGTTCCGCCTTCCCGCAGCCGGAGCGCAGCATCCTGGGTGTGATCGGCACTCATCATTTCGCGCGGTTGATGGGGCAGGCGAGCGCCGCGGCGAGATGATACAAAGGTAGGAATATGAAACGGAACATGCGGTGTCCGCCGGATGGTCAACCATCCGGCTAAGGTTGCGTCCCGTAAACGGGATTGATTGGGCTCGCGGCCCGGTTTACCGGGCGCAACCTTAGCCAGGGCATTGATGCCCTGGCGGTGTTCGTTCTGTCCAAAGCCGAGAGCGCCCGGCAGGCGGTGGTTCGCGGCATTCCGAAATAGCGCAAAATCCGCTAGACTTGCCGAGGCGATGACCATCCAGAGGCAATGTACGTATGACTGAACGACAGCGTCCAGGACGGCTGCAGCGAGGGCTGGCGACGATTCTTTATCGCCTGATCGTGCTTGTCCTGACGATAGCGATCCTGTTCTTTGGCTACCGCACGGTCGAGGCGGTGCTGCGTTACGTCGACGAACAGACGACCTATACGGCCAACGCGCCGGGCTATGCGGGCACGGCGACCGTGATGGCGCCGCAGCCGACCGCCACATCCACACCTGAACCAAGCGCGACGCCGGAACCGTCCGCCACGGCCGCGCCGACCGAGACCGAGGTCGCGCTGGGGAGCAGCCCGCGCCACATTCAGGCCAAGCTGGCGCAGGCATTCGTCACCAACACGCCGCAGCCGCTCGATTCGTCGCAGGTGACGCTGCCAGCCATCAACACGCCGGTCGCGCCGGTCGAGACCGTGCCGCCCGTTGAGACGGTTATCCCGACAGAGGCGCCGACGCTCGAACCGATGCCCGCGCAAGACTCGGCGGGCACACCGCGCCCGCTGCCGACCGTGTTTGTCTACGGTAATGCGCCGGAGGGCGTGGTCGCACCAACGGGTGTGCCGACCGCGGTCGAGTTCGTGGATCGCCAGGGCTATGACCTGTTCAACGTCATCCTGCTCGGCAACGACGGCGAATTGACCAACGACGGCTTCATCCGCACCGACACGATGATCATCGTCTCGATCAACCGGACGACCGGCACCGTCTCGATGCTCGGCCTGCCGCGCGATCTGTACGTCTACATCCCCGGCTGGACGATGCAGCGCCTCAACCTCGCCTACATCCACGGCCAGTCAGTCGGCTGGACGGACGGCGGTTTCGGTCTGCTGCGCCAGACGATACTGTACAACTTCGGCATCAACGTGCATTACTATGCGATGGTCAACCTGACCGGCCTGCGCAGCCTGATCGACCTGGTCGGCGGCGTCGACGTCGCGGTCGACTGCGCCATCCAGAACCTGGCGTTGATCGGGGCGGACGTCCCGGCGGCGGCGCAGCGCGTGACCGAAGACGGCGATTACCTGCTGCCGGTCGGCGTCTATCACATGACGGGTGGCGAGGCGCTCTGGTATGCCCGCGCCCGTGACATCACGATCGAGTTCGACCGCCAGCGCCGCCAGATGCAGCTCCTGCGCGCCCTCTGGCGCAAGGCGCGCGATAACGGTCTGCTGCTCAACCTGCCCTCGCTGTGGCAGGAAGGCTCGCAGTACATCGAGACGAACCTGACGCTCGAAGATCTGCTCGGCCTGGTGCCGGTCGCGCTCAACCTGGACGTCAACAACATCGAGAACTTCAACCTGATCCGGCTCTATCACACCGAGCCGTGGCAGACTCCGGACGGCGAATTCGTCCAACTGCCGATCTTCGACACCATGCGCCCCATGCTGGAAGATTTCTACAGCCCGCCGACGGAGAGCCAGGTGCGCGTCGAAGGCGCGCGCATCCGCGTCTACAATGGTTCGCCGAACACCGATTGGGATCGCGTGGCGGCGGATCGGTTGGCCTACAGCGGCTTTTTGGCAACTGCGGCCGGAGCGGCGGATAATAGTGCCTATACTGACACGGTGCTGATCGATTACACGGGCAGCACCAAGGGCAGCAGCATGCAGGATATCGCCCACATCCTCAACGTGCGGCCAGAGAATATCCGCATCCAGCCGGACGCCAACCGCGAAGTCGATTTCGACGTCATCCTGGGTGCGAATTACAATTCGTGCACGGAGCCGGGTGTGCAGGCAGTCGACCAGGGGTGATCCATGAACGACGCGAGCCGCGGACAGCAGAACAGGGGCAGGGGGCGCCGAGGTCGCCTGCCAACGTACCTTCTGATCCTGGCGCTGCTCGTGTCGTGGGCGCTCTCAGGCTGCGCCATCGGCGAGATCACGGGCGTCGAGCCGACGTCCACGCCGGTGCCTATGTTCGAGATCCCGCCGCCGCCGGAACAGGTCTATGCCGGGGAGTGCAGCCTGTACAATCGCAATCAGGAATTCTGGATTCAGACAGCGGCCGGGCAGACAACCTCGTTCGGGACGCTGCTCACGCGCGCACTGGAAGAGGCGGACACGCGGCGCGAAACGCTCGATCAGCTGCGGCGGCTGCGCGACGATGCGCACAGCAACCCGACGCCGGATTGCGCCGTGCCGATCCAGCTCATGCTAACCTCAGCCATGGATCGCGCGGTCGAGTCGCTGCGCATGTCACTGGTCGACCCGCGCATAAATATCAGCGGCACCGCGGCGCTGGTGCAGGAAATGCTGACCCAGGTGGAACATCAACTAAAGACGATGACCGACGAGCTGGAGCTGCAGCTGCAAACGCGGGCGGCCAGCTAGCTGACCTCCCAGACGCCCTCGCCTGAAATGATGCGCTTGAGCTGGTCGGGGAACCGGTTGGGGCGCAGCGGCTTGCCGACGAAACCCTGGAAACCCCGCTGGTACGCGGTGTTGATCTGGCCGGAGTGGACGGTGTAGGCGATGACGGGCGCGGTGACACCCTTGTCCTTGCGCAGGTAATCGAGCGCTTCGTAGCCGTTCATCTTCGGCATTTCCAGGTCGAGAAAGATCAGGTCGATACCGGTCATCTCCATGTCGACGAGCTTGGTCGGATCATTGACGGTTGTGCATTCCAGCCCGTTCATCGTCAACAATTCTTTGAGGACATCCAGGTTCTCGGCGTTGTCGTCGACAACCAGCGCATGTAGGGTGGTCATGATAAATCTCACTTCTTAGCGATATTCCCAGACATGTTCACCACCGAGAATTCGCGCCACTATCGTAGGAAAGGTCATCATATTGAGCGGTTTGCCAATGTAGCCGCTGAAACCGAGTTCTCGGCAGCGCGGCACAGCCTGGGAAGCATCCATCGCCGTGATGGCCACGACAGGAACGGATTGAAGGTCCGGATGGCTGTGGAGTTCGGCGAAGATGTCGAACCCGCTCACGTTGTCTGGAAACATCATGTCGAGCAAGATCAAGTCAACCGGTTTGAATGCGAGAATGTCGGCGACGGTATCAGTACCCCAACGGTTGAATGCGACATTCGCGCCATAACTCTCGAGGATCATCTTTGCGATCGATTGATTCGCAATGTCATCCTCGATCATGAAGAGGCGCGCCCCTCGAATCACGGTGTGCCCCTGGCCGCCAGAGGCTGAGAAGTTTTTCAATAGATTTTCCATATCTTCTCACCGTCCAGAATCTGTGTCAAGCTATGTGCAAACGAGGCCTGGTCGATTGGTTTGGTGATGCAGCCGCTGAAACCAGCGTCGCGCATCAGGCTGATTTCCTCGCTCATGACGCTCGCGGTGAGCGCCACGACGGGAATCCCGGTGTAATCCGGCTGCTCGCGAAGTTGGGCGAGCACCCCGAATCCATCGACCGGCCACATGCGGATGTCGAGCAGAATCACGTCCGGTTTGACCGGCAGCGCGCGCAGTTGCTCAAGGAAGTTCTCGCTGCTGTCGAACAGGTAGATTTGCTCTTCGCGCGAAAGCCCCATACGCATGAGGTAGAAGCTCAGCACCTCGCGGCTCAGGGCGTCATCCTCGACGTAGAGGACGACCGGTTGACGAGTAGGTCTTTGAGTGCTTGTGGACGTAATCATGTATCTCCTTGTCTTCAGGCCTGGAGCGGTTCCAGGACGGTCGACCGAATCGGCAGGCTGACGTAGAACGTCGTGCCTTTGCCGGGCGTCGATTCGAAGCTGATGGTGCCGCCGTGGGCTTCGACCAGGCGCTTACAGATGGGCAGGCCGAGGCCGGTGCCGCCGTGCCTCAAGCCAGCCATGCCTTGCTGGAACGGATCGTAGAGCGTCTCCTGCTCGTCCTGCGCGATGCCAGGGCCTGTATCACGAATGGTGAAGACGACATTGTTGTCGACCTGCTCGACCTTGAGCGTGACCTCGCCCTCGTCAGTGAACTTGCAGGCGTTGCCGATCAGGTTGAGCATGATCTGGCGGATGCGCTGGCGGTCGCCCATGATCGGCGGGAGATCCTCAGGGATGTCGACGTTCAGGCGCACGGGCTTGCCGCGCAAGGCCGTCTCCGCCGAGTCGACGACCAGCGATAGCTCCTTGTTCAGGTTGATGTCAGACTCGACGAACAACTGCAGCGAGTCGGCCTCGATCTTCGAAATGTCGAGCACGTCGTTGATCACATCGAGCAGGTGTGCGCCGCTGTTGTAGACCTTGGTCAGCGCGTCGACCTGGCGCTCATTGACGTCGCCCATCATGCCGGACGAGACGAACTGCGTGAAATTGAGCACGGCATTGAGCGGCGTGCGCAGCTCGTGCGAGACGCTGGCCAGGAACTGCGATTTCACCCGATCAGAGCGTTCGGCTTGCTCGCGCGCGAGCACAGCGTCGATCGTCTGCGCCTCCAGTTCGTTGATCGAGATCTCCAATTCGCGCGCCATGTGATCGAACGTGCGCGCGACCTCGCCCAGTTCATCCGAGCCGGTGATGCCCGTGCGCGCATCCAGATTGCCGCGGCTGTAGGCGGTCGCCGTCGCGTTCAGCTTCGCCAGCGGCTCGTGGATCGACCGGTAGATGATGTTCGACACCGCCATGATCATGAGGATGGCGGCGATCGAGAGGAGGGTCTCCGTCCTCAGCGCGCGGTCGATGCCGTCATTGACGTTGGCGCGCCGTGTGCTCAGTTCCTGCATCTCGTAGCCGAGGGCCTGATCGATGGTGCTCAGGAACGCAATCTCGGCCTGCTCGAAGGTCGAACGTCTCCCCAGGATGTCCCACAGATCGGCTTCGCTATCCTTCAATTCGATGATGCGCGCGCTGTCCCCGACGAGTTCCTGAGCCGCGCTCTCGATTTCGGCGGACATGTCAACATTGTTGGCGGAATTGGCCACGCGATCGTTGTTGGTGACCAGTTCTTCGTAGCGCCGGAAGGCCGCCCACATGCTGTCTCTGGCGCTGTCGATCTGTGTCGTCTCGCCGCCGGCCTCGATGTCGACGCTGTCGACCAGGTCTTCGCGCCCAATGGCGTGATCGAGGATGAGTTCGTTGGTCGATGAGATGACGCGCGCGCCGTAAAACTTCACCTCGTCCAGGGCAGAGACGAGCGCCAGGTCGTAAGCGGCCACCGTGTCGAACTCCGCGCCGAGCCGTCGCGTTTGCACAATCGTGCCGTACGCGAGGGCGACCAGCACCAGCACCGGCAGCAAGAACCCGGCAAGCAGTCTTGTGCGTAAGCTAATGTTGCGCATCCGGCGCCTCTCGATAGAACGAACTAATAATATCTATTTTACGTACATTCTTGTTATAAACCGTAAGGATTAGTTGTTGCTTAATTATACACGAGGATATCGTCAACTTTAATGAATGTCATAGGAAGGGCGTTACAAAGACGCCCTTCAACGATTGGGGGATGAATCGGGGGATGGCGCGGCGCGGGTTACCAGCGTTGGTGGACCTGTGGCCGGATGTAGCGATCGTAGATGGCGCGGATCGTGTCCATCTGCTCATCCGTCAGCGCGGGCAGATCGACAGCGTTGCAGTTGTCCTCGACCTGTGACGGACGTTTGGCGCCGGGGATCGCACACGAGACCGCCGGGAACATCAGAATCCAGCGCAGGGCGAACTGCGCCAGCGTCACGCCGGGCGGCACGAGCGCTTTGATCTCTTCGACGGCCTGCAAGCCGGTCTCGTAATCGACGCCGCTGAAGGTCTCGCCGACATCGAACGATTCACCATGGCGATTGAAGTTGCGGTGATCGTCGTCAGCGAAGGTGCTCGACGCAGTCAGCTTGCCCGTCAGCATGCCGCTCGCCAGCGGCACGCGCGCCAGGATGCCGACCTGGCGTTTCTGCGCCTGCTCGAAGAACAGATCGGCAGGGCGGTGGCGGAACATGTTGAAGATGATCTGCACCGACTGCACGTTCGGGTACTCGATGGCCTTGAGGGCCTCCTCGACTTTCTCGACGCTGACTCCGTAATAGCGGAGCTTGCCCGCTTGCACGAGATCGTCAAGGATGCCGAAGATCTCCGGGTGGTAATAAAGTTCGGTCGGTGGGCAGTGCAGCTGCACCAGATCCAGGCAGTCGGTCTCCAGGTTGCGCAGGCTGCGCTCGACCCAGGTGGTCAGGTTGTCGCGCGTGTAGCCTTCGACGATCTGCTCTGGCAGCCGCCGTCCAGCCTTGGTGACGACGTAAAACGAGTCGCTGCGTTCTTTGCGCAGGCGTGCGATCAGGCGTTCGCTGTGGCCGTCGCCATAAACGTCGGCGGTGTCGATCAGATTGACGCCGAGATCGAGCGCGCGGTGCATGGCGGCCAGCGACTCGGTATCGTCGACCGCGCCCCAGGATGCGCCAATCGCCCACGCGCCCAGGCTGATTGACGAAACATTCCAACCGGTGCGTCCAAAAGCGCGATATTCCATCGCTCAAGCTCCTCTATGTCCGTGATTCGCGGGAAGAACTAGAGCTTATCCACAATAGACTTGGGCGGCAAGACACGCCAAGAGCCACCCGGACGGCGCCTGAGTCACTCACCAATTCACACAGAGTCCGTGACATGTGAAAACACTTGCTTACAATGAAAGAACCGAGGCCATCGAGCAGGCTGTGCCCGGACGCGCTGAAAAGAGACGGGCCAACGCGCGAGGTTGACAGATTGTTATGCAGCCCAGCCTTACGGCGGTCGCCCGCTTGTGAGAAAATGTGGACAAAATTAATGAATGATCGAGAGATATCTCACAATATGAACGTAACCTTTTCCGCAATTCAATCTTTTGTTTGCAACAATGGAGCTTAGGTAATAGACTTTCTATGACTTGCCGTGTGATCGGCCCGGATCGCTCAAGACAACATTGATCACGAACACACAGGGACAATTGAATGCAGCGTGGTGAGATGAGCTATCGGATGCTCTTCTTGAGTAATCCGATGCCGATGTGGATATACGACCCGGCGACGATGACCATTCTGGACGTCAACGAGGCAGCAACCGTCCACTATGGTTACAGCCGGGAAGACTTCCTCCGCCTCAGCCCACGCAACCTTCGCCCCGCAGAAGAAAAAGCCCGATACGACGAATACGCCCGCGAACTCCCACCCGGCCTGAGCGAAACAACCGAATGGATACATCTGACGGCGGATGGCACGCCGATCAATGTCGAGATTGTCGCCCATACAATCGAGTTCGAGGATCGTTCGGCGCGGCTGGTGATGGCGACCGACGTGACGGCTCGCAAGCGCGCGGAAGAGCGCCTGCGCCTCGACCGCCAGCTCTTGCAGCAGCTTCCGCTCGTGATCGTCGTCACCGATCTTGAGCGCAAGATTCTGCACTGGCTGGGCGGCAGCGAGGCGGCGCTCGGCTACAGCGCCGAAGAGATGGTCGGCACCTCCATCGACCGGCTGCAATCGGCGGCCTTCGACCTCGACATCTACCGCGCGATGTGGCGCCAGTTCATCAAGTATGGCCGCGTCGTCAACAACGTGATGGTGCGCGCCAAATCCGGCGCGGATCTGTCGCTGCTGACGTCGATCTCGTACCTGCGCGACGAGCAGGATGTGCCGGAGAAGGTCGCCTGGGTCATGCGCGACATCGACGAGCGGCTTGACATGGAAGAGGAGCGGCTGCTGACGCGCCTGCTCGAAAGCGAGCTGACCGATGCCATCCGCATGTCGGACTTGCGCGACCAGCTTGTCTCGATGGTGGCGCACGAGTTCAAGTCGCCGCTGACGGCGATCAAGCTCTACCGCGACATCATCGCGCGCCAGAGCCACGAGAACGACAACCCGCGTGTGCGCGACGCGCTCAACCGCATCGACACCCAAATCACGACCCTGATCGACCTGGTCGACGACCTGATCACGCTCAACCAGGCCAGCCTGGGCAAGCTGGTGCCGGTGATCTCGCGCTTCGAGATGGGCGAGTTGTGCCGCCGCGTGGCCGATCACTGGCAGGGGATCATCGGCGAGCGCCATGATATCGTCGTCAACACGCCGGACGAACCGCTCGTGGTCGACGGTGACATGCGCCTGATCAAGCGCGTGATCGACAACCTGATGTCGAACGCCATCAAGTACTCGCCGATTAGCGGCGGCGTCTCGCTGACGCTGACGCAGTTGGCCGATCAGGTAGCGGTGTTAGTCGAAGACGAGGGCATTGGCATCCCGGAGGCGGCGCAAGCGCGCGTGTTCGAGATGTTCGAGCGGGCGGAGAATGCGCTCCACTTGAGCGGCACAGGCGTCGGGCTGGCCTACTGCCGGATGGCGGTCGAACTCCATCACGGGACGATCAATTTCACCAGCGTGCCCGGCCAGGGGACGACGTTCGAGGTGCGTCTGCCGCTGCGTCAGCCCGGCTACACTCCGCCCGACGACGACGACGCGGGCGACTGAGTAACAAAAAAGACGCCCGGTCGTGCGTCCTACTGTCGCAGCGAGCCAGCCGCCTCTGTGGGGTGGATGAAGGGGCTCGAACCCTCAACCTGCTGATCCACAATCAGCTGCTCCGCCATTGAGCTACATCCACCAGATGAAGTTGAGTATAGCATGCGCATTTCCGCCTGTGTAGGGGAAAAATGGCAGGAAATCGGTGCCGGGATTGGTGCTGAGTTCTGGGTACGGAGTTCTGAGTTCGGAATGCAGGTGCTGGATACTTGCTGCCGAATCGTCAGTCGTGATTCACGGAGCTAGAAGAAATAGCGCCTTCAGTGCGCTTAGTTTTCTCTAGCCGACCGGCTTAAGCCGTCGGCGACGTATCACCTGAACACTCGCACGACGACCCACGCTGTGTCCTCCGTGCCTCCGTGGTTCAAATCTCTAGTCTACATCAACCCGCTCGGCGACGATGACCATGACGACGCTGCGTCTGCACGTCTCGGTGACGACCTGTGCCGCGAATCCGTGGCGCGCGAAGTGGGCCGTCACGTCGAAACCGTCCTGGCCGCGCTGGCCGGTCAGCCGGTAGAGCAGTTCGACCGCTGCCGTGGCCGGGTCAGCGCCGGTGAGCACGGCGTTCGGCACGATCACGAGCCGTCCGCCGGGCTGCAGGACGCGATGCGCCTCGCGCAGGGTATCCGCTTCCAGGATGAACGGCGCGGGAAAGGTGCAGGCGATGGCGGCGAACGAGGCGTCAGGAAACGGCAGTGCGCCCGCGTTCGCGCGCGTCAGGCGGGCGGGCTGGCCATGGCGCCTGAGCTTGGCCCGCGCGATGCGCCCCATGTGCGGCGACAGATCGACCCCCATCACGTGGTAGCCCGCCGCCAGCAGATCGAGCTGGATGGCGCCCGTGCCGTGTGCGATCTCCAACACGGGCGCGCCGGGCGCTGCGTCGAGATGCTTGAGCGCCTGCCGTCCCCAGCAGCGCCACTGCCCGAACGAGACGATCTTGCTGACCCCGTCATACGTCCAGGCGAATTCGTTGTAGAGCAGGCGGAAGCCGATCCGGATCAGGCGAATCCACAATGGTTTCATAGGGCGCGTGACGATGGCATGGTGACGATCATGGCGCAGAGTGTAGGCACGCCGCACCGATTGCGCCAGCCTCATCACTTTGAACCACGAAGACGCGGAGGACACAGAGGGAAATGGGTAAGGCGGTTTGAACCGCAAAAACGCAAAGGACGCAAAGGCGATTTATTCGTAGGGACGCCATTCTTGGCGTCCGAATGATCCCGGACGACCAGAACGGCGGGGGCGCACGACGATGCGCCCCGTTTGCGTCAATCCTCCGGCAGGAACAGATAACCCCACAGCAGCAGCTTGCCATCACGGGCGACCGATGACAGCGTGGCCGGGACGACCATGTAGTCGTCAATCGTCAGCAGCAGTTCGGGCTGAAGCTCGCCATCGACGAAGCGCAGCGCCGACAACCCGGCCACCTGATCCTGCGGCAGGGCGTGGAGGACGAGCGGCGTCATACCGTCGGACGACATGACCGCCGCGCGCGGGATGTAGAACGCCGGGGGATAGCCGCTGTCGTCGGCCTTCAGCACCGACTCGCGGTCGTAGGCGCTGAAGTCGTTGAGCGGAGTCAGCGCGCCGGTCTCGACGTCGATCTGGTAGACGACGGCGCCCGCATCCAGACTGCCGGTATAGATCGTCGTGCCCAGCGTGTAGAGCGAGCGGCCGTCCGCCGACCAGGCCAGCCCCGTCGGGAGGGCGAAATCGATGCCGGACTGCGCGATCAAACCGGGCGTCAGCGCGGACTGGGCGACCAATTGCCGCGGCGCTGCCGACCCATCGAGCGGCATGATCCAGATGCCGTTTTTGGCCGAATCGCGCTCCGGTTCGAGCACGATCATGGCGATTTGCTGCGCGTCGGGCGAGACGGACAGCGAGCCATCGAACTCGACCTCACGAGTCTGGAAGATGGCGAAGCGCTCGAACTCGTCGGTGATGTCCCGGATCAGCGTGGTCTCGTCGCTGTCGGGGTTCAGGCGGTAGATGCCAGCCGTGTAGACGTCCATCGTCGACGGATCGGCCAGTTCGATGCGCGCGAAATACAGGTTGAGGTCCGGCCCCCAGGCGTAGGCGATGTCGATCCACATCGGGCCTGGAGAGTCGCCCGGCCCAACGCCCTGGAAGGGACGCCAGCGGTTGATCTGGTCATCGGTGACGTTGCTGAACTGGCGTGTCGCCACCTCGTAGAGCCAGATATCGGCCTCCTGGAAGCGGATGACGAAATCCTGGGTGAAGGTGATGAAGCGACTGTCCGGCGACCACATGATGTACTGCGGCGCGCCATGAAAGACCTCAGGGACGGATGAACAGATCGTGTCCTCGTCGGCCAGGGTATAGACGCACATGACGCCGCTGTCCTGGGGCAGGAACCAGCCGATCATCGAGCCATCGGGCGACAGCATGGCCGTGCGGTAGTTGATGTCCTCGTTCAGGTCGATCAGGCTGATCGCGCGCGTGTAGGTGATCTCGTCCAGCGGCTTGCCGGGCGGCAGTTCGGCCACGGTCGTCGGCGCGGGTGACGCTGGCTCGGCTTGCTCGACGACGACGTCCTCGCCGTAGCGGACGGACGCCGCCATTGCATCAACTACGGGCGCGAAATTCGCATACTCGCCGGTCGGCGCCAACCCGATGACGACCATGACCTGGCCGTCCGCGTCCGGGTTGAGAAAGTAGATTATGCCCTCCACATCATCCGATCGGATGTCGATGGCGCGCGCATCGTAGCGACCGATCTCCGGCGAATGGATGGGGCCGGCGAGGTCGATGGTTGCGACGACGCCTTCGTCCTGGAACTCGGCCACGAAGTCGTCGAAGTCGCCTTCGTCCAGGCTGGTCTCGTCGGTATCGAGCACGCCGACGACGACCACGACCGACCCCGGTGCGAGCGGGTTGCCCAGATCATTCTCGACGGCGCTGTTGAGCACCTGCTGATCGTTGGATAGCGCGATCACGTCGCGCGTCGGGCTGAGGTGCGACCAACTCTGCGGATAGTCGACCGCGAACGCGCCATCGGGCGGGCTGTAGGTGCGGTCGAGCACGGCCTGAGTCTGAGCGCAGGCCGAGACGATGTCAGCAAGCTGCGCCTGCACAGCCTCGATCGTCTCAACTGCCGCACCCGTGTTGCCACTGTCCGCGCTGAGCTGGGCCTGGCTCAAGGCGGCGATCGCCTCGACCAGGTTGATGTCACAGGCCTGTGTCTCGTCCTGAGCAGCGGCGGGCGCGGTGATGATAAGAAGCAGTACGAAGATTGAAACTGCCAGACGCTTCATAAAGTTGCCTTTGCTAGTGCGCCGCGAAACAATCCCGGCGAACGCGTTCTAGGGCGCGACCCACTCCCAGGTGAACTCGCTGTTGCAGGCGGCGGCGAAATCACCCTCGCGCCGGGCCCAGGTTTCGACCAGCGTGAAATGCATCATGTCGCGGACGACGATCGTGCGCGCGGCCACCTCGCCGTCACTCTCCGGCAGCGTGCGATACTGCGGATCGTTGTGCGTGTTGAGCGAGACTCCGACCGTGTTCTGCCCGGCGGCGATGCGCAGGCCGTACATGGTTTCGAGCGCGTCGGCGACGCTGGGGGCGAAGCGCGTTTGCAGGCCGAGCGGCGTATCCTGGCCGCACTGCCAGCCTTCCGGCTCGGCGTAGGGCACGTTGACGGCATTGACCAATTCGTAGGTGCCGGAGAGTAACCCATCCGGCGCGAAGGTCTGGGCGATCGTTGCGTCGATGTCGCCCGCGGCCAGCGGTGGCGCGAACGTGAGTGTCACGTCCGCCGGGGCGATCAGGCTGGCGAGCGGGGCCAATTGCACGTCACGGCCATCTGGATTGGGGCGCGCAGGGAACGGCTCCGCCAGCGGCGTGACCAGATCCGGCGCGAGCGGCACGCTGGCATAGACGCCGGGCACCAGCAGCGCCGTACCCATGTCCGTGCGCACGGTCGCGCTGCCGTCGTAGACCTCGACGCGCAGGGCCGGGCGCCCGACTTCCTCGCCCAGCATCAGGTAGACGGTCGAGGTGAAGGAGACGTCCACGCCGTTGACGACGAACTGCGCATGGGTCGTCTCGGCATCGGCGGGCATGTGCAGGAGCAAGCCACCATCCGGCAGTTCGGCACAGGCGGATGGCGCCGCCGGTGATCCGACGAGATTCAAGGCCTGAAGCGGGCTGCCGAAAGCCTCGCCGGCGGCCAGCGGATCGGTCGAGAGCTGGCTCACGTCGCCGTCGATGCGGACGAGGAACGTGGCCGTCCAGCCGATCTCGCCATCGCCAAAGCCGATCTGAACCCAGTCGCCGGCGTCATTGCGCGCGACGGCGGTCACGTGGGTGCCGCCCTGGAGCGTCGTCATGATGTTGTCGTCGTTGTCAGTTGAGGGGGTCGAGCGGACGCGCCCGACGTCGCTGAAGGTGGCCGGGAAGGCGAGTCGGGCTTCGTTGGCGTTGGCCAGCTGCGCGCCGCCGAAGACGAGTCCGATCACGGTCTCGTCGCCGGTCAGGTTGGCGCGCAGGTTGAGCAGCGCTGCGCCGAAGTCCGCCGCGCCCGCCGCCGGTGCGTTGGTCGCCAGTTGGTTGAGCGCCGCAGCGCTGATGCGTTCGCCCGGTTGCGCGGCGGCTGCCTCGAGCGTGGTCTCGGCGCTCACTCCCGCGCCGCCGATGCAGACCTGATCGGCTTCCAGGTCGGCGCAGGCCCCGGCGACCGCGGCGACGATATCGGCGGGGGCGGGGCAGACGAGTGCATCCTGCGCATGCAGGGCGGGCGTAAGGCTGAAGATGACCGGCAGCAGCGCGGCCAACAACTTTCGAGACACGGCGACAACTCCTCTGCTAAAACTATTGAACTCAGCATAGCATCACGTGCTGTCGGCGTTCATGAAGGCGGCGTTGTCGTCAGCCGCGCAGCGCTGCCAGCAGGACGTCCGGCGCGTTCGTGATCAGGCCGTCGACGCCGAGCTTGACCAGCCGCTGCGCCTCGTCGACGTCGTCGACCGTCCAGGCGTTGACGCGCCAGTCCTTGCCGTGGGCGCGCTCCATGTAGCCCGCGTCGATCATGGCCGAGTGCGGATGGCGCGCGCGCTGGTTGAGCATGAGATCGGCGACGACGTACGCCTGCGGCGGCGTGCCTTCGTATTCGAGGAAGGCGACCGGGATATCCGGGTTGACCTGGGCGAAGCGCGCCAGCACGTGCGGATCGAACGACGAGACGAGCACGCGCTCCTGCATATCGTGGCGGACGATGCAGTCGGCGACCGCGACTTCCACATCCGGGATCATGCCCTCGGCGGACTTGATCTCGACGTTGACGAGCAGGTTATCACCGACGACCTCGAACACTTCGTCCAGCGTCGGAATGCGCGTCCCGGCGTAGCGCTCGTCTTTCCAGCGCCCGGCGTCGAGCCTGCGCAGCTCGGCCAGCGTCATGTCCCAGACGCTGCCGCTGCCATCGGTCGTCTCGTCGACGGTGTCATTGTGGAGGATGACCGGCGCGCCATCTTTGCTCAGCCAGACGTCGAGTTCGATGCCGTCCGCGCCCTGGGCCGCCGCCAGTTGGAAGGCGGGCAGGGTGTTCATCGGCGCGTAGGCGCTGGCTCCGCGGTGGCCGAAAATGAGCGGGCGCGGGCGTTCGTCGTAGAAGTGATCCAGGGTGGTCATGGCGTTATCCCTGTGAAGCGAGACCAATGAGTTTTGCAGCCTAGTCTAAACGTGGGCGCCTGACCGTGCAAGATGAAGCAGCTTAACAACGGTTTCACGTGACTTGTGGTTTGCGGACGAGGTGGTGCGCTCGCCGTCCGCCTATTCGCGCTTGCCGACGACGTTCTGCAGGGTTTTGACGAACTGCGAGGAGCGGATCGGCTTGGGGATGATGTGCACAAACCCGGCGTGGATGGCA
The DNA here is from genome assembly GCA_020849765.1 of Anaerolineae bacterium. Taxonomy (GTDB): domain Bacteria; phylum Chloroflexota; class Anaerolineae; order Aggregatilineales; family Phototrophicaceae; genus Flexifilum. The sequence continues at coordinate 24,367 of JADLAY010000055.1, forward strand.
TCGGCTTCGACGCGGGCGGAATAATGCGCGGTGATGGCGATGACCGGGATGTTCGCGCGTTCCGGCGTCGCGCGCAGTTGTTCCAGCATGTCCCAGCCGTCCGGCTTGGGCATCGCCAGATCGAGCAGGATCAACGTTGGGCGATGCTGCGCCCAGCACTGCTCGAACTCCGCGGCATCGGCGGCACAGCAGACGTGCGCGCCCTGCTGCTCCAGGATGTCGTGGACGAGGTCGCGGCTGTCAGCTTCGTCGTCGACGACGAAGACGATCCAGTCATTCAGTGGGATCATCTGCTACTCGATGCGTCACCGACGCTTCTGCCTTCCGTGCGATGAATTGAACCACGCACTTGGCTATTTTAGGCGGCAGTTCGTGGATGCGATAGGGCTTGGTGATGTAGCCGTCGAACCCGGCTTCGCGTATCCGGATTTGATCCGACGGCATGACGAGTGCGGTGACGGCGATGATCGGCACGTCGTCCAGCTCGGTCTTCGTGCGTAAGGCCCGGTGGATCTGCCAGCCGTCGATGCCCGGCATCGACAGGTCGAGCAGGATCAGGTTCGGCTTGAAGCTGTCGACCAGGTCAATCGCCTCGGTGCCGGTGGATGCGCCTGCAATCGTCGCGCCATACATTTTCAAACTCGTCATGAGCAGATCGAGGTTGTCCAGTTCGTCCTCGATCGCGACGACACGCCAGCTCTCGATAGCAGGAGTCAGTTCCATAAGATGCATCACCCTTGATCAACCGTCAGTGCAGGCGTCGAAGAAGCCAGTTCTGGCTGTTTGAGCGGGAGTTGGATGGTGAACGTACTGCCTTTTCCGACTTCGCTTTCGACCCCGACCTTACCGTTCATCAGGAGCGTAAGCCGTTTGACGACGGCCAGGCCAAGACCGGTGCCGCCGTGTTGACGATGCGTCGTCCCGTCAACCTGACGAAACTCGTCGAAGATGTATTCCAGCGCATGCGAGGGGATGCCGATGCCGGTGTCGGCCACCTCGATCATCCACCACGCCTGGTCGATGCGGTTGGCGCGCACATCGACGCGGCCCTGTTCGGCGAAGCGGATGGCGTTGCTGATGAGATTGGCGACGATCTGTTCCAGCCGCTGCGCATCGCCGATCAGGACGGGCGGCAGGTCGCCGGATACTTCCGTGCTGAGCGTCAGGTTCTTCTTCTCGGCGATGCCATGCAGCTGCGCGGTCACGCGCTCGATCAGATCCCGCGGCGAGAACGGCGCCTCGACAATCTCGAGGCGACCGGCCTCGATCTTGGACACGTCCAGCAGGTCGTTGATCATCGAGAGCAGGCGCTCGCTGTTGTTGAGCACGCGGTTGACATAGTCTTCTTGCTTCTCGGTCAGTTGCCCGGTGATGCCGGTCAGCATCAGATCAGAGAAGCCGATGATCGCGTTCAGGGGTGTGCGCAGCTCGTGCGACATCGTGGCCAGGAATTCGCTCTTGAGCCGATTGGCTTCGGTCGCCTGCTTCTGGGCTTTGTCCAGCGCTTCGTTGGCGGCGGTCAGCTCCTGATTTTGTGCCCGGATGCGCTCGTCGGCCTGGCGCAGCTCGGTGATATCGCGCAGGATGACGACGCGCCCGGTCAGGTTGCCGCTGCGGTTGTGGAGGGGTGAAATGCGCATGTCATAGTGGCGCTGCGTTGACGGCCCATCGCGCACGGTGATGATGGCGCTGGCTTCCTCAACACTCCGGTAGCGTTCGGCCAGGCCTTCATAGCCTGCCAGGAATGCGCGCACGGGCTTGCCCAGAATCGATTTCTTGCGCAGCGCGGCGTCACGATCCGGCCTGAGCGCGATGAGTGCCGCCGGGTTGGCGTCGACGATGCGCCCGTCGATATCGAGCAGCAGCATGGCATCACTCATGCTCTCGATCACCCTCTCACGCGCGACCGGGACGATGTCCATCAGCCGGAAACGGATCATGCTGTAGGCAAAGGCCAGGCCGCTGAGCGAAAAGGCCAGCGGCGTGAAGTCGAACAGGGGCAGGGGGTTCAAGCCGCTGACGTAGAGAAGATTGGCGAACCAGGGCATGAAGGTGCCCGCCAGCATCGACGTGATTTGCCCTCGATAGACCTGCGGCGACAGCCAGAGCGAACGCACCAGCAAAATTGTCGCAGCGGCAAGCACGAAGTAGGAGTAGACCCAGTGAACCCAGAAGGCGGGGCCTTTATGCGTGATCAGCATGAGGTAGCTTCCCTCAGGCTGGAGCGTGACGCCGGTGTAGAGCAATTCGTGATTGTTGTTCGTCAGCGCCAGCGCGATGATGATCGCCGGCTCGATCAGGAGCAGCAGCAGGGTGTTGCGGGTCAGCCACTTTTCGTTGCCGGTGTATTCGAGGGCGAAGGCGAGCCAGCAGACGGGGATCAGCGTGATGGCGATGTATTGCATGCCCGCCAGCAGCCGCTTGGCCACGACGTCGGCGACAGAGATCTCCACGTTGTAGCAGACCGTCCACCAGACCATACCTGCGAGCAGCCCGACCAGTGGCAGAACGCCGGGGCCGGGCCGTCGCCGCCATGCAACCACGGCGAGCCACGCGGAAATGAGGGTCGTCGCAGCCAGCGGGACAGAGTACGGAGTAAAAGCCAGACTCAACATGAAGTTTTATGGCAGTGCGTTGCGAATGTTATGAGCATAGCATGCATTTTGAAACGCAGTCATGAAATATTCCTGAATAGGAATTTACATTGTGCCTGAAGCCTGGAGAGTGGCGTGGAAATTCCAGCCGCCAGGGGGACGCGGCTGGATGGTGAGCAGCGCTATTTCTTCGCGATCAGAAGCTGGTCGCCTTCGACGCGCAGCGGGAACGTGCGCACAGGCACGAGCGCAGGCGGCGCCGTGACCGCGCCGGTGCGGATGTCGAAACAGGCGCCGTGCTTGTGGCACTCGATGATGTGGCCGTCGAGTGTGCCTTCCGAGAGCGGCACTTCTTCGTGCGTGCATTCGTCTTCGATGGCGTAGAACTCGCCATCGACGTTGAAGATGACGACCCAACGGCGGCCCAATTCGACGACCAGGCGCTCGCCAGGGGGTATATCGGCGACATTGGCGACGGGGATGTATTGCGGTGCGGTGTCCGGCATCACGTGCTCCTGACGATGGTCTACAGTACAATCCTGCTGATTATACGCATCCACGTGAGAGGTTTCTAAGGCATGTCTGCGGAACTGATCGGTTACATTGCTTCGGCACTCGTGATCGTCTCGCTGGTGATGACGTCGGTCCTGCGCCTGCGCCTGATCAGCCTGGTCGGCGCGGTTGTGTGGTTCATCTACGGCCTCATGCTCGGCCAGCCACCGATCTACGCGACCAACGGCATCATCATCGTCATCAACATTTACTACTTGTTCCAGATGTTTACGGCCAAACACTATTTCAAACTGCTCGAAGTCGACCGCCATTCGGCCTATCTGCGCAGCTTCCTGGCGTTCTATCAGGCGGACATCGGCAAATTCTTCCCGTCGTTCAAGTACGACGCAGAGCAGATCGACCTGGCCTATCTCGTGCTGCGTGATCTGGTGCCGGTCGGCGTCTTCCTGACCGAACGTGACGCGTCCGGGCGCTCACTCGTCAATCTCGACTACGTCATCCCCGGCTATCGCGATCTGCGGCCGGGCAAGTTCCTGTACGAGGAGCTTGACCAGATGCTGCCGCAGAAGGGCGTGCGCACGCTCTACAGCGTGCCGGGCAGCGAGAAGCATCACGATTATCTGCGGCGGATGGGCTTCGCGCCGGTGCTGGAAGCGACCAGCGGCGGGCTCTACCAGCGCGAGATGACGGGCTAGGGCGGCCCGGCGCTGAGCTTAAGCCGATACCGGCAGCAGCGAATTGGAGTACAATGGGGATAGCACATCTGTTTCGTCCGCAGCGAAAGGAGGCGAGACGATGTCATGGCGTGACCAACTCCGCGCCGACCCGACCGATTGGCTGTTGGAGTTCGAAAACCCCGGAGTGCGCTACCTGGCGCTGCGCGATTTGCTCGACTGCCCCACAAATGATCCCGAACTGGCCGACGCACAAGAGAAGGCGCACACGGAAGGCGTCATCGCGACCGTCCTCGGCGCGATGCAGCCCGACGGCTACTGGGTCGAGCCAGGTCCCGGCTACAACCCGAAATATCGCAGCACCGTCTGGGCCTTGATTCTGCTGGCTCAGCTAGGCGCGGCGGCGGCACAGGATAAACGGATCGCCCGCGCCTGCAGCTACGTGCTCGATCATGCGCTGGCCGCGGGCGGGCTGTTCACCGCATCCGGCGCGCCATCGGGAACGGCGGATTGCTTGCAGGGCAATCTGTGCGCGGCGCTGCTCGACCTCGGCTGCGATGATCCGCGGCTGGCGGGCGCGTTCGACTGGATGGCGCGCAGTGTGACCGGCGAGGGCGTCGCACCGAAAGAAGATCGTCGCGCGCTGCTGCGTTACTACGCGGGCAAGTGCGGGCCCCTGTTCAAGTGTGGCGCGAACAACGACCTGTCCTGCGCCTGGGGTGGGGTCAAGGTGTTGCTGGCGCTGAGCAAGCTGGCGCCGGAGCAGCGCACGCCGGAAATCGAACGAGCGATCCGGGCCGGGGTGGACTTCGTGTTCAGCATCGACCCGGCCGCGGCAGCTTATCCATCCGGCTATGCCGACAAGCCGAGCAGCAACTGGTGGAAGTTCGGCTTCCCCGTCTTCTACGTGACCGATCTGCTGCAAATCGTCGAGGCGCTGGTCGCGCTCGGCTACGGGGGCGATCCACGGCTGGCGAATGCGCTCGACCTGGTTCGCGACAAGCAGGATGCCGAGGGGCGCTGGCCGCTCGAATACAGTTACGCGGACAAGACCTGGGGCGATTTTGGCGCGAAGAAGCAGCCGAACAAGTGGGTGACTCTGCGCGCGTTGCGTGCCCTCAAGGCGGTGACGTCACCGCACCTGTTCGATCATCAGAAGTGATTCGGCCCTGTCATCATCCCGCCGGGTGACAAATGTCACCCCTGGTTATGCAAGTAATCACTTGCTTGCACATTTGAATGGCTCTATCCTGATCATGTAAGTAAGCACTTGCACACACGGATGAGATTGAGCCATGACGACCGAAACCGGAACCGACGAGACCCGCCAGCGCATCATCGACGCAGCCATCGGGCTGTTCGGCGAGGTCGGCTACAGCGGCGCGACCACGCGCGCCATCGCCGAGCGGGCGGGCATCAACGAAGTGACGCTCTTCCGCCATTTCGGCAACAAGAAGAACCTGCTCTTGGCCTGCATCCAGGCGGGCAATCAGGCCGGGTTCGCCGCCACGTTTCGTGACCATCTGACCGGCGACTACGCCGCCGACATCGGCTTCATGGCGCGGCTGCAAATGGCGGACACGGCCGCGCACTTCGACATCCTGCGCCTGCTGATGTGCGATGCACAGGCTGTGCCGGAACTGCGCGACATGATGGCGTCTGGCGCGAGCGGCAACCGCGATCTGTTGGCGGGCTACTTCCGCGAGCAGATCGACGCCGGAGTTATCCGCGCCGATCTCGACCCGGAGGCGCTGGCGACGGCCTTCGACAGCCTGTTCTCGTCCTACATTGTGTTCGCCAACCTGATGGGATCTGGCTCGGCGCTTGTGACGCCCAGCGACGCAACGCTGGACTCGCTCGCCGGGATCTTCGTGCGCGGGACCGTGGCCTCTCCCAGAGGCTAAGCCCCGTCAATTCGCTGCCTCGACTTCTCCCTTGCTTCCTGTTTTCGACTGGAAAGGTGCGCTATGCGTATGCTCCTGCGTATTCTTGCTGTGGTGATCACGATCGTCATCCTGCTGGTTGCTGCCGGTTGGCTCGGCCTGCAGGTCAAAGCCGCCAGCTATCCCATCATGATGCCCGGCGACGCGCCCGAACGCGTCCCGCTGCCCGACGATCTGCCTGAACCTGTCCTGCGTTATGCGCGAGCCCTTTTCGGCGAGACGATGCCGGTCGTGCACACCGCGGAGGTGCTCGGTCGTGGACGGCTGATCAACAAGGGGCTGGCGATGCCGACTCGTATGCGCATGTACTACGATGCGGCACGCACGAGTCACTATCACGATTTCCAGGTGACGTGGTTCACGCTGCCGGTGCTGCGCGTCAGTGAGCGCTTTCTGGATGGACAGGCGATCCTCGATCTACCGGGTGAGCACATCGAGAATGATCCGTTCACCGATGCCGCCGCCGTTCAGGGCTACTGGTCGGAGACGCTCGCCTGGGTGCCTGCCATCGTCTTCAACGATGCGCGCGTGCGCTGGGAAGCCATCGACGCCAACAGCGCGCGCATGATCCTGCCCAACGCCGACGACGTCGAAGCCTTCACCGTCGGCTTCGACCCGGAGACCGGCCTGCTCTCGACGATCACGACCATGCGCTATGGCAACGTCGAGAAGGGCAGGCGCGAGCGTTGGAGCAACCGCATCCTCGAATGGGCGCAGGTGGGCGATCAGCAGCTCCCGGCGCTCTCGGAGACGTGGTGGAACGACGACGCGCCGTGGGCGACGTGGGAAGTCGAGCAGGTCGTCTACAACGTGGACGTCTCCGCGCGGCTGGCGCAGTTCGGCGGGGATGTGCCGTAGGCATGGATGAGAAAATAGGGCGGAAAGGGGCATCCGGGATTGCATCCTCATGCAGATCCCATGGAGGGGCTTGGCGTCGCCAAGCCCTTACGCGTTGACAGACTGCTCGAATTCTTTCTCGATTATTCGCGCCATTTCCTCCAGGTCTTTTTGGGGAAACGCGATTTCGCGGGCATGCTGAATCAACTCGCTGACCGGCTCACCGGGCGGCGTACTCAACTCTTGAACAAACTCCAGCACGCGCTGCTGTTGTTCCAGATTGAGCAGCCGGATCGCGGCCAGGATTTCCTGTTCCACTGCGCTCATGAAGGCGAACCTCCGCATCATCGTGCACTGTGACTATCATACACGAAGTGGGTAACAAAAAGGGCATGGCGTCGCCATGCCCCTACAGGTCTTTGTGATTTGGCCGCTCGCGGCTAGAAGTCGAGGATCGCCTCGTCGTCGCGATGATCGAGCGCGTGGCCGACGATCTTGAGGTCAAGGGCGCCGCGCAGACGGTCGCGCACGCGTTCGAACGGGATGCGGTCGAGCAGCTCCTCGAAGAAGCCCTCGGTCACCATCAGTTCGGCGTCCGGGCGCGGGATGCCACGGCTCATCAGGTAGAAGATCGGCTCTTCTTCGAGCGTGCCGAAGGTGGCCGCGTGCGTGCAGCGGACGTCGTCGGCCTCGATCTCCAGGCCGGGGATGCCGTCCATGCGCGCATCCTCGCTCAGGACGAGGTTGCGGCTGGCCTGGAAGCCGTCGATCTTCTGCATGTCCGGCAGCGACTTGATCATACCCTGCCAGACCGAGCGCGACTCGTCCTTGGCCGCGCCCTTGAACAGCAGGTCGCTGGTCGTCAGCGGCGCGTTGTGATTCTGCTGGGTGTCGTGGTCGAACATCTGCTCCTCGTCGGCGAAGAACATACCGCTGACCCGGCCATGCGCGCCGAGGCCATCGAGTTCTACCTCGATGAAGGCTTTGACCAGTTCGCCGCCCATCGTGCCGACGATCCAGTCAAGGTTGCCATTGTCCAGCACGCGTGCGCGCTGATGGCTGAACTCGAAGGTCGTGCGGTTCCAATCTTGCAGGCCGACGTAGGTCAGGTTGGCCGCCGGGCCGACCAGCAGTTCGGTCGCGCCGACGTAGCTGGACTGCGCCGCGCCGCCCGCCGATTGGTAATCGACCAGCATCTTGGCTTCGGAAGCTTCTTCCAGGATGACGAGCACGTGGCCCAGCGTCGCGCCGTCTTCGGTGTTGTACATGACGACGTGGAAGGGCAGTTCCGCCGCCGCGCCGCGTGGCACGTAGAGGAAGACGCCGTGCGTCCACATGGCGGCGTGGAGCGCGGCGAACTTGCCGTCGCCGGGCTTGACCGCCTTGGTCATCAGGTTTTCGCGCACGAGGTGCGGGTATTCGCGGCAGGCCGTGAGCAGATCGGTGAAGATGATGCCGCGAGCCGCCATCGCCTCGTTGAGTTCGTGGCGAACGAGCTGGCCGTTGACGAAGGCGATCATGCCGCCCTGTTCCTCGCCGATGAGCGGCGCGCGCATATCTTCCGGCACGTTCTCGTACGACGACTGCCCACCGTTGAGCAGCTTGCTCGCCTCTTCCCAGCGGATGTGGCGGTAATCGGTGCGCCGCCACTCTTCCATCTGGCGCGAGGGCATCGGCATCATTTCGTAAAGTTCCCAGGCGGCAATCCGGCTTTCGCGCAGCCACTGGGGTTCATTGTTGTGGACGCTGAGCGCTTCGACGTCCGCCTGCGTATAAAGCGGCGCTTCTGCCATCGAGCGCCGTTGTCTTGCGGCAACCATGCGGTGATTCTACTCCTCATTCAAGCAGCAAATTAGCAGATTAGGAGCTTAGCTCTTGGCTTCGGGCGGCGAGTGTTTCGTGCACGAGCCAGGAGCTTAAGGCTAATTTGCTAACCTGCTAGTTCGCTAATTTGCTTTAGCCGATCGACCCTTCAAGCTGGATCTGGATCAGGCGGTTGAGTTCGAGCGCGTATTCCATCGGCAGCTCCTTGACGAGCGGCTCGATGAAGCCGTTGACGATCATGGCGTTGGCTTCGTCCTCGGTCATGCCGCGGCTCATGGCGTAGAAGAGCTGATCTTCGCCGACGCGGCTGACGGAGGCTTCGTGGCCCATGGTGACGTTCTTGGCGTCGCATTCGATCGTCGGGTAGGTATCCGAGCGGCTCTTGGCGTCGAGCAGCAGCGCGTCACAGACGACGTTGCTCTTGACGTTATCCGCACCCTCGACGATCTTGAGCAAGCCGCGATAGCTGGCACGCCCGCCATCCTTGCTGATCGACTTGCTGATGATCTGGCTGCTGGTGTTCGGCGCCAGGTGCGTGATCTTCGCGCCGGCATCCAACTGCTGATCGCGACCGGCGAAGGCGATGCTGAGCACTTCACCGTGCGCGCCTTCACCCGTCAGCAGGACCGCCGGGTACTTCATCGTGATCTTGCTGCCGAGGTTGGCGTCGACCCATTCCATGGTCGCGTTCTTCTCGGCGACGGCGCGCTTGGTCACCAGGTTGTAGACGTTGGACGACCAGTTCTGGATCGTCGTGTAGCGGCAGCGCCCGCCTTCCTTGACGATGATCTCGACCACGGCGCTGTGCAGGCTGTCGCTGCTGTAGATCGGCGCGGTGCAGCCTTCGACGTAATGGACGTAGGCGCCCTCTTCGATCACGATCAGCGTGCGCTCGAACTGGCCCATGTTCTGCGTGTTGATGCGGAAGTAGGCCTGGAGCGGCATCTCGACGTGGACGCCCTTGGGCACGTAGACGAACGAGCCGCCCGACCAGACGGCGCTGTTGAGCGCGGCGAACTTGTTATCGCTGTAGGGGATGACGGTGCCGAAGTATTCACGCACGATCTCCGGGTGCTCGCGCAGGCCGCTGTCCATGTCCGTGAAGTAGACGCCCTTCGCTTCCAGATCCTTGCGGATGCTGTGGTAGACGACTTCACTTTCGTACTGCGCGGTGACCCCCTGAAGGTATTTCTGCTCCGCTTCCGGGATGCCCAGGCGGTCGAACGTGCGCTTGATTTCTTCCGGGATGTCGTCCCACGACTTGCCCTGCTGGTCGGTCGCGCGGACGAAGTAGTAGATGTCGTCGAAGTCGATGCCGCTCAGATCCGCACCCCATTCCGGCATCGGACGGCGGACGAATTCTTCGTAGGCCTTGAGGCGGAATTCGGTCATCCATTCCGGCTCGTTCTTCATCTCGCTGATCTGGCGGACGATATCGGCAGTCAGACCCTTCTTACCCTGGAAGGCATACTTCACATCATCGTGAAAGCCATACTTTTCAGCATAGGAGGCGTTGATGTCCTTGAGGGCGGCTTCGTGTTCGGTCAGTTGTTTTTCGCTGGGTACCGAGTAATCGGTCATGCGCTGTGTTCCCCTCTGCTTTACTTTCGGTCGATGTGGCAGCAACGCTGCTGTCTGGTCTGCCTATTCAGTCGCTGTGGCGAACCGCTCGCGAATCCAGTCGTAGCCGCGCTCTTCCAGCGTGAGCGCGAGGTCCGCACCGCCGCTCTCGACGATCTGGCCCTGGAACATGACGTGCACGTACTGCGGCTTGATGTAGTTGAGCATCCGCTGGTAGTGAGTGATGACGAGCACACCGAGGCCGTGGGCTTCCTGGAGCTTGTTGACGCCGTCGCTGACGATGCGCAGAGCGTCGATATCCAGGCCGCTGTCCGTCTCGTCCAGGATGGCGATCTTCGGGTCAAGCACCGCCATTTGCAGGATTTCAGCGCGTTTCTTTTCGCCGCCGCTGAAGCCTTCGTTCAGGTAACGCCCGGCAAACGCGTGATCGATGCCGAGGAAGTCCATGCGCTCGCGCATCATCCGGCGGAAGTCGGGGATCGAAATGCCTTTGCTATCCGGGTCTTCCGCTTTCATGCGCGAATTGATCGCCAGGCGCAGGAAGTTCGCCAGCGTGACGCCGGGGATGGCAATCGGGTACTGGAAGGCGAGGAAGAGGCCGAGGCGTGCGCGCTCATCCGGTTCCAATTCAAGGATGTTGATGCCGTCTAGCAGGATTTCGCCGCCGGTGACTTCGTAGGTCGGGTTGCCGAGCATGACATTCGCCAGCGTGCTTTTGCCGCTGCCGTTCGGCCCCATCAGCGCGTGGATCTCGCCTTGCTTGACGGTCAGGTCGACGCCGCGCAAAATCGGCTTGTCTTCGACCTGGACGTGTAGATTGCGGATTTCGAGTACAGCACTCATCGAGCGGTCTTCTCCTCTATGGGTTAAAAGGCAGGTTAAATTTAATCCATACCCTATGTACAACACATGCAGGCAGTATATCAGTCGCCGCGGCCTGCGTCAATTATTTCTAAGACCTCTATCATAAAAATTGATGTGGCGTTAAACAAGGGGGGAAGCTGCACCAATTGTCCAAGATTCAGACGCGTGCACGGCGCCGGATCGTACGTGTGTGGGCCGCCTCAGCAGGCGAAATCTTTACGCAGCCGGGGTGATAATCACAATTAAAATACAGTTGATAAAATAAACTAATAACGTGAGGTATCAACGATGGCAGTTGATCTGCGTTGGTTGGACGAGGACGACACCGTACTCCACTTTGTCTTTCGCGATCCGTGGACGATGGCCGAATTCTCCGCGGCCAACGAGGTCGCGTCCGTCTGGCTCAAGGCGCGTAAGGATCGCATCGACGCGGTTTTCGATATGTCGAACGCGATGCCGCCGTTCATGGGCGGCGTGCAGTGGGCGGATGATGGCGAGCCGCACTGGGATAATCTGGGGCGGGCGGTGGTCGTCTGCAACGGGCACTTCGTCCACCTGATGACTGACGTCGCCAACCGCCTGATGGGCAGCGCCGAGATTCGCGCGGCCAACAGCCTCGACGACGCGGTCGACCTGCTGCTGATGGACGAAAGCGCCTACATCCGCCGCCGCCTGATGTGAGTTCCGATACCTCTATCCAAGTTTCTAAGATGTTGATCATAGAAATTGACGCTGCCCGCCGCTCGTGTTAGTATGGGCGCAGATCGTACGTATGGAGCGCAAGGAGCGGTGGATGACCGATCAGCCGGTGGGCGAAAAGACCGAAGAAGGACTGCGCGAAGCGCTGCGTGTCGTTGTCGACCCTGAAATCGGTATGAACGTGGTCGAGTTGGGTCTGATTCGGTTCGTCGAAATCGAACCGGAGCGCGCCCACATCAACATGATCATGACGACGCCGTTCTGCCCCTATGCACCTCAACTGCTGGAACAGACGCGCCGCCGCGCGCAGGAATATCTCGCCCGCCCGACGACGATTGAGATGGGCATGGAGATGTGGGACCCCACGATGATGGAAGAGGGTGTCGCTGACGACTGGGGTCTGTTCTAGGGCACAAAGACGCGATGTCGAACGCCATTCATGCCGCCCGTGCGTAAACGTCGACATCACAAATTGGCAAGTTTAAAAGACCTCGCCCGGTTGCCGGACGAGGTCTTCTTTTTACGGGCGGCGGATGCGTGAACGTGCGTCTCGACCGCCTGGGAGGGTGAGCGAACGATCAGTCAACCGGCAGCTGCGGGATGACGATTTCGGGCTGCTCACCGGTCAGCGATTCCAGGAAGGCGACGATGAAGTGGACTTCTTCGTCCGTCAGGTCGCGTTTGAGCTGGACACTGCCCATGACGCGCACGGCATCTTCGAGCGTTTCGGCGCTGCCATCGTGGAAGTAGGGCGCCGTCAGTGCGACGTTGCGCCAGGTTGCCACGCGGAACAGGAATTGATCGGTCTCGACGCCGGTGACGGTTGCGCGACCGAGGTCGTCGCCATGATTGAACTGCATCAAGGTGCCGAGCGAGAGCATCGGGCCGTTGTGGCAGGCGATGCAGCCGACCTGAGCGACGATTTCCATGCCGCGCTTGGCATCATCGGAGAGGGCGGTTTCGTCGCCGCGCAGATACCGATCGAGGCCATCGTCGGGCGTAATCAGCGTGCGCTCGAAGCTGGCGATCGCCTTGGTGATGTTGCCGAAGGTGATCGGGTTTTCTTCGCCGGGGAAGGCGGCCTCGAAGTAGGGCAGATAGCCCTCGATGGCGGCAATGCGCTCGACTGCCAGGTCGGCAGGTAGCGCCATCTCGACGCCCGCCTGGATGGGGCCTTCAGCCTGTTCTTCCAGGCCAGTCGCGCGGCCATCCCAGAACTGCAGATTGAAGAACGCGGCATTGAGCACGGTCGGGGCATTGCGCCCGCCGGTCTGGAACTCGTGACCGAGCGACGTCGGCAGACGATCGGTGCCGCCCAGGCTCAGGTTGTGGCAGGTATGGCACGAAATGACGCCGCTGGCGGACAGGCGCGGATCGAAGTAGAGCATCTCGCCCAGTTCGACTTTTTCCGCTGTCATCGGGTTGTCGTCCGGAATCGGCGGCGCGTCAGGCAGCGTCGCGAAAACGCCCTGGGTCACCTGCTCGCGGCCCTCACTATCCTGCGCGTGGATGATCGCTCCCGTGATCAGAAGCGACGCGCCGACGAGTAACAGCGCTATAAGAATACTTTTCTTCATGAACGATCTCCCCTTGTGTATTGTGAGTTGCTGTGAGTAGTGAAGAGGTAGAGTAGGAGAATCCGAGATTCTCCAACCTGTCGACTATAGCGAAGGTGGCTATTGATGCAGGTGACAATGATCCTTGAAGTGTGATAACCTATGTCACAACTAAGGAAGTTGTCAGTTGCGAAATATGAGAGGCCGCTCGTATCTATAAAGATATGGCGCCCAGCTAGTCTCCGATGCAGCCTGATAACATTGCATGTTACGGGAGGCTAACGAGACATTGGGGTATTCAAAAAACCACACAAACGCGGCGCCGGTGCTCACGGTCTGGATGCTGGCTTTTGCGCTAGCCGGCAGCTACATCTATCTGCTGGTCGTTTTTGTCCTGCAGCATCTCCTTTCCTGCACGCTGGTTGTGCTGGTGTTTCTGCTGCTGGTGATTCCCGTCACACTGCTTATCCGGCCTGGCGTTCGGGATACCTGGCGTTATCTGCTGGATTTGCCGCGTTGGCTGGCGCTGACCAGTCTTGCGGTCGTTTTGCTGGTGGGTGGGCTCGTTTTCGTGGTCATGCCATTTGAGGTGCCGGGGCTGCGCGCTGTGCCCATTCCGCCGTTACTCGAACGGGTGGCCGGGTTTTGCGCAGTAGCTGGCGCGACCGCTTTTGGTCTGCTGCGGCTACTACTGAAGACGATCGGCACTGCGCGGCCGCTGGTGAGCCGGTTTATCTTCGTCGGCGCGTTTTTGTCGGCCTACTTAATTGTGGGACTGCTCATTTACGATTCGTACGGCCTTTCGGTAGATGAACGATTCCAGCGCAACCACAGCATCGTGTCGCTGCGTTATGTATTTCAGCAGCTTGATCCGGCGCTGGCTGAACGCTTTTTCAGCAATCGCGTGGAAGATCTGCACGAGTATCAATTCAACTATTATCCGGTAAGTTTTCACTTGCCCATTGTCTTGATCGAAACCCTGAACCGCTTTGACAGAGACAGCCGTGTAGTCTGGCTCTTTCGCCATTTGATGACGTTTCTGCTTTTCTATGGCGGAGTCATTGCGTTTTATCGTCTGGCTTACGAGAAATTCAAAGACTGGCAGCTGGCGCTGATCGGGGCGGTGATGCTGGTGGGCACGCCGCACATCTTCGCGCAGTCATTCTTTAACATCAAAGACGCCGCCTTCTTAGCCGCATTTGCGCTGACTGTGTATGCTGGCTACCGCTACTGGCGCAAGGTGACCGTGGGCCATGCGGCGTCATTTGGCGCGGTGGTGGCGTTTGCAGCGAATGTCCGTATCGTTGCCGTTTTTCTTATCGTGCCGATTATCGCGCTTATCCTGTTTGACGTGCTGCGCAAAGCGCAGCCATTCCGGCGCGCAATGCTCAGCCTAGGGATAATGCTGCTGACCTTCGGCGCGCTGTTCATTCTGCTCTTTCCGGCTTCATGGTCTGATCCACTTCGATTCAGTCTCCATGCGCTGCGCACCTTTTCAGATTACACCCTCTGGGATGGGTCGATACTCTACTTGGGTGAATGGATACCAGGGCAACAGGTTCCCTGGCATTACCTACCGGTGTGGATGGCAATCACTATTCCAGTGCCCTATCTGGCGCTGTTCGCTGTCGGCGCGTTGTCAATAACGGGAATAGCGCTTAATCATCCGATTCGTCTGCTGTTTGACGACCGCCGTGAAGATGTGCTCTTTTTGTTGATGTTTGTCGCGCCCATCCTCGCCCTTATCGTCATGGGATCCACCCTGTATACGGATTGGCGGCACGTCTATTTTCTGTACATCCCCTTCTTGCTGGTGGCGCTCCACGGCCTGCGCGAGCTGGCACAGGCATACGCCCGACGACCGGCTTATTCGGTTGCTCGCCGGTGGCTGCTGGCGGCCTTTGCTGGCTTCGGTCTTGCTCTGGCTGGCATTTTTGTCTGGATGGCTGTCAATCACCCGTATCAGTATGTTTACAGAAATCCGCTGATTGTGGATTTGTTTGGTGGCCGCGAAGCCTTTGATAGGGATCTGCTGCGGTCAGCGGCCAGCCCAGGATTCGAGTACATCGCCCGCTCTGACTCACGGGATAATATTGTCATCTTGGCCGTCAATGGCGCGGACGCGAGCTACATCAGCATTTTGCCGTCAGACGATCGAAGCCGGCTGCATGTGACCAGTGCGCTGTCCGATGCCGTGGACTATGTGATCAATCTTTATCGAATGCCGGGCTGGCAGCTAGTATCCGATGAATTCACGTTTGAGCCTGTGCACTCCATAACGGTAGATGGCCTGCCGATCCTGTCGATTTACCGGCCTCATTCCCGATGAACCCAGGGCACTGTTGCGCTGCGAACTGATCCTTGTGGGATTTCCGGCAGCGTGCGTCGGCGAACAGGGAATGTGGAGCCTTCAGGCGGTCACGTCAGTCGTACTGCGATGCCTTGAGCGCGTCGATGGCGGCCTCAGTTTCGCGAAGCAGAGGGGTGTTGGCGGGATGAGTCCGTTCCAGCAGGGCGCGCAGCGGGCGGACGGCGCGCGGGCTGCCCTGGTTGCGCAGCGCCAGCACGAGATAGTGCAGCTCGACTGCCTGCGTCTCTTTTTCCAGCTCGCGGATCAACGGGTCGACCGCCTGGGCATTCTTGAGCGTGGCGAACAGCTCGATGGTGCCGCGCCGCACCCAACCGGCGTCGTTGGCCAGCCGCTCGATCAGCACGCGCACCGACTCCGGATCGCCGAGCTTGCTCAGGCCGATGAGGGCGGAGAAGCGCAGACGGTCATCGTCAGTGTGGGCGAGCTGCGTCAGCAGCGGACGCGCGCGCCGGTCGCCGATCGCGCCGAGGATTTCCGCCGCGCGGGCGCGCAGGGGCATCGGCTGCTTCGCGTTGTCGAGGATCTCCAACAGATAGTCGACGGCCTCGCTGACGTTGTCCAGCCTCGCCAGCGCTTCGGAGGCGAAGGTTTGCGACGGCATCTCGATCAGCAGTTGCAGCAGCGGCTCGAGGGCGCGCCCGTCGCCGGTGGCGCCGAGCACACTGGCAGCGCAGGCGCGCACCCATTTGTCCGGATCTTTCAGCAGGCGCAGGCAGTCGTCGATCACCTGCCGATCCGGCATCTGCTCGAAGGCTTGCAGGACGGCGATCTTGTGCGAGGGCGTCGTTGCCTGGCGCAGGATCGTCAGCAGCGGGCCGATGATGCGCCGGTCGCCGGACTGGCGGAGCGTGATGGCGACGCTGTTGCGCACACTCTCATCCGGGTCGTCGGCCAGCGGGGCGAGCGCCTCGACGATCCGATCGCGCGCCTCGGACTCGACACCCCAGTGCAGGTACCAGGCCGCGCGTGAGCGCACATGTGCTCTGGGGTCGCCCAACGAAGCGATCAGCCGGTCGGTCGAGAGGTTGCCTTGCTGTTCGAGCTTGGCTGCGACCTCGTCGGCGAGTTGTTCGTCGCCCGGCTCCGCGCTGTAGAGCAGGATGGTGTAGAGCAGGTCGAGCACCTGCGGTCCGCCGAGGTCCGCCAGCAGCCAACAAACGGGTACCGCGCGAAAGCCTGCGGACTGGCTGAACGACTCCACCAGCGTCGGGACGGCGGCGTCGCCCATCGTCCGCAGCAGCGCCAACGCCGCGCCGTAGGCCTTGCTCTCTTGAGCGTCGATGGTGTCGATCAGCCGGTTCAGCCTGGCTTCCGTGGACGTGTCTATCGGTTCGGTATCTGCGCTCGTATCCGGGTGGGCCGCGCGCCAAAGGAGTTTCTTCATCAAGGACAGTACTTTCGCGTCAGGACGCATCGGCAGCGTGAAAGGGCTGTTAGCGGCGACAGGTACTCTTTTGGTTAACATCAGGCTAGCTCTGAATTCTGAGTTTATCGAATCACAATTCTCTCTCCATCGTTCAACTCTACCATCTTGTCGTTCATTATTTCGTTAATTTTCGTTGAAATTTATGGGCAAAATGGTGTCGCGGACGCCAAATGCGGGGGGAGAGTTGACCGTGCGCCTGCTTCGGAAGGGGGCTGCGTCCGAGTCCCTGACTCCGCCGACGGCTAAAGCTCGGCGGCACGCTATCGGCTGAGACAGCGCGTTCATCCGGAAAGGTCCCGCGCCCTAAGCTAACAGCAATAGCCTTCTTCCACTCACCCCTCATTACTCGTTACTCCTCACCGGAATCCTTACTGATGGAGAAACCAGTTCAAATTGACATGATTCATGCCTGCGCTCGCCGGACGTTGAAACGCCCGGCTAACCGAAATCAAGCGCACTCAAGGCGCTGGAAAACAGCCCGTCAAAGCGCCGATCAAGCCAATCCTAATCGTTCGATCCATGAGCACTGAGCACCGAGCACGGAGTACCCTTTCTCCCCAAACTCAGAACCCAATACCCGGAACCCATGCACCGCCCCCTTGACTTCGAGCGCACTCGAAGTTGTAGATTGGGAGGATGTGCGTCGGCATAAGGAGAAATCGACATGAACAAGCGTCAACTGGGACGATCGGGCATTGAAGTTTCGCCGCTGGGGATGGGCTGCTGGGCCATCGGTGGCCCGTGGCGGTTTCTGGATGCGCAGGCCGGGTGGGGCGAAGTCGACGACGCCGAGTCGATCCGCGCGATCCACGCCGCACTCGATAACGGCATCAACCTGGTCGACACGGCGGCCAATTATGGCACCGGCCACAGCGAGCGCATCCTGGCGCAAGCGCTGGCCGGTCGCCGCGACCAGGTTGTGATCGCGACCAAGTTCGGGTTCAACGTGGACGAGGCGGCCAGGCGCGTCAGTCGCTACGCGCGGCCGGAGGACGTGATCTCTAACGTGCGCGCGGAGTGCGAGGCCAGCCTGCGCCGCCTGAACACGGACGTGATCGACCTGTACCAACTGCATGTGTGGGACTATCCGCTGGAGCACGCCGTCGAACTGCGGGAGGCGTTGGAAGCGCTCGTGCGCGAGGGCAAGATCCGCGCCTACGGCTGGAGCACCGACTCGGTCGAGGCGGCGCGCCTGTTCGCCGAGGGCGAGCACTGCGCCGCCATCCAGCACGATCTGAACGTGGTCAAGGATGCGCCGGACATGCTGGCCCTGTGCGCGCAGATGAACCTGGCGAGCGTCAATCGCAGCCCGCTGGCGCGCGGTGCACTGACCGGCAAGTACAGCAAGGCGACGACTTTCGACGAGAACGACGTGCGCCGCGATCAGTGGTCGATGGACACCTTCTTCGCCCCGGCGCTGGAACATCTGGACGCGCTGCGTGACATCCTCACGAGCGGTGGACGCACGCTGGCGCAGGGGGCGCTGGCCTGGATCTGGGCGCGCAGCGAACTGACGGTTCCGATTCCGGGCATTCGCACCGTCGCCCAGGCCAAGGAGAACGCAGGCGCCATGCGCCTTGGGCCGCTGACCGGCAACCAAATGCGCGAGATCGACGCGCTGGTCGGCGCAGGGGTGAGCGGCTGATACTGCGAACGAACAGATGGCCTAGCCATTGGTATTGGCGCGTCAGGTCGCAAAAGCGGGTAGAGTCGGATTTCGCGTGGGGCGCTCGCTGGGCGCCTCATCCGTCAACACCTTCATCGCATCGTCTCACAAGCATTATGGAGCATTGTCATGCGGATTAGCTTGCAACTGCCGGTGTTCAAGTATCCTGGCGGCGCGCCCGTGATTGGCCCGACGCTCAAGACCATCGCCCAGACCGCCGACGCGGGCGGCTTCTACAGCCTGTGGGTAATGGATCATTTCTTCCAACTCGGCGGCTGGGCAGGGCCGGACGAGGACCCGATGCTGGAGGGCTACAGCACGCTCTCCTACCTCGCCGGGTTGACGGAGCGGGTCAAGCTGGGCACGCTGGTGACGGGCGTCATCTACCGCTATCCGGCGGTGCTGGTCAAGACGGCCACGACGCTCGACGTGCTCAGCGGCGGACGCGCCTACCTGGGCATCGGCGCGGCCTGGTACGAGCACGAAGCGAAATCGCTCGGCATCCCTTATCCGCCGACGAAAGAGCGCTTCGAACTGCTGGAAGACGCGCTGCGGCTGGCGCACCACATGTGGCAGGGCGATCGCTCGGTCTTCGACGGTGCGCACGTTCACGCCGAGATGCCGATCTGCAATCCGCAGCCGCTCAGCCAGCCGCATCCGCCGATCCTGATCGGCGGCATGGGCGAGCGCAAGACGCTTCGCTTCGCCGCGCAGTACTGTGATGCGATCAACTTCTTCGCCCGCACCGGCGCAGAGACGCTGACGCAGAAGCTCGACGTGCTGCGCGAGCACTGTGATGCTGTCGGACGCGACTACGATACGATCGAGAAGACCGTCCTCGACACCGTTCACCTCGCGCCGGGCCACATGAGCGCCGCCGATGTAATCACGGCGTGCGAGGAGCTGGCGGGCCTCGGCTTCACGCACGTGATCGTCAACATGCCGAACGTCCACGAGATTACGCCGGTCGAAACGATGGTGAATGAGGTCATTCCGGCGGTAGCCGAATTCTAGTGCTCAGTGCTCAGTGCTCGGTACTCGGTGCTCAGTGAGAATTCAGGTGATGAGTAACGAGTGATGAGGGGTGAGTGGAAGAATGTTTCCGCCGTTCGCGTCAGGTCACTAGACCGTGGCGAATGAGCGGCCTGTCGTCATCTCATCCCCAATGTATGCCGGCCGGGTCAAAGCCTGCACAGTAGGCTTCCCGCCCGAACTGCTAGCCAGGCGGCTTACAGCCCCTGGCGGTGCCTAGCCGACGGGTTCACCCGTTGGCGGGCGCCGGGTTCTAGGGCTTCAGTGCTCGGTGACTAGTTGGGGCGGTTCACTCACCCCCCGATCAGCCATCTTCCAGATGGCTTCCAGAATCTGCCAGCCCGACCGTTCGACGGTCGGGCGGTGTATCTGTTGTGCCAGCGCGTAATGTTTGACGATCCATTAAGATTCCCCGGCTTGACAGCCCGACGAATCGCCTTTATTATGACGGTTACGGATATATCCACAACCGTTATATGTGAGGTGAATAATGTCGGACGCCACCACGCGACCCCATGACCTGCTGCCACTGACGCCCGCCGTCTTTCACATCCTGCTGGCGCTGGCCGATGGCGAGAAGCACGGCTATGCCATCATGCAGGAGGTGATCCGCATCACGGATGGCGCGGTGCGCATGGGGCCGGGCACGCTCTACGGCACGATCAAGCGCATGCTCGAAATGGGCCTGATCGAGGAGACCGACGAGCGCCCCGATCCAGAAATGGATGACGAACGCCGCCGCTATTACCGCCTGACGCCGTTCGGCGAACGCGTGGCGCAGGCCGAGGCGGCCCGGCTGGCGTCCCTGATCAGCATCGCGCAGTCGAAGCGGTTGACGGGAGGCGCGGCATCATGACTCCGAATGCCCGCAGCCCCTGGATCGTCTTCTCAGAACGGCTCTACGGCGCGCTGCTCGTGCTCTACCCTGTCGCTTACCGCCGCGAGTACGGGTCGCTCATGCGCCAGGTCTTTCGCGACGTGGCGCGCGATCGCTATCGCGAGCAGGGCTGGGCTGGCATGCTGGTCTGGTGGTGTACGACCTTGCTCGACCTCGCCATCACCGTCATCGAACAACGTAGAAAGGGAGGATTTGCGATGTCCAAAGCGACCTTTGTGCGCCTGACCGGGAGTTTGCTTGCGCTCGGCGGCGCGTTCTGCGGGCTGGCCGCTTTCAGCCAGCTCCAACCGGGCGATCACTACAGCTATTACGGCATCTACCAGCTCGTGATGTGGCTGTTCGCGCCGGGATGCTTGCTGCTCGGCCTGGGGATCATCGGCCTGGCCATGCGCTACGAGGCGGCATTGGGCCGCGCCGGGCGCTGGCTGCTCACGCTCTGCGGCGTCGGTGCGCTGGGGATGGCGGTCGGCGTGGTCGCGACGTCACTCAACGACGACCTGTGGAACGTCTGGTTCGCGACCGCGGTCCTGCACGTGGTCACACTGACGCTGTTCGGCTTGCTGCATGTGCGCCAGCCAACGCTGCCGGTCTTCCGCGCGCTGCCGCTGCAGATCGCGGCGGGCTGGTTGATCATGATGCTGGGCGTGCTGCGCACCAACTCTGAGACCTTCAATAACGCGCTGTCGTTCTTGCTGTTCCTGGGAGTCGGGCTGGCGTGGCTGGCGATCGGGCTGGCGGTCAATCGCGTCGAGCGCTCGGCGG
Organism: Anaerolineae bacterium; assembly: GCA_020849765.1. Taxonomy (GTDB): domain Bacteria; phylum Chloroflexota; class Anaerolineae; order Aggregatilineales; family Phototrophicaceae; genus Flexifilum. Next base: position 45,607 of record JADLAY010000055.1, read on the forward strand.
CTCTGGCTGCCGCCTAGCACGGACAGCGCTTGTGCGACTCAAGCAGCAGAAGAGGCTGAAGTGCCGACTCTCATCGATACACTTCAGCCTCTTTTCAATGGCGGTGGGTTATGGGTTGAGGACGCGGCCCATGAACAGGATCGTATTCGTTTGCACGTCGCGGATGGCGAACAGGAACGGGCGGTCGACGCGAATATTGAGCGTCTCTTCCGCTGCTGAGAGCGCGCCGATGACGATGCCGGTGGCAGCGGCGGCTTCGGTGCCGACCTCGTTGACGTCGACGAAGGCTTTGTGCAGCGCTGCGCTGATGAACAGGCGCTCGTCGGTGGCGGCGGGGTCGTACATGCGGCTGAAATCGGCCTGAGCCGGATCGAAGGCGTCGGTGATGCCGAGCGCTTCGAGCGTCGGGCGCAGGCTGAGCAGCGTTTCGAAGCTGAAGCGCGGCATGCTCACCCGCGTCAGCTCCGGATGCATGGCGTCGAGGATCTCGGTGAAGCGCTCGGCGGTCAGGCTGTCTTCGAAGGCCTCGAAGCCGCCCTCGTTCGGCAGCAGGACAACCATTTCGATCTCACGGCCCTGGTAGGGCAGTGCGACCGCGACCACGTCATCGCCCTGGTAAACCTTGAGGCGGACGCCTTCGCTGAGCGTCATCATCGGCACCTGTTCGGTCGTGCCGTCGAGCAGCGTGAACGGCGCGTCCTGCGTCAATTCCTCGCTGAAAGAATGCACCCAGGTGGCCTTGAAGTAGACGGCATTGGCAATGACCATCCGAGTCAAGGTGTCGATCACGCCCTCAGGGATCAGATCTTGAATCTTGTCCTCGGTCTGCGCCTCGACCCAGTCGTTGATCTGCTGGCGGATCGCTTCCGGGTCGCTGTGGTAATCGACGCGCTGGATCGGCGAGCCGACCGACTGAAGCAGATTGACGAACTCCTGCCGCCAGGGGAAGTCCTGCTGCGCCCAGAGTGCGTTGGCGCTGTGCAGGATGAAGCTCTCGTCCTCGGCAAAGTCGAACTCCGGCACCGGCGAGTTGGCCGCATCGACCGGCAGCGGTAAGTGGAGCGCCTCGGACATCTGAGCCGCGGTGTCGCCATCGGCGCCGAGATAGGCGAGCCAGAAGGCACTCAGGATGCTGTGCGGCGAGAAGAACAGGTTGCCCGCCTCACCTTTGACCTGCGCATAGAAATCGAACGTGAAGGCCTCATTGCCCGGCATCGTCGTCTCCTCGGACGTCTGGGCGCTCACCGCGCTGGCGGCGGCTAAAAGTAACAGGCAAACGAACAGTCTCTTGATCATACGCGTCTCTCCCTCTCGGTCACGTTCGTGCGCACGGCAAATTCCGATTCGAGTGTACTGTATTTTGTGAAAAGCGTGAGGGATCACAGTGCCGTGAGCAGCGATCTCAATTGGCAGCGGGCCGTCAGGCTATACTGAAGTTCTCACTCGCCTGGCTCGAGGCATCCACGGAGGTGCACGATGGCTGAGATTATCCATGTCAGAGATGCGGATCAGGCGCAGATCGTACAAGGGCTTTTGCGTGAGTATTTTGCCTGGGCATTCCTCGTTGGGCGCGATGAACTGGAGGCAGGCAGCAACGATGTCCGCGAGGTCCCGGCCTTCAGCAACATCGACGCGGAACTGGACGATTTAGCCGGGGTGTTTTCACGGGAACGCGGTTCTATGTTGCTGCTGGCGGCAATCGCGGGAGAAGGCGTCGGTTGTGTCGCCTTCCAACGCAAGGACGCGGTGACCTGTGAGTTGAAGCGGATGTACGTTCGGCCAGCCGCGCGCGGGCAGGGGATTGGCCGCGAACTTGTTCAGGCATTGATAGCCGAGGCGCGTTCTCAGGGCTACCGGCGCATCATCCTGGACAGCCACAAGAGCATGACGAGCGCGCACGCCCTCTACGAGGCGACGGGCTTCATCCGGCAGCCCATCCCGGCTCACTTCCCCGATTTTGTGAAACCGCACATCGTCTACATGGAGCTGGAGTTGTAGGCGGAAGGGCTGATAGGCGATTGCTGTTTCGATAACGGGGTTTATTGGGCAGACATCACACTGAGCAAATTCGCCTTTGACGCCATTGGCCGTAGCTGCGCGGCGGCAGCCTTGCTGCTGTCTGTCGACATGATATGACGACCTCCTGAGCACGGCGAACGAAGATCAAGCTCCATGAAGGGGTTGCAACAGACCAGCAACTGCTCTGGAGTGCATGTCGTTCCATAGACCGTGCCGCGCCCTCCCGGCTGCCGATCGCGTGACCGGCAGCCGGGGAGCGTTCGCCGCGCTACGAGCGCGGGCGGTTGGCCAGGATGAATTCTTTCGGATCGACGTAGTGGAGGAAGATCGAGTCGCGATCTTTGCCCGGCCAGTGTTCGGGATTCGACTCCAGGATCGTCGTCGGGCTGAGGTCGAAGTGCAGGTGATAGGCCCAGCGCCCGAAGGCGTTGCCGACGGTCGCGATCTGGTGGCCGCGCTCGACGCGCTCGCCGACGCTGACCAGCATGGTGTCGACGTGGGCCGAGCGGCTGTACATGACCTTGCCGTTAGTCGCCAGCGGATCGTGCTTGATGATGATCACGTTGCCCCAGGTCGGCAGGCGGCTGGCGAAGACGACCTCGCCGCTGGCCGTGGCATAGACGGGCTTGCCGCGGTCGGCATCCTGCGGCAGGTTGAGATCCGCGCCCGTGTGGTAGGCCTCGCTCGGTGTGCCGACGAAGTAGAGCCGGCCGAACGGGCTGGCGTCGAGCCAGCTGCCGGGCCAGACTTTGGTGGCGCGCCGCTCGGATTCGGTACCGATCGGGGCGTCGTAGCCATCCCCGGCGAAGGCGGGCACGCTGCCATTGCCGCCGCCAATCGCCGTGTCAAGGATCTGGCGCCAGCGCACGGCGTCGAAAGCGATCGCCAGATCGCGCTCGCCGGTCAGATCGTTGAGGAAGACGGTGCCCGCATTGATGGCATCCTTGTCGAAGTCGAACACGCCGAGTGAAACCCAGGTGTTGCGCTCTTTGGATTGATCGATGCTGACGAGGATCTCCGTCGACGAGTTCTTGACGCCGTGGATCTTGTAACGCGCATTTTTCGTGGTGGCATGACGCGCTGGGACGAACACCTCGACCGCGTATTTGCCGGATTGTTTGAAGGTTGGTGTCCAGCGCGCGGCGACCTTGCTCGTGGTCGTTTCGGTGGCTTTGAAATAAACCGTCCAGCCCCAGGTGCCGGCGAAGCTCTGAAGTTCATTTTGCCCGGTGTACGAAAAACTGGTGAAACCGCTGTCCGACGGGCGCACCATCTGCGTTTCGCCGTAGATGATGGTCGGCACCGACGGGTCGACGTCCGGGCGGCTGCCGAGCGCGTTCGATGCCGCGCGCAGCTGCGCCGAGTTCATCACGCCTAGGCGCCAGAAGCTGAGGCCCAGCGCGCCGTGCCGGTTGGCGGACAGCGTCCCGGCCTCGGTGATTTCACCGGCGTCCGCATCGCCCTGTAGGATTGGCACAATCGGGCGGCCATAGTTGCCCCAGACTTGATACGTCTCCGCCAGCGAATCTTCCGGCGTGCGGCGGAAGGTCGCCCAGTAGACCATCGGATGAACGCTGTTGACGAACGGGAACCATTCTTCCGGGTTGATCTTGGTGAACCACTGGCGGCGCGGGTCGACGCAGATGCCGATGTGGAACGAGCCGGGCAGCGCGCGGCGGATGCGCGTCATCAGCGGACGGACGGCCTGCGCGCCGCCGACCCAGAAGCCCTCGTACGGTTCGACGTCGAGCACCATCGCCTTGACGCCGGGGCGCTGGCAGGCCTGGATGATCAGGTCGGCTTCGGCGGCGATATTCATGCCGCGCGGGATGGCCCAGGCGACGAACTCCAACCCGTGGCGCGAGAGGCCGCTGACCCAGCGGTCGATTGACGTCGGGCCGTCGATGGCGAGGCCGCGCTTGGTATCCCAGAAGCCCTGCCACTGCGCGCCGGAGCTGGACGTGATGTCGCTCGTCTTGACCCAGACCTGGTTGAGGCCGGGGGCGGCGGCTTTCAGGTTGCGTGCCAGGTCGTCGATGGTCGACTCGGCGACGGCATCGCCTTTCCAGTGCCAGATGCCGAGCTTGTTGTCGAACGGTGTGGCCCGGTCGGGCGTCGTCGGGACGGGCGCGGGCACATCCTGCAGGTCGACGACGCCGGTGAAGATCCAACCGCCGACGCCGTACTGCTCGACCCAGATCCAGCCGTCCGAGCGGCGCGTCGCCGGGTAGTAGGCGACCAGCGTGTTGCGCTGGATGTCGCCCACGTCCTGATAATTCGTGCCTGGGCCATTGCGCAGGTTCACGTACGAGCCGCGCGGCACGACCAGGGCGGTCTTGGACGTCCCGGCGTTCGACGGTTTCGGAACAGGTGGCGGGTAGGTGCTCATGCGTCTTCTCCTGAGTGGTTGGCCGTGAGCGCTCGATGTTCGTGTTGAGCCATAACATTCTCTATGATAAACCAGAATCCAACTTGCGAAAGCTGACGGAATGCCTACAGGCCGGCGATTGGCTGTTGGAGGTTGGGTATTGGCTGTCGGCTATTGGCTATTGGCCAACAGCCGAGGCGCTTTCAGTCACGTCTCGTCTCCCGACCGCTGCTCTGGGAGAAGGAGAGTAAGTCCCTCGCCCAGGCGCGCAGCGCCGGACGGGAGAGGGATTTAGGGTGAGGGCAAATGTGCTAATCCGCTATTTCGCTAAGCCGCTTCATGACCTATGTCATGCCCGCGGGATGATGCCCGGCACTCACGGCGGGCGTGTGCGGGATGTACGCTACATTCAACATTTTGAATGTGACGGCACGACCATGAATTCACCCTACGACATTCTGGCGGACAAGTTCAAAGCGCTGGCGCACCCGGCCCGCTTACAGATCGTGGACATGCTGCGCGAGGGCGAATTGTGCGTCTGCCACATCGAGGCGGCGCTGGGCAAACGCCAGGCGTACGTCTCGCAGCAGTTGATGGCGCTGCGCGAGGCCGGGATCGTCGAGAGCCGCCGCGACGGCCTGCAGGTCTACTACTGGATTGCCGACGATCAGGTCGAAGCGCTGCTCGATCTGCTGCATGGGCCGGTCACGCCCGGCGATTATCACGCGCTGGATGGCTGCCCGTGCCCGAAATGTGCCCCTATCAATGTCACGCTCTTCAATTGAGCGGGAAGGTAACGCATCATGATTCATGTCAAAGTCCTCGGATCGGGCTGCCCGAACTGCAAGCGCCTGGAAGCGGAGACACGTGCCGCCCTCGACGAGGCAGACATCGCCTACGATCTGGAGAAGGTCACCGACTACGCGGACATCGCCGCGCACGGCGTCATGAGCACGCCGGGGCTGATTCTGAACAACAAGGTCGTCTCGACCGGCCGCATCCCGGCGCGGGCCAAGATCGTCGAGTGGGCGCGCGAGATGGAAGCCTCCACGCTGTAGACAAGCACGCTCAAGCCCTGCATCAGACAGGGCTTTTTCAGGCTGAGACATATTCAATATCTGGAATGTAGAGGCATCGCATGGCATCTCGAACCAATCCACTTCACCAACACGACGCCCATCAGCGCGATTTTGTCCTCGTCGTGCTCGGTGCGCTCGTCTGGTGGATCGTCTTCAACAACTTGCAGCCGTTCGCTGATTTTGTGACCTATCGTTTGCTGGCGCTTGATCCTGAGAGCCGTCTGGGAAGCGCGTTGAATTTCTTCATCTACGATGTGCCCAAAATTCTGCTCCTGCTCTCTGGCATGATCTTCCTGATCACACTCCTGCGCACCTTCATCACCCCGGAGCAAACGCGGCGCTGGCTGGGCGGCAAACGCGAAGGCGTCGGCAATATCCTGGCCGCCTTCGTCGGGGTCATCACGCCCTTCTGTTCCTGTTCGGCGGTGCCGCTCTTCATCGGCTTTGTCGAATCCGGGCTGCCGCTGGGGGTGACCTTCTCGTATCTCGTCGCTGCGCCGATGGTCAACGAAGTAGCGCTCGTGATGTTGTTTGGCATGTTTGGCTGGAAAGTCGCCGGGTTATATCTGGCGTCGGGGCTGGTGATCGCCGTCTTCGCCGGGATCGTCATCGGGCGGTTGGGGATGGAACGCTATGTCGAGGAGTTCGTCTACCAGGTCAAAGTCGGCAGCAAGGGGCAGACGCTGGAAGACCGCCTGACCTGGCACGACCGCTTCGAGCAAGCCCTGTCCAGCACGCGCGAAATCGTGGGCAAAGTCTGGCCGTACGTCGTCGTCGGCATCGCGATCGGCGCCGGTATTCACGGCTTTGTGCCGGACGACTTTCTGGCGGAGACGCTCGGCAAAGACACCATCTGGGCCGTGCCGCTCGCCGTCATCCTGGGCATTCCGTTGTACTCGAATGCAGCGGGGATCATTCCGGTGGTCAGTGTCTTGATGGACAAAGGCGTGGCCCTCGGCACGGTACTGGCCTTCATGATGTCCGTGGTCGCGCTCAGCCTGCCCGAAATGATCATCCTGCGCCGCGTCATGAAGCCGCGCCTGATCGGGGCCTTCATCGCGGTGGTTGCGTGCGGGATTGTGCTGACGGGCTATCTCTTTAACGGGATTTTCTAACACAGTAAGCAAGTTTCCAACATCAGGAGGTCTGTCACTGTGTCTGCATCCATTGCATCTGCGCCTCGAAACACGACGGTTTTCGGGCGATTGTCATTGCTGGATCGTCTGTTGCCACTCTGGATCTTCATGGCAATGGCGCTTGGCATTGCGCTAGGCAAAGTGTTTCCCAATCTTGCGCCCGCGCTCGATTCGGTCAAGCTCGATACGGTTTCGTTGCCGATCGCTATCGGCCTGTTGTGGATGATGTATCCCGTGCTGGCGAAGGTGAATTACGGCAAAATCCCGGTGATTGTCAGCAACTGGAAGATGTCCGGCACGTCGCTGTTTCTGAACTGGATCGTTGGCCCCGCGCTGATGTTCATCCTTGCCTGGACGCTGCTGCCCGATTACCCGGAATATCGCACCGGCTTGATCATCGTCGGGCTGGCACGCTGCATTGCCATGGTCTTGATCTGGAACATGTTGGCTTGCGGCGACAACGAGTATGCGGCGGTGCTGGTCGCCATCAATTCGGTGTTTCAGATCATCATGTACACGGTGTTAGGCTACTTCTACCTGACCGTGGTGCCTGGCTGGTTGGGCGCTGAGGGTGTCGCCCTGAACATTTCGATGGGTGACATTGCCAAGAGTGTGCTGATCTTCCTGGGTATCCCGCTGGCAGCCGGGTTTCTGACCCGCTACTTCCTCAGCCGAGTCAAAGGCAATGAATGGTATGACACCAGGTTCATCCCCCGGCTAGGCCCGACCGCGATCGTCGGACTCCTGTTCACGATCGTTATGATGTTCTCACTCAAGGGCGAGGTGATCCTGGAGCGACCCCTGGATGTCGTCCATATCGCTCTGCCGCTCCTCCTCTACTTCGGCATCATGTTCTTCATTTCCTTCGCGGTTTCCTATTTTCTGAAGTTCCCCTATGCCGATACCGCGACGATTTCGTTCACTGCCGCCAGCAACAATTTCGAACTGGCAATCGCCGTTGCTATTGCCGTTTTCGGGCTGGCCTCCAGCGAAGCATTGGCCACGGTTGTCGGGCCGTTGGTCGAAGTTCCCGTGCTGATCGGATTGGTCTATGTCTCACTCTGGTTGGGGCGCAGACTATATCCACGCGATCCGCTCTGGCAGTCCTCGTCCAACGCTCCCCAGGCACAGGCTCGTCCGGAGACTGCCAAAGCGCCTGCGAACGCCAGTCGAGACGCCTCCTGACTGGCGATGCGTGCGATCAACAGCAGCGAGCAGATACGGTTGTTCAATGCGAAAGCGGCCACCGATTGCGGTGGCCGTTGTTTTTCGCGCTCTTTCACAGCACCCGCGAGACGAGCGGGATCTTGCGCACGAGGTAGGCGACGATGAAGCAAACCGGCACCATAATCAGCGATGCCAGCGCGAATTTGATCAGGTTGTTGGGCAGCTCGACATCCCGCAGCGCGTAGCCGACGAAGACGATGATCGGGATGTGGAGGATGTAGACAGCGTAACTCTGCTGGGCGAGGAAGCTGCCCAGGCCGCTCTTCGCGTTGAAGACGCTGCGGAAGAGCGGGATCAGCGCCAGGACTAGACCGACGGAAAAGATCGAGTCCAAGAGCACGTAGGCGGCGGACTGCCAGTGCCCGTTGCCCATCGCGTTATCGAGCGCGGGCGTCAGTTGCAGCGAGAACAGTTCGCCGCTGAAGGCGAGCGGGAACAACACGACCGCTGCCAGCAGGGCAGCGACCAGGCCGACCACGCCGGTCGAGACGGGCAGCGTGCGCAGCCAGTCGCGCCGGGCCGCGATGATCCCCAGGATGAAGAAGCTGAGATACTGCGGCAGGTAGGCGATCGTCGGAAAGCTGAGGAAATAGACGAACACGCTGACCTGCTGGCCGAGCGGCACCAGCATCCGGAACAGGAAGCTGACCAGGGCCAGGCCGAGGATGAAGAGGGCGATCGGCAGCAGGCCGGGCGGCGAGGACTTACCGGGCACGGCGGGCGGTTCAGCCCCGCGCAGCCGTCGCCAGACGACGTAGCCGAGGCTGAAGACGAGCAGCATCGCCACGAACCAGAGCGGCCCCAGGCCGATCAGTTCGGGATAGGCCTCCCACGACAGCCGCTCGGTCACGCCGGACAGCGCTCGCGGCATCAGGTAGCGGCCGAGATAGGCGACCGGGCTGAGGATGAAGGTGAAGACGAGCAGTGGAATGCCCAGGCGCAGCAGCCGCTCTTTGACGAACGAGCCTGAGCCGCGCCGGTCGTATGACCCCGGCGTGAAGCAGCCCGCCAGGAAGAAGAAGGCGCCCATGAACCAGGCCTGATTGAAGAGTACGAAGACGATAAAGGCGGTGAACGTCGGTAGATCCTCAAGCGGGGGTTCGACGTAATAGAACCAGGTGCTCGCGCCGTAGATGATGGCGACGTGATGGAGCACCACCAGGATGCCGAGTGCCGCCCGCAGGTGATCGGCGAAGTAGAGGCGGCCTGCCTTCGCCTTCGTGGCTTGCTGTGGGGGTGCTTCTGCCGTCTGTAAAGGAATCGCACTCATTTTGTTCTCCTAAGTGATGAGCGAGATAAAGTGTGCTTGCGCTTGAAGCTCCTTTCGCTGCCTGGAACCCGCGCCGTGTGGGCTAATCTTCCGGCACGACCGTGATGACGACGTGGCCTTGCTTCTGGCCCGAATCGACAAAGCGATGGGCGTCGGCGGCTTGTTCGAGCGGGAAGCGCCGGTCGATGACCGTCTTCAGCTTGCCATCCTCGATCAACTGCTTGAGATAGAGCAGACCTTCGTCCCGCTGGCTGGGCGTGCCGATGATGACGCGCTTGCCGTCGCCACCGGAGTCGAACAACTGGCGGATCATGTACGAGAACTTCGGGTTGCCGTAAGCGAGGCGACCGTTCGGATTGAGCGCCTTGAGGCTGCCCGAATACGAGCCTTTGCCCATCACGTCGAAGATCACGTCGTAGGTCTGGCCGTTCTGGGTGAAGTCCTCGCGCGTGTAGTCGATCACGTGGTCGGCGCCGATCGAGCGCATCATGTCGAGCTTGGCTGTGCTGTCGATGGCGGTGACTTCCGCGCCGTAATACTTGGCAAGTTGGATGGCGAAGGTGCCGATGCTGCCGCCGCCGCCGATGATCAGCACCTTCTCGCCCGGCTTGATGTCCGCCTTGCGCAGATAATGCAGCGCTTCCAGCCCGCCGGTCGGGACGGTGGCGGCTTCGGCGTAACTCATGTTGCTTGGTTTGGTCGCGAGCACGGAATCTGGGGTTTTCTCCGGCAGCCGGATGTAATCGGCGTGGCCGCCGAGGCGCATGCCGGTCGTGCCGAAGACCTGATCGCCCGGTTTGAAGCGCGTCACGTCTTTGCCCACCGCTTCGACCTCACCAGCCATCTCCTGGCCGAGGACGATGTCGCGCGGCTTGGTCAGCCCCATGTAGAGCCGGATCGGAATGGCGAGCCAGAGCGGAAAGCGGAGGCCGCGCATCTCGCTATCCCCGGCGGTCACGGTCGCGGCGTGGACTTTGATCAGGACTTCGTTGTCCTTCGGCATCGGTTTGGGGATGTCGCGGAATTCCAGCCCATCGGGCGATCCATACTTGGTCCAGACGACGGCTCTCATGACTGCTCCTTATTGATTGTGTGTGCTCATCAGCCTTCCGTGGCGCAGATCACGACCGGAAGGGGAAAACCTCGGCCTGCTCAAAGCTGAGGACGTTATTCATGTAAAGGTTGGCGCTGAAGCGAGCGACGGTAGCCAGGCCAAAGGCGATGAAGCCGGTGCCGTAGTCGACCGTTCCCGTCAGTGCCAGCACGATCGGCACCCACCAGGCGGCGTTGAAGATCTGCCGCACGAGTTGGATGCCGCAGCCCGCCTTGATCGGGCTGGCGTTAGCTGTTTGCTTGCGGAGCCATGCGAACCGCATGGCGGTATGTCCCTCGACCAGCAGTCAGAAGACCAGGCCGATCAGCGTCAGCCCGATGAAGCCCTCCTGGCTGCCCCAGGACGCCGTGGCCAGCACGGCGATGACGTAGACCACCACGATCAGCCCCAGGCTGAACGATATCCGGTTGTTCCAACCGACCGTCAAAAATCGCTCTCTGGTCATCGATTCACCCCTTTCTGCAGAAGTAGATGCGAATCAGCCTGGTTGTGGGCTGACCTGTGCGTAAACGAGCTGCGCCAGGACGAAGGCCGCCTCGAACAGATTGAGCACCAGCGCCGTGATGTAGAACGCAGGCTCCAGCTCCGGATACGCGCCGAGCAGCGTCAGCACGAGCGGGATCTGCATCGGCAGTTCGAGCAGCAGCCAGAAGCCGATCGTCATGGCCGGGTTGGTGCGTGCGCGCGTCATGAGCACCGCTTTGTTTTCGGATCGGCGCAGCGAGATGAGCGTCACCGCCCAGATCAGCACGAGGAAGACCAGGCTGCACAGCACCCACAGATCGTGACCGGCGAGGCCGTAGCGGCTCAGCCCGGCGGGGATGAGCGCGGCGACGACGACGACCAGGCCGATGGTGACAACGGCGCGAATCTGGCTGAGCAGCGAGGCTTCGATCTGGCTGCCACGCGTGACGCTGATCAGCGCGCCGAAGCCGACGAAGACGCCCGCGATCTCCGCAATGGCGACCAGTAATGCGATGTCCTCGGCCATGTTTCGCCTCCTGACGTGTCAGATTAAGTTGGCGGCGTGGTCAAACGTCGTTAAGAACGTTCGTTGCCGTTTGGACTTCACCCTGAATCCCTCTCCCTGATGGAGAGGGACTTCCAGATCCGATTCTTCTTCCCTTCTCCCCACCTTCGGCGACCTTGCGGCTATAAGGAGAACGGGACGGGGGATGACGCAATGCAGCGGCCGAACTGAACTTTGCCCACCTCTCAGTCAATTTGGGGCGGTGACGCGCACGGAGCATTGGCCGGACTGTGCCACGATTGGCCTGAGCCGGGTTCAGCCTCGCCGCGCCAACTCCCCATCATCGCCTAAGAAATCGTCGACCGACTGCGCGCGCTCGTCGTCACCGGACAGGCGCTGCTTGAGCTCGACCAGGTCTTCATCGCTCATGTCTCGCAGCAGGTTGTCGATCCGCCGGCGTTTGGTCTTTTCTTGCTCTGATTCGCTCCTCGGCTGGCCCAGAATGTAGGGCGTGCCGAGGACGGCCAGGCCGAGGATGACAAATGCCAGCACGACGTGCCAGGGCGTTAGCTCACCCTGTGCAGCCGCACTGAGGAACAAGGCACCCAACACCGCTGCCGAGAACAACCACAGGACAAACGTCAGCGTCGCGCGATTGCTTTCAGACATGACTCCCCCTCGTACGTACCATTCTTGTGATCGGTTGATCCCTATACGCAGACGAGGGAGAAGAGTTACGCACCCGCTCAATGAAGTGCCCGTCTGGCTCGCCTTCCGGTTCAGGCCCAATTCCAGGCGTAGCCGACCGTAAGCACATTGAAGATCATGCTGACGATCAGCAGAAACTTGTCATAGGCGGATGGGTAGGTCGGCAGCCCGACCAGATTGAACAGGAAGAAGCCGACGGCGACGATGATGTTGGCCCAACGACTGACAGACGGATCCAGCGTCAGCGTAAAGAAAACCATCAGGATCGGTATCAGCATGAGGGCCGCGACGCCCAGCCACATCCCCTGAGTGAACTTCACCGTCTCCATCTGCTTCGCGACATCACCGCTCATCAGGCGCAGCACGTCACCCAACAGATAAATCAACATGACGACGACCCAGATGCCCGCAAGTTTGATTTGCATTTCCGGCATGATTCAGACTCCCAGATGCCACAAGCGAAATTCGCTGCCCATGATCAGTCACCGTCCTGCGCCACGCTGATGATGATCTTGCCCCTGGTGCGCCCCTGCGCGTAATACTTGAGCGCTTCGCCAGCCTCGGCGAGCGGGTAGCAGCGATCGATGACCGGCACGACCTGGCCGCTCGCCAGCAGTTCGCTCAGGAAGTCGAGGTCTTTGTTGACCTTGAGCACCAGGCTGCCGAGCTTCTTGCCGCCGGGCCTCCACCAGCCGAAAAGCATCGGCTCGAAGATTTGCTTCATGTCGCCGCCGGTCGCGACGTGGACGCCGTTCGGCTTGAGCGCGCGTTTGTAGTCCGCCAGCGAACGATAGCCCGCTGTGGCCACGATCAGGTCGTATGTCTGCCCAGTCTGAACGAAATCTTCCTGGGTGTAGTCGATCGCGTGATCCGCGCCGAGCGAGCGCACCATGTCCAGGTTGCGCGTGCTGCAGACGGCGGTCACCTCTGCGCCGAGCGCCTTGGCGATCTGCACGGCGAACGAGCCGATGCCGCCCGATGCACCGCTGATCAGCACCTTATGCCCGGCCTTAAGGCCGCCGAAATCGCGCAGTGCCTGCAATGCGACGAGACCGGCCTCCGGCACAGCCGCCGCCTGTTCGTAGGTGATGTTGTCCGGCTTGAGCGCCAGGGCAGCCTCAGGCACGGCAACGTACTCGGCATAGGCGCCGTAGCCACATTCGGCCAGGTCGCCATAAACCTCGTCGCCGGGTTTGAAGCGTTTGACGCTGCTGCCGACCGCCTCCACGCGCCCGGCGATGTCATTACCGGGGGTCTGATGTTTCGGCGTGAACGGCGCGCCGCTCATCAGCCGGACGATGAGCGGTTTGCCGGTCACCGATGCTGGCGCGTTGAAGTTGACCGACGAGGCATAGACCTTGACCAGGACTTGATCCGCCTTGGGCGCCGGTTTGGCGACCTCGGCCAGCTGAAGCGAATCCAGTGGCCCGTAGGCCGAACAGACAATAGCTTTCACAGCTTCCCTCCCGTTGATAGGGCACGAAGCATCGTCGTGTTCAGCTAGATTGTGCCACGGCGATGATGACGTTCCCGGTCTTGCGCCCTGATTCGACATAGCGATGGGCGTCGGCTGTTTGTGCCAATGGGTAACGTCTGTCGATGACCGCCCTGATCTTCCCTGCCTCGATCAGCCCCCTGAGGAAAACCAGTTCCTTGACCTTCGGGCTTGTGATCGAGCCCACACTCAGGTAGTAGCCGCCCGTCTTCAGGGCCTGCTTGGCGCTCGAACGTGAGCTTTTGCCGACTGCGTCGAAGATGACGTCGTAGGTTTCACCGCTCTGGGTGAAGTCTTCTTGGGTGTAGTCGATGACCTTGTCGGCCCCAAGCGATTGTACCAACTCTTGCTTGCTTGTGCTGCTGACGCCGGTGACTTCCGCGCCGAGCGCCTTGGCGATCTGCACGGCGTAGGTGCCCACGCTGCCCGACGCGCCGTAGATGAGCACCTTCTGCCCTGGCTGGATGTTCGCCTTCTGCAGAAGGTAGAGGGCGGTCATCGCGCCGACCGGCACGGCCGCGGCTTCCTCGTAGCTCATATTGGCCGGTTTGAGCGCCAGCACGCCCGTCTTCCGTTCTTCCGGCAGGGAGATGTACTCGGCATTGGCGCCCGTGCTCAGGCCGGTCGTCGTCCCGAAAACCTGGTCGCCGACCCTGAAGCCGCGCACGTCCTTACCGACGGCCTCGACCTCCCCGGCGAACTCGTGCCCCGGAATCGTCTTCTTGCGCATGCCCATCAGCCGCATGCCGATGAAGGCCAGCGACGGCAGCTTGCGCATGAAGACATCCCCGGAGGTGACGGTGGCCGCGTGCACCTTGATCAGCACCTCGTTGGCGGCCGGCGTCGGCTTCGGGATGTCCTTCAACTTCAGGCCGTCCGCGGGTCCTTGTTTGGTGACGATGATGGCTTTCATGTCTGCTCCTTCCGTATTGATGCGAAATTGATGCGATTTATGCGTTTGACTCAGGCGGCAGCCGCTGCCGCGCCATTCGGGTTCAGGCTCATCCGCTCGTAGCGCTGCTGGATGGCGGCTCCACGAAACAACAGCCAGTAGGTCAGCCACAACTCCGCGGCGAAGGCGGAGACGCCGACGGCCAGGCTGATGACCCCTTGCACGCCTGCATCGCCCGGCAGCACGAAGTAGGCTGTGCTTTCCGCCATGTAGGCGACCGCGGCGATCATCAGTAGGGCGCCCAGCAGCCTGGGGAAGTAGCCCGACTTGTAGAGCAGGTAGCCGAGCAGCAGGCAGTGCACGGCGAACAGCGCCTGCCCGACCAGATAACCGGCCCGATGCGCGTCGAGCGACATCGTCGCCAGCGCATTGACCTGTTCGGCGTTGAAGACCCCCGCGTAGTCCGTGCCGCTCATGAGCTGGAAGGCGGTGTACTGGTGGATCGAATTGAGCGCGATGATGATGGCTTCTCCCAGCCTGAAGGCCGCCGCCAGCAGCGCCAGGTTGTGATTGACCGACCTGAGCAGGGCGTAGAGCAAGACGGCGACAGCCAGATCGCTCAGGAAGACGGTGAAGTAGCCGACAAAACCGATGCGGAACAGCCACGGCGAAGCCAGCATGCCATCGGCTGCGGAGGCGATGTCGCCAGGGGCGACCCGATAGGCGCTGAGCGACATCTCGGTCAGGACACCGCCAAAGACCGAGCCGACGATGATGACGGCGTAGAGCAGCCCGGCGGTTCTGGCCGTCCGGCGCAGCGTGGTCTCGGCGAATGCGCGGGTCGTGTTCATGTGTGTTCTCCTTCTTGCCTAGGCTGCGCGGTCCAAATCAGCGGTCCGCTCTACGGTGCTCGATGGCTGCTCAGGCCGGTCGGCGCGGCCATGATGCCGAAGATGGCCAGCGGGAGCAGCAGCAGATACAGAAAGCCTGCGACTCTGGCGTAGGTTTTGGGCGACGTTTCGACAGAACGAGCAGACATCGGAAACCTTTCTGAAGCGCATCGTGACGGGGCACGAGCCATGCGTTGCGTAGAGCGTTCGAGACTGTGGGACGGTTTGTCCGGATGACGTCAGGTCGTCTCGCCGGGATTGATGCGGATGACCCAGACCAGTGTCATGCCCAGGTCGCGCACCTTCCTGAGCAGGCCGTGCAGCGCCGCCTGATCGACGACCGGGCCGGTGAGGAGTGTGTCCCCGTTATTTTCCTGAGTGGCGGTCAAGCCCTCGAACCAGTCCATCCATTCATCCCCCAGGTGTCCTTCGATCCGGATCTGGTAGACCGTCGGCCGGTCTCGATGTGCCTGGGGCGGGTGCTTGTCAGCCATACCTTACTTCCTGACGGCGAGCCGGATGAGACAGTCGCCCATCTCACCCGGCCCGTCAGTCGAGCTAGAAACCCTGGGCGTCGTAGTCCACGCCGACGAACTGGGCGGCGTCCGGCGCGAGCGCCGCTGCGGCGCCCGCATCATCCTTCAGTTCCGCCAGCAGGAAGGCCGTGGTGAAGTGGTTGATCAGGTCGTGAGCACGATCCATGTCCCAGACCGGGTCGGAGCAGAAGCTGTAGAAGCCGATTTCGGCGAAGAAGGGCAGCGCTTCGCAGGACGAGCCGAAAATCATGTGCTCGCCGTTCTCCAGGCCGACGCGGACCTTGGTCTCGCTGGAGACGTCCTCGTAGGTCGGGTAGGTGCCCCACATGTAGGGCGTGCCGGTGTCCGCGGTGCCGCCAATCGCCATCACGGGCACGGTGATTTCCGCCAGGCCCGCCTCGTTGAAGAAGAAGGCATCGCCCGCCATTGGCACAATCGCGTCGACGCGCTCGTCGCCCATCGAAGGCCACAGCCCTTCCGGCACGCCATCCAGCCCGGCCAGTTCGGCCATGTCCGGCGCAAACGGCAGCAGCGCATCGCACAGCCAGGCGCTTTCGTCGCCCGCTTCACGCGCCGGGGCGCACAGTTCCTCGAAGGCGGCGAAGTCGTAACGCGCACCCGCCATCGCCAGCGTCGTGTAGCCGCCGTAGGAGTGGCCGATCACGGCGACGGTCTCGGTGTTGGTCAGGCCTTCGAGATCACCACCGGCCTCAGCCTGGACTTCGACGTAATCGAGCACAGCGATTACTTCCTGCGGGCGGTGGATCGGCGGCTGCCACAGTTCGGGCGCTGCCATGCTGATCACTTCGCGATGTTCCGGCGAGACGACGACGAAGCCATAAGATGCGAGGTGTTCGGCCATCCAGGCGTAGGTCGTGCTGCCGAGGGCGAGGCCGGGCGACAGGACGACGAGCGGGTAGGGAGTCTCCGCCAGTTCATACGGTGCGTCACTGATCGCGTGCCCGGCGATGGTGACAGGAACGTCCACCATTTCCGCGAATTTGACTTCATAGTCGTAAGTGATGGCTTCTTCAGCGCCCGCGTCGTTGAGCGCCGGGTACCACATCGTCAGGGCGAGCGGGCCGTCGGCGTCGATCTCCAGGCTGCGCGCGCCGACCGCATGCGGGCCGCGCACACCGTAGGCCGGGGCGTCCGGGCGGTAGCCGCTGCTCGCGGCGGCCATGTCATCCTGGGCCAGGGCGCTCGTCGGCAGCAGGGCGAGCGCGAACAGCAAAAGCAGGGTCAGAACCAGGGGTTTGCGATACGACATCTCTCGAACCTTTCGGCGTGTGAAAACGATGTCGTAAGCGTATGCGCGCGGCGGTATTGCCGTGAAGCTACTTAAGTATTGTTCGGGGTGTAGTCGGGTGTTGAGCAGGGTGTGGATGGAAAAGGCAGCGGACGCCCCACGGGGCGTCCCTACGAACGGACATGTAGGGACGAGGCGTGCCTCGTCCGAGATTTCACGATCGATTGATCGTCACGCCTCCAGCAGCCCCAATTCGCGGGCGCGGGCGACGGCTTCGGTGCGGCGCTGGACGTGGAGCTTGTCGAAGATGATCCGGTTGTGGCCCTTGACGGTGCTCAGCGCCAGGAAGAGCCGCTCGGCGATCTCGCTGTTGGAGAGGCCCTGCGCGATCAATTGGAGCACTTCAAGTTCGCGCTCACTTAGGGGATCGATCAGGGGCTGCGCGGCGGCGGAGGAGGATCGGGCGCCGGGCTGCGATTCGGTCTCGAAGGCGGCCAGCAGCCTGCTCGCGTAATCCGGGTGGATACCGCGCCCCAACGCCTCGGCGAGCAGCCGCTGCATGGGATCACCCTCGTCGACGAAGCTGCGCACGTAGCCCTCCGGCTCGGCCAGCGCGAGGGCGCGCTCCAACGGCATGAGCGCCACGTCGACATGGCCTTGCGCCTCGTGGCTGAGCGCCAGCAGCAACAGGATCTCGATGGCAGTGCCCAGTCTGCCGCCTTCCTCTGCCGCGGCCAACAGCCGGTCGAGCAGGGTGGTTGCGTCATGAATCGCACGTTCGTCGCCGTCGCGCCGGTACTGCGCGATCAGGACGCGGGCCAGCGTGATGTGCTCGAATTCGCGCAGATAGCTGAGCGCATCGTCGGCAGCCAGCGCCCACTTGCGCGCCCAGGCTTGCGCCTCGGCCAGCCGCCCCTGCAGGAGCCAGACGCGGGCGCGCATGGCCGGGATTGGGCGCACATCCGGCATCGGCGTCCGGTAGTAGACGTGCTCCGCCTCGTTCAGCAGCGCCAAGGCGTCGTCCAACTCGCGCCGCGTCAGGTGCATCCGTGCCCTGGCGATGTACATGCGATGCTGCCAGTCCGGCAGCCCGGCGCGCTCGCCGAGTTCCTCGCCACGCTGAAGGACGTCGTCGGCGGCGTCGAGCTCGTTCCACTCGCGATGCAGCGCCGCCAGGCTGAGGTACAGATCCGCGGTCGCGCCAGGGATCGGCTCGCCCTGTTCGAGCGCGATGCGCAGGGCCTGCTCGTAAGTGCGCTGCGCGTCACGCAGGCGCCCCTGCGCGATCCGGATCGGCCCCATCCCGACCGTGCAGCTATTGGCGAAGGCGATGTTGCCGGAGGTGTAGAAGTTGGTCATCGCCTCGGCCATGTAGCGGTGGCCCGCTTCCAGGTCGCCGATCGACCAGTGTGCGAGCGAGAGCAGCCCGTCGATCTGCCCGCGGCGGACGTAATCCGTCTCCGGCAGCAAATCGAGCGCGCGCTGGGCATACTCCATGCTGGCGGGGATGTCGCCGTAGGCCTGGAGGATGTAGGTGCGGGCGGTCGCCAGCGAGGCGGGCAGCCAGCGGAACTGACCTTCGTCGACGACGACCATCGGCTGGCTTCGATTGTCCGGCATGTCCAGCCAGTCCTCGGCATCATCCAGACGTGCGCTGGCCGCCTCCATCTCCCCGCGGTTGAGCAGCGCCCAGGCGTAGTCGACGCTCAACACGGGTCGCCGCCGGATCACCGCGTCCGGCACGGCGCTGATCCAGACGATCCAGGTGTTGGTCTGGAAGCTCTCGTCCATCGCCGTCCACGTCAGTTCGAGCAGCCGCGCCGCCCGCTCGAAGTCCTTGGCCGCCAGCGCGTGGCGAATGGCATCGGCAGGCTCATGGTTGGCCTCGTACCATTGGCTCGCGCGCACGTGCAAACTCGCGGCCTGCGCGGCGTCATCCTTGAGCAGCCGCTGGCGCAGCAAGTCGCCAAACAGATGGTGATAGCGATACCAGCGCCGCTCGTTATCGAGCGGGATCAGGAACAGGTTGGCGCGTTCGAGATAGGCGAGGGTATCCTCGCCGGAAGTTGAGTCGGCGCCGAGCACCGCATCACACAAGGGGCTGCACATGCGCTCCAGGATCGACGTGCGCAGCAGAAAGGTCTGCACGGCGTCCGGCTGCTTGTGCAGGACTTCCTCAACCAGATAGTCGAGCACGAAGGCATGACTGCCGGTGAACGAGCGGACGAAGCCGCCGACGTCGTCGCTGCCCTGCATCGACAGCGCCGCCAGTTGCAGCCCGGCGATCCAGCCCTCGGTGCGCGTTTCGAGCGCGGCCACGTCGTCCGCCGACAGGCTTAGGCCCATGACCTGATTCAGGAACCCGGCGGCCTCGTCGAGTGTGAAGCGCAGGTCGGCGACGCGCAGTTCAGTCATCTGCCCGCGCGCGCGCAAGCGTGCCAGTGGCAGCGGCGGATCTTCACGCGTGATGATGGCGAGGTGCATTTGCGGCGGCAGGTGCTCGATCAGGAAGGCGAGCGCATGGTCGACCGGCTGCGCATCGACGGCATGGTAATCGTCCAGCACGAGGATGAACGGCTGGGCGATGGCGGCCAGCTCGTTGACCAGCGCCGTCAGCAGTGTGTCCGCGATGTCCGCTTGCGGCGACTGCACGGCGGCGAGGACGCCCGCGCCCGCCTGCGGCGCGATCGTCTGCACCGCGGCGATGAGGTAAGTCAAAAAGCGCGCTGGGTCGCCGTCGTTTTCGTCAAGCGATAGCCAGGCGGCGGGGCAGCCGCAATCGGACAGCCAGGCGCTGACGAGCGTCGTCTTGCCGAAGCCGGCGGGCGCGGAAACGAGCGTCAGTTTGCGCTGCAAGTCCTCGTTCAGTCGCTCGATCAAGCGCGGGCGGGGGACGAACTTTGGACGCGGCGGCGGGATGTAGAGTTTGGTAGCGAGAATCGGTATCGACATCCGGGGAGTATAAAGGGCCGCGCCGGGAAATCCAAAAAAACTATTTCGGAGTGGCATCACGCCCGTAATATGGCGGTGCGAACGCGGCGATCCGGCAGCTACACGGTCGTCGTGTTCGTAGCCGTCGATGACCTGTGATGTCCGTGCACGGTGGGTAATGGCCCCACCGTGATGACGACGTGGCCGCGCTTGCGACCGGTCTCGACGTAGCGATGAGCCTCGGCCACCGCTTCCAGCCGATAGGCGCGGTCGATGAATGTGCGCAGTCTGCCCGCCTCGATCCGCTGCCGCAGGGCGTCCAGATCGGCGGCGGTCGGGTGGCTGACGCCGAAGATGACCTGCTTGCCGCCGGCTGCTGACGTCCAGTGACCACGCAGGCGCTGCAACAGACCAGGATTCGAGATCAGGTAGCGTCCACGCGGCTTGAGCGCGCGCAGGCAGCGTGCGAACATCCGCTTGCCGATGACGTCGAGGATGAAGTCATAGCGTGCGCCGCCTCGACTGAAGTCGTCGCGCTCGTAGTCGATGACGTGATCCGCGCCGAGTGTGCGCAGCATTTCCAGCTTGTCCGCGCTGTCGACGGCGGTCACTTCGGCGCCGATGTCGCGGGCAAGCTGCACGGCGAAGGTGCCGACGGTGCCGCCCGCGCCGTTGATCAGCACCGACTGCCCGCGCTCGACCTGCCCCTGGCGCAGGAAGCTGAGCGCTTCCAGCCCGCCGACGGGCACGGTGGCGGCCTCCTCGAAGCTCATGGTGGATGGTTTCGGCGCCAGCGCGCCGCCTTCGGGCGCTTCGGGCAGGCAGAGGTACTCGGCGCACGTGCCCATGCTGAGGAAGCCGGTCGCAGCGAAGACCGCGTCGCCGGGCCGGAAGCGCGTGACCCGGCTGCCGACAGCCTCGACCTCACCGGCCAGCTCCATGCCCAGGATCTGGATGCGCAGCGGACGCCGCGGGCCGATGTAAGCGCGCATCGGCAGCGTGTACCGGGGCGAGCCGCTGAGCGCGCGCATCTCGCAGTCACCGGAGGTGGCCGTCGTCGCGCGGATCATGATCAGGAGTTCGTCGTCTTTCGGCGCCGGTTTGGCGATGTCTCGAAGCTGCAGGACGTCCGGCGAGCCGTATTGCGTCCACACGATGGCTTTCATACCAGTCCTTTGCGTGGGTACGTCCTAGATAGTTCCGCTCGGTGCTACCGTGATAACGACGTTGCCCTTCTTGTGCCCGGCCTCGACGTAGCGATGCGCCTCCGGGATCTGCTCGAACGGGTAGCAGCGGTCGATCACAGCGCGCAGCTTGCCCGCCTCGATCAGGTCTTTCAGGGTGATGAGCGTGTCCGCCCCGACCGGGGACGAACCGTTGACGCTGAGGAAGACTCCACCCCCTTTGAGCAGCGGGCGACAGGCGGACGCTGACGTCTTGCCCACGGCATCCAGGACGATGTCGTAGGTCTCGCCGCCGCGGGTGAAGTCCTCGCGAGTGTAATCGATCACGCGGTCTGCGCCGAGCGACTCTACCATGTCCACGTTCGACGTACTGCAGACCGCGGTTACGTCGGCGCCGAAGCATTTGGCGAGCTGGACCGCATAGGTGCCGACGCTGCCCGACGCGCCGTAGATCAGCACCTTCTTGCCCGGCTGAATGTCCCCCTTGCGCAGGAAGTTGAGCGCCGTCATTCCGCCGACGGGCACGGCGGCGGCCTCCTCGTAGCTCATGTTGACCGGCTTGAGCGCGATCAACCCATCAATCGGCTTGCAGGTTTCGGGCATGCAGCGATATTCGGCATGGGCGCCGAAGCCGAAGCCGGTGAAGGCGTAAACGGCATCGCCCGGCTTGAAGCGTTTGACCGCCGGGCCGACCGCCTCGATATCCCCGGCCAGCTCGAAGCCGAGGATGTGCACCTTGAGCGGCCGGAACAGGCCGTTGTAGAGCCGTGCCGCAAACGGATCGGCCTTGCGCACGCGCCAGTCGCCCGCGGCCACGGTCGCCGCGCGGATCTTGATCAGGACTTCGTTCGCTTTCGGTGCCGGTTTGGGGACTTCTCGCAGATGGAGCACGTCCGGCGATCCGTAGCGGGTGTAGACAATGGCTTTCATGGGTTCTTCTCCAGAATGAGTTCAGGTAAGCTGCCGGGTAATCCCCCGGCAGGATGCGCAGGCTCTAATTGCGCCTGGCAACGATCAGGGACTCCGTGATGGGGCGCACCGCCAACCGTTCTGTTTCAACAATCTGCAACTGCGCGTTCGTCATGGCCGCGGTCAACCCCGCCACGCTGAAGAAACTGACGCGCGGCAGCACGCCAACTCTGGACAGCAGGAAGACCGGCAGATTGAGCAGCAGGCTGACGACCGTTCGCTCGCCCAGGCAGGGCGTCGCGGCGATCAGGACGCCGCCCGGCTTCAGCAGTTGATGCACCCGGCTGACGGCCTCGGCAGGGCGGTCGACCAGATGCAGGATGTTGAAGGCCACGATCACGTCGAACGATTCCGGTTCGAGTGTCCGATCGAAGATCGTCCCGTGCGTGAAGGCGGCATTGCTCAGGCCCTGTTCACCGGCTCGTCGCCTGGCCACCGCGATCATCTGTGACGAGATGTCGAGGCCATGGACATTCTGAGCGACGGCGGCCAGTTTCAGCGCGACAGAGCCGGTCGCACAGCCGTAATCCAGGACGCTCGCGCCGGGCGTGAGGTACTGCTTCGTCTTCTCGATCAGCAGCACGTCACCCTGGCCCGGCTTCGCGTCCGGCGTGTCCCAGTCCTTGGCCAGGCGATCCCACATCGCTTCGGATTTCATGTTCGCCTCCCTGCGATTCAGACCGTGATGACGATGGCGCCGCGCTTTTGACCGCTTTCGGCGTAACGATGTGCCGCGGCGGCCTCTTCCAACGGGTAGCAGCGGTCGATGACGGCTTTGATTACCCCGGCCTCGGCCAGTTCGCGGATGTGGACGAGATCCGCCTGCTTGTCGATGGCCAGCGCGCAGATGACGCGTTTGCCACCCGTCCGCGCCGTCCACAGCATCTGCAGAATCTGCTTGATCTTGAAGCTGGCGTAGAGCAGCCGTCCGTTCGGCTTGAGCGAGCGCTTGCAGCGCGCGAACGACGCCTTGCCCAGCACGTCGAAGATCAGGTCGTAGGTCTCGCCGTTCTGGGTGAAATCTTCGCGGGTGTAGTCGATGACCGCGTCCGCGCCCAGCGCCTTGACGTACTCGATGCGGGGTGTGCCGCAGACGGCGGTCACGTGCGCGCCATAGTGCTTGGCGAGTTGGAGCGCCCCGGCGCCGATTGAGCCGGACGCGCCGTTGATCAGCACCTTTTGTCCGGGCTGGATGTTCGCTTTCCTGAGCAGAATCAGCGCGGTCAGCGCGCCGTAGGGCACGGTCGTGGCTTCTTCACAGGTCATGTTCGATGGCTTGAGCGCCACCGACGACGTCTCTTTTGTGCACAGATACTCGGCATAGGCGCCGAAGCTGGGGCCGCGATAGCCGAAGACCTGATCGCCGGGCTTGAAGCGCGTGACCGCGCTCCCGACGGCTTCGACCTCACCGGCGAACTCGCTGCCGAGGATGTATTTCTTCGGCTTGCGGATGCCGAACTCCAGGCGCGAGGGCAGCCACAGGAACGCGGGCATGCTGAAACTGGACGGCGTGACCGCATTGAACTTGCGCGCCAGCAGGTCGCCGAAGCTGACGACGGTTGCGCGGACGCGGACGAGGATCTCATCTTCTTTCGCTGTGGGTTTGGGCACGTCATGCAGATGCAGGACGTCGGGCGATCCGTATTCAGTGTAGACAAGGGCCTTCATGGTTTTCCTCCGTAGGGAAGGCAGGAGCAGGATGCTGTTGGCGAATCACTCTCTCGTCACACGCCCTCACCCTAAATCCCTCTCCCTTATGGAGAGCGACTTTCAGGAGCATTTTCTCCCCTTCGCCCTGAGATAGAAGGGGCTGGGACAAGGGCATCTCATGAGTTCACCAACAGGGACGCTCAGGTTATTTCTTCTTCTTCCAGATCGTGTCTTCAGCCGGGTCGTAGGTGAAGACATCGTCGAGTGGCACGCCGAAGACGTGCGCGATGCGAAAAGCCAGTTCGAGTGACGGTGAGTACTTCGCGCTTTCGATGGCGACGATTGTCTGGCGCGTCACGCCGACTTTTTCCGCCAGCTCCTTCTGCGTCATTTCGTCGCGATCAAAACGCAGCCGCCGAATGTTGTTGCTGATGGGGTTGCTCGCCATATCAGAATCCCCGCCGGTAGTAAATGAACTGAGAGATATCGCCGATCACTTCCGTGGCAAGCCCGGAGACGATCAGGATGGCGAACATCGTCGACGGCGGTTGGCTGGCGACAAGCGACGCCATCGCCACGACGAAGCCGATCATGAACAGGTAGAGACCGTTGCGGTTGGACTTGAGCTCGATGATCTTGTCGCGTTCATCGGTGATGCCCGCTTCTTCCTCGCGGGTGGCGATGACGTTGACGATCTCGAAGATGATGTAGATGACGATCCTCGCGACGATCGAGACCGGGATCAGGATCAGGAAGAACGATCCCCAGAAGTGGAAGACTTCCGGTGAATACGGATCAGCCTGCGGGTAGCGTTGGAACATATACGACCAATAGAGCAGGGTGATCAGAATTGTGCTGATCAGGTTCACGAGACTGCGCCGTTCTTGATAGGACATATGCCCTCCTGGTGTCTTCTTCAATAGACATGAAGTCAAAAATACTTTACACATCGTAGTCTGATTCATACTCGATGTCAAATATTTTTTACACGAGAACCTGGACTGCGAGGACTGACTCGACGTCTTGCTCGACGAGTGAGCACATTTTGCACATTCTTAAAACACAAACGCGCCGATCTCGTATATACTTCGAATCAAATTGCATCAAATTGATTTGATGTGTTGCGTGAGCCGATCATCGAGGAGGGTGAAACGATGGCACGAAAAGTCTTGTTCCTGTGCACGGGCAACGCCGCGCGCAGCCAGATGGCGGAAGCACTGCTGCGCAAACACGGCGGCGGTGACTACGAAGCCTTCAGCGCCGGGCTCGACCCGCAGCCGATTCATCCGTACACGATCCGGGTGATGGACGAGATCGGGCTGGACATCCGCCAGCAGTATTCGAAGAACATCAAAGATTACATGGGGCGCGTGCAGTTCGACGACGCGGTCATCGTCTGCCGCCGCTTCGACGAGAACTGCCCGACCACTTATGCCGACGCGCGTTACATCCATCGCTGGCTGTTTGACGATCCGGTGCAGGCGACCGGCACGGAAGAGGAAAAGCTGGACGCCTTCCGCGCCGTGCGCGACAGGATGGAAGCGCGCATCACGCTGTGGCTGGCCGAGGTTGCCGAATCGATGCGCCCGGCATGAACGCGAGTAACGCCCGACCGAACCAGCCGCCGCCGGTGCTGCAACTGCTGGCGCACCCGCTGCGCTGGACGTTGTTCAGGGCGCTCGGCGCCAGCGACTACCGCGTGCAGGAACTGGCTACGCACGTCCGCGAGCCGATGAACCTCGTCTCCTACCATCTCAAGAAGATGCGGGAGGACGCGCTCGTTTCGGCGCGGCGCAGCGAGGCCGACTCGCGCGACATCTACTACAGCCTCGACCTCGACCGGCTGCGGACGCTGTTTTACGCGGCGGGCGGGGCATTGCACCCGGCGCTGGCCGCCTCCATGAGCGGGAGCTTGGGCGGGCCGCTCCCGGCGACGCGCGTCCTGTTCGTGTGCACGCACAACAGCGCGCGCTCGCAGATGGCCGAGGGCCTGCTGCGGACGCTCACGGGCGGCAGCGTCGTCGTGACGAGCGCGGGCAGCCATCCGACACGCGTGCATCCTGATGCGATCCGGGCGATGGACGAACTGGGCATCGACATCAGCCAGCAGGAGGCGCGCCACTTGAGCGCCTACGCCGAGCAGCCATTCGATTACGTGGTGACTGTTTGCGACAAGGCGCGCGAGGTCTGCCCGCGCTTCCCCGGCAAAGGCGTGCGGCTCCACTGGGGATTGGCCGACCCGCTCGCCATCGAGGAGGCGGATCGGCGCGCTGTCGCCTTCGAACGCACGGCGCAGCAGCTCAAGACACGGATTGGTTATTTCCTGACGCAGTTGGCGGCGGGGACTCAGAAGGGTGGCGACTAGATGGAGCGGATCACGATCTTTGGCGACATTCACGCCAACCTGCACGCGCTGATGGGTGTCATGGCGGATATCGAACGGCGTGAGCTGCCAAATCTGTACTGCCTGGGCGATCTGGTCGGCTATGGCGCTTTCCCGAACGAGGTCGTCGCCGCCATCCGCGCGGGTGGCATCCCGACGCTGATGGGCAACTACGATCAGGGCGTCGGCCACGACAGCGATGACTGCGGCTGCGCTTACAAGACCGACGTCGAGCGCGCCCGCGGCGAGCGTTCGATCGCGTGGACGAACGCCCACACGGACGCCGATCACAAGCGCTACCTGCGCGACCTGCCGATGACGATCCCAGTCGCGCTCGGCGATCTCAAGGTGCTGCTCGTCCATGGCAGTCCACGCCGCGTCAACGAATATCTGTACGTGGATCGGCCCGAGGCGAGCATCGAACGGCTGCTCGATCAGGCGGAGGCAGACGTGCTCGTGTGCGGGCACACGCATCTGCCGTATCACCGTCTGCTGCCGAGCGGGCGCCACGTGATCAACGCGGGCAGCGTCGGCAAACCCAAGGATGGCGATCCGCGCGCGGGCTACGTCGTGCTGTCGGCGGATGGGCGCGATCTGAACGTCGAGTTCTTCCGCATCGATTACGATCACGAGGCGGCGGCGCGCGCCGTCGAAGCGACCATTCTGCCGCGCGAGTTCGCGGACATGCTGCGGGCGGGGACGGGGTAGTCATTCGCTGTTAGCTGTTAGCCTTTGGCTTTTAGGCTTCTGGTCGGGCCGAAACGACCCACACAAGAGGCGAGAAAACGGCGGACGACCCGCGGGTCGTCCCAACATCGGCCATTGTAGGGACGAGGCAGGCCTCGTCCGAGATTTCTGCGAGAGAGATTCCTATCTATGAACAACGGATTGTGGCGGCGCGCGGGCGCGGAGCTGGTGGGCGTCTACGCGCTGGTGACGGCGGGCTGCGGCGCGATCATGGTCGATGCGCAGACGGGCGCGCTGACGCATGTGGGCGTGGCGCTGACCTTCGGCCTGATCATCCTGGTGATGGTGGCGGCAATCGGGCACATCTCCGGCGCGCACTTCAACCCGGCGGTGACGATTGCCTTCGCCCTCACGCGCCATTTTCCCTGGCGCGACGTGGTCTTCTACCTGGGCGGGCAAGTGCTCGGCGCCGTGCTGGGTGCGCTGACACTGCGCGTATTGTTCGGCGATGCGGCGCATCTCGGCGCGACGCTGCCCACGGGGGCCGCCGGGCAGTCGTTCGGCCTGGAGCTGCTGCTCAGCGCAGTGCTGATGTTCGTCATCATCTCCGTGGCGACGGATACGCGGGCGGTCGGCGCGCCCGCCGCGCTGGCGATCGGCTTCACGGTCATGCTGGCGGCGCTCTGGGGCGGGCCGATCAGCGGTGCGTCGATGAACCCGGCGCGCTCGCTCGGCCCGGCCCTGATCGGCAACTTGTGGGCTGACCAGTGGATCTACTGGCTCGCGCCGGTCATCGGGGCCAGCCTGGGGGCGCTCATCTACCAGGCCCTGCGCCAGAGCGACGGCTAGCGCTCAAAGCGGACGGGCATGAAATAGGAGGCGTCGCCGTGAGGGGTGCTCTCGTCCGACCAGGTCGCGAAGATGCTCAGCACGTAGTTGCCGTCGACGTTGTCCGGGACAGTGACGAGCACGCGGCCATTTTCGTCCACCGTCACTTCAGCGGCGATCTCGGCGATGCGCGTCATCATGTTGCTGCCGGGGTGTAGGCTGGCGTGGATGGTATCCGGGGACGGCGCGTCAAATTGCAGTTCGAACGTCGTGCCGGTCACCGGTCTGTGCATATCCTCGGTATATCTGGGCGGGACGGCATCGGCGCACAGGCCATTGTCACCCATCGTCCAGCAGAAGCTGCCCGTGTCCATCGGGAAGGCGCTGTCGCCTTGCAGCAGCATGAGTTCCGGCGGCGTGATCGGCCGGATGTCCGCGCCTGACGTGGGCGTGTCGTGGCGGGACGTTATGAAGCTCTGGAGCACACTGCACCCAGAGATGAGCAAGCCTGCGATCAGTACAGCCATCCAGCGGATGTGAGTCATTCGAAATCCTCTCGGTTCATGGTCTTTGTATGAGACGTTCGCCGGGCTGATTTGGTTCCCGATGTGTGGCGACGATCCGGCTACCAGTCGTCTTCGTCGCCCTTCTTGCCGTAGAAGATCGGCACGTCTTCGAGCGTGCGCTTGGCCGCCTCCGAGAGTGCCGCGCCGAAGGCCACGTGATCCGGCAGCGTGTAGGCGAGCGTAGTCGCACCCTCCGCGCTGGGGACTTTGAAGCGGACGACGCCGTTCGCCCCCGGCGCATCCAGCCGCGCCATGACTTCGATCTGCTGAATTGTGTCAAGCGCCATCGTTCGCTGGACGCGGTCGCCGTCCAATTCGACCAGCGCCGACGGCGTCAGGTAGAGTGTCCGCCCCGCCGGATCGACCGTCCAGGCGCCATGCAAATTCTGCTGCGCGTGCTGCGCCGGCGTTGGCCCGAAGTGGATGTAAGGCCGCCGCCGGCGATAGGCCTGGACTTGTTCCGGCGTCGCGATCTCCTTGACGGCGCGCACGAACTGCGCCATGGCGTGGCGGCTCGTCCGCAGCATGAGCAGGTGCCATTGATCGTCGCGCTCGAAGTGCAGCCAGATCTCATTGGTTCCCGCGCTGTATTTCTGCGGGCGGCCAAACCAGCGCAGAGAGTCCCGGTCGAACCTGACGTGGATATCCCACTGGCGCGTGCGGGGATACAGATGCAGGCCATCGTTTTCGACTGTGCACAGACAACCCTGCCAGCGCGGCGCGGCGTCGGCCTGCCCGATCGTCCGCAGGCGGTACTTCGTGTTGAGATAGCCAGCGCTGCCGAGGCAGCACAACGGCTCGCGCTCGCGAATCTCGGCGTAGCGCAGTTTGAGGGAGCGTCGCAGCAGCGTATCCGCCAGCCAGTCCAGCATGGGGCTGCGCCGCGCGTCAGTCGTTCTTGGTCAGGGTGTTCCAGCCCGCGGGGTAGAGCGTTTGATCGAGCGCCTGCCACAGTCGCTGCGCCTCGGTCGAGGTCAACCGCGCGACCCAGGTTTGATCGTTGACCCAGCCGGTGATCTCGTAGTGATGGGTGTCCAGGTGATCGACCGTGATGTGGCTGGTGATGGTCGGCATCTCGTTGGAGCGCGCGGGCGCGGTGTGGACGACCGCCGTCACGCTCGATGCCTTGTCGGGGAACAGGAACTGTGTGAGGTGAAACCAGAGGATTTGTGCGGCGCGCAGCGAGACGACGCGCGTCCATCGGCTGGCGTCCTCGCCGATACCGCCGACGACCAGCGATTGCGTGCTTGATTTGGGCGCCACGAACAGCTTGGTCGAAAGCCCATAAACGCGCTGAATGTCCATGCTGGGCTCCTCACGCCGTTAGATTTCTCTAATTGAACCACGCACTGGCACAGAACACAATAAGTTCGATGCGACGTTATTGGAACGTGCCCGATCTCGGACGACCTGACGCGTTCATGAAAATGGAACAAATTTCCAGGGTGATGTAGGGGCAAGCCGGTGGCTTGCCCAGGGCGACCCGCCGGGTCGCCCCTACGATTGCGCCTGATTCATCAGTCGCTTAACGGTGCGGGCAGGCGAATTGCATCTCATTTGGAGATCGTGATCTCGCCCGCGCCGGGTTCGACGCGACCTATGATCTGCGCGGGGGCGTCGCCCGCGGCGTGGAGGGCGGCGAGCAGGCTGTCCGCATGCTCTGGTGCGACGGCTATCAGCAGGCCGCCGGACGTCTCCGGGTCGTTGAGCAGCGCCTGCTCGAAGTCGGCGAAGTCGCCGTCGTAGTGCACCCATTCGGCGTAGAAGGCCAGGTTGCGCTCCATGCCACCGGGGAAGACGTAATCGGCGCCGTGGCGCAGCGCTCCCGGCAGCCAGCGCAGTGCAGGGTGGTCGAGCCGCAGGGCAACGCCGCTCAGGTGCGCCATTTCGTGCGCGTGGCCGATCAGCCCGAAGCCGGTCACGTCGGTCATGGCGTGGACGTCGTGCGCGCGGGCGGCGCGTGACGCCTCGCGGTTGAGATGCGTCATGCTGGCGATGGCGGCGGCCAGATCGTCGTCGTCGACGATACCGCGCTTATGCGCCGTCGTGATCACGCCGGTGCCGAGCGCCTTAGTCAGGATCAGCCTATCGCCGGGGCGCGCGCCGCCCTTGGCGATGATATGTGCCGGATCAACGGTGCCGGTGACGGCCATGCCAAACTTCGGTTCTTTGTCGGTGACGGTGTGACCGCCCGCGACAACCGCACCGGCCTCGCGCACTTTCTCCGCGCCGCCGCGCAAGATGTCGGTCAGCACGCTGAGCGGCAGGTTATCGGGGTAAGCGGCCAGGTTGATCGCGAAGAGAGGCTCCCCGCCCATGGCATAGATGTCGCTCATCGCGTTGGCCGCCGCAACCGCGCCGAAGCTGTAGGCGTCATCGACGACCGGCGGGAAGAAATCGACGGTCGAGACAACCGCCAGCCCTCCGGCGAGTCGGTAAACGGCAGCGTCGTCCGGCGCGGTCAGGCCGACGAGCAAATCCGGGTAATCTTCAGTTGGAAACAATCCATGTAGCGGTCGCAGCACCTGCGCCAGTTCGCTCGGTCCGAGCTTAGCAGCTCAACCGGCGCACGAGGCCAGCGCCGTCAGGCGGATGGTCTCCATTGGTCCTCCAGATTCGTTAGCCATTAGCTGATAGCCATTAGCCTTTAGCAAGAAGGCTGACGGCAGGCCGAGTATAGCATGGGTGGGGCGGTTGGCGGGAGGGTGGTCGGCGCTCGGACACGGGTTACAGATTGGGGCGACGTAGGCGTCGTCCGCGACGGCTTTGGGCCGCGCGCGTTCGATCAATCTGACGAGGCGCCGCCGGTGGCTCCAAAGGCTTGTCCGGTACTTTAGCATATCAAGGTAGCTAAGGCACCAGGCGGGCGACCGAGTTGCAGGTTGAGCCAGAGGCCGATGTTGTAAGCGGCACATTTGGCAGCAAGACGAGTGAGCTGCCCC
>JADLAY010000056.1 GCA_020849765.1 Anaerolineae bacterium
CGAGGCTGCCGGAGACCTGGGTTTCCTGGCTGCTCTTCTGGTCAGAGAGGACGAACTGCGCACCGGCATCTTCAGAGGCTTCCTGCACACCACGGGCATATTCCTGCCAGTAGGGCTGCTGCATGTCATAGACCGAGTACCCGATGATGAACGGGTCTTTTTGCACGAAGGTGACGTCCTGCGCAGCGGCGACACCGACGATCAGGGTGACGAGTAACAAGAAAGTGATCAAGCGAATAGACGTTTTCATTGGCGCAACCTCCTTGAATTGTTGTGCGGTATCCCCTCAGGGATAGCTAAATCACGTCTAGTAGAGAACTGTTCCGGTAGCGTAACGGGCACTCCTTTTCTGACCAATGCGCTCCTCTCGTGTACATGCATTGCTGCCGATGCGTATCGCGTGCCTGTGCGGCTCGCCGTGGCGAGCTCACAGCGTCGCGATTGACGGATAATCCTTGAACAACAGGTACTTCGGCTTTTCGTCTTCGACGATGTCCGGCAGGCGCCCGGTGGCTTCATAGAAGCGGTTGTCGACCCGGTCGTCGCCGACGGTCGAGACTTCGCCGATCAGGATTTTGCCAGTGCCCTTTTCGCCCCAGAACTTGTGATACTGCCCCGGGACGAGCGTGATGCTCTGGCCAGGCGTGAGGCGGACGATTTCGCCGGGCTGCGCAGTGACCTGCTGCCCGTCCATCGTCACCGTGATCGGCTGGTCGGAATAGCTGCCGTCTTCATTGCAGCCGAACAGCTCGATCATGAGGTTGCCACCGCCACGGTTGATGATGTCTTCCATCTTGCGGTAGTGCGTGTGCGAGGGCAGGATCTGCTCTTCTTCGGTGATGATGATGCGCTCGCAGTACGGCTTGCGGTACTTGGGATCGTTGAAGTTGCCGTTGCGCAGCGTGAACAACAGCAGACCAACCTTGTGGAAGTCGCCGCTGCCGAAGTCCGTCACATCCCAACCGAGCATGTTATCCTGGATCTCGATGTACTCTGGTCCTTTGGTCTTCCAATCATCGAGCGTCCAATAGCCGAAGGGCGGAAGCTTGAAGTGCATCTGGTCGACGAACGCCAACCCGTCCTCGATGATCCTGTTTAGTTCTGACCTTTTCATAGACAAGTCCATTCCCTACAGTGTGTTGACATCGCTACGGCGTCTTCCAGGTAATCAAATCAACTGTTGACATTCTGTAGCCTGAAAAGGTAAAACGTGTGGTTGGTGAAGAAATACAAACGTGTTCATGCCTCAGAAACATGAGTCATGTTGTGCTTCTGAACCAACCCCTTTCGGATACCGTCGAGCTTGGCGGTGAGGCGGTATCCGGATATTTTGTGACCTCTTTCATCAATAACCTCTATTCTGGTACAAGCGGTCCTTTCTCCAGATGATTGACCCTATCGACCGGCGCCGCCGTCGAGCCACGCACGATCAGCATCGGTTCGAAGGCGATGTGCGTTCGCACCGGCTCTCGCTTCTCCAGGATGTCGAGCAGGGTTTTGATGCCCAGCGTGGCGATATCCTCAAGGCTCTGGCGCACCGTCGTCAACGGCGGTGTTTGATACATGGCGAACTCGATGTCGTCGACGCCGACGACCGAGATATCGTGCGGAATGCGCAGCCCGGCCTGCGTGATGGCGCCCATCGCGCCGATGGCGACGCGATCGTTGGCGGCAAAGATGGCCGTAGGCAGCGGATCGATCTTGAGCAGTTCCTGCATGGCGTTGTAGCCGGAGCGCGCGCTCCAGCTCGAATCGCTGAAGGCGACCGGGCCGGGTTCCAGCCCGCGCGCGCGGATGGTGTCGTGGAAGCCGTTCATGCGGTCGCGCGAGAGACGCAAATCGAGCGGGCCGCCGATGTGCGCAATGCGCGTGTGGCCGAGATCGAGCAGATGCTCCGCGACGAGAACGCCCGTCGTCACGTTGTCGAGCGTCAGGGCCGGGCCGTTGTAGTTATCCGGGATTCGGTCGATGGCGACGACTCGTGTGCCCGCCGCCTCGAGACTGTCCAGGCCCCACATCTCGTCTTTGGTGGCAACGAACAGCACACCATCGACGCCGCCCTGGGTCGCCATCTCGATGTACTTCTTCTCGCGTTCCAGGTCAGCGTGCGTGTTGTAGAGGATGACGCTGTAGCCGGATTCGTGGGCGTAGTATTCGACCGTGTTCGCCATCGAGGCGAAGAACGGGTTGGTGATGTCGGAGACGATCAGGGCGATCGTGCGCGTCGCGCCGGTGCGCAGACTGCGTGCGACCGTGTACGGTTGGTAGCCGAGCGCTTCAATTGCGGAGAGCACACGCGCGCGCGTTTCAGGGGCAATATCGGGTTTGTTATTGACGACGACTGAAACGGTTTGAATGGAGACATTCGCCAGTTTGGCGACGTCTTTCATGGTGGGGCGGTGCGATCTCTGCGGCATGACAATCTGATCAATCTAGCAAGGAAAAGTATTCTGAACGATCACATGAACGTTCAGATCATAGCATGCTCGCCTTCAGGCCACAAGCGAACTCGTGCAACTTGTACCAATTGTCATGGATGCAAGGGTGTCAACTGACGGGATTTTCGCGGATGGAGAGACGCCGCCAGCCCTCTTTTTCTCATAGCGGCATGAGGGCCGGCAGCAATTGAGGCGGGATGCGGATCAAACGCCGGTGCGAAGTTCGGCCAGCTTGCCCGCGCGATAGGTGATCTCGCGGAAGCGCGCCGTGCAGCCGTCCCCGGTCGGCGACTGCGACAGGAAGCCGATCTGGACGTCGGGCGCGTCGCCCAGGTCGAAGTAGCGGATCATGTGCCACCACTGCCCATCCGCCGAATAGTGGAAGGCATAGGCGCGGTCGAGCTTGGCGATGCGCAGGTAGGCCTGATGCCCGTCGACCGGCAGCGCATTGCAGTCGTCTGAGGTGCCGCGCGTGACGACCGAGACGACCATCACCTGCCCCTGCGGCGACAGTTCCAGGCACAGCTTGGCCCAGACCGTGCCCGACTGGCGGATGGCGAGCACGCCCGCGTCATACGTGGCGGCGTGATCGACATCGACCAGCGCGCTGAGCGTGCACGGCGCGGCGACCGGCATCAGCAGCGCGGGCGCGTTGTGCGTGACAGCGCCGGTCTCGGGATCAATGAACCAATCGCACTGCTGGTCGACGCGCATCGTCAGTGTGCCATCCGGCGCCAGTTCGGCGTGTCCGGGCGTGCCGTGCCAGTGCAGCGGCTGCGGTAATGAGTCAAGCGTGATGGGATCGTTGTGTGGCATGATGAAGATTCCCAGGGTTGTAAGCAAAGATGCGGCCTATTGTAGCGCTAGCAGCGTGGGGCCCTCACCCTAAATCCCTCTCCCTTATGGAGAAGGACTTCCATGACCGTTTTTCCCACCATCTCCCGGAGCGAGAAGGGGTTGGGGGATGAGGGTCTTAGCCCTTAATCCAGCAGCGCGGGCAGGAAGCCGCCAACGAACGCGTCGCCGAGGCCGATGGTGACGGCGTGGGCGCATTCGACCTGCACGACCGGCACGCAGTGGATCAGATCGCCGGGCAAGCGGTTCAGAGCGTCGGCAAGCTGCGCCGCCTCTTTGACGGGCGGCAGATCCTCGACCTTGTTGTAGTCCTCAACCGAGAAGTCGTCACCATAGCAGTAGCGCGTCGTCGCCATCGTCACACCGGCTTTGAGCGCCCTGGCAAAGCGCGACGCGCGCTCGCCGTAGGCCAGCGCCCAGTGCTGCGTGTGGATGACCAGGCCCGGCGCGGGGATGATGCCCGCCAGGTCGCGCAGCGCGTCCTGAAGCTGGGCGGCGTCGAGCAGATCGACTTTGCGCTTGAGGTAGCTCTGCATCTCGTCTTCGTTGAGGCTGTAGACGGTCAGTTTGCGCGCGAGCGCGTCGATGATGATGTGGCTGAAGCCCGGGTCGTAGAAGCCGCCGTCTTCATAATAGACGCGCGCATCCGGCGGCAGGCCTTCCATGATGCGCAGGATCGTTCCCAACCGGTCTTTGACCACGGCCTCGTCGTGCATGGCATTCATGCCGGAAATCAGGAACACCTCCGCCTCCGTGATCAGGTCGGCGAAGTCTTCGTTCATCTTCATCGTGATGTTGTCGACGTCGCTGTGATAGATCAGGCGGTTGGCGCGGCTCGTGCGCAGGTCGATGTCACCTGCCTTGACGACCGTGCCCTTGCCGAACTGCACGATCAGATGCGGGTACGAGCTGTCCTGCTCATTGCTGCAGACGTAGGGACTGTCATGCGGGATCAGGCGGCGGACATGGTCATTGATCGTGACCAGATGCAAGGCGGACGTGTAGCCGAACTTGCGCATGGCGATGGCCGCGCGCACGCTCGTCCCCCCAAGCGTGATCTTGCGCTCAAAGCGCTGCGAAAATGGTTCGATGATCTCCGGCGCGTAGATGAAGCGTTCACCGCCGCTTCCGAGCTTGAGGAAGGCGAGGATCGTGATGACGAAATCGCGCTCACTCTGAATCGGCTTGTCGGTATCCAGCTCGGCGTCGTGGATGTCGTAGTGGGCGATCAGGTCTTCGAAAACGGCGGAATTCCACACGATCTCGTAGTCAATATTGTCGCCAAAGCCGAGGGCGATCTTCTCTTTCATGGATGCTTGTTCTCCGCCTGCGCGGCTGTGGTGACAACAAAGCGAATGGCCGTCTGCTCACCATTCGCTTCGTTGTTTGCCGGGTGTGTCGCTGAATGTCTGGTTCGAACCGTGCTGATGAAGTCTCGGAGGCTGTGGCTTGAGTCGCCCTCACTCCCCACCCCTGAACCTATGGTTCGTCCCCTCCCCATTGCGATGGGGAGGGGAATGAGGGGAGAGGACACATTCAACACTAACGCCCTGAGCTTGTGCTAATACAGTTCGGCTTTGCCACGCGCATCAAACAGGTCGATCTTGTGGTGCGCCACGACTTTCATGGCGTCGATGCACTGGGGGTAGAAGGTCAGCGGTTCGTAGACCAGCGGGTCGGCCAGGAACTCACGGGCTTTCTTGTAGAAGGCGCTCTTGATGTCGCTGGAGATGTTGATCTTGTTGATGCCGAGCTTGACCGACTGGGCGATTTCTTCGTCGGGATTGGCTGATCCGCCATGCAGCACGAGCGGAAGATCGACCCTGGCGGTGATCTCTTTGAGCAGTTCGAGCTTGAGCTTCGGCTTGCGATCTTTCGGATAGAGGCCGTGCGCCGTGCCGATGGCGACCGCCAGCGTATCAACGCCCGTCTCGTTGACGAACACCTCGACCTCGTTCGGGTCGACGTAGATGATGTCTTCCGAACCGGCTTCTGCCTGCTCGCCGGTCGTACCGATCGTGCCCAGCTCGCCTTCGACCGAGACATTGACCAGATGTGCCAGTTCGACCACCTTCTTGCTGATGGCGATGTTCTCATCCAACGGCTTGGTCGAGGCGTCGATCATGACCGACGTGAACCCGGCGCGAATAGCCGTCAGGATTTGGGTCATCGTCGAACCGTGATCCAGGTGGATGCAGACCGGGACGCACATGGCGTTCGCCTCTTCGATGGCCGTCTTAATGAACGACGGCTTGACGAAGGCCAGCTCATCCGGGTGAATGGCAAAGATCACGGGGGAGTGTGCCTCCTGCGAGGCTTCGACGACGCCGCGCAGCAGCATACTATTACTAATATTAAAGGCTGGCACCGCAAACGAATGCTTGTGCGCGACGGCCAGCAAATCCTTCATGTTCATCAGCATGGTGATGGCTCCGTTCAGTGAAATGATATCGGTCTCTGCGAACACTACGATGAAAGATGTAAATGTTCAGAATTGGAGCATGGTTAACCTTTGATCGACCCGACGGCCATTCCAGCGATAAAGTAGCGTTGAAAGAGCAGGAAGAGGATCAAAACCGGCAGTGATCCCAACACGCTCATCGCCATCATCTGGTTCCATTCAAAGGAGTGCTGCCCCATCAATAATTGGATACCGATCGGAACCGTGCGCATATCGTTCGTTCGCGTCAGGGTGAGCGCGAACAGGAACTCATTCCATGCCAGCATGAAGGTATAGACGCCGACCGAGACGATGCCCGGTAGCGAAATCGGGACGAGTATCCTCCACAGAATGATGGAACTGCTTCCGCCATCGATCATGACGGCTTCATCGAGTTCGCGGGGGAGCGTGTTGAAGTAGCCTGTCATCATTATGATAGCGTAGGGAAGCGTAAATACCATATAGGTCAGGATCAAGGCCCAATACGTGTTGTAGAGCTGCAGCGCGACGATCAGGCCGAAGTAAGGGATCATCAGGGTGATCGGCGGCACCGACTGCACGCCGATGATGAGCAGATTGAGTACGCGCTTGAAGCGGAAGTTGTAACGGCTGAAGCTGAACCCGGCCATGATACCGACGACCAGCGTACAGAGGGTGACCAGCCCGGAGACCAGATAGCTGTTGACGAAGTAGCGCACCTTCTGCGGGTCGGTAAGCACGGCCGTGTACGCCTGGAACGAGAATGACTCGTCGAACAGGCGCGGCGGGTAGGCAAAGATCTCCGTATTGGATTTGAACGAGGAGACCAGCATCCACAGCACGGGCAGCCCGGCGAACAGGGCGCCGAGCACCAGCCCGACGATCACCAGGAACCTGACCCATGACGTGCTTCCGGGTTGGGTGACCACCTTATTCATTCGCCAACCTCTGATTTCTCACATAGAAGAATGCCACCACCGTCGACAGCGCCAGGATGACCATGGCCGTGGTCGAGGCGAGGGAAAACTCGTACGAACTGAACGCCAGCTTGTACGTGAACGTACTCAAGACTTCGGAGGCGCGGACGGGACCCCCGCCCGTCGTCATCCAGATCAGCGTGAACTGGTGCGTCGTCCAGATGAAGTCGAGCATCGCCAGGCTGACGATGATCGGCCTCAGCATCGGCAGGGTGATGTAGCGGAACAGCGCCACCGTGCCCGCGCCGTCGATCTTGCCCGCCTCGTACAGATCGTCGGAGATGCCCTGTAACCCGGCCAGGAAGCTGACCATGTAGAAGGGATACCCGGCCCAGATATTGATGAAGATGACCGACGGCAGGGCGAGCTGCCGAGAAGCCAGCCATTCTATCGGCGCGTTGGCGACGCCGATGCCGGACAGCACGAAGTTGACCACGCCGTTCGGGTTGAGCAGCAGCCGCCAGAGCACCGCAATGATCGACGCCGTGAAGACCCAGGGCAGGATGTAGACGACTCGGAAAAGTGCTTTTGTGATCGGGCCGATGATCTTGGTGTTCAAGAGCATGGCGAAGGCCAGGCCGAGAATGAAATGCGCGATGACGCTGGCCAGCGCCAGAATAATCGTATGTTCAAACGCTTGAATGAAATTCTGGTCGGAGAGGATCTCCTGATAATTGCTGAGACCGACGAACTGCGGCGGTACGTTCGTGATGATGACGTTATCCATCAACGAGTAATAGAAGACCGTCGCGATCGGGATGAGCGAGAGCACGCTCAGCAGAATCAAGGTCGGCGACAAGTAGGCAAAGGGAACCAGCTGCTTCCTGATCTTCAGCATCCTCGGTCTGCTTGCGCCTGTGGATGTTTCCCTGGGTGAGGCAATGCTATTTGCCATTGTGCTCGTGGTCCTCGTCTACTTTCAGGAGAGGCTGCAAGGCGCAGACCTTGCAGCCTCCAGTTCAAGAGGGGGTGCCTCTAGGGTGAGGTTCGACTACTCGAAGTGCGCCATCCAGGCGTCCTGCGCCGTGGTCAGGAACTCGTCCAACGTCATGTCGCCATCCAGGTAGAGCTGGAAGGGTTCTTCGAACTCGCGCATCAGGGTTTCCGCAACCGGCAGGCCCACGAATTCGTTGGCCAGCGTACCGGTCTGGAAGACCTCGAACGCGGCGGCGAACAGCGGATCGGACTCGACGTAGTCCGGCGTGCTGTTGACGTTGCCGGGGAAGGCGTGAGCGATGGAGGAGAGCTGCGAGTTGACGTCAGCGCTCATCAGGTACTCGACCAGCTTCCAGGCTTCGGCCTTGTGTTCGCTGTTTTCAGCGACACCGATGCCCCAGGACGCATACGGCAGACCGCGAGGGCCATCGTAGCCTTCAGCCGCCGGCAGGGCCGTAATCGCGAAGTTGAGTTCCGGGTTGCGTTCGCGGATCAGGTTGATGTGCGCCAGCGAGTCGACCATCATGCCGACGCGACCGTTGGTGAACTCTTCCACCTTGTCCTGCTCGTGCATGGCGAAGGCACCGGGTGCCACGACGCCCGCATCCCACAGGCTCTTGATGTATTCCATGGCGCTGCTGACTTCATCGTTGCCGACGAGGTTCGGCTGGCCATCGGCCATCATGCTGCCGCCGGTCGCCCAGACCCACGACATCACGTCGTTCTGGATGCCGTTCGGCTGTTCAGTCGACAGAGGGAGCACCCAACCGTAAACGTTGTTGTCAGGATTGGTCAGGGCTGCGGCTGCTGCGGCGAATTCGTCGCGCGTGGTCGGCGGGTTCTCGATACCGGCCGCTTCCATCAGGTCGAGGTTGACAAAGACGGGATAGACGAAGTTGACGACCGGGATCATGTAGGTCGCGCCATTCAGTTGAATCTGTGCGGCCAGTTCGCTGCCATCATATCCAGCTTCGCTCATCATGTCAGTCAGGCTGGCGAGCGCGCCCTGCTTGACAAAGTCGCTCACCCACGCGCCATCCAGACCCACAACGTCTGCCATCGTGCCCGTGGCTGCACCGGCAACGATCTGATCGCGGGTTGTCGAGTACGGGCCGCTGATCAGTTCAACGGTAATGCCAGGATTCTGCGCTTCGAATTCGTCCATCAGGGCGCGGAAGGAGCCTTCCGGCAGTTCCGGTTCCCACCACTGGGAGAATTCCAGCGTCACAGAATCTTGCGCCAAGGCGGCGCCGCCCACCACAAGTAACATGGCTACCATCAACAATAGACTGATAGTCTTGTGCTTCATTTCAATCTCCTGGAAGATGCTCATATACAGCGAACCTTCAAAAACAATGTCCCTCGTACAGGGCAGTTCCGTATCCTCATCTCTCTATATGCAATCTCCTTTTTCAGCCTTCAAACTCAATACTTGCGATGTTCGGTCGCGCGAGTTGTCTTGGAGACAGCCTGCATCATCGCGTCCGATTGCTCTACACAGATGCCGACGTAGACGGCCTCTGTTAGCGCCAGCATTGCCAGGTTGGAGTCCAACCGTTCCTCGCGAAAATGGCTGATTCGCGTGGCGGTGAACAAACACAGGTCGCCGTAACGGGTGAGCGGCGCCTCGGAATGATTGGTGATGCAAATCGTGCGCGCGCCGCCGCGTTTGGCCAGTTCGAGCGCGTGCACCGTGTCGATTGACGTGCCGGTGTGTGAGATGCCGACCGCGACATCTTGCGGCGATGCCAGCGTGGCGTACATCTCCTGGAGCGTCGGGTCGATGGAGAAGCGGCACCACAGCCCGATCTTGGTCAACCGGAAGTTGAGATCCATCGCGATCGGGATCGAGTTGCCGGAGGCGAACAGGACGATCTGGCGCGCATTGCACAGCGCCTTGATCGCCGCTTCCAGGACTTCCTCATCCAGAATGCGGATGGTGTCTTCGAGCGAGCGCAGGCCCAGCGTCATCGCTTTTTGCACCGCGGTCGCGGGCTTGTCGTCCGGCATCATGTCTTCGTGAACGATCTGGTTGGGCGAAATGATGTCCTCGGCCAGCCGGATCTTGAGCGCATGGAAGCCGGAATAGCCCAGCGACTGCGCGAAGCGGACGATGCTCGCTTCGCTGACACCCGCGCGCGCGCCCAACTCGGTAATGTTGAGATTGATCGTCTCTTGTGGCGAGTTCAGGATGAACTCCGCAATCTTCTGATTGGCCCCTTTGAGCTTCGGTAACGCATCAGAAATAACCGATAGGGAACCACGATCGTGATTCAGGTGTCTTTTCATGAAGGTAAAGCGCCAATATGAAACTTATTTTCACAATATGACTCCGAATGAAAGAAATGTCAACAAATGATTGTGCAGGTTGAACAAAATCCTGGCGTATCCGTTGGCAAACCGCGTATGGAGAGCCTCGGCGGCCCAGGATTGCAGGATACGAGGGCTTAATTGGCGGGCGCGTTCGGCAGCGGAGCGACCCTCGGCGTATCTGTTCACCTATCCATGAAAAGGTCGGGGTCGGACGCCAAGAATGGCGTCCCTACGAATCGTTCCGTAGGGACGCGCAAACGAAGTCACCGAAGGTAACGGCGCGTCCGTCGTTTTCACAAACCATGTTTCGGATGAATCAATACAGGTAGACCGCAAGTAGCTCAGGAGTTGCTCGCGGGGGCGGTGCCGGGCGCGTAGGTGAAGTCGGTCGCGGCGACGCTCGCCCGCTCGATTCGGGTTGCGGTATCGACCTGCACCTGCCCCGACTCGTCGATCAGGATCGGCAGGCACAGCAGCGGGCGCGGCGCGGGCGGGCTGAGCACGTCACCGACGCGCGTGAAGCGCGATCCGTGACATGGACAGTGGAAGCGCTCCTCGTCGGCGTTCCAGAGCACGGTGCAGCCGAGATGCGGGCAGTGGCTGGAGAGCGCCAGGAAGCCGCCGTCGTCCGCGCGTAATAGATAGAAGCGCCCGTGCTCGAACAGCGTCAGCGTGCCGGGTGCGAAGTCGTCCACCTGCCCGGCGTTGACGACGACTGCCGCCTCGCCGGCGTCGCTCCGCGAGGACAGGAAGCGCAGGCCGATGAAACCGCCCGTACCCAGGGCGAGCGCGCCGCTGGCCCGCCAGATCCACGCCAGCAGGTCGCGCCGTGAGAGTCGATCGGAGCGCGGCTCGCCGGTCATGCGAACACCTGCCATGGCCACATCAACTGCCAATCGACGCCGCGAAACAGGTTGCCGATGGCGGTCAGCGTCAGCAAGATCGCGAGCACGAGCGTGAAACGCGCCATGCGCACCTCGGACGGCGTCGCGCCGCGCGCCCGCAGCCAGCGCCCATAACCCCAGATGCCGAGCAGAGCCACGGCCAGCGGCAGCCAGCCGTCGCGCATGAGCGGGTCCATCTGCGGCAAGACGTCCGCCAGATTGCCAACCTCGTCGAGCAGCACCAGTGCCGTCGTCGCGGCGACGCCGACCAGCAGGCTGTGGACGATCAGCCGCCTGCCCTGGCGCGAGCGAAACCAGATGCCCGTGGTGGTGCTATCGTCGTCCGGGCGGGTGAAGGGCAGCGCGACCAGACCGAGCGCCGTCAGGCCGGGGATGATGACCGCGCCGACCAGCGGATGCACGTGGAGCAGCAGCTCCTGCAACCCGGCGAAATACCAGGCGGCCTTCATCGGGTTCGGCGGGTGCGTCGGATCGGCGGCTGCCAGCAGCGGCGCATCCACCAGCGAGGCCCAGGCGAGGATCAGCGTGACGGCGACCAGCGCCGCGACGATCTCGATGCCGACGAGCGACGGATTGCTGGCGACGAGCCGCGACCGGGGCGCGCCCTCGGTTTCGCTCAACGCGCGCGGGATCGACAGTTTGTCTTTGCGCACGCGCCAGATGTGAAAGGCGAGCAGGGTCACGAACAGCAGCGGCAGCAGCAGGATGTGCAGCGCGTAGACGTTGCGCAGTGTGACCGCGCCGATCTCGCTCCCGCCGACGAGCAGCTCGCGTAAGCCGTCGCCGATCACGGGCACGTAGCCGACGAGGCCCGACAGCACCGTCGCCGCCCAATACGACAGCTGATCCCACGGCAGTACGTAACCGCTGAAGCTCGCCAGCATGACGCCCAGCAGCAGCAGCAGACCGAACAGCCAGTTGAGGCGGCGCGGCTCGCGAAACGCTGCTGTGTAGAAGACGCGCAGCAGGTGCAGGACGACGACGACCAGCAGCAGATTGCCGCACCAGTGATGCAGGTTGCGGATCAACTGGCCGAACCAGACGTCCGTTTGCAGATGGACGATGCTGGCGTAGGCTTCGGCGGGCGACGGCGTGTAGACGAAGGCCAGCAGCAGGCCGGTGCCCGCCAGCAGCAGGAAGAGCAGGATGCCAAGGCCGCCGAGGCCATAGGTGTAGGTGAAGCGCAGTGTGCGCTCCGGCACGCGCGCCGGATGCAGGTGCTGGATCAGGCCGGGCAGTGCCAGCGGGCGTGGACGGGAATCATCGGCCAGGCGGGCGGATGCGGGAGTGGAACGCTCTGTGTCGAGCGGCGCGCGGTGAAGGGAGGTCATAGCGAGTACATCATCCAGATGAGGCTGCACAGTGAATTGAGCACATGGTACATTGCTCGTTTTGCATTACCAAAGCCAACGACCGCCGGATGGTCAACCATCCGGCTAACGTTGCGTCCCGTAAACGGGACTGCCAGCGCTTCTGCAGCCCGGTTCACCGGGCGTAACCTTAGCCAGGGCATTGATGCCCTGGCGGGGCTTGCTGCTTCAACCTTGTTCATCAACCGATTGCTCCACGTCCCATTCGAAGCAATCCACCGAGTCTACCAGAGGCCGTCGCCCGCGAAAATCGTTTCGTGACATCCTTCACAAGGCCGCGCCTGGGCGTCAGCGTCGTTCCGTGTCGAATATCACCCTATCTCATGCCGAATATCACAATCGGGACGGCGCTCATTCGCAAAGAATACCCGCCTGTATAAGCTAGGGAAGCCAAAGAAGCGCTGCGTGAAGAGTAACGAGGTGATGAGGAAGAGTGTGCGATAGTGTGCTCAGTGCTCAGTTCACAGTACACGGTGCGGGGATACAGTGTTCCGATGGAAAAGTTAAATCGGGTTGACATGATCGGCGCTTTGATATGCTGTTTTCCAGCACGGATAGGGCGTGCGACCGAAGGAAGTCCCCGTGGGGCCCTGCCCGTGCGCTTGATAAGGTGAGCCGCACGCCATTACGCTGCGATGTCCTATGCGCTGAATGTGGAGTGGCACAGTTTTTGATCATGAAGAAGCGATGGGTCGTCATAGTTGGGCTGC
The DNA here is from genome assembly GCA_020849765.1 of Anaerolineae bacterium. Classification (GTDB taxonomy): domain Bacteria; phylum Chloroflexota; class Anaerolineae; order Aggregatilineales; family Phototrophicaceae; genus Flexifilum. The sequence continues at coordinate 12,924 of JADLAY010000056.1, forward strand.
TCGCCGTCGCTGCTGTGGCGCTGGCGCTTGGTCTGCTGGCGCTGCGCGACACGAAGCTCGTGCAGGGCCTGGTGCAGGATGCAAACGGCCCCGTGCCCGGCGCGGTCGTCCGCGTGCAGGGCGATAACACAGCCGTGACGACGGACGCGGCAGGGCGCTTCGGGCTGCTCGTCGCGGCGGATGCGGGGGACGCCGACATCACCGCCTGGGCGCCGGGCTATTTCGTCGGCTCCGCCCACGGCCTGAGCGAAAGTGGTTTCGCGCTGATCGACCTCGTGCGCTACCCGACGACCGACAACCTCGATTACAACTGGTTCTCGCACGAGGGGGCGCAAGGGTCGCTGAGCTGCTCGCACTGTATGCCGTGCTACGACGAGTGGCGGGCCGATGCGCACTCGCTGGCCGCCATCAACCCGCGCTTCCTGAGCCTGTACAACGGCACGACGCTCACCGGCCAGCCCGGCACACCGACGACCTACGCCTTCGACGCCGATCTGGGCATCGACGTGCCGGTCGCGCCGTCGCAGGGGCAGGATGGCGTCGGCCCCGGCTTGCGGCTCGACTTTCCCGATCTGGGCGGCAACTGCGCGACCTGCCACATGCCCGGCGCGGCGGCCAGGGAGGGCGGCGCTTATCACGTCGACATCCAGACCGCCTCCGGCATCGACCTGGAGGGCGTCTTCTGCGAGTTCTGTCACAAAGTCGGCGACGTGCGCCTGGACGCGAACCAGATGCCGGATCAATCGCTGCCCGGCGTGCTCTCGATGCAGCTCTACCGCCCGGAAGCCGACCAGCAGATCTTCTTCGGCAACTTCGACGATGTGACGCGCCGCGTCAGCTACCTGCCGCTGATCGAGGAGAGCGCCTTCTGCGCGTCCTGTCATTTCGGCAGCTTCTGGGGTACCGTCGCCTACAACTCGTATGGCGAATGGCTCGATAGCCCCTACAGCGGGCCGGAGATCGGGCAGACGTGCCAGGACTGCCACATGCCCGCCGTCGACTATGACTACTTCGTCTACCCCGAACAGGGCGGGCTGATCCGCGACTCCGAGCGCATCTTCAGCCACCGGATGCCCGGCGCCAGCGATGCCGATCTGCTGCACAGCGCCGCGACGCTGACGGTGACGACCCAGCGCGAGGGTGACCGGCTGCGTGTTCACGTGCGCGTCGCCAACACCGGCGCCGGGCATCACCTTCCGACCGATAACCCGCTGCGCAACATGATCCTGCTGGTCACGGCGACCGACGCTGACGGCCAGCCGCTGGCGCTGGCGAGCGGGCCGACCATCTCGCAGTGGGGCGGCGTCGGCGACCCGGCGCAGGGCCATTATGCCGGGCTGCCGGGCGTCCTCTACGCCAAAATCCTGGCCGATTTCTATACCGGCGAAACGCCCAGTTATACCTACTGGCGTCAGACGCGCCTCGTCAGCGATAATCGTATCCCGGCGTTCGGCGCTGACGAAACGACCTACGAATTCACCCTGCCCGCCGATGCGGGCGCGGTGACGGTCGATGCTCAATTATGGCTGCGCCGCGCCTTTCAGGAGTTGATGGACCTCAAGCACTGGAACACGCCCGACATGCTCATGTCCCAAGAGACGGTGACCGTCGAATGAGACGCGCGCTCGGATTGCTGCTCGTCAGCTTATTGCTGGCGGCCTGTGGCGCGGCCTCGTTGGCGCCCGTCCAGGAGCCGATTGTGACGCCGCCGCCGACGTCCACACGCAGCATCACGCCGGTGCCGCTGCTGCTGACGCCGGTCGCCTCGCCGGAGGCACTGCCGCCGCTGCCCACGCTCGGCGCGGGCCAGTCGAGCCGGGCGCTGGCGCTCAGTGGCGACATTCTGATCGGCGCCAACATGGACAGCGACAGCCTCACGCTGGTCGATACAACCCACCGGACTGTCGTGACCGAGATCCCCGTCGGCGACGATCCGCGCTCGGTCGCCGTTATCCCGGATAGCCCGTATGCGCTGGCGACGCTCTACGGCGACGGCGCGCTGGCGCTGGTCAATCTGGAGACGCGGACGCTCGCAGCGACCTATCCCGTCTGTCCGCAGCCGTATGCCGTGGTCGCCGATGCGCGGCGCGCTTACGTCAGCTGCTTCGCCCAAGACCAGATCGCGATCGTCGATCTGGCGTCCGGCGAGGTGCTGCGCCGCCTCGACGTGCCGGACGCGCCCGCCGGGCTGCTGCTGAGCGGCGAGTGGCTGCTGGTGACGCATTTCTACAGCGGCCAGGTGACGACGCTCAACATCCTGCGCACGCCGTTCGTGCTCGGCACCGTCAACGTCGAGCCGGATGGCGAACTGGCGAACACGCTCGTGCTCGACCCGACCGGCACCAAGGTCTACATCCCGCAGACGCGCACCGGGCTGGCGCTGGTTTCGCTGCAATACATGCAGGACTGGTTCCCGGTCGTCAGCGTGCTCGATCTGACGCGCATGAGCGGCGCCCGCGAGGCGCGGCTGACACTTTCGGCCAATGACGACCGCGCCGCCAACATGCCGTTCGACCTGGCCTTCTCCGCCGATGGGCGCACGCTGTACGTCGTGCTGGCGGGCAACGATGCCGTCGCCGTGCTCGACGCGGACAGCGGCGCCGTCGAAGGGCGGATCGCGGTTGGCGCCAACCCGCGCGCGATCGTGCTCGATGGCGGCACGGCCTACGTCCTCAACGCGCTCGATGGTACGATCACCGTCATCGACACGGCGAGGGATGCAGTGGTGGACACGCTCCAGGTGACGGAACCGCAGCTCGATGCGCAGCTTTTGCTCGGCAAGACGCTCTTCAACCGAGCGGATGGCATGAGCGACGGCTCGATTAGCTGCGCCACCTGCCACTACGACGGCGGCATGGATCGGCGCACGTGGATCAATTTCCGCAACGGCCCACGCAACACGCCCGCCTTGCATGGCGCGGCCTCGCTGCCGCCCTATCACTGGTCGGGTGACATGGTTGAGCTGCACGACTCGATTGAGGACACGATCCGCAACGTCATGTCCGGCCCCGGCCTGATCGAGGGCGACTTCGACGCGACCGTCGACCGCGTCGATGCCGGGCGCTCGCCAGACCTGGACGCGCTGGTCGCCTACGTCGCCTCGCTCGCGCTGGAGCCGAGTCCATACCGCCAGCCGGACGGCACGCTCTCGCCATCGGCGCAGCGCGGCATGGAATTGTTCATGAGCGGCTCGCCGGATTGTGGCCGCTGCCACGCGCCGCCGCTGTACACGGATTTGCAGCAGCACAATCTGGCGGGCGCGGCCTTCTCGATGGAAGTGACCGACTCGTTCGACACGCCGACGCTGCGCGGCCTGTGGGCGAGCGCACCGTATATGCACGACGGCGTCGTCCAGACGCTGGGCGAACTGCTCTCGCGCACCGATCCCGTACACAGCGTGGCAGGGGATCTGACTGCTCAGCAGTTGGATGACCTGATCGCGTTCCTGAATTCATTGTGAGGCTGATGGTATGCACGTAACCCGCTCTTTACTGGTCAGCGCCTGTCTCTTGCTCGTGGTCGGTTTCGCCGCCGCCCAGCCCGCGCCGGGCACCTGGGATCTGAAGGATACCGGGCAGGCGGGCCTGTTCGTCTTTTACGACATGCCCGCAGGCGCGTCGACGACCGGCAAGCCGCTCGACGTCGGCGATTTCGACGGCAACGGCTGCGGCGACATCGCCATCACCGGCCAGAACGCCGCCCACGCGCTGGTGGATGGCTGGCGGGGCAGCGCGGGGCACGTGCGCGTCCTCATGAACGTGTGCGACATCAGCGGCCACATCGCCATCGAAGAAGCTGAGCCGGAGACGAACTTCTTCACCATCTTCGGCGCTTACTCGGGTGATATGGCGGGCACGGAGACCTACATCGACGATTTCAACGGCGATGGCTACGACGACCTGCTCTTCAGCGCGCAGAACAGCGACGGCCCGCAGCAGAACCGCTCCAACGCGGGCGCGGCTTACGTGCTCTTCGGCGCGGCGGATTTCGCTGAGCACGCCGATGTCGACCTGCGCCAGTCGTACCCCGACATTCTGAGCGTCTACGGCGCGGCGGCGGAAGATCGGTTTGGACTGTGGGTCGAGGGCGGTGACTTCGACGGCGACGGCTTTCAGGACTTGCTGATCGGCGCCAATCAGGCCGACGGCATCGAGAACCAGCGCGCCAACGCGGGCGAGGTCTGGATCATCTACGGCGCGGCGGACATGCTGGCCGAGTACGGCCCGCTGATCGACATCGCCGAGGCGCCCGCGGACGCGACGCGCATCATTGGCGCCGATTACGACGACCTGATGGGGTCGTGCGTCTGGGGCGATGATCTGAACGGCGACGGCATTGACGATGCGGTCGTCAGCGCCGGGTTGTGGCGCGCATCGAGCGGCGTCGGCGGCCTGTCGTTCGGCGGCGCGGATGGGCCGGGCAACCAGCGCTACAACAGCGGCGAGACGTTTGTCATCTTCGGCATGCCGACTCTGCGCGGGCAGGTGATCGACCTGGCGGCGACCATCGACGAGAACGGCGCGCCGCTCGACGACAGCGTCAGCGTCATCTACGGCGCGGATGCCAACGATCTGCTCGGCGAGGAGATCGCGACCGGCGACATGGACGGCGATGGCCGCCTCGATCTGATCGTGGGCACCCTGGTCGGCGACGGCGCCGACAACACGCTCGACGAGGCCGGAGAAGCCTGGATCATCTACACGCACGACCCGTTCGAGGGGCAGGTGTTCGACCTGGCCAGCATCGATCCGGCGCGCGCGGTCGTCATCTATCCCGATCAGGCCGATAGCAAGGCGGGCGACACGCTGCGCGCCGCCGACCTCGATGGCGACGGCATCGACGACCTGTTTTACGGCGCGCCGGATTACGATCCGACCGGGCTGGATGGCCGCCTGCGCCACAACGCGGGCATGATGCCGGTCATCTTTGGTGAGCGGGGCGGGCTGCCCAACGACGACGGGCGCATCCTGGTCGCCGATCCGCCGGATGGCCTGCGCATCCGCATGATCATCGGTGGCGATGACAATGACATGATGCCCTACGCGCTGGCGATTGGCGATGTCAACGGCGACGGCGTGATCGACATCGCGCCGAACGCGATGGGCGGCGACGGCTTCCAGAACACGCAGATCAACGCGGGCGAAATCTATGTGATTGATGGCGCGGAATTCCTGTCGCCAGAGCACGTCTACCGCGCGCTCGAAGCGGACGCCGCGCAGCAGCCCGCGCCCGCGCAGCAGCCGACGCCGCTGCCGGATGCGACGGTTGCGCCGTCCGGGGCAGGCGACCCTGAGCAGGGGCGCATCTACTACGAGGAGACCTGCGCCGGATGTCACGGCTACAACGGCGAAGGCGTGCCCGGCCTGGGGCTGCCGCTGGTGACGTCGCCGCTGGTGATGTACGCGCCGGATCTCGAACTGCTGCTGTTCCTGCGCGTCGGGCGCCCGGCGGATGACCCGGATAATGTGCTCGGCGTGTCGATGCCGCCGAGCGGTGGCCGTCCCGATTGGGGTAACGCCGAGTTCACCGACATCATCGCTTATCTACGCTGGCTGCGCACGCAGTCGGATTCTGAGGGATGAGCGTATGTCCGGCGGGCTGAGGCGGATCGGCTTTGTCGCCACGCTGGCGATTGCGCTGATCCTGATCGTCAACATCGTCTACGAGCCGGAACGCCAGCGCCGGGCGGCGGATGCCTATGGCGCGCTCGCGCTGACCGGCGCCATCGACCTGTATGCGCATTCGTGCGCGGAGTGTCACGGCGCGGCGGGCGAAGGGTTGGGCAGTTACCCGGCGCTCGATCAGGACTTCGTGCGCAATCGCGCGGCTGATGACCTGCGCCGCACGATCGCCAACGGGCGCTATGGCACGGAGATGATCGCCTACGACTACGACCAGGGCGGGACGCTGACTCTGCCGCAGATCGACACGCTGGTGCGCTTGATCCAGCAGGATGCCTGGGCGGCGGTCGCGGCGCGCGTCGATGCGCTCGGCCTGACGCCGGACGAGATCCTGGTCACAACAGCGAATACGGCAACGGGCGGGCAGGCGATTGACTACAACCTGGCGCTCAGCCTGTTCACGACGAACTGCTCGGAATGCCACGGCGAGAGCGGCGAGGGCACCTTCGATGCGCCACAGTTGAACAACGCCTACGTCCAGAGCATGACCGCCGACCGCCTGACGACCATCGTCAGCAGCGGCGTGCGCAATACGGACATGGCGGGCTTCGTCACGACGCTGTCGCCTGACGAGATTGGCACGCTGGTCGGGCTGCTGCAAACCTGGGGCCATCCACCTCAAGCGGCAGCCGCGCCCGCCGAGCCGATCTCGCTCGAAGAGGGGCGCGTCAGCTTCGAGGCGTGGTGCGCGCCCTGTCATGGCTTGCAGGGCGAAGGCGGCTCGATTGCGCCGTCGCTCAACGACTTCCCGTCGCTGCCTGCGGATTTCATCAGCAGCCGGGTGCGCAGCGGCAGCAATGCGATGCCGATGTTCGCCGAAACGGATCTGCCGCCCGCACAGCTCGCCTCGATCATCGCCTATGCGCAGGAGTCGATCATTGGCAGCGCGCTGACGCAGCATTCGGGGGAGGATGTGGCGCGCGGGGATGCGTTGTACCAGCAGTTCTGCGCCGCCTGTCACGGCGCGCGCGGCGAGGGCACCGCTAGCGACGGCCCGCCGCTGGTCACGATCCCGCCGTTCCGCGGCAGCGTGATCGTCAGCTTCACACGGCTCGGTTCATCGCTGACGCCCGGCATCCCGCCGTCGACCGTCTCCGACGCCGATCTGGCGCTGATCGTGGCTTATCTGCACAGCCTGAGCAAGTGAGGCCCGCCCGCCGCTTCAGTCTTCGCGGTCGATCACGATCCACAAGGCGCGCATCGTCTCGGTGCCATCGTTGGACAGGCGATGCGGCGTGGTCGAGTCGAAGATAATGCTGTCGCCGGGCCGCAGCAACAGGCGTTCCGGGCCGACTTCGAGCGTGAGCACGCCGGAGAAGATCAGGCCGAATTCGCGCCCGCTGTGCTGCGACATCGTCTGGCCGGACGACGCGCCGGGGCGATACTGAATCTCCAGGAACTGGATGTCCTGCTCTTCGGTCGGCGTCAGGCGTTCCCAACGCACGCCGCTCTTGAGTTCGATCGCCAGCCGCGACGCCATCGTGACGACCGGTGATTTCTGACCCGGCTGTGCCAGCAGGACGATGCCGCTGCCGTAATCTGCGCGCAGCTCGCTCGCGGTCTTGTCCGCCAGCATGATCGGGGCGGTCAGGCGCTCGCTATCCGAATCTTGGTCGGGAAAGAAGTAGTTGAGCGAAATCGACAACGCTTCTGCGATGTTGTACAGCGTCGTGACGGATGGATTGGCGCGGTCATTCTCGATCTGGCTGAGCATGCTGGGGCTGACGTTGGCTTTGGCCGCCAGCGAACGCAAACTCATCTGTTGGCTCTGGCGGGCTGCGCGGATCTTCTTGCCAATGTCCAATCCGTTTTCATTTGTCATCATTGTCGTCTTCAACTTCCGCAAGGTGTTCCATTCCATTGTACATGGCTGCCAGATCTGAGAGCAAATTCCGCAAACCAGGTGCAGATATCGCCAAGTGTTTGATATAATTGAACACTGATGCGGCCATCTGGTTCCGTTCGCGCCATTCTGAACTAGGCGTGCGAGAAACGAATGACCTGCGCAGTGCCGGATGTTCAGTTATATTAAACGCCTTCGTGATTATATTATATGAGGAAACAATATGGCATCATTAGGGTTCGTCGGGTTGGGCATGATGGGCAGTCGCATGGTGCAGCGGCTGCTGGACGCCGGTCACGAGGTGATCGGCTATAACCGAACCCGCGCCAAAGCCGAAGATCTGATCGAGCAGGGCATGCGCTGGGGCGATTCTCCGCGCGCCGTCGCCGAAGCCGCCGACGTCATCTTCTCCAACGTGACCGATAATCGCGCGCTCGACTCCATCCTGCACGGCCCCGACGGCATCCTGGCCGGGTTGAGCGCGGGCAAGGTCTACGTCGTCATGAGCACCAACAGCCCCGGCCTGATTCGCGAGCAGGCGGCGCAGGTCGAGGCGGCCGGCGCCAGCCTGCTCGATGCGCCGGTCTCCGGCAGCAAGCTCACGCTTGAAATGGGCAAACTGACGATCATCGTCGCGGGCGATAAAGCCGCTTATGACCAGATCCTGCCGATCCTGCTCGTCATCGGGCCGACGGTGCTGCACGTGGGCGCCAGCGGCCAGGCGATGGCGATGAAGATCGCGATCAACATCAGCATCGTCACGCAGGTCATTTCGCTGGCCGAAGGCGCGCTGCTGGCCGAGCGATCCGGTGTGCCGCGCGCGCAGGCGATCGAGGTCATGCTCAACAGCGCGATCGCGTCACCGGCGCTCAAGTATCGCGGGCCATTCCTGGCCGCCATGCCGGACGAGGCCTGGTTCGACATCGGTATGATGCAGAAGGACATCCTGCTGGCCGTCGATCTGGCGCGCGAGTTGGGCGTCAACGTGCCGACGACCGACGTCGCCGCCGACCTGCTGGCGCGCGCACAGGCGATGGGCCTCGGCGACAAGGATTTCGCCATCGTGATCCAGGTCCTTGAACGCCTGTCCACGCCGCGCTGACGGGAGACCCATCATGCACTACGTATCGACCATCGACCTGGCGAGCGCAGGCACGCCCGCCGTCTATCAGGGCCACAGCCGCGACTTCCGGCGCGCGACCTACGTCGATCACGCGCACGGATCGGTGCACATGGGCACCGGCATCTGTCTGCTCGGTGTCGGCGGGGGCATCGACCCGCACCTGCACGCCTTCGAAGAGACGTTTTACGTCCTCGAAGGCCAGCTCATCCTGCTGATTGAGGATCGCGCCTTCACGCTCGGCGCGGGCGACTACGGGCTGATCCCGACCGGGACGCGACACGGCTGGCGCTGTGTGGGCGATCAACCGGCGCGCTGGCTGGAAGATCAGGCGCCGCAGCCGCGCTCGCTCGACTATGGACGCGACACCTTCTTCGTCGGCGGTGATGTGCCGGCGAGCGCGCCCGCGCCCGATCCATCTGCCGCTGGCCTCGGCCATTTTGACGAGGCGCAGTTGCCGCGGCCCGGCGAACCCGCCGAGATGGAAGGCTTCAACCCGACGACGGGCGTCGCCATCAAGATGTTCGTCGACCGTTCCTCCGGCGCGATTCACCAGTCCTTATTCCTGATCCAGTACATGCCCGGCGCCAAGATCGCCCCACACGATCACACGTTCGAGGAGTCGTACTACATCCTGAGCGGCGAGGTCGAGGCGACCTGTGACGGCGAGGTCTATGCCCTGAGCGCGGGCAGCGTCGTCTGGACGAGCGTCGGCTGCATCCACAGCTTCGAGAACAAGGGGACACAGCCGGTGCGCTGGCTGGAAACGCAGGCGCCGCTGCCCCCGGCCAAAGAGGTGTTCCGCTTCGAGCACGAGTGGGCGAAATATGGCAACACGTAAGAGGGTGCTCAGTGCTCGGTACTCGGTGCTCAGTTGGGATGGTTCTGGGTACTGAGTTCCGAGTTCTGGATTCGGGAAGCAGGGTCTCAGTGAATGTGGGTTCACAGTGTGCAGGTCGGGGGTATTCGTCTATCCGTGAAATGTGGTTCGTGAAAACGGCGGACGACCCACGGGTCGTCCCTACAGAATGCGTTCAATCCGTAGGGACGAGGCGTGCGACCGAAGGAAGTCCCTTTAGGTGCCTCGTCCGAAATTGCTGGCAATCGCGAAATATCGAATTCCTACGGAGGTCGAAGGTTCTGTAGGGACGGCATTTTTGCCGTCCGCCTCAAATCCGTGATTCACAGAGGTTTTCCATAAGACAGCATTCGTGAGTGGAGAAGAGAGGTTCGTGGTGTCCAGAATATTGCTAAAAGACGGCTGTGTTTTGAGTCTTGATTCAAAGGTGGGCAATTTCTATAAAGCCAACGTGTTGATCGACGGCAGCAAGATCGCGGCGGTCGGGCCGAACGTCAGCGCGGGTGATGGCGAGGTGATCGACGCCTCCGGCATGATCGTGATGCCGGGCTTCGTCGATACGCACCGGCACACGTGGGAGGGCATCCTGCGCAACATCGGCACCAACGTGCCGCTCGAAGGCGAGGAGAGCTACCTGTCGTTCGTGCTCAATTCGCTCGCCCCGGCCTACCGCCCTGAAGATGTCTACATCGGCAATCTGGTCAGCCTGCTCGGCGCCATCAACGCGGGCATCACGACCATGCTCGATTGGTCGCACATCCAGGCCTCGCCGGATCACACCAACGAGGGGCTGCGCGCGCTGCAAGACTCCGGCATGCGCATCGTCTTCGGCTACGGGCACCCGTGGTGGGGCGACCCCGTTCCCGAACATGACGACGAGTTCCGGCGGTTGGCGCGCGACGTGTTCGCCTCTAAAGATCAACTGCTGACGCTGGCGCTGGCCAGCATGGGGCCGGAATTCATGCCGTTCGAGGCGGCCAAAGCGCAGTGGGAACTGGCGCGCAGCGTCGACGCGCGCATCTCCGTCCACGTCGGCGTCGGCACCTTCGGCCGGCATGGCAAGCTGCAGGCGATGGGCGAGGCCGGGCTGCTCGGCGCGGATACCACCTACATCCACTGCACGACGCTCAACGACACCGAGATCAAGATGATCGTCGATACGGGCGGTACGATCTCGATCAGTGCGCCGGTCGAAATGATGATGGGCCACGGCATGGTGCCGACGCAGAAGTTCCTCGACCGCGGCCTGCGCCCCAGCCTGAGCGTCGACGTCGAGACCAACGTGCCGGGCGAGATGTTCACCCAGATGCGCGCGATCCTGTCGCTGCAGCGAGCGCTGGTCTTTGACCGTGTGCTGTCGGGCGACGGCGGCGCGCCGGACTTCCTCAACGCGCGGGATGGGCTGGAGTTCGCCACGGTGCACGGCGCGCGCGCCAACGGTCTCGATCACAAGGTCGGCACGCTGACGCCTGGCAAGGAAGCCGACATCATCATGCTCAACTCGAACCGCGTCAACGTCATGCCGGTCAACGATCCGGTCGGTGCGGTTGTCTGGGGCATGGATACGAGCAACGTCGATACGGTCTTTGTCGCCGGGCGCGCGCTCAAACGCGGCGGCAAGCTGCTCGGCCACGACCTGGACGAGATCCAGCGCCGTGTCTACGCATCGCGCGATCACGTTGTGGAGCGCTCCGGCTTCAAGATGCCGCAGCTTTAATGGGATCTGGTGACTATTCCAGCATAGAGAGCGAATAGCGCGCCCGATGCTCGAAGCATCGGGCTGACCGTTTTGGAAGCCACCTGAAAGGTGGCTGGTCGGCGACGGGCGTGTTCTGGCAGCCAGTGGCTTCGAGCCACTGGCGGAGACTTTCTTGATTTATTCGCGCTGAGTGGGGAGTATGATGCCATGATGCCGGGGAAACACTATTCGATGCGGGCCGCCGACTGCACCGCCTATTTCGTGATCGGCGACATCATCCACGTCCGCGTGACCGGCGCGGATACCAACGGCGCTTACTCCGCGGTCGAGGTCGTCAGCCTGCCGGGCGGCGGGCCGTCGTTCCTGCACACGCACGAGCCGCAGGAGACCTTCATCGTCATGGAAGGCAGTTTTGAGTTGTACGGGCAAGATGAAAATGGCGAGAAGTACGCCATCCGCGCGGAGGTTGGCGACACCGTTCAGGTGCCCGCCAACATGCCGCACGGATTCAAGAACGTGGGGGACGGCATCGGGCGGATGCTGCTCATCTACGAGCCTGCCGACCCGATGCTGCGCTTCTTCGCCGAGGTCGGTCTGCCCGTCGCCCCAAGCACCAGCGCGAAAGATGTCCAGGACTCGCGCAGTGGCGACGAAATCCTCGCCATTTTGCGCAAGTACATGACGCTGGTCGAGATGCCCGGCTGAGTCTATTTCAGCATCCAGCCGCCGTCGACGCGCAGGTTGACGCCGGTCACGCCGCGGTTTTCCAGCAGGAAGATCACGGCGTCGACCACCTCGTCCACCGTCACCAGCCGACCGAGCGGTGTGCGCGCGATCGTCGGGTCGAGCGTGCCCGCCGGGCGACCGGCCCAGTACGGGCTGTCGCCGACGATGCCGGAGTGAATCGCGTTGACGCGGGTTGGCGCGAGTTCAATCGCGAGCGTATGCGTCATCGTCATGACGCCGCCATTGACGGTCGTGATCGTCGTCGAGCCTGGGTAAGGGCGATCCTTCGCCAGGCCGCCGAACATGACAATCGAGCTGTCCGCGGGCATGCGCCCGGCAAGCTGGTGGATGACTTCGGTGAAGCCGACGAGCTTAAGCGTCACCAGGCGCAGTGCTTCATCGACGTTGTAGTCTTTCACCTTGTTGTCGTCGCGATAGATCGAAACCAGGATCAGACGGTCGACCGGGCCGACGCCCGCCAGTGCCGCGGCGATGTCGTGCGGATGCGTCAGGTCGAGCGCGATGCCGGTCGTCGCGCCGCCGACCTCGGCTGCCGCGGCCTGCGCCCGGTCAAGCTCACGGCTGCTCAGAATCACCGGGCGCCCCTGCGCTGCATAATGCGCGGCGATACCCTTGCCAAACACGGATGTCCCGCCGATGACGACGACGGCGTTCTTATCAGTCACAATCAAATCCTTTGCTGAAGCCTGCAAGAATAAGCGTTAACCGTTGTTCAACTGATTTTCGAGATAATCCCAGTCGCGCCCGAAGCGATAGGCATAGCGGCTGGGCGACTGCGGCGCGGATGTCTCCAGCCACTGCACGGTCGTATCCGTCGCATTGTGGAAGCCGTGGATGCAGCCGACGCCCGCCCAGGCGGTATCGCCCGCGCGCAGCGTGTAGCGCTGATCGTCGAACCACGCCTCGACTTCGCCGTCCAGGATCATGTACGTCTCTTCAAACGGGTGATCGTGGCTGCCCGCGCCGCCACCGGGGATGTACTTAACCATGAACATCGTGTGCAGGTAGGCGCCCAGGTCGCTGTCGACCATCATCTTGACGGTGATGCCAGTGTAGACCATCAGGGCGGTGCGCATGCTGCCGGAGACGGCCAGCAGTTCCTGTGACTGCCGGGTCGGGTCCATGTGCTGGGTCGTGATGTTGCCAAAGAAGCGCGTACGCGGGTCGCGAGCGTTCACCAGCAGCGGATCGCCGTCGTAGTAAAACGGCGCCGCGACCGAGTAGACGTCGCCTGCCAGGCCTGCGCGCGGCTGCGGCGCCTGCATCTCCGCCCAGCGCACGACCGTGCTGCCCAGGTTGCGGAGGGCGTGCGGCGCGGCCACGTGCGTCACGCCGTAATCGCCGGGGTTCAGCCCGAAGCGCCCATCGCCCGTCTCGACGACGAGCTGGCCTTCCATGACGTAGACGCTCTCTTCGAAGGTGTGGATGTGCGGATTGATGTAGCCGCCGGGGTCAAGCTCGCACACGTTGAAGTCCTGATGGACGGAACCCGACTCACGATTGACGATCGACCAGCGGCGAAACCCCTGGCTGATCGGCGCATAGGCGGGCGGGACGATGAATTCGGCCTGGCTGCTCGTTCGAACAAGATGATGACTGCTCATTATTCCCCCAAACTGAGATTGACAAATGAAGAATCCCTATCCAGAAACCTCACCCCCAACCCCCTCTCCGCGCGCGACCAAAAGGAAGTCCCTTTGGGGCGGAGAGGGGACGTCGAAGCGTAGCGAGACAGGGGTGAGGTGAGATCGAGCAAGTTTTCGGACTGGAGCTAACCTTCACTCGCTGCTTGTTTAGTACAATTTAACATCCTCGCGCGCAATCGACCATCCATTTATGGAATTCTCATCATGCCTCCAGGGCGAACTCTCCGACCTTGACGCTCATTTTACGAGAAAAATCGAGCGCTCGCATCGAAAACGGGCTCGATCTGATTTGTTGACATCCCTGCGAAGGGAGGCTATAGTTGTTCAGTGTGATTAAACATTACGCATTATACAGCAATTGACAGCCTGTGGCAGGGGTTCAAGACCGAAGTCCTGTCGCAGTGAAGCAGATTAGCCCGATCGCCCGCTGGATGGCGCTTGCTGGCATCCCGGCATAGTGATTCTTCTAGAATGGTTTCTTCCGATGCGTAACAGTTCTCTTCTCACGTCGATTGTCGTCTCATCGCGCTACATCCCCGTTTGGGTCGCCAATCTGCTGCTGCTGATCGTCATCCTGATCACGACCCCGGCGACGATCTCGCAGACGTCGTTCAGCACGACGCTGCCGCTGGTCGCCTTCCTCGCCATCGCCGCCATGGGCCAGATGCTGGTCGTCATGACCGGCGGCATCGACCTGTCGATCCCGAACGTGATGACGCTCGTCGCCATGATCGTCGTCGGCGCGGGCGCCGGGACGGATGAACGGCTGGTATCCGCCATCCTGACGGCGCTGCTGGTCGCCATGGGCATCGGGTTGGTCAATGGCTTTCTCGTCAGCATCCTCAAGCTCAACCCGCTGATCGTCACGCTGGCCGTGAGCCAGGTCGTGCGCGGCATCAGCATCGAATATGCCGCCACCGTCGCCAACGAGGCGTCCGTGCCCTCCAACCTGTCGACCTGGGCGACCGGCCAGTTCCTCGGCGTCAGCCACATCTTCTGGGTCGGCATCATCATCGCGGTCGTCATGACGCTGCTGCTGCGCTACACCGTGGCCGGGCGGCGCTTCCAATCGGTGGGCGCCAATCCGCGCGCCGCGCATCTGGTCGGCATCCCGATCAAGCTCTACGTCGTCGTCGCCTACATGCTGGCCGCGCTGCTCTATGGCATGGCCGGAGTGCTGCTGGCCGGCTTCATCGGCAGCCCGACGCTCGGCCTCGGCGCGTCGTATTTGCTGGCGCCGATCGCTGCGGCGGTCATCGGCGGCGCGTCGCTGACGGGCGGCCTCGCGAGCGTCATCTCGACCTGTGCGGCGGCCTTCTTCCTGACGCTGCTCAGCCAGATGCTGCGCATCCAGGGGTTGTCGTCCGCGCTGCAGTTCGTCGCCTTCGGCATCGCCATCATCGGCGGCATGGTCGTCTCTGGCGACCGCATCATCAAGGGCATCGAACGGCTGTTACGCGGCTTATCACAGCCGATTGGGTCAACATCTGCCGAAGCCGCGCAGTGACGCGCTATGAAATGCTGGTCGTGCCGCGGCGTCAGGCCTGCCGGCATTCCCGTTCCATCAGAAGTACTCGGCCAACGACTTGAGGAGGAGGGAGAGAAGACTAACCGCGGAGATCTCGAACCCATATGAACGACAAATACAGGTCCAGCGAGCGATAAGTTCAGTTTGCATATAGGAGATTAAAAATGAAAAGAAATCTGTGGCACATCATGGCTGCCCTCAGCCTTCTCATCGTCCTGAGCGGCACTTTCGCCATCGCCGCGGCGCAGGACATGGAACCTGACGAATACGGCGAAATCTATGACGCCAATATGGATCTGGTGCAGATGGCCCTCGGCACGACCGAAGGCGTACCGGACATCGCCCTGGCCGCGTTTTACCGCGCTGGGCTGCCCGTCAGCGAAGAAATGGCCGCCAAGGCGCTCGAATGCTGGCGCGACAAAGCCTGCGATACCGGCACCGGTGGTGAGGTGGTCGTGGCGCTGGCCGATGGCTTCGGCGAGAACGTCTGGCGCGAAGTCACGCACATGGAGCTGATCCTCCAGGCGCTGACCTACCCTGAGATTGGCCGCATCATTTACACCAGCGCGCAGTTCGACACGCAGAAGGCGATTGCCGACTTCCGCAGCCTGATCGCGCAGGACGTCGACGTCATCATCGGCTTCCCGGATGCCGGTGACGCGATGCTGCCCTCCGTCCGTGAGGCGACCGAACGTGGCATCATCTACATCCCGCATTCGTACGGCCGTCTGGGCGAACCCGGCGCCGATTACCCGACCTATGTGGCCGAAGACGTCTGCGCGCTTGGCGAGCGCTTCGCCGAAGTGCTGAACACCGAAGTCGGCAGCGGCAAGGTCGCCTTCCTCGGCGGCACGCCCGGCAACCCGCTCTCGGCTGGCTGGCAGGGTTGTGAAGCCGCCGCCCTGTCCGATAGTCTCGAACTGGTCGCCACCGCCGACACCTTCTGGACGCGCGAAGGCACGCTCGAAGCGGTGTCCGGCATCATCACCGCCAACCCGGACGTGGCCGGTTACAGCTACGAAGCTGCCGACTCGTTCCTCGGCGGGATTCGTGCTTACGAGGCCGCGAATCTGCCGCTCGACATCACCCTGACGCTGCGCACGGATGAGGTCGGTCTGTTCTGCGAGTGGCAGAACATCGGCAATCCCAACTTCAAGATCTTCTACTCGACCGGTGGCAACTACCAGTCGCGCATCGCCCTGACCGCCGCCATGATGCAGCTGCACGGCGCGGAACTGCCGCCGGAAGTCATCATTCCGGTGCAGATGCGCCAGGTCGACGAGTCCTCGTGCATCGAGGGGATGCCGTCGCTGGCGTCGGTCTCCTCGCTGGTGCCGCTCGACGTCTTCGTCCAGATGTACCCGGACAGCGAATAGGGTGAAGCCATCACCGGCAACGCCACGGTGAAATCACGGGGTCGGGCCTCTCGCCCGGCCCCACGTACTGGTAGAGAGCAGGAAGTTTGATAATGTCCACGTCCGGCGCGCAGCACAGGGGCGAAGTCGCTCTTTCGCTCAAGAATATTTCGAAACAATTCGGCGTCGTGCAGGCGTTGAAAGACGTCAGTGTCGATTTCCACGCTGGCGAGATTCACGCCGTCGTTGGCGAGAACGGCTCCGGCAAATCGACGCTGCTCGGCATCGCCAGCGGCTCGGTCGAGCAGAACCGCGGCACGATCACGATCGGCGGCAAGCAGCTCCACCGCGACTCTCCGGCGGAGGCGCTCCGGCTCGGCCTGGGTATCGCCTATCAGGACCCGGCGCAGGTGCAGATGCTGGCCGTCAAAGAGAATCTCTATCTGGCGGCGCCGAAAGACCGGCGACCCTCCAATTATTTGAAAGTCAAAGATTGGGCCATCGACGTCCTCGACCGCTTTGGCCTGGAGGACGTGTTCGCCGATGCGCCTGTCGCCTCGCTTTCGCTGACGGATCGGCAGATGCTCGAAGTGATCAAAGCGCTGCTGACCGACCCGATTGTGCTGCTGCTCGACGAACCAACGACGGCCCTCGGCCCTAGCGGCGTCGAATGGCTGCACCGGACGATCACCCAGCGCGCCGCCGAAGGCATGGCTGTCGTCTACGTCAGCCATCGCTTGCCGGAAGTGCTTGCGGTTGCGCATCGCGTCACCGTGCTGCGCGATGGCACGCACCAGGGCACCTTCGACGCGGCGCAGATGACCGAGGCCAAGCTGGCCGAACTCATGATTGGCCGTCCGCTGTCGTCGGCCTTCCCGCCGCGCATCGAACACTCGGCGGAGGTGCAGCCGATCCTGACGCTGAACGGCTTGCAGGGCGAGTTCTGCGGGCCGGTCTCGCTGCGCGTGGCGCCGGGAGAAATTCTCGGCATCGCCGGGGTTGAAGGCAACGGCCAGGGCGACTTCTTCGCCATCCTGGCGGGCAAGATCCCGCCCAAGAAGGGCATCGCCAAGGTCGACGGCAAACATGCGGATCTCACGTCGCCGCTCGGCGCGCTGCAATCCGGCATCATGCTCATGTCCGGCGACCGCAAGGGCGAGGGGCTGTTCCCGGTGCTCGGCGTGCGCACGAACGCCACCATCCAGGAACTGAGCCGCTTCGCCGTCGGCGGCCTGCTGCGCGGGCGCAAAGAAAGAAATACCACCGCTGAGTTGATCAAGGATCTCAAGATTCGCACGCCTTCGATGGAGCAGCCGGTGCAGTTCCTGTCCGGCGGCAACCAGCAGAAGGTCGTGCTGGCGCGAACACACCTGCGCGACTCGATTAAGGTCATCCTGTGCGACGAGCCGACGCAGGGCGTCGACGTGCGCTCGCGCTTCGACATCTACGAGGCACTCCACGCCAAGGCGCTCGAAGGCGCGGCGATCCTGGTCAAGTCGAGCGATCCGATCGAGCTATCAGAATTCTGTCACCGCGTGGTCGTCATGTCGCGCGGGCAAATTATTGACGATATTCCTCTGGCCGAACTGAGTGAACGTCGCATTACGGAGGCGATCGTCGGCGGTGTCCACCTCGGCTTTGACGCGAGCGGCCCGGATCAGGGCAAGAGCATTGCCGACCAGACCGCCGAGGCAGCGGGAGAAACAGTGTGAGAAGCGAACGCGATAAGCAGATACGCGAGTTTCTACGGAAGCTCTGGCGCAAACAGGCCTGGAAGTCGATTGTCCTGATCACGATCCTGATCATCGTCATCGGGGTGCATTCGGCCAACCAGTCGCGCGCCTTCATGTCGGAATTCAACCTGAACAGCCTGCTGCTGGCGACGCTCCCGCTCGCCCTGGTGGCGATGGCGCAGGTGTTTGTGCTGCTGGTGGGCGATCTCGATATTTCGGTCGGCGCGATCATGACGACCTGCGTCATCATCGCCTCGACCCTGATCACGCCGGACGCTGACGGCGGGCAGACCGTGATCGGCATCCTGGCGATGTTCGGCGCAGGCATCGGCATTGGCATCATCAATGCCGCGCTCGTGCACGTGATCAAGATTCCGTCGATCATCGCCACGCTGGCGACGCTCAGCATCCTGGAAGGGTTGGCGCTCGTCGCTCGCCCGACGCCGTCCGGGCTGATCAACTTCGACGTGCTCGACACGCTGACGACCAGCATCGGCTTCATGCCGGTCGCCTTCATCGCGCTCGTCATCCTGGCGCTGCTGCTCGACGTGTGGCTGCACTGGTCACGGCCAGGGCTGATGACGCGCGCCGTCGGCTACGATCAGAAATCTTCGCGCCGTTTGAGCACGCCGGAGAAACGCATCCGCGTGCGCGCCTTCATCCTGTCCGGCTTCATGGCGGCGGTGGCGGCGCTGTTCCTGGCGGCGCAGGTCGGCGTCGGCGATGCACGCGTTGGCTCGACCTTCGCCCTGAGCAGCATTGCCGCGGCGGTGCTCGGCGGCACCAGCCTCGGCGGCGGTCGCGGCAGCTTCACCGGCGCGCTGACAGCGGCACTCTTCCTCTCGCTGATCACGAACGTGCTACCGCTGATCGGGCTGAGCAGCTCGTACGGCCTGATCATCGTCGGCGTGCTGACGATCGTCGGCCTGATCCTGTATCAGGAAGACGACCTGCGCGCGTTGGCCAAGCTGACCTACAAGCAGCTCCGGCGCCGCTTCAACGCGACGACCGATCCGCTGGTCAAAGATTACACGCTGCCCGTCGTCCACACGGTCGATCCGTATGCCAATGGCTCCTCCGGCGGCTCCGCCGCTATGTACACGAATGGCACTCAGAACGGCGCAGCGATTGCAGTCGCGGAACACGAGAACGGCCACAAGCGGCGCATCCTGATCAAGGGCGGGACGGTCATCACCATCGACCCGAACCTGGGCAGCTTCGACCGGGCGGACGTGCTGATCGACGGCGACAAGATCGCGGCGGTCGGCCCCAACCTGAGCGCGGACGACGCCGAAATCATCGACGCCAGCAACATGATCGTCATGCCGGGCTTCATCGACACGCACCGGCACATCTGGGAAGGGCTGCTGCGCAACATCGGCACCGACGTGCCGCTCGAAGGCCGCAACAGCTACATGTCCCACGTGCTGGGGCGCCTGGCGCCGTCGTATCGCCCGGTCGATGCTTACATCGGCAACCTCGTCAGCGCGCTCGGCGCGCTCGATGCGGGCATTACGACGCTGCTCGATTGGTCGCACATTCAGGCGTCGCCGGATCACACCGACGCGATCGTCGAATCGCTGCGCGTCTCCGGCATGCGCGCGGTCTTCGCCTATGGCTTCCCGTGGTGGGGTAAGTGGGAACCGAATCAGCCTGGCTGGTTCGTGCGCGCCGCCAAGACGCACTTCTCGACTCAGCATCAACTGTTGACGCTGGCGCTGGCGCCCTACGGCCCGGAGTTCACCGAGTTCGAGGTCTCCAAGTCGCACTGGAAGCTCGCTCGTGACGTCGGTGCGCGCATTTCCGTGCACGTCGGCGTCGGCACCTTCGGCAAGAAGCACAAGCTGGGCGAGTTTGGCGAGGCCGGGCTGATGGCGTCCGATACGACCTACATCCACTGCACGACGCTGGCCGACGACGAGATCCAGTGGATCGTCGACACGGGCGGCACCATCTCGCTGGCGGCGCCGGTCGAGATGATGATGGGCCACGGCATGGTGCCGACGCAGAAATTCCTCGACCGCGGTCTGCGCCCCAGCCTGAGCGTCGACGTCGAGACCAACGTGCCGAACGACATGTTCACGCAGATGCGCACCGTGCTGGCGCTCCAGCGTGCGCTCGTCCACAACCGCGCGCTTTCGGGCGAGAGCAAGCTGCCCAGCCTGCTGACCGCCTACGACGCGCTAGAATTCGCCACCATCGAAGGCGCGCGCGCCAACGGTCTCGATCACAAGACCGGCAGCCTGACGCCCGGCAAAGAGGCCGACGTCATCCTGCTGCGCACCGACACGATCAACGTCATGCCCATCAACGACCCCGTCGGCGCCATCGTCTGGGGCATGGATACCAGCAACGTCGACTCGGTCTTCGTCGCGGGCAAGCCGATGAAACGCAACGGCGAACTGTGCAATGTCGATCTCAACCGGCTGCGCGATCTGGTCTACGAATCGCGCGATCACGTCATTCGGAAAGCGAACTTCCGGCTGCCGGCGATCTGATCTGTCTGGTTTGTTGTGGGATTAGCAGTTTTTTGAAGGGGTAAACAACATGCCGATGTCCATCCGCACCAACGGCTCGATGGCGGTCGACTGGGAAGAACGCATCAATTTTGATCGCCTGCGCACGCAGCGCCTTGAGCGCATCAAGGCACAACTCGCAAAGTCGGAAGCGGGCGCGCTCCTGTGCTTCGACATGACCAACATCCGCTACATCACCGCGACTCACATCGGCACCTGGGCGCAGGATAAGATGTCGCGTTTCGCCCTGCTGCCGCAGCAGGACGAGCCGATCCTGTGGGACTTCGGCTCGGCGGCCAAGCATCACCAGCTGTACGCTCCGTGGATGGGCGGCGCTGAACGCAGCCGGGCTGACCCGACGCTGCTGCGCGGCGCCATCTCGCCGGAGACGGGCCGCGCCCACGACGTGGCCAAGAAGATCTACGTCGAGCTGGAAGCGCGCGGCCTGCACACCGCGCCACTGGCCGTCGACCTGATCGAAATCCCGATCCTGCACGCGCTGCAAGACCTGGGCATCACCGTCATCGACGGGCAGCAGATGATGCAGTATGCGCGCGTCATCAAGACGGTCGACGAGATCTCGCTGCTGACGCACGCGGCGGCGCTGGTCGATGCCGCCTACGAAGAGATCTACCGCACCATGCGGCCCGGCGTCCGCGAGAACGAGATCGTCGGCATGGTCAGCGACTTCCTCTACTCCAATGGCTCGGAGTACGTCGAAGGCGTCAACGCCATCTCCGGCGAACGCTGCAGCCCGCATCCGCACGTGTTCTCGGATCGTATGCTGCGGCCCGGCGACCCGGCCTATTTCGACATCCTGCACAGCTACATGGGCTATCGCACCTGCTACTACCGCACGTTCGTCGTCGGCAGCGCCTCGCAGGCGCAGGTCGATGCTTACAAGCGCTGCCGGGACTATCTCGACCACGCCATCAGCCTGATCAGGCCGGGCGTGACGACCGCCGAGATCTGCGACGTGTGGCCTAAGGCGGAAGACTTCGGCTTCCCCAGCGAAGAGGCGGCCTTCGGCTTGCAGTATGGGCATGGCATCGGCCTCGCGATCTGGGAGAAGCCGGTCATCAGCCGCATGGTGTCCTACGACTTTACCGAGGCGATTGAAGAGGGCATGGTCTTCGCGCTGGAGACGTTCTGGCCCGCCGCTGACGGTTGGAGCGCGGCGCGCATCGAAGAAGAGATGGTCGTCACGGCGACCGGCTGCGAAGTCATCACGCGCTTCCCGGCGGAAGAGTTGCTCGTCACCGGGCGCCAGTATTTCACCGCGACCGGGCCGCTCAGCGCCGTGCGCGATACCGAATCGCAGTACAACAACCCGCGCGTGCCCGCCAACGTCCGCAGCAACGGCAAGGTTGGGGTGTGAGGGGAAGGTACTTAGTGCTCAGTGCTCGGTGCTCAGTGGGGATGGTTCACAGTGCAGGCATAGGTGATGAGGAGTGAGGTGATGAGGGGTGCGCCCGAGATTGGCATCGCTGCATCATCGCCTTACGAGGCGGTAGGGGCGCATCATGATGCGCCCGTTCCAGCCCGAATCTATGAAAACGAAATTCGAATCACATGATTCATGGCTCGTTTTCTTCCAGCGCCTTTAGTGCGCTTGACGAGGTGAGCCGGGCGTTTCAACGTCCGGCGGACGCTTCTGCGACTGTTTGAAGGAAGGGCGGATGGCAACCGA
>JADLAY010000057.1 GCA_020849765.1 Anaerolineae bacterium
CGTCGGCAGCAGCCTATCAGATCTCGATCAATACCTTCCGAATAACAGACCCGCGCGTGCGCCTGGCAATGGCGTATGCTCTCGACCGCGAGGCGATCCTCGACGCCATCTTCCTGGGGCAGGGCCGCGTTCAGGAATGCTGTTTCCTGAACGATTGGGCAATCCCCGAAGGCCAGACACCCTATCCGTACGATCCCGACAAGGCGCGTGAGCTACTCGCCGAGGCGAACTGGGACAGCAGCCAGGTGCTGACCATCCTGTTCCCAACCGGCTATCGGCTCTCGGACTCTCTCGTGCCGATTCTTCAGCAGCAGTTGGCCGAAGTCGGCATCAACACGGAGATCGACGCCCAGGAGCAAACCGCCTTCCGCGAAAAGCTCATCAATACCCGCGACTGGGATCTGTTCTTCAATCAGGGCGCGAATATGCTGCCCGATCCCGGCAGCTTCACCGTCTGGGAATGCCCGACTGGCGGCTCGCCACAGTCGGGTTGGTTCTACTGCGACGACAAGATGGCCGACCTGTACGTCATAGGCCGCACGACGGCGGACTTTGAGACACGGCAGGAGGCTTACCAGGCTATTCAGACGATCTTCTACGAAGAAATGCCCACTGTGAACATCGTCGTACCCTATACTATCTTTGCCGTCCAGCAGCGTGTCCAGGGGCTGACACCCACGGCGAACCGCGCCGCCGTCACATGGAATATCTACGACTGGACGGTCAACGAGTAGGTCGTCTCACTTAGAGGCTTTGCCGCGCAGGTGAGGCAAAGCCCTCTCTCCGTTAGCGAGAGCCTGCGGGATGGCCTCACACAGGAGACCAGCCGCAGGCTGCCTAACGAGATAACGGACACAGGTCTCATATTAGCGTTTCTTACGGGAACTTCGATGCGTCGATATATTGGCCGCCGCATTTTTCAGGCAATGCCCACACTTTTGCTGCTAACGGTCATTACGTTCAGCTTTATGCAGCTTGCGCCCGGCGATTTTGTCGACGCGATGATCGACCCGGCGGCGCTGACAGCCAACAGCAAAGAGCTGCTCGCTCAGCAGCGTGCCGCACTCGGCATCGATCAGCCCGTCGTCATCCAGTATGTGAACTGGGTAGGCCAGTTGGTGCAAGGCAACCTCGGATATTCGTTCGTCTACAAACGCCCCGTCCTTCAGATGATCGCTGAGCGGCTGTGGGCAACCATGCAACTGGGCGGCGCCGCGATTATCGTCGCCGTCATCCTGGGCGTGCTGGCTGGAATCGTCAGCGGTCTGAGGCCATACTCCACGTTCGATTACGTGGTGTCTGTGCTAAGTTATGGTGCTTGGTCGTTTCCCAACTTCTATCTCGGCCTGATCCTGATTTACGTCTTCGCCGTGCAGCTCAAGATTCTGCCTTCCGCCGGGATGCTCACCCCCGGCATCGACGACTTTGGCAACCGCCTCAAGCATCTGATACTGCCGGTGACTGCGCTCAGCGTGCAGTTCATCGGTCTCTTTGCACGGCAGACGCGCTCGGCGATTCTGGAGGTGCGCGCGGAAGAATACATCAACACGGCCCATGCCAAGGGACTACGCCCGCGCCGCGTTACCCTGCGCCACATTCTCCCCAACGCGCTCATTCCGATCATCACCGTAATTGGCCTCTCACTGCCGGTCCTGATCACTGGAGCAATCGTGACCGAGACGGTATTTAGCTGGTCGGGCATGGGGACGCTCATGCTCAATGCAATCACCGCACGCGACTATCCCGTTGTGATGGGAACGGTGCTGGCGGTTGGTGTCGTCGTATTGCTCGTGAACCTTGGTGTGGATGTGCTCTATGCCGTCGTCGATCCGCGTAGTCGGTACAACTGAAGCGCCTATGGCTGGCACGCTGAAAAAGCCTGTGGGCGGGCGTGCTGACCGGCAATACAACCGTGTGCTCCGCAAATTCGTCCGCAACCGCATGGCCTTGTTCGGACTGATTGGCTTCACGCTGATCGTCTCCCTGGCGCTGGCTGCCCCGCTGGTCAGCGCCCAGTCTCCGTACAAGACCGACCTTCGCGCCATCCGGCAGGCCCCCAGTGACGCCCATCTGCTTGGCACGGACATTGCCGGGCGTGACGTGTTCACCCGGGTTCTCTATGGGGCGCGCATCTCACTGCTGGTCGGTGTCGGGACCATCACTGTCTACGGCGTTGTCGGAGTGGTACTGGGCCTGATTGCTGGCTTCTATGGGGGATGGATCGACACGGTTATCATGCGGATTTCCGATGCGCTGATGTCGATTCCAACCTTGCTGGTCGTGCTGATGCTGGTGACGATCACAGAGCGAAACGTGACGAACATCATCTTCGCCATCGTGATCAGCCGTCTGCCAGGGATTGCGCGACTCGTGCGTGGTCAGGTGCTTGCCGTCAAGCAGCTCGAGTATGTGACAGCTGCGCGCGCCATCGGCGCATCGGACTATCGCATTATGGCCATCCACCTGCTGCCCAACATCCTCGCGCCGGTCATAGTCTCGATCAGCTTCGGAATGGCGTCGGCCATTCTCGCAGAGGCGTCGCTGAGCTTTCTAGGAGTGGGCATCCCGCCGCCGGAGCCGAGCTGGGGGACGATGCTCAACGAGGCGCGCGCCCTCAGCGTACTGACCGAAATGCCGTGGTTCTGGATTCCCCCCGGCCTGATGACGGCGATCACGGTGCTCTGTATCAACTTCGCCGGTGACGGCCTGCGCGATGCGCTTGATCCGCGCATGAAAGACCTGTAGACATGATCCTCGTCTCTGCCACATCCGAGTACCCACGCAATGACGAGGCCAGCGCGATCCAGTTGAAGGATGGCGCTGTACTGGTCGTATGGTCGCGCTTCCGGCACCTGAACCGCGCGCAGAGCGACAGCCAATCATCTGACCCTACCACAGGTCTGCCTGGTTCGGCGCTCAACGGCGACAATGCGCCATCGGATATCGCCGCCATCGAGACGCAGGACAATGGAAGAACGTGGTCGGAGCC
>JADLAY010000058.1 GCA_020849765.1 Anaerolineae bacterium
AGGATCAAACTCTCCGTTTGTTCCTATCCTTCATCGCACGCTGCTGTTGTTAAGGTGCAAAACGCGCGGCTTTCTCCCGCGCGCTTACCTCCCAAAGATAGCATACTTTTTTACCCGCGCAAGGGTATTCCACCCCAATTTCGTGCAAATTGGAAAATGGTTTGGGATATTTGGGATATCCTAACGATAAAAGCCCCTTGATCGGGGCTTCTAAAGCTCGCTGCGCCCCTGCAACGCGCGTGAAAGTGTGACTGCATCGGCGTATTCGATATCGCTGCCGACCGGCAAACCGCGCGCCAATCGTGTGATCTTGACGCCCTTATCGCGCAGGACTTCGCGCTGGATATACATCGATGTGGCGTCGCCCTCATAGCTCGGGTTAGTCGCGATGATGACTTCCAGCACTTCGCCGTTGCCGACACGCGCGCCCAACTCGCGCAGCTTGAGATCGTCAGGGCCGACGCCATTGACCGGGCTGATAACGCCGTGCAGCACGTGATAAACGCCGTGATAGCTGCCCGTGCGCTCGATCGCGAGTACGTCGAGCGGTTCTTCCACGACCATGATCGTGTGATGGTCGCGCTTGTCATCGCCGCAGATGCCGCACGGATCGCTGACGGTGATGTTGTGGCAAATGGAGCAGAAACGCGTCTCCGCTTTGAGATCGCGCAGCGCGTCGGCCAGGCTGGTGCTGATATCGTCCGGCGCGCGCAGCAGATAGTAGGTAAGGCGCGACGCCGTCTTGGGGCCAACCCCCGGCAGACGAGACAATGCCTCGATCAGGTTGGTGACAGGTTCGGGAATCGCTCTATTCATCTGGCAACTTTCAGAAGGTCGCGCAACTTCAAAAACGGCGTCTCCAGGAAACGATAAGACAACCCCGCGACCAAAATCGTACTTCCAATGATAATGGGATAGACCATCAATTGATAGATCTCGACCGGCAGCACGGTGAACGTCGCTCTGAAGAAGATCAGCAGCAGCAAGGGATGATACATGTAGATCCCATACGAAATGCTGCCCAGATACTCCAACACCGGCTGACCCAGCCTGTTCGCCACACGATCGCGCATGGCGACATTGATGATGAGGGTTGTGTAGGCCACGGCGGTGACGATGTTGTATGCAGCCACCGGGCTGTGATCGTGAATCTCACCTCTGAAAACGATCGTCATGCCCACCACAATTAGCGCGGCAGTCACAGCCACAGGGTGCGCGATCGTGCGCAAAATCGGCAGGCGGTGGAAATAGGCATAGGCGCCGAGTCCGCCGAGCGCCATACAGTCATAGCGCATAGTCATGATAATGTCGCCAGCCACGGACGGCAGCTGGGATGCCACCATTTGCAGCAGCCAGAACAGCGCGATCACGCCGACAAACACCGGCGCGACATTTCGCCTGATCTTCATCAACAGTGGGATCACCAGATAGAACTGCTCTTCAACGGCGATCGACCACAAATGTTCAAGCGGCGGGAATGGATAGTAGATGACGAACGCGACGTTACCCAGGAAGAAGACGAGCATCGTCAGCAGCCCGGGGTTATGGAGTGGGTTGGCGAAATCCGTGATCAGCAGCGGCAGGACAAACGCCACCAGTGCCAGGATCACAAAGTAGAGCGGCCAGATGCGCAAGACGCGTCTGCCATAAAACTTGCGAATCGAGATAGTACCCGTCCGTTGGCGCTCAAGCATCAGCAGATACGTGATGAGAAACCCACTCAAAACGAAAAATAGATTGACCGCATCTCCTCCCATCAGGAAGAAGCGCGTGATCAACGTCTCCGGTTTCGCTACATGATACCAATCGGTTGGGCTGTGAATGATGTGCTGCACCACGACGGACAGCGCCGCGTAAAATCGCAGCGCATTGAGTCCCTTGAAGTAGGTTTTTGTGCTGGCACGTGAGCGCGCAGGGGCCGACATCATGTCGGTAGCCGCGACATTGACGAGTGAAGGTGTATCTATGGGTGTGGAGGCCATGTGAAGTGGTGGTATATAGAAGTAACTACCACCACCATAGCAGACTTCGCCGGGCTAAGACCTTGAGAATAAGTTAGCGCATCTTAGCCGAACAGACCGCCGAGGCCGGGCATATCGCTCAGGCCGCCCAGGTTGCCGGTGATCGACTCCATGCGGGCTGCGGCCTGGGCCTGGCTGACCTCGATCGCTTCGTTGACGGCCAGCGTCAGCAGGTCGGAGAGGTCGGTCGCCCATTCGGGATCGCTCGTATCCAGTGCTTCTGGCTTGACCGTGATCGACTGGATGCGCTGGTGCCCGTTGATGACCACCGTCACGACGCCGCCCTTGGTCACCTCGAACATCTCGTGTTCGAGCGCATCACGCGCGGCGGCCATATCTTCCTGCATCTTCTGCTGCATCTGTTGAAGCTGGCGCATCATGTTCTGGCCACCCGGCATACCACCACCGCCACCAGGGATGCCACCACGTCGCTTACTCATTGATCGCTCCTTACTTTCAATCGTGATTGCGGATGGAAAACCTCAGTCTTCATCGTCGCCTGGGTCTGTGTCGTCGACCTCGGTCTGGCGGATCTTGCCGCCGCGCTTGAACGCTTCTGAGAGCAGCGGGTCATCCGTCTTTGGTTGATCGTCACTGCTGCCCGCCACCGCGCTGAGGACGATTTGCACCTTGAGCGGCGTCTTGAATACGTCGGCCAGGGCGCGCTCGACGATCAGCTTCTTCTCCGGGAAAGGATTGACGCGCTCGTAGAAGATGACGTTATCCGTCGCCAGATAGACCACGCCGCCTTCGACGCGCTGGACGTGGAAGTTCTCCATCACCGATGGACTCTGCTTATTGTAACGGTACATCGCCTTGAGCACAGTGATCCACTGCGACTGGATGGTTTGTGCGGGCACGGTAGCGTTGACGTCGCTGGCGAGCACCGGCGCAGACTGCTGGGCCGGGGCCGCAGCCGAGCGCGGCGCGGCGGGGGCGACGCTGACGAACGTGTCTTCAATCGGGCGCACACTGTCCATCAGCGCCAGCTCCAGCGTCAACTGGGGCTGCCAGCCGCCGCGATAGTTGTTGATGGCATCGTTGAAGGCGCGGATCGCCTGGACGAGCATCGCCCGATCGATCTGCTGGCTCTGCGCGCTGTAGAGCGCCTTGTCCTCTTGCGAGGCTTCCAGCATCTCCGCACCTGCCGTCTGCGCGATCAGGACGTTGCGCAGGTGCTCGACGACCTGCTGGCCGAATTGGCGCGGATCGGCGCCGCCGTCGACCGCCTCGTTGATCACGCGCAAGCCCGCCGCCGTATCCTGCGCCAGGATCGTCTCAACCAGCGCCCGCGTCGCCTCGCTGCCGGCGCTGCCGAGCACCTTCTGCGCCAGCGCTGCCGTGAGCGCCTCGTTCGGGTCGGTGATGATCTGGTCGAGCAGGCTGATGCTGTCCCGCATCGAGCCAGTGCCGTGGCGGGCGATGATTTCGAGCGCCTCGCGTTCGGACTTGAGGCCTTCAGAGTCGACGATCTCTTGGAGTCGGTCGGTCGCCTCGTTGAGCGACATGCGGCGGAATTCGAACTGCAAACAGCGGCTCTTGATCGTGGCCGGGACTTTGTCGATCTCGGTCGTCGCCAGCACGAAGATGGCATGATCCGGCGGTTCTTCCAGCGTCTTGAGCAGCGCGTCGAAAGCGCTGCCGCTGAAACGGTGGACTTCGTCGATGATGTAGATCTTGTACTGGCCTTCGCCGGGCGTGAAAGCAATCTTTTCGCGCAGATCACGCACGTCATCGACGCCAGTGTGGGTGGCCGCATCGATCTCGATCAGGTCGAGATAACGGCCTTCATTGACGGCGATGCAGGCGGCGCATTTATTGCACGGGCGGTTGTTCGGTTCGGGGTCGCGGCAGTTGACGGCTTTCGCCAGCAGGCGCGCCATCGTCGTTTTGCCTGTCCCGCGCGGCCCGCTGAACAGATAGGCATGGCGGACGCGCCCGGCCTTGAGCGCGTTGCGCAAGGTGCGGACGATATGCTCTTGACCGACCACGTCGTCAAACGTCGCCGGACGCCATTTGAGATAGAGCGCTTGTTCGGGCAAGGGTGCTGTTCCTCCGAACAAGAGTCTAACATGATGGCGGGTCGAGGGCAACGCCTGAAGTGGATCGGGGGCGCTTTCGGGGGTTGGATTTTGGCTTTCTGCCGTCGACTTTCGGCTTCTGGCCGCCTGGGCATTTCGTGGGCAAGTCAGGCCGTGGTGAGATGAAATTCTGGCACAGTTCACGATGCGGACAAGCGATGCGCCGTCGAACGGAGTGCTGAGTACACAGTACTCAGCACCCTCTCTCGCACCGTGAACCGTGAACTCTCAAACCTAGAAGCGGCTCCAGAGCGACTGGTTGGTCACCTCGTGATGGAACTGCACTTCAGAGCGCTTGATGATCGAGCCTAAGAGCCGCGGGCAGCGATCCGCCTGCAACTGCTTGAGCGCGGCAAACTTGTCACGCACCGTCTCGCCCAAAATCTCGGCGATGTGCGCGCTGCCTTCGAACGCCTGGATCGCATCATTGATGTTATCCGGCAGCACCGCGCCCGCCGGGACGCTGCCTTTGTCGGCTTCCAGGCCGGTCTTCAGAATCGTGTAGAGCGCCATGTGCGGATTGGCATCCGGTGCAATCGAGCGCACCTCGACGCGGGCCGACTTGGCATTGCCGATCGGAATGCGCACCATCGAACCGCGGTCGATGGCCGACGACTTGATCTCGTTCGGCGCCTCGTAGTGGGGGTCGAGACGGCGATAGGCATTGACGCTGGGGTTGAGCACCAGGCACAGATCCAGCCCGTGCGACAGGATGCGCTGGATGAAATCCCAGGCATACTCCGACAGGCCATCTTTGCCCTCGGCGGCATAGAACAGGTTGGTGCCGTTCTGCGAGACCGACAGATTGGTGTGCATGCCGCTGCCGTTGACGCCGACCATCGGTTTGGGCAGGAAGCTGGCGGTCATCTCCAGGCGTGAGGCGACCTGGCGGCAGATCAACTTGTAGAGCAGCACCTGGTCGGCGGCGATGTTTGCTTCGGTATAGCTGTAGTTCATCTCGAACTGCGACGGGGCGACTTCGGGATGATCTTTCTCGTTGGCAAAACCCATCGCGCGCTGGACTTCGGCGGCGGTGTCGATGAACAGGCGCAGCGGGTCGCCCGGCAGGGTGTGATAGTAGCCACCGGTCGAGACCGGCTCCAGCTTACCATTCTCCAGGAAATACTGTTCTGCGTTGCGACCGCGGACCAGGAAGCCCTCGATCTCGTTGGATGCGTTGCAGGTCAGCCCCTGATTCGCGTACAGGTCGGCGGTATAGCGCTGGAGCAGCGCGCGCAAATCCGCCGGGTAGGGCGCACCATCGCGTTCGAGCACGTTGCCGAACACCAGCACTTTGCCGGGGCCGAAAACATCCGATGGCAGCCAATAGAACGCCGGCCAGTCGATGCCGAGGCGCAGGTCAGATTCCGCCTGGCGTGAGAATCCGCGAATCGAAGAGCCGTCGAAGGTCAGGTTGTCGGCCGACTTGAGCAGGAACTTCTTATCATAGTCCAGCATGTGCAGCCGCCCTTCCAGATCGGTGAAGCAGACGGTCACAGCCTTGATCCGCTTCTCATCCGTCAGGTAGCGCAGCCGCTCCTCCTGCACGACGTCGGCAGGTGTGCGATCCAGGCGCTGCTGTTTGGCGCTCAGGTTGAGTTCTTCCAGCTCGTCATAGGGGAGTTCGAGGAAATCCCGCATTGGAACAGACATAGGGTTTCAGACTCTCATCGGTGAAAAACGCGAATGGTCGATTATAGTGGATCGGCACACAATACGGATATTGTGTAAACTTGCACAAAGAAGGCCTGGCGATTTAGCCGTTTTGACTGACACCATAAGTGCTCATGGCGTCCTCAGACGAACGGACTATGATGAAAGCATTCGCGAAATCGTGGATATCCCTATGAACATCTGGAATTATCAAAAGCTGCTCAGCCAGCGCCTGCTCCAATGGGCGGGTATCAGCACCGCGCTGGGCCTCGTCATGAGCCTGTTCGGCGTCTTCTGGCGCGGCGTTGGATCGCAATTCGTCGGTTGGGCGCTCATCAACGCGGCGATCGCCGTCGGCGGCGATTTTGCCGCGCAGCAGCGCCGGGCCACGCACGCCGATTCGGACACGCCGAAGTCCTACCTGCGCGAGGGCAACAACCTGCGCCGCCTGCTCTGGATCAACGCCGGGCTGGACATCCTCTACATGATCGGTGGCTGGTGGACGACGCTGCGCGCGCGCAAACCATGGCTGCGCGGGGTCGGCCTGGGCGTCATCCTGCAAGGCCTGGCGCTGTTCATCTTCGACCTGTTTCACGCCTCGCAGACGCCGACCTGGCCCTGGGAGGGCGGCGACCCGCGATGATGTCGTTTGCTGCCTTCGAGGGTGAAGAGCATCGCGCCTTCAAGCTGGAGGGCGGCCAACCCGCGGCCCTGCTCATCCATGGCTTCCCCGGTACGCCCGCCGAGATGCGCCCGTTGGGCGATGCGCTGCACGAGGCCGGTTGGACGGTGCAAGGCTTGCTGCTGCCCGGCTTCGGCGCCGATATCGAGACGCTGCCAGAGCGCAAACACAGCGATTGGATCGATGCGGCTTGCGACGCCCTGCGCGACCTCCAGCGTGAGCATCACCCCGTCGTCATGATCGGCTTCTCGATGGGCGGCGCGGTTGCCCTGTGCGCGGCAGCGCGCGTCACGCCGGATGCACTGGTGCTGCTCAACCCGTTCTCGCGCATGAGTCATGTGGCCTGGAAGCTGCTGCCCTTCGTCAAGCGCATCTTTCCACGCGTGCGCCCCTTCAGCCTGATCAAGCTCGACTTCGACAACCCGGAAACGCGCGAGAGCATCACCCGCTTCCTGCCCGGTGCCGATCTCGACGATCCGGACGTGCAGGAGGCGATCCGCGGCTTCAGCCTGCCGACGAGCATGTTCGACCAACTGCGCCAGCTGGGCGAGCGCGCCTTCCGCGTCGCGCGGACGACACAGATCCAGACACTCATCGTCCAGGCGAGCCGCGACGAGACGGTCGCCCCGGCGACGACGCGCAAGCTGGCCGCCCGGCTGCCCAAGGCCGAGTACACCGAGGTCGATGGTGAACATAACTTTACGATTCCTGAACAATCTGCATGGAAATCCGTTCTCAGCCTTGTGTTAGAATTTATGCACAGGGTGAACGCAACTTTTCATTGATTCAGGAAGCCGCGATGTCCGAAGACCGACAACTGCAAAAAGTCACTGCTTTTGTGACCAGGGGACTGCCCGAACCACACGAACTCTTGATCATTCGCCATCCCGAGGCCGGGCTTCAACTGCCCGCAGGCACTGTCGAAGCGAGCGAGACGACGCGCGAAGCGGTGTTGCGCGAGGCACGCGAAGAAACCGGACTCAAGCAGTTGGGCATCATCGCGCTGCTCGGTTCGCAGCGGATGGAATTCGCGCCGGACGAGGCCGTCATGTGCGCCGATGCGCTGCTGCAGTTGACGCCGGATTATTCGTCGACGGTCGTCACCTCGTTCATCCTGCGCCGCGGGATGAGCGTCAAACTCCTGGATAGCGAACCGGGCTTCATCCGCCTCGCCTACGAAGAGCAGACCCACCGCGATGGTGCGCGCGTCGTCAAAGGCCGTCACACCGGCTGGGTCGTCGAAAGCAGCGTCACGCAGATGGTGACGCGCCACTTTTATCATCTGATGGCGAGTGACGAGACGGCGGCGGAATGGCGCGTGCAAGCGGAGCCGGACGCGATCTTCCACTGCAGCTGGGCGCACCTGAAGATCGACCTCGGCCTGACTCCGCCGCAGGATACCTGGCTGCGCATGAATTATCACCGCCTCACCCATCCCTAGGGCGAGATTTAGCACTTACTCACCATTCTGTGGCAGAATGCCTCGCTGGATCCGGTCAGCGGGAAGTGACCTCTGCCATGCTGCGCGCACTCACGCACTATGTCGATCTCGTCATGCATCCCGAACGCTACCACGGGCATGGCAAACATCCGCCCTTCTTCGAAGGCTGGTACTACAAGATGATCAGCGCCGACCGCGAACGGCGGATCGCGATCATCCCCGGCATCTTCCAGAGCGATGACCCGGCCAAACATCATGCCTTCATCCAGATCTTCGACGGCCTGAGCGGCGACGCCACCTACCATCGCTTCCCCGCCGAATCCTTCGACGCCGCGCGCGACCGCTTCGAACTGCGCATCGGGCCCAATCTCTTCACCCGCGACCGCATCCATCTCGATATTGACGACGACCTGCGTACCGTGCACGGCGACCTCCGCTTCAACAGTGTGATCGGCTGGCCGGTCAGCGCCGCCGAGCCGGGCATCATGGGCTATTTCGGCTGGCTCTCGTTCATGGAGTGTTATCATGGCGTGGTCGGTCTCGATCATGCCGTCGAGGGTGCGCTGACTATCGACGGGCAGTCGGTCGATTTCTACGGCGGGCGCGGCTACATCGAGAAGGACTGGGGCCAATCGTTCCCGTCGGGCTGGGTCTGGATGCAGACCAATCACTTCGACCAGCCGGGCACCAGCCTGACCGCTTCGTCGGCGGTCATCCCGTTCATGGGCACGTCGTTCATCGGCTTCATCGTCGGCTTCTGGCATCATGGCCGGCTGCATCGCTTCGCCACCTATCGCCAATCGAAGACCGAACGGCTCGAGATCGACGTCGAGCACGTCGATTGGACGCTGTGCAACGGTACGCACCGGCTGCACATCCTCGCCCACCGCGCGGAGACGACGCCGCTGCCCGGCCCGGACAAGATCGAGATGGGCAAGCGCGTGCCGGAGACGCTCAAGTCGCGGATCGAGGTGCGGCTGACGCCGCTCAAAGAGGACTCGTCGGTCGTCTTCGCGGGTGTCGGCGAGTGCGCCGGGCTGGAGGTTGCGGGCGAATGGGAGAGGTTGATCGTTCGATGAGATTGAGCCGGGTGCCAGCGGGGACGTCATCGCCACTGCAATTCAACATCGACCGCCAGACCACGATCGTGCTGGCTGGCTGGACGCTGATCTTTATCACCGTGCCGATTCTGCTGTGGACTCTCGGCGAGCCGGGGCTGACGGTCGGCATCGCGCTGGGCGTGCTGGCGCAGGTCGGCGCTGTGCTGTGGGTGACGCTGCGCGCCTGGGGCACGCGCCGGACGCAGATCGCCTACGGCATCACGCTGGTCGTCGCCTGGGCCTCGGAGTTCGTCGGTCATAACAGCGGCTTCCTCTTTGGCAGTTATAGCTACACCGACCGCTTCCAGCCGCAGCTCGGCGGCGTGCCGCTGCTGGTGCCGCTCGCCTGGCTGATGATGCTCCCGCCCGCCTGGGCCATCGGCCGCGCGCTGGCCGGGCGTTGGGGCGGGGTGGGCTTCGTCGCCGCCAGCGCGGTTGCGATGACGGCCTGGGATTTCTTCCTCGATCCGCAGATGGTCAACTGGAACGTCTGGCAGTGGCAGACGGCGGGCGGCGTGACTTACTTCGGCATCCCGCTGGCGAACTTCCTCGGCTGGCTGTTCGTCACGGCCTTGATCACCGTGCTCGTGCGCCCGCGCGATCTGCCGCTGGCGCCGCTGTTCGCCATCTACGCCATCACCTGGGCGCTCCAATTCATCGGCCAGTTGTTCTTCTGGGGCCTGCCCGGCCCGGCGCTGGTCGGCAGCCTGGTCATGGGCGCTGTCTTCGTCGCTGCGCTGCTGCGCCTGCGGATGAACCCCTCATGACCGCGGCCATCCTCGTCATCGTCGGCTACCTGTCCGGCTCGCTCATGTTTTCACTGTGGCTGGGGAGGCTGGCGCTGCGCCAGGACATCCGCCATGTCGGCGACGGCAACCCTGGCGCATTCAACGTCATGGTCGTGGGCGGCAAAGCCTGGGGCTTCGCGGCGCTCATGCTCGATGTCGCTAAGGGTGCGCTTCCGGTCGGGCTGGCGCGCTGGTTTCTGGGCATCGACGGCGCGGCGCTGGTCGCCGTGGCGATGGCGCCGGTGCTCGGCCATGCCTTTTCGCCCTGGCTCCGCTTCAAGGGCGGCAAGGCGGTCGCGGTCACCTTCGGCGTCTGGGTCGGGCTGACGGCATGGGAAGCGCCAACCATCATGGGCATCCTGCTCGGCCTCTGGTTCAGCATCGTCGAGGGCTCCGGCTGGGCCGTCCTGCTGATGACCGGTTGCACGTTTGTCTACTACCTGATCACCTATCCTGACCCGGTCTGGCTGACGATCCTGCTGCTCAACGGCGCGCTCTTCGCCTACAAGTACCGCGCCGATCTGCGCCGCCCGATCGACCTGCGTCCCTCGTTCAAGCGGCTCATATGGCGCTCGACCTGATCGGACTCGCCGCCGGTCTGACATTGATCGGCATCGCCGCCATCGCCATCCTGAACGCGCTGACGTTCGCGCGCCTCGCATCCCCGCATGAACAGACGGAAGTGCCGCAACACAGCATCTCCATCTGCATTCCCGCGCGCGACGAGGCAGAGGTGATCGCCGCAACCATCCGCAGCCTATGTGCGCAAACCTG
The DNA here is from genome assembly GCA_020849765.1 of Anaerolineae bacterium. GTDB lineage: Bacteria > Chloroflexota > Anaerolineae > Aggregatilineales > Phototrophicaceae > Flexifilum. Next base: position 10,541 of record JADLAY010000058.1, read on the forward strand.
CACCGATCTCGAAATCCTGATCCTGGACGATCACTCGCACGACGAAACCCGCGCTCTGGCGCTGGCCGCCACCGAGGGCGATCCCCGTGTCCGCGTGCTCGACGGCGCGGACTTGCCGGGCGGCTGGCTGGGCAAGAACTGGGCCTGCCACCAGTTGAGTGCAGCGGCGCGCGGCGACGTGCTCATCTTCACCGACGCCGACGTGCGTTGGCAGCCTGAAGCAGTCGCGGCGCTGCTGGCCGAGATGACACGTACGCGTGCCGACCTGCTGACCGTCTGGCCGACGCAAACGACGATCACCTGGGGTGAGCGGCTGGTCGTGCCGCTGATGGCCTTCGTCATCCTCGGCTATCTCCCGGCGCTGGCCGTCCATCATGCGCCCTTCGCCTCGCTGGCCGCGGCGAACGGCCAATGCCTGTGCTTTCGGCGCAGCGCTTACGTCCGCGTCGGCGGGCACCAGGCCGTGCGCGACCGCATCGTCGAGGACATCGTCTTTGCGCGGGCGATCAAGCGGGCCGGGCTGCGCCTGCGCACCGCCGACGGCGGCGGGCTGATCGGCTGCCGCATGTACGCGAGCTGGCCGCAAGTCCGCGACGGTTTCGCTAAGAACATCATCGCCGGTTATGGCGGCCTGGTCGGCCTCATCCTGGGCACGCTGTTCCACTGGCTGATTCTGCTCTTCCCGTGGTTGTGGCTGATCGCGCTGCTGCTGACCGGCGATGACAGCCGGGCGCCGATCCAGTTTGTCGGGGTATTCGGCTTGTGCGTGCTTGGCATCGGTGTGCGCGCCCTGACGGCAGCCGTCACGCGCCAACGCGTCGGCGATGCGCTGCTGCTGCCCATCTCCGCCCTGCTGATGACGCGGATTGCGGCGCAAGCCGTGTGGTGGCAGCTTCATTATGGCGGCGTCCGCTGGAAGGGGCGCACGATCAAGACGTGAGGAACGGCATCAGTTCGCGCATCATCAGCTCCGGCTGATCGCGCATCAGCAGATGATCGCTTTCGGGCAGTTGGTGGATGGTGGCCTTCGGCAGCAGTGCCCGCGCCCGCGCCATCACGCGATCCGGCGGGAAGAAGAAATCGGTCTCGCCAACCAGGATCAAGGTCGGCATCGTCACGCGTTGCAGCACGTCGTCGGCCAGCCGCGGCGGTGCGATGGCCGTGCGCAGCGACTGCGCCTGGGTCGACGTCACCAGCAGATCGAGAGTGTCGGCGTCGAGATCGTTGTGGGCCATGGCGCGGAAGAGCCGCTCGTAGCCGCGCTGCCCGACCAGCGCCGCGTAGACCAGCATTTGCAGCCCACCGACGATCTTAGCGGGGGCGATGCCGCCCGGCACCAGCAGCGCCAGCTTACGGACGCGCTCTGGATAGTGTGCGGCAAACAGCAGTGACACCCAGCCGCCGAGTGACGCGCCGAGCACCATCGTCTGCTCAAGGCCCAGCCCGTCGAGCACGGCGGCGATCCAATCGGCCATCGCCGACCCGCGCGTCGGCATACGGACACGAGCGCTGCGCCCCGTCTGGCCGGGCAGATCGACGGCGTAAGTGCGGAAATACGCGTTGAACGCCGGGATCTGGCGCGCCCACAGCGTGGCATTCAAGCCCGCGCCATGGATCAGCAGCAAGGCAGGCGCAGACGGATCGCCGCTGGCGATGACGTGCGCCCTGCCGAGCCCCGTGTAGACGAAGCGCGTCTCACACGGCTGCGGCCACCCTGCCAGTGCCCGATCGTAGAGCGCGTCGCTGGCGGCGCTCACTGCTTCACTTGCGACTGCGACGAGATCACCACGACGTAGATCACGCACGCAGCGACCAGCAGCCCGGTGATCAGGCCGGTCAAGAAGCGCGACACATCCGTCTCTGCCACGAAGCGATCCATAGTCAGGAGGAACGTCATCGCCAGCAAAATGAACGCGAACAGCAGATCCTGAACTCGACGACTCATGCCAACCCTCATTCGGTGACATCAACCGTGGCCGTTATCAGCATATGCGATTCGCGACCAAGGCAATAGTGTCAAATTTCACAATCTGGTAATGACGCGCGCCAGCGTGCGTGCTTGACAGCTACGATCCCGATCGCACGACCTGGACAGCGAGTTCGGCGGTCGCACTGTTGCCGACCTGATCGTAGGCGATAGCGGTGAAGGTCACGTCGCCGACGCCGGTCACGTTCCAGCTAAAGCCGAACGGATACTGCTCCGCCGTGCCGATGAATTCACCATCAGCGTAGAACTCGACGCTGCGCATAGCGAGGTTGTCGACCGCGATCGCTTCCAGGTTGATGACGCGGTCGCCGGGGAAGCGGAAGACCTGGCCCGGCTCGCCCGCGTGCAGTTCGACCGTCGGCGGCGTGTTGTCGACGCTGACCTGGACGGCCTGCGACTCGCTGGTGCCGTTCTGCATGACGACCGTTAGCAGCAGGCTGTAAATGCCGTTCAGGCCGCGCGTGTCCCACTCGCCGAGCAGACCGCCGGGCGGGACGACTGTCTGCGTCTCGCCGATGTCGATCCAGGCGACCGGGTTGCGGCCTTCGCCATAAGCCAGTTGGTACGACTGAATGTTGGGTGAGTCGATGCTGCCGCGCACCTCGACCACGCCGCCAACCTGATCGAACTGGGCTGGGGCGAGGATCTGCGTGGTCGACAGGATCTCCGGGCGGCTGACGCTGTCGAATTCCTCCGGCGGCAGCGGCTGGTTATTGGCGCGCCACCAATCGAGCGCGGCATCCGGCGGGATGAAATAGACCTGCTGGCTGCGCAGTTCGGCCGGCGTGTTGACCGTCGCCAGTTGGCGCGTGCGGCTGTTGATGTCGACCGCCTGCCAGTAAGTATCGCGGCGCAGCGCGTCCTGCATGCCGTCGAGAAAGATCTCCGTACGCGGCGGGCAGACGCCGTTCGGCAGCAGGCCAGATCGTTCGCAGACGGCGGCTTCGACGATGTCGAGCGGACGCTCCCAGCGTGTGGCGGGCAGTTCGTCGCGCGTGTGGACGTACTCCATGATCCCGCGCCAGACTGGCGCCGCACCGTCAAGCCCGAACGGATCGAGCGTCAGCGGCTGCCCGTCGCTGCGGCTCATGACGACGCCGACGACGTAATCCGGCGTGTAGCCGACCGTCCACGAGTCGCCCTGGCTGCCGTGCTCCGGGTCGCCCGCGACGCCGTTGACGACCGCGCCCGGCCGCGAGAGGTCGAGCGGTGTGCCCTGCCCGATCACACGCCAGCGCGTGCCCTGGTCGGCCAGGATGTCATCGACCAGATAGGCCAGCCCACGCTCCGGGATCGTGATCTGGTTGGTCGCCACCTCTGCCTGATCGTACTCCCACAGGACTTCGCCATCCGGCCCTTCGATCTTGACGACGGCGACCGGGTCGCGCACGCGGAAGCCGCGCCCGACCGGCTCGGTCGGCACACCGCGCATCTGCCCCAACGAGGCGAAGACTGAGTAGGCATAGGTCACGTCGAGCGCAGAGACGCCGCCGCCCTGTTCGAGCAGCAGCACCTGCGCCGTATCGTCCAGGCTGCTGATGCCCATCTGGTGCGCCAGCCGGATGATGCGGAACATGCCCTGCTCTTGCGCGATCTGTGCGGCGGGCGGCAGCAGGCCCGCACCCATCGCATCACGCAGATTCATTGGGCCGCGGAACGAGCCGTCCGCGTTGGTCGGCGTGTAGATCAGCCCTTCCTGCGCGCCGGGCAAGCGCGTCGGGATGTCGAGCACCATCGACGCCGGGTTATAGCCGCCGAGGAACGCTTGCAAGTAGACAAACGGCTGCAGCGTCGGCCCCGGCTGATGGGTGGCCGCGCGCGCGTCACCGACCATCGCTCGCAGCTCGCCGGTCTTGACGTCGACCACGGCGATCGCGCCGCTGTCCGGCGGCGCGCTGCCGGAGAAGCCGCTGACTGCGGGCACCAGTGCATCGGCCAGGCAGCCTGGGTCGCGGGTAACGTCACCGCTCAACCGGCGCAGATGCGCATTCAGCGCGCAGCTCGCCTGTTGATACAGATCGAGATCGAGCGCCGTCGTGATGCGCAGCCCGCCGCGCGCGACCAGTCGTGCGCCGTCACGGCCCAGGCTGTCGAGGATGTCCTCGGCCTGGCTGCGCGCATACAGCGCATACTCCGGCGCGACCTGCGGCGTCAGCCCGCTCGACGGGCGCACGACCGTGACCGTGCCGACCGCGGCGTCATACTCCGCGCGGGTGATCTGCCCCTCGTTGAAGAGCGCGCGCAGCAAATCCTGCTGGCGGCCCTGCGCGGCGATCCGATTATCGAACGGGTTGTACTGCGGCGCCGTCGGGATGGCGGCCAGCAGCGCGGCTTCGTCCAGCGTCAGGGCGACGGCGGACTTGCCCAGGTAGATTTGCGCGGCGGCCTCGATGCCATAGGCTTCGTTGCCGTAATAATTCGTGTTGAGATGCCACTCAAGGATTTCGAGCGGCGCATAGCGCCGGTTGATCTCAGCCACCAGGATCAACTCGCGCAGGCGGTCGTCATTGCTGACGCGCTCCGTCTGCGGCAGGATGACGTTGCGCACCAGCCGTCCCGTCAGCGATGGATCGGGTGGCAGCGTCTCGAACAGGATGTGATCCCACATGCGCAGGAACAGCACCAGCGGGTTGAAGCGCGTTACCGTCAGGAAGTCCGGGTCTTCGGTTTGCAGCGTGGCGGCGAGCACGTAGGGCGGCAGCGAGTCGAGCGAGACGACCGTGCGCTGGTCGCCGAGCGGGTCGCGCACCTGATAGAGCAGGGTCGATCCGCTGCGGTCGTAGAGTTCGGTCGCGCCGCTGCTCGAATCGCGCGTGAAAGTGGCCGATGGCGTCGGTAAATCCTGCACCGCGCGGCTGTAGAAGTAGATCGTCGCGCCCAGCATCGCCAGCAGCGGCAGCGCCACGAACAACCCGAACAGACCGACGAGGACGTACGTCCACGTTTGTCTGCGCGCATCCTGAGCACGCTTGCGCTCGTTCCGCTTGCGATGCCTGCGCACCACCTGTGAGATCGTCGCCAAGGTTCGTCTACCTCACAACCAGGGCGGGGGGAATACGATGGCGCGCGAAGATGCCGTGTAGGGGTTTGGCGTCGCCAAACCCCCAGATCTTGAATGTGTGTGACCGGGTCATCCCTGCGCTTCACCGTCCGCGGGGGCTTCGCCCTCGGCGGGCGTCTCCGGCGGCACGAACGGCGGGAAGCGCAGCACGCGCCCGGCACCGCTGTCGACCACGTAGACGCTGCCGTCATCGCCGACGGTGACACCGGCGCTGACCTGGAACTGGTTCGTGCCCAGCGGCGCATCGCCCGGCTGGCCGAACGAGCCGACGCAATCGCCCTGGGTCGTGTAAACGAGCACGCGCCCGGCGTCAGGATCGCTGACGTACAGGTAATCGCGCGCCTCATCCAGCGCAATGTACGGGCGGTTGCCGACGTCGGTGTACCAGCCGCGCACCTGGAACTCGTACTGCGGGTTGCCGTCCAGGCCGAAGACGCTGATGCGCCGGTTCCACGTGTCGGCGACGAACAGCCGTCCGTCAGAACTGATAGCGAGACCGCTCGGCTCGTTGAGCTGGCCGGGGCCACCGCCGCCGCTGCCGATATCGCGCAGGTAATTGCCCTCGAGATCGTAGACGCGGACGCGCTTATTGCCCGTGTCGGCGACGTAGACGTTGCCGCTGCCATCGACCGCCACGTCACGCGGCCCCCAGAAGCCGTCGATCGGCTGGAACGGCGCGTCGTAGCCGAACTGCCCGGCCTGCCCCCATCCGACGACGGGCACGCCCTGGTCATCCAGCACCTGGATGCGGTAGTTCCACGTGTCGGCGACGACGACACTGCCATCCGGCGCCACGGCAACGCCATTCGGGCGGTTGAAGGCGCCGGTCGCGCCGCCTGCGGAGACGTAATCCGCCACCGGCACGCCGTCCGTCGTGAAGACGGCCACGCGGTTGCCGAATTCGTCGGCGACGTAGACCAGCCCGTCCTCGCCAATTGCGATGTCGATCGGATGGTTGAGGTTGCCGCTGTCCGGCTGATCGAACACCAGGTCGGCGCTCATTGGCAGCCAGTTGGCGACGCACTGATTGACGGCCGTCGCTTCTTCGGCGTTCTGTGCCAGCGCATCGCCGACGCCGAGCGACCAGATCTGCGCGGCGACGTCCTTACGCACATAGAACGACATCGTCTCGCTGACCGGCCAGTTGGTCAGGCTGTAATCGCCGCCGGTCGCCTGGCCGTAGGCGCTGTAATCGCGCGACCACCAGATGTCGAGCAGGCCCTCGCGCAGTTGCGCCGAGAGCGGGTTCGCGCCGGAGAAATCGACCACGTTCTGCACGCGCTGGGCGTTGAGGCCGAAGTAGTCCTGCATCGGCCACCACATGCGCGTGTAATCGAAGCGGACGTAGCGATCTTCAAGCAGCGGCTCGACGCGCGCCCGAATGTCGGAGCTGGCGTAAACGGCCACCGCCTCGTTGAGCGTGTTGGGCGACGGATCTTGCCCGAAGTAGGTCGCGTAGCGCAGATGGCGGAAGTACCAGCTTGCGGGCCATGCGTTGCCACCCCAGGCGAAGCGGATGTCCATGCCGTTGGTCGTGCGGCGGCTGATGTCTTCGATCTGATCCATCATCAGGCGCCAGCCGGGCGCACCGTGCGCATAGACGAGGAACTCGTTGGCGCGGTCGTAGTTGATGAACGAGGCCATCCAGGCGGCGCGGAAGGTCAGCAGCGCCAGGAATGTGAACACGGCCACGCCGATCATGTGCCGCAGATGCAGACCGCCAGTGATGCGCCGCACGCGCCAGATGACGTAGCCGAGCACGAGGACGACGGCGATCGCTGCCAGCCAGGCGCCCGTTTCGGAAAGCTGCGTTTGCATCAGGCCGAAGATGTTGCGCCCGACCAGCAGCGGCTGAATCACCTGGAAGGCGGCGACGATCAGCACCGGCACCAGCAGCAGATAGAGCCAGCCGCGTTTGAAGAACTTCGACCAATCCGTGTGCGTGAAGACGGTGCCGAAATACCACGCCGCCAGAAACATCATCGGGACGGTCATGTGCGTGCCCAGCCAGGGCATCTTCTCGCCCGCCAGCGTGTAGGCGACCAGATTGAGCACGGCCAACCAGGCGAAGAAGGCCACGAACGGCACGCGCTTGAGCCACAGTTGGCTCTTGCGCTCGCGCATCTCCACCGTGCCCGGCAGCATGGGGGATGCGGTCGTCATGGCCGGTGTCTCAGTCAGCATCGGATTCGAGTCGGCGGTGTCCAGTTCGGAGCGGCGATGCTGCTCGTCGATCAGGTCGAGCGTCTCGATCTCGTCGTGGCGGAAGCGCCAGAAGCCGACCATCCCGGCCAGAATGGCCAGGACGCTGCCGATCAGCGGCAGGAACTCGTACATCGGCAAGACGATGATCTGATAGTAGTAATTCGGCTGGCTGCCGCGCCGGGTTGCCTGTTCGCCCAGCCAGTAGCCGAGGCTGCCGATCACGCCCGTCCAGATGCCGTTCGGGTTGGTGAACATGGTCGTGAAGAAGAAGACGAACGGAATCCAGAAGCAGGCCGCGACGATCAGCCAGCGGCGCCAGTTCCAGACGCAGCCGACGACGATCGCAATCGCCAGCAGCGGCAGGCCGGAAAGCACCGCTCGCTGCACGCCGAGCGTGGAATAATCTTTTGGATTACCCCCGGCCAGGACGATGATCACCGGGGTCAGCCAGGGCAAGAGCAAACTGCCCATCAAGATGAGCATGTCCAGTTCGCGGAAGCGGTAAAGCGTGCGCCACCAGCCCGCCTGATAGGTGTAGAGCACGCCGATGATGATGATGCCCGCCACCACCCAGGCGGCGATGATCGGCACGTCGCTGAAGGTGGTCGTCTGTTCGACGGTCGTGTCTTCGCCGGGCGTCTCCGGCACGGTCGCCTGCGCGCGCGCCGGTTGGAACGACAGCTCTTCGATGTAGATGAAGCCCAGGCAGACGACCGACGCCAGCAGCAGCAGCGCGATCATCTCGGCCCAGCGAATGCGCGCAAAACCGCGGCGGAAGGCCCACAGCACCGTCGCGATTACGGTGCCGACCGCGACAACCGTCAGCAGCAGCGTCCAGTTGACGAACGCCGCCACGTCGATGGAGATCGGGCTGCCCTGGAACAGCAAACTGATCTGCGATGACAACTGCGCCAGCCGGTCATCGAGCGTCGGGTACGGCTGCAGCGCGATGTTGAGGATGACGTACATCACGATCGCGATCGTGCCGCCGAGCAGCACCGACAGGATGATGAAGTGGAAGAGCGAGCGCGATGGCACCTTGCGGACGTGCTGGTACAGGCGAACGACCCAGAACAGGGTCAGGAAGCTGCCGAAAATGGCGATATAGATGAAGCCGGTCTCTTTCGACCCCATCATGAACAGCATGGCGGCCGCACAGATGTAGAGCCAGCGCGCCCTGCGCCTCAAATGCCGCGGCCCGTCGAGATACATAAAGAAGCAATAAATCATGACGAAGGCGTAAAAGATATTTGGCGTGTCCTCGCGGATGTAGCGGTTGTAATACATCCAGATCGGTGAGATCAGCAGCATGAGCGCCAGCAGCAGCGCGCCCCATTTGCCCAGCCAGCGGCGGAACAGCAGCGGGAAGCCCGCCGTCATGATCACGCCCAGCACGGCGGGGTAGATGCGCGCCGTGAAGTCGTTATCCCCGAACAGCGCGTAGAAGAAAGCCGTCACGTGAAACAGGATCGGCCCGTGCATGAGCGGCGTGTGCTGGAAGACGCCGGTCGTGTACAGGTTGTACGAGAACTGCGTGTGCAGGCTCTCGTCGTGGCTCATCACGCGGTCGCCCAGGATGTAGAAGCGCGTGAAGATCGCCAGCACGAGGATGGCGATGTAGGCCACCGCCTCCCAGTTGAGGGTGATGCTCCCCAACAGGTTGGTGCGGCTGGCGCTGCGCGGTTCCGGGCGAATGTTGGGCGAAGGCAGAATTGCGCTCATGGATCGTTTCGCAATCTTCAGGGTGTATCGGTCGCAATAGTCGTCGGCGCATCGTTACGCACGATGGCGGGTGTGGCAAGTCGGTCGCTGCGCAGCGAGGGCGCATAAGAGGCCAGGCTGGGACCGGCCTCCGGCGTCGCCATGGCGACGTGGCGCACGATCCCTTCCGTCACCTCGGTCTGCGTTTGCGGCGTTGGCGGGACGGGCAGCGCGCGCGCCTGCTGGGCGGCGAAGCGCCAGGGCAGCACGATTGCCAGCACCATCATCGCCAGCGCCAGGCTGTAACGCATGCGCCAATGGCCGTAGGCCGGGCGCGCCGGACGCATCTCCGCCTGGATGCCGCGCCAGACGCGCGCCAACTGCAGTGCATCCGGCACGCCGATCACCGGCATGGTCGCGCGCAGTTCATCGTCGACATCGCGCATCTGGCGATAATAGGCGTAGCAAGCCGCGCAGCCATTCAGGTGCAGATGGACGCGGCGGCGGCGCCGGATCGGAAGTTCTCGGTGGATGTAGGCCGGGATGTCCCCCCGGCAGCGACGGCAGGTGTAGGTCTTCATGACGCAATTGCCCAGCTCATGTGCCAACGTGATGTGTTTGCGGACGTTCCAGTATGTTTAGTTCTCATCACGCGGCGGTCACTTCAATAACTCAACAACTCTTCCAATAGATGAGCACCGGTCGGGCGCAGCATGCCGCCGAGCGCCTCGGTCGCCAGCCGCACGCGGCTTTCCGCCGTCTTGGCCGGGCATTCCATCACTTCGGCGATCTCGCGGTAGGTCAGCCCGTGCCCGTAACGCAGGACGATGGCCTCGCGCAGCCGCGGCTGCAGGCGGCTGAGCGCCTTCTGCAGAGTCGCGCGCGCGTCGCTGTGGGCATAGGCGGCTTCCGGCGACTCGCCCTTGGGCGCCGTCAGCGGGTTGTGCAGTAGGGTCGCGATATCCAGCAGCGGCACCCGGTTGCGCCGGTACAGATTGCGGCAGCGGCAGATGGCAATCGTGTAGAGCCAGGTCTTGAACGCGGCCTTCGACGGATCGTAGCGGCGCAGATTCTTGAATGCGTAGACGAACGCATCCTGCGCGATGTCTTCGGCATCGTCGCGGTTGAGCAGCAGGTTGTAGCACAGGCGGTAAACGCCCGCCGCGTACAATTCGTACAGCGCCGAATAACCGGCCTGTTCCCCGCTCAAACACGCGGCGATATGCCCTTCACTGATTTCCTGTAAGGTTGGCTCCGATGGGTTCAAACGCCACGTCTCCACAGGGTGGTTGCCTTTGCCGAACGATGCTGTATACACAAGGATCGCATAACTTCCTCACAAATCTCAATAGGGAGCTTGCCCGCTAGCCCACATAACCGACGAATTGGCGACGAGGGCATAGTCTTTCATGTGGTTGTAAGTCGGGCGATGCTACACTTACAGTTGTGATATGTTGTAGGGCGAGCGGTTATGCAGCATAGAAATCCACAGAAGAAATTGATCGACCTGGAGCATCAGGTTGCCATCCTGACACGCCTCTCTGAAGTCAGCACGGTGATTAATTCGACCATGCGCCTGCAGCCGCTGCTGGCGTCGATCATGGACATCGCCGCCGACATCACCAATGCCGAAGCGGCGTCAGTGCTGCTGTGGGAGCGCAAGAGCAACACACTCCGTTTTGCCGCGACGACGACCGAAGGCGGCAGCGGCGACAGCCTGATCGGCCAGGTGGTGCCGCTGGATAACAGCATCGCCGGGACGGTGCTGCGCGAGCGTACCGTGCTCGTCGTCAACGACGTGCGCCAGGACCCGCGCCATTACCGCAAGATCGACGACAGCACCGCCTTCCAGACGCGCTCGGTGCTCGGCGTGCCGATGACGTCCAAGAACCGCGTGATCGGCGTCCTGGAAGCGATCAACCGGCGCAAGCTGCCGTGGACGGCGGACGACGTGCACTACCTGTCGATCCTGGCGGCGCAGGCGGCGGTCGCCATCGAGGGCACGCAGTTGGTCACGCGTTTGCGCCGGGCCAACGACGAACTGGCCAAGCTCGACCAGCTCAAGAACGACTTCATCGCCGTCGCCTCGCACGAGCTGCGCACCCCGCTCGGCATCATCATGGGCTACGCCAGCTTCCTGCAAGAATCGGGCAATCCCGAAGTCAACGATCTCGCCTCCAAGGTGGTGGGCAGCGCGCTGCAACTGCGGCGCATCATCGAAGACCTGACCAACCTGCGCTACCTGCAAACCAACGAGACCGACCTCGTGCGCCAGACGACCACGCTGGACGAACTCGTCAACGAACTGATGGCCGACGTGCGCCCGCTGGCCGAGGCCAAGGGCCACCGGCTCGACGTACAGATCGTGCCCGGCATCCGCATCACGGTCGACCGCGGCTGGATGAGCATGGCGATCAGCAACCTGCTGCTCAACGCGATCCGCTTCACGCCGGACGGCGGTGTCATCACCGTGCGCGGCGAGATCACCAGCCAGCGCGAGGCCATGCTCAGCGTGCGCGATAACGGCATCGGCATCGAACGCGACAAGCTCGACAAAATATTCGAAAAGTTCTACCAGGTCGAAGATCACATGACGCGCCACCACGGCGGGTTGGGTGTGGGGCTGAGCATCGCTCAGGGGCTGGTCGAGGCGCACGGCGGACGCATCTGGGCGGATAGTGTCGGGCTGAATCAAGGCGCGACCTTCACCATCGCTCTGCCGCTCGCACCGTAGCTAATTGCGCTTACCCGCGCGATTACGGTATGCTAGCGTGCCAACGATCTCTCGGCGCAGAACGCCAGCGGTCGCCTGACGCACGGCGATTTAAGTCCCCAGAAGGAGCGTTTTCATGTCGATTAGTTTTACGTGGCTGGGTCACTCGGCCTTCACCATTGAGATTGATGGGCACAATGTGCTGGTCGATCCCTTCTTGAGCGGTAATCCGGTCGCGACGGTGGCACCGGCCGACGTCAACGCGGAGATGATCTTCCTCTCACATGCCCACGGCGATCATTACGGCGATACGGTCGACATCGCCAAGCGCCTGGGCATCAAGGTCGTCGCCAACAACGAGATCGCCAACTACATCGCCAAGCTGGGCGTCGAAACCCACGGGCATAATCCGGGCGGCAGCTTCGATCACGGTTTCGTCACCGCCAAGTGGACGGTCGCCTTCCACAGTTCGTCATTCCCGGACGGCACCTACGGCGGCGAACCGAACGGCTTTATCCTGACCGGCAAAGACAGCGGCATGAAACTCTATTTTGCCGGCGATACGGCGCTTTTCTCCGACATGGCTCTGATCGGCGATCACGACATCGACGTCGCTTTCCTGCCGATTGGCGATAACTTCACCATGGGCATCGAAGACTCGGTCAAAGCCGTGCAGTTCATCCGCCCGCGCTACGTCGTGCCGATGCACTACAACACCTTCCCGCTGATCAAGCAGGATGCTAACGCCTGGGCGCAGCAGGTGAAGGACGAGACGACGGCGATCCCGGTCGTCGTGCCCGTCGGCGGCAGTTACACGCTTGAGTAAGTATCGCGCTTCTGTGCATGCGCCAAAATTGAGCTAAGCCCCGAACGTTTTCTCCAACGCGATGGGCCGGAACGATAGATTCAGGAAGAACCATGCGTATCTTGAGCATCCTGATCCTGATGTTGCTCCTGGTGAGCCCTGGACTCGCTCAAGATGCTTCGGGTGAGACTTACCAATTTCGCAGACCCGGCATCGCGGAATATCTTGCTGGCGTGTCCGCGATTCTCGACCTTGAAGCAGCACGGCCTGACGGCATTAGCCGCGATCTGATGCTGGCTCTCGATCAGGAGATCGAACAATTCTACGGGGACGGGCTGGCAGAAGCCGACACCGCAACCATCTATCACGTCTTCGATAAGCTCTACGACTGGGACGGCGGCTGGCTGAATCGCCGCCAATGGGTCAGCGCCCTGGTCAGATCATGGCTGCGTGAGAATCGGATCGATTTATCCCAACTACCCAACATCAGTAGCGATGAATTGGAGCTTGAACTGGCTGTCGAGCCCTTCGACTTCAATGTGGATGGTCAGCCGGAGTTCATCATCAACGTCGCCTGGCGTGATGTTGCATACAGGGACATTCTGATCCTCGACGACGAACTCAACCTTATCCCAATTGAGGTACCGTGGTTCGGCTGCTGCTATCACGACACAAGCGTTCAGAGCGGCGGGCTGAAGGTCGAGCGGCGCGAAGACATCAATGCTGATGGCCTGCCGGAATGGGTACTGGTGCGCGGCGGCGTCGGTGGCAACCACCTCAACAGTGGCTACCTGATCATCCTCGCCTGGCGTGATGGTCAACTGGTTGACCTGGCACATGCCGATGAACGCGATAGAGGCCCGAATACGCTGAGCTTCGAAGAGGGCGCGGCGGGCAATCAAGACACACTCGCCAGAACAGTCACCTGGAAATTCGAGGATGTGGATGGTGATGCGGCGTTGGAGATCATCCAGACGCAGGATTTCTTCGATAATTGGGATTGTCACCTGCAGGAAGCCCGGATTTTCGACTGGAGCGGAGCCCAAGACCGCTATGTGATGGATGGGCGACATTACGACTACGCCGACGACACGCCCGGTTGTCAAACGCGCTTTGCCCAGCAAGCGATGTGGGATGGCGACTGGGGCACGGCGATTGGAGACTTCGAGCACGCCCTTGCCTTAAACACCACGGCTGAAGATGCGTATTGGACTCAGCACTTTGCGACCTACGCCCAGGCGCGGCTGGCCATCGCTTATGCGCTTGTCGGGCGGCGGCAGGATGCCGCGGCGCTGCTTGATCGGTTAAGTGCAGATCCGTTTGTCCGCGTGCTTAAGGACGCCTTCTCAGATCAGAATGCCTACAGCCTTTGCGCCGCAGCTTTCGAATATTTTGATCGGTTTAAGCCATGGGATGAGGCTGCTTATTATGGCGTCACCCGTGATATCGTCGTGCCGATGACCGCGATCGCGGCGCCCACGCTTGATCCCGTCAGAGCAGGCTGCGACGTTCGCGCTCTGCTCGAAGACAGCACTTACTTCGACCCTGTGTACGGCGACACGCTCGATGCCTATCTTGCGCATCACGGCATCCCTGTCGCTCAGAAGCTGACCTTTGATCTCAATAATGATGGCTATGACGAGTGGTTGGTCATTCCTGAAGGGCCTGTCAGGTTGGCGCTTTTCTATGCGCGTTATTGCCGTGGAGCCTGTCTCTATCGAGGCACTGTGCTCGATATGCGGTCACCCGATGAACGCGGTGTCGAGATCGGCACCCATCCGTTGCCTGATGGACACCAGGCTCTGGCGGTCTATTACTTCGACTGGACACTACGAGAGCTGCAAGAGAATTGGTGGCGCTACGACCTGCCCAGCTACGGCTGCGCTACGGACGATCAAGTTCAACGTGCGGGGCGCGGTTATACGCGCCTGTATCGCCTGGATGATGGCGCTATCGACCTCATATTGGATGCTCCCTTATGCCTGAATGACCATCTGGAGACCTTGTTCGCTGCGGACAATCGGCAGTTCAACGGCTGGCACGTGATCGATGGCGCAGCCTATCCTGCCGTCTATACGTGGAATGATACTCTGCACGAGTACGTCATTACCTCCGTCAATGCGCCGGAAGCGCAAGCATCCGTTCAGACAGATGAAGGGCTGAATGACGCTTATGTCGCCGTCTCATATGGTAGTGATGACGAAGAGATCCGCATCCTCGAACACATGGTGGAGGATGCCGCAGTTCAAAGCCCCGATGTCAGCGTCGCCCGCTATCTGCTGGGCGTGCTCTACGAAGGGCGCGGTCGCTTCGATGATGCCCTGACACAATATGCGACTGTGTTCGAAAGCGCCCCCGATTCGCCGTGGGGTCAGCTCGCCCGGCTGCACCTTGAAGTAAGTTCGCCTTAACGACCGATCACGTTCAGTCTTTCTTCGGCTTCTGCGGCCTGGGGATGACGTCGCTCAGGCTCGGTTCGACGCGCTGGTTGGCTTCGGTCTGGCCCATGCCTTCGTGCCACTCGTCGGCGAAGGCGCCGGATGGCTGCGTCAGCACCAACCCGCCCAGATCGCGCGCGATGATCTCGATCGTCTTCGGCTGCACCCAGACGGCTGAATCGACCTGCACGGCGACCGCGCCCGCCTCCAGGTAGTCCCGCGCATCTTGCGCCGTGTGAATGCCGCCCGCGCCGATCACCGGCACCGACAGCGCGCGCACGATCTGCCCGACCAGCCGCAGCGTCATCGGCCTGATCAGCGGGCCGTAGACGCGCCCGGAGATTAGCCGCCCGCTCGAATCACGGGCCGTGCCGCGTGGCGCCGAGCAGACGACCACCGCATCTGCCCCGGCATCGGCACAGGCGCGCGCCAGCGGCAGCGCATCCTGATAGGGCACGCGCGCGATCAGCGGTTTCTCCAACTGTTCGGCGGCACGCACCAGGCGCGCGACTTCTTCCACGGACGTTTCGTCGCCGATGCCCAGCTCGACGGCGTCGATGTCTTCTTCCTCGTCGATACGGCTGCAGGCGCGCTGCACATCGTCCGCTGATGTCGCCACCAGATGCAGGATGATCGGCAGAGACATTTTGCGCCACTTGCCGACGTTGTTGGAGAGCACCTTGGCCAGCCCGGCGTTGGGCAGCCCGCTGTGGACGAGCACGCCCGCCTCGAGCGCGACCACGCGCGTGCCGGAGGCCGGGCTGCGCGGGTAGAGCGTGACCGGGTTCGTCACCAGCGCGCCGAGCTTCTCCAGCTTGATCAAGCCTTTGTACTCGTCGGCAAAGCCCATCGTGCCTGCTGCGGGCATGACCGGCGTCTCCAGAATCAGGCTGCCCTTGCCCGCGCGTGTGATCTGAAAGGCCATCGGCTACTCCTGCGGTCGCATGGCGATGTAAAGGCCGCGTCCCAGTCCCTGCACATCGTACTCGACCTCGAGCTTCGCCTCCCGGAACGCTTCCAGATACTGCGCGTGCGTGAAGAGACCGAGGCTGTGCCGTTCGCGGAACATCTCGACGCCGACCGTGGTCGCGATCATGTAGTGGAAATCGAGGATCGAGACGGTGCCCTCGACCTCGCCGACGCACATGCGCGCGATCTTGAGGTCGGGCTCGTCGACGAAGCGCGCCGTCACCTTGCCGGGGATGAACTCGCCCGGCGCCAGCCACGGCTCGACGATCATGACGCCGCCGGGCGAGAGATGGCGCGCCATGTTGGCGATGGCGCGGCGCATCTTAGGCAGCGAGCGCGTATAGCCGATGCTGCTGAACATGCAGGTGACCATGTCGTACTGCCGCCCGAGGTCGAAGTCGATCATGTCGCCGACGTGAAACGGCACGTCGGGCAGGCGGCGCCGCGCAATGTTGAGGACGCCGCCTTCGTCCAGGTCGATGCCTTCGACCAGATAATACTGCTTGAGCTGAACGAGATGCTTGCCCGTGCCGCAGGCGACGTCGAGCAGGGCGTTGCCCACCCGGCGGCGATGCGTGTGGATGATCTCGTGGATGGTCGAGGCTTCTGCGGCATAGTCCTTGTAGGCGTAGATCAGGTCGTAGTAGGCAGCAGATTTGGTGAACATGGACGCGGCCACCAGGGTTTCAGATCGTGAACGAGTGTCTCTACAGCATACCCGATGTCACCCCGAAACGCGACTTGATCGTCGCCCTGAAGACCCGGATTCCCCATAATGTGTGACCGCGTCCTTGATCGCCTCAAACTTCAAGAAGAGAGCCACATGAACGGCCAAAGTAAGCCTCGGAAACTCACCTTGCCCGGCATCCTCCTGCGCCTGGAGGGCGCGGCCATGCTGCTTGGCGCCATCGCTGCCTATGCTTACACCCAGGGCAACGGTTGGGCCTTCGTCCTGCTGCTGATCGTGCCCGATCTTGCCCTGCTCGGCTATGCCGTCAATCCGCGCGTCGGCAGCGTCGCCTACGACATCGCGCACTTCTACGCACTGCCTGTCATCGTCCTGGCCGTCGCCATCTACGGGAGCAACCCGACGCTGCTGCACGTCGGGCTGATCTGGTTTGCGCACATCAGTATGGATCGAGCACTCGGCCTCGGTCTGAAATACGCGACCGAGGCCAAAGAGACGCATCTTCAGCGCGTCTAGGGCCTAGCCGAGCAGGTTCTTCATCCGGTTGAACATGAAGCGGGTCGCGTAGCCGGGGTTGAGGCGATAGAGATAGTTCATCATCCTCGCATCATTGCCGACGTAGACCTGGAACTGGTCGCGCTCCATGCCGTTGACGATGATCTCGGCGGCGCGTTCAGCCGACGTGGTCGGGTAATTCTGTGCGGCGCCGTCGCTCGCTGCCGCTGGCATCGCCAGGCCGGAGTTCTGGGTGATGTTGGTGGCGATGGCGCCCGGAAACACGACTGTCACGTGGACGTGGGTGTCGAGCAGCTCGGAGTACAGGCCCTCCGTCAGCAGCTTGACAGCCGCTTTCGACGCGCCATACAGCGTCTGGCCGGGCACAGGGAAGAAGCCGCCCATGCTGGACACATTGACGACGTGCGCTTCAGGCCGTTTCAGCAAGTGCGGTAGAAAGGCTTTCGTCATGTAGATTACGCCATACAGATTGACGTGCAGCACGCGCTCGATGGCATCGTACTCCAGGTCGTTCAAGCGCACGAACGGCTGGATGATGCCCGCGTTGTTGATCACACCGTCGACCGCGCCGTGCGCATCGATCACGGCCTGCGGCAGCGCTTCCACCGCCGCCCGGTCACTCACGCTGAGCACGTGGGTGCTCAGCTTGTCTCGACGCTGACCGGCCAGATCGGCGGTCTCGTTGAGCGTCATTTCGTTCACATCGGCCGCCGCCACGCGGGCGCCCTCGTTCAAAAGCCTGAGGACGAGCGCCCGCCCGATCCCGCTGCCGCCACCGGTGACGACTATGACTTTATTCAGCACTTTCATCGTTGCACTCCTCGAACGAACAGCGTGCATGAATACTTTGATTCTAGCGTTTGCCACCGAAACGTGTATCCCCACTCTGAGGGTGCTTGCGCTCCTATCAGGCTTGCGCTTCAATTAATTGCATCACGGGGGAGGGAACCACGATGACCACCGAGCAGCCATGGACATTCGAATCGCTGGCGCAGGCCGGGCGAGCGACCTTCGAGCAGATCTTGTGTCACAATCCGCCGCCAGACCCGGCGCAGCTGGCCGGTTACGCCTACAAGGGCTGGAACGACGGCATTGTCACCTATCTGACCGGGCGTAAGTTCAAGAAGTGCTTCTGGGTCGACGCCGACGGCGGCCACGGCTGCAATCTCGTCATCGCCTACGATTTCAAAGAGTATCGTGGCGAATGGAACGAGGTCAGCCTGTTCGGCAGCACCCTGCGCGCCGGGTTTTATGATGTGCAGGAAGTGCCGCAGACGACGCCAATCGCCGAGTATGTGCCTTACAAACCGCTCAAGCTGCTCAACTACAACGTCGGGCGCAACACCTGGCTCAATGCGCCCCTGCGCCTGATCCGTGACGTGGTGGCGCTGCCCAACCCCGGCGATCACGAACTGGTGCTCGGCAAGGCGCATCTGCAACTGCTGCCGCTGTCGCTGGTGTTCGTCAGCTATTTCGTGCTGGGGATGCGCGAGCCGCTCGCGGCGGATTTCGCCCACTAGGGTCTCTATCTCATTCGCCGTTCAATTCCGCGCCATGGGCGACTATAATGGACGGCATTCCGCAATCCCCAGTCACAAGCAGGCGGCGTATGCTCGACAAACTCGCGCAGATCGAAGCGCGCTACAACGAACTCGAACGATTGATGGCCGACCCGGACGTCATGGGCGATTACACCAAGATCGCCGAATACAGCAAGGAACGCACCGGGCTGGAAGAGATCGTGCAGGCCTATCGCGAATATCGGCAGCAGTCGCAGCAGCTTGACGAGGCGCGCCAGATCCTCGCCACCGAAAGCGACGCCGATCTGCGGGCGCTGGCGCAGGAAGACATCGTCGCCGTCGAAGAGAGCATGCCGGAATTGGAACAGCAGTTGAAGCTGCTGCTGCTGCCCAAGGACCTGCGCGACGACAAGAACGTCATCATGGAGATCCGCGCGGGGGCAGGCGGTGATGAAGCCGGTCTGTTCGCCGCGGATCTGTTCCGCATGTACAGCTATTATGCCCAGGCGCGCGGCTGGAAGATCGAGGTCATCGACCAGAACGAGACCGGCGTCGGCGGCTTCAAAGAGATTCGCTTCGAGGTGCGTGGGCGCGGCGCCTTCAGCCGCCTCAAGTACGAGGGCGGCGTGCATCGCGTCCAGCGCGTGCCGGAGACGGAGAGCCAGGGCCGCGTGCACACGAGCACGGTCACGGTCGCGGTGCTGGCGGAGATGGACCCGGTCGACGTCAATTTCAGTTGGAACGATGTGCGTATGGATACGTTCCGCGCGGGCGGCGCGGGCGGCCAGAACGTCCAGAAGAACGAGACCGCCGTCCGCCTGACGCACGTTCCGTCCGGGCTGGTCGTCGCCGTGCAGGATGAGCGCAGCCAGGGCCAGAACAAAGAGCGCGCCATGCAGATCATGATCGCGCGGCTGTACGAGATTGAAGTCGAGAAGCAGCGCGCGGCCCTCGAAGGTGAGCGGCGCGGGCAGGTCGGCACCGGCGAACGCTCGGAGAAGATCCGCACCTACAACTTCCCGCAGAATCGCGTCACCGATCACCGCGTCGGCGTGACCAGCTACAACCTGCCGACCGTGCTGACCGGCGACCTCGACCAGTTCATCGACGCGCTCATCACGCAGGATCAGGCGGAGAAGCTCGGCGGTGGCGTCCGGGTGGCCGCCGCGGTCGATGAGGATTAGCGGCGCGCTTCAACGTGCGCGCGAACGTCTGGCCGCCGTCGCCGATTCTCCCGGTGCGGAGGCGCAAACACTGCTGGCTGCCGTGCTCGGCGTCGACCGCGTCTACCTGCTGACCCACCCCGAACGCAGCCTGACCCCAACTCAGATCGCGGCCTTCGAGACGCTCGTCACGCGCCGGATGGGCGGCGAGCCGCTGCCCTACATCACCGGCAGCCGTGCCTTCTTCGACCGTGATTTCTTCGTCAACCCTGCCGTCTTGATCCCACGCCCGGAAACCGAACTCTTGCTCGAAGCCGCGCTCGAATATGCCTCGGAGCGCGCGCCAGCCATTGCGGTCGACATCGGTACGGGCAGCGGCGCGCTGGCGGTGACATTCGCCGCGCTCCATCTCGATTGGCAGGTCTACGCGGTCGATGTCAGCCCGGCGGCGTTGGCGGTCGCGCAGCATAACGCCGAACGCTGCGGCGTGGCCGAGCGGATCAAGTTCGTCGAGGGCGATCTGCTGGCGCCGCTGCTGGATGCGCCCGTGCGCGCCGACCTGATCATGGCGAATCTGCCCTACATCCCCAGCGCGATCACGGCGGCGCTCGATGTGAGTCGCCACGAACCAACCCTGGCGCTCGATGGCGGCGCGGACGGCCTGGCCTTGATCCGGCGGTTGCTCGATCGGGCGCCCGATGTGCTGGCGCTCGATGGGCTGCTGCTGCTCGAAATGCAGTACGACCAGGGCGCGGCGCTCACCGCACTGGCGGAATCCGCCCTGCCGGGCGCGCAGATCGACATCCTGCGCGATTACGCCGGGCACGAACGGATCGTGCGCATTGGACAAACAAAAAGGGCGACGCAAGCGCCGCGCCTCTAGTGCTGCCGTTGGCTGAAGCCGAACGGCTAACTTAATCAAGCCCACTGAAGGGGCTAATAAAGACCAGGAACGATTGGGAAGCGCCTTCAGTGCGCTTGATTATCCATAGCCGGGCGTTTCAACGTCCGGCGGACGCCGGCACTCATATCCATGCGCCTCCCGTTCGACACCAGTCAACCTGAGATTGGCGATGTCCTAATTCGGCTCCGGCGCGTACTCGATCTCGATCAACTTGGCCCGGATCTCCGCCCAGTTGGCCGGGGGAGTCCATTCAACGGTCACCATCTTGCTGTCGACGCTGCCGGTGACGTGCTCGACGCCCTGCAGCGAGCCGACCTCGTTGACAATCGTCCTGACGCAGCCATCGCAGCCGATGCTCGGCACTTTGAAGGTCTTGCTTTCCATCGTTCCATCTCCGTAAGAAGTCTCTTCCAACGAGACGCCGCCGCGCGGCGCGATCTTGTGCTCTTTATTCGCTCAACACCTGCACCATCTGGCGGAAGGCGCTCTTGAAGTCGTCGCTGAAGTCGTAGCGCGGGCGGCGGCGCAGCGCATCCGGCGGGTCGGCTGGCGCGACCTGGGCGATGGCGACCGGCTTGTTCTTCTCGCGGAAGTACGTCCACGCCTGCTCGATGCTCGGCTCGTGGCGCGTGGCGGGCGAGAGCACGAGCACCATCTGCGCACATTCCTTGAGCGCAGGGTGCACACCGCCCGCCCAATCGACGTTGTCCGGCTCGATCTCGTGCATCCAGCAAGCCAGGCCGATGCGCTGGAGTTCGTGCGCGATCTGCCCGGCGATCTGCGCGTCTTCCGGCGCGAAGTTGACATAGATGGCTTGCTGCGCCAGTTCGGCGCCGGTGTTGGTCGCCACGCGGATCGCGTTCGGGCGGCGCGCCTCGTCGTGCAGGTCGGTTTTGCCCAGGCGGAAGACGGTGCTGCCGCACTGCGGGCACGTCCCGCGCGTGGCGGGCAGCCCCTTGCGCGTCCAGACGGGCGTCACATCTTCCGCCAGCACCATCTCACGGCAGCGGACGCAGTAGATTTCGATGGCTTCGTCTTCGAGCTCGTCCTCATCATGCACGTGATCGCGCGCCATGGTGTGTCTCCCTCCGGCGTGGCCGTTTCCACGCACATCCGTTCCAATGAAGGATACCACCGAATGCGCGAGAAGGGCGAATAGGATTGATTTTATTCCGGGGTCATATGCCTAACAAACCCATCAGTCAGGGACACAAGATGGGCGTTCAGAAGGACATGAAGTATACGAGAAGTATCCAATATAAGACCCCACTTTGCACCCTAATTGGTGTAGAAATGGCGTTAGAGGGGGATTAGACTGGGGGTTGCATTGGTTGTAAATAGGGCAAAATGACCTTAGAATATGCTCGTATGTGATGACAATGTCAACACACGTACAAAAAACGGACATCACACGGTACGTAGGAAGGGCGCTCAATAGGACATTAAAGGTACGCGAGATGGACAAGAAGAAGGCAGCGAAAAGCCTGCATCTTTGCATCCACGCGATACCGATGATGCGCTGCGACTACTAGTGGTAATGCCGAAACCGCCGAAGGAAGATTGCGAAGACGGAAAAGACCGCTCGAAAAAGAACGGTCACATATCATAATCAGACGTTGTCGATGACGCAGGCAGTTGCGCTTACGAGTTGATTAGAGAGCTATCTAGTACCGAGTTGTAACTTACCAACCCGATACGGACTTCAAGAGATCGTTGCACGTTGGCTGAAGTGTTCGGATCAATTCAGCCTCAATGCGCGAACGTTCGATTTTGTCGGGGACAATCCTGATACAGACGCAGTTTGCATGATGCGCTTGTATGCAGCCCCATTTGTGATGTTGGACAGTCAGACGAGTTGAAAAATCGTCTGTTTGCCCTACGTAGATGGTGGTGTGTGCATACTGACCGATGCTTCCCACGGCGCTAGTCAGTATGTACACTCCGCCAGTACTAGGTAGGGTTGCCCCAAGTGGATATGCTAAGAATCCCATCTCTCCACCGAAAATGGGATGAACCCTGACAGGATGCACGTCCATCGTTGCTTATCCTTTGTTTCATACGAACCTGCCTGCGCCATCGACAACACATGATCATGTAGATGCTCCTTTCGCTGGATACTCCGAAGCACGCATGAATATTTGCTAATGTGGTAATGAGATTCTGCTGCAAGAAGAACGAGAGAATGAGGTAGAGTAGACACGAAGAAATAAGATTAGGTGTGTCCACGTCTGTCTATCATTCCCAAAATCCCGTCTGACGACGGGGCTTTATTTGGATTTGGATTATTTGCTGAGACTTTACCATAGCCCTTTTCAGCACACAAGTTCGTACCGATTTTCACGATATTTAACGACGTAACTCTGGCGATCAGCGTTGAAGTCTTTGCAGCTTGTCATAGTCGATAACGTCCATCTCAATGCCTTTCATTAACACGTAGGGTTGCATCAGTGGGTTAGTAAACCGATAGCGATATTGTCGTTCTTTTCCGATTCTATGTAAGATGTTTCCTCGTTTTGAGCTAGAAAAATCTGTCAAATGACGGGAAAAATTGGATACTTCAAATAGTTTTCCTTGTAGCTCTGACAATTCATTCTTCACGTCTGTAGCACTGAAGTATCCAAGCTCATTAAGTGCGTTAGCGTCAATGAGGGCACAGGCCAAGAGCACTGCCTTATGCAAGGTATCATGCTGCGAAGTGTTAATGGCTCGCACGTAAGCAGAACGGATCGACAATTGAACATCCTCTATGGCGCGTTGTATCGCTTCTTCAACGTCCCGGAGAACAATGGTTGTGCGCCCGCTTTCGTTAGCACAGTGGGCTGCGTGTTGACCGAGTAAATGTGTATAGTACGGGAGACCTTTTGATAGAAGAACGACAAAGTTTTTCGCCTCATCTGTCATCGTCATCCGTGCCCCATCAAGGCGCTGTTGTAATGCTTCAAGTAGCTCCGGCGATGACATTCTGGGTAATTGAATTTGTACTAATGTTCGCTCGATCGAACGGTGCTCCCCAATCAACTCATCTACCGAATCGGCCACGCCAACCAAGATCAAGGTTGTTTCTACTGCATGATCAGAGAGCGCCTTGATAGTATCTGCCAACGAGCTGACGACACCATGATCCTTTATCCTATCTACTTCATCAAGAATGATGACAGGATGTTTAGGGACACTCTGAAAGAGTTGACGAATATCATCGGGGTCAATCTCATCAGCTCGTCTTAACTGGAATGCGGTTATTTCCGTCTCTTTGTCATTGTCAGGCCCGAAACCCATTCCTGCACTTTGTTGCGTAACCCTGATCTCAATCAAAACTCGTTGCCACAATGATGAAAACGACAGTTTGTTGTCGCAGTTAACGCGAACAAAGGCGAAGGAGTTGTCAAATGGCTCAAATATCTCCCCTAATATGGATACCAATGAGGTTTTTCCTACGCCGCGTTCACCAAACAAAATGACATGTGCACCTGGTTGGGTAACTGCACTTATCATCCTTCGTATTTCTTTGAAACGCCCTGCAAACTGACTCATCTGCTGAACGGGGACATTTGGAGCAAATGCTCGGTTAATACGGATAGTTTGTTCAATTCCAGCATCGACAGCCATAACTGCAATTTGCGCCACTTGAATATGATTAGATGTAAATTATTGTAACTCACTGTCACTAGAATGCGCAAGTTGCAACTTAAATCATATTAGGCGGGATTTTGACAACTTATCTGCAACTAGTTTGCATAGTTCAGCAATTTTGGGGTTCAATCCGCTTTCAGTCCCATTCTGACAGCCGTTCGACGCATCTATTCTCTCCTCAATTGGATGCGGCGGGTTTTGATGGCACAATAAGCGCAGGGGTCGCAAGCTGTCGATACCCGACCCCGGCGGAGTATCCCTATGCAACGCTATGTGATCGAAGATGCGCGCCACGTGCCGCCGTTCAACCAGCCCGCGAGCCAGCTCACCATCGGCACGCGGCCACTGAAGATCCACCAGGAAGATCTGTTTCAAGACGTGCTGCCCCGGCTGCTGCCGCGTAAGCAGCGCCAGATCACGCTTGGCGGGGTCTTCAGCAGCCCACGCCAACTGCACGAGGTGCGCGGCCCGGCCATCGTCTACCGCGATAACCTGTGGTTCGACGAGGAATTCCTGACGGCCTTCATGCGCGGGGCGCTGGCGAGCAAACGCGCCTGCCGTGCGGCCATCCCGGCGACCGATGCCGCCTTCAGCACCTATACGCTGCCGCTCAGCACCGGCTTCGAGCCGGTCGAAGATGAGCGTGGCAACACGTTCTATTTGCTCGATCTGTGGTATTTCCCGGCGGACTACACGTCGGAGTGGCAGCCGATCGTGGTCGACAGCGACGCCGAGGAGATGGGCTTCTACAGCGTGCCGGACTTCATGACGATGGAGCAGGGCAACCTGACGCATTATGCGCCGGGGCGCGCGGTCATGAGCATCGAAAGCTGGGTGCACATCTATTTCGCCAGCATCATCTACAGCCTGTTCGGGCGCGCCAGCCGCTTCGACCGCTACGTCAAGTCGCACAATTTCTACAGCCTCAAGCTCCTGTGGCGGGCGATGCTGGAGCAGCGCCAACTGCTGAGCACGCACGAGGTCGTCAAAGTCGGCAAGAACACGCGCATTCACCCGACCGCCGTCATCACCGGCCCTGCCTCGATTGGCGATAACTGCAACATCGGCCCCGGCGTCTTCATCGATAACTGCACCATTGGCGACAACGTCACCATCGACGACGGCTGCTGCCTGATGATGAGTTCGATCGCCGATGGCTGCTTCATGCCCTTCCGCGCCGCGCTCTACCTGACCGCCGTCATGGAAAACACGATCATCGCGCAGAACACCTGCCTCCAGATGTGCGTGATCGGGCGTAACAGCTTCGTCGGCGCGGGCAACACCTTCACCGATTTCAACCTGATCGAGCAGAAGCCGATCCGCGCCGCCGATATTCAGGGCAATCTGCGCGAGGTCGGCCAGGTCGTGCTCGGCAGCGCCGTCGGCCATAACTGCCGCATCGGCTCCGGCATGGTGCTCTTCCCTGGCCGCATGATCGAGTCGGACGTGGTCATGGTCGCTGCGCCGCAGCGCCGCGTGATCAGCCGCAGCATCCGCTTCGAAGAGAGCGATCATCACTTCATCCGCGGGCGGGGTGCCCATCACACGCGCCATTACCCGCGCCACGACGAGGACGTGCCGGTGCAGGCGGACGAGCGATGGTAGACGACACGTTCGCCTTCATCATCCACCCGATCCAGATCAAGAAGGACGTGCAGCGCAAGTTCCCGCTGCTGGGCAAGATCCTGACCGAGGGGCAGATCAACTACTTCTCGCGCTTCTTCCCGCCCGTTTATCTGTCGGAGGTTAAAGGCATCGTCTCGCAGGCGACCGGGCGCGAACTGCGCGGCTGGTTGATCGCCTGCCCGTTCACGCCGCCGACGATGATGTCGCTGCCGGTCGAGACGGTCTACCGCAAGATCGTCGCCTGCGGCGAGATGGCGGAGGGACTCGGCGCGCGCATCCTCGGCCTGGGCGCGTATACGTCGGTCGTCGGCGACGCGGGCAAGACGATTGCCGACCGGCTGGCGCTGCCCGTGACGACTGGCGATAGCTACACTGTCACCATCGCCATCGAGGCGATCCGTGCTGCTGCGGTCGCGATGGGCATTGTCATGCGCGAGGCGGTCGTGGCCGTGGTCGGCGCGACGGGCACCATCGGCAAGACGTGCGCCGAGCTGCTGGCGAGCGAGAGCGCCGATCTGCGCTTGATCGGGCGGCGGCAGGATGCGCTCGACGCGCTCCGTGAGCGCTGCGTCGGGCTGGGCGCGCAGGTCAGCGCCTCGACCGACATGGCCGCGATCTACGATGCCGACCTGATCCTGACGGTGACGAGCGCCGTCCACGAAGTGATCCAACCGGCGCATCTCAAGCCGGGGGCGGTCGTGCTCGACGTGGCTCGTCCGCGCGACGTGAGCAAGCGCGTGGCCGCCGAGCGCGACGACGTGCTCGTGATCGAGGGCGGCATGGTCGAAGTGCCCGGCCCGGTCGATTTCGGCTTCGATTTCGGCTTCCCGCTGCGTCATGCCTACGCCTGCATGGCCGAGACGATGGCCCTGGCCCTGGATGGCCGCTATGAGGATTACACCATCGGCAAGGACATCTCGGTCGAACAGGCGCGCGAGATCGGCGCCATCGCCGAGCGGCACGGCTTCCGCCTGAGCGGCTTCCGCAGCTTCGAGCAGCCCGTCAGCGCTGAGCAGATCGCCCACGTCCGCGAGCGGGCACAATCCACGCGCAAATTGTGGGCGGGGTGAAGGCAAATTCACTTGTGAAACGCAATTGAAAATCGGTCGCAGGGGACACCACTCGTCGCATCCCCTGCTGCAAGTGCGGATCTAGCCCTGGTCGCCGTCGAGCATCGCCAGCGCCTCGCTGGCGGGTGTGAAGTTGGGGTTGAAGAAGATCGCCTGCTGGAAGTTCGAGCGGGCGCGTTCGGTCTCGCCCATGGCGGCGCGCGCCAGACCACCGTAGTAGAACGTCTCCTCGACGAACTGGCCGCCGCCGTCATTGAGCAGCGCCTGCGCCAGCGAGATCATGTCCTGGTAGCGCCCGACCTGATAATACGCCTCGAACGGGCCGAACTGGTACCACAACATGCGGAAGGGCAGCCCGCCGCCGACGTTGCGCGCCTGATCGTAGGCAATCGACGCCGAGTTGTAGTCACCGAGGCCGACGAAATTGGTGCCCATGTTGAACCACGCGAACGGGTCATCCGGGTTGGCGCTTGCTTCCGCGCGGGCGGTGTCGAGCGCGTGCTGCCAGTTGAGCTGCTCGTCCGCGTTATCGCCCAGCAGGTTCATCAGTTCCTGCTCCCTCGCGTAGGGATACACGACGATGAAGAGCCGGTCGAAGTGGCGCCAGAACGAGTCGAAGTAGGCATACTCGTAGCTGTAGTGCGGGCCGTTGAAGCTGTCATTGGCGACGAACACGCCCTGGCCGTCGTCATAGGCATAGAGCGTCAGGTAATGGCCCATCCAGCCCTGGGTATCCTGCGGCGGATCGTAACCCGCCTCGACCATGACCGGGAAGTTCTGACTCAAGAGCAGCTTGAGCAGTTCCATATCGCCGCCGTGCCGCACGATCGCGCGTGTGGTGCCCGGCACGACCGTGTTGACGTACTCGGCGATCTGCCACGGGCTGACGTTTTTGTCTTCGGAATTGGGTTTCAGCCAGTTTGCCGCCACTTGCTGATCTTCATCGTAGCCATAATACGACAGCGCCATCGTCACCGATGCCGGGCCGCAGTTGTTCCACGTCTGGTAGATGTGCTCGATTCCGTTGAGTTGGTAGCTCGGCGGGATCGCCGGTTGGGTGTTTGCGACCTGAACCGTGTCCTGAGCCAACGCGCCGCCCGCCATCATCAGCATGAGCAGGCAAGCGCTTAACATACGAAACATAATCGTTCCTCGTCACTCCGCATACGCCTTGTTATTATAAGGGATGATGCCGGGTACTGCCTGCCCCAAAGCCGACGGTTACGCGACGACCTCACGCCGAAAAAACCTGAAGTTGCCCCGCGCGCTATTCCGCCGTAGACTACCCGTGTATTCTTGGATTGTAGTATATGCAAGTCGATCAGCTCATTGGCCGTCAAATAGACGATTATGTCGTCGAAGAACGCATTGGACGCGGCGGCATGGCGACAGTTTACCGGGCGTTCCAGCAGTCGATGCGTCGCCCGGTCGCGCTCAAGGTGATCATGCTCGAGCCGAACCGGGAAGAGCGCGAAGAGTTCAAGCGCCGCTTCGCCCGTGAAGTCGAGATGGCCGCCAAACTGGAGCATCTGCACATCCTGCCGGTCTTCGGCTATGGCTTCGTGGAAGACGAACTCGCCTATCTTGCCATGCGGCTGCTGCGCGGCGGCACGCTGGCGCAGAAGATGGGCAACCGGCCCATGCACGCTCTGGAAGCGTCGCGCATCTTCGTTCAGCTCGCCAGCGGGCTGGAATACGCGCACCAGCAGAACATCATCCATCGCGACCTCAAACCCGGCAACATCCTGTTCGACGAGCAGAGCAATGCTTACCTGGCCGATTTCGGCCTGGCCAAGCTGATCGCCGGTTCCGACGATCTGACGCAGTCCGGCAGCGTCGTCGGGACGCCGCTCTACATGTCGCCGGAGCAATTACGCGGCGACCCGGTCGACCGGCGCTCGGATGTCTACGGCGCGGGCGTGCTGCTCTATCACATGCTGGCCGGGCGTCCGCCGTTTCAGTCCTCGGATGGCAACCTGGTCGCGATCATCTACCAGCACCTGGAAAAATCTCCGCCGCCGATCACCGAGTTTCAGCCAAACCTGCCGATTCACGTGACCAACGTGGTCATGAAAGCGCTGGCGAAAAGCCCGGAAGATCGCTTCCCGACCATCGCCGCCATGTCGGTCGCCCTGCAGAGCGCGGTCGAACGCAGCGCCGACGTGTTGGGCACGATCACCTCGAGCGATCTCCCGGCGGTGTCACTGCCGGAAACCGAGACACTGTCACCACAGCCCGCACGCCTGCCGATGGAAGTGCCGACTGCGCCTGTGCCGCGCCCGCTGCTGAAGAATCCGGCGGTGCTCGTCGGGCTGGCGCTGCTGGTGCTGGCCGTCATCGTGGCGGCCCTGGTGTTGACTCCGCTGGGGGATATCGCCGGGCCGCGCCGGGCGATCGTCGTCAAAGGCGAGAGCGGCAGTGCCGACAGCGTGATCCCGACCGACGACGACATCCGGCGCGCGCAAGCCATCGTCGGCGACACGGGTTTCATCGCCTACGTGACCTGCAACACGACCAGCGAGTATCACGCGCGGCAAACGCGCGAGATGGGCGACATGGCCGAAGCCTTTGGCATCGCCTACCGCGCCTACGATAGCGACAGCAACAAAGCGCGCCAGATCCCACTGATTGAGCGTGCGCGCGTCGAGGGCGCCTCGGCGCTGATCGTCTGCCCGCTCGATCCGGTGCTGCTCGGTGAGACGCTGCAATCGGTCGACGACGCGGACATCCCGCTCGTGCTCCTCAATGGTGACATGGCCAGCCACGGCGGTGTCTTGATCGCCGGGGATGACTATCTGATGGGCCTGGAGGCGGGTCGCGCCGCCGGGCGTATCATCCGCGACGAGCGCAATGGACAGGCGCGCGTGATCGTGCTCGACTATCCCGATCTGCCGCAGATCGTCGAGCGTGCCAACGGCCTCGAAGATGGCATCCGCGAATTGGCGCCGGACGTCGAGATCATCGGGCGCTACCTGGGTGGCACGTCGGATAACGCCACCCGATCGGTGCAGCGGCTGCTGCAAGAGGGCGTTCAATTCGACACGATTCTGAGTATCAACGATGCGGGGGCCTTCGGCGCCATCGAAACGCTGTCGCTGGCGGGCGTGCGCTCGAGTGACGTGGTCATCACCAGCGTCGACGCCGAGGCGCTGGCGCGCTCGTACATTCGCAACAACTATTTTATGCGTGCATCGGTCGACGTGGGGCGCGAGCGCTTTTCGCGGGCGGCCATCGACGTGATGATCAAGCTGCTGGCGGGCGGGACAGTGCCGGAGCGCATCCTCGTCCCGCCAGGCGGTGTCATCACGCGTGCGGCGCTAGAACTTGGTTCGTAGCGTTTAGTCGCCTGCGACAGGCTGGCCTGCCGGTTGTGCCGCGGGTTTGACCGGGTCGCTGGTGACAGGCAGCGGCGCTTCTTCCTCGCTCAAAATCTGCTCGGAGACGAGCACACGCTTGAGAGCGGTGATGGCGACCTCGATCATCGTCAGGTCGGGGTCGCGTGTCGTCAGGTGCTGGAGCGCCAGGTTCGGCACGATGATCGCGCGCACGAGCGGGTTATGCATGTTGCGCGCCGTGAAGCGGATGACCTCGTAAGCGATGCCCGCGATCACCGGGATCAGCAGCACGCGCGACAGGATCAACAGCAGCATCGGCGGGCGACCGAGCAGCGAGAAGACGAGCACGCTGACCACGGCGACCGTCAGCAGGAAGGCCGTGCCGCAGCGTGGGTGCTCAATCGGATACTGCGCGACGATCTCGGGGGTCAGTTCCGCCCCGGCCTCGTAGGCATTGATCGTCTTGTGCTCCGCGCCGTGATAGCCGAACAGCCGCTTGACGTCCGGGATGCGCCCGATCAGCCAGATGTAGCCGACCAGCAGCACGAGCCGGATCACGCCTTCGATCACGTTGATGAGGAAATGCCCCCACTCCGTGCTCACCGCGGCATCCGCACCACTGAGGTTCAACCAGTTGCCGACGGCGCTCGCACCGAGCGTCGGCGCGACGAAGAACAGGCCGATGCCGAAGATCAGCGACACCGCCAGCGTGGCGAAGCCGATCGGGCCGTTGAAGCTGATCTCTTCTTCTTCCTCGCTCACGGCGACATCCGCCGACCACATGAGCGCGCGCGTGCCCAGGCCGAGCGCGTCCCACAGGCCGACCAGCCCGCGCACGAATGGAGTCTTGGGGATGCGGCCCTGATACAGATGCGGATTCAGCGGCTGCTCGTGCACGACGATCTCGCCGCTCGGGTTGCGCACGGCAATCGCCGCCTTGTGCGCCCCGCGCATCATCACGCCTTCGATGACTGCCTGCCCACCGTAGAAGAATTCCTTCGCCATAATCCTCGTCCCTCGATGCGCAGCGCATGAATTTGCGCCCGCAATGTCTTACTCGAACTGTAGATTGACCGCGCCGTCCGGCGTCACTTCCTGCACGATGGCCTCGCCCGCCGGTTGGAACAGGAGCACCGGCGCGCCGCCGACCGGGCAGCCATCCGTCTCGTTGCAGAGCGCGCCCGGCAGCGCAACCGAGTAGCCGCCGTTGAGCGGGCGCACGCCGACGATCATACCATACTGATCGGCTATCTGCCCCTGCACATCCGTCGCGCCGATCCGAATCTGCGCGGGCAGTCCGCTGCGCGCCCAGGCGACCACGATCTGCCCCTCGCCCGCATCCAGGCGCACGACGTCGACCGTCTCCGTCTGTGCGAAGGTTCCGCCGGTGACATCAGACAAGCGCTCGGCGATCATCGCCCAGGTCGTGAAGGCCGGGCGGCGCGTCTCGTCGACGCGGATCAGCCCGAACGACTCCGCACCCGGCGCCAGATTCCAGTCGTAGAACTTGTAGACTCCGATGTGATCCGCGCCCGCGGCCAGCCCTAAGGCCGTCGCCTGCACCAGGAACGCCGCCTGCTGATCGAGCGTGATCTGCCAGTTGGGGCGCTCGACCGGCCACAGCGGATCGAGATTGGGCGAGGCATTCGTCTCGCCGATCCAGATGTGCTTATCGCCCAGACCATACGCATCGAGCACCGCGCGCATCTCGTGCACGATCTGCCAGACGGTGTCCGCACGGTAGTAGATGTGGAGCGTGATGGCGTCGAAATAGCCCTCGTTGGCGGCGGCGTCCGGGTCTGCCGTCAGTACTTCGAGCAGGCGGTCGAGATACAGTCGCCGCCCGGCGTTGACGTCATGCCAGTAGGTTGTGCCCGCCAGGTGGATGATCGCGTCCGGGTCCCCCTCTTTGGCGGCCAGATAGGCGACCTTGACCAACTGCGCATAATCTTCGACCGTGCCTTCGAACTCGAAGCCGTAGGTCTCGCGCGTGATGTCCGGCTCGTTCCAGATGATCCAGCGGCGCACGCCGAGCGGCGCGTAATACTCGGCGACGCGGCGCATGAAGTTCGCCCACAGATTGCCCGGATCGTCGATCGGCAGATACAGCCCGCGCGGCACCCCGGCGTTAAGCAGCCCATCGGTCGCCCACTGCGGCGTGTGCTTGACAATGCCGACGACTTCGCGGTCGCAATCATGCGCGGCTTCCAGCGAACGCGCGTCGACGTTGAGCGTGTTCCAGTCATCGGGGCCGCTTGGCTGGTGCTCCGCCCAATCGAAGATGATGCGCTCCCAGCCCGCACCGATCTCGCAGGCAGCATCCGGCAGCCAGAAGCCCTCAACAATGCCGAACGGATTCGGCGTGTCGGCGTCCGCTTGGGCGTGGATGGACGGTGGGAGGGCGAGGCAGAGAAGGAGGAGCGCCAGGATGGATGGGATCAGGAATGGGTACTCAGTGCTCAGTACTCGGTGCTCAGTTGGGTTCACCAGATGCGATTCACCGTGCATAGCGTGTGGAGCGACCATAGGGTAATGCGACACGAAGGCAATGATGCCCCATTACTCCGCTCCGCGCACGTCCTGCAGACTGAGCTGCGCCGTGCGCGAGCCGTTCCACTCGTTGACGGTCAGCTCGTAGGCGACGTCGACCATCTCCGGCAGATCGGACAGCCGGTCGCCCAGCCCGAAGCCGATCGCGTCGACGGTCGGTTGGCCGGGATGCGACAGACGCAGGCGCAGGTGCTGGTTGTCCTTGCCGACGGCGCGGCGCTCGACCACGCGCAAGCGGCGCGACATGAAGATCGGCGGGCGGTTGTGATGCCCGGTCGGCTCCAGACGCGTCAGTTCCTCGGCCAGCGGCAGATCGATCAGCTTGTATGGCAGTTCCATGTCGATGTCGATCGTCGGCGTCAGTTCCTGCCCGCTCAACTGCGTCGCCGCGATCTCGGTCAGGCGGGCGCGCAGTGTTGGGATGTTCTCGTTGCGCACGGTCAGGCCCGCCGCCTGGGCATGGCCGCCGTGGCGCACCAGCAGATCCGCGCACTGGTCGAGCGCCTGCGTGATGTCGAACTGCGGGATGCTGCGGCACGAGGCGCGGCTCTCTTCCTCGCCCAGCTCCATGACGACCGCCGGGCGATAGTATTCTTCCGACAGCCGCCCGGCCACCAGCCCGACGATGCCCGGCTGGAAGCTGGCATCCTGGGCGAAGATCAGGGGCGCATCGGTTTCGCCGCCGCTCTCCAGTCGCTCGCGGATCATGTCCTGTGCCAGGCGCGTCAACTCCTGCCGCCGCGTGTTCAAGCTCTGCAGTTCGATCGCCAGCCGCTCCGCATGGGGCATATCCTGCGCCATCAGCAGGTGATAGGCCGTCATCGCGCTGTCGAGCCGCCCGGCGGCGTTGATGCGCGGGCCGAGCGCGTAGCCGATGCGACCGGCGTCGATGGCGCCATGGCGCGCCGCCGCTACCTCGATCAGGGCGCGGATGCCCGCCCGCGTGCCATTGTTGATCACGTCCAGCCCACGCTGGACGAGCACGCGATTTTCCAGCCGGTCGAGCGGTGCCAGGTCGGCAACGGTGCCGATAGCGACCAGATCGAGCAGCGATTCGAGTTGAATCTCCGGCTGCTTGCTGTAGCGATCCGACGCCGTGGCGCGGAACAACGCATCCGCCAGCTTGTAGGCAATGCCGACGCCCGCCAGCATGTCTTCGGGATATTTGCAGTCGATCTGCTTCGGGTTGATGACGGCGTTGGCCGGGGGGATGTCGACGCCGACGCTGTGATGATCGGTCACGATCATGTCCAGGCCGTAGCTGCGCCCATCGGCGACTTCCTGCACCGAGCGGATGCCGCAGTCGACCGTGATCACGAGGCGGACGCCTGCGCGCGCCAGCTTGGAGAGCGCGGCGCTGTTCAGTCCATAGCCCTCGTCGATGCGGTGCGGAATGTACGGCTTGACGTTGGCGCCCAACGCGTGGAGCGCAGTCACCAGCAGCGCGGTCGCCGTCACGCCGTCGGCGTCGAAATCGCCGTAGATGATGATCGGTTCGCTTTTGCGGATCGCGTTGCGGATGCGGGCGACGGCCTGATTCATGCCCTTCAGCTCGAACGGGTTGAAGGGCGATTGATTGGCCTGCAAGAACTGGAAAGCATCGCTGGAACTCTCGAAGCCGCGGTTATAGAGCACCTGCGCCAGCACCGCGCTCATGTCGCGATAAGTAGTCAGATGTTCGGCGGATGCGGGCGTGGCGAGCAGCCAGCGCTTGCTTGAGGTGAGGGTTTTCACAGATGAATAGTAACGTCATTTTCTAGCACAGAAGGCTTATTTTAACAGATTTCCTAACATTTGCAGCAGCCCGATGAAGAAAGGACAAAACAAAAGGGACGGGCAAGATGCCACGTCCCTTTCTGCTCTCACCCCGGTCGCACATCGTGACCGGGGCATGAGCGTGTTTGACAGTTCGACGTCTAGAAGTCGAAGTCGTTGATGTTCTCGGCGGTGTAGATGAAGGGCGGGCCAAGCAGCACTTCACTACCGTTGACGACCGTCAGCGTGCCCAGACGCCCGGCCTCGACCGTGGTGTCGCCAGGGCCGAATTCGCCGTCGACCACCGCGCGCATGACGTAGACGGCTGCGTAGCCGAGATCAATCGGGTTCCACAGCACGACCGACTTGACGCAGCTATCATTGACGTACGGTTTCATCGCGTTCGGGGTCGCCAGACCGACGACAGCCACCGCTTCTTCCGCGCTCGGCGCAGCCGCGCTCGCGGAATCGACGGAGCACAGCCCGGCCTGGGTGACGGCTTCCGCCGCCGCCGGGGTCGCCACGCTCGTCATCGCGAACAGACCGTCCACGTCGGGGCCATATTTGTTGAGCAGGGTCGTCGCCTGGTTGAACGACAACTGGTTGTCTTCCTGCGCCTCAACCGTCTCGAGCCAGGTCATGCCGGGATAGCATTTTTCCTGGTACGCCTGCATTTCGGCGATCCAGCGGGCCTGGTTCGGGGTCGTGAAGGTGCTGGTGACGATGGCGAAGCTGCCTGCATCACCGATTTCAGCGACCATGCTGTCAACCATCGCCTTGGCGATGCCGTTGAACTCGGCCTGGTTGACGAACCACTCACGCGCATCCGGCTCGCTGTTGGCATCGTAGCCGACGACGTGAATGCCGGCCTCAAGCGCGCGGCGCAGCACGGGGGCAATCGCGACCGGGTCGTTGGCTGCGAACAGAATGCCGTTGACACCCTGGGTGATATAGTTGTCGATGACCGCGATCTGGTCGTCGATGTTCGCCTCGGTCGGCGCATCGGTCGTGACCGTCACGTTGCCGAGTTCTTCAGCGGCCTGCTGCTCACCGAGCGTGGTCGCTGCAAAGTAGCCGATGCCGACGAGTTTCGGCACGTCGACGAGGACGATGTCCTGACCGGCAAGATCAGGGGCATTGACAGCCTGGCCGCCGTCATATTCTGGCGCTTCCATTGCCGCCGGTTCGTCAGTCGCGGCCATCTCGCCGTCCATCGCCGGGCATTCGAGCGGGCTTACGGGCAGGTCATCCGCGCCGTCCCAACGATCCTGAGCCGCAGCCGGCATGGCGAGGGCAAAACCCAGCACCAGAACGGTGGTGAGCAGTAAACCGACTAGTAGTGTCTTACGCATTTCGCATTACTCCTGATGCAGTCCTAGAAAACGAAAGCGAACATCATCTTCAAGCGCGTCTTTTGGGTATAGCATCACCTCCTTCGTAACTCTAATCTGTCCTTATGCAGCGTTGGTGCGCCGCTGGATGAAGTTGTTGATCAGAATGGCGAGGATCAGCACCGTACCGATCACAACGATGGTACCATCGGTCGTCACGCCCGCCAGTGACAGGCCGTTCTTGAGCAGCTGGATCAGCACGAAGCCGATGACCGTACCGACGATGCTGCCGGTGCCGCCAAAAATGCTGGTGCCGCCGAGGACGACCGCCGCAATCGCGTCCAGTTCCAGGCCGCTGCCCATGTCCGAGCGCGTGGTCGTCACGCGAGAGACGAAGATCCACGCCGCCATGCCGGACATGAAGCCGGAAAAGGCATAAATAATGATCTTGTACAACCCGGTCGGGATGCCGGAGAACCGTGCGCCCAACTCGTTGTTGCCAATCGCGTAGAGCGAGCGCCCGAACACCGTGCGGCTCAAGATGATCGCCGTCACGATGACGAAAAAGACGAGCACCCACAATTGGGTTGGGACGCCCAGCACCTCTCCCTGACCCAGTTGGAAGAACCACTCCGGGTAACCGCGCACCGAACGCGCCTGGCTGATGCCCTCAGCCAGCCCGCGGTAGAGCGCCAGCGTCGCCAGCGTCGTGATCAGCGGTGGAACGCCGATGTAGACGATGATCAGCCCGTTGACCAACCCGCACAGCGTGCCGAGCGCCAGCGAAACGATGATCGCGGCTTCGAGCGGCAGTTGGAACGGCCCGCTCGGATTCCACATGTAGCCGAGGACGATGGCGCAGACACCCAGAATCGAACCGACCGACAGGTCGATGCCGCCGGTGATGATGATGAACGTCATCGGCAGCGCGACCAGCCCGATCTCGGTCAAAAGGCGGCCCTGGTTCAGGATGTTGCTGACCGTCAGGAACTTATCCGAACTGAGCGCCAGCAGGGTCACGGCCAGGATCAGGATCAGGAACAGGATGACTTCCTGGCGCAGCAGAATATTCGTGAGTGGCGAAGACCCCTGTCGTTCTTCGATGGGGTGGGATGACGCGGCCATAGGCTTAATCTCCACTGGCGGCGGCAGTTCGCCGGCGCCGCAACATATCGGCGAGGACGGTGACCAGGATCAGAATGCCGACGACGGCGCGGAACCAGTACGGCGAAATATCGATGAAGACCAGCGCTGAGTTGATCGCACTCAGCAGGATGGCGGCGATCATCGCGCCAAAGGCTGTGCCGACGCCGCCGAGGATGCTGACACCGCCGACGACGGCCGCCGTGATGATTTGCAGCTCAAGTCCCGGCGGAACGGTCGACTGGATGATGCTCAACTGGGTCGCCCACAGCACCGCGGCGATGCCGACAAACACACCGTTGAGGATGAAGACGGTCATCAGAATGCGCTTCTCGGAAATACCGGACAGGCGCGCCGCTTCCGCGTTGCCGCCGACGGCATAGATGGCGCGTCCGGTCTGGCTGTAGCGCATCCACAGGACGGCGATCAGCGTCAGCACGAACATGATGATGATCGGCGACGGGATAGCCGGGATGCTCAAGCCCAGGATCGAGAAGGCCGGTGTCTTCATCTGCGCCAGGAAGAAACCTTCCGGCAGGTCGGTGATCCACTCGCCGCTTGTCACGGTGATCAGGCCGCCCTTGAGGATGCTGAGCAGACCGAGCGTGACGACGATCGATGGGATGCGCAGGTAAGCGACCATGAAGCCAATCGCCGCGCCCACCAGCGCGCCGACCAGAATCGGCACCAGCCACGATACCCAGATCGGGCTGCCGTTGATTGCCAGTGTGCCGCTGATCGTGCCGAGGACGCCGATCAACGAGCCGACCGAGATATCGATGTTGCGCGAGATGATCACCATCGTCATACCGATGGCGGCCACGGCGATGTAGGCATTGCCGTTGAAGATGTTGATGAAGTTGCGCTCGGCGACGTAGCGCGGGTTGGCGCTGCCGACGCTTGCCAGCAGGGCGATCAACACGAACAGCAGAATGATCTCCTGCGAGGAGACGATGCTGATCAAGCGCGAGACGAAGTTGCCCGTGTCATCCCGCCGGGCGGGCGTGGGCACGGGTTTGGCGGTTGCGGTCATACGGACACTCCTTGTCCGGTGCTGGCGGTAGCTGGTTCGGCGGTTTCCCGCATCATGGCTGTAACGACGTTCTTCTGATTGGCTTCCTCGCGGTCGAATTCGGCGACGACGCGGCCCTCGCGCATGACGATGATGCGGTCACTCATGCCGAGTACTTCCGGCAGCTCGCTCGAGATCATCAGGATCGCCAGCCCTTGCTGCGCCAGTTCGCTGATCAGATGATGAATTTCCGCCTTCGCGCCGAC
Organism: Anaerolineae bacterium; assembly: GCA_020849765.1. Classification (GTDB taxonomy): domain Bacteria; phylum Chloroflexota; class Anaerolineae; order Aggregatilineales; family Phototrophicaceae; genus Flexifilum. The sequence goes on from JADLAY010000058.1 coordinate 48,929, forward strand.
GTCCACACCGCGCGTCGGCTCGTCCATGATCAAGACTTTCGGTTTGCTCGCCAGCCATTTGCTGACGACGACTTTTTGCTGATTGCCGCCCGACAGCTTGTTGACGACCTGGTCGATGCTGTAGGCGCGGATGCCCAACTGCTCGATCGCCTCGGCGGCCAGACGGCGTTCCTGCGCGGTGTCGATGAAGCCTGAGCGCGTCATCGTCCGCAGCACGGCCAGCGAGACGTTCTCGCGCAGCCGCATCTCACGGATCAAGCCCTGAGTGCCGCGGTCTTCCGGCACGTAGGCGATGCCATAGCGCATGGCCTGGCCGGGGTTGCGGATGCGCACAGCCTGGCCGTTGAGCAGGATTTCACCCTCCTGCGCGGGCGTGAAGCCGAAGATCGTTTGCGCCAGTTCGCTGCGCCCGCTGCCGACCAGACCGGCCAGCCCGACGATCTCGCCGGAGCGCACGGTCAGGTTGACGCTCTTGCACAACGGACGGCGCGAGAGATTGCGCACTTCCAGCACCGGGTCGCCGATGACCGCGGGCAGCTTGGGGAACATGTTCTCGATCGTGCGGCCGACCATCATGCTCACCAGTTGGTCAGAGGTCACGTCCTTGACGTCCGCCGTGCCGACATACTGGCCATCGCGCAGCACGGTCACACGATCGGCCAGCAGGAAGACCTCTTCCAGACGGTGGCTGATGTAGATGACGCCCACGCCGCGTTCGCGCAGCAGGCGCACGATGCTGAACAGCCGCTGCACGTCGGCCTCGGTCAGGGCGGCGGTCGGCTCATCCATGATCAGGATGCGCGCGTTGAGCGAGAGCGCCTTGGCGATCTCGACGCGCTGGCGCTGGCCGACGGACAGGCCGCCGACCTTGCGGTTGACGTCGAGGTCGGTGATCTCCAGCGATTCCAGGATCTCGCGTGAGCGGCGTCCCATCTCGCGCCAGTCGACGATGCCGAGCGGGCCGCGCGGTGCATGGCCCATGAAGATGTTCTCGGCGACCGTCAGTTCCGGGTAGAGGCTGAGCTCCTGATAGATCGTCGCCACGCCGAGCGCTTGCGCTTCACGCGGGTTGTTGAAGCTGACGGGTCGGTTGTCGATGCGGATGGTGCCCTCGTCGGGCCTATGCACACCGGAGATGATTTTGATCAGGGTGGATTTGCCCGCCCCGTTTTCGCCCAGCAGCGCGTGCACCTCACCGGCGTGGACCTGGAATTGGACGTCGGATAACGCCTGAACACCGGGGAATCGTTTGCTGATGTGCTCGATTTCAAGGATCGGTATAGAGTTCATCAAAAAGTCTCTTCTACAAAGCCGTCGCAATGTTTGATAGTTGTCGACTGCGCAGGCCCCCGACTTTGAGAGAGCGTTCACACGCCGGGTGCGACTATAACGCTGTCAAGTTCCCTCTCGCAACAGGTCAAGGACAATATAACCGTGCAAAATCACCAAACACGATGCATAACGGCCAGGTAACGCTGACGTACACAAACTCAGACAATTGTAGCGTCTTTGCCGCAAATTGCCGAATGTTCGTACATCATTTATTCGATGATTGCATTGAATCGGCCAGGCATAGACGCAACCAAGGCAAAGAGGAACAAGCATCGTCGTTTGTTCCTCTGCATTCTATGCGATTTTGCCGTCCACAACGACGTTCTCACGCGGGCGATTTCGCCGTCGCCAGCAGTGCTGAGGCGCGCTCCGCCAGGTACAGGCGCAGGGCGATCAAAAACACCCAGACCATCACGCCGCCGATCAGCATCCACTCGAAGATCGTCACGTTCCAGACGGCGACGCGGTCGGTTGGCGCGGCCAGTGCATCGCCTGTCAACCCGCTGATGCTGTTGAGGAAGGCGATGAAGCTGAGCACTGTGATGATGCCGGGGATGATCAGCCACAGCGGGAAGGGTGGCGGGCGCACGAACAGGATGTAGAGCGAAAACAGCCCGACCATGATCCAGCCGGTGTTGAAGAAAGTCAGCGCGACCTGCGTGTGCGCGGCCAGGTTGTTCATCGGGAAGACGCCGACCAGCACGCCGGAGACGCCGGATACCACCCCGAACAAGGCGAACAAGTAGCGGAACCAGCCCTTGAGCAGCGTCGCCAGCCCGACCAGGAAGATGACGAGAAAGACGCCGCCAACAATCAGACCGGTGTTGAAGACGGCGGCTGCCGGGGATACGCCGACCTCACCCAACTCCGAGACGAAGTGATTGAGCGGCGAATACGCCTGCCCCTGCTTGCCGACGTAAGCCAGGGCCGTGATGACAGAGGCGACCGTAATGATGATCGAACCGAGGAATCCCGCAATATAGGTCAGTCGATAACGATCGAGTTTCATTTTTCTTGCTCGTTTCGAAATATGTGCTTCCCTGACGAATCATTATGGGAAGAAACCGTCTGTACGGGTAATCGCCTCATGATCGACTTATGAATACGGACATAGAATCGAAACGGGCGGGAGCTTCACACAACCCGCCCGCATGAAATGCAGCAGCCGCGTACGGTTACGGCAAATCCGGCTCCAGCCAGTACTCCGTTCCCTGCCCTTCGACCGTCCAGCCGATCAAACCGTCGTACAAGACCAGCCACCAGCGTAGGCCGTCGCCGTAAGCCGGGCCATCCACCACCACGAATTCCGCACCGCCGGGGATCTGGCCGATGCGGTTGCCGTCGGTGCTCGGCTCATCACGTACGTTGTTGGGGTCGCCAGGAACGACGCGTGCGCGGTCGCCGGGCGTCAGGCGCGCCGGCAGATCGTCGCCGCCGGACCAGAGCGCGCTCGGCGCGACGCCCACCTGCGACGAATAACAGTCCCAGGAGTCCGTGACGGTGAGGAAGGTCGACGAAGACGACAGGGTATCCATCCACGATCCTTCGGCGGCTTCGACGCCCCATTCGCGCTGGATGCTGGGATTGCTCAATGGGCGCAGATAGGGTTCGAAATCCTCGATCACCAACGTGCCCTGGCTATCCGCCTGCAAGCGCCAGCGATTGACGATCTCGACGGTCAGATTGCCCTCATCGTCGTAATCGCTGTTGTCGATCTCGATCTGCGACAGTCCGATGATTTCGTTCGGTTGTAAGCCGCTGACGTAGATGACGGGTGTCGTCTGTTCGCAGGCGGGCGTCATCACGGGAGACTCCGGTTGGTTCAGGTGATAGGCCAGGCGGCGCAGTTCGCCCTCGGCTTCCAGTTCGACGGTCCACGTGCCCGTCGCCAGACCGGGATAGGCCGGAAGATCGACCGTGACGTAGCTGACCGGCGAGTCGGTCTCGTGCCACGAGTACGCCAGCTTTTCGTCGAAGACGCGCGCATCCGGGTCGCGCAGCGTCACGTTCACGGTTGTTCCGGGCGGGTAAACGCTCAGCACGAAATCGTACAGGTCGCCGATCGTCGCCTCGCCGTCGTAGGGTGGTAATCCCTCGCCGCCGCCGCCCAGGCCGAAGAAGGACAACTGCGCCAGAGCATCGACCACCAGATCCGGCGCGACCTCGGTCAGTACGACGCGAGCAGGCGTGTAGGCCGGGGCGCCGCTTGCCTGCCCGGTGACCGGCTCGATCAAGTAGTCATTGTCGCGTGTCTCCGGCACCCACAGGTTGACGAAGCCGTCGCTGGATTGTACGCGCCACAGGTTGACGCCATCGGTGCAGACCGGGCCTTCAGTCACGAACACGACCGGATCGCTGCCGAAATCGTAACGCCAGCCAGGATCGTCGACGGTCAGGGCGATGGCGTAATACTCGTGGACGGCATCCGCGCTCAGGCCGAGATACCGATTGGCATACGGACTGCCCGTGAATTGTGCCATTCTGTCTTGATCGACTACACGCGCCAAACCGCCGACTTGCAAGCGTACCGTCGGCGCGTCTGGGCAGGGCGATTGCGCTTGCGCGGGCAGGGCAACCACAATGACGAGCAATAACGTGACGAGCAATAAGAACCAAACGGATGTCTTGTGCATCGGATCTCCTCCTGGGCGTTTCTGATCCCTCTTGTTTAGCCTCCTGGCGTCGTGTCGACAGCGGGCGTCGACAGCCGGGCGTTGATCGCCTCAAGCTGCTGCCCGTACAGATCGATCCACGTGCGGTTGTACTGCCTATTGACGTCGTTTTCGAGCAGCGCGATCGCCTGGGCGTAATCCTCGGCCGCGGTGCGCAGCGAGTCCGGGTTTCCGGCGTCGATGCTGATCAGTCGCAAGCCCGACCAGGCGCGGGCATGGGCGGCGAGCTGCCGCGTGCGCGCCTGTTTGCCCGCTTCGCTCGCCTCATACAGGTCGATCACCGTCGTCAGAGGTTCAAGCGCATCGTCCCAGTGATCGCCGCCGACCAGCGACAGGAACAGATAGACCTGTGCCTTGCCGAACGGCACTTTCATGTCGAGGTCGGCGGTGGCGGGTGCCTCGGTCGATGCGGCAGCCGCGTCATAGCAGGTCAGCGCTTGCAGGGCGAGCAGCTGCGGCACATCCGAGATGGCCGATTCGCAGCTCGTGTCTTCGTCCAACGTGAGGCTCGCGTCGTAGATGATGCGTGACGACTGCGCGGCCTGGCTCGCCAGCCCGTAGAGCGCCGAGCCGCGACCGATCAAGCCGCGCCCGGCGCCGGGATGCGCATCGAGCGCCGAGCCGAAGAAATCCAGCGCCGCCTCGAAATCCGTAGCGCGCGCGGCGGCATTGCCCGCGTAGAGATAGAGCACGTAGGGATCTTCCGCCTGTTCCGCCGCGCTGCTGAAGACATCACGCGCATCGTCGAAGCGCCCGGTGAAATAGAGCGCCAGACCGCTCAGCAGCGCGCGAATGGTCGTGATCTCCGCCGGGAACGCCTCCGGCTGCGCGTCCATCCCGCGCAGGATTTCGACGTCCGCCAGCCGGTTGACTCCGGCGATATCCGGCGAGAAAGCGGCGAACGGCGCGCTCACGTACAGTTCCGGCGTGAACACGTCGTAGATGTCACCGCTCTGGACGATGCCGTAGACGACGATATCCGCATTGAAGGCGCTGGCAAGCTGGGCCGCCTGGGCGCTGCGCATGGTTTCGTCGGCGTTGGCGATGTGCCAGACGCCATCGTCACGCCAGCCGCGCAGATTGTCGATGATGGGCAGTTGATCGAGCGAGGCATAGACCAGATCGCTGACGTCGTCGGCGGTCTGTGAGGTGACGATGCTGCCGTCCGGCTGCTGCTCGGCGAACCCGGCGACCACGACGTTGAAATCGGCGGCGGGCAGTGGCACGGGCGTCGCCGTCGGCGGCACCAGGCCGAACGCATCCAGCAGGCTGGTGCGCACGTCCGGCGCCAACAGCAGGCCGAGCGCAATCACCGCCAGCAGCGCCGTCACGCCGACCATCATGCGCACGAGGAAATCGCGCTGGCGCTGGCGATCGTCCAGCTTGGCCAGGTCGGACGTGACCTGCGCCGCCAGGTCTCCCGGCGTCGTGAACAGGCTGCGAACATCGCTCTTTTCGATCTTGGCTTTGAACGCGGCCAGCCGCGCCTGCGCCTCCGGGTCGCTCTCGACCTTGTCCTCGTCCCAGGCGTAGGCCGGGTCGATCATGTACATCAGGCGTGGTTTACGCAGGCGGACGGCGTCGTCATACTCCTGCTCGGTGACCGATTTATCCGCGCCTTCCGGCACGTAGCCATAGCGATGCGCGATCACGCCGACGAAATAATCCGCCCGGCGCACCTCATCGACGCTGACCTTGACCGCGCCGCCGGGTTGGCTGCCGAAATCCACCATGTCGATCGGCAGCATGCGCAGGCGGCGGATGGCGCGGTTGACGGCCTCGCGGTAATCCTGCAAGTCCTGTGAGGTGGAGCTGATGAATACGCTCTTTGCCATGCGTCTCTCAAAGAATTACTTGTTCACCGGCAGAGGGTATTTTCAACTATACCCTGATTCTTGTGCCCTCTGGAATCGGCTTGTCGTGTTGTCATATTGCCCAGCGCAAGGCTGCCATTTTGTGGCGATTTCTACCGCGTCGATCTCTTTAATAATCCACCAAAATTGCGTTAAACTCTGTCGCACTCGATTGCCGCGCTACGGATGGCGGGGCATACTTCTCTGCTTGGTGTTTCCTTGGTGCAAACACATTACCCGCTCAGTGAATCTCCGGAGGATTACGCATGAAGAAGCGCTCGTTGGGTTTGCTTCTGGCGCTGTTTCTGTTGACCATCGCGGTCACGGGTGTATCGGCGCAGGACGCGGTAACGGTCGAGATTTATTTCCCCATCGCAGTCGACAGCCCGATTACCGAAATTCTGAATGGTTACGCTGAAGCCTACATGGCAGAGAATCCGAACGTTAACATCGTCTGGTCGTTCGAAGGCGGCTACCCGGATGTCAAGACCCGCCTGCTGACGGTGGCTGAAGGCGGCGGTGAAGTGCCCGCACTCGCCATCATGCTGGCGACCGACATCTACGACCTGCGCAACGCCGAGGTCATCCAGCCGCTGGATAGCTATGCATCCGAGGATTACCTGGCGGACTTCACCGATACATGGCTTTCGAACAGCTACTACGATTACGACGGCGACGGCACGCAGGAACTGTACGGCATTCCGTTCCAGCGTTCGACCGTCCTCCTCTATTACAACGCCGACCTGCTGGCCGAACAGGGCCTGGAAGCGCCGAGCGATTGGGAATCGCTGGCGACGACCGCCGAGGCGCTGACGTCCGACTCGCGCGAAGGCATCCTGGTGCCGAATAGCTGGCCCTACTGGGTCTTCCAGCCATTCGCGGCGGGCGCGGGCCAGAACATCGTCTCCGATAGCGACGTCGAGGTCTTCTTCAACAACGAGCCCGTCATCGACGCGCTGCAGTACTGGGTCGACCTGTACAGCGTCTATCACGCGACGCCCGAAGGCGTCCAGAGCAACTGGGGTGATGCCCCCGGCGCGCTGGTCGATGGCGCGGCGGCGATGATCGTCCACAGCAGCGGCTCGCTGCGCACCATCCTCGATAACGCGGACTTCACCGTCGGCGTCATGGGCATCCCTGGCAAAGACGGCGGCCAGTACACCGTGACCGGTGGTGGCAACCTGTACATGACCGCCGGTATTGACGACGCGACTGCGCAGGCGGCCTGGGCCTTCGTCGAATGGCTGACGCAGCCGGAACGCACGGTCGACTGGAGCATCCAGACCGGCTACTACAACACGCGTGACAGCGGCTTCGACCTCGACGCCTGGAAAGAATATGCCAGCGCCAATCCGCAGGTCGACGAGGCGCGCTCCTCGCTCGATTTCGCGGCGCGCGAATTCTCCGTCCAGTCGCTTGGCGACGTGCGCGACGCTTTCCATGCCGACGTTCTGTCCGTGCTCAACGGCGAGATGGAACCGGCAGCCGCTATGGCGGACGCTCAGGAAAAGGCAGATGCCATCCTGAGCATCTTCCAGTAGGAATCCTTGTGGGGCGTCCGCCATCGGGCGCCCCATGCTCCTCCTCGCGACCTATGCGCCGGAGATGACATGACGACCGCTGCTGGTACTCATCCGCTCAACAGACGCAAGAAGATCAACTTACTGCCTTATCTGCTGATCCTGCCGACGTTTGTTTTTATCGCCTTATTCACGATCTACCCCACCTTCAGCGTGCTGCAATCGAGCCAGGAATACTATCATCCCAACCGGCCCAACCGGACGCAGGAGACCGACCTCAATCTGCCCGGCATCGAAGAGGCGAGCCGTAGCATCCGCGGGCCGCACGATGTCGGCCTGGCCTACTTCCGCGCCATGCTCGACCCGTCGTCGCCAGAGGGCGAAGTCTTCTTCCAGGTGATGGGCAATACCATCATCTACACCGTCATCACGGTGCCGGTGACGATGCTGCTGGCCTTCGTCTTCGCCGTCATGGTCAACCGCTCGCTGCGCTGGATCGGGCTGGCGCGCGTTGCCTTCTTTTACCCGACGATGCTGCCCCTGGTCAGCGCCGCCACCATCTGGCTCTTCTTCTTCACGCCGGATTACGGGCTGTGGAACGTCGCCCTCAAGGCGCTCGGCTACAGCGGGCCGCAGAACTGGATCATCAACCGCAGCCTCGGCCTGTGGGCGCTCATGATCGTCTCGATCTGGAAGAACGCCGGTTATCTTATGATCTTCTACCTGGCGGGGCTGCAAGGGCTGCCGCAGGACGTGTACGAGGCGGCGGATCTCGACGGTGCGGGCTGGCTGACCAAGATGTTCCGTATCACGCTGCCGCTGCTGCGCCGGACGACTCTGTTCGTCAGCGTCATCGCCATCATCACCTCGTTCCAGAACGTCGATCACGCCTTCGTGCTGACCAACGAACTCGTCACCGGCGAGGCGGATCTGCTGCTCTACGAGATCTACAAGCAGCGCTTTGTCCTCGGCAACTACGGTTTCGCCAATGCGCTGACCGTTGTCATGATCGTGGTGCTGCTCGTCTTCACCATGACGAATTTCTACCTCTCCGAACGGCGATCCGATGAACAATAGCGTCACCACCGCCACGAGCGCGAGCCGAACGGCACAGCTGTCCTGGAGCCGGGCGCGCTGGGGCATCTGGTTCGTCAACGGCCTGACGATTCTGCTGGCGATCATGTGGGCCGTGCCGATCATCTGGACGATCATCGTCTCGTTCCGCCCGCCGTCCGACCCATTGGGGCAGAACGACGTCTGGTTCAGCAAGGATGGCGTCACGCTGGAAAGCTACCAGCGCGCCGTCGACCTGGCGCCGTTCTTCCCGCACGTCGAAGACGGCCGATTGAGCCGTTCCTATTACGGCAACACGCTCGAATATGTCCTCATGACGCTGGCCGTCCAGCTCGTCACCGTGACGCTGGCGGCGTTTGCCTTCGTTCAGTATCAGTTTCCCGGCAAGCGGCTGCTCTTCTACCTGATTCTGATCCAGTTGATGATCCCGACCGCGATCCTGCTCGTGCCCAACTTCACCATCATCAGCCAGCTTGGGCTGTACGATACGACGCTCGCCATCGCCATCCCCTATTTCGGCTCGGCCTTCGGTACCTTCCTCATGCGCCAGGCCTTCCTGGAAGTGCCGCGTGAACTGGTCGAATCGGCGGAGATCGACGGCGCGCGCTGGTACCAACTGCTGTGGAATATCTATCTGCCGCCGACGCGCGCGACCCTGGTCGCCTTCGGCATGGTCAGCGTCAGCTTCCACTGGAATTCGTTACTGTGGCCGCTCGTCGTCACCAGCGATCAATCGCGCCCGCTGACGATGGGCCTGCTCCGCTTCACGCAGTTGACCGACATCGGCGCGCAGTGGAGCCTGATCATGGCGGCGACCCTGATCATCGTCGCGCCGCTCTTCATCCTGTTCCTGGTCTTTCAGCGCCAGTTCATCCAGAGCTTCATCAACAGCGGCTTCAAGTAGCCGCTGCCTCGCGTGGGTGCGCATAGCGGAACAAGAGCACGACCGAGACGACCGCCATCACGGCAAAGGCGCTGACGTAGACCGCGTTGACCGGGCGTCCGGCGAAGCTGTTCCACACATTCGCCAGCGCGACCAGCAGGCCGTAGACGAGCAGCGTCACCAGCGTGATGCCCGCCCGCGCACGATTGGCCGCGCTGTAGGCGCTCGCCGCCGCCAGCGTCAGCAGCATGGTGCCGATCAGGCGGCTCGTCAGCAGGTCGCCCGGCCACGGCCACATCGCCGTGATCGGCCCCGTGTCCGCGATCATGAGCGCCGCGCCCCACACAAGCGTGATCAGCGCGACGATCCACAGCCACGTCCGCACAATGGGCGAGGTGGGCTGCCGATCCGCCGCGGTCTCGGCCTGAAGGATCGGCTGGCGGTAGAGGAACCAGAGCGATAGCAGCGTCAAACCGGCGACGACGATGAAAAACGAGTAGGTGAGCGGGGCACTGAAGTCGAAGCGATCCATGTGGAAGGCCAGGATCGCCAGGGCCAGCGGCAGCAGGTAGACGACGATCATGATCAGCGCCAGCCGGATGCGTCCGTAGACCGGTTGCTCCAGCGCGGCGACGCAAACCGGCGCGAAGGCGATGGCCGCCGCACCCAGCATCCGGCTCGCCAGCGGCGGCAGATCCCAGGAGAAGCTGCGCGGGTCGTCCGCCCACCAGCCGGTCGCGCCGATGATGCCGCCGACCAGCACGGTGATCAGCACCAGCAGCAGGGTGCGCTGTGACCAGCCGAGCGGTTCGCGCCGCCGCACCCAACGCAGGTAACTCAGGCTGACGCCCACGATCAGCGCCACAAGACCGACGAATTGCACCAGGATATCGGGCATAGGAACTCACTCTCGCTTGGCTACGGCGCGCTTCCAGTTTAGCCGTTTGCGTCGAGATCGCTCAACATGTCCAGCAATTTTGTCGTGGTATTCCAGTTACGGATGGTCATGGATTTGTAGACCGGTGATGCCATGATTCTGTTGAGTCGGCTCTTGGTGCGCAGCGCGCTGAGCCGTTGCGAGTAGATCACACCCACGCCCGGCCAGACGGCGTCGACGCCCTCGCGCGGGTTGAAGACCGGCATGGCTTCAGCCGCATCGACGTCCATCAGAAAGATCGCATCGCTGTGATAGAGGTCTGGTTGCTCGCCGAAACCTTCCGGTTTGTTGTCGACGACCGCCTGGAACTGGTCGCGCGTCAACACCAGCACTCGGATCAGCTCGTCGTCCAGTTTGAAATTCAGAGGCAGCGCTTCTTCAATCAGTGCTCGGATCTCAGCCGCGTCTTTGTCGGACTTCAGGATCACGTTGCCGCTGGCGATGTAGGTGGTGACGTTGGAAAAGCCCAGCGCTTCCAGGCATTTCCTCAAGTCCGCCATCGATACTTTATTCTTGCCGCCGACGTTGATGCCGCGCACCAGGATGACATAGGTGTTCATACGCATTAGTCTCGTTTACGCTACATGACGCGCGCGCTGCGAACTATGACAGCCTGAAAAATGGGGGCAGCTTCAGATTGCTCAATATATAGGCATTATTCCGCCTGCGGTGACGCCCCGCTGGAGGTTGCAAAGACACGAGCCATATCGACGACTTTACCGCCGAGTGCCGCAGATTCGAACGGTTCACCCGCGCCATAGGCACCCTGGCGCAGGTAGCGGCCATTCTCAAAGCGGTAGACTTCGACAAACTCCGCACTGGCTTCCACGATCCAGTACTCGTCCACGCCGTGGCGCTCGTAAAGATCGAACTTGGCATCACGGTCACGTCGAATGCTGCCCGGCGAGAAGACTTCGACGATCAGCGTCGGTGGCCCTTCCAGACGCTTTTCGGTCACGCGGCAGCGACCACCCTCGGCGACCCAGACGATGTCCGGCTGCGGCACATTATCGTCGTCGAGATAGAGGTCTATAGGAGCGAGATAAGCTTTGCCATGCGGGATCAGGTCGCGCAGCATGTTGTAAAGCTCGCCGACCACATCCTGGTGTCTCGGCGTGGGCGCTGGACTCACGATCAGTTCTCGCTCGAGTAATTCGGTAGGGGTGTTCGTCTCCGGCAGATCAAAGAATTCAGCCGCCGACATCCGCGTCTTATCCTGAGCGATCATGGCTGGCGCTCCTCACTCGCTGACATCTCGATTATGCCACACAACGGGCGCGATGCGGGTTATGATGCTTGCCGTGGGTCAAGCTGCACGCGTACAAACGTCATGATTTCTTGCAGCGCACGTGGTTCCGGTTTGCATTGCAATTCTTCTAATCCTGAAAGGAATTTTCTGATCGGCTCGTCGTCTTCTGCACGGCTGCGCACAAGCGAAATCGCATCTTTGAGGTCTTCCATAACGGACCTGGCCTCATCGCCCAGAGCAATGCGTGCAGTCACGGAATCGAAGATTGCCCAGTAGTCATTCTGAATGTCACCACGCTTTCGTTCCGCCAGTTGGCGGCATCTTTCGAACGTCTTCTTGGCGGCAGCCTGATCCTCGCAGAATTGCAGCAGTGCCAGATTGTTCAGCACGTAGGAACTGTTGGGGGTAATCGTGCGGCAAAACTCGTAGGCTTTGATAGCTACACTGCGTTTTGTCTCGTCGGTCTTCGCTTGCCGTCGGTACAGCCCCGCCAGCCCACCAAAGACGGATTCGCCGAAACTATCCAGCAAGAACTCGTTCTTGCGCCGTACAGCACGGTAGATCGTTTCAGAGATTGTATAGAATCTGACCACATCCTTGCTTGAACCTTCATCTTCTGCCTGGTCACCCAGAAGACGGGCTGCGTAGGCATACAGCGCCGATGCTGATGGATACTCCACTTTGGCCGGATGCAAGTTTTCAAGCCGTTCCAGCGCTTGAGCCGCACCTTGAGTGCCATGCAGACGCAACCAAGCATCCGCCCACAAGTAGATGAGCGTCGCATCTTCAGAATTGTGCTTGAGTGCGATTTCAAAGAGGCGGATCGCTTCGCGAAGGTTATCGAGCGCGAGTTGGCGCTGGCCGATCTGTGCTGCGGCGCTCGCTTCACGCAGACTTGCGACGTCCGCAGCCATCTTGTCGACCCTTCTCAGGGTTTCGTTGGCCTGCTCTGAGCTGGCTTTCACGGCTGCGTCAAGCCTCTCTACATCGGTCAGTTTCTCTTTCGCTGCAAGGATGGTCGACTCTGCGGCGGTGAGTTTGTTCTGGGCTTCATTCAGTTTGCTCTGCGCATCAAACAATCGGGTTTGCGTATCCGCCAGGCGGCTTTCCGCGTTTGCGATGACTTGCTGGAGTTCCGCGTGATCTTTGCGACTATCCCTGATGCCGACCAGGACTACGACAGCACCGACGACCGCGATCATGACGCCGAGAAACTGTGTCCAACTGATCAGGCTGTTAAAACTGGCGATGCCAAAGTCAAGTCTCTCTTGAAGATCGTTGACCTCCGCCAGCAGCCAAAGGCCGTTGACACCAGAATCGGTGACGCTCAGATCGGTGATGCGATTCTCCAGACTCTGCACTCGCGAACTGAGATCCGTGATGACGAAAAACAACAACACGCCGACGACGATAATGGCGATAACGATGGGGAGGTAACGGCTCCAGGTACCTTTGAGCGGGGAATTTCTAGTGGACATAGGGGGCATCCTGATGAAGATTGTCAGGCAGCTTGCGCTGCTGCACGATCAGGCGAAAGATGCCCGACAATCTTAACGGATTCGTAGCTGACCCGCAAATATCTCCATATGTTTGCGGACGGTGCGCGATCTACGCCTCTCGCCGCGCCTCGATGCAGACCCAATCGCCCTGCTGGCGGCGCTTGTACGGCGTCAGCCCGGTCTGGATCAGCGCGGCTTCGACGTCGTCGACCTGCTCGGTCGTGACGCCGCTGAAGATCGCCAGCCCGCCGGGGCGCACGGTCTGCCCCAGGCCGCCGTCGCACATCATGATGATGATGCGTGCGATGATGTTGACCACGATCAGGTCGAAACGGCGCGCCGAGGTGATCAGGCTCTCCAGGCTGCCATGTCCGACCACGATCTTATCCGCCACGCCGCTGATCTCGACGTTTTCCTGCGCCACGTCGACGGCGACCTCGTCGTTATCCAGCGCGACGACGTGGGCCGCGCCCAGCTTGGCCGCCGCTATCGCCAGGATGCCGCTGCCCGTGCCCAGGTCAAGCACCTGCGCGCCCGGCGGCAGCAGCTCTTCCAGCGCTTCCAGGCACAACTGCGTCGTCGGATGGGTGCCCGTGCCGAAGGCCATGCCGGGGTCGAGCGCCAGTTCGATGTCGTCCGGCTGCAGCTCGACCTCAACCCAGCGCGGGCGGATGAACAGCCGCTTGCCGATGCGCACCGGGTGATAATGCGCCTTCCACGCCTCCGACCAGTCGGATTCGGCCACCAGCTTGTAGGTCGGCGACGGCATCGGGTACATCAGGCTCATGTGGCCGAGCGCTGCTTCCAGCCGTGCTTTGGTGTCTTCCGCCTGCGCGTTCATCGGGATGTAGGCGCGCAGAGTCAGCCGTTCCGCCGGGGGCGGGGCGCCGTCGTCGTACATCTCCGGCATGATGCCTTCCTGCTCGATGGCGACGCCCTGGTAGCCATAGCGGCTGAGGACTTCGGCCACGGCTTCCGCCGCTTCGCCATCCACGCTCATCGATACTTCAATCCACTGCTTGTCTTGTGCGCTCATGTTTGTGGCTCATTTGCTTGAGAATTTGCGCGCTCATTATACGGATCGCACCCCCGGCTGTCAGCGCCCGCGTGCGCCCGGATGAGAATTCGCGTCAGGGTCGCCCAACGCTCATCCGCCGCCTGTCATTCTCTCATCGTTTCGGTGTACAATATCCCCAACAAACTTAATATCCCGTTAAACAGGCGTTCGCACAAGGACGAACGATGTCGCCGACGGTCGTCGCCACACACAACTTAGAATCACTGTTATTGTCCCTCCCGGACATGACCCCGACCGAGGTCTCGCTGATAGAACGCGCCTACCACAAAGCAGAGCAGGCGCACGAAGGCCAGTTCCGCAAATCCGGCGAACCCTACTTCACCCACTGTGTTGAGGTGGCTCACATCCTGGGCGAGATGCGTCTCGACGCCGAAACGATCGCGGCGGGGCTGCTCCATGACGTGCTCGAAGATACGCCGATCACACTCGGCGAACTGAGCACCGAGTTCGGCAGCACGGTCGCCATGATCGTCGACGGCGTCACCAAGCTCGACCGGCTGCCCGTCAACACCGAAACCAACCGGCGCAAGCGCAGTGCCGACCGCGAAACCGAGTACATCCGCAAGATGCTGCTGGCGATGGGTGACGACGTGCGCGTCGTGCTCGTCAAGCTGGCCGACCGCCTGCACAACATGCGCACGCTCGGCTTCATGCCGCCGGAAAAACAGATCAAGATCGCGCGTGAGACGCTCGATATTTTCGCGCCGCTGGCGAACCGCCTCGGCATCTGGCAGATCAAGTGGGAACTGGAAGATCTCTCCTTCCGCTACCTGGAGCCGGAAGCCTACCGCGCCCTCGCCCACGACATCGACGAGCGCCGCCACGACCGCGAGCAGTATCTCAAGGGCGTCAGCAAAGTGCTGCGTGACGAACTGGCCAAGAACGGCATCCACAACGCGCAGATCAGCGGGCGCTCCAAGCACATCTACAGCATCCACCGCAAAATGCAGCGCAAAGGCGTGCCCTTCGAGCAGGTCTACGACGTGCGCGCCATCCGCGTGATGGTGAACACGATCCCGGAGTGCTACCAGGTGCTCGGCATCGTTCACACGCTGTGGCGGCCCATCCCCGGCGAGTTCGACGATTACATCGCCGATCCGAAAGAGAACTTCTACCAGAGCCTGCACACCGCCGTGCGCGATCATCAGGGCAAGACGCTCGAAGTGCAAATCCGCACCAGCGACATGCACGAGCACGCCGAGTACGGTATCGCCGCGCACTGGCGCTACAAAGAAGGCCGCAACGGCGCCCACGACGAGGCATACGAGAAGCGCATCGCCTGGCTGCGCCGCCTGATGGAGACCGGGCGCGACGCCGATGACTCCGACGAGTTCATCGACAACATGAAGACTGACGTCTTCAAAGATCGCGTCTATGCCGTCACGCCCAAGGGCGATGTCATCGACCTGCCCTCCGGCGCCACGCCGATCGACTTCGCCTATCACATCCACACGGAACTGGGGCATCGCTGCCGCGGGGCGCGCGTCAACGGCCAGCTCATCAGCCTCAACCACGTGCTCAAGACCGGCGATCAGGTCGAGATCATCACGACCAAGCACGGCGGCCCCAGCCTCGACTGGCTCAATCCTGACCTCGGCTACGTCAATACGGCGCGCGCCCGGCAGAAGGTCAAATACTGGTTCCGCAAGCAGCACCGCGACCGCAACATTGCCTCCGGGCGCGACGTGCTCGAACGCGAGTTGAAGAAGCTCGGCCTGCTCTCCAGCATGTCGCTTGAGCAGGTGGCGGGCTATTTCAACTTCGACAAACTGGAAGACTTCCTGGCCAACATTGGCTCCGGCGACATCACCGGCCCGCAGATTGCGCGCAAGGTGCTGGAGATGGAGCGCCCGGAGCTTTCGACGCAGGAAACCGACGCCATCAAGGTCAAACCCGCGACGACGCCGCTCGTCGTCGATGCGTCGAACGGCGTCAGCATCCAGGGCATGAGCGGGCTGTTGGTCAACCTCGCGCGCTGCTGTCACCCTGTGCCCGGCGATCCAATCGTCGGCTACGTGACGCGTGGGCGCGGCGTCAGCGTTCACCGGCGAGATTGCCCGAACGTCAATCTCAGCATTGAGGGCGAGCGTTACCTGGACGTTGATTGGGGCAGCATCCAGAAAGAGCAGATGTATCCCGTCCCGATCGAAGTCATCGCCTACGATCGCAACGGGCTGCTCAAAGATGTGACCACGGTCATTTCCGACGAGAAGATCAATATCTCCGCAGTCCACGTCGATACCCGCCAGGACATCGCGACGATTCAACTCACCCTGCAAATCACGACCATGGATCAGCTCGCCCGCATCCTGACGCGGATCGAACGGCTCAGGAGCGTCGTCGAAGCACGGCGGCGCAATGCCTTTTAGCGCTGATGTTATTTGTGTGTGACAACGATTCAGAACAAAGTAGCATCTTGGCTCGTTAAGCTGTATGCTATGGCCGTCGTAAGAATTATCTGCGCCTGTCTCGAAAAGGTTGGTTGAATGTCGTATTTGAAGACGCAGTTTCAACAGCAATTCGATGCACTGGATCAAAGCGTCCGTATCATCGCCATCCATCCGAACTTTACGCAGCAGCACGTCGCGCTCAAGGCCCTTCTCAATGGGGAGGACTCCGTCTATCTGCGGCTGCGTGGCCGCGCGCTGACCAGCGAGGCCATTGCCGCCCAGGCGCAGGCCGAGGGGATCAAGCTCAAGGCGGGTGTGACCTACGTCCTCGATGAGTGCGATCGTGCGGCTGAAGATGCGCTGGCGCCGTATCTGCGCGACACCGTCCTCCCGCAGATCAAGAAGGGGCGCGTCATCCTCCTCAGCCGTGAGGTGCCGGTCGGCGTGCTCGACGACCCGGAACTGCGTGCTCAAATGGCCTTCGTCCCCGTCGACCCGGAAGCGATGCTGGTCGATTACACCCAGGCGCGCGAGGCGGGCATTCATCTGTTGGAAGTCTGGGGTTTTGGCAGCGGGCGCGTGCTGGTCGATGGCCGTCCCGTCTCAAGCTGGGATGGCGTCCTGCCCCGTGCGCTGTTCTTCTATTTCGTCGACCGCGGCATGACCACGCGCGCCGAAATCTTCGACGCCTTCTGGCCGGCGATGCAGGTGCGCGAAGCCACCAACGTCTTCCACGTGACCAAGCGCAAGATCAGCGAGGTGCTCGGCATCGACCTGACGCATTTCGCGTCCGGTTTCTACCACCTGGCCGCCAACCTCGAACTCTATTACGACGTCCGCGTCTTCAACAACCTCGTCCAGGACAGCGAAGTCTCCGACGAGAGCACGGCGATGACGATGTTGGGCAAGGCGCTCGGCCTCTATCGCGGCCCGTTCATCAGCGGGCTGGATACGCCGTGGGCCAGGCTGCGGCGCGACCAGACCGCGCAGTCCTTCGGCGATGCGCTGGTCGCATTGGCCCGCCGCCTGGAATCGCGTGGTGAACTCGAAGGGGCGCTCGTCCACTATTCGCGCGCCGCTAACCTGGAACCCCCGCGTGACGACGCCATGGAGCGCGTCTTCGAACTGGCGCACGCGCTCGAACGCCACAAAGACGCCCTGGCTATCTACAAGAACTTCGAGGGCTACCTGCGCGACCGGCTCCAGATTGCGCCGGTTGCGCCGCTGCAACAACTGGCCGAACGCGCGGCCAACGCCGCCAAATAGGTCGTTCGCCGCCAGCGCGCTCACTGACTAAATTGTGACAATCGAGAGCAACCCCAGGGCGGAGACAAATGGATGCTCGACGTGTTCGCTCCGGTCACGCCGCCGCTGGTCGGGCTGAAAAAACCGGGCAAGCTCATCGTGTAGAGCGGTCGTGACTGATGCGCTGACTTCCAGGGGCTAAACACGACAGACTTAATGGATCAACGCTAATTGCGACCAACGAGAACCAGTTGAATAACGGTTGAGAGTATAAAGAATACGATCCCCATCAGCAGTGTGGTTCTGCGTACCGGCGTGAACATCAGCTTTCTCGTGACCCATTCCAGAATCATCCATGGCCCCGTGGTCAAGACGTTCAGGATGAGCAGGTACAGCGCCCACAGCAGATACAGCAGCAGCAAGATCAGCAGTAATCCGCAGACTTGAATATTGTGTTCGGCGAAAAAGCGATAGAGATCGCCCAGGGCTGCAAAACCAACGATGGCCGTCCCGCCCGTGAGGATTCCGGCGGCAATGCTCTGAACCAGGACAACGCGCTGAATCCGCTTTGTGGATTCAGCATTTTTGCTTTCATCCATAAAATCATCAATGCGCTTTTGTGCCCACTTTTTGGCATAGACCTGCCGAAACGCATCGATCCGATCTGCGCCGATGATTTCTGGTGCAACCAGCCAGAACGAGAGAAATTGCAGGATGATCGAGAGATATTCGAGCAAATGTGTGTTCATAGGCTCAATCGTGTAACCGTCAAAGAGACTCGATATGAATTTTTCATTTCGCTGGTGGTCATCCCGCCGCGCACGATGCTTAGCCATCTCAACGAATGGCATTTTGCGAAGTTTCGGACGGAATGTGATGATGATACCAGCGTCAGCGACGCTTCGCACCGGATTGTGAGTGACCGTCGAAGGCGGGATTGTGGTCGCGTCCGTCACCATGCAGAGCCAGTAATCATCGCCCTGGCCATGGACAGGGATTTCGAGGGCTGCCTGCGCGACCGGCTCCAGATTGCGCCTGCTGTGCCGCTGCAACAACTGGCTGAACGCGCGGCCAACGCCGCCAAAGTGGTCGTTCGCCGCCAGCGCACGAACTGACTATAATGTGACAATTGAGAGCAACCCCAGGGCGGAGACAAACGGATGATCGACACGTTCGGTCCGGTTACACCGCCGCTGGTCGGGCGCGAACGTGAGCTGGAAGAGCTGCGCGAAATCCTGCTGGCGACTGAGGCGCGCCTCCTGACCATCTTGGGTCCCGGCGGCACGGGCAAAACAAGACTGGCGCAGGCACTCGCTGCGCAGTTGATGGCGCAGTTTACGGATGGCGCGCACATCGTCTATTTGCAGCCGCTCAGCAGCGCGAGTCTGATGCCGCAAGCGGTCGCCGACGCGCTCGGTCTGCCCTCCGGCGTGCTCGAAAGCCCCGACGTCCAGGTGCTGCGCCATCTCAAAGATAAGCAACTACTCCTGATTTTCGACAACTACGAACACCTGCTGCCGCACGTCGAATTCATCACCGCGCTGCTGGCACAGACGCGCCGCGTGCGCCTGATCGTGACCTCGCGCGAGGTGCTCAACCTGCGCGACGAGTGGCTCTATCCGCTTGAAGGCCTCGTCTACCCGGCACAGACCCGGCCGCCACATGGTGACATCGCCAGCTACAGCGCCGCGCAGTTGTTCGCGCGCCACGCGCAGCGCGCCCGCCCCGACTTCTCAATTGTCGATGAAGGCGAAGCCGTCGCCCGCATCTGCCGTGCGGTGCAGGGGATGCCGCTGGCGATCGAGCTGGCGGCCTCGTGGGTCAAGACGCTCGGCTGCGACGACGTGGCGGTCGAAATCGAGCGCAACCTCGACTTCCTCGCCACCAACCTGCGCGATTTTCCCGCGCGCCATCGCAGCGTGCGTGCGGTCTTCGATCAGTCGTGGGCGCGTCTGAGCGATGATGAGCGGGATGTCTTCAAGCGGCTGTCGGTCTTCCAGGGCGGTTTCCAGCGGGATGCCGCCGAGCGCATCGCCGGGGCGTCGCTCGCATCCCTGGCGTCGCTGGTCGAAAAGTCCCTCATCCAGCGCGACGCCGACGGGCGATACCAACTCCACGATCTGCTGCGCCAGTATGCACAGCAGCAGCTTGCCGCCGCTCTGGACGAGGACGCGCGGACGCGCGCGGCGCATACCGATTATTACATCACGTATCTTGCCGCCCGTGAGCGCGATCTGCTGGGAGGTCGTCAGCGCGACGCCATCGCCGAGCTGACGGCGGAACAGGAGAACATCCGCCGCGCCTGGGCGCACACCCTGGAGACGGTCGCCATCGAAGCCATCGCACGCGTCGTCTGGGCTTATCAGAACTTCTGCGATATGCGCAGCCGTTTCCTGGAAGCTGTCCAACTGACCGAGGCCGCCCACAGGGTCTTGCTCGCACAGCCGCGCCTGGATCAGCGGGGCCTGATGGCGCTTGCGATCACGCAGGTCGCGCTCGGCTGGGCCTACGTCCGCCTGGCGCGCACGGACGATGCGCGCGCTGCCTTCGAGCACTCGTACGCGCTTCACGAGCGCCACGGATTCACGGTATCACCCGGCCTCGGCAGCGACCCGGAGGCAGGGCTGGGCATGGTCGCGCTAGTCGCCGGAGACTACGCGGCTGCGCTTGAACACGCCCAGCGTTTGCTCAAACGAGCGCAGGCCGACGGCGATGACGTCAACGAGGCAGTGGCACGTTACCTGACGTGCGGTGCCTGCATGGCCCAGGGCGATTACAACAGCGCGCTCCATCACGTGCGTCAGGCGGTCAGCCTGGCGAAAACGATGGACAACGATTGGTTCATGGCCTACTGCCTGATCGAGATGGGCAACGTCATGGTCGCCCTTGGCGATCTGTCGGCGGCGCGGCGACACTTCGAAGATGCCTATCGTCTGCGCGCCGATTCGGGCGATCCGCAGGGCAGCGCGCTGGCGCTGGCCGGGCTGGGCAAAGTCCAGCTTTTGCAGGGCCGCCCGGCGGATGCACGCCGTTCATTCGAGCAGAGCACCACCATCTACCGGGACACCTATGATTACGGCGGGCTGGTGACCACGCTCAACGGTCTCGGCGTGGCGGCGCATTCGCTCGGCGATCTGGCGACGGCGCACGCGAGTCTGCGCGAGGCGCTCGACATCGCGCTCGAAAACGATCTGATCCCAAACGCCATCGGCATCTTCGCCGAGATCGGCGGCATCCTTGTCCACGCCAGGAAGCCGCAGACGGGCGTCGCGCTGCTTGCGTTTGTCCTCCAACAACCGGCGCGCCCGCAGGAGACGACCGACCGCGCAAGCCTCTTTTTGCACGAGGCCGAGGCCATGCTCAATGCGGATGCCTTCGCCGCCGCCCGTGCGGATGCGCCCGGCAATCTGAGCGCGGCGGCCGATCTGGCGCACACGGCGCTGCTGGCCGAAACGTCGAACGCACCCGTCACATCCCCTACCGCGAGCGCCCATCATGATGCGCTGGTCGAGCCGCTGTCCGAGCGCGAACTGGAAGTCCTGCGCCTGCTGGCCGACGGCTTCAGCAACCAGGAGATCGCCGAACGGCTCGTGCTCGCGCTCGGCACGGTCAAAGCGCACAACCACAACATCTTCAGCAAGCTCGGCGTCGGCAACCGCGTGCGCGCCATCGCCCGCGCCAAGAGCCTTGGGTTGATCGAGAGGGATAGCTAGTACTGGGTGCTTAGTGCTCGGTGCTCGGTAAGGAAGGGTGCACGGTATTCGGCGCGAGGAGTGGGCTTCTCAATTCTGGGCACGAGATCGCAATCGGGAGATAAGGGATTGTGACGCCCGTTATACTGATCGCGGGAAAATGGGGGGGACTTCGCCTTGCCTCCAGCGCCTGCCGGATGGTCAACCATCCGGCTAGATTGCGCCCGGTGAACCGGGCTACGCAAGCACAAACAGCCCCGTTTACGGGGCGCCACCCTAGCCAGGGCATTGATGCCCTGGCGTGGTTCTTCTTCACCCCGAACGCCTAAACCAAAGTCGTAGCGCCACCTGACTCGCACAGTTATATCTTCGGTTGGATGACCACAACCCCGGTTTAGCCGTAAGCTGCAAGACATCAGTTGGCGCTCACCAACGAGCGTTCGGATGAGGAGACAACCGATGCTAGAGATCACCACGACACACATGCAGTCTCAGCCCGTCGGCGAAGCCGAAATCGCTGCCCTGGCCGCGGGGTTGGATGGCGACCTGCTCCGCGCGGGCGAAGCCGATTACGACAGTGCGCGCGCTGTCTGGAACGGCATGATCGACCGCCACCCGGCGCTGATCGTGCGCTGTCGCTCGGCGCAGGATGTCCAGCGCGCCGTCCGTTTTGCCTCGGCGCACAGCCTGCGCCTGTCCGTGCGCGGCAGCGGCCACAACGTCGCCGGTACCGCCGTCAATGACGACGGCCTCGTCATCGACCTGAGCCAGATGAAGCAGATCCAGGTCGATGCCCAGGCGCGCACCGCTCGAGCACAGCCGGGCGTCAACTGGGGCGAGCTTGACCGCGCAACTCAGGCCTACGGGCTGGCGACGCCGGGCGGCGTCGTCTCGGATACGGGCATCGCCGGGTTGACGCTGGGCGGCGGCCTCGGCTGGCTGCGCAACAAGTACGGCCTCAGCTGCGACAACCTGATTTCGGTCGAGATCGTGACCGCCGATGGGCAGTTGATCACGGCCAGCGCGGACGAGCATCCTGACCTGTACTGGGCGCTGCGCGGCGGCGGTGGGGCCTTCGGCATCGTCACGACCTTCGAGTATCAACTGCACCCGGTCGGGCCGGATGTGTTCGTCGCCTTCTGCTTTCATGATGGCAACAACGCTCGCGAACTGCTCCGCTTCTACCGTGACTTCATCGCCACGGCGCCGGACGAGATCAGCACCTTCGCCGTGCTGGCGCACATCCCGGCCTCGGAACATTTCCCGGCGGAGCACCATGGCCAGCTGACCCTGCTGTTCCAGGCGTGTTACGCGGGCGATGTGGCGGACGGCGAGCGCGCTTTGCAACCTCTGCGCGACGTGGCGACGCCGCTGATCGACATGAGCAGCGCCATGCCGTTCGTCGAATTGCAGACGCTCTGGGATGAGGAATACCCGCGCGGCGACCTGCGTTACTACTGGCGCTCGACCTACCTGAAAGCCCTCAGCGACGAAGCCATCAACCGGCTCGTGGCCTTGATCGCCGAGGCGCCGTCGCCCCTGACCACGCTCGACATCTGGGCGATGGGCGGTGCGCTCTCACGTGTTGCGCCGGATGCGACTGCCTTCGCGCATCGCGATGCCGCCATCACCATCGGCGTCGAGTCGAACTGGGCCGACCCTGCCGACGACGAGGTCAACATGACCTGGGCCCGCCACGTCACTCAGGCGCTGGAACCGTTCAGCACGGGCGGGCAGTATCTCAACTTCCCCGGCTTCTTCGACGAGGGCGAGGCCACGCTGCGCCAGGTCTATGGCGTCAACTACGACCGCGTCATGGCCGTCAAAGCCCAATACGATCCGCAGCATCTGTTCCCGATGAAGTAGATCGAGACTGTCGAGGCACGTCACTTACGTGCTTCGACATTTTTCTTGTAATTTCGGTGTACACGCTTGTGTAAACCCGTTACAATCAACCTGTCGCCGTAACCTCTACGACAGGTGCATCATGATCCCCTATCTGCCCAATCGCACAGAAGAGATTCGCCAGCTGCTTCAACTGACGCCAGCCGAAATCCGCGCACGCGTCGGAAAGCGGCTGGCCGTCCATATCGATCTCGATACGCTGCACACGGCGATGGCAGCGGAAATCTGCGACGAGATTGCCACGCGCAACCTCGAAGACCAGCCGACGCGCCTGATCCTGCCGGTGGGGCCGGTCGGGCAGTACGGGCCGCTGCTGACGATGATCACCGAGCGCGAGGTCTCGCTGGCGGATTGCTGGCTGTTCTTCATGGACGAATACTGCGATGCCGAGGGTCGTGCGCTGCCGCCGGATCACCCGCTCAGTTTCCGGCGCATCGCGCGGGACTTGTTCCTCTCGCGCCTGCCCGCCAGAGCCGGTCTCGACCCGGCCCGCGTCTTCTTCCCGGACGAGGATAACGTCGACCAGCTGGCCGGGATTATCGAGCAGGTGGGCGGCATCGATACCTGCTACGGCGGCATCGGCATCCACGGCCACGTCGCCTTTAACGAGCCGCAGCCCAACGTGCTGCAGACGAGCGTCCGCCGCGCCGACATCAATGACTTCACGGTCACGATCAACGCGGTGCGCGCGGGCATCGGCGGCAACCTGGCGGCTTTCCCCCGCGCGGCCTATACCCTCGGCATGCGCCAGATCGTCAACGCGCGCCGGGTGCGCCTCTACTGCCGCAACGGCTACGGGCTGGATTGGGCCAACACCATCCTGCGCCTGGCAGTGCTCGGCCAGCCGGGTGATGATTTCCCGGTCACGCACCTGACGACGCATCCCGATTTCGTCGTCACGACGGACGAGGATACCCTGCGCTCACCCAAGTACGTGATCTAGCCATTTCAGGCGGGTTCGGCGCTGAGTCGCTTGCTGATCCCGCTCTGCTTGCGCCGAGCGACGCTGATCACCGCCATGCCGATCAGCACGAGCGCTTCGAGTCCCCAGAAGCCGTAAGCGATCTCGCCCTGGATGTCCATGTCGCTCGTGCCCGCGATGCGGCTGATGCTAAAGCCCGTCTCAGCATAGTCGGCCAGGAAGGCCGTGAAGCCGGTCGAGCCGTACTCCGTTTGCTGAATCTCCTCAATCAGGGCGAGCGCCTCTTCGCGCGTCGCCGATTTGTCCTGCTCCTGCACCAGTGCGATCAACTGCTCGTTGTAGTCGCTGTACTGCCCGTACCAGTAGACGCCGATCGCGATCAAGCCGCCGATGATGGCGAACACGATCAGCGGCGGCGTGGCGACGTTCTGTCGCACAACCGGCAGGTAAGTCGCGACTCCGACGATGGCCCCCGCAAACAGCGGGACGATCAGAACGAGGTAGAAGCCGGCTTTGTCCAGCCCATACATGCCCAGCCCGGTCAGAATGCCGCCCAGGGCGGCGGATAAGAGCACCAGAATCCAGCGCATAAGGCCTCCCATGCATGTCGCTATGAATGCATCCATGAGCGTAAGCGGAGACGCCTTGCACAGAGGCTTGAGATTCTTTAGCCGAGCGCGTAATCCGAGCGCTTCATATAGCCGACGAGGTAGGACAGCCCCAGGAATGAGAGGTAGACGAAGCTGAACATGAGCAGCAGCGTCATCCAGGTCGTGAACTGGCTCTCGTTATGACTCAAGATCACCTGCAGCAGGCGGAACGCATCGACGATGAAGACGAGCATGGCGACGAAGATGGTGGCGACGCTCACCACCAGGCTGATGCCCCGCACCAGGCAGCCGTGCCTGCCGAAGGCGCCGCTGCCGATCTGGTAGGCCGTCCAGAAGGGCAGGCCGAGGAAGATGATCACGATCGCCCCGCCAGACAGCATCATCAGGCTGCGGCAGCCCGCCTTGAACAACGGCGTGTCATCGCCGTATGAAAACTCCTCATCAAAATATGGGACGTAGTTCCGGTGCGACCTGGGCATCGCCGCATCCCCCTGAAACTCGTGCGAGCAAATCCCCTGTTCTATAAATTTAAGTACGACCGATGGGGTAACAAGTCATGCGTACATCTTATAAACGCGGACTTGACCTGAGATTCCCAAAAATTGGGGGGCTGGTTTGGATTTTGGGAGATAGTGAATGGGCGCGCACAGGGAGGGAAGATAAGGATAGCGACCGCACACGCCACCTGACCTCAGATACTCTTCCGAAAAGGGCGCGCAAGACTTCGTCAAAATTACACGTAACGATGCAACTGCCGGGCTTGTAGACTCGCCCATTGAGCACACCTAATTCCACATAGGGGAGAGATTCATGCGATTGTCCAAATTGACGTGGCTGTCTTTGCTGTTGTTGATCGTGCTGAGCGGCATGAGCACGGTGGCGGCGCAGGATGAGTTCATCTTCGGCATGGTGCTGGTCGGCCCGAAGACCGATCAGGGCTGGAGCCAGGCGCATTACGAAGGCGGTCTCTACGTTGAGGAGAACGTGCCGGGCGCGAAGATGCTGTTGTTCGAAAGCCTGAACTCCGCCGACGCGCCGGAGACGACGCTGCTCCAGGTCGTGCAGGAGATGGTCGACCAGGGCGCCAAGCTGATCATCACCACGTCCGACGCTTTTGAAGAGGACACCGACGTCGTCGCCGAGGCGTTCCCGGATGTCGTCATCGTCAATGCATCCGGCAGCAACGTGCTGCAAGGCGCGCCGGCCAACGTCGGCAACTACAACGGCCAGATGGAATGGGCCAAAGAGATCAGCGGCTGCGCGGCGGCGCTGACGACCGAGACCGGTGAGATCGGCTACCTCGGCGCGCTGATCAACCCCGAAACGCGGCGCCACGCGGCCTCGGCCTACCTGGGCGCGCGCTACTGCTACGAGAACTACGTCGGCGGCGACCCGGACGAGCTGCAGTTCGTCGTCACCTGGATCGGCTTCTGGTTCAACATCCCCGGCGTCACGCTCGACCCGACCGCGGAAGCCAACACCTTCTTCGATAACGGCGCGGACGTCGTCATCAGCGGCATCGATACGACCGAGGCGCTTCAGGTGGCCGGTCAGCGCGCCGAGCAGGGCCAGTCGGTCTACGCGTCGCCGTTCGACTTCGTCGGGGCCTGCGCGGATAATCCGGAGGTCTGCATCGGCGTGCCCTATTACAACTGGGGACCGTACTACGCCCGGCTGGCGCAGGAAGTTCGCGACGGCACCTGGGAGCAGGCGTGGATCTGGGAGCCGCCCTACTGGGAAGACATGAGCGACCTCGACAGGTCCCCGATCGGTTTCGCCCTCGGCGGCGCGCTCAGCGAGGAGGACACCGCCACGCTGATGTCGTTCATCGACGAGATGTCCGCCTTTGGCAGCGACGAAGCCAACGCCGATAAGATCTTCCTCTGGGAAGGGCCATTGACATTGCAGGACGGCACCGAACTGGCGGCGGAAGGCGAGTTCGTCGCCCCGCTCGACATTTGGTATCTGCCGCAGCTGCTGGACGGCATGATCGGCGCCAGCGAGTAATCCCGCACGATGAGCCTGCATCCCCTCGGCTTCGGGGGGATGCTTGATTCTGCTGTCAGCGCGCCGCCCTGGTACCGATTATGCATTGTTGGCGGCGCAGGGCAGCGCTATGCTCGATATGGGTTGATGCTGCGCCGGTCAACCTTCAGCCGATGTCAATATGATGGCGCGGGAATGCCCCAGGAAGAGATCCATGCTCTACGACCCCGTACTCGCCCACGAATGGCACGTCGTTGGCCGCAGTCAAGATCTGGCGGAGGGCGGCGTGATGCGCGCACGCGTGCTCGACGAAGATCTCGTCCTCTGGCGCCAGGACGGCCAGGTGATGGCCTGGCAGGATCTGTGCCTGCATCGCGGCGCGAAGCTGTCGCTGGGCAAGGTCGAAGAGGGCAGGCTCCAGTGCCCGTATCACGGCTGGGAGTATGGCGTCGATGGTCGCTGTGCCTTCATCCCCGCCCATCCCGATCAAGCGCCGCCGACCAAGGCCGTCGTCAAGACGTATTACGCCTGCGAGCGCTACGGCTGGCTGTGGGTCGCGCTGGGTGAGCCGAAGAGCGACATCGCGCCCTTTGACGAGTGGGACGACCCGACCTTCCGCAAGATTCACTGCGGGCCGTATCACTTCATGGCCGGTGCCCCGCGCGTGATCGAAAACTTCCTCGACGTGGCGCACTTCCCGTTCGTCCACGACGGCTTCCTGGGCGACCGCCGCCACGCGCAGATGGACGACTACGACGTGACGACCGCCGAGGACGGCATCACCGCCAACAACATCCGCGTCTGGCAGCCCGACCCGGACGGCACCGGCGTCGGCAAGGACGTGACCTACACCTACCGCGTGCCGCGCCCGCTGACGGCCTACTTCGTCAAACTGCACGCGATGCGCTTCTCGATCTACTTCGCCGTGACGCCGGTCGGCCCGCTCGAGAGCCTGGGCTGGATGTGGATGAACATGAACTACGCCTACGACGAGCCGGAGGACAAGCTGCGCGAGTTCCAGGACACCGTCGCCGGGCAGGACATCCCGATTGTCGAATCGCAGCGCCCGGAACTGCTGCCGCTCGATCTCCAGGCGGAGCTGCACCTGCGCTCAGACAAGACGGCCATCGCCTACCGCAAGTGGCTGCGTGAGCTGGGTCTCACGTTCGGGGTGGAGTAGGTAACGCTTGGGGGCTGGCTTGCGGCTTTCAATACACGATGAGATCGTCAGTCTAGCCTATTCGGCAAGTCACCATTCGATCGCTTCGAACAGAAGCAATCTGCCCCCGCACGCGGGATCATCCCGGAAAAGTGCTAGAATGCCTGGATAGCGTTATCGCGACCGGCACTTATTGAAGCCAACTCTGGGGCAAGATCATCATGCTGCGCTTTGATCGATTCACGGAACGCGCCCAAGACTCCGCGACACGGGCATATCAAATCCTCCAGCGTTACAGCCACAGCCAGATAGATTCTCAACACATGCTCCTCGCGCTCCTTGAACAGCCAGATGGCCCCGTTGTCGAGATTCTCAGTCGGCTCGACGCTGACGTGGAAGCCATGCGCGATCGCCTGGAAGAGGTCTTGCGTGCGAGTGCAAAGGCGGCGGGTGGAGACGTCGGCACGGGACAGATCTTCATTACGCCGCGTACAAAACGCATCATCGATCTGTCGAATGAAGAAGCGACTCAGCTGCACGACGAGTATATTTCCACAGAACACATCTTCCTTGGCATTTTGTCGGAGCGCAACACGGTTGTTGCCAAACTCCTTCAAGATCAGGACATTACACGAGAGCGAGTCCTGGAAGCGATTGAGGCGATCCGTGGCGGTCAGCGTGTGACGACGCCCTATGCCGATACACGTGGCCCCGTCTATCTTTACGATCTGACCGGGGCTGCACGTGCGGGCGAATTGACGCCCATTTTCGGGCGCGACCGCGAAGTGCTGCGCATGATCCAAATCTTGAGCAGACCCAACCACCGCAACATTGCCATTGTCGGCGAGCCAGGTGTCGGCAGGCGGGGAGTGATCGAGCGTTTGTGCCAGCGCATCGCCGATCGCGAAGTCCCAGACCGGTTTCTCAAAATCTCGGTACAGGAGTTCAGGCCGAACGCGGGAAGCGCGACGGGTGCGCGCCCTGCGCAGAACCTGGAATCAGTTGAGGAACGCTTGAAGCTGACTCTGGATCAAGTCGGCAAGCGAGATGACATCATGCTCTTCTTCAAAGATTTCAGTGACGTGCTCAGCAGTGAGGGGCAGTATTTGCGCCAGGCAATCGGCCATACGCGCTGCACATACGTCGCCATGATGACCCCGGCCGAGTACCAGGAATTGATCCAACAAGATCCACTGCTGGAGCCCTTGTTCACGCCGCTCGTTGTGCAGGAATTGAGTCGCGAGGACACCATAGAGTTGCTCTACGGCTGGCGAGGCCGATGTGAACAGCAATACCGTATCGCGATTGGCGATAGCGCTATCGAGGCGGCAATTCCGCTGTCGGACAAGATCGCCGCTCATCGACTGCTGCCGGATAAGGCTATCGACCTGCTGGACGAGGCGGCCTCGCGCTTACGCATCCAATTGGATTCAGCGCCGTCGGCGCTGCGTACACTGAGGGAACGCATCCAAAAACTCAGAGATGACGAAGAGGCCGCTGGGATTGCACAGGATTACGAGAGAGCGGCAGCTCATAAGGTGGAGCGCTTAAGGCTGGAAGAGCAGTTTGAGCACGAGAACCTGACATGGCTGCAGGCGAAAGATCTGAATGACGTGCTGGAAGCCACGGACGTTGAGGCCTACGTCCAGGAAGTGATCGAGCTAGAGCGCTTGCAGCCGGTCGCGCCCTCAAGGATACGTCTGACAGTTGATACCAGTCGCACGGTGTTCATTAGCTACCGCCGCAGCCTCAGCCGTTACCTGGCGCGGGCGGTCTTCATGCATCTGCGTGAGCACGGTTACGACGTGTTCATGGATGTGGAGAGTATCGATAGCGGCCAGTTCGACCAAGTGATCCTGAACCAAATTGCCGCACGGGCACACTTCATCATCATCTTGTCACATGATTCGCTAGCGAAGTGCGACGATCCCAATGACTGGCTGCGGCGCGAGATCGAGCATGCCATCTTGCTCAATCGCAATGTCGTGCCCTTGCTTGAAGAGGGCTTCACCTTCGAAGAGGCCGAGCCACACCTGACGGGGCAGCTCCAGCAGCTCGCTCGTTACAATTCGCTGCGGCTGTTTCACGACTACTTCGAAGACGCGATGGATAAGCTGCGCAATCGCTTTCTTAAGCGGCCTGATTACGGCGACATCGTGCCCGCGCCCGCCGACGAGCAAGCCATCGTCGACCAAAAGATCGCCCGCGCCGTGGACGACGAGTAGGCGGGTGAATTGTGACGTGGGGCAATCAGGGCAGAAGTTCAAGGTAGTCGCAGTGGGTGGGCTTGAATAGGCCAAAGTCTCTGCGATCAAATGTGCAGATGCGTGTGATGTTCAGACGTTCTGCCAACGCCATGATGCAACAGTCCACGAAGTCTAGCCTTGCATCCGCATAGTCCGTCATGATCTTGTGAGCCTGCTTGAGATCTTCGCGACCAACTGGCTCCAGTTGGACACTTGAATATGCAATCGAATGCAAGAAACGAGTCATGGCCGCGTGGCTCATGAAGCGCCCGACCAGATACATTGCCTCGGTCAAGACGACATCGGGAATAATACGCTGGGCGTTATCTTTACGAGCGAATATTGCTGCTTTCTCACGATGTACGTCAGAAGGATCAGCCAATGCATACAAGAAGCTGGTATCGAGCAGTAGGGCATCTTTTCGCGGCGTATCGCTCATAGCTGTCCGCGCGTTTTGCGCATTAGGTACTCGGCGAAGTCCGTTGACAGAATTTCCCGGCTGCGCTCAGAAATGTTGCTCTCCGTCGAACGCTCGCCTAACTCGTCCGCACCTGCCAGGATGTGCAGCAATACATCGTCGGGATCATGGCGTTCATCAATAGGTTCGCTGTTTTTCCCTTGATAAGCACGTGTCTTGGCAAAGTGCTTCAGCACATCGTTCACCAGTTCGTCCACCGGGCGATCTTCGGCCTGGGCGATCTCTTCGAGTGTTCGTGCGACTTCATCGTCGATCTCATACGATGTCATGTCAGAAGCCCTCACTCCACGTATGCTCACTAAGCAGCATTATTGTAGCATCAAGTAGATAGTAGTCTTGAATAACCGTGTCTGCGCTACGGGAGGCTTTCACAGCTTGAGTGTCGCATCGACAACCGGTTTGAGTTCACGTGCCCCCACGCCATGACCACATATTCTGATAAGCGTGCTCAACCCGACACTCTTTTGTATAGCGCCAAGGGTTTCATTTAGATTTGCCGTTGAAGCAACATAAAAGATCCACTGACTGACATCCAGAATATCCCGGCTGAGATTGAGCGGATCTCGCGGGAAAAGAGTGAAGACATAAAGATCAGCCCAGCGTTTGATGCCTTCACGATACGTATTCGTGCGCCCATCCCAACAGCTATGGGGGCTCACATCAAACTGGATTGTTGAGCGTTCGTCAGCTTGGTGCCAACTCTGGATATAGGCAGCGGACTTCACCTCAATCAAGTGCTCGCGGTATTTCAGATCGGCGCAATCCCATTCGATGCGAGGGTGAGTTAATGGAATTTCAAGTAGCTTCGCGACAATGAACTCAGCTAACACGCCGCGATTCCGATTGTTGAGCAGATCGGAGAGTGCCCAGCGCCAGAACTCCCCAAGCGTTGCGAGATCACCGATTTGCTCGCCTGGTTCATGAAAAATGGAAAAGTTCATCGCTCGTGTCTTTTTCTTTCTGAGGGCCTATGCTTTGGATTCTTCATCTTCCTCTATAGGTGAAGTAATGAATCCCAAAAAGTCTTCTGCAATTGGAGAAAGCACGGGTCGATGTTCAATCCTGGACGCCATGCCTTTCTCAGGTAGCAAATTTGTTAGCAATCCCTTGCTATTCAAATCACCCACAATTTGCATATACAAATGGTAATTTCCTCGGGTTTCGGGATACCTTTCTTCAATTAGACTTGCCAAACGGTCGGCTGCGATATTCATTTGCCACGAGCTATCACTTAGATGGATTTCTGGGATGCGACTTGGTTCATCAGCGAACAACTTGAGAATACGTATATGCCAGGCCGTCAGTTCGCCTGCCCAATCTACAAAGATTTTCTGACGTACTTCGCTTGGTGCTGAGGAAAGTGCAGAATTTAGGACGGTATTTCTCAGCGCGCGTAAGTTTTCTTTCTCATGGTTGACCAATGCATGGCGTGTCGCTTGGAGAAATGTGGTGACGAACTCCTCATTCTCAAAGGCTGCACCCGTTTCGAATTGTTCGTATTTCTGCTCCAGCCCTTTCAGCCCATCGTAAAGACTCTTTAGCCATTGATCGCGACGCTTCTCGATGGGCGGTGCGACAAGATAATTGAATAATTCTGCCAGCGAACCTCCGACATATGGGATCAAGGCAGCAAGCGTCTTTATCGCTGTATGCTCCACATCGCCAAGTCTTTTTTTAGGAAGTTGATCATCAGGTTTATCTGACATATTCAATTACTCCTCACAATATCAAACACGCCGAATCTGGGTAGTGAGCACCGGCACAACGGCATAGGTTTCGCCGTCGAGAGTGAAGAACTCAATCGTATATTCCTGTCCATCGCTGGTGATGTCCACGACGGTGCCCATGTCGCCAGCCTTCAAATGGTGTTCTGGCATATCGATCTTCAGGGCAACGCGCTCAAGTTCCTGAATCATCGTCCTCATCCTGCACGATCTCCAACAAGCCGACCGCCGATAGCCCTTCCCCCCTCCGGCCAAAACCCAATACCCAACCGCCAACAGCTATTCTTCCGCCATGCGCTTGAGTTCGTAGAGCTTCGTCAGCGCTTCGAGCGGGCTGAGTTCGTCGACCTTGAGCGCCCGCAGCATCGTCAGGGCGGCGTGCGGCTCGTCGTCGAACATCTTCAGTTGGGCCGGGTTCTCGCGCTTCTTGCGCGCCGTGGGGAGTTCGTAGCGGCTGCCGTCGGTTTCGAGTTGGCGCAGCAGTTCGTTGGCGCGGTCGACCACCGGGCGCGGCAGCCCGGCCAACTGCGCCACGTGCACGCCGTAGCTGCGATCCGCGCCGCCCGGCAGCACCTTGTGCAGGAAGACGATGCCATCGCCCTCTTCAGCCACGGCGACGTTGTAGTTGCGCGCGCGCGGCAGGATGTTCGGCAGCTCGGTCAGCTCGTGATAGTGCGTCGCGAACAGCGTCCGGCAGTTGAGGCGCGGATCGTTGTGGATGTACTCGACGACCGCCCGCGCGATGGCGAGGCCGTCGTAAGTGCTCGTCCCGCGCCCGACCTCGTCCAGGATCAGCAGGCTGCGATGCGTGCTCCCGCTGAGCAGGCGCGCCGTCTCGACCATCTCGACCATGAACGTGCTCTGCCCGGCGTGGATCTCATCCTGCGCGCCGATGCGGGCGAAGATGCGGTCGACCAGGCCGATGGTCGCCTCGGCGGCGGGCACGAAGCTGCCGATCTGCGCCATCAGCGTGATGATCGCGACCTGGCGGATGTAGGTGCTCTTGCCCGCCATATTCGGCCCGGTCACGATGTGGATGCGCGACATGCTGTCGAAGTGCGTGTCGTTCGGCACGTAGCGATAGCCGCCGTCGAGCAGCTGCTCGACCACCGGGTGCCGCCCATCGTTGACGAGCAGCAGGTCGTCCTCGGTCAGCTTGGGGCGGCTGTAGCCCTCGCGCACGGCCACGTCCGCCAGCGCGGCGAACGTATCCAGATGCGCCAGCCCGCGCGCGGTATCGAGCAGGCGTTTGGCGTGCTGCGCCAGTGTGTGACAGACCTCGTCGAACAGCCGCCGCTCGATCTGCAGGATCTGATCCTCGGCGTTGAGCACGAGCGACTCGTACTCCTTGAGTTCCGGCGTGATGTAGCGCTCGGCGTTGACCAGCGTCTGCTTGCGGATGTAATCGTCCGGCACCTTCTCGGTGTTGGCGTGGCTGACCTCGATGTAATAGCCGAACACCTTGTTGAAGCCGACCTTGAGTGAGGGGATGCCCGTCCGCTGGCGCTCGTGCGGCTCCAGCTCGGCGATCCACTCGCGGGCGTGGCGCGTCTTGTCCATCACATCGTCGAGTTCGTCGCTGAAGCCGGGCCGGATGATGCCCATGTTGTTGAGCGTCGCCGGCGGCTCGTCGCTCAGCGCGCGGTCGATCAACTCGCGCACGTCGTCGCAGTCGTCCATCATCTTGCTCAGCGCGGCCAAGGGCTGGGCGGGGGCGATCAGGCTCTGGATGTGCGGCACGGCGTTCAGGCTCTCGCGCAGGGCGATCAGGTCGCGCGGGCCTGCCTTGCCGACCAGCAGGCGGTTCGTCAGCCGTTCGAGATCGGTCACGCCGCGCAGCGCATCACGCGCTTCCGCGCGCAGCATCTCGTACTGGGCCAGCGCCTCGACCGCATCCAGCCGCGCGTTCAGCCGCTTGAGATCGAGCAGCGGCTGGCTGATCCACGTCCGCAGCAGGCGCGCACCCATCGCCGTGATCGTGCGGTCGAGCACGCCCAGCAGGCTGCCCTGCGTCCGCCGCTGGCGGATCGTCTCGGTCAGCTCCAGGTTGCGCCGCGTGAACGGGTCGAGCACCATGAAGGCCGCCGTGCTGTAAGCGCGGATGTTGACGATCTGCGCCAGGCTGTTCTTCTGCGTCTGCTGCAGATATTGCAGCGCCGCGCCCGCCGCGCAGATGCCCGCCGGGTGCTCGCCCAGGCCGAAACCGTCGAGCGTGCGCACGCGGAAGTGCGACGTCAGCGTCTGCTCGGCATGCGCGCGTTCGAAGCGCCAATCGGCATACGGCGTCAGGCTCATGCCCGGCGGCAGCGTCACCCCGCGCTCCGACCAGCTTTGCGGCATCAGGACTTCGCTCGGCTGCACGCGCGCCAGTTCTTCCAGCGTCAAGACAGCGGCGTTCTCGCCGGTCAAATCCGTGGCGGCGAACTCCCCCGTGCTGATGTCCACGTAGGCGATGCCCGCGCGCTCCCAGCCGTCCGCGCCCTCGACCGGGAAGATCGCCATCAGGTAGTTGGCGCGCTTCTCGGCCAACAGTTCCGGCTCGATCACCGTGCCCGGCGTGACGACGCGCGTCACCTCGCGCTCGACCAGCCCGCGCCCGTTCGGCTCCGTCACCTGCTCGCAGATGGCGACGTGGAAGCCCTTCTCGATCAGCCGCGCGACGTAGGTTTCCACGGCATGATGCGGCACGCCCGCCATCGGGATGCGCGAACTCTTGCTCACCGGGCGGCTCGTCAGCACCAGATCCAGCTCACGCGCGGCGACCTCGGCGTCCTCGTCGAACGTCTCGTAGAAATCTCCCAGCCGGAAAAACAGGATGCAGTCGGGGTATTCGCGCTTGATATCCAGGTACTGCTGGCGCAGGGGCGTCACTTCGGACATACGGTTGATCTCGTGCAGAACGGCGGGTGGATATGAACATCTATTCTAACGCGGAGGAGGGATTGAAACCAGACGAGCTTCGGGAGCTATGTGAGCAAAAACTGTCTGGCATCAAAGGCAAAGAGCATGAACACCTGCGTGTTTGTGGCACTGGGTACAGCGAAAGGAGATAGGATTTGAGCAAGGTAGCATAGCTTGTTGCTCCTTTTGGCCAACAAACTACATCCGCCCCATGAACTTGGTTGTTCAGTTGACTATCAACGACTGCGATCAGTCCCAGCCTACTGCATCAATGTAGATTGAACCCTCATACCAGGCCGTGGAACCGCCGCCAGTTCCAATCTTGAGTCCAATCACTGTAATCTGAGTCGGATCGAATCCGGGATCCATATATCCTCTGGACAATCCCCTCTCTGGAACTTGCGCGCTAACAGTGAGAGTCACCCTATTCCACTCGCCTTCAACGACATTCTGCCATATGCCGTATTCGTTCCTGAACTCAGCATCCTTAACGAGGACCTGAAGTCCGTTGGGGGAATCTGGATTACCTGCTGGACCGCGAGCATCTTGGCTAGAAGACGTACTCTTGGGGGCATAGACCCAGATGGTGATGGTATGACCTTCCAGGTCGACAGGCGCGGTCAGGCCCTGGGGCGGATGGATCTCTAGGGAAACGAGAGCTTCACCTTGCCCAAGGTGCTCATCTCCGCCGCGGAGATTCAAAATCATTTCCAAAGAAGATTGCCCATCAAGGGCCACATCTGAGATTCGTACTTCGCTGCATGCCTGAGAATTGGTGTAATCCTGGGCGAACCAACCCATATCGCCATCTTCAAAACTGTAGAAGACTGGTGGAGGAATTGCAGTTTCTGCTGAGGGAGCAATGTCAGTGATTTCCGAGTGCGCCTCCGACCAGATGGTGAACTCGGTAGCAGTATCCGCAAAACCAGACATATCGTCTCCCGCCCTGAAGCTCCACGCCAGGGCACCCGCATAGCCGTTCCTCGAAATCGTGTCCAGATACTCCGTCATACTCCGCTGAGTGTTTGCCGTTGGAAACTCGCCGATGATCACTGGCTTATCGAGATTCAGCGTGCTAGCAGCAACATCCAGGGGATTTTGTGCTTCCAAAGCGTCATAATAATGGAACTGGTAGAAGTCTAGAGTGCTATCCTCCCAAAGTGGCAGCCATGCACGCGCTGCACTACCAAGCGTAACCAATTGTGCTGTATGACTATGTATGGCCGCAGAGATCTCATTTACGAAGTCCTGCATCTGATTGGGCGACACTGCCTCAGCAACCCAGCTGGCACCGGGTAAATTGATCGCACCTTCCGGCTCATTCATGATATCCCACGCAATGATGGCCGGATTTTGCCCATAGCGTTCAAGTAAGGGAATAAGAGCGCGATCAATGAACGACTGAAAGTTGCGTTCGTTGGTAATTACTGACGCCCGCCCGTAGAGCTGTACGCCGTTGTTCAGTGTCGCCACATCTGCCATTTGATAATCCCATAGGACAGGGATCAAGTAGATGTCATTTTGCGCTGCGATCTCTAT
This sequence comes from Anaerolineae bacterium, assembly GCA_020849765.1. Taxonomy (GTDB): domain Bacteria; phylum Chloroflexota; class Anaerolineae; order Aggregatilineales; family Phototrophicaceae; genus Flexifilum. The sequence continues at coordinate 85,824 of JADLAY010000058.1, forward strand.
CGCTCGGTCGAAGTCGGCGAAGAAGTAGTCATCAAAACCTGTTACTGAGCCAGACTCGTCGAATTCAGGAGCTGCGCGTCCGTCCCCGAACACGAACCAACGCACAACGCGTACTCCTTGAGCCTTCATGGCTGCGAAGTCAGCTTCAACGGCTACCGAACTTGCGGATGCTGAAACCCCATCATGTCCCCAGGCAGTATCCCCAAAATCATGACCATACCCCAACCAAGGATAGTTCACGCCGAGCAGAAACGTCGAGGAATCTGCCCCAAGGGAAATCTGTCCCGGTTCTTGCTGTAACATCCTTGCCGTACCCATCGGCATTGCGACCAGGAGCAGTGCAAACACACAGAACAGTGATGTTTTCATTGGATTACCTGTGTAGTTCCACCTGATCAATGTAGATGGGACCTTGATAAACGAAAGCTTGGTCATAATCCTGCTCCGGTGTGCCGATGGCGACGCCGATAGCACGAATGTGTGTGGGATCAAAACCCGGAGACATGTACCAGCTACCATTGGCACACTCTGGCTCATCGGTCGTAATGGTGAGCGTGACTTCTTGCCATCCCAGGCTAGCGTCCACCCAGCAGCCGTACAGACCCCGCCACGACGCATCACTGTCTTTCACAAAAAGATGGAGTCCGTTCGGATGATCAGGATCACCAACAGCACCCTGAGGCATATAAACCCAAGCTGAGATGGTCTCGCTTTGAAGCGTCGTGTCCACTTCAGGTGGAACAACCAGAACTTCTGCCTTTGCATTCGAGGGATTGCCTGGAGCGAGGTTTAAGACGACCTCGAGCGAGAAGTTCCCATCATGATGCTGTGTATCAGATCGGCTGACTTCCGCACAACCACGGACACTTGATGCAGTTTCCTCACATCGCCAGTTCTCAATGCCGGTCTCGAAGTCAAACAACAAAGAAACCGAAGGCGGTGGGAAGATGGTTTCGAGTAGTCTCTTACCAGCATCTGTTTGCAGGAATATGCCAAGTAATGCCAAGCTGGCTATTATTACCGGGCCAAGGATGGCAACCACCCTAAGCCACATCGGTCGCGTGCGTCTGTGAGAAGATGATGGGCTCGGTTTCTGTGACACACCCATTGGCATTGACATTTTGTTAAGCCTCGTTAATGGAATAAGATCTTTAGTAACGCAGCCGTAGTAAGAAACCCAAGCAGGTGCGGTAACCGCACTTCATATTGCTCGAACGCGCCAACTAACGCTCGGCTTAATGAACCAACTGGCAGCAATAGATTTGTATATGCATCATATTCTATATCATTCTTCGGGTTTGAGTATCGCATCAAACGAGGGAATTTACGCATCACAACAGGAATATTCGAGCTGGAAACGTGTCTGCTTGCCAGAGCGGCGAACCCCGTATCATTTGTGCACAAAACATATCCCATTTCGCTTGCGCGTTGCAGGTGATTCTTGTCTTCGTCGCCCCAAAAGTGCAACTCGCGCACGGTGACGACGTCGACCCCTCGCTGCCGAAGTTGTTCGGCAATCGCAACCTGCAGGTTCTCATCAACATAGAAGCGGAGCGCCGCCATTAGCGAGCCAGTCCTGCTTGAGCCTGTGCGCCTCGTCTAGCTGCCGGCGTATGTCCGCGTCGATCTCTGACTTGTGCTCATAGGAGTAGGCCAGCGCCGCGTAGACTCCGGACAGAGAGACGGCATACCCGGCGGCGATTTCGTCCGGCGTTTGATCGTGGAATAGATGCGCAATGACGACATCGCTGACGCGCAAGCCCGTGCCAGTGATGCAGGGCCGCCCGCCGCGCACGTTAGGGTTGGTTGTAATCAGGTTGATGCTGATCCGGGTTTCCATCGCGCTAGTGCTTTCGCTCGCCGATGGTTCGATTATGCACGCGTTCGCAGGGTTGAATCAGCCCCAGACGGCAAAAGAGCGGGCACTGGCCCGCTCCTTCGATTTCACTTGCAAGAGGTCGCGCGCGGTTTAGCCCCACGCGTCCTCCGCGTGCTGCTCGACTTCCATGAGCGCCTGACGCTCGACCATCCGGCGGTAGAATTCACGCCGCTCGACGCGTGCCCGCCACTCTTCCGACGTAAGGTCGGCGATGCTCGCCAGAAAGATCTCCTCTTCGTCGCGCTCGGCTGGCCCGGCGATCTGGGTCGGGGTTTCACGCCCGGCGGCGTGTTCCTGGCTGCCGCCGAACACCGAATGGAAAAGACTGTTCACTGAGATCATGTTTCGCCTCCTCCTTGTACTCGTTCACCCATGCGGTGAAACCTGAGGCTTTCAGTAGGATAGGGCGAACCGACCTGCCAGTCTATACATCTTTGGATGTGATCACGATGTAGTTTGCCGGGTGGTCGCGGCGGCGGCGACCGTCACCAGCGCAATTCCCGCGATCTTCTCGATGCCGAGCGTCTCGTGCAGCAGTATCCAGCCGACGACCGTCGCGACCGCCGGTTCCAGGCTCATGAGCAGGCCGAATACGCGCGGCGAAAGCTGCTTGAGCGCCAGGAACTCCAGCCAGAACGGCAGCACCGACGACATCAGCGTGACGACCAGCGCCAGCGCGATCATCTCGATGCTGCCAAGCACATGCAGCGACTGCGCCGCGCCAAAAGGAGCCGCGAACAGCGCCGCCGCGCCCATCGAGAGCGCCAGCGTCGTGTTGCCCGGCAGCAGATTCCCGGCGCGCTTGGTCAGCATGACGTAGGCCGCCCAGGCGATGGCGCAGCCGAAAGCCAGCATGACGCCGACCGGGTCGAGCGTGACGTCGGTGATCGGCGACAGCAGCAGGATGCCGACCACTGCCACCCCGATCCACGCCAGATCCGATCCCCGCCGCGATCCCATGACCGACAGCGCCAGCGGCCCGGCGAACGAGATCGCGACCGCAATGCCCATCGGGATGCGGTCGATGGCCGCGTAGAAGGTCAGCATGTTGAGCGTGATCGCCATGCCGTAGACGGCGAAGAACAGGTATGTCCGCGGTGTATATCCGTGCAAACGCGGGCGCATGAAGACCAGGAAGACGACGGCGGCGACCAGCGTGCGCAAGAACACGACTCCGCCAAAGCCGATCGTCTCGAACAGACTCTTGGCGATGGCGGCGCCTGTCTGGGTCGACATGATGGCGATGACGGTCAGTGCCCATGGGGGCAGGATGTTCAGCTCCGGTGGGGCGGCAGTGAGGCGTGATGTTCGGCTGGACATACGAAAGGGCAGCTTTCATAAGAGGGAAGAATGCTGCCCTGAATTCTAGCCGGGATTGGTCGGCGCGCCTATAGTCACAAGTGATAATCGTGACAAATATCACAACTCAGAACAGGTCAAGATAGCCCGTAGGGATGCCCAACGGGGCGTCAGGACATTTGTAAGCCTATAGTTTTCTGTGATCCTCATCCCCAGGCTCTCATAGAGCGAAGGGTGGTGAGATTGCGCTTGAAAAGTCCCTCTCCATAAGGGAGAGGGATTTAGGGTGAGGGCCACACTGCGCAGTCTTGACTTTGCACAACGCCACAACGTGTCCTACTCCGTGACGGCGTTCGCCACGAAGTCAATTTCCAGGATCACGTCCTCTTCGACACTGGAGACCAGCGGCGGCGTGCGAATGGTGATCTCGAAGTCCGGGTAGCGCGTCTGTGCCCGCGCCGTGCCTTCGATGTGCGTCGCGTCGACCAACGTCACCGTCGTATCGAACGTCATCGGTCGCGTCACGCCCTTGACCGTCAGGTCACCGACGATCTGGAAGTCGAGCGTCGCGCCGGGCTCGACCGGCTCGCTCGGCAGCCCTTCGAGCGCGGTCGGCGCGAAGGTGATGAACTCGAAGTCGCTGCTGCGCAGGATGCGCCCGCGGATCGAGTCGTCGCGGAATTCGTTGTCGGTCACGAACGTGCGGGCATTGATCGCAATCTGTCCGATCTGCGAGGCCGATGGATCGCTGAAGTTGACGATGATGTCTCCGGCGACGCTGTTGGTCGCCGCGATCACCGTGTTCGGGTTCCCGGCCAGCACCTCGTCAATGATGAAGCGCACCTGGCTGTCGTCCTGGCTGATGCGGAACAACGTCCGTTCGGGCGCATCACCAGCGGCGGCGGAGTCGGCGGCTTCCGGCGTCGCGGTCGGCTCGACGGCGCTGTCGGTCGTGGCGGCGGCCATCGCCCCGGCGGCGACCGCGGTGCTCAGGTTGTCAAGTTGGCCGCTGATGGTGTCGAGGCGGCTGTTGAGGTCGTCGAATGCGCTGGTATTCTGCGTGGGCGGTGGGTCATCGAGCGACAATGTCGGCGCGACTTCGCTGATCGGCGCGCTCTCCGTTTCCAGCCCGCCGGTCGACCACAACAGGCCGAGTGCGCCCGCGCCCACGCCCAGGCCAAACGCGATCAGGATGAAGATCGCGAAGATGATGTTTTGTCTCGACATGGCATCGTCCTTACAAGTAAACCATCAAACACATGGGGACTCAGGATACGCCAAAGGCGCGTCTGCCGCGCCGCCTACATAACAAGCATACGGACGTTCGTCCACTTTGGATGTAGCTTAAGATAAGCCGCTGGTGAGAAAAAACGCGGCCCGGTTCGTTGCCCAAACGTCAGGCAGGCGAGATAGCGTCTGCCCGTTCTTTGGTTTACACTGTAGGCACTGGATGCAAACGTCGAAGCATATCCAGGATCAGGAGGTAGTGCATGACGCACGTGTTCAGACTTTTCACAGCGCGCCGTATGAGCCTGTTCGCGCTCACCCTCGCTGCGCTGTTTGCCGTTTCATTGCCCGCCCTGGCTCAGGACGCGGAACCGATCACGCCGGATACGCCGCTGACGCTCACCCTGAGCGCAGAGGCGCCTGCGCAGGTCGTCTCATTCGAGGCCATCGGCGGCAATACGTACGAGTTCAGCGTGACCAGCGACCCGGCAGCCAACCTGACCTTCTCGGTCGTGGATGCGGACGGCGTCTCCGTCACTGGCGGGGGCGGCGGCTCATTGCAGGGTCGTTATGACTTCCAGGCCGCCATCGAGGCGGATGGTGAGTACTACCTGGCGATCACCAGCCTGACCAGCCTGGTCAGCGGCGACGATGTCGACGTGACAGTTACGCTCGTCGCGCCGGAGGTCGAACCCTCTGAAACGCCGGCAGCCACGCCTCAGGCGACGGAGACGAGCGGCGTCGAAACGCCGAGTGCGGACCAGCTGGTCACGACCGCCGGTCTCAGCTTCGCCCTGTCGTGGAGCGCGGCGGCGGATCTCGACCTCGAAGTGCGCGACCCGGTTGGTGGTTCGCTCTACTGGGAGACGCCGACCGTCAATAGCGGCGGCTCGATGTCGGCCAACGTCAATCAGGGCTGCGTCAACGTGGTCTCGGATAACGCGACCGAGACGGCCAGTTGGTCGCCAGGTGGCGTCCCGACCGGCAGCTACGAAATCCTCGTCTATTACCAGCAGGCTTGCGGCGGCGATGCGCCGATCTCGTTCACCGTCCAGCCGACCCTCGATGGTGAGGCGCTGCCAGCCATCACGGGCAGCATTGCGCCGGAACAGACCTTCACCACGCGCGTCGTCATCAATGCCGACGGCACCGCGGATGTCTTCACGGGCGGCGGCGTGGTCGTCATCGACAGCCTGCCATACACCGCTCAAGAACTGCTGGCCGTCGCCCAGCCGATCGCGCTCGAAGAGACGCTCGGCGGTTTCATCAGCAACGATCAGCAGTACCAGACCTACGCTTTCGACGGCCTGGCCAATCAGATCGTCAGCATCAACGTCTTCGCCAGCAGCGGCAGCCTGGATACCTACGCCGCCCTGCTCGACGCCAACGGCAGCCTGATCACCTACAACGACGATCTCGCCGTCGGTGTCACCGATTCGTCGATCAACGCTGTGCTGCTGCCGACGACCGGCATCTACTACATTGTCGTCTCGCGCTACGCCAAGGACGTCGGCGGCACGGAAGGCGAGTACACCGTCACCGTGACGGAGCAGGCGACCAACCTCTCCGATGCTTTCCTGGCGCTGCCGGATGGCAATCTGGAAGTGCTCCTGCTGTGGAACACCAACGCCGACTTGCAGCTGCTGGTGCGCGATACGACCGGCGACTCGGTCTACGATGACATCCCGCGCATCGCCAGCGGCGCGCAGCTCGCGGCGCAGGGCAACGTCAACTGCACTGCTTCTGACGGATCGCCCTTCTCCTACATCTACTGGCCGCCGGAATATACGCCGCGCCCCGGCTCGTACGAGGTCGAGGTCTGGTTCCAGAGCGAGTGCAATGACCCGTCGCCGGTCACGTTCAATCTGTACGTGACGCTCAACGGGCGCGAAGTCATGCGTGCGACCGCCTCGCCGATCTTCCAGGAGCGCTATCTGACCAGCTTCACCATCAATGCCGACGGCACGGCCACGCCGAGCGACGGCGGCATCATCCGCGGTATCGAAACGCTCGATTACCTGTCGGAACTGGAAGGGGCGCAGCCGGTCAACGTGGGCGAGCCGCGTGCGGGCAGCATCACGCCGACCAACAAGTTCGACGTTTATACCTACGATGGCACCGCCAACGAGACGGTCACCATCGCGCTGAACGCGACGTCGGGCACGCTGGATACCACGCTCTACCTGGTCAGTCCGAGCGGGGCGCTGGTGGCGCAGAACGACGACGCCGTGCCGGGCGAAAACACGAACTCGCTCATCTCTGATTTCATCTTGCCAGAGGATGGGCAATATATTATCATCGTCTCGCATTACGGTGCGTTATACGGTGGTACGACCGGCACCTATACGCTCACGCTATCCAATTAGCGTTTGCTACAGGGAAAGCCCAACGGGATGGGGCGACCCACTACTCTGGTCGCCCCATTATGTCTCTAGACCATGCGAAGCATGGGGAAGCTGAGCCGCATGAATCGATATCTTCCGCTGCTGGGAATTGCCGTCCTGGCACTGCTTCTCGCCGGGTGTGCTGCGCCTGAACTCCGTGACACTACATTGATGCAAGATGATAGCCTGATTTCCCAAGAGCCGTGTGGCGCGCCCTGTTGGCGCGGCATCACGCCGGGGGAAACGGACTGGCGCGACGCCCTCACCATTGTTGAAGACGACGCAGATCTACGCGACTTGCAGATCGAGCAGGTGGAAGAAAGCGATGCAGTGGTCGCTGCTTTCAAGGGCGGCGAGTCTGACCAGCCTTGCTGCCAACTCCTCTCACGCACCGGCGAACAGGTGGATGTGATCTTCTTGCGCATTGCGCCGACGACATCGCTCGGCGACGTGATCGAGACATGGGGAGAGCCGACTTATGCCGTCGGCAGCCCGTTCTCGGATGGACAAGCGATCATGAACCTGATTTTCCCCGATGTGCCCATGGTAGTCATCGCCTTCGTCGCGGGTGAAAGTGCTTCCGTTAGTGCCAGCAGCGAAATCATCGGTGTCTGGTACATGACCCGCGAAGACATGGATCTGCTTGTGGGAACGACGCCACTGCATTTCTGGGATGGTTATGATACGTTCCAGGCCTACGGCACCGAAGAAGGAACGTTTGACACGACCCCAAGCATTACCTTGACGCCGACAGCCGATGCTGCTTCTGAGGGCGGCTGACCCGTCATGCGAAGGTAGAAGGATGAGTTGAGATGAGCGAAGAGCTAACCCCCATGAGCGAAGAAACGACCCAAACCGTCATGTCTGACGCTGAGCTGGACAAGGACGAGACTGCTGAGACCGAAGCGGTCGCCGCGGAAGCTGAAGAAGTAACCAGCGCGAGCGAGCCGGTCACGGAAGCCGTCGAGGCACCCGCAGCAGAAAGCACTGAAGCCGCCGCTGTCGCTGAAGAGGCGCCCGCTGCTGAAGCGGAAGCCGCGCCCGTCGCCGAGAGCACGGAAGCGCCCGTCGTCAGCGAGGCCGAAGATGCGTCGGAAGCGGAGACGGCCGAACTGCCCGCGACCGAAAGTGCCGCAGAGGCGCCCGCTGCCGAAGCGAGTGCGCCCGTCGCCACGCCGAAGTCGATGGCCGAACTTCAGCCGGGCATGGAACTTACCGGCACGGTCAAGCGCATCGAACTCTACGGCGCGTTCGTCGACCTGGGCATCGGCAAAGATGGCCTGCTGCATATTTCGCAGTTGGGCAAGGCGGATGTGCGCAACGTCGAGGACGTCGTGCAGGTCGGCCAGCAGTTGCACGTGTTCGTCCTCAAGGTCGATAAAGACCAGGGGCGGATCGCGCTTTCGCTGAACAAACCGCTCGGCATGCCCTGGGAAGCGCTGCGCCAGGGCGAGGATGTCACCGGCACGGTCGTCAAGATCGAGAACTTCGGCGTCTTCGTCGATTTCGGCGCGGAACGTCCGGGCATGATCCACGTGTCCGAACTGGCGAGCGGCTACGTGCGCTCCCCGGAGGATGTCGTCTCGGTTGGCCAATCGGTCACGGCGCGCATCATCAAGCTCGACCGGCGCAAGAAGCGCATCGACCTCAGCCTCAAGGCCATCAGCGAGAAGGTCGCCGAGCCTGAAATCGAGGAAGAGGAAGCCGAGCGCCTGCCGACGGCGATGGAAGTCGCCCTGCGCCGTGCGATGCAGAACGGCGATCCGGAGAAGGCGCGCATCGCGCAAAAACGTGCTCGCCGCAATCGCAAAGACAACGAGATGGAAGACATCATCTCGCGTACGCTGCGCAGCCACCAGAACCAGAAGTAAATACGCCGTCTTTGTGGATGGATTTTGCGAAAAGGCACTCGTTCGAGTGCCTTTTTTGCGTTCGGTATAGGGCCTCTTGAAAGATGATTTGAATCGCAAAAGCGCAGAGAACGTGAAGATGAATTGCGCCATGTAGGGGCGCATCACGATGCGCCCGCAATCCCTGATTTCATGCAATCGTCTTGCTGCAAACGGGCCGGATCGTCCGCTGCGCGCTAGAATACGCCTCTCGCCTGTGACTTGAAAGAGGCGGCCACCATGACACACGAATGGATCGACTGGCTGCTCGCAAGCTCCACGCCGACGATCCGCTACCTGACGCAGGTCGATCTGCTCGACCGCCCGGCGGACGACGAGTCCGTGGCGGCGGCCCGGCGCGCGATCATGAGCGAAGGGCCGGTGCCCGCCATCCTCGCCACGCAAACGGCGGAAGGTCACTGGCCGTCCGAACACAGCTACTACACGCCCAAATACGTCAGCACGCATTGGAGCATGATGCTGCTGGCAGAACTCCACGCCGATCCGTCAGACGGGCGCATCCAGCGCGGCGTCGACTTCATGCTGGGCAAGGCATCGGCTTCTCTGGCGGGCTGGCAGGCGGAAGAAGCGACAGGCTTCTCCTGTTTGTGGGGCAACATTCTGCGTTACGCCCTGCCCGCCGCGCCGGATGACGAGCGCCTCAGCCTGTTCATCGACTACGCCATCCATGATCTGCAGAGCGGGCACTGCAACTGCCGCATGAACGGCCACATCGCCTGCGCCTGGGGCGTGATCCGCACGCTGTGGGGGCTGGCGCTGATCCCGCGCTCGGCGCGTAGCCATGAACTGCAGGCCGCCATCGACGACGCGCTCGACTTCTTGCTGGGGCAGTTCCATCTAGAACAGGCGGATTATCCCACCTATGACGGTGGCGCGATTCACCCGTTGTGGTTCAGGCTTAACTTCCCGCTCTTCTACCAGACGGACATCCTGTTCGCGCTGCGCATCCTGGCTGACCTCGACGCGCTCGATCATCCCGGCGCGGCGGCGGCGCTCGATTGGCTGGCGACCCAACGCCGCAGCAATGGACGCTGGCGCGGCAGCAGCCCCTATCGCTCGCGCACGTGGACGGCGCTCGGCCCTGCGGAGGAGACACACCGCTGGGTGACGCTGCACGCGGCGCGCATCCTCAAGCGAGCAGGCCGGTTGTCAATCTCGTAGGGATAGCATTCTTGTCGTTCGCCGGATGCTGCCCCTAATGTTCTTCCGGCAGCGTCCGGTAATAACCGATGTCGACTAACCGCTCGTCCGCGAATTGCGCTTTGCGCCATTCCAGCGCGATGTCGGCATTTTCCAGCCGGAAGCGCATCATCGCGTCGGGCGCTGCTCCCAGCAGATGCATGTAGCGCGTCGCCGTCAGGCGCAGATCGCGCGCGCCGATGACGACCGACTCGATGCCGCGCCTGCCGTTGGCGTGCGTCGTGATCGCCGGATCGTCCGGTACGCGCAGTTCGTGCGGTGTCACGTCTTCGATCAGGAAGGGCAGGAAGCCGTCATCGACCAGCGCCAGCTTCCAGGCGACCTGGACGCCGTCCGGGCGCTGGCGTTCGCCCTTGATCACGTCGCCGACGCCGATGCCGCGCGAACGCATGGCCGTCGCCATCGTCCCTAGACCGCTCAGGCGCAGCGCAAAACCGACCGGTCCCGGCCCGGCGCTCATCATGCGGCTGAAATCGACCATGCCCGGCGCGGGCGGCTCGCCGGTTAGGGCCAGCAGCTCAAGATAGCTGCCGTCGGCGAAGCAGATCAGCGCGTTTTCAGTCGCGCCGTTGGCATGCTTGCCGCCCGGCATGACGGTATAGCCTTCAGAACGGAAGCGGGTGATGGCCGGTCGCAGGGCTTCGACGGCGATGACGACGTGATCGATGGCGAGTGACATGGCTCAGTTTTCAGTTCGCCTCACTGCTCTTTGGCGGCCAGGCGCCAGGCGGCCTTCATTGTGTTGACCATCAGCATCGTGATCGTCATCGGGCCGACGCCGCCGGGCACCTTGCTGATGGCGCGCGCGACCTGCGACGCCGACTCGAATTCGACATCGCCGACCCAGCGATAGCCCTTCTCGGCCTCCGGGTCGTCAATCTTGTTGGTGCCCACGTCGATGACGACCGCGCCCGGCTTGAGCCAATCGCCCTTGACGAATTCCGGCTTGCCGATGGCGGCGATCACGATGTCCGCCTTGCGGACGATGTCCTGCATGTCCTTCGTCCGGCTGTGGCAGACCGTGACCGTCGCATCTTCCTTGATCAGCATCAGCGCGACCGGCATCCCGACGATGTTGCTGCGCCCAATGACGACGGCATTGGCGCCGGAAATCTGGGTGTCCACCTCTTTGAGCAGGGCGATGCAGCCGGTCGGCGTGGCGGGGGTGTACAATGGTTCGCGGCCTTTCATCGCCAGCAAGCCGATGTTGGCGGGGTGCAGCCCGTCCGCATCCTTGTCGATGCTGACCAGGCGCAGCACTCGCTCCTCGTCGATGTGCGGTGGCAGCGGCAGTTGCACCAGAATGCCGTGTACGCGTGGATCTGCGTTGAGGGTGCTGACGGCTTCTTCGACCTCGTCCTGGCTCGCGTCTTGTGGCAGATAGTGCGGGATCGAGTCGAAACCGGCCTTTTCGCAGGCGCGCCGTTTCATGCGCACGTACTGGTGTGAAGCCGGGTCATCACCGGCAAGGACGACGCCCAATCCGGGCGGATAGCCGTATTGTTCGGTGAAACGAGCTGCCTCTTCGGCAACTTCGGTGCGCATTCTTTCGGCGACGACAGCGCCATCAATAATGATTGCGGACATGAGGATTCTCCTTCCGCACGGTGAAATAAATAAGTCCTGGGGAATTGTATACGCATTCGAACAACTCACCGACAATTTTACCGTACCTTGGGGCGGAGAGTCAGTTACCATAGAAGATGGCGCGAAAGATTCGCGACATACGATCTCGGCGATTGTGACGACACTGCCGAAAAATGATGTTGGACGAGGTGTAAAGTCGATGGCGCCCCTAATCCAAAACCGATCAAATAAGCGAGCACAGCGAGGTCAGGCGCTGGTTGAATATGCCTTGATCCTGGCCTTGTTAGCGATTGCAATGGCGGTCGCCCTGGCGGCGACCGGCCCGGCGATTGCCGACGTGTTTAGCAATGTCATCTGCAACGTCGCGGGGCAAAACCCGTGCGGTTCGGAGGTGGCGGATCTGTCGCCCGCGGGTGATCCGAGTGCCTTCTGGCAGACGGTCACCTGGGTGGCGAGCAATCCTCGTGTAGAAAGTCCCTACCCGACGCCGCCGCTGCGCCCCCCGACGCTCGAACCGACGATTGGCGGGCCGTCCAACACGAATACGCCCGTCAACACACGAACGCCTGTCCCCACGGCTGTTCTTGGCCCAAGCGCGACGCCGCCCGACAAGGCCTTCTATCTACCCTTTAACGAACCGGTCAAACTCGACCCGAATTCGAGAGCCAACTGGCGGCTTGATCAGGGCGTCTACCTCGGTGGCGACGAATGGTTCGGTTACTACTATCAAAACACCAGCTTCAGCGGTACGCCTATCAGAGTCAGCAACGTTTCCATCCCCGGCGCGAATCCCTTGAATGTCAACTTCAACTGGGGCGCTGGCGCACCGATTACGGATCCGAGCTGGAGCGCCACCGATAATTTCTCGGTCAGTTTTGTGCGGCGAATCCAGGTGCCAGCGGGTGGTCTCCCCGTGCGGTTCAACCTCACTGCTGATGATCGTGCCAGCCTGTACCTATGCCCGACTGAAGCTGCTGCACTGGCGTTGTCCGGCTGCGATCAAATTCTGAACAACGTCGCTACGGGCACACAGACACGTAACCTGGCAGAAGGCCCCCAGTGGCTGGTGGTCCGTTACGTCGAAAACAGCGGTGATGCGAGTGTCCGGCTCGATCTTGTCCAGATGAGCGGGGTCAGCCCGGACGACGTCGTCGGCGCAGGTGGCGAATGCGCCTGGGGCATTAAGACGAATAGTGATGTGAACACCCTGGACTCGATGTTCGACGAAAACCCGAACAGCGATACCTGGCCCGGTGGGCAGGTCTGTTATCTGGAACTGCGCGGCTGGGTCGATACTGCCGGTGCGTCGCGCCCGGTCTTGAGCTTCTGGGATGTCTGGGATCTTCCGGCAGGCGTCAACGCCAGCCTCCAGGTCGCCGATTACACCGAAGATCACACGGCGCTGGCCTGGCGCACGATCCCGCTGCGCAACGGTGGGACGAACGTGCGCAATTACGAGTGGACGCGCAATGACGTGCCGCTGGCGAACGTCACGCCCGGCTTGACGACGACGCGCCTCGCCGTGCGCTTCATGCTCAGCAGTGCGGGGCAGTCGGGTTCATTCAACCCGGCGCGCTGGTACGTCGACGACATTCAGGTCAACGACACGCCGGAATCGATCTTCACCGTCGGCCAAACGTGGAATTTCAATGGCGGCAGCCAGAAAGCGGACTTCGTCACCTCCGGGCGTTGGGATTTGACGACGACACGCACGCACGGCAGCCTCAGCTTTGAAGACAGTCCTGGCCGCGATTACGATATACATTCGCAGGGCACTCCGCGCATCCACTACATCGAACTGGCGAATCCGGTCGATGTCACTGCCGCGACCGCGCCTGCAGCTGATAGTGAGGGCGATACGGGCGTCCCGCTGCTCAGCTTCTGGCATGCGTTCCAGGTCGCGCCTGGCACGCAACTCCAGGTGCAGTACACGCGTGACCCGCGTGACACGATACCCGATGTCTGGAACACGATCGGGCTGGATCCTACGTTGCCCGTGGGCTTGCTCTACAACAACACAGGCAGCACGGTCGTGCCCAGCCTGGTCATGCGCCCAATCGAGATTTTGCTCAGCGAGATTCCGAACTGGAATACGGCTCCCTTCCGCCTCCGCTTTGCCCTGATCGTGCTCGGTTCGACAACCAGTGATGGTTGGTGGGTCGACGACATCAAGATCGAGCGCGATGGCGGCGCAAGATACACCGCTTACCCGTTCATTGACGGCGCAGAGAACGACGACTTCACCGAAAAGAATTGGGTGCGCCTGGGAACGTGGGCGACGCAGTTGGGTCTTGGTGTGCGCGAGAACGGCTTCCAGACCGGCCGCGCTTATGCCGACTCGCTGAATACCAACTCGATGACGAACGCGTCGACGTCGATGGAGATGAAACGCTACATCGACCTGTTCTACGATACGCCCGCCAACACGAGTGATCCGGGCGGCGCGGGTGAAGCGCTGACCGGCACAGTGGCCGAACGCCAGAACGTGACCCGGCCCATGCTGACCTTCTGGCACCGGCGCGACGTGCGCGCGGGGACGACCTTTGCCATCGACATGACAACGGCGGATCTGGAAGATGCCGATTCGACGACCGACCTTGAATGGCATCAAATCTGGTCTTACACGGCGCCGACCAGCAACCCGTCGAACAGTATCACGCGCTGGTATGAGAATGCCTGGGAGCGGGTCGAGATTGATCTGTCGCAAGCGCTGCTGACGACGACCGCATCGAATCTCAATGCGCTGCGCACGGGCGGTACCAACACCGACGACGACTTCCGCATTCGCTTCCGCATCGTCAGCGGTAACACGACCGGCGACGGCGTGCTGATCGACTGGATTCAGATCAAGGAACTGCCGGAACTGGTGCACAGACTGTGGGATGGCACTCATGCCACCTATGGTGCTGGCAACGGCTCGCGCCTTGAAGACTACGTCGAAACTGTGTTCCCGGCCTCACTGCCGAGCGTTCGTGAACGCTGGTATGTCGACGTCGGCGAGTGGACGATGATGCAGGAAACGCCGACCAACGGTGACATTGCACGCAGTGGCAGCTTCGCCTTCCACGACTCGCCGCAGGCGGATGCGTCGTCGCTCAACGATTACCCTCAGGATGCTTACGTCATTCTGGAACTGCGCACGATCATCGATCTGCGTGGCACGGATGTGGCCAAGAACCCGACGCTCTACTACTGGCAGCGCTATAGCGTTCAGAGTAATGATCGTTTCCGGGTCGAAGTCGCGGTCGAAGATACGACGCAGACGGTCTCCCAGCAAAATCGCCTCCCCGGCTGGGCCGCCTGGCAGGAGCAAAATCCGCTGCCCTACACGGAGATGGGCAATGGCAGCAACGGCGCAAGCGTCGGTTGGCAACAGCAGATGCTGTCTCTCAACAGCTTCGTCGGCAAGCGGATCAGGCTCCGCTGGGTCATCAATTCGATGAACAGCAGCAACGACGATGATGGCTGGTATCTCGATAACGTCCGCTTTGCTTACAATGGCTTTGGAGCCGGTACCACGACCCCCGTCCCGCTGCCGTTCTTTGACGACGCGCAGAGCGTCAACAACTGGATCATGGAAGGCACCTGGGGCCTGGCCTCGGATCACTTCCGCAGCTCGCTCGGCGACAGCGGCGGGCCGACCCTGTGGCGTGGCTACTGGTTCAAATGCGGCAACGCGCCGGATGGCAACCAGATAAGCAGCGAAGGGTGCAGTTGGAGTGGTATGTTCAATACCTACCAGCGGAGTTGGCCGAAACCCGGCACCACGGCGACGACTCTGCCGGCGCTGGGTCCCTACACCGGGCCATTGCCGCCCACGGAGAACGTCTCCTCGATCTATACCTTGATGGATCCGACCGTGCCCGGCGAAACGCCGCTCGGTGGCACCCTCGGCTCGGATTACACCGACAACACGGGCGCGCGCTACATGCGGGTGATCACGTTCAATCCCGGCGTCTACACCTTCCAGATTTCGCACGACGATGCTGCGCGCATCTGGGTCAATAACACGACGGACTTGGCAGGCCTGGCCAGCCAGAGTAATGGCTGGATCTACAACAACACGTCCTATATGGATCGATCGACGCTGACGACGAAATATATCGCCGTCAATAGTACTGGTCCGATCACGCGTATTGTCGGTGCCGACATGTTCAACCAGGGTGGCCCCGGTCATCTCTATCTGAACGTGGGGCGCGACAGCCACTCGTTCACGGATAGCCCGAACCTGCTGGCGGGCTCCAGCTACAGCACGGTCTATTCGCAGCGACCGGCCAAGACGGCGATGATCCTGAATGGCTACTTCAACCTGAGCGGCCTGACCGACCCGACGCTCCAGTTCTACTACATCGGCGATCTGCGCAACAGTGCGCGCCTGTACGTCGAATTCTCGTCGAACGGTGGGTTTAACTGGACAGAGCTCTGGAACTGGGGCAACGGCAGCAGTTGGACGCCGGATTGGAACCGGGCGACGATACGCTTTGCCTCCAACAGCACGTTCAACGCCCTGAGCGCGACGGCGAAGTCTCGCATCATGATCAGGTTCCGCCTCAACAGCGGCAGCAACAATCGTGACGGCATCTATTTGGCCGACATCGCGGTCGAAGATCCGTAGTCATCAGCCTGACCCCGGCCTTTCAATCCAATGGCCGGGAGTCGACCCTTCTCAAGCCACAACCCCTCGCCAAGCCAGCGAGGGGTTTGTTTTTCATGCTTTTTTCTCATGCCGAGTTTGACTGAACCTGATAAACTGATGTCATTCAGCAGTCGGTCTCACGACGAGGTCATGATGGTCAGCGCATATCCCGGCATCCTCTTTGCATTGATAGGCCCGGCTGGCGCAGGCAAGAACACGGTCATGGATCGCGTTCTTGCGTCGCAGGCGAACATACGGCAGCTCGCGACGGCGACGACACGCGGTCAGCGCGCGGGTGAGATGGAAGGGCGCGAGCATTACTTCGTCAGCCGCGATCGTTTCGAGACGATGCTGCGCGAGGGGGCCCTGCTCGAACATGCCATCGTCCACGGCGAATACTACGGCATCCCCCGCGCGCCGCTGGAAGCAGCCCTGCGCAATGGCGAGCTCCTGTTCGCCGATGTCGACATGCTCGGCGCGCAGGCAGCGCGAACCGCCTTCCCCGACAACGTCATCCTCGTTTTCGTCCAGCCGCCGTCGCTATCCGCGCTGGTCGAGCGCATGCGTGAGAGTCGCGGCGAAACCGAGGCGCAGATCGGCAGGCGCTTGCTGCGCGCGCCATCCGAGATGGCGTTTGCGCCCCAGTGCGATTACATCATCACCAATGATTCGCTGGAGCAGGCGACCGGGGCCTTGATGGCAATCGTGACGGCGGAGCTGGCCCGGCGCACCGTCCGCCAGCTTGCCCAGCGTCCGCCGCGTCCCTTGTACATGGATGCCTGCGCCGTCGTTACCTATCACGGCCAGGCCGTCGTCACCGAGGCGGATCGCAAGCTGCCGAGCGAGGCCTTTGCCCTCGAGTCGATGCCGCACGTGGCCGCCTTCCACGCCGCGACGCGCAGCCTGGCCAGCGTACCGGCCTCCGACGCCTTCACCACCCTCGACGAAGCCACCGATGGCTATATCCCGCCCGTCTATGTCGAAGATGACAGCAACACCGACGAAGATCGCTTCCGCTATTTTTACGTCCTGCGCTTCTCGACACCGCTCGATCCGGCTCGTGGCTACCGGCTGGTCGATCTCAGCGCGCTGAGCCTGCCCGTTGCCGTCCGTGAAGCGGTCGGCGAACCGGCGATGTCCGACGAACGATGACCGATCTGCTCGACATCCACCGCGGGCAGGGCGCCCGGCTGGCCGGGGACGGCATCCCGCTCGACTACGGCGATCAGGCGGCGGAATATCACGCCGCGCTCAATGCCGCCGTCCTCATGGATCGGTCGCACGAAGGCCGACTGACGCTGGTCGGACGCGACCGGCTCGCGCTCATGCATCGCATGTCCACTAACGATCTGGAATCCCTGGCCCAGGACATGGGCTGCGCGACGCTCTTCACCACGCCGAACGCGCGCATCCTCGACCGGGCGCAGGTCTTCAACCGCGGCGACGACACACTCGTCCTGACCGAGCCAGGGCGCGGCCCGGCACTGCAAACCTATCTCCCGCGCAACATCTTCTTCAACGACGAGGTACGGCTGGCGGATCTGGCGGGCGAGACGCACCAGTTCGTGCTCCACGGCCTGGCAGCGGGCGCTGTCCTGTCTGCGTTGGATGCTGCTCTGGCCGATGTGCCCCTCTTTGGCGCGGCTCGGATCACTCTGGCGGAGACGCCCGTCTACGCGGTGCGCGTCAAGCCGGTCAGCGGGGATGCCTGGACGCTAATCGTCCCGCGTGATCGCGCTGCTCAGGTTTGGATGGCGCTGATCGCGCTCGGCGAGCCACACGGGCTGCACCCTGCCGGATCGCTCACTTACAACACGCTGCGCATCCGCGCCGGGCGACCGGCGGCCCGCTCGGAACTGACCGATGCCTTCATTCCGCTCGAGTTGGGCTTGTGGGACGAAGTGAGTTTCAGCAAGGGCTGCTACACCGGCCAGGAGATCATTGCGCGCATGGAGAGCCGGGGGCGCCTGGCGCGCACGATCGTGCGCCTGCGCCTGGATGCCGCACAGCCCGCGCCAGCCGATCTGATGTTGGCGACCGGGGGACGCAGCGCGGGGACGCTCACCAGCAGCGTCACCACGCCCGATGGCGAGCACCTGGGCATCGGTGTCGTCAGGATGGCGCACGCGCAGGTCGGCGCGCAGTTCAAGGCCGGAGAGACGACCGCCACCGTCGTCGATCTGGCGGGCGTGCAGCCTGTGGATCTACGCGAAGAAGACGAAGCGACCTCCTAGCGGCGATTGCGCTTGACGGCCACGCTGAAGCCGAAGCCCAGCCCGAACAGGACGCCGGTCAGCACGATGGCGGCGACGATCTGCAGCGCGCCGATGGCGATCATGTCCATGAACGTCAGCTCGGCGATCCGGACGATCCCCAGCCGCAGCAGCAACCCCAGACCATAAAACAGCGCCAGGCCACCGGCGATCAGCGTCAAGCCCATCACGTGCACCGGCGAGCCACGGTATTCGCGCCGGTCGAACACGATCCGGAACGGCGAGATTCCGCGCACGAGTGCGTACAGACCGAGCGCCAGCATCACGCTGCCCAGCCCGATCACGACCGCCTGGAGCGACACGCTGGAGACGGTGCTCACGTCGATTTCGAGCGATTGGAAGGCGCGACCCAGCAGGGCAATCTCACCCACAGCCAGCAGCGCACCGAGGACGATGCCGGTCGCGGTCTTGCCCAGGCTCTCGTAGGCCACCGCGTAGGCTTCCGCGGTCTCGCGTTCTTCGGAGACGACCGCCGTCGCCATTTGCGTCTCGCTCGGATGCTTACTGCCGGGCAGCAGTTTCTCTTCGACGAAGCGCTGGCGCAGGTATGGATCGGCCAGCAGCAGCATGGCCGACTGCGGCGTCTTCTGCGTGACCTCGATCGCCGCCTCGGCGAAATCGTTGTCGTACTCGATGTGCGGGTTATGTTGCAGCAGACGGCCCAGCGTTTCGACGGCCAGCAGCGGCTGGTGACGTTCGTGCATCCTCATCGCGTAACGGATCTGCACGTCTTCCGGGATCTTCAACGATTCGGCGAAGGCGCCCATGTCGTAGTCGAGCACGCTCGCCATATCGAGCAGACGATTCTGCAGGCGTCCGAGCGCATCGCCATCCATGCGCCCGTCGATCAGCGCGTCGGCGACGATCGCCGATTCCAGGGCGCGCGTCGCATTCGTGAAGTCGTCTTTGTCATAGGCGTGTTGAGCACTTTCCAGGCAGCCCTCGGCGTAGGCAAACATGCGCCGGAGCATCTGCGGCTTGTGGTGGAACGCCATGATCATGTGGATGCGCGTCTGCGGCGGTTGGGCGACGAAGGCCTCGCACAACTGCTCCGCCAGCCGGATCGTCGCCTTCTCCACGTTACGGCGCTCAAACCGGCCCTGCGTTTGCGAGAGCGTGACGGTCTTTTCCTCGTACTCACGCAAGGTGCTCATTGTCTTCGAAACGGCCATTGCCAGACCTCCCAAAGCTATTCTTTGGTTTACAATTTGTTATTATCGTACGAGTCCAATCCTTGCGCCATCATCTCAGGTTGCGTAAGGGACAAATTGTGAAAAAAGTATGGCTCTGGCTGGTGTGTGGGGATGCGGTGACGAGCCGGATTCACGCCCGTCGCGAACGCTATAGATCGGGCGGCGCGGAGTCGAAGAACAGTGCCCACCAGACGACCCACGGCTCGGATTGCGGCGGCGACGTTTCGACCTCGATCAACGGCGCATCGACCGGCGCGCTCTCGACGTCGACGGCGGACGGCACCGGGACGACCAGCACTTCCCCTGGCCGCACCATCTTGCCCTCGTCGCGTGCCCAGGCTTCCACGTACGCGTCGCTGCGCACGTAATCACGCTCTTCGATCAGGTCAGATTGTTCGTCGCGCAGGCGCTCGATCTCACCACTGACTTCATCGTAGGTTTGCTGTAATGGCTGTGTGGCGGCGATGCGGCTGCTGAAATTGATCGCCAGGATCAGCGCAATCGCCAGGATCGCCGCAAACATAATCTGGACGCTGGAGGCCTGGCCGCCGCGTTTGCGCTGCGGCGCTTTTTGCACATTCGGCGTGGAGGAAGGTTCACTGGACATGCGGCCATTATAGCATCGAAATGATCGCGCGAGATGACCATGTACCGCAGGGCCAAGCCGGTGACTTGCCCACGGCGACCCACCGGCGTGCCCCTACAGTTCGCGCCAGAATATCAGGTCGCCGAGAACGTGGCCATGGGCATTCGTAGGGGCGCATCACGATGCGCCAGGGGGTCTCCAGGCAACAAAAAAGCTCAGGACTGCTCCTGAGCTTTGTGCCGAAGGTGGGAGTCGAACCCACACTCCCTTGCGAGAACTACGCCCTGAACGTAGCGCGTCTGCCAATTCCGCCACTTCGGCGTTCGGCGACGATGATCGTAGCAAAATCCGGTGGGCTGTCAAGCGTGAGTTTACGCCAACAAGGGCTATTGCAGAGTCCAACTACTCTTGTACCCTCATCTCCCAACCCTCGGTGACCTTACGGTTACAGCGCGAAGGGGGCGGGAACGATTCTTGAAAAGACCTTCTCCATGAGGGAGAAGGATTTAGGATGAGGGTTTCCCTACCGATCCTGACATTACAAGGGCTCTGTGTGGTTACGCCAACTCCTCGTCCGCCAGCGGCAGCGTGATGTAGAACGTCGTGCCCTCGCCGAGACGACTCTCGACGCCGATTTCGCCACCGTGCGCTTCGACCAGCTTCTTGACGATCGCCAGCCCCAGGCCGGTGCCTTCAATCTCACGCGTTTCCGGGCGGCGCACGCGGAAGAAGCGATCAAAGATGCGCGCCTGATCTTCCGGTGCGATGCCGTAGCCGTTGTCGCGAATGGCGATGCGGATGGTCGTCTCGCGGCGCTGCGCCGAGACGGTGACGCTGCTGTCTTTCGGGCTGTATTTGATCGCGTTGCCAATCAGGTTGGTGAACACCTGCACCAGCCGCGAGGCATCGCCCTGCACCATCGTGATGTCGTCGCCGACTTCGTTGATGATCTGCGTATTCTTCTGCTCGGCGCTCAGGCTGGTCGCCGTGATGCTCTCCGAGATGACGATGCTGATCGGCAGGGGACTGGTTTCCAGTTTGAGTCCGCTCTCGTACTTGGCCAGGTCGAGGATGTCGTCGATCAACTGGCGCATCTTCTGGATCGACTTCTGGATCATGCCCGCCCAGTTCTGGCCCACGTCGTCGAGCTTCTCCTGCATCAGCAGCAGTTCGACATAGCCGTTCATGATGCTCAACGGCTGCTTGAGGTCGTGCGAGACGGTGTGAACGAGTTCGGTCTTCAGTTGATCGATCTCTTTGAGCGGCGTGATGTCGTGCATGACGATGATCCAGCCAATCGACTCGTTGTGCGAAAGATTGGCGGAGAAGGTGCGCTCGTCGGCAGTCGTCAATTCGCCGACGGTGATGCCGCCCAGCCTGCGCGCGCGCTGGAACAATTGCAGGAATTCAGTTTCGGCGAACACCTCTTCAAACGGGCGGCCCATGTAATCGACCTCCGGCGGCAGGCCGAAGACCGAGAACGCCGACTGGTTGATCAGGCCGATGTTGCCCTCGGCGCCGACCACGATGACGACGTCTGCGATGTTGCTCAGGATGCGCGACAGTTTCTCGCGTTCGCGCCGGGTATCGGTGTACAGGCGCGCGTTGTCGATGGCGACGCCCGCTCGCGAAGCCAGCTTCTCGATGAATTCGAGATGATCGTCGGCGAAGCCGTTCAGCCGCTTGCTCTCGACGCTGATGACGCCGATAACGCGATCCTCACGCATGACGGGCACCGAGACGTGCGACTGCACGCGGTTTGAAAGCATGAGGTAATTGCTGTCGTAGGAGACGTCCGGCACGATTTCCGCGCGCCCGCTGCGGGCGACCCGGTGCGCAATCGTCGCGTCGTGCGCCGCGCGCAGCGTCTGGATCTGCTCCGGCGACATCGAGTAGCCGAGGTCGACGAAGCCATAGAGCGTGTCGGCGTCCTGGTCGTAGAGCGAGAGCGTGGCGCCTTCAGCGGTCGTGAAGCGCATCGCCCAATCGAGCGTCATCGTGAAGACAGCGTCGAGCTCAATCGTATCCAGCAGGTCGCGGTCGATGCGGCGCAGCATCTGGTGCTCTTGCAGCTTGCCCGTGAGCGTCTTCTTCATCATCGTGTGCTCACGCGCGCTGCGCAGCGAGATGGCAATCGTCGGCGCGAGTGACGTCAGCAGTTGGCAGATCGACTCGTCCGGCAGCGTGCCGTTGGCCGGGTCGACCAGGAAAGCCGCGCCCTGGAGCGCATTCTCGACGTAGAAGCCGATGCTCAGGCACTGCTGGCCGACCAGATCGGCCAGGCGGATCGGCATCTGGCCCGGCTGCAGGACGACGTATTCGCCGCACCGCCACGTCTCGATGACCTCGCTGCGATCGCTGAACGGGTAAAGCGCTTGCTCCGCCCGCAGCTCGCCCATGCCAAAGCCCCCGGCGAAACGCAGCATGTCGCTGTTCATCTCCGTCGCCAGCACCAGCACCCGCTCGGCGCTGGCAATCTCCGCCAGGGCATGCGCCAGGGTTTCCGCCATCGGCTTCAACTCCAGCAGAGTGCCCAAACGCTGCGCCAACCCATGCGCCAGGCGCAGGTATTCGAGCTCCTGCGTTTGCGCTTCGACGTTTTGGAGATTTACTGTCGCCATAAGCCTTCGCCCGCGATCTGATGCTTCTAGACAGGAAGGTGCAAGATTTTACGTTTGATTGTAGCATAGTAAGACCGTGCATATCCCTTGAAATCGTCAAAGGGCGTCAAGGGTTTTTCGTAAAAAACGTGTGTATCATGATGTTTAGACGCTGGCCCTGAGCGCCGTTGGGGAGGGCGTCTGCGCGTGGAGGCAGCTCATGGATTTCTCGGACATCAGCGCTCGGATGCGCAAACAGCGGGACGAGCAGGCGGAAGCACCCGCGACCGTCGATTATGAAGAGTCGTACCGCGTGCGCGCGCGTATGGTGGGTGTGCTCCTGCGCGATGCGCGCATGACCGCCCAGCGCAGCGTCGAAGAGTGCGCCAGTCTGCTCCACGTCGAGCCCGAGCTGGTCGAGATGTGGGAGTACGGCGATGGGACGCCGTCGCTGCCGCAGCTCGAAATCCTGGCCTACTATCTCGGCGTGCCGGTCAGCCACTTCTGGAGCGCGACCACGCTGCAATCCGAACAGGTGGAGCGCACCAACGCGCAGTCGGAATATCTGGCGCTGCGTGACCGCATGATCGGCGTGCTGCTGCGTCAGGCGCGCGAGGACGCGGGCATGAGCCTGGAGACCTTGAGTGAGCGCAGTGGGCTGCCCGTGGAAGAAATCGCCCACTACGAACTGGGCGAACAGCCGCTGCCGTTGAA
Source organism: Anaerolineae bacterium (assembly GCA_020849765.1). Classification (GTDB taxonomy): domain Bacteria; phylum Chloroflexota; class Anaerolineae; order Aggregatilineales; family Phototrophicaceae; genus Flexifilum. Next base: position 109,312 of record JADLAY010000058.1, read on the forward strand.
TGTGCTGACGGTGCTGGCCAATGGCGTCAACAAGAACATCAGCTATTTTCTCGAAAGCACCAGTCATATCGGCGAATGGCTGGCCCTGCGCGAGGCGGCGAACCGCCTGGCCGAACTGCCGGACGACCTGCGACGCTTTGTGACCAACCCGCTCAACCGCGGCTACATCGAGATCGCCATGATGTTCAGCCAGATGCCGACCGACCGCCTGCGCAAGATCGGTGAGAGCTTCCTCGACATCACCATGTGATGCGAGGGCATGTGACGAAGAGCGAGACGAGGGAATCAAATGCCGACCGCACAGGAATATCAAGAACAGGGCCTGACGCTTTTCAAGCAGAAGGAATACGAGGCGGCTTCACGGGCATTTCAGCAGGCGCATGAAGCCTACGAAGCCGAAGGCCAGCGCGATCTTGCCGGTGAAATGCAGGCCAACATCGGCCTGGTGCACCGCGCACTCGGTGAAAATCAGCAGGCGCTGGACGCGATCCAGGCCGCGCTCGCCATCTTCCAGGAGCTGGAAGATCCGCTGCGGGCGGCCAAGGCGCTTGGCAACATGGGCGGCGTCTACGCGGCCCTCGGCGACCGCGAGCAGGCTTACACCTGCTATCGCAACGCGGCGGACGTGTTCCAGGAACTGGGCGAAAACAAGCTATATGGCGAAACCTTACTCGCGATGGGCGACCTGCAGGTGCGCGAGGGCAAGCTCATGGCCGGGGCATCGACCTACGAGGTCGGCCTGGAGCAGTTGGGCGACCTGACCGCCACTCAGCGCGTGCTCAAGGGCCTGATCGGCATCCGCAACAAGATCATGGGCGGCGGCACGCCAACCTCCTGATCGAGCGGTTCTTTCGAGAAGCGACGAGGGCGTGTCTGGGGCACGCCCTTTCTTTTTCCCCCGCTCTTGCCCATAATTTCGCAGTATGACGACACACACCACCCAACAGGGGCGTGTCGCTTTGCTTGTGGCGCTGTTTGCAGTTCTCGCCAGCATCTACATGCTGGTTTACAGCGGCTACATCGAGAGCGGCGACAGCAAAATCCTCTTCAACGCGGCCGGCAGCTTCTACCGTTTCGGCGATTTTCGCATTGATCTGATGATGAACGAGCGGCTGCCCGCCTCGTTCGACGCGACCGAGCCGAATCCGCTGCTGGCCGTCAATGCCGAGCCACTGCCCGTCGTCCTCGCCAGCGGGTTGTATGCGCTGGCGAATGCGGTGCCTGGCCTTGGCCTCGTCCACACCGTCTGGCTCTTCAACGTGATCGTCGTCGCGCTGTCCGGCTGCGTCTTCTTCCTGTTCGCGGAGGCGCTCGGCTACGACCGGCGCACGGCGTTATGGGCGGCGCTCGCCTTCGGCCTGGCGACGATCGTCCTGCCCTACAGCAAGACGTTCTTGCGCGAACCGCTCACGCTGCTGACGATTCTGCTGGCGGCCTACGCCGCCGAACGCGCGCGCGCTTCCGGCTACCGCCTCGTCTGGCTGATCGGGCTGGCGCTGGCCGTCGGTGCCATGCTGATCACGCGGGCCGCTGCCGCCTTCGCGCTGCCCGCCATCCTGGTGATCGTGCTGCCGGAGGTGCGCGGGAATGCCGGGCGCGTGATCGGGCTGGCGCTGCTGCTCGTGGGCATCGCCGCCGGAGTCTTCTTGCTCGCCAACCTGTTCGGCGGCAACGTCGTCGGTGACCGCTACGATCTGTTCGGGCGGATGGGTGCCGACCGCGCCTACCTGCTGACCGCCGTCCATGGCTATCTGCTCAGCATCGGCGGCAGCGTCTGGGCGACCTCGCCGGTGACACTGCTCGCCATCCCCGGCGCCTACCTGCTGCTGCGAAAGCGCATGCCGCGCTACCCGCTGGCCGCGCTGTTTGTGCTCCTGTCGTTCGCCTTCGGTTACGCGGTGCTCTCCGGGCAGCACTGGTTCGGTGGTCTCTCGTGGCCGCCGCGCCCCATGATCCCGGTCGTGCCGTTTCTGATGCTGGCGGCGCTGCCTGTCTTCGCGCGCATGCGCCAGCGCGGCTGGCTGCTGGTCGTGTTCGTCATGAGTGCCTTCAGCCTCTGGGTGCAGGTCACGGCGGTCTCCGTGCGCTGGGGCGCTTACGCCGCCGCGCTGCCCCCGGAATCCGGCGGCCTGATCGAGTGGAGCGGCGGGCTGAATCTGGTGCAATATCTGCGCTGGGTCGTCATCCCTGGCCTGTGGGGCAGTGTCCCGCTCGATAGCGCCTGGGCGCGCGCCGGGCTGCCGTTCGCGGCCCTCGCTTTCGCCGCGCTGGCGCTGATCGCGGGCCTATGGCTGCGCCGCCTGATTCTGCGCCCGGCGCGCGTGGGTGGCAGCCTGGCCCTGGTGCTGGCCTGGATCGGCCTCACCTTGCTCGCGCTGCGCGCACTCTACGACGTCGATCCGCTCTACAACGCCGGGAATGATGCCCTGCGCGCGATTGTGCCGATCATCGAGCAGGAGACGACCAGCGAAGACATCCTCTTCCTGAGCAATCCCGCTTACGTCGATTTCTTCTTCAACTACGGCAAGTGGGGCGATGCCGCCCGTCTGATCGGTCTGCCGCCGCATCCCGGCGACCGTCCCAGCCCGGAGCAGGCGCCCGAAGTCAGCGCCGAAAACCCGGACATCCAGATCAAGATGCAGGCCATCACCTTCATCTACGCTCTGGCGCGCGGGCATGACCACCTGTGGCTGCTGGAGAATTTCGGCCCGGCGCTGCCCTGGAGTGTGCGCCCGGTCGAGGGCTTCATGGCCGCCCATTACTACCCACTGCGGACGCTCGAAACCGCGCCCCAGGTGCGCCTGATCGAGTTCGTCACCGTCGACGCGCCCGATCCGTTCGGCTTCCGCCTGCCGGAGACGACGACCGATCTCGTCTTCGGCGACGACATCGCGCTCACCGGCGTCGATCTCCCGCGTGGGACGAGCTATCTGCCCGGCTCGGCGCTGCCGATCTCGCTCGTCTGGCGGGCGCATGCGCCGCTCGACCGCGATTACACGATCGGCCTCTACCTGCGCGCGGCCGACGGCTCCCCGGTCGCCCAGGTCGACTCCCCGCCGCGCTGGGGCTTCGCGCCCACCAGCCGCTGGCATCCCGGCGCGCCGATCTGGGATCATCGCGCGCTACGCCTACCCCCGGACTTGCCCTCAGGCGACTATCAACTCTGGGTCAAGGTCTACGGCTTCAACGACGATCTCCAGGCGCAGGATCTGCCGGTCACGGGCGCGTCGACGATTGACGGCGCGATCGGCGTGCTGCCGGTGACGATCACCGTGCGCGTCGTCAGCTAGAGATGCAAAGTAATCCATACAATCAGTGCACGCAAATCTGCATACAATCCGAATCAGTGTGAATTTCAGATGCTTGCGTGAGTCGAAGGCAAGGATGATATGCCCGATTTTTCATCGTTCTTTAGCAATCTGACGAATTCGACGCTCCTCATTTTTGCCCTTGCAACCCTTCCATTCTTGCTGATCGTTTTGTTTCTTATCTGGCGTGCGATGCGTGGGCGCAGTCAGGTCAACCAGGCTCAGCACTGGCCGTTCGTGACGGGCACCGTGGTCGATGCGCGTGTGGAGACCCGCCGCTCAAGCAATTCCGATGGTGGCTACTCCACGTCCTACTATCCGGCGATCAATTACGAATATGAGGTCCAGGGACACCGCTACCGGAGCCAGCGTTTCAACCTTGGCGACGCGGTCGGCTACGGCAGTTCGACCATCGCCGAGCAGAAGGTCGCCCCCTACCTTGCGGGCAACCGCGTCACCGTCTATTACGATCCGCTGCAGCCGGGCGTCGCCGTGCTTGAGCGTTCCAGCCCCAGCAGCAAGATTCTGCTGGTTGCCGTCGTGCTCATCCTCGGCATTCTGTTATGCACTGCCGTGGTCATGCTGGCTGCGTTCGGCGTTTTTGGTTCGATGTTCGGTGACGTGATGAACACTTTGCAGACGAGCGTACCGGGCTAATCAGCGGATTGCCCGCGTACAATCGCGACCTTGGCCTCGTGGCCCATCAGCGGGTCGCGCAGCAGCTCGTCCTTGAACTCGACCGCCGTCCACATCGCTTGCAGCGCCAGGATCAGCGCGGCAGCAGCCACGACGATCCGCAGCCAGCCGCGCCACGTCCCCGGCAGACGCAGGCCGATCTCCGCCAGCAGCGCGCCGCCGAGCGCCGCTAACAGCGGCAGCAGATGGAGCAGGAAGCGCGGGTCATAGCTGGCGAACAACCACCAGATCAGGAAGTAGGGGACGATCCACCACAGCAGGAGTGCAGAGTACTGAGTACTGAGTGATTGGTGCTCAGTGCTCGGTGCTCGGTGCTCAGTGCTCGGTGCTCGGTGCTCGGTACTTGGTACTTGGTACTCAGAACTCAGAACTCGGTACTCAGAACTCAGTACTGAGTACTCAGTCGAAGTGTCGAGCAGTGCTGTGCGCCTGAAACCGAGCAGGGCACGCGTGACCCGCCACAGCGCCAGCAGCAGCCCCGCGGTGATGACCCAGCCCATCAGCCCGTAATCCTGCGGCTGGGCGATGAACGGCGCCAGATTGACCAGCGTCCGCCGCGCTTGATCCGTCCACGCGGTGTCCGGCATGAGGAAACCCGCGCCGATCAGGTTGCGCAGGTACCACGGCCCGGCGACGGCGGCCACGGCGATCAGGCTCAGGGCGGCGTCGCTCAGGCGGATGCGTTGGCGCCACCACGCCCAGGCGAGGGCGCCGATCAGCAGCGGGACGCCCGCCAGCGCGGCGTTCTTCGTCCAGGCGGCCAGCCCCAGGCAGACGCCTGCCAGCAGCGCATCGACGTGCGCGCCGCCCTCGATCGTGCGCAGGCAGAAGAGGACGGTCAGCGCCCAGTAGTAGGCCATCGGCAGGTCGACGTAACCGGACGACGCCCAGCGCACGAACGTCGGCGTGAAGGCCAGGATCGATGCGCTCAACACGCCCGCCAGATGCCCCGCGCCCGTTTGCGCCGGGATCAGCCGCCGCCCGATCAGATAGGCCGCGGGCAGGCAGCCGAGGCTGAGCAGCGCCGGGATCATGCGCGCGAGATATTCGTTCTCCCAGCCGGAGATGATGTAGCTGTAGGCATAAGCCAGCGGCATCGCCATCGGGTAGGCGCGGTAGAGGCTGTCGCCGCCGGTCAGCGGCACCAGCGTCCGCGATTCGGCCATCATCTGCGCGAACGGCTGGTAGATGCCGAGCACGTCGTCGCGTGAGAACGGCCAGTAGGCGGCGTTGAAGAGCACGGCGGCGGCGACCAGCGCGACGGGCAGCAGCCAGATCAGATCGCGGGCGGATGCTGTGGGCGATCGCGCCAGTGCCCGCCGGGATCGCATCCACAGCCGGATGCCGAGCGCGCAGATCGCCAGGTAGGGCAGCGCGACGCTGGCGGCACTGTAACGGAGGCCGACCACGCCCAGCCAGAACATGATCAGCGTCAGCATCCCGACGGCCAGGCCGGGCGTCAGCGTGTAGGCGAGCAGGCGGCCATCCGGCTCCGGGCCGCGCGCGATCAACCAGCGCGCCCACGGATAGGCGGCGGCGATCAGCAGCGGTAGCGCGAGCCAGGCGAGCAGTGTTTGTGTCATGGGGCGAGATCGTAAAGGCGCAGTGGCGGGCGGTCAACGGTCGTCTCAATCGTCGCGATCAGCCGTCCGGGCGCGCTCTCCGGGGCATACGGGCTGTCTTCGAGGACGACGTAGACGCCCTCCGCCCGGCTCTCATCCATCAGCGCCGCCAGCGCCGCGACGTCTTCACCGCTGGGGCTGAGGCGTGGGCACTCGACCGCTAGCTGATCCCAGGCCCAGGCTTGCAGCGAGGCGCAGTTGGGCAGGATGCCGATCACACGCGTTGGGCTGAGCGCGGCCAGTTGTGCCGTCACCTCCGGGATGCCGAAGCCGGATGCATCCGACCGGATGTACTCGGCGCGGTCGGCGGGCGGAAGCGCCAACGCCGCCGGTTCGTGTGTCAGCGCCCACCAGAACGGCAGGCCGACCGTGAGCCCCCAGATGACGACGATGCCCGCCGCCGCCCACTGGATGAGATAGGCCCGCCTGCGGATCAACAGCGCCAACCCGGCGCCGCCGCAGGCCAGCAGCAGCGAGACGGGCACGATCAGATGGCGCGACCCCTGCCGCGCGCTCAGCGACAGGATGAGCAGCGGCACGATCAGCACGAGCGGCACGAACCAGCGCCGTCGCAGCATCAGCAGCAGCAGGCCCGCCAGGCAGCCGAACGCCACGGCCAGGCCTTCGTAACCGGCGAAGATCGCCCAGGCGTTGCCCAGGTTGGGCAGGACGAAGCTCAGCGGAGAGGCATCACCGCCGGGGCCGGTTTGCAGGTAGTAGAACGGGTTGTTGCCGCGCCAGACGAGCAGCAGCAGCCAGCCGCCGGTCAGCCCCAGCCCGATAACGAGCGCCGATCCGTGCGCGCGCAGCCATTGCCGCCCAGTGCCGCGCCGCCGCAGCGCCAGATAGGCCGCCAGCGGGATGCCCAGATAGGGCAGCGCCGAGATCTTCGCCATGACCGCCGCCGCCAGCGCGGCGCCCTGCCAGAGCGCATCACGCCCGCGCAAGCTGCACGCCAGCCGGAACGCCAGCGCGACCCCGACCAGCACGGCGCTGGCCGACAACGCATCGGACAGGCCGAGCCGTTCGAAAAACAGGTGATAGGGGCTGAACAGGTAAAGAGCCCCGGCAATCAGCGCGCCCTGGCGCCCGGCTAAACCCTTGCCGATCGCGAACACGGCAGCAGCGCCGGGCAGGGCGCTCAGGATCGTCGCGGCGCGCGCCATCCACAGCGGTGCCGCGGCGCCCGTGTCCAGGGCCAGCAGCCACCAGTAGTAGAGCTGGCGTCCCTCCGAAGCGAGCGCGAGCGGCCCGCTCGTATGGATCAACTCGCTGTAGGCGACGTGGACGCCTTCGTCGATGAACGGCGGGAAGCTGTAGAGCTGAAACAGGCGCGTAGCAGCGATCGCGAGCAGCAAGACGAGGCCGGTCAGCAGGGAGCGCTGCAAACGCGGCGCTGTCACGTCGTCACAGCATTCGGCAGCGGCTGGCCGGTCACCCCGGCGATCAGATTATCCGCCGCCATCAGCGCCATCTTCTCGCGCGTCTGCGTCGTCGCGCTGCCCAGGTGCGGGATCACGATCACGTTCGGCAGCAGCAGCAGCGGATCGTCGTCGGGCATCGGTTCGGGGTCGGTCACGTCGAGCGCCGCGCCGCCGATGCGCCCCTCCTTGAGCGCCGCGTACAGCGCCGCCTGGTCGACGACCGGCCCGCGCGACGTGTTGATCAGGATGGCATCGTCTTTCATCTGCGTCAGCGCCTGCGCATCGATCAGATGGCGCGTCTCCGGCGTCAGCGGGCAGTGCAGCGAGACGAAATCCGCCTCGCTCAGGATCGTCTCGATGCTCGCGGGCGTCACGCTAAAGCGCGCCGCTTCCTCGTCCGTCAGCGATGGGCTGTAGGCGAGGATGCGCAGGCCGAACGCCTGCGCGCGATGTGCCACAGCGCGCCCGATGCGACCGAAGCCGACGATGCCGAGCGTCGCCCCGTTGAGATCTCGCCCGGCCAGCAGATTTGGATGCCACGTGCGCCACTCGCCTGCGCGGACGTACTCGACGCCCTCGACGATGCGCCGCGCCGCCGCCAGCAGCAGGGCCAGCGTCAGGTCGGCGGTCGCATCGGTCAGCACGCCGGGTGTATTGCCGATGGCGATCCCGCGCGCCTGGGCCGCCGCGACGTCGATGTTGTTGTAGCCGACGGCCATATTGCTGACGACCTTGAGCGAAGCGCCCGCCGCCTCATAAACGCCGGCGTCGATGCGGTCGGTGATCATCGAGAACAGGCCGTCGACGCCACGGACGCGGTCGCACAGGATGCTGTAGGGCGGCGGCATCTCGCCATCCCATAAATCGACTTCGCATACGGTTTCGATGCGGCTCAGGGCGGAAGGCGCGATCGCGCGGGTGATAAAGACTTTGGGCATCATTTTGTTGTCGCCTGCTGTGACCTCTGGTCAAATCGTATTCTTGCTCATCAACCTGGTAACGTAGCGCGGCTTCACCAGACACGCAAGGGCCGAAAGCATCACGATTCGATAAACCGGCGTGGTTTGCGCTGCTGATCCTGTTCTGGGTCACCCTCATCTACGTACTGACGATCTGCGTGACCGATATGCATAGCGACGAGTTCCTGGTCTACCGCCAGACGCGCTTCGACCTCGCCTACACCTTCAATTATCAAACCGCGCAGGACGTCCATCCGCCGCTCGATTGCGCCATCGGTCTCTACCTGCTCGACGGGAGCGGGGCATTGGTCGCCCAGGCGGACGGGCCGATCAACCACTACGATCACGCGATCGTGCCCACCTCGCAGATGCAGCCCGGCCAGATCTACATCGACTACCGGGCACTGGATCTATCGGAGGATCTGCCGCCGGGCGACTACACGCTCATGCTGGCGGTCTACCAGCCGTGGGATGGCGTGCGTCTCACCTTGCCCGGTGGCGCGGATATGGCAGCGTGAGCACGTCGAGCGCTGCCATTGAATTAGGTAAGGGGTTGTCATAATTCAGTTTCGCTGCTGCCTACCCTCATCCCCCGGCCCATTCTCCCAACCTTCGGTGACCTTGCGGTTACAGGGCGAAGGGGAGAAAAATCGGTTCTGAAAGTCCCTCTCCATGAGGGAGAGGGATTTAGGGTGAGGGCAAAAAGGGCAACAAAGGTTCATTACGAATTATGACCCCACCTCTCAATTAGCTGTCCTGCGTCTCCGTTTCGGAGTCGAGCTTGAGCGCGACCGAATTGATGCAGTAGCGCAAGCCGGTCTTATCGCGCGGGCCGTCCTCGAACACGTGGCCGAGATGCGAACCGCAGTTGCTGCATAGCACCTCGACGCGCCGCATGCCGTAGCTGTCGTCGACGCGCAGCTCGACATTGCCCTTCTCCATCACGTCCCAGAAGCTCGGCCAACCGCTGCCGGACTCGAACTTCGTGTCCGACGAGAACAGGGGCTGCCCGCAGGCCGCACACTGGTAGGTGCCGTCGGTCTTGGTGTGGACGTAGTCGCCCGTGAACGGGCGCTCGGTGCCGTGCTGGCGCAGGACGGCATACTGGTCCGGTGTCAACTGCTCGCGCCACTCGGTCTCGCTCTTGTTGATCTTGTAATCCATCAGGATTGTCCTCTTCCTTCACGCCTACTTCAACTTATAGGATAGCGCACCAAGGTTATAGGCATCTTAACGGGTGCGTTGGATTTCCATCTGACGCTTACCCGGCGCGCGCCAACGCCGTGCGCGGTTCCGGTTTATACTGACCTGCGGGTGATCTTGAACAAGGAGCCTCAAATGCGACGAATCATGCTCGGCCTCGTCTTGTGTCTGCTGCTCGTGTTGGCCATTGCCCCGGCCGGCGCCCAGGCGCAAGCGGATTGGTCGGTCTATCTCTACAACAGCGCCAATCCGGAGTTGGTCCGCGTCTACGCGGATGGCACGCAGGTGACCTACGACCTCGGCCTGCCGGAGGGCGTCTTCCTCAATCCGTTCGACATGGCCTTCACGCGCGATGGCGAGCGCCTGGCCTATTGTATGCAGGGCGCGTCGACCGACCCGAACAGCGGCCAGCCGACCAGCCAGGTCGTCATTCGCGATCTCGCCAACGCGGTCAATTTGCACGTGATTGACTTCGGCCCGGTCATCGGCTGCCGCCTGAGCACCTTCAGCGCCGATGACACGCAGCTCGTCGTCGGCACGATCAACTACTTCCCCGGTGCGCCGGGCGCGCCTGAAGATCTGGCCGTCTGGCAGTTGTTCGTCGTCGATGTCGCTAGCGGCCAGCCGGTCGACCTCGTCAACAGCAAGAGCAACCCGCTGTTCGAGGCCGAGCCGGTCACGCGCGGAGCCTTCCTGCCGGACGCGCGCTATTTCGACAACAACCAGATCGTCTTCTCGCTGCTGCCCTACGGCACGGAAGGGCTGGCGGAGTATCCCAGCTATCTGTGGCAGTTGGCGGATGGCAGCGTCAGCCTGATCGATTACTGGGGCAAGTCGAGCGTCAACGCGCTCTCGACCGGTGAGCTGATCTGGGTTGACTACGACGAGTCACTGCCCGCGGGCCAGCCGGGCGGGCCGATGGCGACCTTCAACGTCGTCAAGCTGGCGGATAAGTCCGGCCAGGCGCGCACGATCTACACCAGCACCGACTGGATTCCGTTCCGCGCCATGTTTATCAACGACGGGCGCGATATCCTTATCCAGCTCCTGCAGCCGTTCGACCCGGACAACCCGCCCACAACGCAGGCCACGCGTTTCGTCGCGCTGGATCGCAGCGGTGCTGTGCGCGAACTGGATGGGTTCATCGCCCTCGCGGAACCGGCGCCGGTGCCCGGCGGCTACGTCATGCTCTGGTCGGAAGACACGGGCGGCACGGCCCCACCGCCGATCCACCTGACCGACTACAGCGCGAGCGAACCGAACGAGATCTGGTCGATCATCTCGGATAACTACGGCGTCTCCTGGTCGATCGTCTGGTCGACGCCGATGATGGTCGATCTCGGCAGCGATTTTCAGGCCTTCCCGGCCATCCCCTAGCCATATCTGATCCGACCGGGGCGCAGCACGAGCGCTCCGGTCACATCAGCCCCAGATCTGCGCATAAAGACACATGAGTATCTCTGAAGTATCCGTAATTTTTACCCACTCTAGACCATTGTGGACTTTACAGGGTTTGTGGGACTGGATTACCATAGAGAACGATGCCTGCATCCCCGGTCATTGATCAGGATTCCTGAATGACAGCCGAATTTATTGCCCGAACACCGATCAAAACCGATCATCGTAACCCGCTGCGCTTCATCTTTTCACATATCCGGCGCCATCCGCTGTTCGCCATCTTAATGATCCTGGGCGCCTTCAGCAATGCTGCCCTGGCGGCGACCGTGCCTTACTACGTGGGGCTTGGTTTCAACGCCATGCAGGAAGGCCGTCCGGATCGTATGCAGGTGATCGGCACGGTGGCCCTGATCGCCATCGGCCTGCAACTGCTGCGCGCCGTTCTGCAGTTGATGCGCAACTTCTCGGCGGAAGTATTCGCTCAACGCATCGAGCGCGATGTGCGCGACGAACTCTACGCCAGCCTGCTCGGCAAGAGCATGACCTTCCACGATCTCAAGCCGGTCGGCGAAATCATGGCGCGCGTCATCAACGACGTGCGCGAGATGAACCTGATGATGAACCCCGGCATGAACCTGATCGTCGGTTCCGGGTTCTTTCTGATCACGCCGGTCATCGGCGCGCTCAACCTGCACCCGCTGTTGGCGATCCCGCCGATGCTGTTCCTGATCGCCTACGTGATCGTCCAGTGGAATTACGTGCGCCGCCTGACGCCGCTCGGCCAGGTCCAGCGCGTCGCCTTTGGGGATATGAATGCGCGCGTCGCCGAAGTGCTGGATGGCGTCCAGGTCGTCAAAGGCTCGGCCCAGGAATCGCGCGAAAAGGACGAGTTCGGCCAGTTGGCCGATAACGTGCGCGAATCGGTCGAGCGCTACAGCTTCCTGGAAGCGCGCTACATCGCCGTGCTGCTCTTCGGCCTGGCGATTGCGGGCGGCCTGGTGACGGCGACCGTCCTCTACCGCGCGGGCGAAATCCCGATCGGCACCATCGTCACCTACATGGGGCAGCTGCAACTGTTCGGCTTCCCGGTCTTCAGCTCGCTCTCGTCGTTCTCGCAGGTAGCGCTCGGCTATGCCAGCACGGGACGCATCCTCGACATCATCACGACCGAGACCGATCTCGACCAGAACACCGACGGTTACAGCGGCGACCTGCGCGGCGAGATCGTCTTCGAAGACGTCGACTTCGGCTACGTCACCGGCGATAACATGGTGCTGCAGGACGTGTCGTTCCGCATCAAGCCCGGCCAGACGGTCGCCATCGTCGGCCAGACGGGCAGCGGCAAGAGCACGATCACCAAGCTGATCAACCGCACCTACGACGTGGACGAGGGCAAGATCAGCGTCGATGGCGTCGACGTGCGCGACTGGAATCTGTCCGCACTGCGCTCGCAGATCAGCATCATCGAGCAGGACATCTTCCTGTTCAGCCGCTCGGTTGCGGATAACATCGCCTTCGGTAATCCCGATGCCACCCGCGAAGAGATCATTGAGGCGGCCAAGAAAGCACAGGCGCACGACTTCATCCTCAGTTTCGACCAGGGCTACGACACGGTCGTCGGCCAGCGCGGCGTCACGCTCAGCGGTGGCCAGCGCCAGCGCATCGCCATCGCCCGCGCCTTCCTGACCGATCCGCCGGTGTTAATCCTGGACGACAGCACCAGCGCCATCGACAGCGCGACCGAGGATAAGATCCAGCAGGCAATCTACGCGGCATCCGCCGGGCGCACGATGATCCTGATCACGCACCGGCTCTCGCAGATCCGCTGGGCGGATCACATCGTCGTCTTGCGCAAGGGCCGCGTCGCCGCGCAGGGCACACACGAAGAACTCCTGCGGACATCCGAATCCTACCGGCGCATCTTTGCGCGCTATGAGGGCACGCAACGAGATGAGCAGATGACCGAGATAGCGGATTAGCACGTTAGCAGATTAGCGAATTAGCTTGTCTGTGAATTGGCAGTGGCCGCTGAGCGGAGTGACGGGTGAGATTGCATATGACGGGCAGGGCGAGGTATCGTGAGGCATTAATCAGAGCCATGCGAAGGAGCGCTTACCGATGCCCGTCTCGCGTGATTTTTACAATATGAAGGTCTGGCAGAAGAGCCACCTACTGACCCTGGCTATCTATCAGATGACACGCATGTTCCCGAAAGAGGAGCAGTACGGCCTGACCAATCAAATGCGGCGGGCGGCGGCATCAATCCCGACGAACATCGCGGAGGGCAGTGGGCGCGGCAGCAGTGCAGAGTTTGCGCGCTTTCTGCAAATGTCGATGGGATCTGCCGCCGAGTTGGAATATCAGTTGCTGTTGGCTCGCGATCTGGAGTATCTGGCGGATGACCGACATCAGGCGTTACATACCACGGTGCTCGAAATCAAGATGATGCTCGCCGCGTTCATCAAACGGATGCAGCAGTCGTGAGGGTATGAACATGGCGTTATCCTGTATTTATTCATACGTCCGGACGAGGCACGCCTCGTCCCTACAAACGCGTACCTGGGCATCCAGCCCGAAACTGCATGATTGGGCGACAAGCTAATTCGCTAATTTGCTAACACGCTAATGTGCTTCTCCGCTGTTCGCTAGTTTTCGATAGGACTCCACATGGGCTTCTGGGGCGGCTTGGCAGCCGATAAATACGATCGACAGTATGGCGATGACTATCTGGTTCGGCGGCTGGCGAGCTATTTCCGACCGCACGCGAAAAAAGTGCGCCAGATCGTCATCCTCACGCTGGGCTTCGCGCTGACCGGCTCGCTCTTCACCATCATCGCGGCGGAGGCGGTGCATCAGCTTGAGCTTGGCGCGCCGGATCAAACGTTGATCCTCCTGGCGGTGGCGATCTTCGTCGTCGCCGTCTTCGACTTCATCCTCTTCTGGCTGCGCCGCGTGACCATCATCGGCGTGATCGCGCCGGTCATCAGCCAGCTGCGCAAGGATGCCTTCGCCGCCGCCATCGACCGCGACATGGCCTTCTACGACACCGAGAAATCGGGCAAGGTCGTCAGCCGCATCACCAACGACACGCAGGAACTCAACAGCGTGCTCGTGCTCTCGACCGATATCATCAGCCAGTTCGTCGAGTTCTTGATCCTGCTCGTGGTCATGCTCAACATCGACTGGCGGCTGACACTGCTGCTGCTCGCCCTGCTGCCGCTGGTCGTCGGCGTCTCGCTGCTCTTCCGCCGCCTGGCCCGCGTCGTCACGCGCCAGGGTTCGCGCGCGATGGCGGCCGTCAATGACAACATCCAGGAGAGCGTGACCGGTATCAGCGTCGCCAAGAACTTCCGCCGCGAAGCGATGATCTACGACGAGTTCAAGGACATCAACTTCCAGTCATACCTGATCAATCTGCGCCGTGGCGGCGTCTTCGCCTTGATCTTCCCGGTGATGAACGGCATGCTCGGCTTCGGCATCGCCGCCGTCGTCTACGTCGGCGCGATGGCGGTCGAGGGCGGCGCCATCGAGTTGGGCGCCTGGTTTCTCTTCATCCAGGGCATCGACCGCTTCTGGTTCCCCTTCATCAACATCGCCGCCTTCTGGGGCCAGATCCAGACCGGCCTGACGGCGATCGAGCGTATCTTCGCGTTGGTCGACGCCGAAAACTTCGTCAACCAGAAGGAAGAACTGCCCGCGGCGGATCTTCGTGGCGAGATCGTCTTCGACAACGTCTCGTTCGGTTACTCCGACGCGCAGATGATCATGCAGAACTTCGACCTGACGATCAAGCCGGGCGAGAGCGTCGCCTTTGTCGGGCACACCGGCGCGGGCAAGAGCACCATCGCCAAGCTGATCGCGCGCTTCTACGAGTTCCAGGGCGGCGAACTCTACATCGACGGACGCGACATCCGCACCTTCGAAGTGCATTCGTATCGTGGGCAGCTCGGCCTCGTGCCGCAGCAGCCCTTCCTCTTCAGCGGCACGGTGCTGGAGAACATCCGCTACGCCAACCCGGACCTGAGCGATGAGGAGATCGAAGAGATCGCCTACAGCGTCGGCGACGGCGAGTGGCTGGAGACGATGCCGGAGGGTCTGCACACGGACGTGGGCGAGCGCGGCGCGCACCTGAGCATGGGCCAGCGCCAGCTCGTCAGCCTGATGCGTGTGCTGGCGCAGAAACCGGCCATCTTCGTGCTCGACGAGGCGACGGCCAGCGTCGACCCGTTCACCGAGGCGCAGATTCAGGAAGCGATCGAGATGATCCTCAAGTGCTCGACCTCGATCCTGATCGCGCATCGCTTGAGCACGGTGCGCAGCGCGGATCGAATCATTGTCCTGCGCGAGGGGCGCATCATCGAAGAGGGCAGCCACGATCAACTCATGGCGCAGGGCGGCCACTACGCCGAACTCTACAACACCTACTTCCGCCACCAATCGCTCGAATACGTCGAGAACGCCAAGACGATGTTCGATGCATCCGATGCGCCGCGCACGCACGCCGCAGGGAATTGAACCGGGCGCGTTGGCCTATTGGTGGTATCATGGCCTCAAGACCGTAAGGAGTGGGGCGCGATGTCGGCATTAGCCAATAAGCGATGGACCGTCGAAGAATATCTGGCTTTCGAGCGCGATAGCGACGAGAAGCACGAGTTCATCGACGGTAACGTTTACCTGATGACAGGCGCAAGTCGCGAACACAACCTCATCGTCTTCAGCCTGGCAACCATTCTCGGCAATCAGTTGCGCGGCCGAGCTTGTGAAGCCTACGCCAATGATATGCGCGTCAAGGTGAGGCGGCAGGATTACACTTATCCCGATGTGACCGTCGTCTGCCATCCGCCAGAGTTCGAAGATGCGGATGTCGACACTTTGCTCAATCCCACGCTGCTCATCGAAGTCTTGTCGCCGTCTACGGAGCAGTACGATAGGGGCAAGAAGTTCGAGACTTATCGCACCCTCAAGTCGTTGCAAGAGTATGTGCTGATCGCGCAAGATCGCCCGCACGTCGAGCATTACGTCCGCCAGGATCAAGGCATGTGGATGTTTTCAGAGGTCAATGGATTGGATGCCTCACTCGAGTTGACCTCGATTGGCTGCGCGCTAACGCTGGCAGACATCTACGAGAAAGTAACCTTCGCCGATTGAAACGATGACAAACAGCGAATTAGCGGTGTTGTCGACACGCTGATGCGCTGAAGAGTTAAACTCCGTTAGCTGACAGCTGAACGCCGATAGCCAATACTCAGGGGGACTCAATGTCGACTCGCCACGTGCTCAACGCCGAACGCCGCACCCTTCACGGCCATTTCTCGCGCGATCTGCCGCCCGTCCTGACGATTGATCCCGGCGACACGGTGCGCTTCCAGTGCCTCGACGTCGGCTGGGGGCTGGAGCCGCATAACGGAATCGACGGTAACCGGCGCGAATTTCCGGGGCGCGATCCGGTGCTTGACGATGGCCATGCGCTGACCGGCCCGGTCTTCATCCGCGGCGCCAAGCCGGGCAATACACTGGTCGTGCGCGTCGACGCGATCGAGGTCGGCCAGTGGGGCACGACGATGGCGGGTGGTTGGCACAACGCCTGGAACGACCGGCTCGGCATCAGCGAGGAGGGCATCTTCCACGTCTGGACGTTCAACCACGAGGCGCAGACGGCGCGCAATCAGCATGGCCAGACGGTCACGCTGCGCCCGTTCATGGGCATCTACGGGATGCCGCCCGCCGAACCTGGTGTCCATTCGACCGTCCCCCCGCGCGCGACCGGCGGCAACATCGACTGCAAAGAACTGGTCGTGGGCAGCACGCTTTACTTGCCGGTAGCGGTCGAGGGCGGTCTCTTCAGCACCGGTGATGGGCACGCCGTCCAGGGTGACGGCGAGATCTGCGTCACCGCCATCGAATGCCCGATGGATCGTGTCGATTTGACCTTCGACCTGCTCGATGACATGCCACTGACGACGCCGATCGCCAATACGCCCGCCGGATGGGTCACACTCGGCTTCCACGAAGATCTGAATGAAGCGATGGTCATCGCGCTGGAAGCGATGCTGGCGTTGATCCAGCGGCTGCACGGCCTGAGCCGCCTGGATGCGCTCGCGCTCGCCAGCCTGACGGTCGATTTCCGCATCACGCAGGTCGTCAACGAGGTGCGCGGCGTCCACGCCGTCCTGCCCCACGGCGCTATTCGCTAGCGAATCGCGACTGTCCTTGGCGACAGTTGAAGATTTCTGATCGGGGATACGTGACGAAATCTGTTAAAATTCGGTCAATGTCATGCGTCCAAGGGTACACAACTCATGACCGATCATCCCGTGCTCGTCAACCTGCCTGATGCGATTTTCGATCCGCTACGCCAGATTGCGGAGGAAAAAGGGCAGTCTGTCGAGGCTATCCTGATCGAGCAGCTTCGTTCGGTACAGTCGGTTGTGCTCCCTGCACTTTCCGCCGACGAAGAACGTGAGTTGATCGCCTTTAAGTTTCTCTCCGAGGACACTCTGCGCGCCATCGCCAAAGAGCAGATGCCGGACGCGATGCAGGCGCAGTTGCAGCAGCTGATGGATAAGAACAACCTCGGCACCATCACACCGGCGGAGCATGGCGAACTGACTGAGCTTGTGGAGCGCAGCCAGCGCCTCATGCTGCGCAAAGCCTGGGCCGCCGGGATTCTGATGGAGCGCGGGCACTCTATTACAGGCGCGGACTTCGCCGACGATCATGAATGATCGCTCCCGGGCAGAGATCGTCCGTGTCGTTCATCAACGTGCGAATTACTGCTGTGAATACTGCCAGACCTGCCAGAAAGTCTGCGGGCAAGCGATGCACGTGGAGCACATCAATCCTGAAGGGGGCAATGACCTCGACAATCTCTGTCTTGCCTGCGCAACCTGTAACTTGAGTAAGGCGTTGGCGACGAGCGCGCTTGATCCTTTGACCAGTGAAGAGATACAGTTGTTCAATCCGCGGCAGCAGCTTTGGGCCGACCATTTCGAATGGATGGACAACGGCGCTGTCATCCGCGGCAAGACAGCGACCGGACGAGCGACCATCTTGCGCTTGAAGATGAATATGGAACGTGTGGTCACTGCTCGGCGTATCTGGATCATCGCGGGCGCGCATCCACCGCGTTAAGCGAATGTGATATCCCAACCACTTGACTTAGAGTGCACTCTAAGTTGTAGACTCGAAGTATGAACACACACGACGATCAACTCACCATCCAGGAAGCCGCTGAAGTGATCGGCTTGAGCGCCCATACGCTGCGCTACTATGAGCGCATCGGCCTCATCCACCCGATCAACCGGGCGTCGAATACGCACCGCCGCTACACGCGCGACGACGTCGGCTGGCTCGACTTTCTGAACAAACTGCGCGCGACTGGCATGTCGATTCGCCAGATGCAGGCCTATGCCCAGCTTCAGCGCGAGGGGGACGTCACGCTGCCCGAACGCGTCGAGATGCTCAAACTGCACCGGCAGGAAGTCGAGGCGCACATGGATGTGCTGCGCGAGTTTCTCAAGCTGATCTGCTACAAGATCGAGTTGTATGAGGGTATCCTGGCCGAGGCGGAGGCCGCGATCGAAGACTCGACGACACGCATCGAAACCGGCGCGGAAGCGTAACGACGAAGGGAGATCGAGATATGATTCCACAACTCGCATTCGGACGCACGGGGCACCTGAGCACGCGCACGATCTTCGGCGGCGCGGCGCTCGGTGGTGTCACCCAGGACGACGCCGACCGGACGCTCGACGTTCTGCTCGAATACGGAATCAATCACATCGACACGGCGGCCAGCTACGGCGACTCCGAACTGCGCATCGGGCCGTGGATGGCGCAGCATCGCAACGACTTCTTCCTCGCCACCAAGACCGGCGAGCGCACCTATCAGGCCGCGCGCGACGAACTGCATCGCTCGCTCGACCGCCTGCACGTCTCCAGCGTCGATCTGATCCAACTGCACTATCTGGTCGATCCGCAGGAGTGGGAAGTCGCCATGGGGCCGGGCGGCGCGCTCGAAGCGGTGATCGAGGCGCGCGAACAAGGGCTCACGCGCTACATCGGCGTGACCGGCCACGACGTCGTCGTCGCCGGGATGCACAAGCGCAGCCTCGAACGATTCGATTTCGACTCCGTGCTGCTGCCCTACAACTACATCATGATGCAGAACCCTGAGTACGCGGCGGATTTCGAGACGCTGACGACCATGTGTAGAGTCCATAACGTCGCCGTGCAGACGATCAAGGGCATCACCCGTTCGCCGTGGCAGGAAGGGCAGGCGCGCACGACCACGACCTGGTACGCGCCGCTGACCGATCAGCCCGCCATCGACCGCGCGGTCTGGTGGGTACTCGGCAATCCGCAGGTTTTCCTCAACACCGCCAGCGACATCCACATGCTGCCGAAGATCCTCGACGCCGCCAGCCGCTTCGAAGCGCGCCCGTCCGACGGCGAGATGGAAGCGGATGTCGCCACCTACCAGATGGCGCCGTTGTTCACGTAGTCACTCGCAAGCAATCCAAAACAAAAAACCGCGTCATCTGGCGCGGTTTTTCATGCCTGGTTGCCATCATGGCGTCAGGTGGTGGACGATGTTCTTCAAATTCGCCTCGACCTCTTCGGGGCGCGGCACACGATCTTGCAGGAGTTGGGAGAAGGCCCCGGCTTTATCTTCGCGTGTCGCGTTGTGATACGCCTGCCTGAAGAGGCCTCGCGCCCATGCCATTCGCACAATCGCCCAGAAGACGGGTGAATTGATGACTTCGGGTTGCTGCTCCAGCACCTGAAGGTCGGGCGTGCTGATGCGCGCGATTTGCGGAATCGCCACGTTTGCCCAGCCCAGTGACCAGATCGCTTCAAATCTTACGCGGACGGGCCAGTTGACGTGTTCGGCCACGGAAAGATGTGCATCGCAGAACAGGTCGACCAGATCGTCTCCGTAGGGCGCAACGAACACCTCCGGGTATGCATAAGCGATCCACTCCAGCACATTCGCGCAGTGATAGGCCGCCGACGGACGATCGCTTTCGACGGCCATAGTCAGCGTCTTCAACAGCGATCTTGTGACCTGGGCAAGATGCTCTTCGATATGACTGTCGCAGAAGAGGGGTACCAATCCACGGAGCAAGACGATGGTCTTCCATTCCTCGTCTGCCCAGTCTGCGTCCGGTTTCATGGAGACTTCGTTGCAGAACCGATCGCAGATCTCTCGGTAAACGCGGTAATCGCCTTCGACCAATGTCCACGCTCTCGTGAAGTAGGCGTGCCATTCGGGGGAGATCGCACACGTATCCGAGCCGGGCATGGTGAAGGTGAAGTAGACCTTGTCGTTGTAGGTCGCGGTCTTGTCAAATAGGGTAGTCTGCGGGCCGAGTTCGTAGGCCGCAAAGCCGATCTTCAACTGAGCATCCGCTGGCAGCAAGTGGCTGATCCGAGCACGCAGCTTGCTTTCAACGTCCTTGCCGGTATCCGTCTTCCAATCGAGCGGCAAGCTCCATTCTATGAGCGGTTTGAATGGCCGCTTCATCTGATAGAGACAAACGAACTTGAAGATCGGTGCCTGGTCGGGGTCGAGAGTGGAAGTGACCTGCCTATTCTCAGTGGCCAAATTCTGCCATATGGGGTCGGGCAGGCTATCGATGAGATGTGCGAAGACTGATGACATGGTCTTATGCTCTTCAAATGCTCTTTCAGCCAAAACTATCCGAGCGAACGTCGTTAACTAACTTTCCCGGCGCCAATGATTTCCTGTAGATGGCGGGCGTCGCTTTGCGCAAGTAACGTTCCAAGACGCGCACAACAATCACGCACGAACAACGGCCCCTGGTAGACCAGACCCGTGTATGCCTGAACCAGACTGGCGCCTGCGAGCAGCTTTTCCCAGACGTGATCCCCGCTGAAGACGCCCCCAACGCCAATGATGGGCAGCTTGGCCTCGGTTTGCTGGTAGATGTAACGGATGATTTCCGTTGAGCGGCTGCGCAGCGGTGCGCCGCTCAAGCCGCCCTCCCTGTTCTGGAGTGGGCTTGACAGGCCTTCGCGCGCGGTTGAAGCGTTCGTCGCCACAATCCCACTCGTTTCATGCTTAAGGCAGACGTCGAGGATCTGATCCAGTTCCGGCCAGGAAATGTCCGGCGCAATCTTGACCAGCAGCGGTTTGGGCTTGTCCGTGGCCGACAGGCGCGTATTGAGCCCCTGCAAATGAGTGAGCAGTATGTCGAGGGCGTCACGATTTTGCAGCGCACGCAGACCAGGCGTGTTCGGCGAACTGATGTTGACGACGAAGTAGTCGCCGACCGGATACAGGCGCTCCAGCCCTGCCAGGTAATCTCGATAGGCATCCTGCTGCGGCGTGTCCTTGTTTTTGCCCAGGCTGATGCCGATCGGATAGGCATGAGACAGCCCGTCCAGGTTACGCCGCACGGCATCCATGCCGGTGCTCGGAAATCCGAGCCTGTTGATCAGAGCATCATCTGGAAGCAAGCGGAACAGCCGTCTACCGGCATTGCCCGGCTGTGGCGTGGGCGTGACCGTGCCGACTTCGACGAAGCTGAACCCCAGCAGGTTGAAGCTGTCCGGGCAGATTGCATCCTTGTCGAATCCTGCTGCCAGCCCAAGCGGATGCTCGAATCGCATGCCGAGCACTTCGACAGCCAGGTTGTCTGCGGGCGGCGCAAATGTCTCCTTCAAGAATGATCTCGCCAGATCGGACTTCGCTGCGGTCGTCATGGCGAACATGGCCAGCGAATGAGACAACTCAGGGTCGACGAGGCTTCCAAACCGCCTGAACAAGGCTGCGTAAATATTCATGAGCTTAACAGTTTCACGAGCTCTCCCGACCTAACTTAAGGTTTGCAGTAAAGCGCTCGACTCTTGACCCTCCTCACATCCGGCATCGGCATGCACCGCTTGTTCCAGGTGCTCTCGAATCTCGGCAAGGTACCGGATTCGAGGCGTTTGTTTGCTCAGGTAGTATTTTGCGATCTCGAGGTGGATGCGCGCTTGCTGGGAAGGCTCACCGTGTCGATTAATCACGTCGAGCGAACGTTTGATCGCGCTGATGTGGCCAAGCCTGACCAGAGCCACCAACCGCATGTAGTGGACTTTGCAGTCGACATTCTTTGGGCTGTCCGCGGCTATGAGAATATCGCGCGTCAATTCGTAGCAGAGCGACCAGTAGTTTTGTCTGAATGCGTAGTCGGCCTTTTGAACCAGGGATTGAGAAATGGATGGCTCCGAAGCTGAGATCGGGGTGCTGCTCCCGGATTCGACTAACTGGGCGATCAGCTTGCGCATGTGATCTTCGAACTTGCGCGCGAAATCGTCTGGGCTCTCATAGGTGTTGAAACCTCGAAGAATCGCTCTGGTGTCGAGATCGGAGAATTTCGCGAAGAACGCTTCAAGCCTTTCCCACTGCTTGATGATCTCGTCGCGTTCAGGATCGCGCAGGCCGATCACTGGTTCTTGAGTACACCGGTACACGAGCACTTTGGGATAGTCGCACATGAGGGCAACTTGAATGGCGTCTTCGTACTCCCATTCCGTGCCAGAGAGGAAGGGTTCGCCGTTCGCCTTCTTGTACTCCGGGTAAGGAAGCGGTGTGCCCATGCGATGCTTGAAGAGCACCGCCACAATGTCGCAATCCGATGGCTTTCGAAGACCCTGATCGATCGCGCGTTGAGGTGTCATATGCGCCAGCATCGGCATTCCCGTTGGGTCCTGATCCCAGGCGATCACCTCCAGGTGTACAAGCTTGCTGAGCAGCGGGTCGCTGTTCAAGTGCTCGATGGCGGATCTCGCGAGCTGGCGCTCTTCCTTTACATCGCCGGGGGATGACAGAAAAACACGAATGAGACGCGGCGGCGCTTCCATGTGCTTGCTGCCTTGGGTGAGGTGTCTTCGTATCGACATTATATACTTGCTTGTTTTGACCGATGGTCACCCCCATCCCATGACGAATGGATGTATTCTTCGGGTTTTCCCTCATCCAAAACAAAAAACTGCGTCATCTGGCGCGGTTTTTCATGTGCTGGGGGACCTGGATTCGAACCAGGATTAACGGATCCAAAGTCCGCGGTTCTGCCGTTGAACTATCCCCCAATGGCTGTCTGGCATTATAGCAGACGACCCGCGAGCGTCAATCCGCGTTGACACCCGCGCGCAATTCGTGTTATGCTCACCTGCACATTCAAACAGAACGAAGGCGACGGTGTACCAGATCTCGCATTTGGTGCATTTGAGGGGAAGTCCGGTGAAAGTCCGGCGCTGTCGCGCAACGGTGTTGTGTAGCTTTTAGCCCTTAGCCTTTAGCTGTTAGCTTCGAAGAAGCCAATAGCTAAAAGCCAACAGCCAATAGCCACCCAGAGCCCGAATACCTCCCTCGCTTTCGCTCGTGAAGTACCTTCGCCAGAAAGGGAAACGAGCGTGGAAGTGGTCTTCGATAACCCATCCCGCCTCGTCGCGGGATTTTTGATCCGCGGCGAGCACCCCGTTTCCCTCCGAGTGGACTGCACCCTGGAGGGGAAACCATGAAGTCCTATCGTCTTGCCAGTTTGTTGATCGCTCTCGTCGTCCTGCTCGCGACTGTGCCGGTGACGGCGCAGCCCGCGGCCAACCTGACCGATGCCTGCATCGAAAACTACGATGCCAGCGTCGATTATTTCCCGGACAAAGCCGAATTCACCTATGCCGAAGGCGTCAGCATCGAGTACTTCGACAGCTACAAGGTCGTCACCGTCAGCGCGCCCTGGTTCGGTGCGACCGACGCCGATGCCTTCACCTACGTGCTCGTCCAGTGCGGCGCGCCCGGCCCGATTGCGGCCACGTTCCCCGTCGGCACGCAATTCGTCGAGGTGCCCGTCGGCAACCTGATCGCGCTTTCGACCACCGAACTGCCGCGCGTCGTCTCACTCGGCCTGACCGACAAGTTGATCGGCCTGGACAGCTTCCTGTGGACGAACACGCCGGAAGTCATCGCCAAGATCGACGCCGGTGAGCTGATCGAGGTCGGCAATGGCGCGGCGATCAATATCGAGCAGGTGCTGGATGCTGAGCCGGGCCTCGTCATCACCAATGGCACCGGCACGCCGGAATGGGATGCGCATCCCGTGCTGCTGGAGGCGGGCATCCCAGTCGCGCTCGATGGCGATTACGTCGAGCCGACGCTGCTCGGCAACGCCGAGTGGATCAAGTTCCTGGCCGCCTTCACCAACAAAGAAGCCGAGGCCAACGCCGTCTTTGACGCCGTCGTCGCCGATTACGACGAGGCGGCGCAACTTGCGGCGGGCGTCCCGGCGGATCAGCGCGTGACCATCCTCTACAACAGCTACCAGAGCTTCACCGAATCGTGGAGCATTCCGGGGCAGGGGACCTGGGCCGGTTCGCTCATGCGCGATGCCGGGGTCGATTACGTGCTGATGGACGAGGCGCAGGATCAGCCCGCGCAGCTCAGCTTCGAGGCGGTCTACGATGCCGGGTTGGACGCGCCGGTCTGGCTGCTCAACACCTTCGGCGTTGGCTCGCTGGACGATCTGATCGCCCAGGATGCACGCAATGGCGACTTCGCCGCGGTCGAGTCCGGTGCGGTCTATAACAACGACGCGCGCCAGAACGCCAACGGCGGCAACGACTTCTGGGAGACGGGCGTCAACAATCCTCACCTGCTCCTGCGCGACTTGATCGCCATCGCCTACCCGGATCTGCTGCCGGATCACGAGTTGATGTTCTTCCGGCAACTGGGCTAATCCAGACGCAAGACGTCCATGCAAGAGCGAGCAACAGGCTCAAAGTTGGGCCAAGAACCTCACCTCCCAGCCCCCTCTCCGCACGCGACCGCAGGAAGTCCCTGTGGGGCGGAGAGGGGGAGTCGAAGCGAAGCAAGACGGGGGTGAGGTGAAAGCAGGAATGGAATGTTGAAGGATCGTTATCTCGGAAACGTGAAAGTTGGAGTCGTCGTGGAGGGGCCTCTGCCTGCCACGGGCGCCAACCTCGTGCGGACGCATCTGCGCGTGCCGCTGTGGCCGTTCGTCGTCCTCGCCGTCGTCCTGATCGGTCTGTTCCTGCTGACCTTAGCGCTCGGCTCCGTGCAGATCCCGCTCGATCAGATCGTCAAGGTGCTGGCGGGCGGCGAGGCAGATCGCGCCTCGTGGACGAACATCGTGCTCAAGTTCCGCCTGCCCAAAGCCTTGACTGCGCTGCTGGCGGGCGGGGCGCTTGGCGTCGCCGGGCTGATGATGCAGACGTTCTTCCGCAATCCGCTTGCCTCGCCGGACGTGCTCGGCATCCATGCCGGGGCCAGCCTGGGTGTCGCGCTGGTTGTGCTGACGGTCGGCAGCGTCGGCGGTGAGCTGCTGGCGGGCATCGGCCTGGCGGGGGATGTCAGCCTGGCGGCGGCGGCCAGCCTCGGCGCGGGCCTGACCATCGCCCTCGTCCTGCTGATCGCGCGGCGGGCACAGAACAGCGCCACGCTGCTCCTGTTCGGGCTAATGATCGGCCAGTTCACCTTTGCCTTCGTCAGCCTGCTGCTCTATTTCAGCGTGCCGGAGCGCATCCAGGCCTACATCAATTGGGGCTTCGGCTCGTTCAGCGGCGTCAGTTGGGCGCAGATGCCGATCCTGGCGCTGGCCGTGGTCGGCGGGCTGCTGCTGGCCGCGCTGCTCGGCAAGTCGCTCAATGCGCTGCTGCTCGGCGAGACCTACGCGCGCAGCCTCGGCCTGAACGTCCAGCGCGTGCGCGCCGGCATCATCGTCGCCACGGCGCTGCTGACCGGCGCCGTCACCGCCTTCTGTGGGCCGATCGTCTTCATCGGCATCGCCGTGCCGCATGCCTGCCGTGCACTGCTGCACACGTCGGATCACCGGGCGTTGGTGGCGGCGGCGGCGCTGACCGGCGCTGCGGCGGCCCTGGCCGCGGGCCTGATCGCCGAGCTGCCCGGCTCGCAGATCGTGCTGCCGCTCAACGCGGTGACGGCGCTCTTCGGCGCGCCGGTCGTCTTGTGGATCATTCTGCGCTGGCGCGGCGCGGGGAAAGCGTTCGGCTCATGAGCATCGCCCTGCAAACCCACGACCTGAGTATCGGCTACCCGGTGCCACGGCGCGCGCCGGTCGCGCTGCTCTCCGGCTACGACGTGACCCTGCGCGCGGGTGAACTCGTCTGCCTGATCGGCCCCAACGGCGCGGGCAAATCGACGCTGCTGCGCACGCTGGCCGGTCTCCAGGCGCCGCTGGCCGGGCACGTCTGCATTGATGGGCAGGATGTCACACAGATGGATGCGCGCGCGCGTGCCCAGCGGATCGGCATCGTGCTGACCGAACGTCAGTCGCCCGGCCTGCTGACCGGCTACGGGCTGGTCGCCCTCGGTCGCCATCCCTACACCGACTGGATGGGGCGACTATCGGCGCGGGATGAGGCGGTCGTCCAATGGGCGGTCGATGCGGTCGCGGCTGCCGACTATGCCGCGCGTCCGTTGGAAGAGATGAGCGACGGCCAGCGCCAGAAGCTCTTGATCGCGCGGGCGCTGGCGCAGGAACCTGCCGTGCTCCTGCTCGACGAGCCGACCGCCTACCTCGACCTGGCGTGCCGCATCGAGATCATGCGCCTGCTGCGCGATCTGGCGCGGACGACCGGGCGCGCCATCCTGCTCTCGACCCATGACCTGGAGCTGGCGCTGCACATGGCGGATCGCATCTGGCTGCTGGCGGACGGCGTCCTGCACACCGGCGCGCCGGAAGATCTGGCGCTCGACGGCGCGTTCGAGGCGGCTTTCCAGACGGTGGGGGTCACACTCAACCCGGCGACCGGCTCGTTTGTCCTGCAAAACGACCTGCGCCAACCGATTCATCTCGGCGGCGACGGTGCGGCCCGCGCCTGGACGGAGCGCGCGCTCGAGCGCGCGGGCTTCGAAGTCTCGGCCAACGGCGCCCCACTGCGCATCGAGATCGATCAGACGACGTCGGGCCATCGCTGGCAGCTCTGGCAGGACGGCGCCTGCCAGGAATACCCGACCCTCTACGCGCTGATCGACGCCCTCAAAGTGGTCACTCAATCAAGCGAGTGACGGGGTCTGATCCGTCACTCGGCTGACTGGCGGCTGGATTCAGTCTTCGCCCCACGTCTCGTCGTAATCGGCGTCGGTGCCGATGGACTTGGCGCGGCTGTTGATCTTGCGCGCGGTCGTGGCGAACTCGTCCTGGGCCACCTCGCGCAAGTCGTCGGCATCGTCGCCGAATTTCTTCTCCCACGATGGCGCATGGGTCAGCGTGATCAGGTAACCCGCCCGCCGGTAGAGTTCCGTCAGATCCGAGCGCGACCGGGCGCCGTCGACATCGCTGCGGATCTCCTGGAAGACCTGTTTCAGATCCGTCTTGTTATCCACTTCACCGTAAATGTGCGTGTCTTTTGCCATGGGGTTGATCTCCCTTCAGAACTTCTCGCAGTCTGCTGGGGGTGCGTTCAAGTCGGCGTCGCAGCACGGCTGCTTCTACACTTACCCTAGATCAACCTCTCGGCGGGCAGCAGTGCCAGGCGGGGGATTTGGAGTATGTCCATCTGTCCCATGCGGAGATGGCGTGGAGAGACGACCGCCGGATGGTCGACCATCCGGCTAACGTTGCGTCCCGTCAACGGGACTGAATACGTTTCATGATTGCATGGGTAGCCCGGTTCACCGGGCGCAACCTTAGCCAGGGCATTGATGCCCTGACGATGATGCGCAGAACGTCTCGCTCTCTTGATGCAAGACGAGCTTTTTATGCCTCGTCACGTCTTCACTGCACGTTGAACCGTGAACCCGCACACCTCATCACCTCGCGCCTCGTCACCTGTTGAACGGTTCACCGGGCACACTGAACCCAAACTGAGCACCGAGTACCGAGCACTGAGCACTACTTCTAAAACGCCTCGCTCTCCTGATGCAGACGATTCGCCATATCTGCCAGCGTGCTGTCGTCGGTGAATTCGCGCAGTTCGTGTTCGAGCGCTTCCAGCTCCTCGCCGCCGCTCATCATGCGGATCATCTCGTCACGCGGCAGATCGTCCTTGGTGAAGGTGCCGAGCGTGCGCCCGCGCTTGAGGATGGTGAACTTGTCGCCAATCGGGTAGGCGTGATGCGGGTTGTGTGTGATGAAGATGACGGCGACGCCCTGCGAACGCGCCTTGGCGATGTAACGGAGCACCGTGCCCGCCTGCTTGACGCCGAGCGCCGACGTCGGCTCGTCCAGGATCAGCACCTTGGCGCCGAAGTAAACCGCGCGCGCGATGGCGACCGACTGCCGCTCGCCGCCGGACAGCGTGCCGACGGCCTGCTCCGGGTCGCGGATGTCGATGCCCATCTTCGCCATTTCCTCGCGGGCGATGGCGTTGGCGCGCTTCATGTCGAAACGCTTGAACACCCACCAGCCCGTCGTCGGCTCGGAGCCGAGGAAGAAATTGCGCGAGATGCCCATCAGCGGGATCATCGCCAGGTCCTGGTAGACGGTCGCGATGCCCTTGTTCAGCGCGTCGCGCGGCGATTCGAAATGCACCGGCGCGCCCTCGACCAGGTATTCACCTTCGTCGGGGCGATGCACGCCGGAGAGTGTCTTGATCAGCGTCGATTTGCCCGCGCCGTTATCGCCCAGCAGGCACATGACCTCGCCCGGCATCAGCGTGAGCGATACGCCCTGGAGCGCGATTACACTGCCGAAGAATTTCGAAATCTCGCGGACTTCCAGAACCGGGGTCTTGCCATTGGTTTTCGCTGCCATCTTCAAACCCTCTTGCGACCAGCGGCGGGCCGCGTCTTACTTTGCTTCGGATGCGCGCTTGCGGATGAAATTGTTGACCAGCACGGCCACGATCAGCATCGCGCCCATGAAGACGAGAAACCAATCCGAATCGACGCCCGTGAAGACGATGCCCTGCTGCACCATGCCGAAGATGAGCGCGCCGAAGACCGCGCCGATGGCTGAGCCATAGCCTCCGGTCAGCAGGGTGCCGCCGATGACGACGGCGATGATGGCGAAGAATTCGCGCTGCTCGCCGCGCAGCGTATCCGCACTGCCGACGTTGACGATCTGGATCGTCGCGACCAGCCAGGCCGCCGCCGCCGTGCACATGAACAGGATCACCTTCATGCGCTCGACCGGCACGCCGACGTTGCGCGCCGCATCCGGGTCGCCGCCAATGCCGAAGATCCAGTTGCCGGGCCGCGTACGCAGCAGGATGTACGTTGCCACCGCCGCCACGATCACCCACCAGAGGATCGAGATCTGGAAGTTGGCGTTGGAACCGCGCGCCGACGCCGGGTCGACGATGCTGAGCGCGCTGGCGAAGACCGCCGAAGCCGAATCGTAGCCGAGCACATCCTTAAGGCCGCCGACCTGTGTACGCCCGGTCACCAGCCGCGTGATGCCGATCGTCAGTCCGCGGATGATGAACAGCGTGCCTAACGTGATGATGAACGACGGCAGCTTGGTGCGGTTGACGAGGATGCCGTTGATCGCGCCGACGGCCAGCGCCACCAGCAGCGAGACGAAGATACCGGCCCAGATGTTCCAGCCGTATTGCACGGTCAGGATGGCGGGGATCATCCCGGCGGCTCCGATCATCGAGCCGACCGACAGGTCGAACTCCCCGGCGATCATGAGCAGCGCCACGGCCACGGCCAGGATGCCCAGCTCGGCGGCGACTTCGAGATAGTTGGCCGTGCCGCGCAGACTCAAAAAGCCCTGCCCGCCCGCCGTGATCGAGAAGAAGATCCAGACCAGGATTGCGCCGCTGACCGCGCCCAGTTCTGGGCGGCGCAAGAGCTTCTTCAGCTCACTTTCACGCCGGATGCGCTCGTCGACCGGCGTCTGCCGGGCTGTTTGCGTTGCCATAAGAAAAGTCCCCGAAGAAAAACATTTACCGAGAGGGCCGCGGTCATTTTAGCGAGCGGAGGCCCGGCAGTGCCAGGCCTCCACAAACTTTGCGCCGTGCGCCTTTAGCGCGTGCCACGCGCCGAGTATTCGATCACGGCTGCGGCGGTGTCCTGCGTGACAAAGCCGGGGCCGGTCGGGACCAGAATCTGGCCGGGGGTGTTCAGGTTTTCCAGGTAGAGCGTCATGTAGACGATCGCCAGGTAGCCCTGCGTGTACTGCTGCTGGTCGATGGCGAACAGCATGTTGCCGTCACGGATGGCTTCCAGCACTTCCGGCGACAGGTCGAAGGTCGCGACCAGCATCTGGCCGAGCAGGCCTTCATCTTCCAGGACGGCGAGCGCGGGGGCTGCGCCGGTCGGGCCGAGCGTGAAGATCGCGTCGACGTCCGGGTTCTCGCTCAGTGCCGCCGAGATGCGGTTCTGCGAGCCGGTCGGGTCAGCCAGGTCGACCGCCAGCACGGTGACGGTGCCGCCAGCCTCGGCCATCGCATCGGTGAAGCCCTGGCAGCGCAGGTCAAGCGCAATGTTGCCGACTTCCTGGTTCACGCACAGAGCGTTGGTCGCGCCGGCTGCCGCCATGCGCTGGCCGCCGCCGTAACCCGCCTGATACTCCGTCTGGCCGATGTGCGCCAGCACGCCGAGCGCTTCGGCGACGTCGCTGCCGGAGTTGATCGTGATGACGGGGATGCCCGCGTCAATCGCGGCGGTGATCGAGGGGCCAAGCGCGTCGGGGTCCGGGTTGGAGACGACGAGGCCATCCGGCTCGCTGGCGACCGCGGCGTCGATCAACTGCGACATCGCGACCATGTCAAACGTCGCCGGGGCCTGATATTCCACGCTGACGCGCATGTCAATCGCGGCCTGGTCGACGCCGTTCTTGACCACCGACCAGAACGGATCGCTGGCCTGGCCGTGGGTGACGACGACGATACGATAGGGGCGCTCTTCCTGCGCCAGGGCGGTGGCGTTCAGTGCCAGCACGAGCACCAATGCCAGAATCAATACTCTCATAAAGCGAGACATAACATAATCCTCCCAATAGTCGTCAAATAGCTCGCTAACTTTACATCAGCGCCGGGGCGCTGGCGTAAACGACTTTAACGCCTGCCGCACGATTACGACAAATTAAGATTGTGTATCGCGCAGGTAGACGACCTGCCCGGAGTGCTGCGAACGGGTGGCAGCCACGCCGATCTGCAGCGCCGCGCGGGCGTCCTTGGCTGTGATGGAGGGTGCTTTGCTGTGGACGAGGCAGTCGGCAAAGTGCTCGATCTGCCGGGTATAGGCTGGGCCGAAGCGTTGGGGGAAGTGAGGCACGATGTCGTGCGTGACCCCGGCCTGGGTGGTGATCAGCACGGGCGTCTGTTGAAGATAACCGACCTTCAACGTGCCCTTGCTGCCGACGATCTCGGTCTGAATGTCGTAGCCGTAGACGGCGTCTCGGCTGACCTCGACGTTGCCGAGCGCGCCGTTCTCGAAGCGCAGGTTGATCATGGCGTAGTCGACGTCATTGACCGTCTGTAACTCCGGGAAGACGAGCGACGCGACCTCGGTGTGGACGCGCTCGACCTCGGCGCCCATGTACCAGCGCAGCAGGTCGAAATCGTGAATGCCCATGTCCAGGATCAGGCCGCCGCTCACGGCAGGATTGGCGAACTCCAGGCTCGTGCGCCCGGCGTCGCGTCCGATCGAACGGATGGCGACCGGCTCGCCGATCAGCCCGTCGTCGATCTGGCGCTTGGCCCGCGCGTAGCCCTCGTCGAAGCGGCGCATGAAGCCGACCTGAAACAGCACGCCCGCCCGCTCGACCGCGGCGATCATCTCGTCGGTGGCGGCCAGCGTCAGGGCGGTCGGTTTCTCGCAGAAGATGGCTTTGCCCGCCTCAGCGGCGGCGATCACGACGTCGCGATGGGTGTGCGTCGGCGAGGCGACGATCACGCCGTGCACGTCCGGCTGTGCCAGCAGCTCGTGATAATCCGCAAAGACGGCGACGCCGGGCACTTTCGACGCGAATTCGTCGGTGACTTCCTGGCGCGGGTCCGCCACGGCGACCAGTCGCGCATTGTCGATCTGGCGGGCGACATGATAGGCATAGACGGTGCCCATGCGCCCCAGGCCGATAACCCCCATGTGGATGGCTGCGGGCATAAAGACTTCCCAAGAAGGTCAAGAATAAGAAACAGGAATCTTCGATGTGTTTATCATTGCTTGCCAAATATTCCGGAAACATAGTACACTTCGGTTGCGCTTATGTCAACAAATGCGTAAAAAACGCCGTTATTGCCTAGATTTGTTGTGCATTATGCAACTTGATGCGAGAACAGACTTTATGAGTGGCATTCAATCGCTCTCGCGCGGGCTGTTGATTCTCGACTGCGTGGCGAGCGCCGGACGCAGTGTCAGCATCACTGAAGTGGCACAAATGTTGCAGATCGACAAGAGCAGTGCGTCGCGCCTGGTCAAGACGCTCGTGCAGCACGACTATCTGCAGCCGGAGCGCGGTTCGCGCAGGTTTGTGCTCGGCAAGCGCATGTACCAGATCAGTTGGCAACTGCTCAACCGGATGCCGGTGCGCGAGAAAGCCAAACCCTACCTCTATCGCCTGGTGCAGGCGACCGGTGAATGCTCGCATACCGCCGTCTACTCCGAGGGCAAGGCGCTCATGATCGACGACGTCGAGGCGGAAGCCTCACTGCGCGTCGTCGGCGGCGTCGGGCGGCGCATTCCGCTTCACTGCACCGCCGTCGGCAAGAGTCTGCTCGCCTTCGCGCATTTGCCGCTGCCCGCCGTGCTCGAAACCAAGACGCCGCGCACGATCACACACACGAACGAACTCAAGGCGCATCTGGCCGAGGTGCGCGCCGCCGGTTACGCCCTCGACGACGAGGAGCACGAACCGGGCGTGCGCTGCCTGGCCGCGCCGGTCTACGACGCGATGGGCAACGTCATCGCCAGTATCGGCATCTCCGGCCCGACCGTCCGCGTGACCGACGACCGGATCGAAGGTCTGGCGCTGCACGTCATGCGCGCAGCGCAGGCACTGTCAGCAGAATTGGGCTACGTCGCCCTACCGGAAGCCCAGGTAGGCGATTGACAGAGGGAATAGGAAATAATGCAGGATTTTGACGTTCTCAACATGGGCCGCAGCGGCATCGACCTCTATTCGAACGATGTCGGCGCGCCCTTCGAGCAGATCACGAACTTCGCCGCCTACGTCGGTGGATCGCCGCTCAACATCTGCGTCAGCGCGCGGCGGCTCGGCCTCAAGACCGCCCTGCTGACCGCCGTCGGCAACGACCCGGTCGGCGATTTCATCCTTCACTTCCTGAACAACGAAGGCATCGAGACAGGCTACATCCCGCGCAAGCCGGGGCGGCGCACGTCCGCCGTCATCCTCGGCATCGAGCCGCCGGACAAGTTCCCGCTCGTCTACTACCGCGAGAACTGCGCCGACATCGCGCTCACCATCGACGACGTGCTGGCCGCGCCGGTCGCGCGCTCGCGCGTGCTCCAGTTCGCCGGGACCAATCTCAGCCTGGAGCCGAGCCGCAGCGCGACCCAGTTCGCGGCGGAGCTGGCGCGCGCCAACGGTGTCACGGTCGTGCTCGACGTCGATTTCCGCCCCGATCAGTGGCACGACGTGCGCGCGTTCGGCGTGCAGATCCGGGCGACGCTGCGGCTGGCCGATATCGTCATCGGCACCGAGGACGAGATCAACGCTGCCATGCTGACCAGCCCGGCGCAGATGTCGCTGACGCACTCGCAGGTCTCGGATACGCACGTGCAGGGCGACACCGAAGAATCCGTACGCGCCATCCTGCGCATGGGGCCGGAAGCGCTCATCCTCAAGACCGGCTCGCGCGGCTCGCGCATCTATCTCAAATCCGGCGAGGTGATCGAAGCGCCGGGCTACCCGGTCGACGTCTACAACATCCTCGGCGCGGGCGATGCCTTCGGCGGCGGGTTTCTCTACGGTTACGTCCACGATTGGGGCTGGCGCAAATCGGCGCGGCTCGGCAATGCCTGCGGCGCCATCGTCGTGACCAAGCACGGCTGCGCCAACTTCATGCCGACCATGGCCGAGGTCGAAGACTTCGTCAGCACCCGCGGCGGGCTGGATGGGTAGGGGACTGGGTGCTCAGTGCTCGGTACTCAGTGCTTAGTTCTTGTTCACGGTGCGAGGCGATGGGTTCAAGGTGGAAGCGTGTATTCATGGACGCCGTAGCCTGAGGTGAAATGATTTGTGCCCTGACGTGAGGTTTTCCAGCGCCTTTAGTGCGCTTGATTTTGGTTAGCCGACAGGCTTCAGCAGTCGGCGGGTGCTCAGGATGGGTGTTCGGTGCAGGAAAGTGTGATAGGCATGTGGTGAGAATGTTTATTCACCTGTTCGTGAAAACACCAGGACGGACGCCAAAAATGGCGTCCCTACGAGTCACGAGGTGTCTGTAGGGACAGGGCGTGCCCTGTCCGTTTGCTTGATTTCGTCTAGGCGACGGATTGATCCGTCCGCGAACGAGGATGAACACAATATTGCTCTGGATTACCTTTTTGTCTGCCCCGACCGCTGTGGGCAGCAATTTAAGATGGACGGTTTATTACGATGGCGAAGAAAAGACAACTTGGAGTGTGTACGTGGACGTTCGGCGAGCAGCCGTTGGCGACGACGGCCGA
Source organism: Anaerolineae bacterium (assembly GCA_020849765.1). Classification (GTDB taxonomy): domain Bacteria; phylum Chloroflexota; class Anaerolineae; order Aggregatilineales; family Phototrophicaceae; genus Flexifilum. The sequence continues at coordinate 143,488 of JADLAY010000058.1, forward strand.
AACGCTCGCGCGATTGGGCTTTGACGGCGTCGAACTGCTCGGCGATCTCTCTTTGTACTCCGCGGAACAGGCCGCGCGCATCCTCGACGATCAGGGGCTGGCGGTCTTCTCGCTCACGCCCGCCAACGTCGACATCAGCCACCCGGACGCGCTGACCCGGCAGGCGGCGGTCGACTACTACTACGAACTGATCGACTTCGCCGCGGCGCTCGGCGAGCCGCTCATCTCGTGTCACGGGCTGGTCGGGCGCATTGCGCCGCTGGCGACGATGGACATCGAAGATCACTTCCTGCGCGACTCGGTGCGCAAGATCGGCGCGCGTGCGGGCGAGGTCGGCCTGCGCGTCGTCTTCGAAGTGCTCAATCGCTACGAAAGCCACCAGATCAACAACCACGCCCAGGCGCTCGATCTGGTCGCGCGCGCGGGGCTGGATAACCTCGGCATTCTGCTCGATGCCTATCACATGAACATCGAAGAGGCCGCCCCGGCAGCCGCGCTGGCGACGGCGGGCGAGGCGCTCTGGCTCTATCACGCCGGCGATTCGAATCGCGAGGGCATCGGTCACGGCCACACGGATTTCCGGGCGCAACTGCGCGCGCTGGATAAGGTCGGCTATGACGGCCCGATCGTCCTCGAATGCGCCGCGCCCGGCCCCAACCCGTTCACGCCGGACAAGGGCGGCGAGTGGCGCGCGACGCTTGAGTCATACCTGGCAGACAGCCGCCACTGGCTGGTGGAATCGTTCGGAACTGCAAAATGAGGGCATGCTAGATGGACTACACTCCCGAAAATCTCCTGGTGAAATCCCAGGACACCGGTCAGGCGGGCGTCTTCGCTCGCGTTCGACCGACCGACGCCGGTTGGGAATACCTGAACATGGCGGCGATTCGACTGAATGCGCACGAACCTTACAGCAGCAGCACTGGCGAACACGAGCACGTCTCGGTCATCCTCGGCGGGCGCTGCAACTTCCGCACCAGCAAAGGCGAGTACCTCAACATCGGTCGCCGCCCGGACGTCTTCAGCGGGATGCCGTATGCCGTCTATCTACCGCGCCGCACCGATTTCGAGATCGAAGCGCTGACCGACGACCTGGAGATTGCCTCGTGCTGGGTGCCGACCGACGAGGATCATCCCGTGCGGCTGGTCACGCCCGCCGACAGCAAGATCGAGATCCGCGGCGGCGGCAATGCCACCCGCCAGATCAACGGCATCGTCCCGCCCGGCTTCGACTGCCATCGCCTCGTCTGCGTCGAGGTCTACACGCCGCCGGGCAACTGGTCGAGCTACCCGCCGCACAAGCACGACGTGCACCGCGTGGCCGCGGATGGCACCGTGCTCGAAGCCGATCTCGAAGAGATCTACTTCTACAAAATCGACAAGCCGGACGGCTATGCCTACCAGCGCGTCTACACGCTCGACGGCCGCATCGACGCCCTGATGCGCGCGCAGAATCACGACGTCGTGCTGGTGCCGGAAGGCTATCACCCGGTCGTCAGCGCGCACGGCTACACGACTTACTATCTCAACTTCCTGGCCGGGTCGGCGCAGTCGCTCGCCAACCAGGACGATCCGCAGTATGCGTGGATCAAGGACACCTGGACCGAGCAAGATCCGCGCCTGCCCGTCGTCAGCCACGAGATGGAGCCGAAATAAGGGTCATGAATCCTTGGCGTCTTTTGCCCTCACCCTAAATCCCTCTCCCTTATGGAGAGGGACTTTATGGAGCATTTTCTCCCCTTCTTTCTCAGGGAGAAGGGGCCGGGGGATGAGGGCCAGCGGCGGCGCCTTCTGAATCAAAAACTGGACGCATACTTGACCGGGCCTGTCGCCGAGTGAGCAGGCGGGCTTTAGCGAAAGAGATCAGCCATGCAAGAGACGCACCGCTTAACGACCGCCCAGGCCCTGATCCTGTATCTGACCCAGCAATACGTCGAACGCGACGGCGTCGAGCACAAGTTCTTCGCCGGGGTTTGGGGCATCTTCGGCCATGGCAACGTCGCCGGGGTCGGCCAGGCGCTTCAGCAGTATGCGGATAAGATCCGCTACTACCAATCGCGCAACGAGCAGGCCCAGGTGCACACCGCCGCCGCCTATACCAAGCACAAGAATCGCTTGCAGACGTTCGCCTGCACCTCGTCGATCGGCCCCGGCGCGACCAACATGATCACCGGCGCGGCCATGGCGACGGTCAACCGGCTGCCGGTGCTGCTGCTGCCCGGCGATATCTTCGCCGAGCGCATCCAGGCGCCCGTCTTGCAGCAGCTCGAAAATGAGCACACACAGGACATCGGCGTCAACGACTGCTTCAAGCCTGTCTCGCGCTACTGGGATCGTATCTACCGTCCGGAGCAGTTGATCAGCGCGCTGCCGCAGGTCATGCGCGTGCTGACCTCGCCCGCGGATACCGGCGCCGTCACGCTGGCGCTGCCGCAGGACGTGCAGACCTACGCCTACGATTTCCCGGCGGAGATGTTCGAGAAGCGGGTCTGGCACATCCCGCGCAATCGCCCGGACTTGAGCGCTTTGCAGCGCGCCGTGTCGGCCATCCGCAGCGCGCGCACGCCGATCATCGTTGCGGGTGGCGGCGTCCATTATAGTGAAGCGCAGGCGGCGCTGCGCCTGTTCGTGGAGCGGCACGGCATCCCGGTCGGCGAGACGCAGGCGGGCAAGGGTGCGCTGCCCTACGATCACCCGCTCAACCTGGGCGCCATCGGCGCGACCGGCACCCAGGGTGCCAACATCATCGCCCGCGAAGCCGACCTCGTGATCGGCGTCGGCACGCGCTACAGCGATTTCACCAGTGCCTCGAATACGGCCTTCCAAAACCCGGACGTGCGCTTCGTCAACGTCAACGTCTTCGAGTTCGACGCCTACAAGCGCGGCGCCATCCCGCTCGTCGGCGATGCGCGCGTCACGCTGGAAGAATTGAGCGGCGCGCTCGGCGACTACCGCACGTCGGCGGCGCTTCAGGCTCGTGCCCACCAGTTCAATACCGAGTGGGACGCCGAGGTCGAGCGCATCTATCACCTGGAGCACGAGCCGCTGCTCAGCCAGGGCGAAGTCGTCGGTATGATCAATACCTTCAGCCGCCCGCAGGACGTCGTTCTGTGCGCGGCAGGCAGCCTGCCAGGCGACCTGCACAAGCTGTGGCGCACGCGTGACCCGCGCGGCTATCACCTGGAATACGGCTTTTCGACCATGGGTTACGAGATCGCGGGCGGCATGGGCGTCAAGCTGGCCGACCCGTCGCGCGAGGTCTACGTCATGGTCGGCGACGGCTCGTTCCTGATGATGAGCAGCGAGATCGTGACCATGGTGCAGGAGCAGCTCAAGGTCACCATCATCGTGCTCGATAACCATGGCTTCGCCAGCATCGGCGGTCTGAGCAAGAGCGTCGGCAGCGATGGCTTCGGCACCAAGTATCGCTACCGCACCGACAGCGAAGCGCTCGACGGCGAAACGTTGCCGATCGACTTCGCCAAGTTGTGTGAAGGTATGGGCGCCTATACGCTGCGCGCACGCGATCGCGCCGGGTTCGCGCGGGCGCTCGATGAAGCGCGCAAGATCACGGATCGTCCCGTCTGCATCGTCACCGAAACGGATCGGCGCGAGCGCGTCGGCGGCTACGAGTCGTGGTGGGATGTCAGCGTGGCCGAAACCAGCGACAACCCGGACGTGCAGCGCGCCCGTGAAGACTACGAAGAAGCGAAGAAACGCGAACGGCATTACTTGTAGTTCTGGGTGCTCAGCGCTCGGTACTCAGTTGGGTTCACGGTGCCTGGTTCACAGTTCACCGTGCGGTGAGAAGGTGACGAGGTTTGAAACGGACAGGTATGAATATCGAGCAATGTGCCGTTTTCCAGTGTTCTGAAGACGCTGGTGGATTAAGGTGTTTGCCATGTTAATCCGGATACATTGCGCTCCCAGCCACCTTCCAGGTGGCTTACAAACCTCCAGCCGCAGGCTTCGAGCCTGCGGCGAAGGTGAGCGACAACATATCCGGTTCAATAAGGACATGAACGCAATATTTGTCACTTTGAACTTTGATTCGCAGGCGACTGCGGCGCACATCCGCAGGCAAAAGGACTAAAAAATGACCATACGTGTTGCATCAGCGCCCGTCTCCTGGGGCATTTATGAGTTTGAAGGGATCGCACCGAAGTATCCGTACAGCCGCGTGCTCGACGAGATCGCCGGCACCGGCTACACCGGCATCGAGCTGGGGCCGTATGGCTACCTGCCGACCGATCCGGAAGTGCTGCGCGCCGAACTGGGCAAACGAGGGCTGCAACTGCTGTCCGCCTTCGTGCCGGTCAAGCTGGTCGATGAGTCCGCGCACGAAGCGGGCGCGGCGGAAGCGCTCAAGGTCGGGCGGCTGCTGGCGGCGCTCGGCGCGCATTACATCGTGCTGGCGGACGACAACGGCAAGGTCGACTGGCTGGTCAAGCAGGCCGGTCGGCGCACGGGCAGCGCGCTTTCCCCCGTTGAGTGGGACGTCTTCGCGCGCGGCGTCAACCTGATCGCGCGCCGCGTCTACGACGAACTCGGCCTGAAGCTGGTCTTCCATCATCACTGCGGCGGCTACGTCGAGACGCCGGACGAGACGCGCGCCCTGCTCGAACGTGCCGATCCGGAACTGGTCGGCCTGTGCCTGGATACCGGTCACTGGCATTACGGCGGGGGCGATGCCGTCGCCGCGATTGAAGAATACGGCGAGCGCGTGCGCTACCTGCATCTGAAGGATTGCAGCGCCAGCATCGCGCAGCAGTGTCGCGACCAGGCCAAAGATTACATGCAGGCGGTCGAGGCGGGGGTCTTCTGCCCGCTCGGCGAGGGCGAGGTCGATTTCCCCGGCGTCATCCGCGCGATGGAAGCGCTCGGCTACGACGGCTGGGCCATCGTCGAGCAGGACGTGCTGGTTGACGATCTCGATGCGCCGAAGCGTTATTCGCAGCAAAACCGCGATTATCTGCGCGGCATTGGATTGGAATAGCAGGACAGCGAATTAGCAGGGAAGCAGATTAGCGAAATAGCAAATTAGCACGTTAGCAAATTAGCGGCCAGTGAATGGTAGGGTGGATGATGAGGGGTGGATGCCATGAATGGCATTCCCACGCACCTCAACGGATCTGTACGGGCGGGATATATCCCGCCCGTACACACGGCCCTGTCTGATGTGGGGTGTGCCCGGTCCGTCCCCTCTAATCTGCTAATCCCCTAATTCGCTAATGTGCTCTCCCGCTTCTTCGCTCTCGCACCACAACAAGGAAGAAACCATGTCTGACAAAATTCGCATTGGTTTGGTCGGCACGGGGCGCATCGGGCGCGTCCATGCCCAGACGTTGGCGCAGCGCATTCCGGGCGTCGATCTGGTCGCTGTCACCGACGTGAACGACGCTGCGGCGCAGGCCGTCGCTGCCGAGATGAGCGTGCCCACGGTCGCGGCGGATTTCGCGGCGATCCTGGCCGATGACAGCATTCAGGCCGTCGTCATCTGCTCGGCGACCGATACGCACACGCCGTTCATTATTCAGGCGGCGAACGCGGGCAAACACATCTTCTGTGAGAAGCCAATCTCCGCTGATCTCAAGGCGATAGACGACGCGCTGGCCGCCGTCGAGCGCGCCGGGGTCAAGCTCATGATCGGCTTCAACCGCCGCTTCGATCCCAATCACCAGCGCATCAAGCAGGCGATTGAGCGGGGCGAGATCGGCATCCCGCACCTGATGCACATCATCAGCCGCGATCCGTCGCCGCCGCCCGTGTCCTACATCCGCGTCTCCGGCGGCCTGTTCGTCGACATGACGATCCACGACTTCGACATGGCGCGCTTCCTGCTCGGCGACGTGGTCGAGGTCTACGCGGCGGGCGGCGTCATGGTCGACCCGGCCATCGGTGAGGCGGGCGACATCGACACCGCCGTCATCACGCTCAAGTTTGCCAATGGCGCCATCGGCACGATCGACAACAGCCGCCAGGCCGTCTACGGCTACGACCAGCGCGTCGAGGTCTTCGGCAGCGGCGGCAGCGTCTCCAGCGCCAACTGGTATCCGGACGCGGTCACGCTGAGCACGGCGGATAACGTGCGCCGCGGGCTGCCGCTCAATTTCTTCATGGAGCGCTACACGCCGTCGTATCAAACCGAGATGGCGGCCTTCATCCGCTGCCTGCAGGAAGATACCCCGCCGCCCGTGACCGGTGCGGATGGCCGCGCGCCGGTCGTGATCGCTCTGGCGGCGGCGCGTTCTCTGCGCGAAAATCGTCCCGTCAAATTGTCCGAGATCTAAAGCGACGGCGGTGCCATGTCGGGACACATTTCCCGCTGGCCCGCCGTGGGGAAGCATTCATCAGGAGGAGCACATGGTCACGAAGATTCTGGATTACATCGACGGGCAGTGGACGGACGCGCGCGCGGGCGATCAGCTCAATGTCGTCAACCCGGCCTATGGCGCCGTCATCGGCGAGGTCGTCATGACGCCGCAGTCGGTCGTCGGCCAGGCGGTGGAGGCCGGGCACGCCGCCTTTCTCGAATGGCGCCGTGTGCCGGTCGGCGAGCGCATTCAGCCGCTGTTCAAGCTCAAGGCACTGCTCGACGAGCACCTGGACGAGATCGCGCGCGTCATCACCAACGAGTGCGGCAAGACCTATGCCGAAAGCGTCGGCGAGTTGCGCCGCGGCATCGAAAACGTCGAGGTCGCCTGCGGCATCCCGTCGTTGATCCAGGGCTACAACAACGAGGACATCGCCAGCGGCATCGACGAGCACATGTTCCGCCAGCCGCTCGGCGTCACCGTCGCCATCACGCCGTTCAACTTCCCCGGCATGATCCCGCTCTGGTTCCTGCCCTATGCTGTGGCCTGCGGCAACGCCTTCATCCTCAAGCCGAGCGAGAAGGTGCCGATGACCAGCGCCAAGCTGTTCGAATTGATCGCGCAGTCGGGCTTCCCCAAGGGCGTCATCCAGCTCGTCAACGGCAGCAAAGAGACGGTCGACGCGCTGCTCGATCACCCGCAGGTGCGCGCGGTCAGCTTCGTCGGCTCGACGCCGGTTGCGAAATACATCTACAGCCGGGCGACGGCCAACGGCAAACGCGCGCAGTGCCAGGGCGGCGCCAAGAACCCGGTCGTCATCATGCCGGACGCCGACATGGACATGACGACGCGCATCATGGCGGATTCGGCCTTTGGCTGCGCCGGGCAGCGCTGCCTGGCTGCCTCGGTCGCCATCACCGTCGGCGATGCGCGCCGCACCTTCAGCGAGCAGATCGCGGATGCGGCTGCCGGGCGCGTGGTCGGCTACGGCCTCGACGACGGCGTGCAGATGGGGCCGGTCATCACCGCCGAGAGCAAGACGCGCATCGAGGGCATCATCGCCAAGGGTGAGCAGAGCGGCGCCGCCAGCGTGCTTGTCGATGGCCGCGGCAGGGGCGTTTCCGGCTACGAAGACGGCTACTTCCTGTTCCCGACCGTGCTCGATAACGTCGACCCGAAGAGCGAGATCGCCAACACCGAGATCTTCGGCCCCGTCCTCAGCCTGATGCACGCGCAGACCGTCGACGATGCTATCGCGCTCGTCAACGACCGGGCCTATGGCAACATGGCCTGCATCTTCACGGCCAGCGGGGCGGTCGCGCGTCAGTTCCGCAACGAGGCGGACGCGGGCAACGTCGGCATCAACATCGGCGTCGCCGCGCCGATGGCGTTCTTCCCGTTCAGCGGCTGGAACGACAGCTTCTTCGGCGATCTGCACGGCCAGGGCCGCCACGGCGTCGAGTTCTACACGCAGACTAAGGTCGTGGTCGAACGCTGGCCGCGCGAATGGAGCCGCCAGTTTTAGGGTCGACCGCCGGATGGTCAACCATCCGGCTAAGGTTGCGTCCCGTAAACGGGACTGAATACGTGTGATTATCTTGTGTAGCCCGGTTCACCGGGCGCAATCCTAGCCAGGGCATTGATGCCCTGGCGCTGCTGGCCGCCCGACCTTGCTATCGGCGGCGATCCGTCAAAGGCAAACCAGAAATGATCGGCAAATATCGTCATCTCAGCCGCTGCAGCACCGGAGCGGGTCATTTTGTCATCCTCGCCATCGATCACCGCGCCAATCTGCTCGATGCGCTCAACCGCGCGGCGCCGCAGCCGATGGATGGCGCGGCCTTCTCCGCCTTCAAGACGCGTGTCACGGCCGTGCTCGCGCCGGAGACGACCGCCGTGCTGACCGACCCGGCCTATGGCGTCGGCGCGGGCATCGCCTCGCGCGCTATCTCCGGCCACACCGGCCTGATCGGCCCGGTCGAAGTCACCGATTACGAGAAGCATCCGAGCCAGCGCGCCGTCCAGTGGATTCCCGGCTGGTCGGTCGCCAAGATCAAGCTGATCGGCGGCGACGGTGTCAAGCTGCTGCTGCCTTATCACCCGGACGCTGAGAACGCTGGCGAAAAGCGTGATGGCGTCCAACGGATCGTCGATTCGTGCACGCAGTGGGATTTACCGTTCTTCCTGGAGCCGATCGCCTATTCGCTCGACCCGGACAAGGCGCTCACCAACGCCGAGCTGCTGCAGATCACCGTCGACATGGCACGCGAATTCGCCGCCATGGGCGCCGACGTGCTCAAGCTGCAGTTCCCGGTCGATCATAAGCAGAGTACGGATGAGGGCGAATGGCGAGCGGCCTGCGCCGCCGTGACCGAAGCCTGCGGCGAGGTGCCCTGGGCGCTGCTCAGCGCGGGCGTCGATTTCGAGACGTTCGCCCGCCAGGCAGAGATCGCCTGCGCGGCGGGCGCCAGCGGCGTCATCGTCGGGCGCGCGGTCTGGAGCGAGGCCGTCACGCTGCAAGGCGAGGCGCGCGACACGTTCGTCGCCACGACTGCGCGGGAGCGCATCCGGCGGCTGGCAGCGATCTGCGCCGAGCACGCGACGCCATGGTATGACCGCATCGCCGCGCCGCCGATCACACTCGATTGGCACGAAAAATACGACGAGCCTTGTTAGCCCGTTTGGGTTAGCGGGTCGGGGAGAGCCTCAACAAGCGGCGCGCGGATGCCATCAGCGCATCACGCGTCTCTTTTTCCTTGAGCACGTGATAGGCGCTCGGCGCGACCGACACCAGCACGATCACGATGATGATCGGCAGCAGGTACTTATCCACGTCCGGGATGACGCTGCCCAGCAGGTAACCGAGGGTGGTGACGCCCGCTGCCCACAGGAGACCGCCGACCATGTTGTAGGTCACGAAGCGGCGATATTCCATCGTGCCGATGCCGGCCACAATCGGGGCGAACGTGCGCACAATCGGCATGAAACGCGCCAGCACAATCGCGATGCCACCGTGCTTTTCATAGAAGGCTTCGGCGCGATACAGGTTGGCTTTGTTGAACAGGAACGAGTTCTCACGCTGGAACAGCTTCCGGCCGACGCGCCGCCCAAAGGCGTAACCGACGCTGTCCCCGGCAATCGCCGCGATGGCGCAGCCGACCAGCAGGATGGGCAGCGAGAAGGGCGGGTTTTCCAGCGACGCGAGAAACCCCGCTGTGAACAGCAGGCTGTCGCCGGGCAAAAAGAAACCGATCAGCAGACCGGACTCGGCAAAGATGATGGCGAAGATACCGATATAGCCGACTGTACGGAGAAACTCTTCCATCGATGATTCCTTGCATTAGAAAGCTGCTGGTGGTCGCTGGCAGGCGCGCTGATGCATGGGGATGCAACTCAGTGGAGGCGTGACGCGGCGGCACACGTCGTATGAACGTAGATCATCATTCAGCAGTTTGCCTTCCTTGTCAAGATAAAGCGGAAAAAGTTTAATGTAATGTTAGACGAAACAGGTTCGTGAAGGCCGAGCGCAGATGCGTTATGCTATGCTTGCTTGGGGAACCACAATCGCAGGGGAAATCATCCATGAAACTGGTACTCATCGGCTTCGGCAACGTCGGCCAGGGTTTTGTCGAGATCTTGCGCGATAAGGGCGCTGAACTGCAGGCGCGCTATGACTTTGCGCCGCAGATTGTCGGCGTCGCCACGCGCAGCCGCGGCACGCTGCTCCATCCCGATGGCCTGGATCCGGCGGCGCTGCTCGAGGCGATCGCCGCGGGCCATCTAAGCCGATATCCCGACGCGCCGGGCTTGCAGCGCGATCTCGATTCGCTGGCGCTGATCCGTGCCAGCGGCGCGGACGTCCTGCTCGAAGCCGGGCCGACCAACCTGCAAACCGCACAGCCTGCGCTCGAATACTGTTACGCCGCGCTCGACGCCGGGATGCACCTCGTGCTCGCCAACAAAGGCCCGGTCGCCGTCGCCCTGGCCGATCTGCGCGCGCGGGCGGCTGAAGTGGGTAAAGACGTCCTGTTTGAGGCGACCGTCATGGCCGGGACGCCCTCGCTGCGGCTGGCCCAGCAGGCGCTGGCGGGCTGCACGATCTCCGAGGCGCGCGGCATCCTCAACGGCACGACCAACTACATTCTGACGCAGATGGAGAATGGCTTGAGCTACGGCGATGCTCTGCTCCAGGCGCAGGCGCTCGGCTATGCCGAAACCGACCCGACCGCCGACGTCGACGGCTGGGACGCGGCGGGCAAGGCGCTGATTCTGGCGTCGGCGCTGTTCGAGCGTTCGTTCGCTCTGGAAGATCTCGTCGTCGAAGGTATCCGCAAGCTGACGCCCGACGACATCGACTCGGCGCGCGCTGTCGGGGAGTGCTGGAAGCTGATCGCGCGCGTGACACCGGAGGGTGGTTTCGTCCGTCCGCAGCGGATCGCGACTCATCATCCGCTGGCGGCGGTCAGCGGCGCGACCAACGCCATCACCTTCACCACCGACCTGCTGGGTGAGGTCACGCTGGTCGGGCCGGGCGCCGGTCGCAAGGAGACCGGCTTCGCTCTGCTGGCGGATTTACTCGATCTGAAACGAAAACAAACCAATGTGTAAGTTCCTTCAGGAAAATTTCACGCTTCACAATGCAAGTTTCCTCTATACTACATATGGTAACGGGAGTAACGGTCATCGTTATGTCTTGAGCAGGTTGCAGCTCGATTAGTGACACGAACGGACAATCTTATGCAAGCGCAGCCAAAACCCCACCTATTGGTTGTCGAGGATGACACCAATCTGCTGGAGGGCGTGCAGTCGGTACTCGAACTAGAGGGGTATTCAGTCATGACCGCCGCCAATGGCGTTCATGCGCTCCAACTCCTGGAGTCCGACGAAGGCATGCCTGACCTGATCATCTCCGACATCATGATGCCGCAGATGGATGGGCTGCAATTTTTGCACGAGGTGCGCAAAGATCCGCGCTACACCGCCATTCCGTTCATCTTCCTGACCGCGCGCGGCGAAAAATCAGACATTCACCGCGGTAAGCGCATGGGCGTCGACGATTACATCGTCAAGCCGTTCGATACCGACGACCTGCTGATCGCGGTCGAGTCCCGTCTACGCCGCCACGAAGCGCTCCAGGCCGTCCAGACCAGCGCGATTGCCGCCGTCAAGCACAACATCCTCAACGTGCTCAATCACGAATTCCGTACCCCGCTCACCTACATCGTCGCTTATGCCGACATGCTCAACCAACCGGAAACGCTCAGCAGCGACGAGATCCTCTCGTTCCTGCACGGCGTCAATTCCGGGGCCGTTCGCCTGCGCCGCCTGGTCGAGAATTTCATCCAGTTGGTGGAATTGCAGAGCGGCGAAACCGAGCGCACCTACATGTCGCGCCGCGCGCGCATTGATAACCTGCGCGAAGTCGTCAACCTGGCGATCCAGTCCGCCTGGGGCAACTACAGCGAGCGCGAAGAAAACGAGTTTCGTGTCGATATCGACCCGGCGCTGCAGCCGTTCATCGCCGACGCGGAACTGCTGCGCATCGCCCTCGCCCAGTTGATCGATAACGCCATCAAATTCTCGAAGCCGGGCGCGCCGATCTACATCCAGACGCGCGTCATGAACGGCAATTTACGCCTGTCGGTGATGGATCAGGGCCGCGGCATTCTGCCCGACGAGCAGGCCAAGATCTGGGACATGTTCTACCAGATCAACCGCGCCTACTATGAAGATCAGGGCGCAGGCTCCGGCCTCGCCATCGTCAAGGGCATCGCGCAGGTGCACGGCGGCCATGTCGAGCTGCAGAGCCAGGTCTCGCAGGGCAGCACGTTCACGATGAGCATTCCGCTGCGCGCGCCGTCGACGGTCTTCGCCGACGAACAAGAGCACAGTTACGCCACGTAAAACCTAATCGCCCGGAGAATTCGGATCGGGGAAGGCGTTGCCAAACGACCCTGGCACGCGCGTCGGTGTCGGCTGCGGCGGCGCCGTGAAGTCGATCGGGATCGCGTCCAGGTAGGCGCGCGTATCCAGCGCGACCAGCGCGATCCAGCCGGTGACATCGCCCACGGAAACTTTCACCCACGGGCTGTACGGGCTGCGCGCCAAAAGCTGCACCGTCGTACCGCCGTTCAAGGCCGCCAGCGCCGGGAACCCACCGTCCGGGCCGAGGCGCAGGTTGACGCCCGCCGGTGAGATGACGATCCCCGTCGTGCCGAGCAGGCCGTAGCGCTGCGGGATCGACGGCGTGGCGTCGAAGACCGCCTCGATGCTGCCGACGTTCGTTAGCAGCAGATCCGCCTTCATCCAGCCGGTTTCCCCGGTGTTGATGCGCACGTTGTACCAATCGCCCGCCGGGTTCACGCCGAGCACCGTCGCGATCTGGCCTGCGGGCACTTCGCGAATGATGCCTGCGTCGGTCGAGGGGAAGACGCGCAGGTTGATCGTGCCGCGCGTAGTGACGAAGCCCGGCTGCGGCAGCACGAATGGGCGGTCGAACAGGGCGATCGGCAGATTGCGCGTCACAGCGGGTTCGTAGGGTGAGGGCGGCGACGGTGGGCTGGTCGGGCGGCTGTAATCGCCCGGTGCATGCGCCAGGACGAGCTGCTGTCCGGCGACGATATCCTGCTGTTGGCCACTGGCGGTGACCGCCGTCGCGCCGGACAGGCTGACGATCAGCGTCTGGTCGAAGGCGGCGCGCACCAGCACCGTGCCATTCAGATAGAGCGAGACGCCGTTGACGGCGATCCGGGCCGGGAGTTCGACCGGGCTTTGCAGGATCAGGACATTGAGCGGCGCCGCGCCACAGCTTGAGATCTCCGGCGCCGTCTGCACCATCATCGACTGCCAGGCCGGAAATTCCGGCGGCGACATGTCGCGCAAGCTCGTATTGCCGATCAGCAGGGCGGTGAAGCGCACGGGCGCCGGGGTGCGCAGCCAGGCCACGCCGATGCTGCCCGTCTCCGGGCTGAGTGCGGGCGTCTGGATGAAGTCGACCAGTCCGCTTTCGACCAGCGCGCCGGTCGGCGCCAGCGCATTGGCGACCGGCCCAGCAGGCTCAGCCAGCGGTGCCGCGCCGCCATTGCAGATGAAACCTTCCGGGCCGTTGATGCAGACGTCGCTCGCCGCCGTCCACAAATCCAGCAGCGGGGCCTGGCAGCCTGCACCGGTCGTATCCGGCGGCAGCGTCGGCGACGCATCTTGAGCAGAGGCTACCAAACCGATGACCGTCAATATGGCCGCCAGCCCAATCGTCGTTATCCGTTTCGCCCGCATAGTTTTCATCCGCCGGTGGTCTCAGATCCAACGCATTCTATCGGATGCCCTCGCACATTCAACCCACGCTTAGCCGTCGCTAAGCTGTGGGCACCGCTTTGCCCTCGATCTTCGCATTGCGCAGATGTAGAGTCTGGCGGAACGTGGAGGAATGCCGATGCCTGACGAAATCGAACCGATTGCGCCGGAGGCCGCACGCGCCATCCTGGAGGCCGCCATCGCCGAGCACCTGGGCGACGATTGGAAAGACGAAGATGACGGCTGGATGATCGTCAGTATGCACGATTATATGGCACGCCTGACGCGCGGGCGCATCAACGTCGATTTCTACGTCGATCTGCTCGGCAACGTCGACATCAAACGCGGCGAGATCAGCCCGGCGCAGGACGCGGGGCGGCTGGTCGCGCTGACGCTGCTCGCGCTCTCGATCGCGATTGCCCTCATGATCGCGCACATCGTGGGCTGGCTCTGATGCGAACCGAGGCGGGCGGTGGCGCGCGCTTCGTGCCGCTCTTGATCGCGATCGTCGTGCTCACGTGCCTGATCGCGCTGCCCATGCTCACCTACCCGCTGGGCCGCGACCAGGGCGAGTTCGCCGTCATCGGGCGCGGGCTGCTCCAGGGCAAAGTCCCTTACGTCGACCTCTGGAATCCGAAGCCGCCTGCCATCTTCTTCGTCTACGCGGCGGCCATGTCCCTCTTTGGCCAGACGGCGCCCGCCCTGCGCGCCATCGATCTGCTGGTGATGCCATTCCTGCTCGCCTCGGTCGGCTGGATCGGCAGGCGGTTGTTTTCGCCGCGCATCGGATTGTGGGCGGCGCTGCTGTTCGCCGTCTTCTACTTCAGCGAGACATTCTGGACGCTGACCCAGAACGACGGCATCGCCGTGCTGCCGATGTGCCTGGCGCTGATCGCCGCGCTCAAGGCGGCGGAGCGTTCGCCGCGCGTGTTCGCCTGGTCGTTAGCCTCCGGCGCGCTGATGGGCGTCGTCGTCTGGTTCAAGTACCCGTTCGCCCTCTTCGCGCTCGTGCTCCTGCTCGCCTATGGGCAGCGCCTGCCGCGGCAAGAGACGCGCGCACTCAGATCCTGGGCTGTATTTGCGCTCCCCGCCGCGCTCGGCGGCTTGATCGCGATCGGCGCGGGCATCGCCTGGCTGGTGAGCGCCGGGGCGTGGGAGGCCTTTGTCGAGAGCGCGCGCGTCACCGCCTCGTACACGGCGCTCGGCGCGCAGCCGGATGCGCTGGCCGAAGCCGCGGCGACGGCGCTCGGCTTTCGCTGGTCGCACTGGGGCCTGCTCTTCATCCTGGCCGCCGTGGGGGTGCTCAGCATTCGACGGAGGGCGGGTGTGCCTTTCACGTTCGCCTGGCTGCTGATCGCCTTCGCCATCATGCTCGTCCAACTGCGCGGCTACGATTATCACTGGCTGCCGATGTTGCCGCCGCTCGTCCTGCTCGGCGCGTGCGGCCTGACCCGTGCCCTCGACCTGGTCGCGTCGCGGCTCAGTCCTCTTGCCGCCCCGCGCTGGCTCTCGCTGGCCGTCGCGCTCGCCTTGATCGCCATCCTCGTCAACGGCATCTACCCGCAGACGTGGCGCTACCTGACCGGCGCGGAAGACCGCCTGACCTACGAGGATCGCTTCGTCGCGGGCGAGTTCGTCGCCGGGGAATCCGCGCGCGTCGCCGACTACCTGCGCGAGCGCAATACGCCCGGCGATTCACTCTATGTCTGGGGCTTCCGCCCGGAGATCTACTACCTGAGCGGCCTCAACCCGCCGACGCGCTTTATCTTCCAGTTCCCGCTGGTGGCGGATTGGTACCCGCCGGAATGGCGCGAAGACAACGTCGATCTGCTGTGGGCGGCGCTCCCGCCGTACGTGCTCGTTTTGCAGGTCGATTACATGCCCTGGGTGACGGGCAGCGAGGACGATTCGAACACACTCTTACAATCGTATACTGACCTCAACGACTGGCTGATCTATAATTACGAACGCGAGACACAAATAGGCAACTTCTTCATATGGCGACGCAAACTTCAACCCGGGTGATCATTCGCAAGGCGACCGAAGCCGATCTTGACGCAATCGCGGAGTTGATCACGCCCTTTGTCGAGCAGGGCTTGCTGCTCGAACGCACCTACGACGAGCTTGAAGAGTGGCAGGGCAACTTCTTCGTCGCCGATCTCGACGGCAAGATCGTCGGCTGCGCGGCGCTCGAGGTCTACTCGCGCAAGCTGGCCGAAGTCCGCTCGCTGGCGGTCGCCAAAGAGGTGCAGGGCATGGGTGTCGGTCGCGCGCTCGTCCACGCCTGCGTCGATCTGGCGCAGGAGCGGGGCATCCTCGAAGTCATGGCCATCACCGCCTCGGAAGAGTTCTTCCGCTCGTGCGGCTTCGACTTCAACACGCCCAACCTCAAAAAGGCGATGTTCTTCCAGACGGGCAGCTAGCTGTCGGCGGTTGGCCTTATAACATCAGTGACGGTCGCGTAAGCGGCGCATGGCGGCCACGTAGTCGGCCAGCGGCTCTAGTCCCATTGCCGCACGGCGCGCGTCGACGTTCGCCTCGTCTTCAATCGGCAGCGGCTGATCGTGACCGTGAAACTGCGTGCCGTAGATCTGCGGCAGCCCCTCGGCGACGCGTACCCGGTCGCTGAGGTAGGCCAGGTTGCTCGGCAGCGCATCCCCGGCTTCCACAGCCCGGCGCAGCAATTCCAGACACTGCTTCTGAAAATCGAGGTCGTGATCCGCGTGCTGGATCAAGAGCCAGGCCGCCTGCGTCCCTTGCAACCCGACCAGCCGAAAGCCGGGGTAGCCATGCTCGGCGATGATGGCTTTCATGCGCTGTGTGTGCGCGTGGTCGACGCCGGGGTCGAACGGCTGCTGCTGCAGCATCCGCATCCTCATGCGCTGATCGCGCCGCATCATGCGCACGAGATCGCGCTTGAGCGCCGGGTTGTCGCATTCGCCGAGCAGCGTCGCCAGCCAGTTGCGCACTGGCGCCCGATTCCTGAAGCGCACGGGCAGCCGCAGCAGTAGCCGCAGCACGCCCCGCTTGAGCGGTGATCCGGGCAGCCGGATCATCTGCGCTTCAGCTCTCGGAGGATTCTGCATCGGGCTTACGACGCCCATCGGCGTTGCCACGGTCGGCGCTGCATTCTGACGCGACTCCAGACGTTACAAATGGCACGCAATCCGCATGCTTTCGAACAGTTGCTTTTAGTATGCGGCCATCGGGATACTTGCGCTACGCTCTTGGGCTTGCGGCCAACCGATTGTCGAAAGGTGTCGCGATGAAACGCGTACTGAAGTTCGGCTTGTGGGGACTTGGGATTCTCGTGGTGCTGGTTTTGGGCGTGCTTGGCTATTTCGCGATCCGCTACTCGCCGGAGTTCGTCCGCCGCAGCATCGTGCTGGGCGACGCGGATGTCAACGACTATCAGCGCTTTCCCGAACGAACGATGAGCGCTGCGCCGGAGCCGTTTCACTTTGGCGAGCCGGACGATCCGGATGCCGCGGAGGCGAATGTCCGCGCCGCCTTCGAGGCCGACCCGATGGTCAGCGGCAATCTGGAGGATTTTCTCGCCTCGCTCGGCACGCAAGCCTTCATCGTCATTCAGGATGACACCGTCCTCTATGAGCGCTACTTCAACGGTGCGCAGCGCGATTCAATCGTGACCTCGTTTTCCACGGCCAAGTCGTTCGACTCGACGATGGTCGGCATCGCCATCGAAGACGGGCTGATCGCGAGCATCGACGACCGGATCACAAACTATCTGCCGGAACTGGCCGTGCGCGATCCGCGTTTCAGTGACATCACCATTCGCCACTTGCTCAACATGTCGTCCGGCATCAAGTACGTGGAGACGAGCTTTCTCAACGGCGACGATGCGCTCACCTATTACTTCCCCGATCTGCGCTCCCTGGCGCTCAACGAGACCTACATCGAAGAAGCGCCGGGCCAGCACTGGTTGTACAACAACTTCCATCCGCTGCTGATCGGCATGATCCTCGAACGGACGGTCGGCATGCACGTCGCGGATTACCTGGAAGCGGAGATCTGGCAGCCGCTCGGCATGGAGTACGACGGTTCCTGGAGCCTGGATAGCGAGGCCACGGCCTTCGAGAAGATGGAGAGCGGCATCAACGCTCGCGCCATCGACTTCGCCAAGTTGGGGCGCTTATATCTGAACGGCGGCGCCTGGGACGGGACACAGATCGTCCCGCAAGCGTGGGTCGACGCCGCCACTCGCATCGATCAAACGGTGGATCGCGCGGGCTATTACCCGGACTGGATGAATCCGCCCTTCGGCCAGGTCTATCACCAGCGGTTGTGGTGGGGCGTCCAGCAGGACGACGGCGCTTACGGCTTCAGCGCGATGGGTAATCACGGGCAATACATCTTCGTTTGGCCGGAAACCAACCTGATCGTTGTCCGCAATGGCGAACGCTACGGCCTGGACAGCGGCTTCGAATGGCTGCGCTGGTTTGCGCAGTCCGCCCAGCGGCTCGGAAGCTGACGAGTCAATCCGACGCCTGGCCGAAGCTCAGGCTCGCGTGCTTGAACGGGATCAGCGCCAGCACGACCGCGTGCGCGTAATACTCGATGCGGTCGATGGCGTCGTCCGTCAGTAGCCCGACCGAGCCGTTCTGCTGCTTGCTGTTCGAGCGCCCGAACACGGCGTCGTCCGCATGGCCGAGTTCCATGCCGTCGCGCACCAATCGCGCGACTTCCTGCGGCAGGTAGAACGTGCCCGTGCGGCTCTTGCCCTCGCGCTCGCGGCCCAGGACGACGATCCAGGCGAAGGTTTGCATCTCGCCGTCGACGTCCGCGCAGCCGCCCTCGATGCCGACCCAGTAATCGGCCTCTGGCGCCAGCGCCCGCGCATTTACCGCGCGGTTGTACGCGCCTCGTGCGGTCTCCGCATCGCCCATCGGCTGGTCGCTGACGCCGGACTCCGCGCCGATGCCACGCACGTCGAATGTCTCGCCGGGGAACATGCGCGCGAAGCCCTGGCGCACGGACTCGATCTTGACCGGGTTGGTCGAGGCGACGACGATGACGCTCATCAGGTGCCCACCAGCAGCTTGAGCACGGCGAACAGGCCGAAGGCGGCGTGGGCGAAGATGGCGGCGCGCGTGCTGCCGGTGTAGGCGCGCACGGCCCCAATGATCAACCCGGCGACGAGCGGCGCCAGCAGCCCGTACCACAATGGCACGATGCCGCCTTCGGCATAAGCGGGCGGGTAAGCCAGGTAATGGAAGACACCGTAGATGAGCGCATTCAGCAGCCAGCCGAGCCAGCCACCGGCGACCGCCCGCAGCGACGGCCATGCCACCCCGCGGAAGACCAGCTCCTCGCCCAGCGGCTGCACGATCACCATGAAGGCGAAGATCAAGATCCAGTCGAGCACGTCCACCGCCGCGGGGTCGACGTTGACCAGTTCCGGCGCGCGGGCGAACACCTGCGTCAGCGCCAGCCCGATCAGATCGACGGCGATGGCCGCGCCGAGCGCGATGAACATCACGAACGGCAGCGGGACGCCCTCCGAGCCCAGCCGCAGCACCGCGCGATCCTGCGGGCGGCGGCGCGCTTGCAGCACGTAGCCCGCCATCAGCACGCCGCCGATCAGCCAGCCGACCAACTGGCTGCGCGCGCTGATGCCCATCGGGTCGGCAGGGTCGCTCAGCCAGGCGACGGCGATCAGCGTCCCGGCCAGGATGGCGACAAAGGCGAGGACAATCGTCAACAGGGCGCTTGAGAGCGTCCACGGCGGCGCGTCTTCGGCGGCGGCCAGCCGTTTGATCAAGGTGTTCATCAGTCCGCTTTCTCCAACAGGCGCGCCATGATCAGGTTGTCGATGTACGCGCCATTCTGGTAGATCATGCGTCGTTTGCGGCCTTCGTGATCGAAGCCGTATTTCTGGTACAGGTGGATGGCGCGCGCATTCCCGGCGTAAACCTCCAACTCGATGCGCAGCACGGCGGGCGAGGCTTCGGCCCAGGCCATGCAGGCGTCCATCAACGCTTTGCCGACGCCCTGGTCGCGCCAGTCCTTGCGCACGTACATGCCCAGGCTCGTCACGTGATGATCCGCCGCCAGCGTGCCACCCGCGCACGTCAGCGCGCCGATCATGCCCTCGTCATCCGTCTCGGCAATCAGGAAGCACGAATTCTCCGATTCGTTCACGTCGTAGATGCGCCCGGCGATCCGTTCGACCGGCGGGTCGAATTCTTCCGGTGCGTACGGCGTATCGACCGGCGGCTGCTCGATCAGGACGCTGCGAATCAGGTCGATGTAGCCCTGCGCGTCGCTCTCGATGGCCGGGCGGATGCGGAATGACGACAACGGTCTGCTCCCTGGATTGAATGCGTGTCCGCGTGTTTCCACGTCCCCGCAAAACGTTTGGCGGCGGCGGGCGAGATATATCTCGCCCGTACAAATGCGGGGCCTCCTGTAGGGACGGCATTCTTGCCGTCCGCCGCCACCGCCATTTGCACGGATCGGTGAATCGATTGCGCCGGAAATTATACCCCGCCGCGCCGCGCACGGGCGATCCTCCGTCGCGGCCCGCGTGGGTGCGCATCACGATGCGCCGGATGCCCACATGCATCAATGAAACCGAGGCGCGATGTAGGGGCGTCGCCCAGGGTGGGCAAGGCAGCGCCTTGCCCCTACATGGGGTCTGCAGATTGACGCTGCTTAACAAAGGAATCGACCATTCTTAGCCTGGACATCATCCATTCTACCTGTCTGGATCAGTACGATCGGTGGAGTGTTTCCGCAAGGCAAAGGCATAGAATATATGGTGAAGTGGACCGGGCGCGCCGACCTGCACATGCATACCAATGTCAGCGATGGCGTCCACAGTGTGCAGCAAGTGCTGGATTACGTCTCGCAGCAAACGCGCCTTGACGTGATCGCGATCACGGATCACGACCGGTTGGACGCGAGTCTGTGGGCGTATGAGCGGCGCGCGAACTATCCGTTCGACATCGTTCCCGGCGTCGAAGTCACGAGTGCGGATGGGCATGTGCTCGCCCTGTGGGTGACGCAGCCGGTTCCCAAAGGGTTGTCGCTGGCGGAGACCGCCGCCGCCATTCATGAGCAGGATGGCATCGCCGTTCTGGCCCATCCGTTGGAGCCGACGATTGCGCCGCACAATTTCCTGCGCTACCTGACGCAACCATCGGTGTTAATACAGGCGAACATCGATGCGGTCGAAGTCATGAATGCGGGAGCGTTCACGCCGGGCTGCAACTGGCTGGCACAGCGTGCGTATAGAAATATAGGGTTGCCGGTCGTTGGCAACAGCGATGCGCACATGATCGCCAGCATTGGAAGTGGCTTCACCTGGTTTGCCGGGCGCACCGCTGCTGATTTGCGCATGGCGCTTGCACTGGGGCAGACTGCTGCCGAGGGAACACCATGGCCAATCACTACCTATTTGAGGCTCTTACACATTTCGATCCAGCAGAGGCGCAGCGCGTTTTTGGCGACGAGGTCGACCTACGTCCCCCAGACCCGGCCATAGAACTCGCGCCCGTCAAACGGGTGGCTCTGTTCGCCGAGGCATTCCTGCCCAAGGTCGATGGAGTCTCCAAGACGGCCTATCTCACCCTCCATTATTTGAAGCAAACCGGGCGTGACGTGCTCGTCTTCGCGCCGGATATTTCGCCGCATTCGATCGGCGATACCCAGGTGATCCCGCTGCCGTCGCTCGGCCTGCCACAGGCGCCGGAGACGCGCATCGCCATCCCACACCCGACGATCAACCAGTATCTCGACGAGTTCCAGCCGGATCTGATCCATCTGTTCAGCCCGGCGCTGATGTCCGTCAGCGGCATGACGGCGGGCCGCCAGCGCCAGATCCCCGTCATCGCCAACTACCAGACGGATCTGCCGGGCTACACCAACGCCTACGGCCTGCCCATCTTCGGCCAGATCATGCGCGACTGGCTGCGCTACATCCACAACGGCTGCCACCTGACGCTGGCGCCCTCGCGCTGGACGATGAATGAACTTCAGGATTGGGGCTTCCGCCGTCTGCGCCGCTGGGGGCGCGGTGTCCACAGCGTGCGCTTCAACCCGGCGCATCACAGTGACGAATGGCGTGCGCGCCTGCTCAACGGGCGCCCGCAGGACTCGCTGCTCTGCATCTACGTCGGGCGGCTGGCGACGGAAAAGCGCGTCGATCTGCTGCTCGAAACGGCGCGTACGCCCGGCATCGCCCTGACCATCATCGGCGATGGCGCCATGCGCCCGGAACTGGAAGCCCTGTTCGCCGGGACGGGCACCCACTTCACCGGCTACCTCTACGGCGATCAGTTGGCGCAGGCCTTCGCCAGCGCCGACGCCTTCATGTTCACCGGCGGCCACGAGACGTTCGGCCAGGTCGTTCAGGAGGCGATGGCCTCCGGCCTGCCGCCGATCATCATCAACCAGGGCGGCATCACCGATCTGGTGCGGGATGGCGTCAACGGCTTCATCTGCCCGCCCGATCCGCACGCTTTTGCCCTTGCCGCGCAGACCCTGCTCGAAAACGAGTCGCTGCGCCAGCAGATGGCTGCCGCGTCGCGCCGCATGGCCGAGGCGCGCCCGTGGGAAGTGCTCATGGGCGAACTCGAAGGCCATTACCGCGAGGCGCACGCCATGAACGAGCGCTTCAAGCGTCGCTATGGCCAGCCGACCACCCGCCCGATCTGGTTCGGCTGGGGCCGCTAGCTCCTCGTAACGCTGGGCAAGAATCATCAAGAAAGGGCCTCTGTCGTTTGACAGGGGCCTTTTTGCGTCTGAATGGGCCGGTCGTTCATCGTGCAAGCCCCCATCTGGCTCATGTGCAGCCGGGACGCATCGGCTACGGTGAGAACAGGACGGTCATCTCTCACGAGGCCGTTTGACTTTTGCTGAGACTGTCAGAGGTGTAAGTCTAATGGATCACGAGATGGATCACGAAAGGAAGATGAGTTACCGGACGTTCGCGGCCATGATCGTCACGTCGATGGTAGTCATGTTCGTCTTCATGTATCTGAATACATATGCGCTGGCCCACGTGCGCTTTAGCGAGACGCGCCTGTACATGACGCTGATCATGGGCGCGGCGATGGCTGTGATCATGCTCAGCTTCATGCGCGGCATGTACACCAACCGGCGGCTCAACCTCGCCATCTACGTCGGCAGCGCGATCGTGTTTGTGGTCGCGCTCTTCCTCGTCCGCAGCCAGATCCTGGTCGGCGATGCGTCCTACATGCGCGCCATGATCCCACATCACTCGATCGCGATTCTGACCAGCGAAAACGCCCAGATTGAGGATCTACGCGTGCGCGAGCTGGCGGATGGCATCATCGAAGCGCAGCGCCGAGAGATAGACGAAATGGATTGGCTGCTGAACGACATTGCCGAAAACGGCATCGCCTCGACTGAGGATGAGGCAAACGCTCGTCCCGTACCCGAATTCGACGCCCAACCATAGACGTGGGGGCTTGGCGTCGCAGGGGTTTGGCGTCGCCAAACCCCTACTCGCCGACGTGAACCGTCCCGACGACGGCGTAATCCAACCCGCTCGCCGGGGCGCTGACGCCGAGGCGCTCGTGTGATGCCGTCTCGTAGAGGCCCAGTGCGATTTGATAGTCCCCCGCGGGCACCTCCGCCGGGATCGCCAGCGCCGCCGGTTGGATGATGATCTCATCCGCCCGCCAGGTCGGCGGCGGGCTGCTCGGACACAGCGGCACATCCGCCTGCGCCCACAACTCACCGCCCTCGTACGGCGTCGGGTCGCCATATAGGTGCGCGAACAGCGTGTACTCGCGGTCGAGCGGAACCTGCGCGCGCACGAGCAGATCGAGCGGGATCGTCTCGCCGGGTGTGACGTGCGCCGGGGGATCGGCGCTCAGGCTGACGGCCAGCCGCTCACCGAAGGTGATCATCTCTTGCTCGAACAACGTTCGCTCCGGCTGCGCGCGGTAAATGGCGTAGCGATCCTCGTCGTCTGGCGCGACCCAGTCCGTCGCCGTCACCGATGCCCAAGGTGACAGCGCCTGCGCGAACGACGCGTCGAACATCGTCAGCGCGAAGTAATACGCCTCCGCTGCATCGGGCAGGCGCAGGCAGTCCGCCCGCTCGAAGGCGCTGACCGGGCGCGGGGCCAGCGCGTCGAGGCGCAGCCGCAGCACGGGATGTGCTGGCGTGAAGGGCGAGAAGTAGACCGGCGCATCCGGTGGCGCGTGCGCGGCGATGGCGTCGATGCCGCGGTAGATGTGCTGCTCCATCGGCAAGAACAGATCCGGACTGCGTACCCAGGTAGCGAAATCGCGTGAGGTCGCCATGCCCGCCCAGCCGATCAGCACAACGGGCAGCAACAGCGCCAGCGCTCGCCAGGAGATACCGTTTGTACCGGCGGCGGATGCGCTGTTGTCCGTCCCCATTCGCCTCGTAGGGACGCCATTCTTGGCGTCCGTCCCCCGAATCTGCGCGGGCAGGCGCAACCCGCCCAACATCGTCTCCAGCCACGCCGCGCCCAGCCCGACGATCAGCGCCAGCGGCACGATCAGCCCGACCGCGCGCAGTGGCTTGAGGGCGTCGGTCGTCAGCAGCGCCGGGGCCAGCGACGCGCCGGTCAGCAGGGCGATCAAGATCGCTGCCAATCGCCATCTATCGCTGCGAATCGCGCTCCATACCAGCCACACAACGCCAAGCGCCGCCAGCAGCGCCAGCGGCAGATCCAGAATCGGTCTGCCGGGCAGCGTGTAAGCGACGTCGTCCGAGCCGTGCACGATCAGCGCGCGCGCCCACAGCGCCACGTTGTCGATCAATGCGCCGATGCTGCCGATGGCGACCTGCTCGCTGCGCTGCCCGGCCAACCCCGGATTCGCCAGCAGGTAGCCGATCAGCGGCAGCGCGATCACCGCAGCGACGGCCAGCGCGATCAATGGCCCGGAGGCTGTCGAGCGTCTGCGCCGGGCGTCGATCCAGCACCAGAGCAGCAGCAGAACTCCGACCGCGATCCACGCGCGCGCGGCGATGTAGGTATAGGCCAGCAGGCCGAGCCAAACTCCCGCGGCGATCCAGCGCCGCCGCGTTTCCCTGCGCCATGCTCGCAGCAGAGCCACGAACGCCAGCGCCCCGATCAACGGGTAGAGATGCGCGCGGAACGCCTGATGCCCGGCCACGTCCGCCCAGAACAGGACGGCCAGCGCCGCCGCTCCCCAGATGCCCGCCCGCCAACCGAACAGCTCCCGCCCCAGGCGATAGGTCGCCGCGACGGTCAGCACGCCGGTGAAGAAAGCGACCAGGCGCAGCGCAAACGCGTTCGCGCCGAAGACCGCCAGCGATGGCGCCAGGAGGTACATCCACAGGCTTTCGCGCCCGAAGTTCTCCGGGAAAAACGGCGTCAGCCGCGGCTGGTGGACGAGCGACAGCGCATCGACGCCGTAGTAGGCCTCGTCGTAATGCGCCATGTCGAACATCAGGTGCAAGTCCTGCGCGCGCAATGCGGCGGCGAGCAGCAGGACGGCGATCAGCGCCCATAGGCGGCGGGCATTGGTCTTATTCGCGAGCGGAGAAGCTATGCTATCATGATCGTGCTGTCGGGGCATTCGTCGCTCTGAACTGTTGCAAGCGGCGCAAATTTCGCCACGTTTTTCGCGAAGGATGGAACTAATGTTACCCCACGACATCGACACTGCAGAAGAAGGTCTCGATCCGCAAGACTGGGACGCCATGCGGGCGCTCGGCCATAAGATGCTCGATGACCTGTTCGATCAATGGCGCGGCGTGCGCGACCGCCCGATCTGGCAGCCGATACCCGACGACGTCAAAGCCCGGCTGCACGTGCCGCTGCCGCACGAGCCGCAGTCGCCCGAATCGATCTACGAAGACTACCTGCGCGACGTGCTGCAATACCCGATGGGCAACACGCATCCGCGCTTCTGGGGCTGGGTCATCGGCACCGGTACGCCGCTCGGCGTGCTGGCGGAGATGCTGGCGGCGGGCCTCAACCCGAACATGGGCGGCGGCGAACATGCCGCGGCTTACGTCGAAAGCCAGGTGATCGAGTGGTGTAAAGAGATGCTCGGCTATGCGCCGGATGCCAGCGGCCTGCTCGTCAGCGGCGGCTCGATGGCCAATCTCGTCGGGCTGACCGTCGCGCGCAATGCGATGGCCGGTTACAACATTCGTGCGGAAGGCGTTGGGGCATCGGCGCACAAGATGACGGTCTACACCTCGCGTGAGGTCCACAGCTCTGTTCAGCGCGGCGTCGAGATGCTCGGCCTCGGCTCGGACGCGCTGCGCTACATCCCTGTCAACGAAAAGCTGCAGATCGTGGTCGAGGCGCTCGAAGAGGCGCTGGCGCAGGACAAGGCCGCGGGCATGAAGCCGATCTGCATCGTCGGCAACGCGGGCACGGTCAACACCGGCGCTTTCGACGATCTGAACGCGCTGGCCGATATCTGCGCGCGAGAGAATATCTGGTTCCACGTCGACGGGGCCTTCGGCGCGTTGGCCGCGCTGGCGCCGGAGCTGCGTCCGCTGGTCGACGGCATGACGCGCGCCGACTCGATCGCCTTCGACATGCACAAATGGATGTACATGCCCTATGAGATTGGCTGCACGCTCGTCCGTGACCGCAAGCGCCATTACGATGCCTTCACCCTGACGCCGGATTACCTGACCCACGCCGTGCGCGGCGCGGCGGCGGGCGAGATCTGGTTCAGCGATTACGGCATCCAGCTTTCGCGGGGCTTCCGGGCGCTCAAGGCCTGGATGTCGATCAAGGAACACGGTATCGACAAGTACGGGCGCATGATCCGCCAGAACGTCGAGCAGGCGCAGTATTTGGCCGATCTGGTCGACGCCGCGCCGGAACTCGAACGAATGGCGCCCGTCTCGCTCAACATCGTCTGCTTCCGCTACCGTGTCGACGGCATGAGCGACGAAGCGCTCAATGCGCTCAACGAGGAACTGCTGATCCGCATCCACGAACACGCCGTCGCCGTGCCGTCGTACACGCGGCTCAACGGGCGCTACGCCATCCGCGTCGCCATCAGCAACCAGCGCAGCCGCCGCGAGGATTTCGATCTGTTCGTGCGCGAAACGCTGCGCCTGGGCCGCGCATTGGCCGCGGAAAACTGATTACAGTGATTTGGCAGGGATCTCACGTGGCCGCCTGATGAAACGGCATCTGTAGGTGTGCCCACGACAGAAGGCGGCCACCTGAAATGGTTGGTATGGGGGGCAGCAGCCATGGCAAATCACCCTCACTAACTTAGCGTTAGTCTGCCTTGCTAGATGAATCAGAACTAGAGTTCTGGGAAATTATTCGTGATCGTTGTGAGGATGATTTCGCGCAGCCTTTTCCAATCGCTGATCTACACCACTTAAGAATTCCCTCACTTCGGTTATGAAGTCGCTCATGCTTTCATCGGGGATCTGTGCGGAATGATGATGCTTGCTAAGGATACTCTCTAGCTGTTCCCACTGTTCATCTTGAATGAAGGCTTCTCCTTTAGGATGGTTTTTCGTAGGTTTTTTCTGTTCCATAGGTTCTTCCTGATTCGTGCCTGTAGCTGCCAGCTTTATGTCTTGGTAAACATAATCACAAATCTGGTTGCAGTGGCTTGGGTTTATCGTGGAGAGCTTTTTTGCAAATTCCAATTGAAGTAGCCATTTTTTCACTGTGACTCTATCCCAGTTTATAAGAAATTCTGCTGAAACATGGTCTTCTGGGCGGTTTGAATCTGGAAGCTCTTGACATTGACGACGTTCATACGCAGGTAGGCGTAGAAAGTCACTTGTATAGTAAGGCACAGATCGAGATGGGGCATACGTCATGCGCTGTAATTCACGACTTTGCCGTTCTGTTTGGTCTCTATTTTGCTCGTTGGCCGATTTGTCCTTAGCTGTTTTGACTCGCCCTATGAACGGTTCTAGTTGCCGGCACATCATTTTAAGATAAGTTGCGAGATATTTCTTATTGCTTCGCAAGAATACTTGCTGGTTGCGTAGACAAACTTGAATCTTCCGCCTTATTCTCGCTTCTTCACCTTTGCTCGTTGCTCTTTCAAGATCCATCTCGAGTTGAAACACTGCCATTTTGAGTGATGGTTCGCTTTCTAATGTAGGTTTCTTACAACTAGCCTGCTTTTGATTTGCTGAAGCGGGGTTCTCAGTCGGTGATTGTTCTTTTTTGGGGTCATTTTCAGCTATATCGTCAAAAGGCTTCCCATCGGGAAGTCTGGTACTTGTGTCGAAGATGGCGACTACAGCTCTAGCGAGAATATTACAACCGATCAACTGTGCTCCCGCCAAGTTTGCCAAATGTAGATTGGCGCCACGTAAGTCAGCGCCCACCAACCTTGCACCTGCTAGGTTTGCCATGTACAGATCAGCGCCACTCAGGTCGGCATAACTCAAATCGACATGATGCAAGAAGGCCCCCGCTAAATTAGCATTGTTCAGTTTAACGTGTCGTAAATTGTGATATCGAGAACTTGCTTCAAAATGAGTATCAAAACCCAGGTGAGCACCTTGAAGATTCGCTTCCGTTAAGTTGGCGTACTCAAGCGCCGGCGTTAGGAGCCAGCCACGTTCGTTTAGCTCGGCAACCGCGTTAATTGCCTGCGCATTGACAGTGCTGCCCATGAGCTTGATAAGCTGACGTTTGCGCCGCATTTCACTGTTGTGCCTAGTCAGAAAATCGATCACGATAACAGTAACAAGAATTCCGATTATTTCGGATGTCAGATTCTCAAGTGGGTTTGATTCAACGACAATCTGTGGTGAGTCTGTCTTGGGACTACAATCTTCTTGCTTTGAAGCAGCGCAGGCCATTGGCTGCAGAACATCCTCCCAAACAATAGTAGCAAACCAGCATAAACCGAACAGAGTAATAACGAGAAGCGAGGCATAGAGTGGATTTATTCGTAGCCCTAGCCAGATTTTTTGTCTGGCCCAACTTACCATTCTTTGAGGAATGGTGACAGACCACGTGACTAAGAAACTACACAACCGCTCAAAAAGGCGCGTCAAACATGTGCGAAGATCACAACGGAAATCACTGTGTGAATCGTTCATAGTCGGATCTTGTTTGTTTGCTGTGAAAATATAAGGTCTTGACGAAGATAGCTAATATTTAACTATGATCTAGCTGTGTTTTGTCACGGTTTCTCTATGTATTTCGTCTTTTCCTTCGCGAGGTTGAAGTCATGCGTTGATCAAAGAATCAAAGATCGCGAGGAATTTGCACGATCTAGAGACCAACTTGCTCGCAGATTAATCAGAAGACAAAACAGAGGGTTACGGTTCCGTGGTTTCTTGACGGTTCAATACGCGTTCTCGTCGCGGCGCAGGATGATGTTGATGATCGTGCGGATGATGATCGTGATGTCGAGCCAGATCGACCAGTTCTCGACGTACCACAGGTCGAACGACGTGCGCTCGGCAATGCTGGTATCCCCGCGCAGCCCGTTGACCTGCGCCCAGCCGGTCATGCCCGCCTTCTCGCGGTGGCGCTCCATGTAGCGCGGGATGCGCGTGCGGAACTCCTGCACGTACATCGGGCGCTCCGGGCGTGGGCCGACCAGGCTCATCTCGCCCATCAGCACGTTGACTAACTGCGGCAGCTCATCCAGGCTCGTGCGGCGCATGAACTTGCCCATGCGCGTCACGCGCGGGTCGTCTTTGACCGTCCAGCCCGCGCCCTTGGCCTCGGCATCCAGCCGCATACTGCGGAACTTGATCATCTCGAACGGATTGCCGTCCAGACCCATGCGCTCCTGCGTGTAGAAGACCGGGCCGGGTGATTCGATCTTGATCAGGATGGCTGTCAGCATCAGCAGCGGCGAGGTGAAGATCAGGCCGATTGACGCGCCGATGATGTCCATCGTGCGCTTCAGGCTCAGGCGCCAGCCGCGCAGGGCGATGTCACGCACGGTGATCAGCGGCATCCCGTCCAGGTCGTCCACGCCAAGATCACCCGCCATGTAGGCGAACATATCCGGGTAGACCTTGACGTCGACCCGGCCTCGCTGCGATAGCGTCACCCACTCGACCAGTTGATCGCGCTGGGCGTCCGGCGCGGCGATGATGACCTGCTCGACCGCGTAGGCGTCGATCAAATAGGGCAGATCGTTCTGGCTGCCGATCACCGGCACGCCGCCGAAATTCTCGTTCGCGTGCATGATGTCGCTGGCGATGCCGACGATGTTGTAACCAAGCTCGCTCTGGCCGCGCACCTTCTGAATGATGTCATGTGCGATCCTGCCGGAGCCGACGATCAGCAGGTTGTCGGCATCCCAGCCGCGCCGCCGCGCGAAGTTGTGGATCACGCGGTGGATTTCACGACCGACCACGACCAGGATCACGCTCAGACCCCAGACGTAGAAGAACATGCTGCGCGGGTAATCGACCGGGTCGAACAACGTGTTGCGGAACAGGATCGTCTGCACGCCGTTGACGATGAACGCGCCGACGGTCACGCGTGCCAGCACGCTGCGCGCCTGGTCGATGCGGCTGTAGCGGCGCGGCATGTGATACATGCGCGTGAAGTAGAAGACCGAGACGATGATCGTGATGTGCAGGAACAGCGTGGGCGTGTAGCGGATGAATTCGGGCACTTCGTCCGGCGGCGGCGCGATCGGCAAGATCGGGCGCAGCCAGTAGCCGAGCACGAAGGCCAGCGCCAGCATGGCGATGTCCAGGACGGCACGCAGGAGATCGATGGCGGTTTTGACGCGGGCGGAGCGGCGGTTGGCGCGTTGAACGGCTAGCTGCTTGCGCCCTGCTGTGCGGGCTGGCGCAGGGCTTGCCACATGTTCGGCCCCCCCTTGATCAGCAGCCCTGTCATCACCAGACCGTGTAGCCACCAGGGTGTCGTCGATTGGTAATGTTTGCGATAGAAGATCAGCATGGCGCGCCAGAACTCCATCTGCGCGCGTTGGCTTTGCCGACTTGCCGCGCGCTTGACGTGTTTCACCCTCACCTGGGGGTGATACATGATCTTCCAGCCCGCCGTCTTGATTCGGTACGCCCAATCCAGATCCTCACCGTACATAAAAAAGACTTCGTCCAACAAGCCAGCCTGCGCAATCGCTTCACGCCGGACCTGCATGTACGCCCCGACCACCGAGTCGACTTCCGTTTCGACGTCCGGGTCGAGATACGTCATATTATACCGCCCAAATCGAGGACTCTTTGGGAACAGCTTCGCCAGCCCCACGAAGTGATAAATGCTGACCAGCGGCGATGGAAACGAGCGGCGGCAGGCTTTGTCCAGGCTGCCATCGGGCAGCACCAGCTTTGGCCCGGCGACGCCCACCTCCGGCTGCTCGTCCATGAAGTGAACCATCTGGCAGAAGGCGTCCGGCGGCACTTCCGTATCCGGGTTGAGCAGCAGCGCGTAACGCGGCGCGTCCTCGGCCACGTCGTTCTGGCCGTGATAACCGAGCGCGCGCAGCCCGATGTTGTTGCCTTTGGGGTAGCCGACATTCTCCGGGCTTTCGATCAGGCGGACGCGGGGGAAATCACGTGCCACCATCTCTGCGCTGCCGTCGGTCGAGGCGTTATCGACGACGACGACCATGAACGTGAAATCGCCCGTGCTGGCGTAGACCGTTTTCAGACATTTACGCAGCAGCTCGCACGTATTCCAGTTGACGATGACGATACCCAGGTCGAGCATTACCCTTCCTTACGATTCGGCGGCATTGTACCACAGCCAAATCACGGCGGGTGTTACGGTAGACCAACGGTTCGCCTGTGTTCGTCCACAAAAAACGCCCGGCGTGGTGGCCGGGCGTTCGCATGACAATCGAGCGTGATTTACTTCTTGGGGCGGCCAAAACCGCCGCGTGAGGTGATGTTCGGATCGTCGTTTTGCGGACGACTGCTGGTGCTGCCGCGGGTACCGCTGTTGCCACTGCTGCCGCCCAACGGCGGGAACAGGCCGCTGCGTTTGCGTCCGGGGAAGCTGCTGCCGCTCGATTGGCTGCCGCCCGACGTGGGGAACAGACTGCCGCCGCTGCGCTGCGTCGGCTCCGCCGGGCGCCCCATCGCGCCCCCGGACTGGATGTCCGGGTCGTCAATCGACGGGTTGTACGGCCCACGCCGTGGATAGCTGTTGCTGCCCGGATAACCACCACCGCCCATCCGGCCCAGCATGCGCGACATCAGCGCGAAGCCGACCAGGACGAACACCGCCAGTAAACAGAGTGTGGTCACGTCTTGCATGATAGCCTCCTAGTTAACTGTGAAGGAGACGGAACCGGCGGGGTTGCCGTTAACGAAGAACTCGGCTTCGTAGTTGCCGGGCTCGAAACCCCCGTCATGTTCGAACACGAAGTTGATGCAGGTGGCGGGCAAGTCCGTATCGGCAGTGATCTCGTCCGTATCCTCAATGCCTTCATTGTTGAAATAGAGCCGGGCGAAAACGCCTGTCCCTTGCGGGATGTCCGTTTCGCGGGCGACGACGTAGATGCTGTCCGTCGGGGCGAAGCGTGAGGTGACCTCACCGGGGCAGCCGTCACGATCAACCGACTGCGCCGTCACGATCTGGCCCAATTGGATGGCGCTCGACGCGCTGTTGTCTGTCTGCGCAAGCGGTTGGGGCGTCGCCGTTGGTGTGGCTGCTGGGGTTTGCCCTTGATTACGCAGCAATAAGAAAGCAATGCCGACGACCACGAGGATGATAATGATAGTGCGGGTATCGAACTTGAACCCACCTTGCTGGTTTTGCATACCGCCAGTTCCTTCTCCGGGTATGTTCCCTGACGCAAAGATGCATTATATAAGTATAACAAAGCTCAATGAAGTTGCATGGGTCATCTGGACAGGGCATGAGTCAGCCGAACAGACAGACTTTCATGCCCTGTAGGCTAGTGGTTTAGCGATCGTGCGTACCTTCGAGCTGGCGCAGTGCCAGCTCGTCGCGCTCCAGATTGCGCCTGCGGACGACCATCGTCACCAGGAACAGGGCCATCAACCCGAAGGCGACGACCAGACCGAGGATCAGATAGCCGCCGTTATCCGGCGTCAGGAAGAAGTCACGCACGACGGTGAAGACGGCCTCGTGGGCCGCGTCGACGGCCTCGCCGGGCGCGATCAGCACATCGGCAGTCGTCAGGCTGTCGCGATGCAGCGACGCATTGTAGACCTCACCGTCGAGGGTCAGGGCGGCGTTGAAGCTGGAATTCGCCTCGGAGTCGGCGCTCACGGAGTCAATCGTCGCGTCATTGTAGCCGAGCGCCGCCAGGGCGGTTTCCAGCGCGGCCCGCGCACTCGCCTCGTCGGCGACCGTCTCCTCCGTGCGCACGATCAGCGGCTGCACGCCGTCGGCACTCACGTACAGGATGACGTAGCTCTGCTCGCCGCTGCCCTGGACAAAAGCCGTCGCCGTTCTGCCATCGTCGAAGCTGTACAGGCGCTGCGTCCACGAGCCGAAGGTCAACCCTTGCGCTTCGCTGACGACCGGCGGGACATCTTGCGGGAGTTCCGCCAGCCCCAGCGCCTGAGCGACCGCTTCGTCTGGGTTGCTCGTCGCCACGCGTGTGCCAATGATCTGCGCGCCGATGGCGTCGTTCCTGAGCAGCGCATGGTTCGAATTGACCACGTTTGACCAACCCCGCGGGATCAGAACGTTGTAACGCTCGGTCGGATGCGAATAGAAGGTCAGGACGTTGGCATCATCGGTGACGTCGCCTTCTTCGCCGTGGGCGAGGACGCCGACCGCCGCCATCAGGCTGAGCAGGATAAAAAGGATAAGTGTGAGGCGCTTTGTGGTCGACATCAGGACTCCATCAATCTCATCTTGAGGGCGCGGATGCGATCCGCGTGATTTTCCAGGCGAATACGGTGCCAGATCAACGTTATCGGCACCAGCATACCCCAGATGATAATGTTGATCCCCAGGGCAGCGCCGACGCCGGCGGTCGCCGCGAGTTCAAAACCACCCTCGGCCATCGTGTTCGCGGCGGCGTTCTCCGCCTGAGCGATGACGACCGGGTGGATCGTCGCCTCGACGATGCGCGGGATCATCAGCGTGATGATGGCCGTGGCGATGGCGAAAATGCCGTAGACGGCGGCGAAGCGGCGCCGCTGTTCCGGGTTTTCCATGCCCGCGCGCAGCATCAGGTAGGCTGCGTAGGTCAGCACCATGACCGCCTCAGCCGTCAGGCGCGGGTCCCAGTTCCACCACGTGTTCCAGATCGGCCGTGCCCAGATGGCGCCGGTCGTCAGGTTGATCAACGCCAGCACCAGCCCGACTTCGACGCCCGCCAGCGCCAGCGTATCCCAGCGGGGATTCCGCGTGCGCAGATAGAACAGGCCGCCGATCGTCGTCGCCGCGAAGGCGAAAAACGCGCCGAAGAAAGCGGGCATGTGGATGTAGAAGATGCGCTGCACGTCGCCCTGCTCGATCTCGGTGCCCGCATAGCCCAGCGCCATGTACAGACCGAGGATCACACCGGCGATCGTGAGGATCGTCAGCACCACCAACGCGCGCGGCATTGGTGCCTGCGTGATGACGGGGCCGGGCGGCAATTCCGCCGTGTCGATTGATTTGGTAGCTGCCATACGTCTTGCTCCTCCCTTGCCACGGATTGACTGCTACAGGTGACCGAAAAGCGTAACACAGGGCCGTGAATTTTCAAGAATCTACAGAAACCTATAGAAAACTGAAGGTTCATTGCCCGCTTGCAACTTTGAAAATCGGGCCTGCGTATAGGAAACATGTAAAACAGCGCGTCATTCATAAGGGGGATTGAAACAATGACCGTTGAAAGGCGCAGCGCCACACAGTCGAATGGCACGTTTGTGGCGTTTATCTTGATCGGTGTGGGTGTCATCTGGTTGTTGGGGCAGTTGAACGTCCTGAGCGGGGCGAGTTTCGCCGTTCTATTCCGCTTGTGGCCGCTGATCCTGGTTGCGATCGGCATCAATCTGCTCGTCGGCCGTGGCCACCCACAGGTGTCGACGTTGATCGGCATTGTCACCGTCGTCGTTTTCGTCGTGCTCATGCTGATCGGACCGTCGATCGGCCTGGCGCAGACGGTAGAAGCGCAGGAAGCTCAGTATCAGGAGCCGCTGGCGGGTGTCGAGAGCGCTAATGTCAACCTCGACCTGTCGGTTGCTGAAACGACCATTCAGGCAGCCAGCGATTCGAGCAATCTGTTCGAGGCTGACCTGCGTTACCTGGGCGACGTGCGCTATCAGGCCGATGGTGAGGCGAACAAAGACATCCGTCTGTGGACGGAAGGCCCCGTCTCGACCACCAACTTCTTCGGCTTCTGGCCCTTCGGCAATTTTGGTGATAACGACCTGCGCTGGGATATCAACCTCAGCCCGGACGTGCCGCTTGCGCTCGACATCAATGGCGGCGTTGGCAAGAACACCTTCAACCTGAGCGGCCTGGACATCACCAGCCTGAACATCCATGCCGGTGTCGGTGAAACGCACCTGACGCTCCCGGCGACCGATGGCGCATATCCGGTCACCGTCGATGGTGGCGTGGGCAGCACGGATGTTACGATTGTCGAAGGCGCGGCCCTGACATTGAACATTAATGGCGGCGTCGGCGAAGTAGTGATCGACATCCCTGAAAACGCGCCTGTCCGCCTGGAAGGCAACCAGGGGCTGGGCGGCGTCGATATCGGCAGCGCAGGGCTGAACGTCATGCGCCAGAGTGATAACGAAGGCGAGTGGCAAACGGAAGCCTATGCCGGTGCGAGCGAAGACGAGCGTATCGTCATCATCTTCAACGGCGGCGTCGGTGGGCTGCGTGTCCGCTAAGGCGGGCATCTCATCTCGCAGGCGACAGGGATAGTGTTAGCGATTGAATTCACGAGAAAAGGCGAGGAAACATCATGCCTGAAGAGAAGAACTACAAGACTGAATGGTCGTTCTCGTTCGAGAAGCTCGGCAGCGATATCGGCGGTTTCGTTCGCTCGCTCGGCATCGGCGACGAAGAAGCGATCAAAGAAGGCGAGTTCAGCGCACCGATTGACGGCGCGACGTCCGCCAAGGTCCGTCTCGATTTTTCGGTCGGCAAGTGCGACGTCCGCCCGCTGACCAATCTGGACAACCTGATCGAAGCCGAACTCACTTACGTCGGTGACATCAACTTCGTCGTCACCGGCGAGGCCGAGAAGAACGTCACCCTGAGCCAGCGCGCTGAGGCCGCGGACTGGGTGCGCAACGTCGTCGGCTGGATCGGTAGCCGCGGCGAACTGCACTGGGACGTCGGTTTAGCGACGGAAGTCCCGATGCAGCTTGAGGTGCACAGCGGCGTCGGCGAAAGCAATTTCGACCTGAGCCAGATTCAGATGACGAGCGGCAGCATCTACGCGGGTGCAGGTGAAGTCGATGTGAAACTGCCCGCCCGCAGCGAACGCTATGCCATGCGCATCAACTGCGGCGTCGGCGAAACTGACATCACTGTCCCGTCGGGCGCCAACGTCGACCTGAACGTCCATGGCGGTGCGGGCAAGGTCGAGCTCGATGTCGACGAGGGTGCGCAGGTTACCGCGCAGATCGACGGCGGCGTCGGCGAATGCCGCATCAAGCTGCCGGAAGGCGCTGCAGCCCACATCGAGGCCGAGAGCGGCGTCGGCGACCTCAAGTTCCCGTCGCGCTTCGCCCGCATCAGCGGCAGCGACGAATTCGTGAGCAAGAAGGGCGTCTGGGAAACCGCCGGTTACGCCGAAGCCACGACCAAGATCAACATCCGCTACAAGGGCGGCGTCGGCCAACTGGTCGTCAAGTAGCGATCGGCAGTTGGCGGTTGGGGATTAGCTTTTGGCTGGATGTCCGTCTTCGTCGGTTGACGGTTCCTGGCTGCTGATTTGCTAACCCGCCAAGTTGCTTCTGGCTTGAATCCCTGGCGCTGTTTCGCAAGGGTGAAAAAGCCTCAACGCCCGGTGTGATTACGTTGCACCGGGCGTTTTTTATCGGTATGGACGTTTTCTTTTTAACTGCCGCACGCTAATATGGGAGGCCTATTTTCTGCAAGGATAGGCGTTTCCGGCACGGCCGGAATGCACATTATGACGCTTAACAACCCACAGCGAGAGGGCTCGCATGTCTGAATATCTCATCGGCGTCGACCTGGGCGGCACCCGCCTGCGCAGCGCGCTGCTCAACCCCAAGCTCGACATCATCGACCGGCACGAAGTCCCGACTCTGGCGCAGGAGGGCGTCGAAAAGACGCTGCCGCGTGTGCTCGATAGCATCCGTGCCGCGCTGCCGGAAGATCGCAGCCAGGTCAGCGGGATCGGCATCTCGATCCCCGGCCCGACCAACCCGTTCACGGGCATGGTCGAACTCGGCACCAATCTGCGCGGCTGGCACGGCATCGAACTGGCCAGGATCGTCCAGGACGAGTTCGGCATCAAGACCTACCTCGGCAATGATGCCAACGTGGCCGCCCTGGCCGAGACAGCGCTCGGCGCGGCAAAGGGCTACCGCCACGTCATTTTCATCACCGTCAGCACCGGCATCGGCGGCGGTATCATCGTCGATGGGCGCATGCTGCTCGGCAAGGATGGCTATGCGGGTGAGGTCGGTCACGTCCAGATGGTCGTCGACAGCAAAGTGACGACGCTCGAAAAAGAGGTTGCCGGGCCTGCTCTGGCGCGCCAGGCGCGTGAGCGAGTCGCCGCGGGCGAAGAATCGTCCATGCGCGAGATGGTCAACGGCGACATCAGCGCCATCACCGGCGCCGTCCTCGGCGAAGCCGCCGCAAAAGGCGACTACCTCGCGATCAAGATCGTCGAGCGCGCCGGGCTGCTGCTCGGCCTGGGCGTCACCAACCTGCTGCACATCTTCAACCCGGAGATCATCGTCTTCGGCGGCAGCGTCAGTTTTGGCCTGGGTGAGATGCTGTTCGAGCCGATGCGCGAGGCTGTGCGCTCACACGTGATCGACGACGGCTATTTCCGCAACGTCCATTACGAATTGGCGGCGCTCGGCGAAAACGTCAGCGTTATCGGCGCGGGGGCGCTCGTCGTCACCCACGGCGGCGTCGACGACGTGACCGAGGCGGCAGCCAAACTGGTGGGGTAGCTCAGGTGAACAGGAGGGCGACGTCGACGTCCGCGCCGTCAAACACGCTCGACTGAAACCGTTCGTCCGCCGCGAATAAACCGACCTGCACGTATTTGCCGTCGCGTAGGACATACACTTCGATGAACTCGGCCTCGGGGTCGATCATCCAGTATTCCCGCACGCCGTGGCGCTCGTAAGCCTGGAATTTGATCCCGCGGTCACGATAGGCGGTCGACGAGGACAGAATCTCGACCACCAGATCCGGCGCGCCACGCCAGTAGCGCCCGTCTGGTTGCAGGCTGCACGTTTCGTTTTGGGGACTGATCCAGAAGAAATCCGGCTCGTAGCTGTTCTCGTCATCCAGATAGAGGCCCGTTGGTGCGACTCTGGCTTCGCCGGAGCTGACCACCGGCAGCAGTAATGCCATCAGCCGCCAGAGTGCCTTCTGATGGATATCCAGCGGTGCATTCACGACAATTTCCCCGTCGATCAGTTCGACGATCTGGTTGGTTTCTTCCAGCGCGCGGTACTCGGCGAGTGTCGCCTGGTTGCGAACAAGATCGGCCATCGCTGAATCTACAAGCCTCCGTCTCTCTCCCTCATCGTAACCCTAGTCATTTCCTGATGCAAGACAGTGGGGTAAGCACTCGCAATGTCCGGGCGTCTGCTGCCATAACGACAACAGAGTGAAGAATTCCCATGAGCTCTAACGCGGACGAATTGGAAGTGATCAACAACACCGAGGCCAGCCGCTTCGAGATTCACCTCGGCGACGACCTGGCCGTGCTCGAATACATGCACTTCGGCAGCAACATCGCCTACGTGCACACCGAAGTCCCGCCTGCCTACGAGGGGCAGGGCATTGCCGCGCGCCTGGCGCATGCCGCGCTCGAATATGCCAAAGACCAGGGGCTGAAGGTCAATCCGGTCTGCCCGTACGTCAAAGCCTACCTGCGCAAGCACCCCGAATACCAGTCGATCGTCTGGGGCAACTGAGCGGACGCTGCCGATTCCGCCAACGCGTTTCATATACGCGTCGTGCTAAACTGGCAGCATTATGTTGATGCTGCAAGACTTCCGCGTCCGCCAGCGCGATTTCATCCTCGAGATCACGCGCGCCATCACCGCTCAACTCGAACTGAGCGAGGTACTGCGCCGCGTCTT
Organism: Anaerolineae bacterium; assembly: GCA_020849765.1. Taxonomy (GTDB): domain Bacteria; phylum Chloroflexota; class Anaerolineae; order Aggregatilineales; family Phototrophicaceae; genus Flexifilum. Next base: position 182,265 of record JADLAY010000058.1, read on the forward strand.
GAACGCGTCGGTCGTCATGCTCGGCGGCCAGCTCGGCCTGATCGCCTTGCGCGACCCCAGCGAGACCTATCGCATCCGGGCGACGCTCGGTATTGATAGCGAGCACGCTGGTGAACTCGGCGACCAGTTGAACACACTGCTGGCGGATGAATCGCTCGATTACGACAGCTTCACCGAACAACTGACGCGCATGGCGATTGGCCTCGACCGTCGCATGCGCCAGTCATTCGCGCTGCCGCTCGTCTTCGCCGAACAGCCGCTCGGCCTGCTGATCGTCTTCCGCGCACAGCGCGCCCTGGCGACTGCCGACGACATCCAGATCTTGCAGAGCTTTGCCGATCAGGCCGCGATTGCCGTCCACAACGCGCAGCTCTACGCGCGCATCGACGAAGAGCGCCAGCAGTTGGCCGCCATCGTCGAGCACAGCGCCGACGGCGTCATGATCCTTGACCCCGACCTGCACATCGTCAACTTCAACCGCGCGCTCGAACGCATGACCGGCTGGCGTCCCGAAGATGCCATCGGCAGCAGCTACGACGACGTCATCACCTGGAAGAAGCTGAATCAGGGCGACCTGCGCCGCGCGCTCGATGACGGCTGGCCGAATAAGGCCGGCGATCCTGCGCACGAGACGCTCTACGTCGAAGGCGATCTCATGCGCCGCGACGGGCTGACCAAGAGCGTCGGCATTATCTTTGCGCCGCTCTTCAGCGCCGATGGCCGCCTGGCCCGCATCATCGCCAACGTGCGCGACATCACCAACTTCCGCCAGGCGCAGGAGATGCAGAATGTCTTCATCTCCGGCATCTCGCACGAGCTCAAGACGCCCGTCGCGCTGATCAAGGGGCACGCTGCCACGCTGCGCCGCGATGATGTCGAGTGGGACAAGGAGATCGTGCGCGAATACTCGGCGGTGATCGAAGAAGAGTCCGACCGTCTGACCGCGCTGATCGAGAATCTGCTCACTGCCAGCCGCATCCAGGCGCAGGAGGGCATCAACATCGACGCCGGTGACCTGCGGCTGGATCAACTGGCGGCGCGTGTCGTCGAGCGCTTCAACACGCAGACGTCCGGCCATAAGCTCGTGCTCGACTTCCCACCCAATTTCCCCGTCATTCAGGGCGACGAGACACGTCTGCGCCAGGTGCTCGATAACCTGATCAGCAACGCGATCAAGTATTCACCCAACGGCGGCGAGATCACCATCGGCGGCTATGCGACGGCGGCCAGCGCCACCGTCTACGTCAAGGATCAGGGCGTCGGCATGAGCGATGCCGATCAGGAGCGTATCTTCGAGCGCTTCTACCGCGTCGACGGGGCGCTCAGCCGCAAGACGCAGGGCACCGGCCTCGGCCTCTACCTGGCGAAGGCGATTGTCGAGGCGCACGGTGGGCGCATCTGGGTCGAAAGCGCGCCCGGCCAAGGCGCGACCTTCTTCTTTACCCTGCCGCTGTAGACACGTCTCAAATCGAATCGGGTTCGGTGTAGGGGCGACCCGGCGGGTCGCCCAGGCTTGGCGGGCGAGGCATTGCCTCAATCTCTCGTTCATACAGCACTTGCGCCGTGTTGAGCACACGCTGCTGGATGTGTGGGCTGAGAAAACCCGGCGTGATCAGATCGACCTCGCGACCGAGCAGTTCCGCGAGTTCGTCGCGCATATCGACCAGATCGAAAAATGTCACCGGGACTGACTTGTCGAACTCGACCAGGACGTCGACGTCGCTGTCCATGCGAAAATCGTCGCGCAGTACACTGCCGAACAACGACAGTCGCTTGATCGGGTGCCGGGTGCAAAAGTCACGAACGGTGTCGATTGGCAAGTCGATGGCAATACTCATGTTTCATCCTCAAAGCCCGTAGCCAATCTTATTGTATATGATTGTGAGGTTGGATGGCACCTGTGCCACAGATAGGCTCTCCGGTGTACGGGCGGCATGGTTACCAATATCTGTCATGTTTGCCGTGACCATAAATGCCGGGCGACCCGCCGGGTCGCCCCTACAAGATCATTATGATTCGTAGGGACGCCATTTTTGGCGTACGCCGTTTTCTCATCTCGAACCGACTGGACCCACCGTGAACGACTTCATCCATGCCCTCCTCTCCCGCCGCAGCATCCGCCGCTACCGGCCCGAGCCGGTGCCGCGCGAGTTGATCGAGCAGGCGCTGACCGCTGCTATCTGGGCGCCGAGCGCGCACAATCGCCAGCCCTGGCGCTTCGCCGTCGTGACCGAGCAGCCGACCAAAGAAGCGCTCGCCCGCGCGATGGGCGCCCGTCTGCGCCGCGACCTCGAAGCCGACGGCGTTCCCGAAAGCACAATTGTGCAAGACACGCGGCGTTCTTATGAACGTCTGACGAACGCCCCCGTTCTGATTGTGGTATCCTTGTCGATGGTGGCTATGGATACCTATCCGGACGAACACCGCCAGCAACGCGAATACCTCATGGCGGTGCAGAGTACGGCGATGGCAGGTCAGAATCTGCTGCTCGCGGCGCATACGTTGGGCCTCGGTGCGTGCTGGATGTGCGCGCCTTTGTTCGTGCCCGATGTCGTGCGCGGCGCGCTGGCGCTGCCGGATGATTGGCAGCCGCAGGGAGTCATCACCCTCGGTTTTCCTGCGGAGACCAAAGACAAGCCGAGGCATCCTCTGGGAGAGAGCGTACTGTGGCGTTGAACATTGTGGCTCTGGTCGGCGGTGTGGGCGGCGCGAAGCTCGCGCATGGCCTGGCACAGGTATTGCCGCCGGAGAATCTGACCGTCGTCGTCAACACCGGCGATGATTTCTGGCTCCACGGCTTACGCATTTGTCCTGATTTCGATACCGTTATGTACACACTCGGCGGGGTCGTCGACCCGGTCAACGGCTGGGGCGTGCGCGGCGATACCGTCGCCATGCTCGGCGCGCTGCAACGCTATGGCGAGACGCCCTGGTTCCGCCTGGGCGATCAAGACCTGGCGACGCACCTCCTGCGCACGGAAGCCCTGCGCTCCGGCGAGCGCCTGACGACGATCATGCAGCGCTTGACGAAAGCGCTGGGGATACATTCGTCAATTCTTCCGATGACAGATGACGAAGTTTCGACTATTGTGGATACTGTGGAATTTGGCCGCCTGAGTTTCCAGGACTATTTTGTTAGGCACCGATGGCAGCCCACTGTAAGGACTCTCGCTTACGATGGCGTTGAAAGGGCAACTGTAACACCGGAGGTTGTGCATGCTGTTGCCGATGCGGACGCTATCATGATCGGCCCCTCAAATCCGTGGCTGTCGCTCGCGCCAATGTTGGCTTTGCCAGGGCTGCGCGATGCCCTCCTCGCACGGGATATCCCGCGCATCGCCATCACGCCCATTGTCGACGGCAAAGCGATCAAGGGCCCGGCGGCGAAACTGATGGCGGAACTCGGCTACGAGGTTTCCGCGCAGAGTGTCGCGGAATTTTATAGGGAATACATTAACGGATTCATTTATGATCAAGTGGATATTCATTCACGCCGCCCCGATATGCGGCATTTATTAACGAATACCATCATGCAAACCGACGCCGACCGCGCTGAACTGGCGCAACAGGCGCTTATGTGGATTGAGAGCGAGTTGTTATGAGCCGTATCTGGGCAATTATCCCCGTCAAGCCGTTGGCGAACGCCAAGAGTCGTCTTGCTCCGGCGTTAACCCCTGCTCAGCGTCAGCAGCTTGCGGAACATATGTTTCGTCATGTATTGAAGATCTCGACCAGCGTTCCCCAGCTCGCCGGCACTCTTGTCATCAGCCGCGACAACAAGGCGCTGGCGATTGCGCGCGAATATGGCGCCAAAACCGTCCAGGAAAGCGGCGCGCCAGAGATGAACGCCGCCCTCATGCGCGCCACCAGCCTGATCGCGCGTTGGCGCGGCAGTGGTGTGCTCATCCTCCCGGCGGATCTGCCCCTGCTGGCGACCGAGGACGTCGTCTCGATGGTCGAAATGGGCGATGAACTCTACACGATGGTGATCGCAACCGATCAGGTGCGCGACGGCACCAACGCCATGCTCGTGCGCCCGCCCGGCCTGATGGAGTATGGCTACGGCCCTGGCAGCTTTGACCGCCACATCGAGCGTGGCAAGGCCGCCGGTGCCATGGTGCACATCTACGAATCGGAACGTCTGCAGCTCGACATCGACTTGCCGGAAGATCTCGACGTGTATGCGCAGTGGCTCAACGGCTCAACGCCGAACGGCCTCCTGCACATGCGCGACGAAGTGCGGTGAAAACGCCGCTCGCATCGCTGTCGACCGCCGCGCTCTTTCCGCCCATGCGCGCGGAGTTGCTGCGCGTGCTGCGAAGCCTGCCTGACGAAGCCTGGTCGCTGCCGACCGCCTGCGAGGGCTGGTCGGTACGCGATGTCGCCGCGCACATCCTCGCCGACGATCTCGCTTACCTCTCGCGCCATCGCGATCAAGATGGCCTGACGCTGATCCCCGAAGACTGGGACGACCTCGTCCGCCAGATCAACGCGCATAACGACGTCTGGGTGCGCGCCGCCAAACGCATCAGCCGGACGCTGCTCGTCGGCCTGCTCGAATTCACCGGCGCGCAGTTGGACGAATTCGTCGCCGCGCTGCCGATGGAGGAGCTGGCCGGGGCGGTCAGTTGGGCCAGCGATGCGCCCGCGCCGATGTGGCTCCAGCTTGCGCGCGAACTGACCGAATACTGGATGCATCACCAGCACGTTTGCGAGGCGGTCGGCATCGTCAGCCTGAAGGATCGCCGCTTCTTACACCCGGTGCTGAGCACCTTCGTCCGTGCCCTGCCGCGCACCTACGCCGGCGTCTCCGCGCCGCTCGATACGACCGTGCAGTTGAGCGTGACCGGCCCGGCGGCGGATCACTGGTACGTGATCCGCGAGGCCGACGGATGGACGCTCTACAAAGAGACCGACCTCGCCCCGGCCAGCGTCGTCACCCTGGCCGATGACACGGCCTGGCGCCTGTTCACCAAGGGCATCACGCCCGCCGAGGCCGAGGCGCGCGCCCGCATCGACGGCGACGCGGCGTTGGGCCGCATTCTCCTCAACACCGTCGCGATTATTGCCTGAGGGTGACGATCAAGCTCTAGACCTATCGCCTATGGCGAAGACAGCACAAATAGACAAGATGTCTGCTCACCTTCGCCGGACGTTGAAACGCCCGGCTAGGGGACATCAAGCGCACTGAAGGCGCTGAAGAATGGCACATCAAACCGAAGATCATGCCAATCCTACGGGTTTGATCCGCAAGTGCGCTCAATCAATGTCCCGTTGGACGTTTAGCCTTGTGCTGAGCTAAAAACTCATTCCTCATCACTTCTTTGACTTTACTTACACCGGCATCTGCTCGCGCATGAAGCGCAGCTTCTCCTGGGCCTGATAACTGCCACCACCCTCGTGATCGTTGAACTCCCAGACGCTGATCTGCTTCGGCCCGGCGTAGTAGTTGTACGCTGCGTAGACCGTCGATGGCGGGCAGATCATGTCCATCAGCGCCACCGAGAACAAGGCGGGAACGAGACTCCGCGTGGCGAAGTTGACTCCGTCAAAATACGACAGCGTGCGGAAGACCTGATCGATCTTATCGCGATGAACTTTGCAGTAGCGTTTGATTTCAGCGTAAGGATCGGTGTCTGCGATCTGCGTTGCCCTGCGGTAATGACACAGGAATGGCACGTCGGGCATCATGACCTTGACCTTGTCGCTGAGCGCCGTCACCGCGATCGAGATGCCGCCGCCCTGGCTGCCGCCCGTCACCGCGATCCGCTCGGGGTCGACCGCCGGGTGCCCCGCGGCGCACTCGACCGCGCGCACGGCATCGGTGAAGACGCGGCGATAGTAGTACGTCTCGGGGTTGAGGATTCCGCGCGTCATGAAGCCGGGATGATGCGGATTCGATCCTTCCGGCTCGGGGTCGGGCGTGTCACCTTTCGACCAGGCGCTGCCCTGGCCGCGCGTATCCATGATCAGGTGCGCGTAGCCCATGCTGCTCCACAGCAGCCAATCGGTCGGGAAGCCGCGACCGCCGCCATAGCCGAGAAATTCGACCACACACGGCAGCTTGCCCTCGCGCTGCTTGGGCAGCATCAGCCAGCCGTGTACCTGCTGCCCGTGAAAGCCGTTGAAGCGCACATCATAGGCCTCGATCGTGCGCAGGCCGGTATCCACCAACTCAAAAGAAGCATCGAGTGGGAATGAGCGCGTCTCGGCCAGTGTCCACGACCAGAACTGATCGAAATCGGACGCTTCCGTGCGAGCAGGGCGATAGAGTTCGAGTTCCTCACGCGAAAGATCGAAGAATGCCATGAAGTCGGTCTCCGGGGGATAAGCAGGAAAATCTGGCGTAATTATACGCACTGGCGCCGCAAGTGGCAGCAGCCCGGTTTCTGGCGCTGGTGCCCCTCCGTTGCCTGCAAAATGTGACTGCGGTATGATGGATCACTGAAGGTAATAAAAGCCGTAAGCTGAATCTTGATTATGGCGAATCCTTTCCGCCGCCGTCCGACGGTCTTCGTGAGTTACCGGCGTAACCCCAGCACCGCGCTCGCCCATCTGCTGCATGAGACGATGGAACGGCGCGGGCTTGACGTCTATGTCGATTCGCGCGACCTGGACGCCGGTTACTTCACGCCCAAGCTGCTCAATGCCATTGCCAAACGCGACGCCTTCTTGTGCCTGCTCGCCGAGACGACCCTCGAATCGGAATGGGTCTGCAAAGAGATCGAGCACGCGCACAACACGCAGCGCCTGCTGATCCCCGTCTTCCAGGAAGGCTTCGTCCGCCCTGAACCGCCGCCGAATGAATCGGTCGAGGCGCTGCTGCAAAGCAATGGCGTGAAGATCTTCGAGCGCAGCGGCGGCACGATTGATGCCGAAGTCTCTTCCCTGGCGGATCTGATCCTGAAGAGCACGCCGTTCCGCCTGAACCTGGCCGCGCTGCTGGTCATCGTCGTGCTTGTCGGACTGCTGCTCTTCGGTGCTTATCGCTTGCTGGTCGGCGATGGCGGCGCCATCCTGCCCATCTCGACACCCGCGGCGCTGACCGAGCTGAATTCATTCCACGCGGATTTTGGCTATCCCGCGCTGGAGCAAAACGAACTGCTCAATCAGGTCGCGCAGAACGTCCTGAGCGTGATCGAGATGCCCTCGGCCACCGGTATCCAATCCGTCACCGATCTCACCCGCTCGCTGGCCGAGAACGTCCAGGTGCCGGGCACCGTGCTCGGTCTGGCCGGGCGCCAGCAGATGCTCACCTTCGACATGCTCAAGCTCGCGCTCGACCGCGAGGGCGGCGAGGGCGATGTCCACCGTTTGTATACGCGCTACGGCTTCGCGCAGTCGGATAACGGCGTATGGGTGCTGGTCATGGAGATTCCAGAATGACGCGATGGATTCCCGCCCTGCTGCTCCTGCTCAGCCTGGGCGCCTTCAGCTTGCTCGTGGCCGCGGGCGTTTCGGCGGAGGGCGAGGGCGCGGCGCAATTAACCGCCGAACAGACCACCATCCTCGACGGCCTCAACACCTACCGCACCACCCAATCGATTTATTTCGCCGGTGGCCTGGAGCCGCTGCTGCCGAATGCCACCCTCAACCGCGTCGCGCAGACCTTTCTCAGCAGCCTGACCGAGCGTACGGTGATCGAAAACTGCAACGCGACCGTCCGCGGCGATCCGTTCCTGGCCCAGCGCAATGCGACGCTGAGCGACGTGCTCAACCGTGAACAATACGGCGGCAGCGATTTCCGCAACACGACCGATCTCGTCGCCATGGTCTGGACGGGTTACAGCCCGGATGAAGTCGTCAATCAATGGGTCTTCGATCAGCTCGATCGGCGGGGCCAGCGCCGCGCGCAAAGCCTGCGCATCAGCCAGGGGCGCACCTCGCTGCTGCCCGTGTTTGACGAGCGCTTCAACGAAGTCGGCATCGCCTACGAATCGCGCCCGTTCGGCTGCGATCTCGAAGGCTACTTCTACACCTTTGTCTTCGGCTTCCGCCCGCAGGATGAGATCGGGATCATCGCCGATCTCGGCGTCGATCTGCTGCGGCCGATCCAGGCGACGCAAACGGCAGCCATGGGTGCAACGCAAATCGCGCCGTTCCTCCCGACCATCGAGTCCGCGCTGACGGCGACGGCGGCAGCGCTGCCCACGTCGGCGCCTTGAGGCTCGCCGCTGCCTGGCCCACTTGGTCAAGCGATCAAGCATGGTTACAATATCGCCGCGTACATTCACCTATCGCCGCGAAACGGCCGGTGGGATGAACGGACAGGGCACGCCCTGCCCCTACAGGACACCAGGGTTCTGTAGGGATGCCATTCTTGGCGTCCGTCCCCACAATCGGCGCGCATAGGTGAACAATCGCATACGACAATTTTGTCCGCGTTCGCCACAGGAAGTACGACCATGCCCGATCGTGTCGCCCTTTACTTGCAGGATGCCCATCCGCTGCAGGACGCCATCAAGTACGTCCAGTACGCCGAATCGCGCGGGTTCGAGGCCGTCTGGCAGGCGGAGAGCCGCCTCGTCCGTGACGCCATCGTGCCGATGGCCGCCTTCGCCGCCACGACCACGCGCATCAAGATCGGCTCCGGCGTCATCAACAACTGGACGCGCAATGCCGCCATCATCGCCGCCACCTTCCTCACGCTGGACGATCTGGCGCCCGACCGCATCATCTGCGGCATCGGCGCCTGGTGGGACCCGCTGGCGCGTAAGGTCGGCATCAACCGCAGCAAGCCGCTGCTGGCGATGCGTGAAGTCGTCACCGTCGTGCGCGATCTGCTGGCGCGCGAACGGGTCAGCTTCGAGGGCGAGTTCGTGCACCTGGACGACATCGAGCTGGACGTGGTGCATGGCCGCAAAGAGCCGCGCAACGTGCCCATCTACATCGGCGCGACCGGCCCGCAGATGATGGCGCTCACCGGCGAGATCGGCGACGGCGCGGTGCTCAACTACCTCGTCTCGCCCGCCTACAACGAAGGCGCGCTGGCTCAGCTAGAGATTGGCGCCAAGAAGGCCGGGCGCAAGCTGGATGACATCGATCGCCCGCAGCTCGTCGTCTGCTCGGTCGATAACGACCGCAAGAAGGCGCTCGACGGCGCGCGCAAGCTGGTCACGCAGTATCTCGGCCAGCAGCCGCACATCATGAAGGCCAGCGGCGTCAAGCAGGAACTGCTCGACGAGATCAACCAGGTGCTGACCTGGCCCGCGACCGAGGAGCAGATCCTCGAAGCGATGAAGCTGGTGCCGGACGACGTCGTCCAGCTCATCACCGCCAGCGGCACGGCGGAAGAGGTCAAGGCCAAGGTGCGTGAATACGTCGCCAACGGCGCCACCTGCCCGATCCTGTATCCGCTCGGCCCGGACGTGCGCCTGATGATCGACACGTTCGCGAATGGGTACAGTACCTAGGAAGCGAATTAGCGAATTAGCCTTTGGGAACTTGAGGATGCCAGGGCGCATCGTGATGCGCCCCTACATACAATTATTCTCGAACCGACGATGAGATTCTACGTCTGGCTAAAGGCTAACAGCTAAAAGCCAATAGCTAATTTGCTAATCCGCTAATTTGCTGCTTCGCTATCTTGCTCTCTGGAGTTTTATGCACACGAAAATCCGTTGGGGCATCATCGGCACGGGCAACATCGCCCACCAGTTCGCGAAAGGCCTGCGCAGCGTGCCGGACGCGCAGCTCGTCGCCGTCGGATCGCGCACGCAGGCCGCGGCAGACGCTTTTGGCGCGCAGTTCCACGTCCCGCATCGCCATCCCACCTACGAAGGGCTGGCCGCCGACCCCGACGTCGACGCCGTCTACATCTCGACGCCGCACACCTTCCACAAGGACAACACACTCCTCTGTCTGCGCGCGGGCAAGGCCGTGCTCTGCGAAAAGCCGTTCGCCATCAACGCGCACGAGGCCGCCGACATGATCGACGAGGCGCGGGCGCGCGGCCTCTTCCTGATGGAAGCGATGTGGACGCGCTTCTTCCCGCTCATGACCCGCCTGCGCGAACTGCTGGCCGAGGGCGCCATCGGCGAGCCGCGCCTGCTGACGGCGGACTTCGGCTTTCGCATGGCCTTCGATCCCGTTCATCGCATCTTCAACCCGGCGCTCGGCGGCGGCGCCCTGCTCGACGTTGGCATCTACCCGATCTCACTGGCGTCGATGATCTTCGGCCAGCCGGTCGAGATCGTGAGCAGCGCCATCCTGGGTGAGACGGGCGTCGACGAGCAGGGCGCCTACATCTTCCGCTATGCGGGCGGCCAGCTCGCGCAGCTCTCGTCCGCCTCGCGCACCGAGACGCCGCAGGAAGCGACCCTCAACGGGACGGACGGGCGTATCCGTATCCCCAGGCAGTGGTGGCGGCCCAAACGGATGACGATCGGCGCCGGTGGGCGGCGCGAATCGGTCGTCAGCGTGCCCTACAAAGGCAACGGGTATAATTATGAGGCGATGGCCGTCGGCGACAGCCTGCGCGCCGGGCAGTTGGAACACCCGGTCATGCCGCTGGACGAGACGCTGGCCATCATGCGCACGCTGGACGCGCTCCGCGCCCAGTGGGCTTTGAAATACCCGATGGAGTGAACGCCATGCAGTATGGTGTAGTCGACGGAGTCTCCAAGCCGATCTCGCGCGTGGTACAGGGGACGCTGGTCATCATCCAGGCGGATGAGCAACAGAGCTTCGACCTGTTCGACGCCGCCTTCGAGGCCGGGATCAACACCTTCGACACAGCCCACGTCTACGGCTACGGCACGGTCGAGCGGGCGGTCGGCCAGTGGATAAGCGACCGCGGCCTGCGCGACAAGGTCGTCATCGTCGACAAAGGTGCCCATCACAACCTCGATCGCAAACGCGTCACCCCCTATGACATCACGTCGGATTTGCACGACTCCCTGGCGCGCTTGAAGACCGACTACATCGACCTCTACATCCTGCACCGTGATGACCCGACGCAGCCGGTCGGCTCGATCATCGAGACGCTGAACCAGCACCAGCGCGCGGGCAAGATCGGCGCTTTTGGCGGCTCCAACTGGAGTCACGGGCGCATCCTGGAGGCGAACACCTACGCCGCGCAGCACGATCTGACGCCGTTTGCCGTCAGCAGCCCGGCTTTCAGCCTGGCCGAGATGATCCACGAGCCGTGGCCGGGCTGCATCGGCATCGCCGGAGATGCCGGGGCGGCGGCGCGCGACTGGTACGCCGAGCAGTCACTCGCGATCTTCGCCTGGTCGAGCCTGGCGGGCGGCTTCATGACCGGGCGCTTCACGCCGGATAACCTGGACAGCTTCACCGACGTGGAAGATCGGCGCATCATTCATGCCTATGCTTCGGAGGCGAACTTCCGCCGTCTGGCCCGCGCTCAGGAACTCGCCGCGGATAAGGACGTCACCCTGGCGCAGATCGCCGTCGCCTACGTGCTCAATCAACCGCTCGATATCTACGCCCTGATCGCCCCGGTCAACCGCGCGCAGGTGGCGCACAACATCGCCGCCGCCGAACTGCGCCTGACGCCGGACGAGCTGGCCTGGCTCGATTTGCGAGCCGATACGCGTTAATCGTGAAGCCTGCCTCGGTCAATCGTCTCGTCTGGCTGGCCGCCTGCCTGATCGCCGCCGTCACCTTCGTCGTCTACCTGGCGACCGGGACGAGCGTCGGCGGCGTGGGCGCGCCCGTCATGCCGCTCGACGACGTCTACATCCACTTCCAGTACGCCCGCCAACTGGCGAACGGCCAGCCCTACGTCTACAACCCCGGCCTGCCGCCAACCAGCGGCGCCACCAGCCTGATCTATCCGTTCGCGCTCGCGCCCGGCTACCTGATCGGCTTCCAGGGGCTGAACCTGGGCATCTGGGCCATGTTGATCGGCGCGCTCGCCTTCGCCGCGTCGATCCTGCTCGTCTATCACATCGGGCGTGTCTATGCGGGTGATATGCTGGCTGCGCTGGCGGCGCTCACCTTTGGCCTGAGCGGTGCCTTTGCCTGGCACGCCATGAGCGGCATGGAGACCATGCTCGCCGTCTGCTTCTCGCTGGCGCTGCTCTACGGCTTGACGACCCGCCGCCTCGGCTGGCTGATCGGCGGCGGTGCGCTGCTCGCGATCACGCGCCCCGAAGGCGCCATCGGCGCTGTGCTCGCGAGTTTGGTCATTTTGATGCGCTTTCAGGGCGCTATGGATGAACGTGTCCTCTCCCCTCAATCCCCCCATCGCGATGGGGAGGGGATGAACCAGCGGTTCAGGGGAGGGGATGACGAACCGATGCTTTCCTGGCCCAGACTAGCACTCGCGCTGATCCCGCTGCTCGCCATCGGTTTGCAGCCGCTGCTCAACCTGCTGATCACCGGCAGCGCCACGGCGTCGGGCAGCCAGGCCAAGTCGCTCTTCTCCGCCGCACTGCCCATGAGCGATATTCTCGCGCGCATCGTCGACAACTTCGTCGGCATGTTCCGCGCCTGGCTGCTGCCCCAGGGCGAGCCGGTCTATCTCAATCTGATCGTCAGCGGGCTGGCGCTGGTAGGAGTACTGAGTACTGGGTACTGGGTACTCAGACATACGGACGCCGCGCGGTTCTCATCGCTTGTTCGACGTCTGATCGCCCGGCTGCTCGCCATCCTCCTCAGCCCGCCGGTGCTGATCGTCATCTGGCTGATCGGCGGCGCGCTGCTGATCAGCACGCTCGACACGGCCTTCTGGCACTTCCGGCGCTATCAGATGCCGTTCATGGCGCTGCTCTTCCCGCTGGCGACCTGGGGCGCGGGCTGGATTGCCGGGCAGTTCAGCGGCGAAGGCGGACGCTCGGTTGGGCGTCCCTACACGGTGCGCAATGGGATTGCGTTGGCGCTGTTGATCGTCGGCGCTGGGCTGGCGGCGTCCACCTGGCTGCCGTGGCTGGACTATGATGCGCTCAACGTCGGTTACGTGCGCGCGCAGCCGTTGGCGATGGCCCAGTGGCTGGCGGCCAACACGCCGGAAGATGCTGTGATCGCCGTCCATGACGTCGGCATGATGCGCTACGTCGGCGGGCGCACGACGTTCGACATCGTCGGCCTGACGACGCCCGGCGCGGCAGCCTACTGGCGCCAAGGCCCCGGCGCGGTCGGCGAGTTCCTGGCCCGCGAGCGCCCGGATTACATCGCCAACTACGGCGAAGGGCACGGCCTCGGCCTTGGCTTCCTGGCGCAGACCGATCTGTATGCCGAGCCGTTGGCCGAGTTCACCGTCGATCTCGATCCGCGTTTCAACGTCGCGCTGGCGGCGGCCAAGCAGGGCATCTACCGCCCGGATTGGACGGGCGCCGAGGCCGCGACGACGGAGCATCAGGCCAGCCTGACGCCTTATCTCGACGGGCTGACGCTGATCGATACGCTCAACGTCGCCGACATCGCTGACGAAGACGCGCACGACTACGCCTGGCGTAACGACCGCCCGGTGCAGGGCTTCCCGACCGAGTTCGAGCAGTTCGCCGCGCTGGATTGCACCGCAGATACCCCGCAGGTCTGCACGCCGATGGATGGCGGGCGGCGCATCAACGGCGAAGAGTCGTTCACGCTGGCAACGCGGCCAAGCGAAGATCTGCTGCTGGTCACGCGCGTGCATCCGGCGCACACGGGCGCCTTCGACGTCTACGCCAACGACCAACGGATCGCGACGCGCGTCATCCCGTTCTTGCCCGGCTCGTGGCTGGAGATCGCGACCCTGATCCCGGCGGATGTCATCACGAGCGAGCGGACGCGCATCCGCATCGTGCCCCATCTCGCCGATGGCGATTACGTGCCCTATCGCCATTGGGCCTGGCAGGGAACTTATGATCCCACGGTCGTGAGTGAGGACGCTGCGCAGGTCGTCTATCAGGCTGGTGCGTTCGAGCTTCAGGCGGTCGATCTGACCGTCGCCGGCAACGCTCTGAGCGCTCGCATGGATTGGGCGACCGGTGGCACGGCGAGCGGCGACTGGATCGCCTTCATCCATCTCTACCCCGTCGGGGATGAGACGCGCGTCGTCGCCCAGACGGATCGCCGCCCTGGGGATGGCACGCTGCCGCCGGGTGATTGGCTGCCGGGTGGCCTGAGCGACACGTTCGCCGTCGATCTGACCGGCGTTCCGGCAGGCCGTTACGAGGTGGCGACCGGCTTCTACGACCCCGTCACCTTCGAGCGGCTGATGCCCACGCTGACCGACGCGGCGCCATCCGCCTATCGCATCACGGATGACGGACGCCTATTCGTTGGTACAATTGAGGTCGAGGACACGTCTTCGTAGGGACGCGATTCATCGCGTCCAAGATCCGGGCGGCAAGAATGCCGCCCCTACAACGTTCGTTTTCCCACGCCTTCAACGATGTTTTGACAGAGAACCGACCATGGACGACACACGCGCAGTATTCGAAGCTTTGATCGCAGCCCAGAATGACGGCGAACCGGTCGCGCTGGCGACCATCATCGCCGCGCAGGGCAGTGTGCCTCGCCACGAGGGCAGCAAATTGCTCGTGCGCGCGGATGGCACCTTCGTCGGCACGGTCGGCGGCGGCCAGATGGAGGCGCTCGTCATCAAAGAGGCGCTCGATGCGCTCGCGCAGGGGAACGCGCGCACGGTCAGCTATTCGCTCAACGACATCGCGGCGGGCGATCCGGGTGTGTGCGGCGGCACGGTGCAGATCTTCATCGAGCCGATCGGCGTCTCACCGACGCTGCTCGTGATCGGCGGCGGTCACGTCGGCAAGGCGCTGGCCGAACTCGGCAAGTGGATGGGCTTCCGCGTGCTGCTCAGTGACGATCGGCCTGAATTCTGCAATGAAGATTACGCGCCCGGCCTCGATGGCTACTACATCTGCAAGGCGAGCGAACTGCCTGCGCAGATCAAGATCACGGCGCAAACGCACATCGCTGCCGTCACGCGCGGCCTGCCCATTGATATCGACCTCATCCCGATCCTGCTGGCGACCGACGCGCCCTACATCGGCCTGATCGGCAGCCGCCGCCGCTGGGCGCTGACCGTCAACGCGCTCAAGGAACGCGGCCTGAGCGAGGCGGAGATCGCACGCGTCCGCGCACCGATCGGTCTGGAACTCAACGCCGAGACGCCCAAAGAGATCGCCATCAGCATCATGGCCGAGATCACCATGCTGCGCCGCGGCGGTGACGGCAAACCGATGAAGAGCGCCACCGATTCTCAGCAGAACTGACCAACCATGACAAGCCACGCCAGAACTTATCCCAAAACCCCATCGAGAGCGGTGTGAGTTCGCCGCCGACGGCTGAAGCCGGTCGGCTAACCGAAATCAAGCGCACTAAAGGCGCTGAAAAACAGCCATCAAAGCGCAGACCAGCTCAAGCTTGTTTGTAGTTGTCCATAAGGTTTATGGATACACGGTTAAAATCGAGGCGATCTATACTGCACGCTACCGTTTTTAGCCGCTTTAGCAGGCTTGATTTCATCTAGCCGACGGGTTGACCCATCGGCGGGCGTAAACCAGACATCTATTCATTTGGTTCCTGCTCGACAATCGCCGCAATCCAGGGGATGTGATCGCGATAGTGATAGATGGTGTCCCACGGCAGCCATTTGATCAGCGGGTTCTCGTCCTTCGAGTGGGATTGATAATGGCGGATGGGGAGCTGTAACTCGGCGTCCGTCATCGTGGCGAGCTTCTCCACCATCTGCGCGTGAGTCTGGCGCAGCGTCTGCATGACCTCGTCCAGCGGCATGTCGTGATAGCGCGCCTGGATGACCGCGTTGATCGGGTCGTCTTCGCCCAACTGCCACGTTTCGAGCGGGATATCCATCGCCTCACGCTTTGTTTGCCTGTGCAGCACGCCGACCGTGCCCCGCTCCCAGATCGCGATGTGCATGACATGATCTTTCGCCGTCCATCCGGCGGCGTCGGTGGGCCCTGTCAACTGCGCCTCCGTCAGCGAGTCGAGATAGGCCAGCAGTTCGTTCCACTTGGCTTCGATGGCGCTCAGCAGGGCATCACGAGTCGTGGGGTCGGTCGCATCGCTCATCGCACCCTCTTTCTAGACCTCCCTAAACGATGCTCTTGAGCTTAGCTCATGTGTTCGCTTTAGCGCAACAAAGGGGGGCGATCGTGGGACGAAGAAACGGTTTTCTCCAGCTCGCCCAGAGGGTCCGAAACGGCATTAGAACGCTTATGCGTAGAACAAAAATTTGACATAGAATTTTTGTTCGTTTAAAATGCAATTATTGTTTAATGTCGCAGGAGCCTTAAGATGCGCGATAAGTCCAAGCTGTCAGAGCGGCAGCGAAATATCCTTCGCTTTATGGAAACGTATATCGAAAGCTTCGGCTTCCCGCCCACTATCCGCGAGATTGGTGAGGCCACTGGCATTCGTTCGACGTCGGTCGTCAACTACAACCTGAACAAGCTGGTGCAGGCGGGGTATCTGGCGCGCCTCAACCGCAAGTCGCGCGGCATTCGCCTGACGTCCCAGCAGCCGCAGCCGGTGCGCAAGACGCGCCCGCAGCCGCGCGTCCCGCTCGTCGGCCAGATCGTCGCCAGCGCGCCGGTGCCGATTCCGGAGGATATGGGCCACTATCCTGACCCCGAAAGCGCGATCGAAGTCTCACCGTCGTTGATCGGCAACGTCGACCCCGCCGAGATCTTCGCACTGCGCGTCAAGGGCGACTCGATGATCGACGCCATGATCCAGGACGGCGATATCGTGCTCTTCCACAAGCAGCAGACGGCTTCTGATGGCGACATGGTCGCGGTCTGGCTGGAGGAACGCGGCGAAACAACGCTCAAGTACTTCTACCGCGAGGGTGATCGCGTGCGGCTGCAACCTGCGCACCCCATGTTGGAGCCGATCTACGTCAGCGCGGCGGGCTGCCACGTGCAGGGTCGCGTCATGAGCGTCATCCGCACCCTCTAGTGCGGCAGTTCCAGCTTGACAAAACGACTGCTAGTATGCTAGCATACTAGCATGGACGAGACGACACAGGACAAGCGGCAATTCAACGTTTATCTGCCGCAAGATTTGATCCGGCAGGTGAAACGCCAGGCGCTCGAAAGCGACGAGTCTCTCTCGCTGTTTGTTGAACGCGCCCTGCGTGACCGCCTGGATAAGATCGCCCGTGACGAGGTCAAGCCCGATAAGGAAGCCGACGCATGAGGATGATGCCGATTGTTTACGTGAGCGATGTCGAGCGCGCGCTCACGTTCTACCGCTTGTTAGGATTGGAAGACACAAGCAATCCGCCGTCGCGTATGTGGGCGGAACTCCGGCTGGGCGATGCGTCGCTCGGCATCCACTACATCGAAACGCTGGCCGACGAACAGCCTGAGCGCGTGACCCTCAACTTCGTCAGCCAGATCCCCCTGGAAATGCTGCGCGAAAACCTGCGTGAGCGGGGCATCACCCCGGCGCGCGATATCATCGACGAAGCCTTCGGGCGTTCGCTGGTGCTGCGCGATCCTGACGGCCTCCTGATCCAGATCGACGAGCACGACCCGGAACTCTATGCCTGATCGCAATCTGCGCCCGCTGACCGACGCCTTCCTGCACGACCTGATCGAGCAAGCAGAGCAATCTCCGCGCGGGCGCGTCAACTACAACCTGCACGCCCACGACGAGCCGGTGCAGCGCATGATCAACGTCGTGACGCCCGGCAGCTACATCACCCCGCACAAGCACGAAAATCCCGACAAAGTCGAGCTGATCTGCCCGCTGATCGGCAGGATAGTCATGTTTCAATTCGATGATGTGGGAGAGGTCACCGGGCTGCACGTGGTCGACGCCAACGGCCCGACGCGGCTGATCGACATTCCGCCGCGCACCTATCATACCTTCTTCGCGCTGACGCCCACCGCTGTGCTCGAAATCATCCAGGGGCCTTACGACGCCAAGACGCACAAGAAGTTCGCGCCCTGGGCGCCGCTCGAAGGCGATGCCGCGGCGGGGGCCTACATGGAGCGGCTGCTAGCTCTGGTCGATACCACCGCGCGCTAGTCCTACTCATGGATCGCACCAATAGGATTGGTATGATCTTCGCTGTGACGAATGGCTTTTCCAGCGCCTTTAGTGCGCTTGATTACCCTTAGCCGGGCGTTTCAACGTCCGGCGAGCGCAAGCATTGATCATATCAATTTGAACTTGTTTCTCCATCAGTCGAATTGCTTGCGAGCGCCGATCAAAACGCTCAACAGCACGAGATCGACGAGCAGGGTGAGCAGGTCGAGGAGGCCGAACTGATCCGTGAACGTCAGCACGATGTTGACGATCACGACGGCCAGCGCCAGGTAGTAGAACGCCTTGTGTCCCTGGCCCAGCCCCCAACCGCAGATGAGCATGGCGGCCACGTTGCCGAACATCATCACCCCGACCATCAGCATCCCGAGCGCGCGTTCAGGGCTGCCGCCTGACAGGCGGATCAACGTCAGCGCGCCGAGCACGAGCCAGATGGCCGCATTCAGCCAGAACAGCGCCTGCGCGGTCTTGACCGGGTTCAATGACTGAATTGCGCGAGTCATGCGCTTGCTGCTCTTTCGATCGGCTGCCCGTGGTAACCCACTCGCCAGCCGATCCTGCATACGCCGGGCGAGCGCTTCACCCGGTCGCGAAAACTCAAGCCATCGGCATGTATTTGACGCTGGCGTAGCGGCCCGTGATGTGATGCGAAAGCTGGCGTTCGATGTCCGTCAGCAGCCCGCTGGCGCCGAAGCGGAACAGGTTCGAATACAGCCAGTCGTCGCCCAGTTCTTCCTTCATCAGGATCTGCCAGTCGAGCGCCTGCTTGGCCGTGCGGATGCCGCCTGCCGGTTTGAAGCCGACCTTGTAGCCCGTTTGCAGGTAGTAATCGCGGATGGCGCGCACCATCGTCAGGCTGACTTCGAGCGTCGCGTTGACGCTCTCTTTGCCCGTGCTCGTCTTGATGAAGTCCGCGCCCGCCATCATGCAGACCAGGCTCGCCATGCCGACGTTGCGCAGCGTGCCCAGTTCGCCCGTCGCGAGGATCGTCTTGATGTGAGCGTCGCCGCACGCTTCACGGTACTGGCGGATTTCGTCGTACAACGCGCCCCAGTTGCCGGTCAGCACGTGCTCGCGCGAGATGACGATGTCGATCTCATGAGCCCCCAGCGCGACTGACTCTTTGATCTCCTCGATGCGGATGTGGAACGGGATCTGCCCGGCGGGGAAGCCGGTCGAGACCGCCGCGACCGGGATGTCCGTGCCTTCCAGGTAGCGCAGCGCATCGGCCACGCGCGCATGATAGACGCAGACCGCGCCGACGTGGAACGGCTCGTCGATGCCGAGCGCGTCCAGCATGTCCTGGCGCACGGGCTGGCGTGCTTTCCCGCACAGGCGTTGGACGTAGCCGGGCGTGTCGTCGCCCGCGAGCGTCGTCAGGTCGATGCAGGTGATGGCGCGCAGTAGCCAGGCGGCCTGCCAGTCCTTCTTGACCGAGCGGCGCTTGCCCAGCGTCGAGGCGCGGCGTTCGGTGGCGCTGCGATTGGCGCGCGTCGCCCGCACCCAGCCCATATCGAGCGGCATACCGGGATTACGTTCGTGCTCCGCGGGGAGCGCACCGTTCTTCGTGCGAATGTCTGCGAGCGCCATGACAACACCTGCCTTTGTACATGTTGACTCTACTATAGCACGCAGCGCTGCGCCTGACGACAGATGTTTGTGCTGTGGGAACCATTTCAGCATTCTGGCGACAAGGTGTGAGTTCGTGAGTCGTTCAGCAGTTGACACCAATATGCTATCGGTTCACCATAGATCGAAATTAATGGCCTGACTTCCATGAAAGTGGCGCGAGTCTTCACATTGCTGTAGGGGCAAGGCGGTGCCTTGCCCAGGGCGACCCACCGGGTCGCCCCTACAAATCGCGCCAGATTCTTCATTCCATGCAAAAGCCTCAGGTCAGCAGAATCGCAAGAGACACGCATGAAGCTGTTGTATCGTCGTCGGCTGGAGGTTGAATCAGATGACGACCAACCCACCCGAACGTCAGGACTCCGTCATCCAGTGGCTGCTGGATTCAGATCCCGCGATCCGCTGGCAGGTGATGCAGGATCTGCTCGGCGCGTCCGCGGACGAGGTCGCGGCGGAGCGCTCCAGGGTCGCTACCGAGGGCATGGGCGCGCAACTGCTCGCCATGCAGGGCGCCGACGGCTCGTGGGGCGGTGTGGCGTGGAACCGCGGCTGGGACTCGACCATGCACGTGCTCATGCTGCTGCGTGACCTGGGACTCGATCCCGAAAGCGAGCAGGCGCGGCGCGCGCTTGGCCTCATCCGCGATCAGGTGATATGGCAGGGCTGGGACACCCCCTTCTTCGCCGGTGAAGAGGAGCCGTGCATCAACGGGCAGGTTGGGGCGGTCGGCGCCTACTTTGGTCAGGACGTGCGCGGCATCGTCGACCGGTTGCTCGGCGAGCAGTTGGCCGATGGCGGTTGGAACTGTGACGCCCCTGAATCGACGCGCGCGTCATTCAACACCACCATCTGCGTGCTCGAAGCCCTGCTCGAATACGAGCTACGCTTCGGGGGCGATCCGGAGGTGACCGCGGCCCGTCTCCGCGGGCAGGAGTATCTGCTGGAACGCCGCCTCTTCCGCCGCCGGTCGGGCGCGCTCATCGTGCAGGATCGCAAGGATGGCTCCGGCACGTCCGAACAGCCCGCCTTCACCCGCCTCGCCTTTCCGACCTGGTGGCACTACGACATCCTGCGCGGGCTGGAGTATCTGCGCCATGCCGGGGTCGCGCCCGACGAGCGCGTGGCCGAGGCGGTTGCGCTGGTCGCCTCCAGGCGCGATTCTGAGGGCCGCTGGCCGCTCGAAATCGAGTATCCGGGCCGGATGCCGGTCGTGCTGGACGAGGACGAGGGCCAGCCGAGCCGCTGGATCACGCTGCGCGCATTACGCGTGCTGAGGTGGTATTCGGCAGGCGCTTGAGACAGGCGCAGCCTGTCTTTCTTACCCAGACCACGCCCGTCACTAGACCTATTTACAATTTTGTGAACCGGCGTAGAATCATGATAGCGAATCACGAGGGGCGCCCACTATTGGTGTCCCTCTTTGTATGTAACGAGGCTTAGCCGACCATGGCACATGTGGAAGAAAAGAAAGAAACTGCCGAACCCCCCTCTAGCGACGAACCTCCCCATAAGCGCAGCCCGCGACCCGCGCTCTGGGCGGATGTGCCCGACGCCGAATGGGACGATTGGCGCTGGCAGCTTGCCCACCGTCTGAACTCGCTCGAAGATTTCGCCCGCATCATCCATCTGACCGATGAAGAGATCGACGGCCTGACCGCCGAGGGTTTGTTCCGCGTCGACATCACGCCCTACTTCGCCAGCCTGATCGACCCGGACGACCCGCACTGCCCGATCCGCCGCCAGGTGATCCCGCTGCGACGTGAGCGGTTGGCCTTCGCCGGCATGATGGAAGACAGCCTGGCCGAGGACAAGCACAGCCCGGTGCCGGGCCTGGTTCATCGCTACCCGGATCGCGTGCTCATGCTGCTGACGACCCAGTGCGCCAGCTACTGCCGCTACTGCACGCGCAGCCGCATCGTCGGCAGCCCGGCGGCCACCTTCAGCAAGGCGGATTTCGACGCGCAGGTCGAGTATCTGCGCAAGACGCCGCAGGTGCGTGACGTGCTCCTGAGCGGCGGCGACCCGCTGGCGATTGCGCCGCGCATGCTCGAATACGTGCTGGCGACGCTGCGCAGCATCGAGCACATCGAGATCATCCGCATCGGCTCGCGCGTGCCCATCTTTCTGCCGCAGCGCATCACGCCGGATCTGACGGACATGCTGCGCAAGTATCACCCGCTGTGGATGAACGTCCACGTCAACCATCCGAAAGAGATCACGCCGGAAGTCAGCCAGGCGCTGGCACGGCTGGCCGATGCGGGCATCCCGCTCGGCAACCAGAGCGTGCTGCTGGCGGGCATCAACGACAGCGTCAACATCCAGCGCGAATTGGTGCACAAGCTGGTGCGCAACCGCGTCCGTCCCTACTACCTCTACCAATGCGACGAGGTCGAGGGCGCCGGGCACTTCCGCACGACCGTCAGCAAGGGCATCGAGATCATCGAGGGTCTGCGCGGGCACACCAGCGGTTACGCCGTGCCGACCTACGTCGTCGATGCGCCCGGCGGCGGCGGCAAGATCCCGGTCATGCCGCAGTACCTGATCAGCCAGTCGCCGGGGCGGGTCGTCCTGCGCAACTACGAAGGCTACATCACGACCTACACCGAGCCGACCGATTACGATCCCCATCTGATCGACGCGCTCGACCGCCAATCATCGCACCGGCGCGAACCCGGCCAGGGCGGTGTCAGCACACTGCTGGCGGGCGAGTCGATGGCGATCAAGCCGGAAGGCTTCGACGAGACTCACGCGCGCGGCGGCGGCCAGCACCGGCTCAACCAGGATGCGACCAAATGGCAGCCGCACGGCATTGGCGAGGGCGAAATCTTGCAGCCACCGCCGATCACGCCGGAACTGCACGCCTATGGCAACGGCGGCCACAAACGCCCGAAGAAAGCTCGCAGTACGAATCATCGCAGCAACGGCCACACCCACGAAGAAAGCGAGTCCTGAATCACATCATGCGCGTAGCCGTCCTTGCCAACCTGAAAGTTAACGCGCCTACCTGGGAGGGGATGCCCTCCGACCAGTGGGATGATCTCGACAGTCAAAAGACGATCGATGCCCTGATCGCGGCCCTGGAGAGTGCGGGCCACAGCGCCGAGTTCTTCGAGGCGCAGATCACGTCGCCCTACAACCTGATCGAACGGCTGACCACGTACAAGCCGGACATCTGCTTCAACATCGCCGAGAGCCATTTCGGCGATGGCCGCGAGGCGCAGATCCCGGCCGTGCTGGAGATGCTGCGCCTGCCCTACACCGGCAGCCAGGTGATGGCGCTGGCGCTGGCGCTCGACAAGCCGATGACCAAGCGCATCTTGCATTATCACGGCCTGCCGACGCCGGAGTTCCAGGTCTTCGAGCGTACTGACGAGCCGATTGACGAAGACCTGCTCGACGAATCCGGCGGGCTGCGCTACCCGCTCTTCGTCAAGCCGAGCTCTGAGGGCACCAGCATGGGCATCAGTGCGCTCAGCATCGTGCGCACCGTCCAGGAACTGCGCGAGCAGGTCGCCGCGCAGATCGTACGCTACCGCGAGGCGGTGCTGGTCGAGCACTACATCGCCGGGCGCGAGGCGATGGTCGGCATGATCGGCAACCCCAAGTCGACCGATGCGCGCAAAGTCAACGAACGCCTGATCCAGCGCGTGCTGCCCGCCGAACTCACGTTCTTGCCTATCCTCGAGATGGATACGCAGGCGCACGCCGCGACCGAGGGTGACATCTACACCAACCGCATGAAGACGCAGATGGTGGACGAATACCGCTACTTCTGCCCGGCACCGATGGAAGAAGACATGGCGCACGAACTGCGCGTGCTGGCGGCGGCCACCTTCCGCGTCATCGGCTGCATGGACGTCGCTCGCGTCGATTTCCGGCTCGATTCGCTCAACGGCGACAAGCCGTACATCCTGGAGATCAATCCGCTGCCTGGCCTCAGCCCGCACTTCAGCGATCTGTGCTTGCAGGCGGATGCGGCGGGCTGGTCGCACGAGCAGTTGATCAACGCCATTCTCAATCAGGCGCTCGCGCGTTATCAATTGTCCTGACGGTTTTCGTAGGGACGGCATTCTTGCCGTCCGCATCGCCGGACGCGAAGAATCGCGTCCCTACGAACCTAATTCGGAAGACAAATCCTCGGCGGTGATGAAGCCGTCGGCCATCCTGCAAAACGTCGCATCCGCGCTGTAGATGCGATCAGCGCCGTGCGAGAGCGCGGAGGCAATGATCATCACGTCGGCGACCAGCTCTTTACGCGCGATTTTCGGATGGAACGCCCGGATGTCTTTGAGGCGATTCTGCGTGCGCCAATCGCGCCGCAGCTTTGCGAACAGGGCGGCCGCTTGCAGGTTGTAATCGGCGATCTGCCATGCGGGCTGCAACCGGCCCAGGATTTCGGTGTGTCGTTCGGCGGGGATGGTCGCCAGCAGTTCGCCGACGACCATGCTCGGAATGACGATCCCGTGGTCGTTGTGTTCGAGCGTCTGGAATAGACGCGCGGCAAGACGCGCTTGCTGCGGCGTGGTGTCGATCTCACTCATGATCGCCCAGGCCAGGATTTGCGTATCGACCGCCGCCACGCTCATGTGCTTCCACCTCGATATTATCGGGCGGATTCTACATGATCTTCTGTAGGATAGACCTTGTAGGGACGGCATTTTTGCCGTCCGCATCGCCGGACGCGAAGAATGTCATGCGACATAGGGATATACTAGAGAGAGGCGACATAGGGTTGTAGAAAGCAGGTTGGGAGATGCCAGCCGCATTGACGCTGCATGAGCGGCGCGAGATCGTAGAACGAGGACAGACGGGTGA
>JADLAY010000059.1 GCA_020849765.1 Anaerolineae bacterium
CTATGCAGGTGATGAAGGAACATATCAGTTCGGGCGTTCCCATTGAAGCGGTGATTGTGGGTTATCGGGCAATGGTCAACGCGACGTCGCAACATACGAATGCCGATCCGCCGCCGGATTTGGAGTAGACTGAAGATGTGTCGGGGCGCAGGGCCATGCCTGGGTCACCTGCGCTCCGACTCCCTTACCCCGAAATGCCCGGTTCCCCCTTGCCGGGCATTTCAGGCAGAAAGGAAATTGAATGATCGTCATCGACACGACCATTTATGAAGACCTGATCGAAAGCGACCGGGCGCTGGTGCAGCGCATTGTGCAGGCGTTGCGCGAGTCGCCTGTCGAGGTGGATGCAGAGATGCAGGCGATATACGACGGTGATTATGCGCCGTATTCGTTCCGCGTCGTCATCCGCACGGCGAAAGGGCAAAAGCAGTGGAATTTCACATGGGGCTACTTTGAGTGCGACGATGAGACCCTGGCGCGCCGCGTCGACGAGCTGATCATCCAACCGCTCCTGAAACACTAACCCCATGCACGTGAATGCCGATCCGCACACCGCTCCCGTGCTACGCTGACTGAAACACAGGAGTGCGGCACATTTGGCGAACGTTGAAAAAATCTTTGCAAACATACGCGAGGCGAAGCGGCGGATGCGCGTCGCGCGGGAGGCGGGCGCAGATCTCGACGAGGCCGACGGCTACCAGCGCGTGCACGGCCTGGCGGCCATCCACAAGGCGGCGGTGACAGCGCGCGACGATACGAACTGGTGGACGCGCGTGGATTGGCACGACGAGCCGCCGCGTTACAGCCGGGAGTGGATGGAGATCAACGAGGGCGCGCGCATCCAGGTCTTGATGCTCGTGCGCCCGACGGAGACGGCGGCCCTGGCCCGCATCGAACGGCAGACCAGGGCGCTGCGGCAAGTCGCGGTCGACCGGGCGGTTGACGACCTGCGCGATAAGAAGAACGGCGATGCGCGTGAACTCTGGCGCGAGGCCTGGCAGGAAGCAACGGCGGACGCGGCGGCTGCGGAACAGCGCATTGACGCGGCGATTGCCGAAGCGCTGAACCGGCGTGACATCAACCGTTTCGCCCCGCTCTACACCGTCTGGGTGGCCGTCGATGCCCTCATGCGCGAATGGGAACACGAGCACGGCGAGAGGCAACCGGCGTTGTAATGTCAACCGCAATCGGACGCCACCGACGGTATAATAAAGATAGACACCTTATCTAGAAATCGACACATGGCGACTAGATGGACAAACAAACAACGCGCCTTCGTCGATGAGTATTTCGTCGACTTCAACGGGACGCAGGCGGCCATTCGCGCCGGATACCCTGAAGCATCCGCGGCCAGTGTTGCCTCCGAGAACCTAAGAAAACCCCACATCGCGGCGGAGGTCGCTCGCCGCATGGAAGTGCGGGCGATGAGCGCGAATGAAGCGCTCGCCGCGATGACGGACATGGCGCGGGCTAACATCTCCAGCTTCGTCGAAATTGACGACGGCGGCGTCCCGCACATCAACTTCACGAAGGCGCAGGAGAGCAAGCAGCTCGGCCTGATCAAGAAGATCGCCTGGGGTAAAGACACCATCTCGTTTGAGTTGTATGACCGCCAGCGTGCTGTCGAACTGATGCTGAAGCGTCATGGCCTACTCGGCGCGGACGTCAACGTCAACCTCGATTTCGAGCTGATCAAGCGCGTCGTCAAAGCATTGGAGGCCGCCGGGGTTGATCCGAATTCCGTATTCGAGGGGTTGATCACAGAAGTCACCGATGCAAGCGCAGACCTTGATCCCTCAGATAATCGCGCGGAGGGCGATTAGGCGCGCGACCCACCCGGCGGATTTTCGCCCGCACCTTTCCTACGACGACCTGCGCGTCCTGAATAAAGACCAGCAGATTGTTCCGCTCGTGCTCAACCGGGCGCAGCGGCATCTGCTCGATCATCTGACCGGGCGTGACCTGGTGGTCAAGGCGCGGCAGCTCGGCATCAGCACTGGGATACAGGCGAAGTTTTTCATCGACGCCACGCACACGACGGCGCGCCAGGCGACGATGGCGCACGACGACCCCGGCACAACGATGCTGCGCGAAATGCAGCGTACCTTCTACGACGAACTGCCGGAAGCCTTGCAGCCGCCGCGCAGCACGAACAACACGACCTTCACCAGATACACAGACACCAAGAGTGTCGTCTTCAGCAGCACCGCCGGGGGCACCGGCGCTAAGGGGCGTGCGGGATCGTACTCGCACTTCCATGGTAGTGAGGTGGCCTACTGGCTGCGCGCGGCCAAGCTGATGGCGGGCGTCATGCAGGCCATCCCGATGGGCCAGGGCTTGATCGTCCTGGAGAGCACCGGCAACGGGCAGCAGGGATGGTTCTACGAGCGCGTTCTGGCGGCGTTGGATGGCGACCCGACCTTTGCGCTGCACTTCTACCCGTGGTGGTGGGCGGATGAGTACCGGCTGACGCCGGACGGCCCGCTGACGCTGACGGATGAGGAAGCGGCGCTCATCGAGGCGCACGGCCTGGACATGGCGCAGATCGCTTGGCGCCGGGCCAAACAGCGCGAACTGGGCGCGGCCTTCCAGCAGGAATACCCGGAAGATGTGCTGTCGGCCTTTATCGCCTCCGGTGCGGGCTACTTCACCCTGCGCGAGTCGATGTTCACGGCGCCGCGCGATGCGGTCTACCTGGCCGGGCATCGCTACGTCGGCGGGCTGGACTTCGGCCAGGCGAACGACTACACCGTGCTCTCCATCCTGGATGCGACGACGCGCCAGCAGGTGGCGATCTTGCGCATCAACCGCCTGCCCTGGTCGGAGATGCGGCGCCAGGTCATCGCTTTGTGCATGGCCTGGGGGGTGAGTGTGCTCGTCGCCGAGGCGAACAGCATGGGCAGCACGAACATCGAAGAGTTGGTACACGAGATGGACGCGGCGAAGTGCGAGACGCGCATCCTGGCCTTCGATACCACGCACGCCTCGAAGACGACTGCCGCCGCCGAGTACCGGCTGGCGCTGGAAGAAGGCGGCTTGACGTTGTTGCAACCGGCTTCTGGCATGGGCGACGGCGAGCTGCGTGACGCGGCAGCGGTGCAAAGGCACGAACTCGGCGCGTTTACGAGTAAGCAGACGCCGACCGGCGTCTGGCAACTGAGCGCGCCGGATGGCGAACACGACGATACGGTCATCGCGGGGATACTGGCCTGGCATGGCGCCGGGGCAGGGCCTTTAATTCTATTCGAGATAGGGTGATATGACGACAGCACGGCTTCTGACAGGCTTCGGCCACGCGCTGAAGTCTATCCCCCTGAGTCAACTGCCCGCCGACGCCTGGCGCGCGATCGTCGGCAGCAGCTACGACAGCAGTGACATTATCGACCTCTATGAGCATGTGCCGTGGCTGCGCCGGGCGGTCGATCACCGGTCGTCAGCGCTCGCGAGTATGCCGATGTCGTTCAAGCGCATCGGCGCGCAGGATGAGCTGCCGGTCGGCGAAGTGCCGCCGCTGCTCTTCGACCTGGATTTGAGCACGCTGCTGGAACAACTGGAGGGCTGGTACGTGCTCTTCGGCGCGGCCTACATCTTCCTGCGCCGCGCGCCGGGCGGCATCCCCAAGGGGGTGCGCGGCTTGCATCCGAACACGATGCGGCCCGAATACACGGACGACGGCGACCTGAAAGCGTTCCGGCGCCTGATTGGCAACATGCAGATCACGCTGACGCCGGAGGAAGTCGCCTACGTCTGGGCGCCCAACCGCAAGCACGAGATGGGCCCCGGCGCGGCCCCGGCGATTGCGGCGCTGGCGGCGGCGGGCGTGCTCAAGAACGTCGACGCGTTTGCGGGGAACTATTTCGAGCAGGCGCCGATCGCGCCGACTCTGGTCGAGTTGCCGACGACGGCGGGCGAGGCCGACCGGGAGCGCGTGCAGAACTGGCTGACCCGGCGCATGTCTGGCGTGGCGAATGCGTTCAAGGCGCTGGCTGTTTCATCCGCGGTCAAGTTCAGCCAACTGAGCATGATCGAACTGGGCAAGTTGGCCGTGCCGGAACTGACGGATAAGAAGCGTGAGGACGTGGCAACGGCGCTCGGTGTGCCGCAGTCGATCTTCACCAGCCGGGCGAGCACGAACGCGACCGCTGAGCAGGACGACCTGCACTTCTACGATAAGACTGTCATCCCGCAGTGCAGACGTTACGAACCGGCGCTGAACCGCATCTTTAAGCCACTTGGCTGGCAGATGCGCTTTAGGGAGGATCAGCTCGAACTCTACCAGAAGCTGTCCGCCGTGCAGGCGACCGCCGCCGTCGTGCCACTGGTGGCCCGGCGCATCATCACGATCGATGAGGCGCGCGCGAAAGTGGGCTACGACGAGCTGACGCCGGAACAGCGAGCGGAGATTGCGCCGGTGGCTGCGGCCACGAGTGGCGATGGGACAGGAGGCGCGAAGGCTCTCCCTGCTCAGCAGACCTACGGCTGGCATGTTGAGTACGGCGTACTCAAGATCAATGAGATCCGTGAGCAGCTCGGCATGCCCCCACTGGACGATCAGGATGAGTCTCGCCTGCGCGATCTCAATCGCAAGCTGGCGACACTGCAAGCTGCCCGCGCGGCTGGGCTACCGATATCGCTGGCTGTGCAGATGGTCGGGCTGGATTTGCCCGGCGTATCAACCGCCGAACTTGAAAACTTCTTTGCAAGTATGACGCCCGCGTCGACGCCACCCACACCGCCCATCGAAGGCAAGTCGGCTCACGCGGCGGACTGCCAGTGCGGGGCGTGCAAAGTGGCGCGCGATCCTGCGGGCGAGGCCCGGCGCGCTGACCGCAAACGGTTCATGACCGTCGCCCTGAAGCGTTGGGACGAAGGCAAGTTCGACAAAGCGCAGGATTTCACGAGTGAGGCGATGGGCGCGGAACTCGACTTCATCAAAGGCGCGCTGGCGAACGTGAAGGTGCGCGACGACATCAGCCGCGTGTTCGCCCGCGCCGATGCCTGGGAGGGCTATCCGTAGTGCCTGACATCGACGACCGACAGCGGCGCGAACGCCGGATCGTGCGCGCGCTCGGCGGGGCGTCGGACGATGCGCTGACACTGATCATGGACGCGCTTGGCGACGATATCGACCTGTCGCAGGTGACGCCGGAAATCTGGGCCGAGATCGAGCGGCGTTTCTCCGGCGCGCTGCTGCCGGAACTGGAACAACTGTTCATCGACCAGGCGCTGCGGCTGATGGACGAGGTGCGCGTGGGGATTGACTTCGACCTGATCAACACGCGGGCGCAGACGTGGGCGCGTAATTATACCTACGACCTGGTCAAGGGCATCAACGACAACAGCCGGGCGAGCTTGCAACAGTACGTGAGCAACTTCTTCGAGCAGGGCGTGACCAAGGGTGACCTGGAAGCGCAGATTGCCCGGCTCTACGGGCCGGTGCGCGGCGAGATGATTGCCGTGACGGAGGTGACGCGCGCCAGTGTGCAGGGCGAACTCGCTTACGGTGAGGAGCTGACGAAGCTCGGCCTGACGCTGGTGCCCATCTGGCAAACGCGCAATGACGGCATTGTCTGCCCGCTTTGCGAGCCGAACAACGGCCAGCGCCAGGGTGACGGCTGGACAGACCCGCCGCCGATCCACGTCAACGACCGCTGCTTCCTGACTTACGAGGTTATCTCGCCGACGAAGACGCTGCACATCCTGAAGGATTGCAAGCTGCCGGTGATTACAAAGGACGCCGCTTAATGATCGTGGACATCCACGTCGACGCCGACCGGGCGATCAACGGGCTGGCTGCACTTGCGCAGATGCGCGGCCTCCGGCGCGGCCTCGCCGGTGGGGCGGTGCACTTGCAAGGCAAGGCGGCGGTCTACCCGCCCGAACGCCACGCATCGCAGCCTTTCACGAGCGATGCGCAGCGGCGGGGTTTTTTCGCCAAGCTGCGCGCCGGGGAGATCCAGGTGCCTTACCCGCGCGGGTTCGCCTCGACGTCCGAGCAGCTCGGCCAGCGCTGGGCGATTGAGGAGCGCGACGGCGGGCTGACGCAGGTCGTCGGCAACAATGCGACGTATGCGCCGCTCGTGCACAGCGCCGAACGCCAGACCTACTATCACAAGGTGACGGGCTGGAAGACGGTCGATCAGATCGGGAACGAAGAAGAGGCGCGCGTGCGTGAAATCGTCAGCGCCGAGATTGCGGCGGATGTGGAGGCGAGTGCGAGACTATGAAAGACCAATTGACTATGACCGGCAAGATGCTGTCACTCGAAGACCGGGCGATGGCTGTTCGCCACGCCTTCGAGACGCAAGTCATGGATCGTGACGAGTGGATGCCCTGGGTCGTCGACATCTTCGAGGACTACATCATCGTCTGTGTCGACACGGTGGAATACCGCCAGGTCGGTTACACGATGACTGAAGCTGGCATTGAATTCGCCGCGCGCGACACGTGGCAGCCGGTCGAGAAGGAGTGGGCGGCAAAGAACGTCGACACCTACATCATCCCCGGCGGCGCGATCAAGGCGCTCGGCGACGGCAAGGTCGGCGGCCACCTGATCGTCTACTCGGACGAGGACACGCCGGATCTGGAAGGGGATTTCTTCACCAAGTCGACAGACTTCGACTTCGAAGATGGTCACCAGGTCGGCGTCTACTACCAGCACGGGCTGGATGCGACGCTGAAGACGCGCCGGATGGGACGCGGCACGCTCAAGCACGACGATGCGGGCGTGTGGATTGAAGCGCAGCTCGATTTGCGCGACGCCTATGAGCAGGCGATCTACAGCATGGCGGAGGCGGGTAAGCTCGGATGGTCGAGCGGGGCCGCCTCACACCTGGTCGAGCGCGAGCCGGTCGGCAAGAGTCGGCACATTAAGCGCTGGACAATCGCAGAGGCGTCATTGACGCCCACCCCGGCAGAGCCGCGCGCGGTGGCCCTGCCCCTCAAATCACTGATTCACGCGGGCAACCCCGCGGCGAACGGCGGCACGGACAAGTCGGCAGGAGGCCAATCGCAAGAGGCGCAACCGGAGGCGGCCAAAACCGCGGGCGGCGCAGCGAACGGCAGCACGGCAGTCGCAGCCGGATTGCACGTCAAAGACACACACGTGGAGGACACGAAGATGGCGGAGAACACGCCAGAACAGAGCGCCTCGGAACTCGACATCAAGAGCCTGGGCGCGAAGCTGGATGAAGTCCTGAAGTTCATCCAGGATCAGCCCGATCTGAAACGGTTGGGGTACACGACCGACGACGGCGGCACGGCAGACCCAGGGCACAAAAGCCTGGGCGATTACCTGCTCGCAGTCCAGCGCCATGACGTGAAGCGCCTGAACAAGGTGTACAAGAGCTTCCGCGCGGGCGACTTGGATGATGGCGACAGCACGAAGGCCGCGATGGCGACCGACACCGGCACGACCGGTGGCTACACGGTGCCGACCGAGTACAGCACGCAACTGCTGCAACTGGCGGCGGAATCCAGCCCGATTGTATCGCGCGTGCGCCGCATCCCGGTGACGGCCCAGGCGGGCGAATACCCGGCGCTGGATCAGTACACCGCGCCGACGGCGGGCAGCGGCAACACGGCCATGGCCGGGAAGCTGACGAGCGCAGTCCGCGCTGAGGGCGGCGCCTATACCGAGACCGAACCGGAATTCGAGCAGGTCAAATACCGCATCAACGACGTGGCGAGTGGGATCATCAAGGTCTCGAAAGAATTGCGCGCGGACAGCGCCATCGGGATCGAGGCGTTTCTGCGCCAGGTCATCGGCGTCGCGGTCGGCAGTAAGACCGAATACTACATCCTGCGCGGCAACGGCGTGGGTCAACCGCTCGGCATTCTGAACGCCCCGGCGCTCATCAGTGTGACGCCCGACAGCGACAATGTGTTCGCTTACGCGGATGCGGTCGAGATGACCTCGCACTTCAAGTCCGTCGCCGGGATGCCAGTCTGGGTCTATCACACCGGCCTAATCACCGACATCGCCGCTTTCCAGGTGGCGTCAAGTTCGCCCGTGGTCTGGGCCTCGCCATTGGCGGGCGGCCAGCCCTCGACGCTGCTGGGCTACCCCCTGCTGCAAAGCGAGCACGTGCCGCAGGCGAACAACTCAGGTTGCGCGCTGCTGGCAGATCTCGGTGCCTACATCATGTTCGAGAAGGGCGGCCTCTACGTCGACTTCAGCGAGCACGCCTACTTCGCGAACGGCCAGGACGCCTGGCGCTTCGGCAACCGCATGGACGGCCAGCCGTGGATGAAGTCCTACATCACCCTGGCTGACCCGCAGGGCAGCTACTACGTTTCGCCCTTCGTCAAGTTCGACGACTAAGCGGCGGAAGCCAGAGGAGAACAATCATGAGTTACAACCAGGCACTGACGGAACAGCTGGCGATTGTCAGCACGATTGATCCGCAGGATGCGGGGACGGGCGACACGTCGGGCGACGTCATCGACATGATGAAGATCCGGCGCGTCGTGTTCGTGCTGGCGACTGGCTCGATGACGAGCTCCAGCACGGTCGACCTCGTCGTCAAGGGCGATACGGCCAGCGGCGGCAGCTTCACGACCACCATCACCGGCAAGGCGATCACGCAGTTGACGCAGGCCGGGAGCGACGGCAACAAGCAGGTACTGCTGGAGGTCACCGCGGAAGAGGTGGCGGCCCAGGGCTTCCGCTATATCAAGCCGGTTCTGACGGTCGCTGCGGCGGCCAGCCAGGTCTGCCTGATCGCGCTGGCGAGCTTCCTGCGCTACAGCGGCGGCGCAGATTACGATCTGGCCTCGGTGGCCGAGATCGTCAACTAGGCTCTATGAGCAAGGTTTTTATCGCCACGCCCATCATGCGCGAGCTGGATGGGCGGGCGATCCTCTATGGCCGCGCACTGCAAAGTATTTTGCAACTGGAATGGCCGGGGCAGATCGACCACTTCATTTCGAATGGCGGCGATGACTACAGCAGCCCGAACGGGACGGTCACGGCGAAGTACAACCTCGCGCGCGACGTCTTCCTGGCGGGCCGCTGGGAGTGGTTCCTGGCGGCGGAGTACGACATGGTCGTGCCGCCGGATGGGTTGAAGCGGCTGGTGGAGCTCGACACCGACATCGCCTATGGGGTGTATGCCTTCCGGCACGGCAAGCGCGATGGTAAGTACCGCTGGAGCGCGGCGACGAAACTGGAAGGGCGCTCGGTAGACACGATTGCGAGCGACCCGGAACGCGCGCGCAAATACTGGGGCGAGGCGGTCAACGTCAAGGGCATCGGCATGGGCTTCACACTGATCAAGCGCCACGTGATCGAGGCGGCGCCGTTCCGTGTGCTGGAGTACGCGTGCTGCGACTGGGCGCTGGCGCTGGATGCGCAGGCCAACGGTTGGCAGCAGCAGGCGCACCTGGGCGTGCCGTGCGGGCACATGACGAAAGCGCCGTCGCCGCGCATTCTGTGGCCGGATCCGGACGAGCCGGAGATGGCACGGGTGGAGTTCTTGTGAAGCACTACGCGGTTAATATCGCAGATCTGTACAAAGACAAAGCAATACAGATTATGGTCTGGGGCGTCATGGATACGAATCCGGACCATGCCATCATGAGGGCCGAAGGCAAGGAGCTATTAGACGCAATCGCCGCCCCCCTTGATTGTGATGTTGAGCGCAGCGAGGCAATTATCGAAGTTGTACGCAAGCGATGGCATCCGAGGCTATTGCGCTTCTACGTCAGTGAGTCGGGACATGGCGGCTGGAAATCGGTATGAGATTACTCATCTACGTGCCGCGGTCACAACGATTGGCGGCCAGTCTTACCAGCATCGACGCGCTGAACTACCGTGGCGATTTCTCGGTCTGGCATGACTGGGAAGGCAACGACCCGGCAGCGCACCGCTACGACACGATCACGGCCAAGGCCGAACGCGCCCGGCAGTTGGCTCTGGCGCAGGACTACGACGCGCTGGTCGTCATCGAAGATGATCAAGTTGTGCCGGAGTACGCCTTAAATACTCTGACCGATTGGGCAAGTCGATATGACGTGGTCTACGGCCTCTCTGTCTGGCGACATGACCCGACAGTCTGGACGGCGGCACTCAGCATCACGGAAGACAAGATCCAGATGCTGACGAAGGCCGCGCCGGAACTGCGCGAGCAACACTGGGACATGGTGGTCGAACTGCCCGGCGTCCACATGGGCTGCACACTGATGACCCGACGCGCGCTGGAGGCGGTGACGTTTCAGCGGCGCGGACCAAACTGTTACGACTATTACGCGGCGGTCGATTGGATGGCGTTGGGTATCCGGCAGGTGACGGACTTCGGCCTGCACGTCGGACATATCACCGAACACGGGATTGCCTACCCTTCGCTCGACCCCGGCAACCATCGACTGGTAGAGGAGACAACTGTATGAATATCAAGATCACGCGCGAGATCGTCAAGGAAATTGCCGGTGTGCGCCGGACGCTCAAGGTCGGGCAGGTCGTCGAGATTCGTGACCCGGACGCGGTCAGCCTGATCAAGCATGGCTACGCCGAACCGTTTCAGGACGAGCCAGCACCCACGGCGCCGGAAGTCGATGCTGCGGCGATTGAAGAAGCTGTGAGCGACGACAAGCCGGTCAAGCGTGTTCGCTAAGGAACACTGATGGCCTACACCGACGCTGACGGGGTCAAGGCGTACCTCAAGATTCCTGACAGCGAAACCGACGATGACACCCTGATCGGTTCACTCGCGACCGGGGCACAGAAGATCATCGAGGCGAAGCTGGGCCGCGTCTTTGAGGCGGCGAGCGACAGCGCGCGCACATTCGATGCGCTGGCCGACACCGAGCTTGATGAGTACGGTTGGCGGCGTAACCTCGTCTTCTACGGCGCGGATCTGTGCAGCATCACATCGATCGTGAATGGCGACGGCACGACCATCGCCTCGACGAAGTACGTGACGCTGCCTAAGAACGTGACGCCGTACTACGGCATCCGGCTCAAGGCGTCGTCTGGCTACGCCTGGGAATATGAGGACGACCCGGAGGACGCAATCACGATCACCGGCAAGTGGGCGTACAGCGCGAGTGCGCCGGATGACATCGTGCACGCGACGATCCGGCTGGCGGCGTACCTCTACAAGCAGAAGGACACGCAGCAAGTGTTCGAGCAGGTTCTGACCTCGCCGGGCGGCGTGCTGCGGATGCCTTCGAAGCTGCCGACCGACGTGATCGAGCTGCTTGAACCCTACCGGAGGCTGACGCCGTGACCCAAGCACTTGCGCAGTGGCCGACGGTGGCCGACATCCTGGCGCAGGTCGAGGGGCATCTGGACGAGGATGAGGCCCGACTGCTCTACGACCAGGCGTGCGGCGACGTGATCGAGATTGGCAGTTTTCGCGGGCGTTCGACCTGCGCCCTGGCTGCCGGAGTCAAGGCGCATGGCGGACGCGTCTACGCCATCGACCCCCACCCGGACTACGTGGACGGCGGCGGCGTGGGTGTTTTCAGCCATGCGGATGCCGGGCATCTGCTGCGCAACATCGTGTCGATGGGCCTTGAGGATCACGTGCGCATCATCAACCTCTACAGCGAACAGGTGGCGCAGGTCTGGCGACAGCCGGTCGACTTCGTTTTCGTGGATGGCTTTCACAGCGAGGGCGCGGCCCGGCACGACGTCATTCAGTGGGGTGCGCATCTCAAGCCGGGTGGGCGGATGGCCGTGCATGACCGCCTCATGCCGCAGGTGGCCCGCGTGATTGGCGAGGCGCTGGCGGATGGCTGGGTCGAGGTGGCGCAGGTGGATAACACAGTGTTGATGGAGAAACGCGCGTGAGCGACCTTTCAGGCATTTACGACGCACTCGAAGCGATGGACGTGACACTGAACGCCGCGGTCGTGCCGGTCTTCAACTACGACGAACTGCCGGACAGCATTCAGACTGCGCAGCTGCCGTGCAGGCTGCTGCACCCGTTGGGCGAGCAGCCGCTGGGTAGTGTGACGCCGTTCACATTGAGCGGGACGAGCCTGCAATTCGGCTGGACGATCTTCGACCTGTTCCTGCTGCGCCCGGTCGGCCAGGGCATCGGGTTGGTGGACGCCGCGCCGGATCTGGTGGCCTACATGGGCGCCTACGCCGCGGCGCTCAAGACGCACATCAAGCTCGTCGGGCACACGGTCACGATCACCGGCGGTGCGTTCGACCCAGCGCTCTACGCCTACCCACGCGGCGGGGCGGCGATCTATTTCGGTGTGATGGTGACCCTCAGAATGACGGAGTTGGCATGAAAGCAAAATGGGCGCGCGTGAAGAGCACGATCAGCTCGAAGACCTACGCGCAAAAGTACGGGCGTGACCAGCGCATCGTCGAGCGCGGCTGGGTCTACCCGGTCGACGGGATGCCGGAAGGCCAGCAGCAAATGCTGGTCGCCATGGGCGCAATCGAACTGCTGCCGCGTGACTACACGCCGGAGCCGGAAGAGATCGCCCCGCAGGACACGGAGACACGGGCCGCGCTGGAACGCCAGCGTTCGGCGAAACGGACACAGCAGGTAGAGGCGACGGACACGGTGAATAAGGAGCAATAACCATGGGTGTCTCGAAACATGCAGGCAAGGTTGAACTCGACGCGGCGGACGGCTCGACGCTGACCGATTACAGCGCCGAGGTGACGATGGCGACGGTCAACCGCACGCGCAATTCCGGCAGCTACCACACGTTGGGGAGCGACTTCGAGAAGACGACCCAGGGCGGCATCGTCCAGGACGTGACGCTCGAATACGAGTTCGCCGTGGGCGCGTCGAGCCTGAACAACGTCATGCGTCTGTGGCTGGAATCGGGCGGCGATAAAACGCTGACGATCTCCGACCCGGACGACTCGGTCGGATCGTTGGAGCTGAGCGGGGAATTCGTGCTGACCGGCACGTCTCCCTACATCGACCTGGCGGGTGGCAGCGGTGACCCGCAGAAGCCGCGCGCGACGTTGAAGCCCAACGGCACGACGACGACCGCCATCATCTCGACGTGAGGGCGCTGTGACTGACCTCACTGCACTCAAACCCAAGACCGTCGCCCTGGAGGTCGTCAACACGGCCTACGGGGTGGGCGAAGCCGCGCGCACCGAGACGGTCGAGATCCGCACGCTCTCGTATCACCGCTGGCACGAGATCGGCGCGATGGTGACGGACCCGGTCATGCCGGAGACGCGCTTCAACGCCCTCACGCGCAGCAAAGAGCCGAACCCGGACGACCCGGATTACCGGCGTGAACTGTTCGCGGCGCAGGTCAAGCGCGATGCGCTGCGGGCCGCGGACGCCATTGAAGGCGGCGGCACGCCGATCCCAGGCGATGACCTGGAAGACAAAGCCGCCTGGCTGGCGGACAACCTGGACGCGGGCGTGCTTAATGCGCTGATCATCTTCCTGCGGCGGGTGGCGGAGAGAGGGCTGGCGCAAATTTCCGCACGCGCCGACTCGTTTCAGCCCGTACGAGCTGCTGGTGATCCGGACGCTGGAACGGCGCCAGTGGACGATGACGACGTGGCTGAGCCTGCCGGATGACGAGAAAACCCTATGGCTGGCGCGCACGCAGCAGCAGGATGCGCTCGCCGACCGCTGGCGCGACATGCTCTTGACTCACAGCAGTGGCAATATGTATAGCCCGGAAGTGGCGACGATGTTATTTCTCGCGAGGATGTGATGGCGGATTATCAAGTGCAATTCGTCCTCATGGCACGTGACGGCGCGACGCCCGTCTTGCAGCAGGAACAACGCACCCTGCAGCAGATGGCGTCCAGCACGACGCGTAATGCGAGCGACCACCGCCGGGCGACGGACATGATGGCGGAGGGTAACCAGCGACTGAGCCGGGCCAATCAGGACACAGAGTTCAGTTTCGGTGAACTGGATCGTAAGATCCAGGGCCTTGTGACCGGCTTCGGCGCGTACTTCGTTGTGCAGAAGGGGCTTGAACTCGTCAACCTGGGCGAGCAAGTGCATGACGTGTCGGTGCAATTCGACGCGTATGCCGAATCGCTCGACAACACGACGGAACTCCTCCCCAGGCTGCGTGAGGCCACGCTCGGCGGCGCGTCTGACATGGACCTGATGGCATCCGCCGCGCAGCTGGCCTCGCTGAAACTGGCGTCGACCGACGATGACCTGGAAAAATTCATTGGCCTCACCTATCGCCTGACTGGTTCGACTGAGCAGGTCGGTAACCTCGCGATGGCGCTGACCAATATGAGCTATCTGCGCCTGGACGCGTTCGGATTGAGCGCCGACCTCGCGCGCAAGCGCGTCGCGGAGCTCAAGGCCGAGTATGCCGGAATTGCCGACACAGAGGCGTTCACGCGCGCCGTGATCGAACAAATGGAAGACAAGGTCGGTTCGTTTGGCGGCGCACTTGAGGCACAGACGACCAACCTGGATCGGTTCAAGGTCGAGTGGACGAACTTCTGGAATGACCTGGCGGAGACCGCCGCGGGCGCAGCCAACGACATCATTGGCTACGTCGAGAGCACCGGTCCGCAGGCGTTCCCAACCGGCGGCATTCTTACCGAGTCAGTTGAAGATCTTGATGCCCTGCGCCAACAATTGTCGCTCCTGGTCGATGCGATGGACATCGGTGTCAGTATGACAGTCGAGGAAGCCATTGCGCAAGAGAAGAACCTGCGCGGGCTGACTGAAGAGGGCCGGGCGATTCTTGATCAGCTTGTCCAAGCGCATGCAGAGTTCTCTGCGCTGGGCACCGGCCAGCCGACCGTCGCTTCTTCAAGTTCGTTGCAAGCGGCGATGGCGGTCTATCATCAGAACCAAGAGCGCGCTTACCTCACCCAAACCTACACCCCGCAGTTCAACGCCTTCGAACGTGAGGCCGAGCTGCGCGCCATGCAGGATCAGGTCGAGTATTCACGCCAACTTTATTACAACGAACAGCGACGGCAGGAGATTATGACCAGCGCGTCCGGCCTGATTGTGGGCATCGCGGACGAATATCGCACCATCACCGATAACGCGACGCTGCTGAATGACGTGCCGATCGTGACGCCGGATCAAGCCGAGCGCGTGCAAGAGATGGCCGATGAGTACGCCTTCATTGTCGAACGCGCCCGCGTCGCCAATGAGAACGGTCTCATCAGCGACGCAGAGTTACAGCGCTTCGAGAATGCGGCGGAGAATTCCCAGCGGATGGCAAGCGAACTTCAGCGCGGCGCTGAAGCGCTCGACAACATGAGCAAGAGTGATTTCTTCGGCACGACTTCCGGCGGCCTGATGGGGCAACTGGGCGACGAGGTCATCCAGGCCGCGCGGGATGCGGGGGTCAGCGAACAGGACTTGCAGGAATTCGAGACTGCGCTCAATTTGGAGAGCGGCAGGGCGAATGAGGCGAGTCTGCACTGGCAAAACTATACACTACCGCTCCTTGTCGAGACTATACGCACGAACTCCGCCGACGCGGCGATTGCTTCTCTCTTAGAATCCATCCAGGCGCAAGGTACGGCGCAGTTTGGGCCGG
Organism: Anaerolineae bacterium; assembly: GCA_020849765.1. GTDB lineage: Bacteria > Chloroflexota > Anaerolineae > Aggregatilineales > Phototrophicaceae > Flexifilum. Next base: position 15,475 of record JADLAY010000059.1, read on the forward strand.
AGGCTGGAGCTTATCTTGCCGGGGCGGAATGGGTGCCGACCGAGGAAGAAATCCAGCCGTTCGACACGGCGATGACCAACATCGCGACCAATATGGACGCATCCGTGCTCAGCAGTGAGATGCTGGGCATGTCGCTCAGTGGCGCCGATTTCGTGGCGGGGAAAATCGTCGAGAAATCGGGCCAGATCGAGAGCCACTGGAACAGCCTGACAAGCAAGATCCAGAAGATCCAGGTGGAGATTGACGTGACGCGCTTGAGTGGTGGCCCGCTCGAAACCTGGCTGGCTGGGGGCATTACGCGCGTGACGCGCGATAGTGGCGGTGCGGTGCCCGGCCAGGACGCGAGGCTGGAATAGCCGATGCCGGACTTCACCTACATGATCGAGGTGGACTGGGGGCGCAACGCGACCTTCGGCCACGCGAGCGCGGACATCACCGACTACGTCGAGAGTTTCACCTGCGGGCATGGCATGACGGCGCCGGGCCAGAACTTCGCCGCGCCGGCGCAGGCGACGATTGCGCTGCGCGACCCAGACTCCGACTTCCTGGTCGGCCGCTTCCTGGGCGGCGCATTTTCGCAGCTCCTGAAGCGCGGGCTGCTCGTGCGCATTCGCATGACGGACGGCGTGACGACCTGGGTATTGTGGCAGGGGAAGCTGGACGAGGTTCAGTATCCGTCCGTCAATCGTCAGGACGCACCGGGTGAGGGGGTTGGCGTGACGCTGACCTGCCGCGATGCGATGCTGGAGCTGCTGGACGCGGAATACAGCCCGACGCTGCTTTTGGATGCGTCGATCGGCGAAGCGCTGACGGACATTTTCGACAGCGGCGTTGTGCAATGGCCCTACCCCGCGTTCACGCTCGACGTGAGCGAACTCGACGGCAGTGACACGTTGTTCGAAAACACGTTCTGCAACTTCGATACCGGCTACACCACAATCGCTTTCCTGGGTGACAATGCCGACGCCGGACGCGGGGTAAGCGCGCAGCAGTACGCGCGCCAATTGATCGACGCAGAGATCATGGGACGCTTCTGGTGGGACGCGCCCACGGGGAAGTTCAAATTCCTGGATCGTCTGCATGATTTGACGGTGAGTACCTCGCAGCTGATCACCATCCCTGGCAACGTGATTGAGGCCCCACTCTCCTACGCTGCACAACTGGCAAACGTCATTAATATCAGTTATCAGCCGCGCCGGATCGGGGCAGATAACACGGTGCTGTTCACCCTACAGAGCCTGCCCTACAGGTTACAACCCGGCGAAAGCCGCGTGCTCACCGCGCGTTATGCCACTGAAGAAGGCGTGAAGGTGGGCGCGCTGGAAATTGTGCCGCCATTGCCTACGGTCGATTATGCCGCTGTCTATTACGACGATGGCACGACTTTGTCGCGCGGGGACACGGCGGGTAGTAATGCCATTGACGCAACGAACGACGTGTACGTAGGCTTCGAACATGGGGCGTCGTCGGCCAAGCTGACGATCGTCAATCGCGGGGTGCACGAGGTGTACCTGACGACGCTCCAGCTGCGGGGCACACCCCTCGAAACGTTTTCGACGATGACGGCCACAGCGAATAACCCGCAGTCGATTTACGACTATGGACGCGTCGAGAAGACGATCAACATTCGCCTCCTCGACGACGACGCGTTAGCACAGGGCGCCGCCAACCTGCTCGCCGCGAAGTGGGGTGATCCTGTCGAGCGTGTGGATCGGCTGTCGTACATTGTGACACCCGCCACGAAGACGTATCTCTCGCTGGACGTGGGTGAGCGCATTACCGTGCAGCAACTGACGCCGGTGGCGCGTTACTACGACGCGGATCATATCGTGGTGGGTATTCGCCACTCAGTCAATGCGAGCGCGCGCCAGCACCGGGTGGATTTGATTCTCGATCTGACGCAGCGGCTCTCATACTTCATCCTCAATACGTCCGAACTGGCGCCCAGCGGCGCGAACACCGAAGCTGTGCTAGCCCTCTAGGAGGCATATGCCCTACGTAACCCCATACACATTCGTGGCCGGTGACCCGCTCACCGCCGCGCAACTGAACGCCGTGCAGGCGAATATCAGCTACCTCAAGTCGCCATCGACCGGAGTAGTGAACGTCAACAACGCGTCGGATTACACGACCACGTCCACCACGCTGGTGGACATCGACGCTGCCACGCTCACGATCACGATTACCACCTACGGCGGGCGCGTGCAGCTCGGTTTCACCGGATCGGTACTCTCAACAGGCAATGGCGCCAACTTCGACTTCATTATCGACGGCGCTCAGGCGGGGGGCAACGACGGCCTGATCAGCGTTGGTACGGCCACAGACGGCACCTACACCGTACGCAGTGCAAACTGCTCGATGACTTTCACGACGGCGGCGCTGTCTGCCGGATCGCATCAGTTCAAGGTGGCGTGGAAAAGCCCGGACGGCGGCACGATCAAATTGTGGGCGGGCGCGGGCAGCGCATCCGGCAAAGACACGCACCCGCAGTTCTGGGCAAGGGAGGTCTAATGGCAATCGAAGTCAGATTGCAGCGCGGCAACCTGCGCGAGCCGGAAGAAGTGGAACCGGCCCTGCGCGCCGCGCTGCCCGGCAAATACGCGGGCATGAGCACGACGCCGAGCGAGGCGATCCTGTATCTGATCGACGGTTCGACCGGCGACGATACACAACTGGCGCACGACACGTACACGCAGGTGGTGAACGCCATCGACCCGAAAGTGCCTCCGCCAAGCGAGCAAAAGCGACTCAAGCGCCTGACGCACTTGCAGACGATCCAGACGCTCGACTTTGCGGACATCAAAGCGCAGATCGACGGGATCAGCAACATCTCGCAGGCGAAGACAACGCTCACACGGCTGGCGCGCGTCGTCTGGGAGATGCTCGCCCTGATGGACTTGAACCAATCAGACATGGGAGACGAATAGCATGGCATTCTACGACACGAAGCCGGTCGATGTGACCTTGACGACGGACGGTTCCGCGAAAGACGCCGGTGACGTCGTCGGCGGGTTGATCACGATCCCGGTCAGCCCAAACGGGCAACACACGAGCGGCAACTTGCGTAAGGTGTGCATCACGGATGACGACGCGCAAGCCGCGGCCCTGACGCTCTACCTGTTCGACAGCGCGCCGTCGGCAATCCTCGACGATGCCGCATTCACGCTGACCGCTGCCAACATCAATAAGATCATCGGACGCGTGTCGATTGCGACCGGCGACTGGGTGACGATCGGCAGTGAGAAGTGGGTCGAGAAGAAGGGTAGCGACGTCGAC
>JADLAY010000060.1 GCA_020849765.1 Anaerolineae bacterium
CAAAGTTCAAAGCAATATGCTAAGCGCGGGTGGCATCGGCCGGTCATGGGCGGGATTTGCTCAAACCGGCGAGTTCAAGTACAAGGGCTTCTTCGACTGCAGCGGGACGATCTATTACAACAAGCTGCGGAACTACCCTACTGTCTACGCAAACGGTACAGGAAGCTGCCGATTCAAGCAGGAATATCGGACGTGGAGCTTGTTGTGGTACTGGACAATGGCCTGTTTCTAGAGGGAGGCGACAATGCCCAAGAGTCGAGCGTCTCTATTTGCTGTCGCCGGCGGGTTGATGCAGATCGCTCTGGCGAGCAGTATCCTGTTCCTTCCGGTGTTCGCCACATGCCTGCCGCAGGGTCAGGACATGGTCTGTCACCGGCAGTCGTATATCCAGCAGGGCGGCAGCCCCTTGGGATATGGTTTTCTGGCGCTGATGATTGTCGCGGGTATCATGGCGTTGGTCAGTACGCGCATCGATAATGCCGCACTAGCGCGCCGTTTACGGTGGATAGCGGTGCTCTTTACGGTGGGCATGGCCATCGTCGGGGCATGGGGTTTTGGTCTGCTGTTCGTGCCGGGGGGAGTGCTCCTGCTGCTCGCTGCGACGTTAAAGCCGACGGCAGCCACAAACGCGTGACCTCTTGAACGCCTTGATTGCAGCGGGAAATCCAGCTTCTATGGTCTCGTGACTCTCACACCGATGCAAATCTTTGTGCATCAAATGTCACAGCGTGACATCGCGCGCCGGTTTACCTGCGATATGCTGAGAGGACAGCCTATCAGTCGAGGGTAGAACGATGTCAGCGCGAATCCTGCTCGCAGACAGTAACAGCCTGAGTGTCATCGGCGCGGAAACCGTCCTCCTGCGGCGAGCTCAAACAACACTCAGCAGAGCCGAAAACGGAAGCGATCTGATCGCGACAGCCAAGGCGGTACAGCCCAATATCATCCTCTTGGGGGATCATTTTGACCCGCTCATCGACACGCTGGCGCTGGTCGAACAACTGCGACACGCTGCGCCATCTGCGCACATCATGGTTATGGGAACACTGAGCGACGGATTGCTGATCCGTGACCTCTTCGCGGCAGGAGCAAAAGGCTACCTGATGGTCGGCGACGATCTAAGTGTCTGTCTGCCGATGGCGGTTGAGATGGCACTCCGCGACCGGTCATACCTCTCGCCAACCGCCAACGCTGAGTATCTGTCCGTGATGCAGTCGCCGCTGCGTGACTGGAAACTCGACACAGAGGCACGAACCGTCCTGCGCCTGCTCGTGCGGGGCCTGCACGTCAGCGATATCGCCCGGCAGATGGATGTGCCGCTGCGGCGGATCTACTGGGTGCGGCTGAAATTGCGCCGACGCTTCGGCGTTCAGACCAACGAGCACCTGATCAGTGTGGCAATTCAGGAAGGTTTTGCGTTCCCAGCCAGCTGATGTCGTCACGTCATGTGAGCAGAATCACCAAGGCAAAACTGTAAATCTCGTCAGATTGAGATCGTCGCGGTTGCTACGCTGAGATGCAAGAAACTCGGCGGAGGCGAACATGCGGCGATTACTGTTGTTGACGACTGTATGCCTGATGACATGGGGCGTGGTTGCCTTCTTTGTCGTTGAGCGGCATGTCAAGGCCAGCGAACCACTGCCAACGCTGATGGTGCTGCCGTCGCTGACGCCGACTCAGACGTCTACGCAGACCGCCACGGCAACCCGAACACCGACGCCGTCGGCGACATGGACGGCGACCGCGACGCCAACACAGACCGCGACGCCCACTGCAACGACAACACCCACGCTTTCGACACGCGTGCTTGAAGTCCATGCGGTGATGCCCGGCGTGTTCGTTTCTCCGATGGCTACGAGACTACCGGCCGGGACGATCCTGCTGCCCGCGCCACCGCTGCCGTTCGAGCCGCTGCCGGATGCAACCGATCAGCCGCCGCCTTACACCGGATGGATCAGCTACGAGTCGGATCATCCGGACATCCGCTATAACACGCCGTGGGAGCGGCGACAGCAGGCCGGTGCCAGCCGCGGTCAGTATCACCGCTCAGACGAACCGGACAGCGCCGTCAGCATGGTGTTCGAAGGAGAGGGCCTGCGGATCCGTTATGTCGCAGCGCGCAACATGGGCATATTCAACGTGATTGTCGACGGAACGGTCATCGATACGGTCGATGCGTATTCGCTCGAGCTCGTGTTCCCCGGCTCGCAGGTGTACAGCCTCAGCGCAGGACCGCATGTACTTACACTGCGCAGCGCTGGCGACCGCAATCGGGACAGCCAAGGTTCGACAGTCGCGCTGGACGCCGTGCAGGTATATCGCGCGGATCTGAACACGATCATCGGCACACCGCCGCTGATACCACAGCTGACCGACGAACCGCGCGACGTTGCACGCATCGAGCTGATATCCGCGCCGCAGATAGTTCTGCCGATCACTACGCCAATGCCACCGGCGCAGATGATCGTCTCCGTGGTCATTGCCTACGACGAGAACGGCAATCGCGCCGTCGATCCGGCTGAAGGCGTGTCCGGTATCCCTGTGCGCGTAGTCGAAGCCGGCACCAATCGGGTGATCGCGCAGGCGTTCACGGATGTCAGCGGCTACGCGCAGATCCAGCTCGTGGCCGACACGCCGGTACGGGTCGTGGTGCCGTATTTCGGCAAAGTGTGGTCCGTGCCAAACGGCCGGCGCGGCGGAAACGTTCGCTTCACGCACCTGCTCGCACCCGGCAACCAGCCGGGGCTGATTCCGTAGGAAGGAACGCGAATGACGCGCATGCTGCGTTTCCTGACTGCGGCAGCGGCCGTCGTTTCAGCAATCTTGGCCTGCGGGACGACGGTCCTGCAGACAGCGTATTATGTCTGTCCGACTCCCGTGCCGACACCGTTTATTCCCCAACCGACGCCGCTGCCCGGCACGCCGCTTCCGCTGCCGCCGACGCCGTATGTCATCACGCCGCCACGGGACTTCTACCTCGGCGATGCCGTCTTCGTCGGGCAGTCCGGCGCGTCCCTGCGGCTGCGCTTCCGGTTACTCAATGTGGAATCAGCGCCCGCCGAGCCGATCGGCGGCGAGCCGCGCAGCTTGTACACGTGGCAAATTGAGATCGCCAATCTTGGCAGCGCGGTGTACGAAACGGTCCCGGTCGCGCTGATGACGGTCACGCGCGTCGACACCTTCAGCGGACCGTTGATCGGGACGTGGCCGACCTCACAGGCGGCGATGCAGACCGCCGGCTACTGGAACGAGGACTACACCGCGCTCCAGCCGGGCAGTTCGCGGATCTACCGGTTGGCCGCGTTCGGGCCTGCTGGGAGCCTGCGCCAGCTTACCTACTCGCTCGACGGCGGCGCGAACCGGATCACCTGGATCAACGCCGCCAACCCGTTTTGCAGCGGCGATGTCGCCGACTAGAGGGACACACCATGCCTGATTTCGCACGCATGCTCGACGAGCTGCTGTACGGCATCATCGTGCTGATCGCCGGCATTCACTGGAACCTGCAAGAAGCCCTGCTCATGGCCGGCTATACGGTGAAACTGGTCAATCAATGGCTGATTGACAATGTGTTCGCGCCGGTGATCGCGCAGACCAACGGCAGCCTCGGCGTGGCGGTCGGCTATGTGTTTATCGCAGCGCTGCTGGTCCTCGGCATCACCTACATGCTGGCATCGTTCATCCGGCTGGACGTAGTCAGCCCACGCAGCGCCCTGATCTGGTACATCGCCGGCGTGCTGTTCTTCAGCATCGGGCCAAGCTTCTATCGGGGCCTCAACGACTTCCGCCTGAACATCGGTCAGGTGATGTACCTGAGCGTGCTCAACGGAATGGGCGCGAACGCCGGCGATTTCTCGTCGCTGGCGCAGATCGACTCCAACGACCTCGGGTTGGGAAGTCTGTGCGATCAGTTCGACGTCTATCTGCCCGGCGCGACCGGTCCGGGACCGATCGACGGGCTGGATATCGCGATGGCGTATCTGCGTGGTCACGCTCAGGACGTGATGGGCTATCCACAGCCGGTCTACTCGCCGGGATGCGGCATCTACCTCCAGAACCCGAATCCGTCGACGTGGGCCGGCGCTGGCGGGACCTCGGTCGTGCCGATGGACTGGAACTTCGACGGCGGCTACTTCGACTACAACCTCGCGCCGCTTACGTGGGATGGCGTCGATGGTGCGGTGCGTGCGGCGGCGGTGTCGATGGCGGGATCGTCGCAGCAGCGCGCCCTGAGCGCGTGGCCGCTGCTGCTGTTCGCGCTGGTCGAGCAGATCGTACATCTGCTGATCACAATCGCGATGGGGATTACCTTCGTCTCGTTCGGGATGGCGATCCTGTTCGCCTTCTTCAAGCGGACCGAAAGCATCGCCCACAACATGATCAACCA
>JADLAY010000061.1 GCA_020849765.1 Anaerolineae bacterium
AGTCCACTGGGTCAGGGTAAGATTTCAGAGAAGCCAGTCATCCAACGCATTGCTAATGCCTACGGGAAAACCTACGCCCAAACCGTCCTGCGGTGGCATATCCAACACGGATATATCATCTTCCCGAAATCGATGCATCGTGAACGGATGGAAGAGAATCTCCATATTTTTGATTTCGCACTGACTGCCGAGGAGGTTGCCTCCATTGATGCCCTCGACGAAGGCGAAGCAGGGCGAGTCGGCCCAAATCCAAACACGTTTGCTTGGATGATGTAATCTGAAGCACAGTCACCTATCAAGGAAAGATGTAACAACCATGAACAACAGAAGTCTCCTTATCCGCCTGAACAACGGTGTCGAGATGCCGGCCCTCGGTTTCGGCGTTTTCCGCGCTTCGCAAGAGCAAACAGCAGACGCGGTCGAGACGGCGCTTGCCACTGGCTACCGGCTTATTGACACCGCAGCCGCCTATAACAACGAGCGGCAGGTTGGCGAAGGCATCCGCCGCTCAGGAATCGACCGCGACCAAATCTTCATCACCACGAAGTTGTGGGTTGCTGACTACGGCTACGAACCGGCACTCCGCGCGTTCGATGCCAGCCTGCGCCGGCTCGGCGTTGATTATATTGACCTATACCTGCTGCACTGGCCTGTGCCTACAGACTTCGACATGACGCTGGGGGCGTACAGGGCAGCCGAGAAGATTCTTGCGGACGGGCGCGCACGCGCAATCGGCGTCTCGAACTTCCAGCCGCAGCACCTGGAGAACCTGTTACAGCAGGCCGATGTCGCCCCGGCGGTCAACCAGGTCGAGCTGCACCCGTATTTCATCGAGCAAGCGGTTCGAAAGACGAACGAGCGCTACGGCATCGTCACGCAGGCATGGTCACCAATCGGCGGCATCTACAGCCTTAATCAGGAAACCGGCATCACGACGAAGCTGCTTGAGAACCCCGTCATCGTTGAACTCGCCGCGAAACACGGAAAGACACCAGCGCAGGTGATCCTCCGCTGGCATCTTGATCACGGCTTCTCCGCGATCCCGAAATCAGTGACGCCGAGCCGGATTGTCGAGAACTTCGATGTCTTCGATTTCGCGCTCAATCCAACCGAGATCGCCGCGATTGACGCGCTCGACACCGGTATTCGCGCGGGCGCTGACCCGGAAAAGTTCGACAAGAACACCTATCCGACCACCGTTGAAGATTAGTGAGCGAATCACAGACTCTGGAAAAACAATGAGACCCCGACTGATTTGCCACATGACCAGCAGCGTTGATGGCCGCGCGCTCGTGCCTCTCTGGCACCCCGCTGATGTCGTCCCGGAGGGGCTGTGGGAAACCGCCCGGGCGCGGCTCGGCGCCGACGCCTCCATCATGGGCCGCGTCACCGCGCTGGAATACACGCTGGGCACTTCCCCCTACCCGGAAACGACTGAAACAGTCGAACGCGTGGATCATCTGCCTGAACCTGGCTTGGGCAAGTACCAGATCGCCATTGATCCGGGCGGCTCTTTGGTTTGGGGGCGCAGCGACATTGACGGCGCAGCAATCATCGTAGTGGTGGCCGAATCCACCAGCGACCGCTACCTCGCGGGGCTGCGCGCCGAAGGCGTTCACTACCTCTTCGCCGGCGCCAGCGAGATTGACCTCGGCCTCGTGCTTGACAAGCTCGGCAGCCTCGGCATCCAGCGCTTGTACCTCGACGGCGGGCCTGCTACGAGCGGGCGCTTCCTGCATGCGGGGCTGATTGATGAGATCAGCCTCCTGCTGCTGCCCGCGCTCGATGGATATACCGGCGCCCCAGCCATTTTTGAATACAAGGGCGAACGCGACAAACCGCCGTTTCCTGTCACGAAGCTGAAGCTCACGTCAAATGAGGTACTCGACGGCGGAGTGCTGTGGCTTCGGTACGAACTCGACAACATTCGCCAGTGATTTACTCACGGCGCAGATATGTTCGATTGGCGCATCTACGCGGTCACGATTGATGCCTGATGAGGAAACCAACCATGACAGCACGCGCCATTGCAAAGATCACCCTGCACAACAGCGGATACGCGGCTCAGTGAGCGCGCATGACGCAAATACACGAATGAAATGAGAGGAGCATGAACCGTGTCAACGGTGAAACCATGAACATATCATTCCAGGATAAGGTTGCCTTTGTAACGGGCGGCGCCGAAGGCATTGGCTTTGCGACGGCTCAGGCATTCGCCGAAGCTGGCGCGGCTGTAGCCATCGCTGGCATCCACGAAGATACTGTCAAGGCGGCAGCAGATAGGCTGACCAAAGCGGGATATCAGGCGTTGGGTCTGCAATGTGATGTCTCGGACGAGGCGCAAGTTGCGGCGGCAATCGCCGAGACGGTATCCGTATTCGGGCGTCTCGACGCTGCCTACAATAACGCCGGCATTCATGCGCCCAGTGTCGAAACAGCCGATGCCCTAGCCGAAGATTTTGATCGTGTGATCGCAGTCAACCTGCGCGGAGTCTGGGCCTGTATGAAGCACGAACTCCGCCAGATGCGCAGGCAGGGCAGTGGCGTAATCGTCAACTGCTCATCCCAGAGCGGTCTGGTCGGCATCGCCGGGCTTGGAGCCTATACGGCATCTAAGCATGGAGTGATCGGGCTGACCAAGGCCGCCGCGCTCGAATATGCACGCAGCGGCATACGCATCAACGTGATCTGCCCCGGCACCGTAGATACCCCGATGGTCGCAAAAGCAAAGCTCGACCATCCAGCGCGCATACAGGCGGTCATTGACAACATCCCACTTGGCCGCATGGGGACGCCAGAGGAGATCGCCTCAGCTGTCCTATGGCTTTGCAGTCCGGGTGCCGGATTCATGATCGGGCAAGTCGTTGCCCCCGACGGCGGATACGCGGCTCAGTGAGCGCGCATGAAGCAAATATACGAATGAAATGAGAGGAGAATGAACCATGTCTAAACAACAGCCTACGACAGACGATATCAGGGCTTTCGCGCCCAAATTGATGGAACTAACCGATGAGGTACTCTTCGGTGATGTTTGGGAACGTCCGGGATTATCCAAGCGCGATCGCAGCTTGATTACCGTCGCAGCCCTGACCGCGCTTTATCGGACGAATGAGTTGCCATTTCATATCGTTCGTGCCCGTGAGAACGGAGTCAGTAAAGACGAGCTAATCGAACTGTTTACTCATCTCGCATTCTATGCCGGATGGCCGAACGCGATGACCGCAGCCCGGATAGCAATCGAACAGTTGCCCGAAACAGAATAACATTCCCACTAAACATGGGATGTGAAAGGGGAACAACATGGAATACGCCCGTTTAGGGTCAACTGGGATGAAAGTCTCACGCATCTGCCTGGGTTGCATGGGCTTTGGCGATGCGACACGCTGGGTACACAAATGGGTGCTGGACGAGGAAAACAGCCGCCCCATCATTCAGAAGGCGCTCGAACTGGGCATCAACTTCTTCGATACCGCCAATGTTTATTCCATCGGGCGCAGCGAGGAAATTCTCGGCAGCGCGCTGAAGGATTTCGCCCGCCGGGATGAGGTGGTTATTGCCACCAAAGTGCATGGCAAAATGTCGGACGCGCCAAATGGCGGCGGGCTGTCGCGCAAAGCCATCATGAGTGAGATTGACCACAGCCTGAAACGCCTGCAAACCGATTATGTGGACCTCTACCAGATCCACCGCTGGGATTACGAAACCCCCATCGAAGAAACGATGGAAGCGCTAAACGATGTGGTGCGCGCAGGCAAGGCGCGTTACATCGGCGCGTCCGCGATGTGGGCATGGCAGTTCCAGAAGGCACTGCACGTCTCTGACCAGCACGGTTGGGCGCGTTTCGTCTCGATGCAGGATCACTACAACCTGATCTATCGCGAAGAAGAACGGGAAATGCTGCCGCTTTGCCGTGACCAAAAGCTCGGCGCGATCCCCTACAGCCCGCTCGCGTCGGGTCGCTTGACGCGCGAAGCGGGAGCAGAAAGCACGCTCCGTTCCGAAACTGATCAAATCCAGAAAAGTAAGTACGATGCGACTGCCGAAACCGATCAGCAGGTTATCCAGCGAGTAGCGGAAATCGCGGAAAAGTACGGCGTGCTGCGCGTTCACGTGGCGCTGGCGTGGCTGCTACAGAAAGAACCTGTGACCGCGCCCATTATTGGCGCAACCAAGATTTCGCATCTGGAGGATGCTGTTGGTGCTCTATCGGTGAGCCTGACTCAAGAGGATATAACATACCTGGAAGAGTCGTATGTGCCGCATCGCATTGTCGGGCACCAATAACAGGAGTTTCCATAGCCCATAATCATCTAATCTGAAATAGACGAGACTTAATCTGACACTCCGAGTACACTGTTGAGTATACAGGAGAGTGTTAAGATGACGAACGAACAGAAAATCATCGCCACGAAGTTAGGGTTGCTGAAGCTGGCAGAGACGCTGGGGAATGTGAGCGAAGCCTGTAAGGTGATGAGCGTTACACACTCGCCGATTTCGACTTACCTGCTGAGCGTTCTGCAACGCGACAATCTCCATCTCGGACGCCCTCAACAGCCAGGCATATTCGCTCCAATTACACGTTGAATCCAGCCGTGATCGCGGCGGTGGCAAATATGCTGCTCGATCACGGTTACCGGCAGTCTGGTGATTGGATCATCGGACCGTGCCTTTTTCCGCAGCAGCACCATCATAACGATCATCACACGTCATTTGGGTTCAACATTCGCACAGGTTACGGGAATTGTTTTCGGTGCGGCTCGATGCTGCTCAAAGACATATGTCGGGCGCTGGATGTGCGTCCGGTCGTGCATGGTGGACTTCTTCACACGGTCAGATAGCGTTCATGCCCACGCGCCCATCCAACAAATACCCGAATGCCATCGACCAGCGCAATCTCCACGAGAGTTCCAGGTTCAACGCCTTTTCCGAACTCGTTTACAAACCCACAAAATGCCTCGTAATTGGTATCCGTCCGGCTAAACGAATGCACTACCATAACTGCGTAGGGCGCATTGTAACGTTCGGCTTCTACGACCGCACATGCTGTACGCTGGATCAGTTGGTAGGGCACAGCGTCATGAGGGTCCGTTGTCAGGCCCAGTTTTCTCAGCAGGAAATCCAGGCGAATACGACGATTCTTCTGATTACCGGAACGTTTCCACTCGCCTAACACCTGGTTTCCGAATGGTTCCTCTGCCTTTCCTTCGACCGTGATGCTGATCAGGCTACCCTGGTCCGATTTTGCCAATACGAACACATCACTATGAGGATGCCCTCCCTGTCCCTGTAAAGAGGTGACAAGCTCAGGTATCACCAACAGGGGTGTGACCTGACCAAATTCAGGGAGGTTTGCTTGTAAGAACAGGGCATTTATCTCGTCAGGCCAGCCATCGGAGTCATGCCAGCAATGGGCGAGTGTACGTGCCGAATATCCCATTTTCCAGTGTTTATCAGGATCGGCCAGAAGTTGCTTCCAACTGCCGGGACCCGATGCGGGTACATAGATGCGCTTCAACCGGGCGTTCTCAGCCTCCAGCTCCCGCAGACGCCGCAGCTCCTCCCGGTTCATTTCTCCGAAACGGCTCTTCCATCGATAAATGGTATTCTCCGCAACCCCGTACCGGCGGGCGACCTCGGTCACCGCTTTGCCACCCCGGATTTCCTCCAGGATGCGGAGAATCTGTTCCTCACTGTAGCGCTTGCCGTGTTTCTGCTTGCTCATGAGAATGTTCCTCCTGTTGCCTGATTCTACCGAAACACTCTCA
>JADLAY010000062.1 GCA_020849765.1 Anaerolineae bacterium
GGTCGTTAAGCTCGCCAGCGCGGATGGTACTGCATGGGTGACTGTGTGGGAGAGTACGTCGCTGCCAACTGTCCCGTCCTCCCCTGCTCTCGTTGGGCTCATCTTCTCACAACGAACACGAAGCGCCTCCCCGGCGCTTTTTTGTTGTCAGGCCAAGGTTTAGCAACGGCGCAACAAATAGCAGCACATGTCACATCACGACATATGTATCTACCGAATCGTGCGCGCGCCACATCCAAAAACAAATCATACGAGATAGAAAATGGCAGGGGCTACCAGTTGATGGCGACTTCCCCATCGTCCGCGGTTTGCTGCGGCAGCCACAACTGCGCCAACCATGTGATCAGCAGCTTGCTGACGTCGGACGTCAGGCGCGCGGCCGCTTCGATGTGATGCTGCTGTGAAAAGGCGTAGATGCTGGTGTAATGGTGCTGCTGGCTCCAGATCATGTAGTCGCTGCGCCAGCGCATTTTGCCCCACAGGATGTTGACCTTCTGGTGGCCGCGCTGCACCTGCTCCAGCCACTGCGAGCGATCCAGGTCGCTGAGTGAGACGAGGCTGAAGCGCAGGGTCAGCATCGAGGCCAGGGAAAAGGCGAACTCCGTGTTGTAGGTCGAGAGATCGACTTCGATCATGACGCTGGCGCTGCCGTCCTGCGTCGCCAGGGTCGCGAGGCCACGCCGCGGCGACGTATCGCTGATGCGGCTGCTGAAGAGCGACATTAGCGGCTGGTTGGGATAGCGTTCGGCCAGCTCGGCGTGCAGATCGCCACTGCCGTGCAAGAACTGGCTCACCATCCAGGGAACGTCGTGCCCATCCAGACGCACAGACTGGCTGCTGCGAGCGGCGACCGTGGAATCAGGCTGCGATGGGGCTTTGCGTTCCGGCATGATCTGATGATCCTTTCACTTGAGTCGCATTATACACGCGGAATCGGCCCGAAAATTACGCAGAAAAGGGTCGAAATCGCTTCTCTCAAGAGAGTCCAGGGTAATATTTATATCTATCTAACGTCTAGAGATTACCCTTATGCCTTATGAGAGGTTACAATTCTCATCTAGGCCATTCGTTCATAGCAGGGCATTTTCCAGATGCAATTTCCACCCAATAACAAGAAGCCAGACCAAAAACCCCCGTCGGAAGATGGGGATAAACCACCTCAGTTCCAGGTGCCGCGTTGGGCCTGGTTGGTTGTGGGACTCGTGCTGCTGCTCTGGTTCACGCTGCGCGTGCCGGAGATGGTCAGCAGCGTTTCACCCAACCCGGTGATCGACGTCCCGTATTCCGTCTTCCGTGCGCAGGTCGATTCTGGCAACGTCCAGGAAGTCGTCCTGCAGGATGATCAGGTGCGCGGCACGTTTCGCGGCGCGGTAACTTACCCGGAAGATGGCTCGCCGCTGTTGTCGCAGGGCGCGGTGCAGCGGACGTCACGTGAATTCTCGACGACCCTGCTGCCGGTGCCGGATACGTCGCTGGTCGACGATCTGCGGCAGGCGGGCGTGACGGTCGTCGCACGCACGAGCGAGATCAACCCGATCCTGCTCTTCCTGTTCAACTGGGGCCCGCTCATTTTGTTGCTCGGCTTCTTCATCTGGTCGACCCGCCGGGCGCAGCGCCAGATGACGGGTGTGTTCGGCTTCGGGCGCACGCAGGCGCGCGAATACAGCGCCGAACGCCCCAAGATCACATTTGCCGATGTAGCCGGGCAAGAAGCAGCCAAATCCGAGCTGGTGGAAATTGTCGACTTCCTCAAGGAGCCGGATAAGTACATCGCACTCGGCGCACGGATTCCGCGCGGTGTGCTGCTGGTCGGCCCGCCCGGTACCGGCAAGACCCTGCTGGCCCGCGCGGTCGCCGGTGAGGCGAACGTCGCCTTCTTCAGCATCGCGGCGTCGGAATTCGTGGAGATGTTCGTCGGCGTCGGCGCGAGCCGCGTGCGCGACCTCTTCAACCGCGCCAAGGCTGCCGCCCCCGCGATCGTCTTCATCGACGAGATCGACGCGGTCGGTCGCCAGCGCGGCGCCGGTCTCGGCGGTGGCAACGACGAGCGCGAACAGACGCTCAACCAGATGCTGGCCGAGATGGACGGCTTCGACCGCACCGAGTCCGTGATCGTGATGGCGGCGACCAACCGCCCCGACGTGCTCGACCCGGCGCTACTGCGCCCTGGCCGTTTCGACCGCCAGGTGACCGTCGCGCTGCCGGATCGCAAAGGCCGCTTCGACATCCTCAAGGTCCACGTGCGCGGCAAGCCGCTGGGCGAGGACGTCAATTTGGAGCAGTTGGCGAAAGCGACGATCGGTTTCTCCGGCGCGGACATCGCCAACCTGACCAACGAGGCCGCTCTGACGGCGGCGCGCCGCTCGCGCAAGCGCATCACCATGAGCGACTTCCTGGATGCATTCGACCGCATCATCCTGGGCACGCAAAGCCCGCCGCTCTCGAATGAGCACGAGCGCCGCGTGACCGCCTTCCACGAAGCCGGACATGCCCTGGTTGCTGCGCTTACGCCGCAGGCTGACCCGGTGCTCAAGGTGACGATTGTGCCGCGCGGGCAGGCGCTGGGCGTGACGGCCATCGTGCCGGAAGACGACCGGCGCAACTACTCGAAGGACTATCTGCTGGCGCAGATGCACGTCCTGCTCGGCGGGCGCGCGGCGGAAGAAGTCGCTATCGGCGAAATCACGACCGGGGCGTCGAACGACCTGCAGCGCGTAACGTCGCTGGCGCGGCGCATGGTCGGCACGTTCGGCATGAGCGAGGCGATCGGCCCGCTCAACTTCGGCGAAGACGAACGGCAGCCGTTCCTCGGTTACTCGCTCTCTCAGGGCCGCACGTACAGCGAAGCGACCGCCGCCCGCATCGACGCGGAGGTGCGTCACATCGTCGACAAGGTCTACGAAGAGACGCGGACGCTGCTGGAAGAGAACCAGGAAAAGCTGCAGGCGCTGGCCCACGAGCTGATGAACAACGAAGTGGTCGAAGGCTCGCGCGTGCTGGAGCTTGCCGGCAAGGCAGATCGCGAAGACGAACTGGCGACCTCGACTGTTCCAAACGAAAATAGGAACTGAGCGAGCCATACGCAGTGAGATTGGGATCGGAGTCTGGGGCATTGTCTCAGACTCCGATTTTTATGTCAGCTTGCGACGGTTATTTCAAACAATGGCAGGGATGCAAAACAATGCTGCGCTGCGGGATCGACATGATCAAGATCGAACGGGTCGAAGAAGGCATTACGCGCATGGGTGAGCGCTTTCTCAACCGCTTTTTCACGCCTGCGGAGCGCGCTCAGTGCGAGGATCAGCCGCACCGGTTAGCGGCGCGACTGGCTGGGAAAGAGGCCGTCAGCAAGGCGCTCGGCACCGGCATCGGCGATGTCGGCTGGCGCGAGATCGAGATCGTATGTGATGCGCGTGGTCGCCCCGTGCTCAGTCTGCATGGCAATGCGTCCGCGCTGGCGGCCAGCCTCGGCCTGGATGCGTGGGACATCAGCCTGACGCACACGGATCGCTACGCGACGGCGATGGTGGTCGCCATGGCCAAGAAACAGGAGAACTAACCCGGCTTTTCGTCGTAGACATAAACGCGGGTGCCCAGAATCACCCAGTTATCCCACAGCCACTTGGCATCGCTGACGCTGAGGTTGACGCAGCCGTGTGACCAGTAGTAGCCGAAGTTGTCGTGCCAGTAGACGCCGTGAAACGCCTCGCGCCAGTTGAAATACATGTGGTACGGCACCTGATCGAGCGCGTAGAAATCGTCGCTCCCGGCGGCGCCTTCCATCGGCCCCACATCCCAGAATAGCTCGACCTCCCACGTACCGGCATCCGTGCGCCATCGCTCCTCGTCCATATCGCCCGTGGAGACGAGCGTCGCCATGACCGGGCGCTCACCCTCGTAGGCGACGAGGTTCTGCTCGTAAGTGCTCACGCCAATCCAATGCCAGCTAAAGACGGTGGGTGGCGTGGGATGCACGATGCTGAGGTTGGTTTGCACTGTCCACTGCCCCGGCCCGACCAGATGCCAATCCCACTCGCCGACGGTGACGGTGGCGTAGATGTTCATCAGGTCGTAGCGCTGGAATGAGCCGGACTGGCGGCAGTTGCGCGACCCGCCCGGCGTGAGCGAGGTGCAAAAATCATAGATGGCCCAGGCGAAGGGCATGTCCATGTGGTTGATAAGCACACCGGTGTAGGTCGAGGGTGTGGCAAAGTGCGCGTTTTCGAGCGATGCCCAGCGATTGGGGCGAATCTCCGCCCAGTCGCCGGACGTCTGCAGCACGTTGACGTAGCTGCTGCGGCCCGCGTTGAGGATGCCGATCTCATCGCCGTCAGGCCGGTTGTAGAGTTTGACGACGTCGGCGTCGAAATAGATGAAGTCCTGCCCCTCGATCACGCCCAGGTCGAACGGGATTCGCTCGACGTCGGGATAGGGCTGCGCAGCCATGATCGCGTCGCACTCCGGTGTTCGCGGGTTGTCAAAGGTGATGTTCGCGCAGCCCGAATGGCCCTGGGCAGCCGCCGGGCGGACGCTCGTCTGCGCGAGTCCGGCCAGCGCGATCAAGAGGATGGCGAACTTCGCCACTGTGCGGATGTTCAACACACCGACTCCGTTGTGTTCGGACATCGGTTCGATCATACCATAGTGGAAATGCGGCGGAGGGCTAAGGGCACCCTCCGCTTGCCATGCGCCTCAGGCCACCCACATGTCGAACGTGAACAGGGTCACCAGCATCGCCAGCACGAGAATGCTGAAAACCGTCCACGCCCGGTCGAATGCCTCATGTTTCCCCCAACGGCTGAGCACGACGTAGAGCGCGGGCACGACCAGCACGTAGCGGACGAGGCTTTGCGGCGCACCGCTCGTCAGCGGGATGACGAGTGCGCCCAGGCCGAAGATCGCCAGCGTCGGGTAGCGGCGGATGACGAGCAGGCAGGCGACGATGGCGAAGATGACCGCGGCAAACTCGATGCCGTAGTAGACGCGCATCTGATTGTTGCTGCTGTGCAGGAGCTGGTCGAAGGCGTACTGGATGCCCTCCCACGACTTGGCGAAGTCGAACGCATTGCGCCCGAACCAGGTCGTCTCGACCTGCTGGAACGGCTGGCCGAGCAGCGCCTGCCAGATCAGATAGGCGATGACTGGCAGCAGCACGAGCACGGCGCTGAGGGCGACCGTCGGCAGCGGGCGGCGCAGCTTGAAGGCGCGCCAATCGACCAGTCTCAGCCATGACAGCGCCAGCGGGATGATGAGCACGATGCCGATGCTGCGTGTCCAGGTGGCCAGCGCCGCCAGGATGGCCGCGGGCAGCAGCTTATCACGGCGCAGCAGCGCCAGGCTGCTGAAGGCCAGGCCGATGAACAGCCCCTCGGCGTAGACCTGGGCCAGAAAGAATGAGGTCGGGAAGATCAGCAGGTAGAAGGCCGTGCGCACGCCGCCGCGCTCTTCGAGTTCGTCGCGCGTGATGTCGTAGAGCGCGATCATCCCGGCCAGCGTGCCGAGCAGCGAAATGATGACGCCCGCCAGCGTCGACGTCGCGATCGGCGTCAGACCGAGCAGCGTCAGCGGCGCACGAACGGCGCGGATCGTCAGCGGGTAGAGCGGGAAGAAGGCGTAGTTCATCGAGAAATCGCCGCCGGGTGTCTCGACCACGCGCACGCCCGGGTCATCGTAGCCGACGGTGCCGATCGACAGATAGAACTCCGAGTCCCACGAAACCTGGTCGTTCATGAACGGGTCGAGCAAATAGGGCTTATCACGCTGGCTGTTGCGCGCCGTCTCGTTGGCCGTCCACTCCAGTGCCCGGTCGGGGCGATTGGGCTGGTAACGATTCTGAACGAGCGACTGAAAGCCTATCAGGATGATCGCCCATAACGCCCAGATGAGGACGATGGTGCGCAGCGATGAAGTGCGGAACACGGCGAACTCGTTTCTATGCAGCGGGTAAAACGTAGAGTGTAATCGATTCGGCAGGCACGGTCACGCTGTCGCTCCATGCCTGCGTACCGATAGATTCGGCGTCGTGCTCGGCGTCGAACAGCCAGACCTCGGCCTCGCTCGCTGGCTCGAAGCCGTCGATGCCGATCGATTTCGTCATCGGCTCTGAGGCAAGGTTGACGACTATCACGGTCAGAGCGCCGTCGTCGCGCCGGGCGGCGTAGACCGTCACGGTCGGGTCGCTGGCTTCGGACATCACCGCTTCGCTGCCGAACATCTTGTACATCTGGAAGGTGTAGTAGACCGGGCGCACGTCATAGCGCGCGAGGATGCCGAACGAGGTTTCGACATTCTGGAAATTCCAGTAGGCGACAATCGACACCCCCTGGCGAATCAACCGCCCCAGCACGTCGGCATACCAGATGGCGTTATAGTGCGAGTCCATCGTCGCTTCGCCGCCGGAGTTCGTCGCCCACGACGAGTTGACCTCGGTCACGGCGATCGGCAGATCGTGGCCAATCGTCGCCTGGATGACGCCACGCAGGTGCGGGATGATGGCCTCGTCCCATTCGCGTGCGTTGCCGCGCAGATCGTCGATGGTGATGGGCGCATTGCCACGCGGGAACGGGTAGCGATGGATCGAGACGATGTCGACCAGATCACCGTTGGCTTTGAGGAACTCCTCCATCCAGTCGCGGCCCTGGCTATCCTTGGGGTTCTGCGAGTCGATGCCGGGATACTGGCTCACGTCCGGGCCGACGAGGGTAATCTCCGGGTCGACCGCCAGCATCGCTTCTGCATGAGCACGCCAGTCGCGCACATACTGCTCGGTCGTGTAGTCGTCGCCGTACTGGTCGGTGAACAGGTTCGGCTCGTTGCCGATGCTCCAGTAGCGGACGTTGTAGCCTTTTTCGACGTTGGTGTAGCGCACATTCTCGGCGGATATTTCCGGCGATCCGCCATGCAGGCGCACCGTGATGCCCGGTTCCGCGCCCGTGATACGGATCCCCAGCATGAAGTTGTCGATGTCGTAGGTGCGAACGTCGTTCTGATCACTGAAGCCGCCGCCAAGGCGCAGATAACGCACGCCGAGGTTTTGCGCTTGCTCGACCAGCCCGGCGGGGACTGCCGAAACGCCGTAATTGCTCGCCAGCACGTAGGGATTGATGGGGCCGAGCGACTGCCCGGCATCGACGTACAGGTCGGCAGTCGCATCCTGCGCACCGGCCACCGTGCCGAGCAAAAGCGTGGCGAAGACCGTGGCTAAAACACTCCACCGCATGAAAGCACCTCTTCAAATCAATAAGCTTTAGTGCACCGCCAACCTTACGTTGACGCCCAGAACACCAGGTTTGTGACGCAACCTATTCAGCGTGACTTGATCTGCGTTTGCGCCCGCCGGACGTTGAAACGCCCGGCTGACCTCATCAAGCGCACTAAAGGCGCTCTTTCCGGGTCGCGTTTGGCCCCTTCAGTGGGCTTAATTTCGTCAGCCGTTCGGCTTCAGCCAACGGCGGCGCAAAACGAATCAACCGCAAGAGACACATCGCCGCCACTATCCCCCGTGCACTCTCATCTTGTGGATGGACTGCCCTGCCGCACGATGCGCTGGCTGGGGCCTCTCCGGGGCGCATCTGACTGCTCACACGACCATGGATTCAGCTCGTGATAAAACAGCCTGGCACCTCGTGAGATGCCAGGCTGTGCGCACAGCTTATTTTTCGACGCCCGTGATGACGACACCGCGCATGAACGTCCTCTGGGCGAAGAAGAAGATGATCAGCGGCAAGACGAGCGCCATCAGCGACGTCGCCTGCACCAACTGCGGGCGCGGCCCATACTGGTAGTTGAAGATCTGCACGCCGACCGAAATCACCTGCAAGTCCGGCTTGCCGAGCAGATAGATCAACGGGTTGAAGTAGTCATTCCAGGCGAACACGAAGTGGAACAGGCCGACCGCGACGATGGCCGCCCACGACTGCGGAATGATGATGCGGATCAGCACCTGGAGCGGGTTGGCCCCGTCGATCATGGCCGCTTCGTCCAGTTCGCGCGGCAGCGTCAGGAAGAACTGGCGCAGCAGGAAGACGTTATAGGCGTTGGCGAAGAAGTGCGGCACGATCAGTGGCAGCCAGGTGCCCGTCCAGCCGATCTTGGAGAACAAGGCGTAGGTCGGGATCAGCGTCACCTGGCTCGGCAGGATGATGGTGCCGATCAGGATGATGAACAGGAAGTTCTTGCCAGGGATGGGGAAGCGCGCGAAGGCATAGGCGACCGCAATGCTGGAGATGATCGTGCCGACCATGCCGACGACGGCGATCGTCACGGTGTTGCGGAACAACAGCGGGAAGTCGAGCATGTCCCAGGCGATGCCAAAGTTCTCGAAGTGCGGGCGCAGTGTGCTGACTTCATTCAGCCCGCGCCAGTTGCCCGTCCATTCGATCAGCCCGGCGTCCGGGTTGGCGGGGTCGACGAATTCGCTCGTCTGACGGCCCTTGTTGATCAGCGCCCATTCGTGAACGACGCCATCTTCCGTCGGCACCTCGTAGACGGTGTAGTCTTTACCATCGTAGTTGTAGGTGGTGGCTTCCATCGGCCAGATCAAACCGGTCGCGCTGGCCGTGATCTGTTCCGGCGTCTTGACGGCCATCAGGGCCATGTTGCCGAACGGCAGCAGGAAAGCGAAGGCCACGGTGAAGGCCAGCAGGGTAATGATGGCGGTGGTGCCGAAGCGCCGCAGTTGAACGGAATAGTATGGCGAAGTGTTGGCTGTTTTTGAGTAGGTTGCGCTTGCCATGGTTAATCTCCACTCGCGTAATAGACCCAGCGGCGGGCGCTGGCAAACAGAATGATGGTCAACGCCATGGAGACAATGAAAATCAGCCAGGCGAGTGCTGAACCGTAACCCATATCCGCATAGGTGAAGGCGGTTTTATACAGGTGCATGTTGAAGAAGTAAGCGGATGTCCCCGGCTGCCCCGTGCCGCGCGTGAGGATGTAGGGCACGTCGAAGTAGCGCATCAGGCCGATGACGCTGAGCACCAGGTTGTAGAAGATGACCGGCGAAATCATCGGCAGGGTGATGTTGCGCCATTTGACCCAGGCGTTGGCGCCGTCGACCGACGCCGCTTCGTAGAGTTCGGTCGGCACACCCTGCATCGTCGCCAGGATCGTGAGCATGGCATTGCCCACGCCCCAGACGCCAACCAGGATCAGCGCCGGGAGAATCCAGCGCTCGTCCTGCAGCCAGTTGGGCGGGTTGAAACCGATCATCGTCAGGATGCGGTTGAGCCAGCCGTTCTGGCCGTTGAGGAAGCTCTGCCAGATGAACACTGTCGAGACGACCGGCACGATGTACGGCATGTAGAAGAGCGTGCGCCACAACCGCTTGCCGAACAGATACTTGGAGTTGAGCATGGTGGCCAACCCCAACGGCAGCAGGATGCCGACCGGCACGGCGAGCACGGCGAAGCGCAGCGTCACCCCCAACGACGTGAGCGTCAGCGGGTCGGAGAACAGCTTTTCCCAGTTCTTAAGCCCGACGAACGTGATCTCGGCGTTCGCCAGGTTGAAGTCGGTGAAGGTGAAGATCAAAGAGGCGACGATCGGTGCTGCCGTAAACACGACAAACCCGAAAATCCAGGGCGATAGAAAAATCCACCCCCAACGACGCTGCTGTTGTTCCAGCGTCGATTTACGGCGCGGCGCTGCCGAGATGAGTTCATCTCTGGCGGCTGCGGCGCCTGTTTGGTCGATAGTTGCCATACTTCGAAACCTCCAACCGATATTTCTAGTTTGAATGTCCGTACTCAAATAAGCCTTTTGTCAAATCGTAACGCATCTTTTCCCACAAATAATCTAGGTGATATGAGGTGAGAGGCGCACACGCGTGCGCCTCTCCCTACTCCTGCTTAGCGAGCTTGTTATTGCTGCTCAGTGATCTGCTGGACGTCGGCGATGAACGTATCGAGTTCGGCATCGACATCCATGGTGGCGCCCGTGTCGCCTTCCATCAGAGTCTGCAGAGCGTATTCACGATCGTAGACCTGCGACCAGTTGGGCAGGTTCGATTCGTGGTGCGCGCCGGCGGGGTTGACATACGGGATGCTGTCAATGGCGACCTGCCAGTTCACACCCCAGTCGTAACGCTCAGACTGGGAGTCGATCCAGGCCTGCTGGTAGTTCGCACGGGCCGGGAACGCACCGTAGGTCGGGGCGAGGAGCGGCACGGCTTCGTCGAGCAGGTAGCTGATGACCGTGAAGGCTTCTTCCGGATGCAGGCTGCCCTCGGTGATGCGGAAGGTGTCGGCGTCCATCGCCACGTGATATTCGCCGTCGAGCGACTGCGGAACCACTGCGAAGTCCCACTCGAAGTTGCCGACGCTGTCGCCGATGCAGCAGGTGTACCACAGCGGGACGATCGCCATGGCGATCTTGCCGGTCTGGAAGACGTTGTCGCTGCCAGCGCCGAAGGCATCGCTCACGGCGTAGGTGCGGTTCGGGATGAAGTGATCGGTCCAAATGCCGTTCCACAGCCAGTGGGTGGCTTCGCGCCAGCTATCGGGCAGGGAGGCCTGGCCGGTTTCCCAATCGTAGTAAGTGCTCTCGGGCTGAATGTCCGACCACATCAGGCGGATACGGGCCCACTGGAAATTGAGACCGAACTGGACGATGTTTTCAGGATCGAAGTCGTCCATGGTCGCATCGGCACCGTTGGCATCAACGGTCAGGATCTTCGCAACTTCGGCGACCGTCTCATAGTTCCACGGCACTTCGGTGCCATCGGGCATGACGTACGGGGTGTCGAAAGTCTGCGGAGGATAGTTCAGGCCGGCTTCGTCGAACAGGTCGCGGCTGAAATACATGACGCTGGGATAAATCGCGAACGGGATCGCGCTGTAACCACCATTGTTGGTCTCATACAGCTTGAGCAGTTCGGGGTCGAAACCGCTGAGGTCGTAGCCGGAGGCATCGATCAGGGGTTTCAGGTCGAGCCACTCATAGCGGTTGGAACCGCCAACGCCGACGGGGCCGACGATGTCGGGGGGCGTACCGGCAGCGATCAGGGTGCTGATCGTGTCGACGGCCGTCTCAAAGCTCGGCGCAATGTTGATTTCCAGGTTGATTTCCGGGTGGGCGGCATTGAAGTCCGCCACGACCTGGTTTTCGGCTTCGATCTGCTGATCGCTGGTGCCCGTGCCCATACCGACGAACCAGGTGATCGTGACCGGCTCTTGCGCGGCCACGGGTGCCATCATCAGCGCCAGTGACGCGATGACGAGCAGAATTACCACAACACTCTTTTTACTCATGAGATTCCCTCTATATGCGAACAAGTCCAGACGAGATGCAAATGCCGGAGAGACCTATTTCGTCTATTTATTTGAGCCTCCTTGTCAAACCCGCACGGTTGATCCTCGTATGACCAACTCGGTCGGCAAAACGATGTGGTGTGGGTGTTCAAGCCGCCCCTCTAGGATGTCAATCAAGAGATGGGCAGCAGTAGAACCAACGGTTTGGACGGAATGATGGATCGTGGTCAGGTTGGCCTGCACGGCGACGTCGAGGTCATCGAAGCCGATGACGGCGATATCTTCCGGCACGCGCACACCGGCCTCCTGGAGCGCGCTGATAGCGCCGATCGCGGCGGTATCGCCACCGGCGAAGACGGCGTCCGGCTCGTATTGGAGCAGTTCGCGCATCGCCCGGTAGCCGTGCTCTCGATCAAATCTTCCGTAGGCAATCAGGCGCTCGTCAATCGGCAGCCCGGCTGTCTGCAAAGCATTCATGTACCCGGTCAGACGCTCGCTGGCATCGCGGATGTTGATCTGACCGGTGATGGTCGCGATCCGCCGCCGCCCGATCTCGATCAGGTGGTTGACGGCGGTTTCGGCGGCGTGCACGTTATCGACCGTGACGTAGCTGACGCGGTCGTTCATCCGCGGTGGCGACTCCACCATCACGAAGCGCCGGTTTCTTGCCAGTAGGTACTCGAACAGGGGATCATCATCGGTGACCGAGGTGAGCAGCACGCCATCGGGCTGACGATGGCGGATGACACGCTGCGCGAACGTCCCACGAATTTCATGGGACTCGGCCAGCCACAACAGCATGGCGTAATCCAGTTGGTTGACCGTTTCGGCAACCCCCTGGAGGAGCATCGGGAAATAAGAGTTGTCACCGAAGAATACATTGGTTGTTTGTGGGATTGCCACCCCGATGATTTTGGAACGGCGAGTAACGAGTGCACGAGCAGCGGGATTCGGCTGAAATTGTTCTTGTTCAATCACCGTAAGAACACGCTGGCGAACAGGTTCACTGACGTAGCGCTCATTGTTGATTACCCTGGAAACCGTTGACCGTGAAACCCCGGCTTTTCGGGCAATATCTTCGAGGTTCAAAACTATTTCCCCGCTCTAATACTAAGTATTCTGGGAGCGCTCCCAGAACCTAACATGAACATAGCATGAGATATATGGCGCTGTCAAGTGAATCTAGAAAACCTCACGAATGTGTGTGGGATTCACCGTTGCTCAATGGTGTTGGAGGGGAAAAAGAGGTGCTCGGTGCTCGGTACTCGGTGCTCACTTGGGGCATGGTGGAGGGTGGCGGGTACATTATGCGTGGAGAGGTGATGAGGGGCGAGGTGACGAGTTGTGAGCGACACAGCAGGTCTCGAATGATCGTCGTCCGGTGGGCGGGTTCGAGCCTGCTTAAGCAGGCTTCCCTCCCGACTCGTCAGCCAGGTGGCTTTAGCCCCTGGCGATCCTCGGTGCTCGGTTGGGGCATGATGGAGGGTGGCCTGTGCAGAGTCAGTCGGTAGGTGATGAAGGGCGAGGTGACGAGGGCGGAGGCAGGAGTTCGGGTTGTGTTGCTGATGGTGTTGGGCGATGCTGCGATTGAGAGCACGAGCCTTTGATCGGGCTTGAGGCGCGCCTGGCTTGCCACTATAATGAGACGCATGTCGGGGGAGTGGCGGAACTGGCAGACGCGCATGACTTAGGATCATGTCTCTCACGAGGTGAGGGTTCGAGTCCCTCCTTCCCCACAGTTCAAGATCTGTTCAAAGCGGTTGAGCCTTCAGCCGTTTTTGTTTTGTGAGCGCGGGTGTCCGCTCAGACGTCGATGGCGCCGAGCGCATAGAGCGTCTGCTTTTGAGCATCGGTCAGCCCACGGATGCCGGTGATGTTCATCCGCTCGTAAGGACGGTCACGGCGCAGCGTCCGCAGATGATCGCCGCTCGTCAAATCCCAAAGCATGATCGTGCCATCAGCGCCGCCGCTGATTAACGTATCTCCGTTCGGGCTTCTTCGGAGTGCCAGTGCTACACCTTGATGAGCTTCTTGCACCAACCAACATTCGCCGCGCTGGATATCCCACCAGCATAGCGTGCCCTCTGCCCCGCCGCTGATGAGCACGTTCTCGCCAATGCCCCAGGCTAACGAGCAGACCATTTCAGGATGTCCACGCAGGCTGCCCACGTATTTCCTGCGCTGAACATCCCACAACCTGATCTCGCCGCTATCATCACCCCGCCCGCCTGTGGCGAGATGTGTGCCATCTGGACTCCAGGTCAGGGTCTTGACTGCGCCACGATGACCTGTGAAATGGTGCTGCACCTGGGCAGAAGTCACGTCCCATAGATAGACATCCCCGTCTTCGCTGCCGCCTGCCAATTGTCGACTATCCGGACTCCAGGCTACGCGGTGGATGATGGCGGGTTGCGGAGAAAGAAATTTTCGCGGGGAACGTAGGTCTGTTCCTGAGAATTCCCATACCAATACACCGTGATAACTGACGTACCGCGTGCTTGCAAGTCGGCGTCCATCCGGGCTCCAACCGACTCTAAAGAACATCGTTGGCGGATCTTCGGGATCCTGCAGCACCTGAGCACATTGTCCGCTGGTCACATTCCATAGTCGAAGTTGGCTGTCCCATGAACAACTGGCTACCCACTGTCCATCCGGACTCCAGTCAACACCCATGATAGGCCCGCTATGCCCCTGGAGGATTGGCTGTTCTGCCGGGTCGTCCTGGATAGGATAGATCATTATTTGCGGTTCTGTCCCACCACTGATGAGCTTCGTTCCATCCGGATTCCAGTTGACGTCGAATAGCGTGGTCGTGTGACCCTGCAAAATTCGAATACAACCTCCGCTTTCGACGTCCCATATGCGCAAGGTTCTTTCACCCGCGCTGATCAGCCGGGCACCATCGGGCGTAAAGGCGACGCACATGACCGCGTTCGTATGCCCGTTCAATACACCATGATAATTCCTCTCGATTGCATCCCATAACCGGATCTGGCGAGTATGTGAAGCAATCGCCAATAAACGTCCGCTGGGAGCCCACGCGAGGCGATAGATTCGTTCGTAACGCCCCGGCAGCGTTTCAATCAGAGAACCGGAATCGACATCCCACAGATTGACGATGCCATCCCAACTCCCGCTGGCAAGGGTAAGTCCGTCAGGGCTGAACGCCAGCGCATTGTACTGTAGGTCATGCCCTGAAATGACACGCGCGCTGGCATTGGGATCGTCAGATGTGAGGTCCCAGAGACGAATCGTGCCTTCGCTATCCCCGGTTGCGATGGTCGTGCCGTCTGGACTCCACGCAATCGGAATAACCAGCTTTGAATGCGGGAGCGTTTGTACTTGTTGGCCTGTATCGACATCCCACAAGATGACACCCGGCCCACCGCTTGTGGCGAACACATGTCCATCAGGTGCGAACGCAACACAATATGCGTTCCCTCGCTGATTGCCGGCCCACAGGAGCGTCGCGCTCTGCACATCCCACGCCTTGACAAGGTTGTCCAAACCGACCGTCACCAGCACCTTATTGTCCGAAGAAAAGGCCAGTGACCAGATCATGCCGATATGTGCCTGCCACATGCGGCTCAGCGTCTGGCCGGTTGCCTCCCAGATGCGAACTTCACCTTTTCCGCTGCCTGCCGCCCATCGCGCGCCATCAGGACTGATTGCGATACCCATAGGCACATCGAAGACGTCAGTAAAGATGGTTGCATGGATGCTGGCTCCGGCGAGCGACGTATCCTGCATCTCGACGCCCTGCAACTCGGCCTCGCGAATCGTCAGCCCGGAGAGATCGAGACCGCGCAGGTGAGTGCGCAGCGCATACAGCAGGGCGATCAAGTTGGCCGGGGCGTAACCCTGCGCGGACTCCGGGATTTGGCGCAGCGCGTCAAGGCGTTCGAGAAGCAGTGCTTCCACGTCATTCGTGTGCAGCGGAGAAATGCTTAACCGTGTAAGGATCGGCAGCACGATCAGCCTGTGCTGCGTCCGCCGCACATACTCGCGTGAGCGCGCCAGTTCCAGCCCATGCTGTGCCAGCCGCTGGAAATGCCCATGGAGAATCTCGTCGCTGACCTCGTCGATCAACCATGACGTCAGAAATTCCAGCACGACCGATTGCACGGTGAAGCTGCCCGGCGCCTGCCCACGCTCGATTAATGCGCGGCGATAGAGCGTTTCCAGCGCTTCCATCAGCCGGGCGCGGGGCACGGGCACTACCATCACGTCGAGCAGATCGTCGATTCTGGCGGGGTCGCGTAAGATCGCCAGCCAGAGCAGCAGCGATTGCTCCAGGCTCGTCAGGCGCTCGAACTGCTCGGCCAGCAGGGCGCGCACGCCGCCGAAGATCGTCTCGCCTTGTTGGAGGAAGGGCGTCATGTCGCCGCCGAACAGATCGAGGATCGTCTGTGTCACGATCTTGAGCGCGAGCGGGTTGCCCGCGTAGGCTTCGATCAGGCGTTCATGTTCCGTCGGGCTGCCCGCCAGCCCTTGCTCGATCAGCAGTTGCTCGCAGGCGTGCATATCCAACTGCGACAGGCGCAGCGAGCGCACGGGCGACGGAGTGCCCTCGTGCGGGCCGAGGTCGTTCGCCTTCTCGCGGCTGGTCAGCAGGACACAGCTCTGATGGGTCGTCTGGGAGCTGCGCCGCAAGAAGTCGCCGAAGCCCTCGTAGCCCGGCAGCATGTGACCGGGGTTGGCGCCCTCCTGAAGCACCGACTCAAGATTGTCCAGCACGAGCAGCAGCCGGTGCTCGCGCATCTGCGCCAACAGCAAGTCGAGACGCTCTGGCTGAGTCGTGGGGATGTCGGCGGATAGATACGGCGTGAGCACCTGGAGCAGATCTTCGAGCAGCGTATCGCAGGTCGGCAGGTTGCGCAGCGAGCGCCAGATGACGACCTCGAACTGATCGGCGACCTGGCGCATGAAGTTCACCGCCAGGGCAGATTTGCCGATGCCACCCATGCCGAGGATGCTCATGATCTGGCAGCGTTCCTGGATCACCCACTGCCTCAGCAGCTTCATTTCCCAGGCGCGCCCGTAGAAGGCCTGCACTGAGGGCGCATTGCTCCAATCGACGTGAGCGCTCGTGGTTGAGGGGACATGACTTACGGATACAGGGGTTGGAATTTCCGCAGCGTGCAGAACAGCAGCCAGCCATGCCTCGTCCAACAGCACTTTCTGGTGCGAGGCCTTCCACAGCGCCTGGATCTCTTCGAGTTCTTGCCCCTGCGGAAAGGCGTTGTGCTCAAGCGTGAGGGCGATCAGCGCCTGGAGATGGGTCGACTTGGGGTACTTGGCGCCCGCTTCCCAGTCGGCGATGGCGCGCCGCGAAATGCCGAGACGCGCCGCGAGCGCAGTCTGCGTCAGCCCGATACGCGCTCGCAGGGTGAGAATTTGTTGCCCGAAGGCGTAATCCAGATCACGGTATGACGGCCCCTTCATATCGTTTCACTCCGGGTGAGCGGCGGAAAAGCGCGATTGTGATCTGGTGCGTGCTGATATGTGAACTGATGTGAACTGACCTTGACTGGCGGCGCCATTATACTGCTTTACAACACGAAACACCCCGCAGAACCCATTACAAAAAGCAAAGACCGATGATGTTCGACATAGGAGGTCAGCGATGAAGTCCGGTAACGCACTCACGAAACAGGAGCTTGTCGTCCTGGAATATGTTGCCAAAGGCTGGCGCAATGCCCAGATCGCGCGTGAGCTCACCGTCAGCGTCCGCACCGTCGAAACGCATCTGACCAACATCTTCTCCAAGCTGGACGTTTCATCGCGGACGGAAGCAGCCCTGCGCTTCATGAGCGAGGAGCAGCCTTCGAATGGAAATCTACGTAGAAACCACGATGACACGCCGGGCGCTTCGTCGTATCCTCTAAATTGAGACGTCTCAATTAGCCAGGAGCAAGCGTGCACAATCGCCCACCGCGGCAACTGGTCGGCGAGCAGCTCTATGGCGAAGTTCAAGATGATTTCAAGGAGAGAGAGACACATGAACCTGAGTAAGCTGACCGAACCCAGATCGGGGCGCGTCATCACGCGCGCCATCGCCCTCGCCATTGTCGCCCTGTTAATCGTGAGCGCGTCCGCCTTTGCGCAGGAAGGAACTGAAGACGTGAGTACCCTCCCGAATATTGTCCTGGTGCATGGCGCCTGGGCCGACGGATCGAGTTGGAGCCCGGTGATCCAGCGCCTGCAGACGGCGGGCTACAACGTGATTGCGCCGCAGTTCCCGCATGCCACGCTGGCCGGTGACGTGGACATCCTGCGCCACGTGCTGACGATGCAGACCGGCCCGACGATCGTCGCCGGGCACTCGTTCGGCGGGCAGATCATGACCTCGCTCGGCACCGATGCGCCGAACGTCGTCGGCCTGGTCTACATTGCGGCCTTCGGGCTGGACGAGGGCGAGTCGATTGGCGCGCTGCTCGGCCAGGGCGAGCCGACCCCGGCGCTGGCGCACCTGCAGGTCGATTCGCTGGGTTATGCCTGGCTGCCGCAGGATGACTTCGTCGGCCACTTCGCCGCGGACGTCGACCCGGTGGTGGCGAAGGTCATGTGGGCGACTCAGCAGCCCGCGCACCTCAGCATCCTGGAAGATGTGATGGCGGTCCCGGCCTGGAAATCGCTGCCGTCGTGGTACATGGTCGCGACCAACGACGAGGCCATTCCGCCGGATGCCGAGCGGCTGTTCGCCCAGCGGATGGGCGCGACGGTCGTCGAAGTCGAATCGAGCCACGTGCCGATGTTCTCCCGCCCGGATGAAGTGGCGGCGCTGATCGAGACGGCGGCGCAGTCGGTCTCCGCGGCGAGCTAAGCGCCAACGAGTGACATGACGAAAGGGCGGATGCGCGCGGGCGTATCCGCCCTTTTTGAGTCGGTTGATTGCTTCAATGTCTTTTAACACCAATTGGACTCTGCTTGCCCTTCCCCATGTAGACAAGCGTTGCGATTCGTGCCTTGACGATACCTAGGAGAGCGACGGAGATGGCAAACGAGCATATATTTGCTTTTTAGTCCATACGGAACTTGTCGTCTGACAACACGTCTGCAACTAGCTGGAGCCTTTCATCAGGTTTGTGGATATCAGTGGCTGCTAGTGCTCAACTCGTCTCAACATCTCGGTTTCCGTTAGTACCTGAATATGCCTCCACATGGACGATGGTGTCCTCGTATCTGCTTAGCGCCACCTGTTGAAACGCAAAGAGTTCTTTCTACTCATAAATAAGTGAAAGGGCCACACCTGTTGGTTGTGGCCCCTTTGGAAAAGAAGTACCTTGTTCCCTCTGTATCACTGTTTGCGCCAAACACCGTCAGGTGATGTCAGTGTTACATTAAACAAGTTCTTCTTTCATTCGCCCGTATCAAAAATGCAATTTCACTTTTGATATTTGGTTTAGCGAATGCAACTTAAGCATACTACAAGTTTTCCAGGTTTTTCTAGAAATAGTGCCCAGTCTTTAACATTTGGTAAAGCTTGTTCGTCGTCGGAGACGTCCGTGATGCTGCAACCATATATAATGAAAATGCGCCAAATAACCGTCAGGTGGTGCAGTGGGTAGACCACTGAACTGACAACACGATTCTACTCACTCACCACCCAATCTCCCCTATGGGTATGGGTCGGAAGGAGGACATCGTGTCGGCCCCAAAACGTATTCAACCAGAAGAGAGTTGGTGGCGAAACCTCGAGTTGTGGCAGGTCATCGTCGCGCTGCTTTCGCTCCTAGTTGGAGCAGCTACGCTCGTGGTCATGATCATCGATTTTTCCCTCAAACACGGAGTCTCAATACCATGAGGGAAGCGTCACACAGGACAAAGCGTATCAACATCGAAGATTCGGAGTTGAGTGACGTTTATCGTTTCCTTGTGTCCTATTTCGAGGAAAACGGTAATTCGCCATCATATCGTGAAATTGCAGTGGCCATTGGTCTCACACACCCCACTGCTAGGCAACGAGTGTTGCTGCTAAAGAGTATGGGCTATGTATGTGTACGAAAAAAAACCGCACGCAGCATTAGCCTGATCAAACCGATCATCCAAGTATAGTAGTACGGCTATGGCGCTACCGGGATGCATATTGCATCCCGGTATTTTTTAGTAGGAGCAGATACTATAACCTTTCCGTATTCACCCCCTTCAGTCTCAATGCCTCCAGAAGTTCCGCTCGGCTGTTGCTTTTGCCAAATGCATCGACCAATTCGGTCAGGTCATGTTTGAACTTGTTTCGGTAATTGTCAAGCAGAGTACCTGCATCAGCAACCTTGAATCCAAGTCCCGTTTCCAACGTAATGGACAGTACTATCCACTCGACTGCCTCGCGAGCATAGAAAAAGCCGATTCGACTGTCTGGCGGAGGGCGTTGGAACATACTAGTGGGAATTGCACGAGAGTCACGAAGAGCATCTATCTTGTTACCCTTTATTCTAGTGTGTTTCGCCATTTCCTTAGTTTCATTGACTAACGTAGCAAGCTCAGCGCGCTTAAGGTAACACCTGTATTCCGGCATTCTTATCTACTTTCTGGCGTGATGATGCATTTATTAGCCGTCTCAATTCAATTGTCAAAAATGATAATGCAGTTGTGCAAAATCTCAAAACTACTCCTAGTATTTTGGCGATAACTTAAACATTTCTTAACAAAAACACGCCTCAACGTAAATATTCGGAAGTGATTGACTGCGTACTTCAAATCGATTATTCCGATGACTGAGTGACGAATTGGCATAGTTTAGACGCTCAAGAAACCGACAGATTATGGATCACCCATTAGACTCACTTCCTGCCCTTCCCCATGTAGACAAGCGTTGCGATTCGTGCTACAATGAAGGCCGTCGTGGAAAAAGTGGGCAGCCCCCACTTTTTCTCGTATAAATGGGGACGCACGACGCGTCCATCCGCTTTTTTTCTACCCGTTCTATCTCTCCCCAAGTTTGATTGCGTTCAGGAGTGTTAACCCAACGCCATGAGAAGCGAATTTGAGGTCGCCTTTAACGAAATCTCAGAACTGCGCCAGTTGCCGCGCGATATCGTGCTGGAAGCCCTGAGCAATGCGCTCATCTCGGCGTACAAGCGCGATGCGGGCGTCGGCAATTCGCAGCAAATTGAGGCTCACATCGATCCGAATACCGGCCGTGCGCGCATCTTCGTCGAGAAGGAAGTCGTCGAGGACGTGTTCGACGGCCGCACGGAAGTCGAAATCGACAAGGCGCGCTATTACGAACCGGAATGTGACCTGGGCGACACGGTCATGGTCATGGTCGAAGGTTCGATGAAAAAGTATGGCCGCATCGCCGCGCAAACGGCGAAACAGGTCATCCTGCAAAAAATCCGTGAAGCCGAACGCAAAGCCTTGTTTGAAGAATTCAGCGTCCGCGAAGGCGATCTGGTCACCGGCACGGTGCAGAGCGTCAACCCGAATCTGATCACGGTTGGCCTGGGACGCGCGGAGGCGATCATGCCGCGCAACCAGCAGATCCCGACCGAGCGTTTCAAGCCGCACGACAAGGTGCGCGCCTACATCATGGAAGTCAAGCAGACGCCGCGCGGCCCGCAGATCGTGCTCAGCCGCAGTCACCGCGACATGCTGCGCCGCCTGCTCGAATACGAAGTCCCGGAAATCTACAACGGGCTGGTCGAGATCAAATCGATCGCGCGTGAGCCGGGCGCCCGCTCGAAGGTGGCCGTGGCCGCGCTGCAAGAGGGCATCGACCCGGTCGGCGCGTGCGTCGGCATGCGCGGCGGACGCATCCAGAACATCGTCCGCGAGCTGCACGAAGAGAAGATCGACGTCATCGAGTGGAACCCCAACCAGGAGCAGTTCATCGCCAAGGCGCTCAGCCCGGCGCGCGTGACCGGCGTCTACCTGGAAGATGACCCGGACACGGGCCGTACCGCGGTCGTGATCGTGCCGGACGATCAGCTCTCGCTCGCCATCGGCAAGGAGGGGCAGAACGCCCGCCTGGCCGCCAAACTGACGAGCTGGCGCATCGACATCAAGAGCGTGACCGAGGCGGTCGAAGAAGCGCTCGACAACCTGGATAAACCGCCGCTCAAGGAAGTGGCCGTCCAGCAGGCCGCCATGATCGAGGACGTCCGCCGCATCCTGGAGAAGAAGGAACTGGGCCGCGCCATCATGCCGGAAGAGTACACGACGCTGGGGTCGTTCGCCGACCTGGTGCAGCGCCGCTGGCTGGCGAGCCGCGAGGTCGCGCGCAAGAAGCGTGTGGCCGAAATCAACGCCGTCAAGGCAACGCTGCCGCCCGGCGCCTTCCATATGCCGGTTGATGCGCTCGATCTCTCCGACGAGATCAAGGCGGCGCTCAAGTCGTTCCCCAGCGCGGGCGATGTTATGCTGGCGGCGCTGGTCAGCGAGAACAAGATCACGTCGCGCCTGAACAACCTTGGAGAAGGCGCGCTGGAACAAATCCAGGATGCGCTGACGCGGGTCGTCATCCCCGAAGAGGCGGAGGCCGCCGCCGCGCAGGAAGCCGAGGCTGAAGCTGCTGCGGAAGCGGAACTGGCCGCCGAAGGCGAAGCGGCTGAGGCCACTGCATCCGAAGAACTGCTGGCCGAAGGTGAAGTCCCGGCAGCCTTCCCCGACCTGGGCGAACAGGCTACCGACGCGGACAAAGCCAAGACTGCCGCCAAGTTCGTGCCCAAACCGGCTGCGACCTTCGAGGAGAGCGAGGACGAAGAGGTCGACGTGTTCTCATCGGGCAAGGGCAAGGGCAAAGGTAAGAAAGGCAAGAAGAAGGGCCGTCAGATCTTCTACGACGAAGAGCGCGGCGGCACCTATGTCAAGCGCCAGCGTAAGGGCGGGCGCGGCACTGGCTCCACCTGGGGCGGCTGGGACGAGGAATAGCTGCATGAGCGCGGGGGACTTCAGGGTCCCCCGCTCGTCGGCATGGCAAAGAGGTCAGATCGATGCCAAAGCACACTCAGCCACACAAACATGTTCCCGTCCGCACCTGTGTCGTCTGCCATGAAAAAGCAGGCAAGCGAACGTTAACCCGAATTGTGCGTACCGAGTCTGGGATTGTCATTGATCCTAGTGGTAAAATGAATGGTCGTGGTGCGTATTTATGCGAGCGTCCAGAGTGTTGGGAACGCGCGATGACTACGGATATTCTGGCTAAAGCCTTGAAAACGTCGTTGACGCCGGAAGACCGCGAGAGTTTGCGGCAGAAGTCGCTGTAATATGCTGCCGCTCGCTTCACTCTACGGCCATCGTGATTGGCTAATTCATATGACGGGCTAGGGGATATCCAGCCTCAGCAGTGTGCCAAGCTGTGCTGATCCCCACTCGTAACTGGAGGGATCAGATGGCACAAGAAAAGCAAATCGTCCAAGTTCCCGATTATCTCAGCGTCCGCGAACTGGCTGAGTTAATCGACGCCAACCCCATCGAAGTGATGAAGCGCCTGATCGCCAACGGCATCATGGCGTCGATCAACCAGCAGGTCGACTATGAGACCGCTGCCATCGTGATCGAGGAAATGGGGTTCGAGGCACAATCCGCCAGCGCCATCGCCGCGAAAGCTGAAAAAGAGAAACGCGCAGAATCGAGCCAGACCTGGCGCCAGATGTATCGCGCGGAAGACCAGACCAAGCTCGAACGGCGCGCCCCGATCGTCACCATCCTCGGCCACGTCGACCATGGCAAGACGACACTGCTCGACGCGATCCGCAAGGCGCACGTCGCCGAGGGCGAGGCGGGCGGCATCACCCAGCACATCGGCGCCTATCGCGCCATCCACAACGGCCGCCAGATCACGTTCCTGGACACGCCCGGTCACGAGGCCTTCACGGCCATGCGTGCGCGCGGTGCTCAGGGCGCGGACATCGCAATTCTGGTCGTCGCTGCTGACGACGGTGTCATGAAGACAACGCGCGAAGCCTTGATGCACGCGCAGGCCGCCAACGTGCCGATCATCGTGGCCATCACCAAAACTGACAAGCGCAATGCCAACATCGACGCGGTCAAGCAAGAGCTGGCCGATGTCGGCCTCACCCCGGATGACTGGGACGGCGATACGATCGTCGTGCCCGTGTCCGCCGTGCAGGGAGCGGGCATTGAAGACCTGCTGGAAGCGATCTTGCTCGTCGCCGATGAGCAGGAGATCGTCGCCAACCCCAACGCCGAGGCACAGGGCGTGGTGATTGAATCCGAAGTCGATCGCAGCCGCGGCGTCATGGCGACGCTGCTCGTGCTCAACGGGACGCTCAAGGTCGGCGATACGGTCATCGCCGGGACGGCGCACGGTCGCCTCAAGGCAATGTTCGATGAGAAGGGCAAGCCGGTCAAGGAAGCAGGCCCGTCGACACCGGTCTCGGTGCTCGGCCTCAACGATCTGCCGCAGGCAGGCGAGACGTTCCAGACCGCCATCAACGACAAAGAAGCGCGCCTGGTCGCCGACGAGCGTAAACAGGCCGCCGATGCGCTGCGTCAGGCGGGCGGCCGCCGCGCGCTGACGCTGGAGGACATCTTCAGCCAGTTCAACGCCAACGAAACCAAGGAACTCAACCTGATCCTCAAGGTCGACGTCAACGGCTCTTTGCAGCCGATTGTGGACACCCTGAACGAGATCTCGGAGAAGAACCGCGAAGGCATCGGCGTGCGCATCCTGGCGGCGGATGTCGGCAACATCACCGAAAGCGACGTCATGCTCGCCAGCGCGGCCAAAGCGATCGTCATCGGCTTCAACGTCGAAGCGGATAACGCCGCGCGCCGTTCCGCCGAGGCGCAGGGCGTCGACATTCGTCTGTATCAGGTCATCTACAAGCTGTTCGAGGAAATCGAACTGGCGCTCCAGGGTATGCTGGAGCCGGTCTACGCCGACAAAGTCATCGGCGTGGCCGAGGTGCGCCAGGTCTTCCGC
The DNA here is from genome assembly GCA_020849765.1 of Anaerolineae bacterium. Taxonomy (GTDB): domain Bacteria; phylum Chloroflexota; class Anaerolineae; order Aggregatilineales; family Phototrophicaceae; genus Flexifilum. Next base: position 24,139 of record JADLAY010000062.1, read on the forward strand.
ATCTCGAAGGTCGGCACCATCGCCGGCTGCATGATCAAAGAAGGCGAAGCGCGCCGCAATGCCAAGGCACGCGTCAAGCGCGCCGGTGAAATCATCTCCGAGAAGAACTCGGTCAGTTCGCTCAAGCGTCTACAAGAAGACGTGCGCGAAGTGCGTTCCGGCTTTGAATGCGGCATCGGCCTATCGGAGTTTGAAGACTTCGAGACCGGTGACCTGATTGAGTTCTACATCACAGAACGCGTAAGTTAGCAGTGAACCGCCCGCCCGTCAGCGGCGCAGCTTTGCCGGCTGCGCTGCCGAGTCCGGGTTGGCGGTGTCCCGCTTTAGGAAATGCAATGACCAGTATCAAGCAAGATCGTGTCGCCGGGCGTATTCGCCAGATCTTGAGCGTGTTGATCTTGCGCGACGTCGCAGACCCGCGTTTGCAGGGACTGACGATCACCGAGGTGGAGATCGATCCTGAACTGATGTACGCGCGCGTCTACGTCAACGCGCTCGGCGAAGAAGAGCGCCAGCCGGAAGTCATGAAAGCGCTCCGGCAAGCCAAGGGCTATTTGCGCCGCGAGGTCGGCCAACGCGTTCGCCTGCGCAAGACGCCCGATCTGACGTTCGTCTGGGATGCCTCGCTCGACCGCGTCGAGCGCATTAACGCCTTGATTCGCGACCTGGACATTCCACCCGCACCGCCGGAGGAAGATGACTTCGATGAAAGCGCCCCAATGGACTGAGGCCGCCCGCGCACTCGACGGCGCCGCGCGGATTTTGCTCGTCACCCACATGCAGCCCGATGGCGACGCCATCGGGTCGCTGCTCGGTTTTGGCAATGCACTGCGCGCGCGTGGTCTCGATCCGTTGATGGCCGTCGACGGCGGCGTCCCGGACTTCCTGGAATGGCTGCCGGGCGCGGACAGCGTCAAGCGAGGCCTGAGCGAGGGCGAATGGGACGTGATGGTCTCGCTCGATTCGAGCGATGAGGAACGCAGCGGTGATTGCGGCGTCTACGGGCGCGTGCACAGCAAGCTCGTCGTCAACGTCGATCATCATCCGAGCAACACCATGTTCGGCGACATGCACATCGTCGTGCCGGATGCCGTCTCCACGACGGAGATCGTGCAGGACTGGATCGCGCGCATGGGGCTGCTGCTGACGCTTGAGATTGCTGAGCCGCTGCTGGTCGGCCTGGTGACCGACACGCTCGGCTTCCGCACCAGCAATGTGACAGCGCGCACGCTGATGCTCGCCCAGGAGCTGATGACGACCGGCGCCTCACTCTCGAACGCGGTCGCGCGCACCCTGAGCAGCAAGCCGTATCAATCGATCGAACTGTGGAAACGCGTCCTGAATTCGGTCAGGCTCGACGACGACGGGCTGATCAGCGGCACGATCGCGCGTGAAGACTGGGAAGCCGTCGGCCTCGACGAGGCGACCGACAACGGCCTGGTCGGCTACCTGATCGCGACCGACGAGGCGAAAGTCGCCGTCGTCTACAAAGAGCGGGCCGACGGCCAGGTCGAACTGAGCCTGCGCAGCAAGCCCGGCTACGACGTGAGCACGGCGGCGGTCTCGCTTGGCGGCGGCGGGCACCGGCAGGCGTCCGGCGCGACGATCCCCGGCCCGTTGAGCACGGCCCCGGCACGCGTCGAACCCACGCTGCGCGCCGCGATCCGAAACGGCGCCTGAGGCCTCACTGGCGGCACATTCCGAACACGTGATTTAGGAACGTATCGACAACCGGACACGGGCAAATCGAGACGGAATGGATTACCCTTTCATAACCCAAAGCATGAAATTACGCCTAATTTCGGGGGTAAATGATTTAATTTGCCTCTGGCTTTCGTAATAAATTAAGTGTAATATGCTATACAAAGAGTAATGCTTCCCGTTATATGCTCACGGAGTCGTGCTCGATGAGTAAAACCAAAATCCTTTTGGTTGAAGACGATCCAAACATCAACAAACTGATCACGGACTACATGAACGCCCATGGCTTCGACGTCACACCGTTCGTGGATGGGCCCGAAGCGCTCGACTACGTTCAGTCGCGCGGGCTGCCCCACATCGCGCTGATCGACCTCGATTTGCCGTCCATGCACGGGTTCGAATTGAGCGGCAAGCTCAAGTCGATGGCCGATGTGCCGATCATCTTCATCACCGCCACGGACGATACCGAAACCGTCGTGACCGGCCTGAAGAAATATGCCGAAGATTTCATCACCAAGCCGTTCGAACTGCGCGAACTCGAAGCGCGCATCCAGGTCGTCCTCGCGCGCATGCCGAGCCTGGATTACGCCAGCGAGCCGATCATCTACGTGGATGATCGCCTGAACATCGACTTCGCCCACAATCGCATCATTCTGGAAGGCAAGGCGGCCACGCTGACGCCGACCGAGTCGATTCTGCTGCACGTTTTGCTGCGCAACGCCGGGCGCGTGGTCGAAAACCGGATGTTGATCGCGCGCGTGTGGCCCTCGGAAGAGGTCTACGAAGATACGCTGCGCGTACACATGCACCGGCTGCGTCGCAAGCTGGAAAACGACTCGCATCATCCCCACTACATCCGCACCGAGCGCGGCGTCGGCTACATGTTCACCGTGCGCCCGCCGGATGGCATGTCGCTCGACAACGGAGATGACAAGCACTAAAGATCACCCGGCCAGATATTGAGCGCGGGATGATGGCACCGCCGCAGGCTCGAAGCCTGCGGCTGGCTGGAACGAACTAGTAACCCAGCACGACGTGTCTGGCCCACAAGCTGTTCAAAGTATCTGCCGGACGTTGAAACGCCCGGCTCACCTCATCAAGCGCACTAAAGGCGCTTTGTAATCCTTTCAGGTCTCTTGTAGCCCCTTTAGTGGGCTTGATTTCAGTCAGCCGTTCGGCTTCAGCCAACGGCGACGCTTTGGCACAGTCCATAAACAACAATCTATGTGTAGCGATCCGGTTCACAGAGCGCAGTTGTACCCAGCCCCGCGCTAACGCGCTGCCAGCGTCTCATAGAGGTGTTCCCAGCGTGCGGCGACGACCGGCCAGGCGAATTGCTCGCGCGCCAGCGTTTGCGCCGCCATGCCCATGCTCGCGCGCCGTGACGCATCCGTGAGCAGCGTCGTCAGCGCCTCGCGGATCGGCTCGACCTGCGGCTCGACGATCAGCGCCGCGCCCGCCTGTTCCGCTTGTGGGAAATTGCAGCCCGGCGCCAGCAGCAGCGGCAGCCCCATCGCCGCCGCCTCCAGCATCGCCATCGATAAGCCCTCGCCGGTCGCCGGGAGCGCGAAGCAATCCGCCGCCGCCAGCGCGCCGAGCCGCGCGTCGCCGTCCAGGAAGCCGGTCAGGAGGATGCGGCGGTCGGCCTCGGCCAGCGGTTGGAGCGTCGCCAGCAGGCCCTCGTCCGGCCCGGCGATCACCAGCCGCGCGTCCGGCAGATCGAGCTGCGAAAAGGCGCGCGCCAGCGCATCAACGCCTTTGCGCGGGTGCAGCCGTCCGAGGAACAGGCAAACCGGCCCCTCACCCAAAGCCCAGCGCGCACGAAACGCCCGACCAAGTTCACCATTGCGCACCAGATCCGTATCAATGCCGTTCGGGATCGTCTCGAAGGTCGCGTCGAGATGCGCCGCGCGCCAGAGCAACCGCGCCATCTCGGTCTCAGCGTCATGCAGGCCGACGACCGCGTCGATGCGCCGCAGCAGCGCCGGGCTGAGCAAACGATCCCACACCTGCTTGAGGCCGCCGCGCCCGGTCGCCGGGTCGAGCGTGCCATGCGGCGACAGCACAAGGGGGACGCCGCGACGGGCAGCCTCCGGCGCGACCAGCAGATTCTCGACGGTGCGGAACTCGTGCAGGTGGACGGCGTCGACATCGCCGAGCAGGGCTGCTGCCTGCCCGCCGAAGCCCCACGGCGTCGACAGATTGAAGCGGCGCAGCGCGTAGACGCGATTAGGCACGCGCACTATGTGGACGCCGTCGCGCATCTCGCTGGCGGGCTGCGGACTGCGCTGCTGCAGATCGTGGGCGTCGGTCGTCAGGATGGTGACGCGATGGCCGCGCGCGGTCAATGCACGTGCCAGCCCTTCGACCGCGCGCACGACGCCGCCAAAGGCATAGGCGGGTGCGTAATAGGGTGTGACGTGCAGGATGTGCATGGCGCTTATTCGAAGCGCAGGGCGTCGATCGGGCGCATGTTGGCCGCGCGCCCGGCAGGATACAGCCCGAAGAAGATGCCGATGAAGCTGCTCACGAACGTCGCCAACACCACCGCGTCCGACGTGATCGAGAGCGACAGGTCAGGCACGAGCAGGCCGCCGAGCCAGGTGCCCAGCCCGCCGAGCGTGACGCCGAGCGCCCCGCCGATCAGCGAGAGAACGAGGCTCTCAATCAGGAATTGGAGCAGGATATCGAGGCCACGCGCACCGACCGCCTTGCGCAGGCCAATCTCGCGCGTGCGTTCGGTCACCGAGACGAGCATGATGTTCATGATGCCGATGCCGCCGACCAGCAGTGAGATCCCGGCCAGCAGGCTGAGGAAGGCCGTCAGCACGCCGGTGACCGCGCCGAGCGATTCAAGGATCGTCGCCTGGTTGATGATGCTGAAGTCCTGCTCACCCTGGAAGTTGATCTTGTGAACGTCGTTCAGGTAGGCCTCGATCTCGTTCGAGGCGGATTCCATCGTCTCCGGTGAGACGGCCTCGACGTACATGACGTCGACCCGGTAGCCGCCGTCGCGCGTACGCGTCTGGCTCATGCGCGTCTGTGCGGTCGTGATCGGGATGAGGATGATCTGGTTCTGGTCGCCAAGCGCGCCCAGGCCGGCGCCCTGCTCGTTCATGACGCCGACGATGGTGAACGGGCGGTCGTTGATGCGGATCGTCTGGCCGACCGGGTCGAAGGATTTATCGCCAAACAGGCGCTCGACGATGGTGGTGCCGAGCACAGCCACGCGCGCGGCATCGTCGACATCCGTCTGCGAGATGAAGGCGCTGCCCGGCTGCGGGAACCACTGGCGCACATCCTGCCAGTTGGCCGTCACGCCGCTGACGTTGAGGCGCGTGCTGCCCTCCGGGCCGACGACCTCGCCGAAGACGCCGGTTTCGAGCGCGATCTGGCGGATGCTGGGGGCGACGCGCGGGCTGGCGAGTCCCTCCGCCTCGACCGTCGACAGCGGCTGGATGGTGGTGCGCGTATCGCTCTGCGGGGCGGACGAAAAGACGAACAACACGTTCGCGCCCAGCCCCTGGAATTCGGAAGCGATGTAGTTTTCGACGCCGCGCCCCAGGCTGACGAGGATGATGACCGCGCCGACGCCGATGATGATACCGAGCGTCGTCAGGATGGCGCGCATCCGGTTGGTCGTCAGGCCCTCAATCGCGAGGCGAATGTTTTCGACAAAGTTCATAGCCAACCGCACTCAAATTTCAGCCCGCACACGCGGACCGCATCTGCACAATCAATCATGGGAGGCGATGCATGATGATTCCATCGTCGCCAAGCATCGCCAGTGGGCATAAAGCCTACTGGCGCTCTTTGCTTTTTAAAACCGGATATGTTTGTCGCTTGCCGTCGCCGCAGGCTCGAAGCCTGCGGCTGGCCCTGAAAGCCTGCTGGAAGCAGGCTGTAAAAGGCTACAAACGGACGTGTCCGGATTATTTTGGCAAAGACCATAAGCAAGCTCGAACCCGCCCACCAGACGACGATCGCGCGATGGTCTGGACGAGCTTTCCTTTTGCGCCGATGCGTCCACACCGGTCATGACACTCATCCCTCGTCACCTCGCACCTCACCACCTGTCCACGCCGCATGCCCTGGCGACCATCCATCGCGGTCCAACTGAGCACCGAGTACAGCCAGGGGCTCAAGCCGCCTGGCTAACGGCTTGGGCGGGAAGCCTGCTGAAGCAGGCTCGAACCCGCCCACCAGACGACGATCGCGCGATGATCTGGACGAGCTTTTCCTTTTGCGCCGATGCGTCCACACCGGTCATGACACTCATCCCTCGTCACCTCGCCCCTCATCATCTGTCCACGCCCCATGCACTGGCGACCAACCATCATGGCCCAACTGAGCACCGAGTACCGAGCACCAAGCACACTATTGCTTCGCCCTAGTTGTATTCCTCTTTTTCGCCGCCGTAGTAGGTCTCTTTGAAGATCGCTTCCATCTCGTCGGCTTCGGAGGGGCGCTCAGCATCCCCGGCGACCAGCGGATGCGGCACGGCGCGGTCGGCGATGATCTTGCCATCGCGCAGCATGACGATCCGATCGGTGTGCCGGGCGATCCACGGGTCGTGCGTCACGAAGACGACGGTGATGCCCTGCTCGCGGTTGAGGCCCTGGAAGATCTGCATGACCTCGGTGCCGCTGCGCGAGTCAAGGTTGCCGGTCGGCTCGTCGGCCAGGATCATGGCGGGCTGGTTGACGAGCGCGCGGGCGATGGCGACGCGCTGCTGCTGGCCGCCGGACAGCTCGCTCGGCAGGTGATCGAGCCGGTTGCCCAGGCCGACCTGCTCCAGCGCCGCCTTGGCGCGCTTGGTGCGCCCGCCCTCGCCACCATAGATCAGCGGCAGTTCGACCTGGCGCAGCGCCGACGTACGCTTGAGCAGATTGAAGCTCTGGAAGACGAATCCGATCTTCTTGTTGCGCACACGCGCCAGATCCGACTCGCTCAACTTGCTAACAGGCTCGCCATCCAGATAGTACTCGCCTGACGACGGCTGATCCAGACAGCCGAGGATGTTCATGAGCGTGCTTTTGCCGCTGCCGGACGGCCCCATGATCGACAGGAATTCGCCTTCGAACACCTGGAGATCGACGCCGCGCAGGGCATGGACTTCGATATCACCCATCTTGTAGACTTTGGTGATGTCGTGAATGTCGATGACCGCCTTGCGCCCGTGTTCGTCGGTCGTCCGCGGCTGGTCCTGCTGCCCATTCTTACGCCAGAACATCCTGACTCCTATCTTCCAACGCGATCAAACGCCCCCGCCGCCCGGTTGGCTATCGGCTCCGTGCCGGGCCAAAGGTGACGGCGGCCCGCGGCACCAACACGACGCGCATGCCTTCCTCGATGCCGCTCACGATTTCGCTCTCGGTTTCGTTGCGCGCGCCGAGCACGACCGGAATCTCTTCGAAGGCGCCATTCTCATTCTGAATCGTGACAAAGGCCATGCCGCTGTCTCGTTCGATGCGGATGAAGCGGTTCGAGAGCACCAGCGTGTCCTCGCGCTCGCTGACCAGGATCGACGCCGTCGCCGTCATGCCGGCGCGCAGCGGCGCGTCGGTCGGGTCCAGCCGCACGCGCACCAGATAAGTGACGACCTGCTGCGTCTGGCCAAGGGCAGCGGGCACCGGGGCGATGTCCGTGCGGGTGACGGCGCCGCCCAGCATCTCCGAAGGTAGCGCGTCGAGCGTCAGTTCGACCCGCTGACCGGCTTCGATGCTGCCGATGTCGTTCTCGTCAATCGCCAGGTCGATGTAGTAGCCGCTCGGATCGATCATGACGATGGCGGCGCTCTGCTGCGGTGGCGGCTCGCCGATGGTCAGGTTCATCTTGCCGACGACGCCGTCGAATGGCGCGCGCAGGGCCGCACGATCCAGATTCGACTGCGCCAAGTCGACGCCGAGCTGCGCTTGCTGAAGATCGATCGCCGCCATGTGGACGTCGATCTCGGATGGGCCGTTGAGCAGCCGGTCGAGCGCGGTCTGCGCCTGGACGATGGCCGCCTGCGCCGAAGCGACCGCCCCGGCGTCGGCGCCATTGTTGCTGGCGGCAGCCGCCTGCGCATCGGCCACCTGGACGCCGAACTCGGCCTGCTCCAACCCCGGCGCAAACTGATCCGGATCGGCGCCGGGCACGTCGATCGTCTGCTCGACGGTGCCGACGCCGGGAACATCCTGCACGATGGTGCGCGACGGCGGGTTGACGGCCATATCGCGCTGCAACTGCGCCTGCCAGAGTTGATTGCGCGCCAGTTCCGCCTGGATGCTGGCGATGTCCGCCTGCTCCGGCGACGAGGTGCTGTAAGTCGCGGCGAGCTGCGCCTGGGCCACGTCGAGCGCGGCCTGGGCCGAAGCCACGTCCACATCGCGCGGCGGGGCGAGCAGCGCATCGTAAGCGATCTGACGCAGGTCGCGCGCGATCTCGGCATCACGGAGCGCCGCTTCCAGCGCATCGGCGTTCTGCTGCGCGAGCACATCCCCGGCGACGACCGTCTGCCCCTCACCGACGAGAATGTCATCGATCACGTTGGGCAGTTCGAAGGCGAGCGTCACTTCGCGCTGCGGGGCGATGCTGCCCGTCGCGCCGACCGTCACACGCAGCGAGTCACGGCGAACGACCGTCTCGTCGATCACGTCGCTGGCCGTCTCCTGCGCACCGGCATCGCGCCCCTGTATGAAGAGCATGATCCCGGCAGCCAGCACGCCGATGATGATCACCGGCACCAAAATGCGAGATATCCGGCGCATTAGCCGCCTCCAAACATCGAGATGGCGTCCCCGCCGAGTTCGACGGCGATCACGTCACCTGGCTGCAGCCCGTCGACGATTTCGCTGTTTTCTTCGCCTTGCAGGCCGAGCGTGATTTCGATTTCTTCCAGTTCGCCCGCCGCATTGACGCGGTTGACGAAGGCTGTGCCATGCTGGCGATCCAGCCGGATGAAGCGGTTGGGCACGTAGAGCACACTCGTCACCGTGTCGGTGATGAGCGAGGCTTCAGCGGTCATGCCGACGCGTATCCGGCTGTCGGCGCTCTCATCCAGGCGCAGCGTGACCGGGTAGCTGACGATGCCGCCCTGATCGACGCCGATCAGCGCGATCTGTTCGACGGTCGCGGGCACGGCGATGTTATCCAGCGCGTCGAAGGTGATCGACGCGTTCATATCCTGATGAAGCTGGCGCACGTCGATCTCGTCGACGTTGACGCGTACACGCAGCGGCGTCACGTCGGTGACGACACCCAGCGGCACGCTCGGCGCGATCAGCATACCGACCTCAAGGTCGAGCGTCGTGATGGTGCCATCGATCGGCGCGGTCAGCAGCGTGTTATCGAGCGCGGACTGTGCGCGGTCGAGCGCGGCGGATGCCTGGGCGATGGCCGCGTCGGCGCTGTCGATCTGGCTCTGGGTCGGCCCGGCGAGTAACCGCGCCAGTTCCGCCTCGGCCTGATCGATGCGTGCCGCAGCCGGGCCTGCCTGGGCCCCGCTCCCGCGGCGCATGGCCTGCAATCGCAGCCGGGCGATCTCCGCCTGGAACGATGCCGCGCCCACCTGCGCATCGAGCAGCGAATAGGCTTGCTCTGGCTGCCCGCCGGACGCGGTCGTGCGGGCTTCCTGAGCGTTGGCAACCGCGGCCTGCGCCTGCTGGTAGCTGAGTTCGGCAGCGCGCAAGTCGTCCGGGTCGGCGCCACCGGCTGCCGAGCGATAACCGGCGCGCGCGGCGTCAATGTTCGCCTGGGCGACGGCGATCTGGCCGCTGTCCGGCCCGGCGAGCAGATCGTCGCGGCGCAGTTGGGCCGTCTCCAGCCCCAGACGCGCCTGCTCGACGGCGATCTGCTGGGCATCGTTGCTCAGGCGCGCGACGACATCACCCGCGCGCACGAGATCGCCCTGCTGGGCCATAACTTCGGCAACGCGGCCCGCGCTGGAAAAGCTCAGATTGGCATTCGTGTCGGCATCGACCTGGCCCAGGGCCGTGACCGCAACCGTGACATCGCCGGGGACTACCGTGTAGAGTTCAATGTCGGCGCGCTGCGCTGCCTGGGCGGCGGCCTGCCCCTGACGCCCGGCGAAGACGAGCACCGGAATGCCTAAGAGCAGGACGGCGAGCAGCAGCAGCGAACAGCCTACGGGTCGTTTCAACACAGACTCCTGTTCAAATTCTGACCGTGCAGACGCGAAGGTCTGCACATCCATACCATTTTACGATAAACAGAGGGCTAAGGTTGTGCTGTGAACGCCAATTCTTTGCCGACTCTCATCGTACAAATGCCACAGCCCAGGTTCGTTTAGCTTTGTTAAACAATGTGTGGCGATACGCCTGTTCGAATGCTATATTAATATGCGTTATCTTTCACATACTGGCTTCCGCATATCCTACCAGGAAGTGAGCGCAGGCTCATGGCGCCCAACATGATTCCGGATATAGTCATCAGCCGTCTGCCCATCTATTTGCGCGCCCTCGACCGGCTGGCGCAAGAAGGGGCCGAGGTCACTTCGTCGCAGGAACTCGGCAGGCGGCTGGGGATTAGTTCCGCACAGATTCGTAAAGATCTTTCGCATTTTGGCGGCTTTGGGAAACAGGGCACTGGCTACAAAATCCATTATTTGAAAGAACAACTCCGCCAGGTGCTCAAGGTCGAGCGTGAATGGGAAGTCGCCCTGGTCGGCGCGGGCGATCTCGGCAGCGCCGTCGCCCGTTACAAGGGCTTCGCCGAGCGCGGGTTTCACATCACCTGCGTCTTCGACAGTGCGCCGGATAAGGTCGGCAAGAAGGCCGGTGGCTTCGTCATCATGTCCGTCGACCAGATGGTGCAGGAAATCGAAGTGCGCGGCATTCAGATCGCGATGATCGCCGTCCCGGCAGAGCATGCGCAGGGCGTCGCCGATCAGTTGATCGCCGCCGGGGTGCGCGCCATTCTCAACTACGCGCCGATCAACCTGAACGTGCCCGATAACGTCCGCGTCCAATACATCGACCCCGTGCTTCACCTCCAACGCATGACGTATTATCTGCCGTAGCCGCGCGTTCACCCTACCCGCCTGCAGGAAAGGCGTGCGTTGGTATGGACATGCCGGAAGATTTGCTCAAGCTCCTGGCCGCCATCCTCGTCGGCGGCCTGATCGGCGCGGAACGCGAGTTTCGCGATAAAGCCGCTGGTTTTCGCACGCTCATCCTCATCTGCGTCGGCTCGACGTTGTTCACGCTATTCTCGTTCAGGCTGAGCGGCGCGGGCGACCCGGCACGAATGGCCGCCAACATCGTCACGGGCATCGGCTTCCTCGGCGCGGGTGTCATCCTGCGCGATGGCGGGCGCATCACCGGGCTGACGACAGCGGCGACCATCTGGCTGGTGGCTGCGCTCGGCGTCGGCATCGGCGGCGGTTTCTACGAACTGATCGCACTGGCTACCGTCCTGATCGCCATCGTACTGCTCGCCTTTCCACGCTTCGAACGCTGGATCGATGACCAGCGCGCCTGGCACACCTATGAGATCGTCTTCCCCGTCAACCGGCAAAAGCTGAGAGCGCTGGAAGAGTTGTTCGAAGAGTACCAACTTCACGTTCGCCAGCGTAAGCGCATCCGCCGCGGCGATCGCATCATCTGCACGTGGACGGCGCATGGCAAACCGAGCGACCACGAGTTACTGGTTGAACGGTTGCTGGCGGACAAAGACGTCGAAGAGTTCCGCTTCTAGCACCACGGCGCTCAGGCCTTGTGGCCGACGATCACCCGCAGATGCTTGCCCGGCCCGAACTCGTCGAACACGATCACGTCGAGCGCGTTGGCGCGCATCAGCGCCGGGTAGTCGTAGAGGAAATCGCCGAAGCGCTCCCACAGATGCGCCCAGAATGTTCCCGCCCGGTTGCCGTCGCGCGGCAGACCGATATCGACCAGCACCAGCCGTCCCCCCGGCGCCAGGGCGCGCGCCATCTCGGCGATGGCTTGATCCGCATCCGGCAAGCAAGAGATGGCGAAGGTGCTGACGACCACGTCGAAACTCTCCGACGGAAACGGCAGGCGGAAGGCACTCCCACGGACGAGGCGCGCGGGTAATCCGGCCCGGCTCAGGCGCCGCCGCGTGAACCGGCACATGCCCATCGCCAGATCAAGCCCGACGCAAAGATCCGCCCGCCGCGCCAGCGCTGTGTGGAGCTTGCCGGGGCCGAAGCCAACTTCGAGCGCACGTTGATGAGCGGGGATGTAAGCGAGCGCGCGGCGGACGTAGCGCCACCATGCGCCGAGCGTCAACCAGTCGAGGCTATCGTAGACCGGCGCCAGCAGTTCGTAGACGACGTTGTTGAAAAAGCGGCGCGAGGCTTCGTAGTGCGCCATGCTGCGCGCCCGGAGCGACGCGCCCTCAAGCCTGGACGACGCGCCGCAGCAGCGCCGGATCGCTGAGCGCGCGCCCCGCGCCGACCGCCACCGCGATCATGGCGTTGTCCGCGCGGTAGACCGGCACCTGCACCTGCTGCGTCAGGAACTGATCGATGCCGCGCAGGAGTGCGCCACCGCCCGTGAGGACGATGCCGCGGTCGATGATGTCCGACGCGAGTTCGGGCGGCGTGTTGCTGAGCACACCGCGCACCACGCCGACGATCTGGCTCAGCGGCTCCTGGATCGCCTCGACGACTTCGCTGGTCGTCATCGTGATCGTGCGCGGCAGGCCAGTGACGTTATCGCGCCCCTGGACTTCCATCGACAGTTCGTCGACGAGCGTCGTCGCTGCGCCGACCTGGATCTTGACCGATTCCGCAGACGGCTGGCCGATGGTCAGGCTGTATTTGCGGCGGCAGTAGCTGATGATGGCGTCATCGACCTTGAGGCCGCCGACGCGCCCGCTCTCCGCGCGCACGATGTTGTTCATCGTCATGACCGCCGCTTCGGTGATGCCGCCGCCGATGTTGACGACCATATCACCCGCGGGCGTGCCGACCGGCAGCCCGGCGCCGATGGCCGCCGCCAGCGGCTCCCAGATCAGGAAGGCTTCGCGCGCCCCGGCGCTGACCGCCGCCTCGTAGACGGCGCGCTTTTCGACGCTGGTCACACCGAAGGGCACTGACATCATCACCGTCGGCCTGAACAGGCGCACGCGCCCGGCGATCTTGTTGAAGAAGTGGCGCAGCATCGCCTCGGTGACTTCGTAGTCGGCGATGACGCCGCTCTGCAGCGGGCGCACGATCTGGATGTCTTCGTCGTCGACCTTGCCGAGCATTTCACGCGCGGGCTGGCCGATCTCGACGATGCGCTCGTCCTCGACCGTCAGGGCGACGAGCGATGGCTCCTGGAGCACGATCTGCTCGTTTTCATAAATCAGGACGTTGACCGTGCCCAGGTCGACGCCCAATCGTTTGTCGAACAGTCCCATCTGAGTGTGTCTACCTGCCCGCAGGCGTGTTTTTCGCTAACGGCAAAGTATACCATGTGCCGGGCCACAGCTACGAGCCACGTTTGACCGACGCGCGCGAAGTTCCCTACATGACAATAGGCGCTCAGCCACGGTGACGTTCGTCCCGATCTGGGCGGGGCGCATGGCGTGTCGCCTATGACAGAGATACCTTATGCGCGACAGAGACCTTTGTAATCTATTCACCGAAGAATGATTCTATTAGTATCTTCATCCAGGACGCCTGTGTCTTGCCCACGTGAACATGCGTCATAACTCAAAGGCACATGATGATGCAGCGAAAACCGCCGTTCTTTCGCACGATGATCCTGAGTCTTGTTGCCCAATTGTTCGCGCTCACCTTGCTGGTCAGCTCGTCGCCGAGTCTTGCGCTCGCGAGTGAAGGGGCTACGGCCCTCGCTCCGTACGGCTTGCCTGTGACCCCACGCGAGGACTCTCCCACCGCAGTGCCGACGCTGCCGCCGTTTCCCTCGCCGACGCCGCTCTCTCAGGGGTATGCGGCGCAAACACCCGACCCCAATCCAAGCCTGTCGCCGGAAGCTGCCATCAATGCTGCAATTGCGCGGCAGTTGGCCGATGGTCGTTACGACTATGCGTATGCGCTCCAGAGCATCGTGGTAGGGACGGAATGGGCCTATGCCGACGTGTTCCTCACCAGTCGCAGCTCAGGCGCACTGCTCCCCACACAGGGGGCGATCATCATCGCAGCAAAGGACGCTAGCGGTTACTGGAGCGCCCGCCTACCTGAGGATCATGCGCTCTTCAACGAGTGGCTGGAGCAGATTCCTGGCTCACTGGTGTCTGACCTGGTGAAGAGCATGAGCCGTTGGACGCCTGAGTTTGGTATTCAGGCTCTGGCTGATGTCACCGGCCATTATCTTCCCTGGCCTGCATCGGTCAGCGCCTACGTGAGCCAGAATCCGAGCGTTCATGGCGCCGGACGAATCGACTTCATGATCGATCAGTTGGACATCTCGGCGACCAAGGGCGGCACGATCGTCTACGCCAATGACTCGCACCGGGATTGGGTGCACGGCGGCAGCGCTTACGCCTACTACAACAACGCTGTCGTCATTCAGCATTCGCCCACCGAATATACGCTCTATCTTCATCTCAAGTATGGCAGCATCCCGACCTGGATTAAGGCCGGGTGTCCTGGCGGCGAGGCCGGTCAGGTTTGTGCCCTACCCGTCAGCCGGGGCGTCAAGATCGGCGAGATGGGGACGACCGGGTGGTCGAGCGGCCCCCATTTACACCTGAGTACGACAAGCTCGTGGGGCGTCGTCTGGGGCCCCGATTTTGTCGATGAGGACGGTGACAGCAATACGACCGAGAATGTCTATACGGCAGGCACAGGTCCTCACATCACAGCGGATTTCGTCGAGTATCCCTATTATGTGGCAGGCTGCGAGACGAACTACAACTGCCTGCAATACTGGCCGTTTGGGCCTAAAGTGTACTCTCAAAACACGGTTCAAACGGTAGCGACACCAACGCCTTCGTTGACGGCGCGAACCGGGATCGGAATCTACTCGCGGGCGACCGGCGCATGGTATCTGCGCACGTCGGCTGCACCGGGCGCGTCAGACTACCAGGCGACCTATGGCGGTTCATGGGCATCGCCGATCGTGGGAGATTGGAACGGCGATGGCACTGTGAATATCGGTGTCTATGACGCGGCGAGCGGCAATTGGTACCTGCGCAATACCAACAATGGTGGCGCGCCGGATACCGTCGTCAGCGGCTATGGCGGCTGGTGGGGCTTACCCCTCAGCGGCGACTGGGATGGCAACGGCACCGACACGATCGGGTTGTTCGTGCCCAGCACCGGCGAATGGCTGCTGCGCAACAGCAACAGCTACGGCTCGCCAGACATCTACTTCACCTACGGCGGCTCGTGGGGTTACCCGGTCGTCGGCGATTGGAACGGCGATGGGCGCGACACAATCGGTATCTACAACCCGACTGACGGCAACTGGTATCTACGCAACAGCAACGCGGGTGGCGGCCCGGACATCATCGTCGGTGGCTATGGCGGCTGGTGGGGCTTCCCGATCATTGGCGATTGGGATGGCAATGGCACGGACACGATTGGCCTGTTCGCCTACCAGACCGGCCAATGGCTCCTGCGTAACAGCAATAGCTATGGTTCGCCGAGTATCGAATTCGTCTATGGCGGCGACTGGGGCACGCCGCTCGCAGGCGATTGGAATGGGCCGTCGGCCATGTCGGCGGACTTCATGACCTTCGACCAGAATTGGGATGCGGTCAACCAGACGCTGAGCGCCATCCCCACCGATTACTCACTGGTTGACCTGATGCGCTTCGCGCTCGATCCGTCGACGCCGCTGGGGACGACGCCGTCCGAGGCGCCTACGGCCCCAGCAGCGCCGACGATGATGCCGCTGCCGCCCGTCGAGCCACAGCCGGTCAAGCCGCCACCGCCAAGCCAGCCGCAGGGGTAGGGAATCAGTCCTCCCCGTGAGGCATGAACTGCCGCCCGGCCATTCAGTGGTCGGGCGGCCAAAAATCACTAAGCCATCGAATCTGCTGCGGGGCTCAGATGCATGTGATGCTGCCCGCATGACAATGATCCCATCGAATGACGTGACGTTTATCCTGACTCATGCGGTGTGAGCCGCTTGCGCCCCTTCTGTTAGGAGGATTTTACGTCCTTCAGTGACATATGTAATATGCTTAGGGAAGAGTAGATTCCATCACAACCTTCATTGCGGACTCTCTCTGCCCTGTCCACGTGAACACGCATGATGATTTTGAGACGTCCGATTATGCAGCAAAACCCCCGTTTCTTTCGCACGTTTGTCCTGGGTCTCGTCGTTGAACTGCTCGCGCTGGTCTTGCTGGTCTGCCTTCCCATGAGTGTCACATTGGCGGATGCTCCAATTCCAGCCACATACGCCACATCCCTGCCCGCAGAAGAAGTGACTGCGCTGGAAGCCCTCTACAACAGCACCAATGGCGCTAGCTGGATACAAAACCAGGACTGGATGACACCTTGGGATCCCTGTGCGTGGCATGGCATCGTTTGCGACTATGCTGACGTGAGTCATGTGGTAGAGATCAATCTGCCAGGAAACAACCTTGTCGGCTCGATTCCACCGGAGCTAGGGGATCTCACGTATCTCGGCTACTTACATTTGGCTGGGAATCAATTGAGGGGGTCTATCCCGCCAGCGCTTGGCAACCTGCATCAACTGGTATATCTCTATCTATATGATAATCAACTCTCAGGCAGTCTGCCACCAGAGTTGGGAAACATGTCGAGCCTGAAGCTGCTGGATTTGTCTCACAACCAGTTGAATGGTGCCATACCAGCAGATTTAGGGAATCTGTCGAGTCTGCTAGTCCTGCGCTCACCTGAGAACCAGTTGACCGGTGCCATTCCGCCGGAGATGGGGAATCTATCGAGTCTGGAACTCCTGGACTTACGTCATAACGAGTTGATCGGCCCTATCCCGTCCCAGATGGGGAATCTGTCAAATCTACAAGCTCTGGAGTTATCTGAGAACCACTTGGACAGTGCCATTCCACCGGAGTTGGGCAATTTACCAAAGCTGTTCCATCTGGCTCTGCGGGCCAATTACCTCAGCGGCGACATTCCGTTCAACCTGACAAAGCTCATCGCTCTGCGCTACTTATTTGTCGACTACAACATGCTGACGGCATCCGATCCGGCCGTCAAAGCCTTCGTCGACGCTCTGCAACCGGGTTGGGATGCTACCCAGACAATTGCGCCCTCTAATCTCCACGTCGTCACCGTCACGAGCGGCAGTGTAGCCCTTGCCTGGAACCCTATTCTGTACTACACCAACGGATACTACGAGGTCAGGGTCAGCACCCAAAGCGATGGGCCGTTCGACCTGCCTGGCTGTGTGACGCCGAACAAGGCCTCTATCGGCTGCACCGTGCCGAACCTAGTGGCCAATACGACCTACTACTTCGCGATTCGGACCTATTCACCGAAGTCGCTATACCATTATCAACGAAATGACCTCTGGTGTGACTTCTCAGCGCCCGTCCAGGCCACGACGATCACGCCAACGCCACTGGATGGCATCGGCATCTACGCCCGCGCGACCGGCAACTGGTATCTGCGCAACTCTGCTTCACCCGGTGCGCCAGAATACCAGTCTACTTACGGTGGCTCCTGGGGCTCACCTGTCGCAGGCGACTGGAACGGCGACGGCGCGGACTACATCGGCATCTTCGAGCGCGCAATCGCTTGGTGGCATCTGCGCTCATCCGCGTCGGCAGGGGCGCCCGATTACCTGTTCTTCTATGGTGGCTCGTGGGGGCTGCCCCTCGTCGGTGACTGGGATGGCAACGGCACCGACAGCAGCGGCATCTTCAATCCCGCTGACGGCAACTGGTATCTGCACAATAGCAACAGGAGTGGCTCACCGGACGTCTACTTCACCTATGGCGGCTCGTGGGGCTACCCGGTCATCGGCGATTGGAATGGCGACGGTATTGACACGATTGGCATCTACAACCCCAACGACGGCAACTGGTACCTGCGCAACAGCAACAGCGGCGGCAGCCCGGATATTATCGTCGGCGGCTATGGCGGCTGGTGGGGCTTCCCCATCGTCGGTGACTGGGACGGCAATGGCAGCGATACGATAGGTCTCTTTGCCTACCAGACCGGCCAGTGGCTGCTGCGCAACAGCAATAGCTACGGCTTGCCAGACATCGAATTCGTCTATGGCGGTGAGTGGGGCACGCCGATTGTTGGCAACTGGGTCGGGTCAGGCACACCGCTGTCAGCGGACTTCACGGCCTTCAACCAGGATTGGGCCACGGTCAACCAGACGCTGAGTGCGATCCCGACCGACTACTCGCTGGTCGACCTCATGCGCTTCGCACTCGATCCATCGACGCCGCTGGGGACAACGCCGTCCGAGGCAGCTACGGCGCCTGCCGCACCAACGATGCTGCCGCTGCCGCCCGTCGAGCCGCAGCCGGTCAAGCCGCCACCGCCGAGCCAGCCACAGGGATAGGGCGTTTACGACGACGGGATTGTGGCATCCGTGTCGCCGCAATCCCTTTACTATCGACTCTATATGATGACATCAAGGCATGTGACAATGCAGCACAAACCATGGTTCCGACGAACGATTGTCCTGAGTTTCTTGCTCGAATTGCTGGTGGTCGTCTTGCTCGGCAGCACATCGACGCAGGTCGCCCTGGCGCAAGAGTCGCCATCGAATCCCCCGGCTACTCCAGCCACCTACGCGACGTCTTTGCCCGCGCAAGAAGTGGCCGCGCTGGAAGCCCTCTACAACAGCACCAACGGCGCTGGCTGGACAAATAAGACGGGCTGGATGACGGCAACGGATCCATGCACGTGGTACCACGTTTATTGCACCGGCGATCATGTGACGTGGATCAGTTTGGCAGAAAACGGATTGAGGGGCACGATTCCCGCGGCACTGGCGAATCTCACGAACCTTTCTCAACTGGAACTGTCTCACAACGAATTGACAGGGTCTATCCCAGCAGCGCTTGGCAGCTTGGTTCACCTGCAATATTTATTTCTATCTCTTAACCAGCTCTCAGGCAGTATTCCCCCGGAACTGGGAAACGCGTCGAGCCTGAAGCAGCTTGATCTGGCCAATAACCTGTTAACCGGTTCTATCCCAACAGAATTTGGGAATTTGTCAAATTTGAGTAGTCTGAGGGCGCCTGACAACCATTTGGGTGGATCCATCCCACCAGAATTGGGAAGTCTTTCAAATCTGCGCGGCATCGATTTGGATCATAATGAGTTGATCGGCGCTATCCCGTCGCAGTTGGGGAATCTGTCACTCCTAGAATACCTGGAAGTGTCTGAGAACCATCTGGATGGCAGTATCCCGCCGGAGTTGGGAAACCTGTCCGAGTTGCGCTATCTCGAACTGGCAGCCAACCAGTTCAGCGGAGACATCCCGCTCAATCTGACAAACTTGACCAATCTGCGGGAATTGGGCATCGATTACAACAGGCTGACGGCATCCAATCCGACTGTCAAAGCCTTCGCCGACGCGGTCGCACCGCGTTGGGATGAGACGCAGACGGTTGCGCCGACTAATCTCCGCGTCGTCTCTGTCACGAGTGGCAGCGTGACCCTCGCCTGGACCCCAATCCTGTACTTTGCCAACGGATACTATGAGGTCAGGGTCAGCACCCACAGCGGCGGACCATTCGACCTGCCTGGATGCGTGACGCCCAGTAAGGAGACTATCGGCTGCACCGTGCCCAACCTTGCGCCGAATACGACCTACTACTTCGCGATCCGTTCGTACTCAACAACTTACTGGATCCAAAGAAATGACCTTTGGAGCGCTCTATCGGCGCCCGTCCAGGCCACGACGATCACGCCAACGCCATTGGACGGCATTGGCATCTACGCCCTCGCGACCGGAGATTGGTATCTGCGCACGTCGGCCTCACCCGGTGCGCCGCATTACCAGATCACCTATGGCGGCTCGTGGGGGCTGCCGCTCGTCGGCGACTGGAACGGCGACGGCGCGGACAACGTCGGTATCTTCGATTACGTGCTCGGCAGGTGGTATCTGCGTTCGTCGGTGTCGGCAGGAGCGCCGGATTACCTGTTCTTCTATGGGGGCTCGTGGGGGCTGCCCCTCGTCGGGGACTGGGATGGGAATAACACCGACACCATCGGCATCTTCAATCCCGCTGATGGCCACTGGTATCTACGCAACAGCAACAGTGCTGGCGCGCCGGACCTTGGCTTCACTTACGGTGGTTCCTGGGGCTATCCGGTCGTTGGTGACTGGGACGGCAACGGCACCGACACGATTGGCATCTACAATCCGAACGATGGCAACTGGTACCTGCGCAACAGCAATAGCAGTGGCAGCCCGGACGTTATCGTCGCTGGCTATGGCGGCTGGTGGGGCTTCCCAGTCGTCGGCGACTGGGACGGGAATAACACCGACACAATTGGCATATTTGCCTACGATACCGGCACCTGGTATCTGCGCAACACCAACAACGTCGGCGCGCCGGATATCCAGTTCACGTATGGCGGCTCCTGGGGTATGCCGTTGGTCGGCAACTGGATCGGGTCAGGCACACCGCTGTCGGCGGACTTCATGACCTTCAACCAGGATTGGGATGCCGTCAACCAGACATTGAGTGCTATCCCCACCGATTACTCACTGGTTGACCTGATGCGGTTTGCGCTCGATCCGTCGACGCCGCTGGGCACGACGCCATCCGAGGCAACTACGGCCCCAGCAGCGCCGACGATGCTGCCGCTGCCGCCCGTGAGCGAGCCGCAGCCGGTCAAGCCGCCGCCGCCGAGCCAGCCGCAGGGGTAGGATCCCCGCAACATAATGTGCCCGATTCATCATCGGGCACATAATATTCAGCATATTCTCTTGACAGCGAGCGTCCGGCGGCGGCTTAGTCCCGCACGAGGCCGACCGCGCTGTTGGTGACCGCGCCGTCATCCGCCTGGGCGACGAGGCGCGCGTACTTGGCCATGACACCACTGGTGTAATGCGGATCGGGCGCCTGCCAGCGCGCACGGCGAGCGGCCAGTTCGTCGTCGCTGAGTTCGACGTTAAGCGTGCGCCCTTCGACGTCGATGGTGACGATGTCACCCTCTTCGAGCAGACCAATCGGGCCGCCAATCATCGCTTCCGGCGCGATGTGGCCGACCATCAGGCCGCGCGTCGCGCCGCTGAAACGGCCGTCCGTGATCAGCATCACGTCGCTGCCGAGGCCCTGGCCGACGATCGCCGCCGTCACCTGGAGCATCTCGCGCATGCCGGGGCCGCCGCGTGGGCCTTCGTAGCGGATGACGATCACGTCGCCGGCCTTGATCTCGCGGTTCTGGACGGCGTGGAACGCGTCTTCTTCGCGATTGAAGATGCGCGCCGGGCCGCTGAACTTCATCGGCTCGATGCCCTTGAGCTTGACGACGCCACCCTGCGGCGCCAGGTTGCCGGTCAGGACGTGCAGGCCGCCGCTCTTGTTGACCGGGTTATCCAGCGGACGAACGACCTCCTGGCCAGGAGTCTCTCGCGCACCGGCGGCTTCCTCGGCCAGCGTACGACCGGTCACGGTCATGGCGCTGCCGTCCAGGTAGCCACCCTCGAGCATGCGCTGCGCAAACAGGCGGATGCCGCCCGCTTTGTAGAGGTCGATGGCGGTGAAGCGCCCCGTCGGCAGCATGTCGGCCAGCAGCGGCGTGCGCCGGCTGATCGTCTCGATGTCTTCGAGTGTCATCGGAATCCCGGCCTCGCGGGCGAAGGCGAGCGTGTGGAGCACGCCGTTGGTGCTGCCGCCGCTGCCGGTCACCGCGGCGATGGCATTTTCCAGCCCCTTGCGCGTGATGATCTGGCTGGGGCGCAGGTCTTCGGCGATCATGTGCATGATGATTTCGCCCAGCTTGCGCGAGACGTCGTCTTTGACGCTGTCTTCGGCGGGCACATCGTTGAAGCCCATCGGGCAAATGCCGAGGATCTCGCCGACCATCGACATCGTGTTGGCCGTGAACTGGCCACCGCAGGCGCCGGGGCCAGGGCAGGCGACGTCCTCGATTTCCTTCAGTTCGTCATAGGTGATGCGTCCGGCAGCGTAGGCACCCATCGCCTCGAAGACGGCCTGCACGGTGACGTCCTTGCCGCGATAGCTGCCAGGGGCAATCGATCCACCATAGAGCGCCAGACCAGGAATATCCATGCGGATGAGCGCCATGATCGTGCCGGGAATGGTCTTGTCGCACGAATTGAGCACGATCAGGCCATCGAAGTAGTTGCCGCGCGCGACGAGCTCAATCGAGTCGGCGATGACTTCGCGGCTGATGAGCGAGGTCTTCATGCCCTCGGTGCCCATCGTGATGCCGTCGGAGATGGTGACGGTGTTGAATTCGAGCGGCGTGCCGCCCGCCATCTTGACGCCCTCTTTAATCTTGGCCGCCAGACGGCGCAGGTGGAAGTTGCACGGGCCGATCTCCGTCCAGGTGTTGGCAATGCCGATGATTGGCTTGTTCAGGTCGTCATCGGTCAGGCCAATGGCCTTGAACATCGAGCGTGCCGCCGAGCGGTCTACACCTTCAACGAGCGGGCGACTCCGTGCATTGAGGATCTGGTCGCGGACTTCTGGCGAATCAGTCATAAGGTGAATCCTTCAATAAATACCGCTGCCCCTGTGGGTGGGTCACCATTGTAGCTCAAAAATCTTGACAAGCGATGGCTGGTCTAGACCAATTCACAGGCAAAAAGTGGATACTTGACAAATTTTTAGACTAGTCTAAAATAAGAAGTAATTCTGGTAAACATTCAAGGGGAATGTCCCATGGTTACGGAAACTGCCTTTCGCATCCTGTTTGGTCTGATTTACGCGGCTTTCTTCTATGTGCGCATCCGCGGGCACATGCGGGCGGGCACTGTGAGCGTCAAGCGGCGCGTCGTCTATCACGAAAACCCGATGCTCACGGTTCTGCGCATCCTGGTCGTGCCGCTGCTGATCGCCTTCGTCCTCTACGTCTTCGTGCCGAACTCGCTGCCGTGGGCGACGGTCGAACTGCCGACGTGGCTGCGCCTGGCCGGGGTTCCGATTGCGCTCGCGGGTGTGGCGCTGCTGGCCTGGGTGCATCACACGTTGGGCAAGAATTTCAGCGGCAGACTGGAACTCCGCAGCGATCACACGCTGGTGACATCCGGCCCCTACCGCTGGATGCGGCATCCGATGTACACCGCCTTCATCCTCAGCCTGGGCGGCGGCTTCCTCGTCAGCGCCAACTGGTGCATCGGCCTGCTGCCGCTGATCGCGATACTGTTCATCATGATCGTGCGCACGCCGCAGGAAGAAGCGATGATGATCGATCAATTCGGCGAGACGTATCGCGCTTACATGCAGCGGACGGCGCGCTACCTGCCGGGGCTGATCTAGCCCAGCACACGTCATATGTGACCCAGCCACAGGCGGATGACGTTAACAGTCTCATCCGCCTTGTTGCATTAGTTGTACATTTGTTCTATGATAAACGCCTCGCACATCACCGAGGAGAACACGATGTCAGCGACGCAGCCCGAAGGTTATCTTGCTCTGCCCGCGACGGGCACTGGCAGCCCGGTCCTGGTGCTCCACCCCTGGTGGGGTCTGAACGACACGATCAAAGGCGTGTGCGCGCGGCTGGCCGAGGCCGGTTTCGTGACCTTCGCCCCGGATCTCTACGAGGGAAAAGTCACCGATCAGATTGACGAAGCCGAAAAACTGGTCACAGAGCTGTCTTCAAAGCTCGATCAGACCCGAATCCAGCTCGCAGAAGCGCTGGCGTTCCTCAAAGCGCGCGCCGGCGCAGGCGATACGGGGATTGCGGTGGTCGGATTCTCGATGGGCGCCTATTACGCGCTCGATCTCTCGGTCAACCAGCCCACGGATATCCGCGCGGTCGTCCTTTTCTATGGCACCGGCCCCGCCGACTTCAGCCAGTCGAAAGCGGCCTTTCTCGGCCACTTCGCGGAGCAAGATCCGTTTGAGCCTCAGGCGAGCGTTGACGAATTGGAAGGTGAACTCAAGAGTGCGGGTCGCCCGGTGACCTTCTACACGTATCCAGGCACGGGGCACTGGTTCTTTGAGCCCGACCGGGCGGACGCCTACGACGAGGCGGCCGCCAGCCTGGCCTGGGAGCGCACGCTGACCTTCCTCGAGCAATCGGCTGGCGCGTGAGGTCATTCCTCCGCGTGATAGGCGACTGGCTCCAGACCGAGCGCGCGCAAGGCCTCGCCCACCCGTGCGACATCTTCTTCATCGGCGCTGTCGTAGGTGCAGATGTGGAGCGTGCGCTCGTCCGCTTCGCCACCGTGGGCGGCGGTCGCGACTTTCGACTTGTAGCCGAGCTTGCCCGCTTCAGTCGCCGACTTGATCACCTGCCAGACCGCGTCGACCGTCTCGACGCTCGTCTTGAGCAGCCAGTAGCCCGCGCGCGCGGTCGGGCGGACGGCCGGAGTCTGCGGCGCGGCTTCGATCCAGTAGACCGCGCTCACATGTGACGGCGTCGCCTGCGCGTCGTGGACTTTGCGCGCATCCTGCACCAGGCGGATCAGGTCGAGCGCGCGTTCAAATGAGTCTCGCTGGCTCATGGCGATGTCTCCTCTATGCCAAACGATGGCAGCTCAAGTGTAGCGCAGCGCACAAGCCGTGGCAGAAGCAAAACGGGGCAGTCGTTCGACCTGCCCCGCTCTATGCATGCTTATCGGTTCACCGATGCTAGATCGCGTACTCGCCGCGCTCCTGCGTATACGGGTTGTCGTAGAGCCGTTCGTGGAAGAGCACCGAGCGCTCGACCAGATTGCTCAGTGTGTCGTCGCCAAGCTGCTGGGCCATGATGTCGAGATACTGCTGCATGCGCGCATACTTCTGGCGGTAGAGCTGTGAGAAGTAGCCCAGCCGGTCGCCGAAGCTGCCGAAGCTGTAGTCGAACGGCGCGCTGTGACGCAGGTTGTAGAGGGCGACGTTGAACTCGCCGTGCTTGACATCCTTGGCGATGCGCGTCAGCCGTGAGCCGTATTGATCGCTGATGTTGCGCAGGAAGCCGGTCAGCGTGTCCGCGCCCATCTCGCGTGAGTGCGCATACATCTCGCGCAGCATCAGCTTTCGATCTTCCTGCTCCTGCTTGATCAAGCCGCTGCCCAGATCGTTGAGCAGGCGGATGAGCAGCGCCGCATGATAGAGCGATTTGTAGAGCACGCCGTTCTGGGTGACGCGCGTGAGTTCCTCGCGCACGCCGATGGCGGAAGCCACCCCTTCCAGATAGTACGCGACCACCGGCAGGATCAGAATGGCATAGGTGCTCACGCTGACCACCTGGCCCATCGTCAGGTTCGGATCGAGCAGGGCACGATCCGCCGAAAGGTAACGGCGATAGAGGCCGCGGCGGATGAGATGCCCGGTGACGAGCGCCTTCGAGTGCTGCGCGAGGTCTGTCGCTGCCTGGAAGTTGGAGAGCAGCAGGGGGTAGAGCGAATATTCCAGGTCTTCCGGCGGGACGTAGCGCGTGTGGTTGAGGTAGGCATCCGCCAGCGCGGCATGTTTCATCGGGCTCAGGCTCTGGCGGAAGGTCGAAATTCGCCCGGCGAGCGACTCATTGACCGCCAGTAATTCGTGCGCATCTCGCTCATAACCGTTCAGCGCGCTGCAGACCGCGATGTTGAAGTCATGCATGAGATGCGCGCGCAAGAAAAAGGTGTCGTCATTCGGCAGATATTCGGCCAGGCCGAGCGCCAGATTATCCGATATGACTTCAAAGGTGAGGTAGAGATTCATCGGAGCGGCGAAGCGAGCCAGTTGCAGGAACATCTGTGGGTCGAACTGTGTGCCCATGACGCGCGCGGCGAACTGTACCGTTTGCCGCACACCCGTCAACTGCAGCCAGGCATCGTGATAGACGTTGTTCGGATCGAGTCCCCAGAGATAATAATCACGAAAAGGTGAGGGCGGCATGTAGTTGAATACACGGGCGCGAATCTCATCGACGATTTCGCCTACCGCCTGCCTTATGATTATTCCCTCAGGGCCGCGATCCGCCTGCGCGCCCTGAGTCTCCTGCGTTATGATTTCGTCCCTCTGACTCGCCCCTTGCCCTTTGTTGGCAAACGGCGACACGGTCTGTACCATCAAGCCCCCTACGGCCTTCCAACTAACGGAATCCGTGAAGAAGAATTGTAACAATTGTGATAAACATAACGAAGCCACCTACAAGATAGCGTAAATCTAACGCAGATTCAAGTCAATTACATTATTTATTCTTCACGCTAAGGGTTAACGGGCGTATTACGGATGGTGATTTTTCGTGATTCTTGCCGCTTATGGCTAAAATCTGCAGGCAATTATCCAGACTCCGTTTATTAAGGAAGCCTTCAATGGAACAAGCGGTGATGGATGCCGTTGCAAAAACCGCCAGACAGTTGCAGAACACTGGCTACGAAACAAGGCATTATGTCATTCCGAACTGTACGAGCTATGCGCCCGTCACCGGCACGGCGGCGGATGTCTACGGCGTCGAGATGCGCCTGGGACCAGCGGCCAACCAAGCCGGGGTCTCCGCCTGGGGGGTAGCGCACCTGCCCGACCCCGAATGGCGCAACCTGTGCTTCATGACGATGATCGAACGCGAGGACGCGACCGGCAACCCACTGCTCACGCGCAGCCCGGTCTACAACGTGAGTGTCGACCAGGCGCTCGATTACGTCTTCTTGCCCGCCTTGTTCACGGCCTGGACGCCGCTCGACCCGCACGGCAAAGGCCAGGGCATAGTCGTTCAGGCGTACCAGGCGGCGATGTCGTGGAGCAACCTGCCCAACGCGTCGCGCGCCAGTCTCTACATCATGCGCCGCTACAAGCGTGATGGCCAGTTGGCGCTGATCGCGGTCGATTTCGACGATCCGCTGATCACATTCATCGCCAAGCTGATGACCATGGGACCGGGCGCGAGCAGCATCCACTTCTTCCCCAAAACGAAAACGCCATCCGAGGTGACGATTCCCATCCCCGCTGGGCGTGAAGAAATCGTGCAGATGCCAGGCCACTCGACCGCGCTCGATCAAGGTTTTGCCACCGCCAGGCACTACTTAACGGCTGATCGTTAGGCGGATCGAAACGCAGCGACAATCCTACATTATTTCCGAATAGCAATTTTTCGTTTATAGTAAAGGAATGCAATTGCGCCTGACGCTGGCTTGAGCAATTAGCGGCGGGTGTAAAGAATGCGGCGGGAAGCATTCAGAGTGACTGAAAACTGTTGCGGCGGCATCGGCTCCGTAGTCTTTTTCGCTTAACGAAGAATTCACAAGCAGTCTTATTGCGAAATATTGCGAAACGGGCATATGCTATGATAGGTCACTTGAAAAGCCATCCCGCAACCGTAGGTTGCAAGCTATAGAGGTGTTACGATGCCAGCACGAATGGAACTGGAAGAGAATGGGCGGGTCATTCACTACATTGCAACCGATCCGTGGACAATCGACGAAATGATGAAGCTGACCCAGCAGGCGACCAAGATCTACGATGAAGCGACGGTGCGGGTGCATACGCTGATCGATATGTCGCGGGCTCGTTCGCTCCCCCAGGGAATCATGCGCGCACGCACCAATGCCGACTTCAACCACCCTAAGGCGGGACAGATGGTGATCGTCGGCGCCAACATGCTGGTCAGGACCATCTCAAACGTCGTCGCAAAACTGGCGAGCTTCGACCGCATCGTCTTCTTTGAAACTGAAGCGCAGGGCTGGGAATACTTGCGCGCGACCATCGAGAAAGACGAAGTCAAACAATAGGCGCAATCGCCGCGCGCAGATCAACCGATTGCATTGAGCGTCGTTGCAACCGCACGACGCTTTTTTGATTCAGCGCATTTCCTCGCTAAGATCGTCGCAGCGCTATCGCAACAGATCCGATCCATCATGAAAACCATCGTTTGTTACGGCGACTCAAACACCTGGGGTTACGCACCTTCCACCAGTTCCCGCTACGACATCCACACGCGCTGGCCGGGCGTGCTGCGCGATAGCCTCGGCAGCGGCTGGTGGGTGATCGAAGAAGGCTTGAGCGGGCGCACGACCGTCCACGACGACGCGCTGGAGCCGGGACGCTGCGGCAAAGACTACCTGATGCCGTGCCTGCTCACGCACAAGCCGTTCGACATTCTGCTGATCATGCTCGGCACCAACGATCTCAAACGACGCTTCGACCTACCGCCGTCCGACGTCGCCCTCGGCGCGCAACTGCTGGCCGAGATGGCGCTCGCGAGCGACGCCGGGATCGACAACGCGCCGCCGGAGATCGTCCTCATCAGCCCGCCCCCGCTGGCGCCGCTGGCCGGCACTCGCTTTGAAGAGATGTTCGCGGGCGGCTATGAAAAATCGCTCAAGCTGGCGCCCTTCTACCGCGCCGCCGCCGAAGAACTCGGCTGCCACTTCCTCGACGCGGGTACGGTGGTCAGCACCAGCCCCGGCGAGGGCATCCACTGGGAAGCGGAAGAGCATGGCAAGTTGGGCACGCACGTGGCCGCTTACGTCCGTGAGCACTTCGGCTGAGCGATTCCCATGCAGGACATACGACTACTCCCGGCCACTGCGCAGGACGCGGAGCGGCTCTGTGATGTGATTCACGCGTCGTTCGAGGCCTATCGCGACGTGCTGGTGCCGCCCTCCGGCGCGCATAAGGAAACGCCGGAGACGATCGCGGACAAACTGGCGCGCGGCGGCGGCATCATGGCGTACAGCGGTGAGACACTCATCGGCGGTGTCCTCTACGAACCGCGCGAGGGTTGCATGTACGTCGGGCGGCTGGCCGTGCTGCCCGAATATCGCCGGGCCGGTCTTGGCCGCCAGCTGCTGGCGGCGGTCGAAGGGCAAGCGCGGGCGCTCGGCATCCCGGCGATGGAACTCGGCGTGCGCACGCAGTTACCCGGCAACCGGGCATTCTTCGAGCGCCAGGGCTACCGCGTCAAGCGCGCTGATGCGCACCCCGGCTTCAGCGAACCGACCTTCTACATGATGGAAAAACGTCTCGATTGAAGAAGGGGCTGGAGGATCAGCCCTTCGTATCGTCGTCGTCGCCGAACAGCTTGAGCCATTCGTCCACCTCCGCGGATGAGATGTGCACGTCCGGCATATCGCCGCGGCTGCGCGCCGTGCGACGCTGGCGCACGGCCGTATCCTGGAGCATGGGAACGAACTCGCGGCTCTTGAGCACGCGCATGCGCCGCCGCCGCGCCGCGTCGAGCACCTCGTTGTCGTTCGAGATGACCGTCCACTGCCCCGGATCGCGCACGGCCTTGATCCGTTCGCGCATGATGGCATCCGCACTCGTGCGCAGCGCGGCGAAGACGAC
This sequence comes from Anaerolineae bacterium, assembly GCA_020849765.1. Taxonomy (GTDB): domain Bacteria; phylum Chloroflexota; class Anaerolineae; order Aggregatilineales; family Phototrophicaceae; genus Flexifilum. The sequence continues at coordinate 53,119 of JADLAY010000062.1, forward strand.
CTCGACCTTGCCGGTCGACATCCGTGAGCGCCCGCCCGGCAGCCCATGATCGAAGATGACGATTACCCGTTTGCCCGTGCGCGCCGTGAAACCGATCAGCTTCTGCACCAGCTTGGCCTCGTCGTCCGGGTCGCTGAGCGAGAGATCGGGCAGCTGGCCGATCAGGTTGTGTCCATCGATCAAGTAGGCCATGTTAAGGCTCTGGCGCCGGGCTAAAACGGTAAGATGAACCTGGCGCGAGCTGCTGATTCAGCATCCGCCGTTCATGGGATTGTAACGCGGAAGCATGAACCGCACATGAAAACCGGACAACTCGGCTGGCGACTGCCCGTCATCCTGATCGCGCTCGTCGGCCTGCTCGTCGGCTACTACTGGCTGCACAAGCCGATCGCGCCGCAATTGATGCTCAACCTGCTCGGCGCGCTGCTGGATGTCGTTACCGTCAGTGCGCTGTTCGCCGTCGGCGGCGGGCTGGGCGATGCGCTGCTGCGCCGTCTGCGCCTGGTCGAGCAGATCGATCTGACCCCTCCGGAACGCTTGAGCATCGCCGCGCTGCTCGGCGTCGGGCTGATCGCGCTCTACGCGCTGGCGCTCGGCATGATCGGCCTGCTCAACACGACGACGATCTGGGGCGGACTGCTCGTGATCGCCATCCTGACGCGCCGCGCCTTCTTCAGCTGGATCGGGAGCCTGATCAAGGCGCTGCGCGGGCTGCGTCCGCAGGGCAATTTCGCCCGCTTCCTGATGTGGATCACACTGATCCTGCTGCTGCTGGCCTTCCTGATCGCGATCGCGCCGCCGTTCTCGTGGGACAGCCTCGTCTATCACCTGGTCGGGCCACAGCGCTACCTGGAAGCCGGGCGCATCATCCCGCACGACGACAATTTCTACCTGGGGATGCCCAAGAACGGCGAGATGCTGTTCACCGTGACGATGAGCCTGTTCGGGCGCGATACCAGCCCGGCGCTCGTCCATCTCGTCTTCACGGCCCTGGCGCTGACGCTGACCGGCGCACTGGCGCGACGCTACGCCGACGAGAACGCGGGTTGGCTGGCGGCGACGCTCGTGATCGCGGCGTACAACGTCTGGGAGCTGGCCGGGTGGTCGTACGTCGACCTGGCGCTGATGGCGTATGGCGCCGCCGTCTACGTGCTGCTGCTGCGCTGGCACGGCAGCGATGACCGGCGCGTCCTCATGCTTGTTGGCGCGTTGATCGGGCTGGCGGTCGGCGTCAAATACACCGCCATCTTCATCGCCGCCGGCGCCGGCTTGCTGATCTTCATCCGCGCGCCGCGCCGCGTCATCGCCAACGGATTGGCGGTCGGCATTCCGGCGCTGCTGCTGTTCGCGCCATGGATGCTGCGCGGCCAGCTGCTCTACCAGAATCCGCTCTTCCCCATGTTCGGCTTCGGCCTGAACTGGGATGCTGCGCGCAGTGCCGCCTTCGAGCGCGCGGGCTGGGGTGACTTCAGCGATGGCAACGCCTGGAAATATCTGCTGCTGCCGGTCACGGCGACCGTGCTGGGGCGCAATCTCGACGAGTTCGTTTCGTTCACGCACGGGCCGTTCCTGCTGACGCTGCCGCTGCTGCTGCCGCTCGTCTGGCGTTGGCTCGACGACGAAACGCGCCGGGCCGCCTGGGGCATGTTCATCATGATCGTGCCGATGTGGGCGCTGTGGACGTATACCGGTGGCACGCAGGGCATCGGCGCGCAGACGCGGCTGGCGATTGCGACGCTGCCGCTGGCCGCCGCCATGGGTGCGATCGGTTACTACGGGCTGACGCGGGCGCCGCGTAAGCCGGTCAATCTGGTCTTCATCGTCCAGGCCGCGCTGGTCATGACGACGGCGCTCTCAGCCAACGAGATCGCGAGTAAGGCCGTCGAGCGCCAGGCCGTGCCCTGGCTGACGGGCAACGTCACGGCCGATGAGTATCTGACGGCCAACCTCGGCATTCACATGGACGCGATGAATCATCTGGCGACGCTGCCAGCAGGCACGCGCGTGCGGCTCTTGTGGGATTTGCGCACCTATCGCTGCCCGGCGCACATCGAGTGCGTGCCGGACATCCTGCTCGATGCCTGGAGCCGCCCGCTGCAAAGCGGCCTGACGCCCGACGAGATCATGCTGCTGTGGCAGGCACAAGGCGACGACTACCTGCTCGTCTACGGCGATGGCTACCGTTACTTCACCTACATCGACACCTGGTTCTACGATGACAACCTGACCTTCCCGCCCGCGCTGCGCAACCATCTGCGCATGGTCTGGCGCGACTCGACCGGCTACTACCGGCTGTACACGTGGCTGGGATCGTGAATTGGTACTGTAATCAGCTCTTAAGGTTGCGCTAAACGCGACTACGCCTACAATGACTATTGTAGTGTGCAACTTTGGCAGTACTTTTCCGTAATTGGTTGCAGCACAGTCACACAAAAAAGGATGCGACATATGAGGATGTTTCGATTTGCAGTCGTCTTAATGGTTCTGGCGCTGTTCGCGGCTGTCGTGCCGGCGACCTTCGCGCAGGATACCAGCCTTGGACTAAGCGAAGATGATGCCGCCCTGTTGGGGGCCGCGACCGCCAACAGCAGCCAGTATTCACAGCTTTCATTCTCCTACACAGGCGACTTCAACGTGGCGGGCATCCCGGATAGCGAAGACATCAGCGTCAGCTTCACTGGTGCTGGTGCAGCCAATGAGGGCGCCTTCCAGGTGACGGTTTCCGGCCAGGCAACCATTGAGGGTGAGGCGAACCCGTTTGACGTGGAACTCCGCGTGATCGGCGACATGTTTTACATCAATCTCGGCCCCGCCATGGGCGGTTGGCTCGGTGGCAAGTCCGAGGATCTTATGAGCATGGCCACGGCCATGGGCGGCAGCTCACTGCCGGTCGACCCGTCGACCCTGAGCGACCCCGATGCCATGGAAAACGCCATGGGTGAGATCATGAACATGCCCGGCATGATGGACGCCATGATGGCCCTGTCCACACTCGACCCGGCAGACTTCATCAGCCAGGCGCGCACGGATGCCGATGGGCTGGCATCGTTCGGCACCACGATCAGCTTCGGCGATTTGATGGCGACCGAGGAAATGCAGCAGTTCATCACCTCGATCGCGGCAGCGGCGGCAGAACAGGACAGCGCCATGCAGGGCTTCGACCCGTCGATGCTGCCCATGATTGCCATGCTCCTCAGCGATAGCAGCGTCACGTTGACGCAGGACGTCGACCCGGCGACCGAACTGGTCGAAGCTGTGGGCCTCGACTTCAGCCTGAACCTCGACCCGACGACGATCGGCCAGACCGGTGACCCGATTGTGGTCGGCCTGGGCATCGACGTCGACATCAGCGGTTACGGCGAAGCGGTGGAAATCGTGGCGCCGGAAAGCTTCCAGGACATCGCCCAGATGATGGGTGCGATGAGCAGCTAAGAGCTAAGCGCAACGCGCGCGAAGCGTGTATGATAGAAGGGTTGGCAGTCACTGCCGACCCTTTTTTATTGATGCCATCAACAGGCCTGATCCCCATGCTGCGCTGGTTGGTCCTCCTCACATCCGTTCTCGCCGCGTTCGCCCGGCCGCCGGAGTCCAGACCGGCGGCGCAGTTGAACACGCAAACGCCGCGCCCGCTGGCCGCCGAGTCACCCATGATCATGACGCTCGCCGAGAATGAGACGATCGTGTTCAGCTACCTGGCGGAAGGCAGCCAGACGATCACCGTCAGCGCCAAAAGCCTGGAAGAAACGGACGTGCTCGACCCGATGCTGGAGGTCGTGAATCCCGACGGTACGCGGCTGGCGATCAACGACGACCGCAATCTCGTCTACGGCGATCTGGCCGAGACCGACGCTCTGATCAACGATCTGGTGCTGCCGGAAGCGGGCGACTATCGCATCCTCGTGCGCACTTTCAGCGGGACGGGCGGTGGCCGGTTGCAGATCGCCCTCACAGCAGCACCACCGCCGGTGCAGAGTCCCGTCAGTGATGGGAGCGGCGTCGTGCGCATCCTGATCAAAGTCCCCGATTACGGCGTGGCCGAGTACGCCGTCCAGATGTATGCCGGGCAGCGCCTGAGCCTGAGCGCGCGCTCGTACACGAGCACACTTGACCCGATCCTCGAACTGCTCAACCCCCAGATGGATCTGATCACCGAGAATGACGATCACGGTGACCAGGGCGCCGAGCTGGGCGAGCACGACTCGTACATCGGCGGCATCGACATCAACGAAGCGGGCATCTACATCGCGCGCGTGCGCGGGTTTGGCGGCGCGGGCGGCGATGTCGAGCTGATGGTCGAGCGCGAGACCGTCGTGCCGCTGAATCTGACGCCGCCGCTGCGCGAAGCGATCGTCATCGATGACAAGGTCGCCATCAACGACGTGTTCGAGCAGGAATTCGACGCCGAAGCGGGCGATCTGATCACAGTGACCGTCGAAGCACAAACGGTCGAGCTCGATCCACGGATCGCGGTCGTCGACGCCTATAAGCAGGTGATCGAGACGGGCGAGCGCATTGAAGGCAACAGCAATCTGCCCGTGCGCATCGAGCGGCTTCTGATCCGGGCGGCTGGTCACTATATCGTCCAGGTGCGCAGCTATCTGGACACTGAGGGCGGTTTCAAGCTGACGATCCTGCACGAGGCGCGCGACGTCCCCATGCGCGACCCGGAGAACACGACGACGCGCGGCGAGCTGAGCCTGCCAGGCGAGGTCTACAGCCAGTCATTCAACGCTCAAGAGGGCGACTACGTCACGATTCAGGTGCGCAGCCTGACGCCGAATTTCGACCCACGCCTGCGCCTGCTCGCCCCGAACGGCGACACGCTGGCGGCCAATGACGATCATGGCTCGTCCGACCCGTCGCTGGGGATGCTCGACTCGCAGATTCACCTGCTGCCGATCACGGCGGACGGCACCTACACGCTCCAGGTGACAGCCTTCGACGCCAATCCCGGCCTGTTCGACGTGACGGTTGGTATCCTGCGCTGAAGGCACGGATCGGTCTTGACCCGTATGAACCGCTGTGCTACGATATCGACACGCACACGTACCTGTAGCTCAGCGGATAGAGCGCTTGCCTACGGAGCAAGATGTCGGGGGTTCGAATCCCTCCAGGTACGCCAAACGTGAAACGAAAACCAGCGGTGATCACGCCGCTGGTTTTTTGTTTTGGTTGAGGGTGGTGTGGCAGTGGGCGCAACCGAACGGACGCGCCGTTACCTCTGGTGACGTCGTTTGCGCGTCCCTACGATCTTCATCCGCCTTGCGTTGCCAAATCGCCGCGCGCCGCTGCGCATCCTCACTCTACGGCGGTGGCGAGGCGGGCGCAGATATCTTGCAGCAGCCCCAGCATGAAGCCTTCCGCCGGGCACATCAGCGCCGGATCGTAGAGGTAGTGTGTGTCCGCTTCCGTCTGGACGATCAATCCGACGCGCCCGTAGACGTGGCTGATGACGCGCACCTGCCAATCGTGCCCGTCCGCCGCATAGGGATAGGGCGTCTCCAGCACACGGACGCCGGAGGCAAGCCAACTCTCGTAGATCGCCTTGAAGTCCGGTGCCGGTTCGCGCGTCAGGCGCGCGCGCAAGAGGGCGAAGGCATATTTGTGCGTCACGTCGGCAAACCCGCTGACGGCAAACTCCACCTCTTGCGGTTGGAGGCCAATCGCGCTGTTCGCCATATCCATCTCGACGCGGAAATAGTCGGCCAACCGCGTGACCACCGAGGGCAGATCTGCGTGGGCGATCTGCATGGGCACGCGCGAGAGCACGGAGGCATGCAGCCGGTTGAGCGCCAGCCCGGCACTCGGCCCGTCGATGCTGCCGAGACCGACGTAGTCTTTCGGCGTGAAGTAGGCAACGCCAAAGGTCGGCGGCAGGTCGTAGCGCGCGCGAAACGACTTGATCGGGATCAGTTCGTAGAGCGAGCCCTGGAGTGCTAAGGTGTTCATGCACTCGATTGTACGCTGAATTCTCCATTTCGATACATTACAGTGTGTATTATACAGTGATAGCGACTCATGATCCGTCTGTCCCGGCGCTTGCGAGACTTGCCCTATCCGCGCCCGGCGCATTGCTCCTATAATCTGCGAGCACTGTCATCAGGATAACCACACAACATGACGCACACCGACAAGCTGATCCCCCCGTATGGCGGTTCGTTGATTTCGCTGCTCGCCGCGGCTGACGAGCGTGATGCCCTGCGCGCGCATGCCGCGACGCTGCCGTCGATCCAGTTGAGCGCACGGGCGCTGTGCGATCTCGAACTGCTGGCGACGGGCGCCTTCTCGCCGCTCGACCGCTTCATGGGCCGCGCGGACTACGAGCGCGTGCTGGCCGAGATGCGGCTGGCCGACGGCACGCTGTTCCCGATGCCGATCACGCTGCCGATCAGTGCCGATGCGCCGGTCGCGCTCGACGCCGAGATCGCGCTGCGCGACGCCAAGAACGACCTGCTCGCGATCATGACGGTCGAGGAGATCTACGGCTGGTCGCGCGAAGACATGGCGGCGCAGGTCTTCGGCACGCAGGATGCCCGCCATCCGCTGGTGGCCGAGCTGCATCACTGGGGCGAGCGCTTCATCAGCGGGCCGTTGCGCGTCATCCATCTGCCTGTGCATCATGACTTCAAGGCGCTGCGCCTGACGCCGACCGAAGTCCGCGAGCGGCTGGCCGAGCTGCCCCACAGCAACGTCGTCGCCTTCCAGACGCGCAATCCGCTGCACCGCGCGCATGAGGAGCTGACCAAGCGCGCCATCGAGGGTGCGGATGCGACGCTGCTGCTGCATCCGGTCGTCGGCATGACCAAGCCCGGCGACGTCGATCACTACACACGCGTCCGCGCTTACAAGGCGCTGGTCGACCGCTACTACGACCGCGACCGCGTCGTGCTTTCGCTGCTGCCGCTGGCGATGCGGCTGGCAGGGCCGCGCGAGGCCGTCTGGCACGCCATCATCCGCCGCAACTACGGCGCCAACCACTTCATCGTCGGGCGCGACCACGCGGGCCCCGGCAACGACAGCTTCGGCAGGCCGTTCTACGGTGCCTACGATGCGCAGGAACTGGTCGCCCGTTACGCCGACGAGATCGGCGTGCGTATGCTGCCGTTCAGCGAGATGGTCTACCTGGCCGACGAAGATCGCTACGAAGAAGCCAGCCGCGTGATCGCGGGCGCACGCACGGCAGCCATCAGCGGCACGCAGGTGCGTGAGGATTATCTGCACAAGGGCCGCCCGCTGCCCGGCTGGTTTACGCGCCCGGAAGTCGCCGACGTGCTGGCAGAGAGCTATCCCCCACGGCACAAGCAGGGCATCTGCGTCTGGTTCACCGGCCTGAGCGGCGCAGGCAAGAGCACGACCGCGGAGATCCTGACCGCGCTGCTGATGGAGCACGGGCGCCAGGTGACGGTGCTCGACGGCGACGTCGTGCGCACGAATCTGAGCAAGGGCCTCGGCTTCAGCAAGGAAGATCGCGACGCCAACATCCTGCGCATCGGCTTCGTCGCGGCGGAGATCGTGCGCCACGGCGGGGCGGTCATCTGCGCGGCCATCAGCCCTTACCGGGCGACGCGTGACGCCGTGCGCGCCATGGTCGGCGGCGACCAGTTCTGCGAGGTGTTCGTCGATACGCCGCTCGACGTCTGTGAGGCGCGCGATAGCAAGGGCATGTACGCCAAGGCGCGCCGCGGCGAGATCACCGGCTTCACCGGCATCGACGATCCGTACGAGGCGCCGCTCGCACCGGAACTGACGCTCGACACGGTGGCCGAAGATGCCGAGGACAACGCAAGCCGCATCCTCGGCTGGCTGCTCGATCGCGGCTTCGTGCGCGGGTAATGCGGTGATCCTGCTCAAGGCAGAGCTGACGATCGCTGCCGAAGGGCACGCGGCCTTTCTGCAGCAGATGGCAGTGCTGGCCGCGGCCTCGCGGGCGGAGGACGGCTGCCTCAGCTTCGCCTGTTACGAGGCCGTCGCCGCACCCAACACCTTCATCGTCTTACAAGAGTGGGCCAGCCGTGCCGATCTCGACCGGCACGAGGCATCCGCGCACGTCGCCGCCTTCAAAGCGCAGGCTGCGCACCTGATCGTCGCGCGCCTGCCGACGCAGGTCTATGAGGTCAGCAGCGTGAGCGGGTTGTGAGGGTAATTTACGCGGTTTGGCGGCGCATCTGAGGATGCGCGGGCCGGGCGGGCGATCCAGCGCGCGGTTTTCCCGGCGCAGCGGTCGAAATCGAGGCTGCCCGCCGTGCCGACGATGCGTTCAAGGCGCACCGGCTTGTGCGTGGCGCGCTGCGACGACGGCACCTGCGTCTCCTGGTAGCGATCCGCCAGCAGGCTGATCAGCCGCGGCTGGTGCCGGATCGACGCGATCAGCCGTTCGAGATGCCCACGTCGCCAGATGGGCTCGAACATGTCACGCGCATGAGGCGCATTGTGGTGGTGGACGCTCACAAAATCGCCGGACATCGCCGCTGCCTCCCCGATGGCTGACCCTGCATTACGCACGGGGTCACATGGAACAGGATCAGCCTACGACGATTGAGCGCGAGTGGGCTTCAGCCGAAAGCTGTATCTGGCGGCGCAGGAAAGGTACATTAGTCAGGCTGTGACAGCGCCGCGGCTGATTCCCTACGGGGATGCAAGCCTTATGACACTTGCGCATCCGGCCTGCAGACGACTTCTGCGTCGATGTAGAGGCGCTTGAGCGCCTTGGCGGCGGAGACGCGGTGATGCCCATCAACGACGAAGTAATGGCCGTTGACTTCAACGACGTGGATCGGTGGCAGCGCGGACGGATCGGCCATCAGGGCGATGGCGGCGCTGACCCAGCGGTCCTTGTCGTCGCGCGTCAGCGGGCGAAAGTCAGCATCGAAGCCGAGGCTGCCCGCCGAGCCAACGACATTTTCGAGCCGGATCGGCTTGTAGACCGACGTGTTCTTGGTCAGGATGCCGGTCTCCACGTCGTGATCGCCCAGCAGTGCAATCGCGGACGAGCGGCCACGGAGCGAGGCGATCAGGCGCGCGAACACCCCCTGCCACCAGACGCGCTCGAACAGCTCGTTGGCCTGGGGCGCATATTGATAGTGGGTGCTCATGAGGTCGTCGCTCATTACCGCCTCTCGTCCGTGTATTGGGTCAATGTCGATGCGCAGGGTGTGATGTGGCTTCCGTCGCCTAAGTTTACGATACATCGCCCGCATGCGCTCTGCCAAAAAGTTGTCGCCGCCGATCAGGATAGGTGGATCGGCGGAGGTGTACCAGCCCCTCAGAATGCTAAAATAAGATCAGCGACTAAGCCCGCGCTCACCTCCGTTACTCTGAAAGGAGGCTCTCCATGACGCTTAGACGCATGTTCATCACCGCCGCCTGCCTCTGCCTGCTGCTGATACCTACGCTGGCGGATGCGCAGACTGACCGCCCGTGGTACGTCGTGCTCTACGATCACGCGACGGGTCGGCTGGTGCGCGTCGATGGCAGCCGCGGCGAAGCCCGTGAATATCACCTCAATATCAATGACCCGGCGCAACTGAGCGCCCAGCAAATCGCCGTCTCGCCGGATGCCTTCCGCGCCGCCTACTGCTTGATCGAGCAGGCGCCGGGCGCCCGCGAAGGCGAGGCGACCCTTTACGTGCGCGATCTGGAACTCGATCAGGTCGAGCTGGTGCTGCCGCTCGGCCCGGCCTTGCGCTGCACAGCGTCTGCCGACGCCTACGATGAGACCGGCGCGCGGCTGGCCGTCTCGATCACGCGTCACCCGGACGCTGCGGGCGACGACACACCGGGCTGGCGCATTGCGGTGGTCGATAGCGACGGTCGCATCGCCGACGAACTCACCGCGCGAGATCCAGCCGTGGGCGCCGCCGGGCTGGCCGCAGATCTGATCGTCGATCCGGACGTGCGAGCCTTCCTCGGCGATGCGGTCATGTTCGCGGCACTGCCGTACGGCGTCGGCGGCACGCCAACGGTCGATGGTTATCGCTGGCAGCTTGCGGAGGATGTCGTCACGCCGGATAAGCCGTGGGGCGCGTTCGCGCTCGACGCGCTGGCGGCGACCGGCGAGCTCATCTACCCCGATCACGATCCCACGCTCCCGTCGGGCGGCTCTGGCGCGTCGATCACGCCTTTCAATCGCGTCATGCTGGCGGAAGGCGCGGGCAGCCTGCGCACGATCTACCAATCGCCGGATTGGATCGTGCTCAGCGCGCAGTTTGTCGAAAATGGCCGGGCGCTGGCGCTCGAATTCCTCGAACCCGCCGAGGTCGCCGGGGAAAATCCGCCGCGCACGCGCTGGTTCACACTCACGCGCGACGTGAATGCGCGCGACGTCGGCGTCTTTGCTGCCGAGTCAGGCTCGCAGCTCAGCGCCGCGCCGGATGGCTTCGTCCTGCTGTGGGCGGAAGCCAATGGCGATGACTTCAGCAACGCGAGCGCACGGCTCGATTACTACGTTGGCGACGAGGTGCGCAACCTGTGGAAGGAAGCGCTGCCGCGTGAAGCGGGCGCCATGACCTGGGAGTTGGTCTGGGCCACGCCGAGCGTCATCGCCGACGACCTGCCGCCGTTCTTCGAGTACACACCGCCGGGTGACTAAAGACCGATGAGGGCACCATAAACGACAACCGCCGCAGAGGGAGGGCTGCGGCGGTTGTTGTCGTTGGGGATGTAGAGGGCTTTGCGTTTTACGCAGCGCCCTTGGATTGCAGTACAGCGAACGGCGTCTTGAACAGGATTTCCAGGTCGAGCCAGATGTTCGCGTTGTGGATGTACCACACGTCCATCGCCACCATCTTGTCGAACTCTACCTGGCTGCGGCCTTCCACCTGCCACCAGCCCGTGAACCCTGGCTTCGCCGCCAGTCGTTCCAGAAAGGCCGTCGGCATCATGTCGATCTCGTAAGGGATCGCCGGGCGCGGGCCGACCAGGCTCATCTCGCCTTGCAGCACGTTGAACAGCTGCGGCAGTTCGTCCA
>JADLAY010000063.1 GCA_020849765.1 Anaerolineae bacterium
CACCCGTCTGTCCTCGTTCTACGATCTCGCGCCGCTCATGCAGCGTCAATGCGGCTGGCATCTCCCAACCTGCTTTCTACAACCCTATGTCGCCTCTCTCTAGTATATCCCTATGTCGCATGACAAATTGCGCGTCCCTACGAATGATCTTGTAGGGGCCTGGCGTCGCCAAACCCCTATCTTCGTTACAAAATTACGTTGACTCGTAAGGGCGGCATCCATGCGACCCGCCCCCGATCGATCACATGCGCATCGATCAGCGATGCACCGCCGAGAACGACGTCGTGCCGCTGCATGCCACGCCGCCGTCGATGACGTTGCCGGTCATGGTGCCATTCATCGACGTCGGCGAAATCACGTGCCAGTACAGATACGTGTTCAGCCCGGCCTGATCGAAGTCCCAGTTGCCGACAAATTCATTACCGCCGTTGTAGCGGTAGACATCGCCGTCGAACGTGAATGACGTGCTGCCGTTGGCGACGAGGGACGCCGTCCACACGTAATCGCTTTCGTCCCAGTTTTCCCAGATCTCGTGCGTTGCCAGGGTGATGTTCTCGTAGCCTTCGCACGACGCATTGCTCATGCGCGCGAACGTGACCGTCCACGTGCCGCCGAGCGGCAGCGTCCCGGCAGCGGCGGGGGCTGCATCGGTGCTGCCGCCGCCCGCATCGGCCTGACCGGATTGCGTCTCCGGCGCGGCGGGGGGCGCGGCGATGATCGGGATGATCGGCGAGCCGCCGACCGTGGCGACGGCGTTGCAACCGCCGCTCGTCTCGACCTCTTCGCTCAGCACCCAGATTTCGCTGGCGGCGGACTGCGGGGCGGCCTCGGCTTTGTCCAGCTTGAACCAGACGCTGTCGTCATCCGCCGTCGCCTGGCCGATCACCTCGAAGTCCGTGCCCGCGGGCAGGAAGGCGACCGACGACCGGTTGAAACCAGGGCCGACGCGCAGGTGGGCGCTGTTGGCGTCACCGGTGGAGACGAAGCACGTCTCGACCGCGTCACCGGAGGTGTCGGCTGCGCTGCTGGCTGCGGCGCCTTCTGTGCTCAATGACCCGACGATTTGCCCGATGCTGCCTTCCTCTGTGTCCAGTCTGTCAAGCGGTGTGGTGATGTCGATGGCAAAGAAGGTCGTCGGTTCGTCCAGGGCGACGACGGCGAAGACACCTTCCTGGGTGCTGCCCTGCAGGTAGTACCAGACCGCCGCTTCCATCCCGGCGAAGCGCTGATTCTGGATGCTGGTGGTATCGTCCATCGGCACGCCGTAGAGCGATTGGTAGGCCGAAGCCAGAGCGATGCGCGGGCTGCCGCGCATGCCACGCTGAGTCAGTTCGTCTATCGCCTCCGGGCCATAAAGGGTGATCGAGGCGTTGCTAGAGACGATGAGGATGCCCTGCCCCATACGTCCGACGCGCGTCCAACCTTCGGGCAGCGTTACGCTGTAGCCGCCGCCAATGTCAAGCGGTTCGGCGTCCGTCTGGGCGAGTACCGGGGCAGCCATCATAAGCAGGAGGGCCAGCGCCAGCACGAGATACCAGGGATTACGGTTGTGCATGAGATCTCTCACTCTTCAACTAAGCGAATAACGATGCGCCGGTCCCGGCGCACCTCTTAGTTCGATCTTATGAGGAGTGAGTGTGAAACTGCACAAAAGTGAGGCGTGCGAGACGCTTTTGTGACATTTGTCATGCGAGCGAACTGTGGCGCGAACGTCAAATCGGCCGTGCTCAGCGCATGCGCGCGCTGAAGTAGCCGCTGACGAAGCGATAGAGTTCGAGCGTCGATTCGGGCTTGCGCTGGTTCGTCTCCAGCTTACGGCCACCGCGATCGTCATCCCGCAGCACGCGCGAACTGCCCGTGTTGGCGATGTAGAAGATCAGGATCGACAGCCGTTGGAAGTCCTGCGCCAGATCCTGCACGATCTTGCGCCGCCGGTCGAGCGGGATCTCGTTCCACAGACTCTCCAGCTCGGCGTGGATCGTCTTGGTGCTGTAGCTGCGTTCGCCCTGCGCCGGGTAGATCTTGAGCAGCGTGCGCAGCAGCCCCGACGCCATCCGCGTGTAACGGACGAGATCCGGGGCGGAGCGCGTTCCCAGCGGATGCGCACTCAGCGTTTGTTCGACGTAATACTTGACGCGCTTGCCCTGCGAGAAATAGCCGCCGAGCACGAACAGCAGATCGAGCGCCGTCGCCGCGTCTTCGCTGCCGACGACCAGGGCATCGCGCTGCTCGTCCGCATCTTTGGGCGACTGCACGTCCTTACGCTGCGCCAGCGAGACGATCGTGCGGCCCATCTCGATGATGTGTTGCGAGAGCGCATGCCGGTCGTCGTCCGTCAGGCCGCCGTTCAGCGCGTCGAGGTCGCCGAGCAGCACCTTGAGGCCGGGCGCGCGTGCCGGATCGACGTAGGCGACCGCCGTCTCGCGCAGGAGTTCGGTCGTCTGGTGCAGGTGGATGGCGTAGTCTTCGAGCGAGAGGCCCTGGAACACGCGCTTGATCAGGAGCGTCGCTTCCAGCGTATCCTTGACTTTGCCGCCCAGACGCTGGCCCAGGCGCGCAGCAGCGGCGCGGTCGGTCTTGCCCGGCAGCTTGCGCACGTAGAGCCGCAGCAGGTCGATGGCGCCCGCGCGCAGTTCGGCATCGTCGCGCAGCATGTGGCACAGCCGCAGCATCGACGTGATGCCCGTCTCGCCCTCATGGATGGCGATGTCCGGCACCAGTTCGGCCACGCGCAGCGCAAGCGTCGTCTCACCCTGCGCCGCGTGATACTTGATCAGCGACAGCAGCATCGTCATCGAGGCCTGGGCCGCCGTGACCGGGTTGCCGACTACGAGCGTGCTCAAGTCCATGACGGTCACGTCGAGCGTGGTCGCCCAGTCGTACTTCTGCAGAGCGCCATAATGCGCCAGCATCAACGGCAGCGGCTTGATCCCGGTCGGCGGCAGGCTGTGCAGCGCGGTCTGAATCTCTTTCGGCTCCAGCGGCGCTTCGAAGAAGACCCGGCGCACGAACTCGGCAAAGTCCATCTGGTCGAGTTCGCCGAACAGGATCTTGCCCAGGTTGAGCAGCAGCGGCGGGAAGTCCGAGAAGGCGCGCCGCGCCAGCAGGATGTGCGCCAGCGAGCGCGCGCCGCCTTCGCCGAGCGGCGGCACGTCCCGTTCGTTAGCGAGATTGCGCACGATCCAGCGCAGCGTCTGGTCGTATTGATCCATCCACGGCTTATCCGCCGCCTGCGCCAGCAGCGCCAGCGTCTCCGCGTCGACCAACGCCGGATGTCCCTGGAGCAGCGCCAGCTCGGACATGCGCACGGCGAACAGGTCGCGCGTCTTCTCATCCTCGAAGACTTCGGTCGCGTGGATGAGGATGCCGTTGGCCGGTTCCGAGCTGCCGTTGAACATGCGCGTTTGCAGACGCACGACGCTCGATGGCAGTTGCGCCAGCAGCGCCCGATCCTGCATGATCTGGACGAGGCGGTCGTTGCTCAAGCTGTGGATGCCCTGGCTGAGGATGGTCAGCGCCAGGTCGGCATCTCTCTCCGCCAGCGTCGCCGTCTGATCCAGCACCTGCGGCATGATCGTGGTGAGGTGGGCCGCGCCCGGCGTCGCCGCCATCCGCTTCATAAAGGCGTTCAGCGCGGCGCTGTCGCCGTCTTCGGCCAGGGCCTCGACCGCCTTCATGGCGGCCTGCTGGGCCAGTTCCGTCCAGAACATGCCGTTGAAGGTCTGGCCGCGCCCCATCCATGAGACGACCGTGCTGAAGATCTCCTCAGCCAGCGTGCCGTTGGATGCAAGCGTCTCGCTCAACTGGTTGAGCAGCGCCATCTCCATGTCCGGCTTGCCGCGCACCATGTCCGCGACCTGCACGGCATACGATTCCTCGCCCATCGGCAGCGCCATCTTGAGGATGTGGCGCGCATACGAGATTTGCAGATCTTCCGTCAGTGTTGGGTCGTTGGTCAGCGTGCGCGCGACGTCGTCCAGCTCGGCGGGCTGGTTATCGCGCACGGCGTGATCGAGCTTGAGCCGGTACGAGGCGTAGCGCAGCGAATCGGCCAGCTCGTCGCCCAGCTTGATGCGCCAGGCGGCCACCGGCGTCAGCGCCGCCGTCTGTTCCAGCACCATCGCCGTATCCAGCCGCAGCTGGCTGGTGATGAAGCGCGCGTAATCGTTGGTCGGCTTGGTGCCGGTCGTGTGATCGTCCTGCCAGCGGTAGACGAGCGCGTTTTCCGGCGGTTCGTCGTCGCTGTAGAAGTTGATCACCGCGTCCAGATGGCGACGGCGCGTGGCATAGGTGGTGAAGGTGACGCCAGGGCGTGCGGGCGGCGGCAGCAGCGCCTGCAAGCCCTCGATGAAGCGCGCGCGCTCCGCCAGATCCGCGGGCGCGCCCTGGATCATGACCGGCGTCCCGCTGATGACCCCGGCCAGCAGCGCCTCAATCGTCTGAATGCGGTCGCGCGTAGCCGACATCAGCGCCAGCATGGCCGCGGTCTGCTGCCCGGAATCCGGCGGCTGCGGTTCTTCGAGTTCGATCGGCATCATGCGCTCTTGCGGCTTCTCGAAGGCGGGCGCTTGCCCATGCAGCAGCGTCATCAACGATTGCAGGTTGCCGCTGTAGGCGCGGACGACGTCGGCGGGCATCAGGATGAAATGGCCGACGACCTGGCCCGCCGCGCCGATCTGCGTCTGGACGAACAGGTAGGGCACGGTGCGCGCGCGCAGGATCGCCCACGTGCCGCGCGGATGCCGGGGCAGCGGTGGCACGAGCGCCGTCTGCGTGCACTCGGCGACGTGCTCCTGCTTGATGCCTGGCGATGCGCCGAGGACACGCGCCTCACGGACCGCTTTGCCGTCCTGCACAAGCTGGCCGAAATAGAAATGTTCGAGCCGGAACGATGCTGGCGTTGTCACGGTGCACGACCTCGTGCGACATCAGGTAGAAAGAGGCATGGTATCTCTTTTGTTATACGATGACAACTGCGCCCGCGCAACAGGGTGTTGGTCAGGGGATATGGGCGGTTGGATCTTGGCGATTGGCAGTTGGCTGTCGGCGGTCAGCGTTCGGCAGGCAGTTCACGGTGATTCGTAGGGACGATCCCTGCATCACGCCATCCTGATGATGAAACCGGATTCGGACGAGGCACGCCTCGTCCCTACAGCATGTGTGCCATGCGACAATCGCGTTCCGATTGAACCCAGCACTCAGCACCATGAACCCTCATCCCTCGTTCCTCATCACCTATCTGAGTACCGAGCACCAAGTACCAAGTACTTCCTACAACCCTCCGAGGCTGAGCGTATTGATGGCCGAGCGGATGGCCTTGGTCAGATCGGGGTGGTCGTCGCCGAACAGGATGATCGAGCGCTCCAGTTCTTCGAGCAGCGTCGGCATATCATCGGGATCGTCAGCGCCGCGCTCAAGGGTTGCCTTCAACTGCGCGAAACTCTCACTGTGTTTCGGGTCATCCCCGGTGTTGTCAAGCTGTGTCTTGAGTTGTTCGAGGGCATCTTTAGACATAATCGCCTGTTTCTCTCGGATGCACGTCGGCATCCGTCACGATCGGACGCTGGGATTGTACAACGTCGCCCGACGCGCGACAAAGGCGAGGACAAACGCGGAATCAATCGGCTGACACTCTTGAATGCAGCCCGCCCTCAATCTTCGCTTGCATTTGGCGCGTGAAACAAAGTACAATCACGCCATGTTGGGGAAATCAGCGAGCGTAGAAGGACATCAGCTATGTTGGTCAAGCGACTGATCGTATGGGTGGTTTCGATGGCGATTGGCTTTGCCCTGGCCGCCGCTTTCGTCACCTTGATCCTGCCCTGGATGGGGCCGAACAACGGCAACCCGATCAGCATCCAGAAGTTCGGCAATATCTACTTCGTCGTCATGGCCGTGCCGATTGGGCTGATCTTCGTCGTCTGGCTCGACAAATTCATGGGCACGCGCATCCTGCCCGATTAGGGCTTGCGCGCACGTCAGGATACGACGAGGGGATGCTCAGGCGAGCGTCCCCTTTTTGTTGCGGATCGCCTCACGCGTGGCCGATCGTGTGCAGCACCAGCAGCGCGCCCTCGCGCAGATGCACGTTCGCGCTCTCGCCGAGCATTACGTTGCTCACGCCGCGGGCCGGGCCAAACAGCAGATCTTCACTCTTCAACGGATAGAGCAGCGACTCTGTGCGCACCCCGCGCGCGACACCGCTGACCGGCAGCAGCGAGACGGTATCGCCCGGCGCGCCGACGACCGTGAACGTGCCCGGCCACATGAGCAGCGCTTCCTCGTTACCGGAGACGAGCCGCACGTCTAGCGGGCGCAGTTCCGGCAGTCCCAGCAGATAGACATTGCTCAACGTCTGGTCGAGCCGCCCGCCGATGGCGCCGACCACGCGAATCCAGCGCGCGCCGCGCTCGACGGCATGGAGCAGCGCCAGTTCCAGATCGGTCTCGTTCTTGGCCGGGGGATGGCGATAGACCTCGACGCCCGCGCCGATCAGCCGCTCAAGCTGCTGCGGATCGACCGAGTCCATGTCGCCGATGATCGTGTCGAGCGTGACGCCGAGCTGTTCGGCGACGTGCGCGCCGCCGTCCGCCGCGATCAGGTGCGCTGCGTGCGCGTGTTCCAGCGCCCGCCGCACCATGAGACCATCGTTGATCTCACCATTGGCAAAAATGATGGCTTTCTCTTTTTGCACGCGTGATTACGCTTTCGTGTCTGGTTTCAGCCAGGTCGGCTGCTGTTTGCCCTGCGGCATCCGAAGCATATTGTAGTAACGCGCCGCTTCCTCCCACAGCTTCTCCGCCGCGTGATCGTCGCCCTGAGACGCTTTCAACTGGCTCTGTGTGCGGATGGCGCTCGCCAGCCAGCGGCGCATGTCGAGTCGCCGGGCGATGTCGGTCGCTTCGTCGAGCAGGGCGGTGGCGCGGAGGTCGTCGTGCTGGGCGATGCGCACCTGGGCCAGGCCGATGGCCGCACGCGCGATCAGTTCGACCGCTTCTTGCGCGCGCGCCTCGGCCAGCGCCGTCTCGAACGAGGTCTCCGCCGCCGCGATCTGCTCTTGCGCGAGCTGCGTATGCGCCAGGTTGATCAGCGCGCTCGTGTGCCAGAACGGCTGATCGAGCGTCGCCAGCATGTCCAACGCATCCTGATGCGCGTCGCGCGCCGCCTCGTAATCGGCGACGGCATCGCGCGCCAGCCCCAGATTGTCGAGCTGGATCGCCGTTTGCAGCGCCATTTCTTGTCTGCGACTCATGCGCAGCGCCTCTTCCAGCAGCGTGATCGCGCGCCGCGGGCGACCGGTTTGCACCAGGAAGTAGGCGTAATTGCTGCGCCGTGTGCTGGCGGCAGCATTGTCGCCGAGCTTGTCCGCCAGGCCAATCGCCTCGTTGAAGAACGAGTCCGCCGAGTCG
Organism: Anaerolineae bacterium; assembly: GCA_020849765.1. GTDB lineage: Bacteria > Chloroflexota > Anaerolineae > Aggregatilineales > Phototrophicaceae > Flexifilum. Next base: position 7,410 of record JADLAY010000063.1, read on the forward strand.
ACGTCGCCCTGTTCGGCGAAGGCGTTGGCCGCGTTCGAGAGCACCAGCCCGCGCGTCTCCATGTCACCCTGATCGACCAGATTGAGCGAGGTCAGCGCCTTCTCGTAGTCGCGCAGCGCTCGCGGATGCTGCCCCAGGACTTTGCGCGCCGTGCCCGTATCGCAGTAGAGCCGGGCGACCTGGGCATACGCATGCTCGCCCTCGTAGAGCGGGATCGCCGTCGCCCACGCGCCGATGGCATCCTGCGGGCGCTGGCTGCGCTGGTAGAGCAGGCCGAGGTCGCGCCAGGCCTGCGCCTGTTCAATCGGCGCGCCGGTCTGTTCGGCGGAGTGGACGGCCTGCATCGCCGTCGCCAGGGCGGTATCGGAGTCGCCATCGGCGGCGTAGGCGGCGGCCAGCATGCGCAGCACATCGATGCGCGTGCCGTTGGCGTTGTCCGCCGCCGCACGCAGATGCGGGATCGCCTCGACGTGACGCCCCAGGCTGTGCAGCACCATGCCGAGTGCTCCGCTCGCCAGCGCCTGGACGCCCGGCTCCATCGTCTGGCTCAGTTCGACGGCGGTCTGCGCATGCGCCAACGCGTCCTGATAGTTGTGCAGCAGCATCAGCGAACGGCTCAGCTTCGTCTCCGTCAGCACGCGTTCCGGCGTCACCTGATCGTTGTAGCGTCCCAGCACGCGCTGGTAGAAATCGCGCGCGTCGGGGATGCGCGCCTCAGCCAGCGCCCGGTCGCCGAGCACACTGGCCCAGCGCCGCTCGCTGACGTAATCGCCCAGATGCGTCGCCAGGCTGAGCGCGCGCTCGATCAGGTGGATGCCCTCGGCGGTCTGGCCGTTCTCGATCGACGCCTGGCCGAGCAGCCCGACCATCAGCGGCGTCAATTCGATGTCGCCGGCGTAGTTGAGCTTGTTGATCGCCTCGCGCAGCAGGTGCGCGGCATAGCTGGCATTGCCTTCGTGCAGGTAGAGCTGGCCGAGCAGCCCGCGCGCACGCCCTTCGGCGCCCGGCGAATCGATCTCGCGCCCGATCTCCAGCGCTTCTTCGTAACGGGCACGCGCCTCTTCGACGTGGTCCTGCGCCAGCGCCATGACGCCCCTGGTCGCGATCAGGTAGGCGACCTGCACCTTCTGATCCCCGGCGCGCACCAGCGCCCGGTCGAGCGTTTGCGCCGCCTCGTCGTAGCTGCCCATGCGGATGTAGACGTCGGCTTTTTGCAGCAGCAGCACGACTTCGCCCGCGCTGTCCTGATGCGCCTGCACGAGCGCGAGGGCGCGGTCGATGGCTTCCAGGGCTTCGGGGTAGCGCTCGCTCAGCTTGGCCTTCCGGGCGCTCTCAATCGAGTCGCGCAGCCCCGGTGTAGCCAGGGTGCCGGGCGGGCGGGTCGACAGGCCGAACATATCGCCCAACCGGTCGCCCAGGTTCGTCACGTACTGTTTCCAATCCATCGCGTTGCCGCTCAATTCCTACTGCATCTATCTGCACACGTCATAAGCATACCGCCCGCGCGCCGCTCTGCCGATATTACGTCCGCGGCGGCAGGCTGCCGACGATGATCAGCGCGTAGTCGCCGCTGGTATTGCCGGAGAAGCTGCCGATCTCGACCAACTGCGGTTCGAGGTCACCCTGGCGCAGGCGCACGCCCGCGTCGAATCGGTCGCCGAGCAGGCTGAACTCGTCCGCCATGCGCAGCCCGGCATCCGCCATCGACGGCACATCGTCGCAGCCGCGCCGCCCGGCATCGTCGCAGCCATCTTCGTTCGGGTAGAGCCGCACGTAAGGGTCGAGACGGCTGTTGGCGGCATCGACCGCGACCGCGTAGACGAGCACTTCGCCCTGCGCCGCCAGCGGCCCGACCTCGAGTTGGACCATGTCGTGCTGGCCCGGCGCTTCGATGCTCAGGCCGGTGATGACCGCCATGTAGCGCCCCGGCGCCGCGTCCTGGCTGCCGATCAGCAGGAAGATGTCGCCCAGGATGCGCGGGTCCTCGATCTCCAGTTCGAACGAGTTCTGCTCCAGCGCCTCGTCGATGATGACTGGCGTCTCACCGGGGACGGCGACGTAATCGCCGTGCGTGTCGTCGCTGCCGCGGCGGCACAGATTGGTCACTTCAAGGTCGGAGCGGACGCGCACCGTCGTCTGAAACCCATCCAGCCCGTAGACGTTGATCCGGTAGTTGATGCCTTCGACCACCAGCGACGAATCGAGCGTGATCTTGAGCGCCGAGGCGATCTCCGCCGCTTCACAGCGGAAGGTAACTTCACGTACGTTGGCGTTGGTCGGGGCGGGGGCGTTGGTCAGCCCCAGGCTGAGGGCGTAGCTGCCGGTAGTCGTGCCCTGGTCGCGCCCAACGCGCGTCGCGACGATCATGTACTCGCCATCCGCCGGGATCGTGTAGTTGAGCGTGATGGCGGCATCGATCTCGCCGTCCTGGCTGGCGGCGACCAGATTGCCTCCGCCGTCGAGGATGCCGATCAACGGCGCCAGGCCGTCCGTCGCCCGCATGGCGATCTGGATCTCGTTTCCGGCCTGTGCCTCAAAGCGCCACAACTGGAACATGTTGTCTTCGCTGACCGTGCCGTTCACGCTCAAACCGAACGTGATGTCGCCCGCGATGTTGTTCGTCGGTTGTGCCAGCGCACTATTGATCCCGGCAATAAGCGCGACCACGAGGATCGCAATCCGTACCTTCATCAAGGACACTCTTAAAACACCAGTAAAGCGCCACTCGTTTCATTCTATCTGTAAGTAAGGGAATCAAAAAGCGGGCAACCACAGACAGGGCTGCCCGCCGGATGTGCGCCGACCGCTCGCCGTTGACGAGCTGCCGGGCACAATATAGGTCTGCTTACTTGACCGTGACGACTGCGCCTTCGGCCTCGAGCACGCCCTTGGCTTCGTTCGCCTTGTCCTTGCTCACGGCTTCCAGGACGACCGCGTTGGCGGTTTCGACCAGGTCCTTGGCTTCCTTCAGACCCAGGCTCGTCACCTGGCGCACGGCCTTGATGACGTTGATCTTCTTGGGGCCGACGTCGCTGATGATGACGTCGAATTCGGTCTGCTCTTCAACCGGAGCCGCTTCTGCCACGGCACCCGGAGCGGCGCCCGCCGCCATCATCATCATGCCGCCGCCCGAAGCCGCGGTGACGCCCCACTTCTCTTCCAACAGCGTCTTCAGCTCGCTCGCCTCGAGGATGGTCAGCGCGCTCAGTTCATCAACCAGTTTTGCCAGATCCGCCATGTTCGTTATCTCCTTATGCGCACGGATGTGTGTTTACTTGTGTATATGCTGTCTCACGGCCGGCCCGCGCCATCATTAATCGATCGGCGCTGTGCTGCCGGGTTACTGCGTCGGCTGCCCTCAGGCGGCCCCTTTTTCCTGCTCGTCCAGATAAGCCTGGACGACGTTGACGACCTGCGAGGTCGCCGATTGCAGCAGACCTGCGATCTGCGCTGCCGGTGTGACGATGAGACCGGCGAGCTGTGCCCGGATCTCGTCCATGGTCGGCAGGTCGGCGATCTTCTCGACCTGGGCTGCGTCGAACGCAGCACCGGCGATGATGCCGCCTTTGGCGCTCAGGTTGTCCGGGAAGTCCGTGATGAACTTGCGAACGACCTTGGCCGCAGCGGGCAGGTTGCCATTGCCGAAGACGACACCGACCGGGCCGACGAGCAGCTCGTCAGGCACGGGCCAACCGGCGTCGCGCAGGGCGATGACGAACAGCGTGTTCTTGGTCACCGCGTAGGTGGCGCCGACCTCGCGCAGCCGTTTGCGCAGTTCATTGACCTGCGCCACGCTCATCTTGCTGTATTCCGCAATGATGATGCCGTCGCTGCTCGACAGGCGTTCGCCATACAGGGAAACGAGTTCCTCTTTACGCTCACGTGTGATTGCCAAGCGCGCTTCCTCCTTTCCGAAAGGATGAACTGGTTAGCAGCCGCCGCTCGCCTTTGGATTGAGCCAAAAGCCAAAAGCCAACTGCTAAAAGCTATAAAAGAAACGACCCCCGCAGTCAGTGTGCGAGGGTCGCGCATGATGATCTCATGGGCGGGTGAACTCCCTCACCTCGGCAGGGCTTACCCTCGTGAGAGGGGCCTGCTGTCTGCGGCTGTGGGGACGCGTGCTGCGTCCGTTGGGTTGTCGATGGGCATTGTAGCAAAGCCGCGCTGTCGTGGGAAGGGTCGGGAATGGGGGAGGGAGGAGGGGTGCTCAGTGCTCGGTACTCGGTGCTCAGTTCTGGGTTCCGAGTTCTGGGTACGAAATTCGGTACACAGTACTGGGTACTCGGTACTCAGTTTTCGGTTCACGGTGCAGGGTATGCTGTAGGGACGAGGCGCGCCTCGTCCGTGACATCCGTGTCCGGCCAATCACATGGGTTGTCCGGCAGCCCGCTTTCAGCGGGCTTTGCGACGTCAGCCGGTGGCTTGGAAGCGAAGCTCCCCGTAGGGTGCCCACAGGCGGCAGCGTGCACATCGTGCGCCATTTGGCGTCACAATGTTGTGCACATCGTCAGCATGCGTTCGTGACGCATCGCGGACGCCAAGAATGGCGTCCCTACAGGGCACGATATGATGTAGGGAGGCCCACCTCATCCGCCTTCGTCCCCACGAATCACAAGGGCGCACGCCATCGTTTGATAGACGGCGTGCGCCCCCAAGCTAACAGCTAACAGCTAATCGCCAACAGCTTAATCCCCTACCACAACCTCGCCCTTGGCGCCGTTGGCGCTCGGTGCAGCAGCCTCGTCTTCGAAGCGGAACTGGCTCATGTACAGGTCGTAGTAGGCGCCCTGATCCTTGAGCAGACTGTTGTGCGTCCCGCGCTCGATGATGGCGCCGTCGCGCAGCATGAACACCTGATCCGCGTTGCGGATCGTGCTCAGGCGGTGGGCGATGACGAAGCTCGTGCGGCCTTCGAGCAGCTTCTCGAACGCCTTCTGGATGACGCGTTCCGTGCGCGTATCGACGCTGCTGGTCGCCTCGTCCAGGATCAGGATGCGCGGGTTGGAGAGCGCCACGCGCGCGATGGCGATCAACTGGCGCTGGCCCTGGCTCAGACCGGCGCCGCGCTCGCCGAGCACCGTCTGGTAGCCGTTCTGCAGGCGGACGATGAAGTCATCGGCCGCGACCAGCTTGGCCGCCGCGATCACATCGTCATCGCTCGCGCCCGGACGCCCATAGCGGATGTTCTCCATCACCGTGTCGCTGAAAAGGAACGTATCCTGCAGCACGATACCGATCTGCGAGCGCAGACTCTCTTTGGTCACGTCGCGCACGTCGACGCCGTCGATGCGCACCGCGCCCTGCGTCACGTCGTAGAAGCGCGGCAGCAGGTTGATGATGGTCGTCTTGCCCGCGCCGGTCGGCCCGACGATGGCGATCATCTGGCCCGGCTGCGTCTCGAAGCTGACGCCGCGCAGCACCGGCTCGTCGGCCTTGTATTCGGCGTGAACGTCGTCGAACGTCACCTGGCCCTGAATCTCCGGCATGACGCGTGCGTTCGGCTTGTTCTGCACGCTGACCGGCGTATCGAGCAGACCGAAGATGCGCTCGCCGCCCGCGATCGCGTTCTGGATGTTCGTCCACAGCAGCGCGATCTGCTGGATCGGCTGGTTGAAGCGCTGCACGTACTGCAGGAAGGTGAAGATCAGCCCGAACGACACGACCGTCGCGCTGCCCGGCAGCGGCTGGTTGCGCAGCAGCGAGATACCACCGACGAGCACGACGATGCCGATGGCGACGTAGCCGAGTGCTTCCAGTGTCGGCGTCAGCGCGCTGGTGAAGGCGGCGGCGCGCACGTTGGCGTCGCGGTTGGCCGCGTTCGAGCGCTCGAACTGCGAGATGCTTTCGCTTTCACGGCCAAATGCCTGCACCTCGCGCACCCCGGCGATGCTCTCTTGCAGGTCAGCGTTGACGCTGCCCATCTCAGCGCGAGCACGGCGGAACGCCTTGCGCGCCTGGCCGGAGAAGTAGACCGTCGCGATCGCCATCAGCGGCACGACCGACAGGCTGATCAGCGCGTAGGTCACATCCGAGCGCAGCATCTCGATCATGATCCACGTCAGCAGGATGACCGCGCTCATGACCATGTTCAGGCCGAAGGCGAACACCTGCTGGATCGTATCACTATCGCTGGTGACGCGGCTCATCAGGTTACCGGCCTCGTTTTCGGCGTAGAAGCCGATCGGCAGCTCCATGAACTTGCGGAACAAATCCATGCGTAGGTTCTTGAGCATCGATTCGCCGATGTAGCGCAGCGTGTAGAACGCCAGGCCACTCAGCACCGAGCCGAGCAGGAACAGCCCCGCCAATTGGAGCACGAGCTGGCCCAGGCCGTCGAGCCGTACTTGACTGGTGACGTCGCCGGAGACGTCGGCGAACCAGCAGGCTTCCGCGTTCGGCACCAGATAGCAGTCCGCTGCCTGGCCGATCAGCTTGGGCGAGTAGACCTGCGTCCAGGTCGAGATGAGCAGAATTGCCAGCGCGATCACGGCCACGTACCAGTAGCGCGCCAGATAGTGCCCGAAGCGCCCTAGCGTGGCGCTCACATTCTTCGGTTTTGACGTATCACCGCTCATTAAGCGGCGACCGCCGTCGAGTCCTCCACCAAACATGGTGTTTTATCTCCTTCGCTTATGCCGCTAGGCGACGCTCGCAGGCGTTTGCTCTGCATCGCCGACGAGTTGTGAGTGATAGATTTCGGCGTAAATCGGGCTGGTCTCCATCAGTTCCGCGTGCGTGCCGCGCGCCGCGATCTGACCTTTTTCGAGCACCAGGATCTGATCGGCGTTGAGCACGGTCGAGATGCGCTGGGCGATGACGAAGCTCGTGCGCCCTTCCATCAGGTGATCGAGCGCCGCCTGGATTTGCGCCTCGGTTTGCAGGTCGACGCTGCTGGTCGAGTCGTCCAGGATCAGGATGTGCGGGTTGAGCAGAAGCGCGCGGGCGATGGCGACGCGCTGCTTCTGGCCGCCGCTCAGCGTCGAGCCGCGCTCGCCGACCGATGTGTCGTAACCATCCGGGAAGCTCATGATGAAATCATGCGCGGCGGCAGCCTTGGCCGCGTCCATCACCTGCTCGAGCGATGCATCCGGGCGCCCGAAGGCGATGTTCTCGCGGATGCTGCCGCTGAACAGGTTCGTCTCTTGCAGCACGATGCCAATCTGCTCGCGCAGGCTGTCCAGCGTGACGTCGCGGATGTCGACGCCGTCGATCAGGATCTCGCCTTCGGTCGCGTCGTAGAAGCGCGGGATCAGGTTGATGATCGTCGTCTTGCCGCTGCCCGTCGCGCCGAGCAGGGCGATCGTCTGCCCTGGCTGCGCTTCAAAGCTGACGTTGTTCAAGACCGGCTCGCCCGAACTGAAGTAGCGGAAGGTCACGTTCTTGAATTCGACGTGTCCCTGGATCGTCTCCATCGCTGGCGCGCCTGGTTTGTCGGTCACGTCACTCTTGGCGTCGAGTACTTCAAAGATGCGCCCGGCGGAGGCCGATGCCTGCGCCATCAACGAGATGATGAAGCCGAGCTGGCCGAGCGGGAAGAAGACGTAAACCAGGTAGAGCGTGAACTCCTGATAGACACCGAGCGACGTCTGCCCGTTGATGATCTGCTGGCCGCCCGAATAGAGCAGCAGCGCCTGGCCGATCTGCGCGATCAGGAAGATAAACGGGAACAGGAATGAGAACGTGCGCCCGATCTTCAAGCCCTGGCGGAACAGGTCGACCGTCGCCGCGTCGAAGCGTTCGGTTTGCTTCGGTTCGCGCGTGAACGCCTTGATCACCTTGATACCGGCCACGCTCTCCTGCAAGACCGTGTTCAGCGTCGACAGGCGCATCTGAAACTCGGTGAACAGCGGCTGTGCCACCGCGCCGAAGACCATGAACAGGACGAGCGCGATCGGCAGCACCGGCAGCACGACCAGCGTCAGTTGCCAGTTGGTCGCCAGCAGGATGATCAGCGTCGCGATCAAGAGCAGGAAGGCACCGACCGCCAGCACCAGACCCTGGGCCAGGAACAGACGGACTTTTTCCACATCGTCGGTCGCGCGGATCATGAGCTGGCCTGTCTGGTTGCGGTCGTGGTAGCTGAACGACAGGCGCTGGATTTTGGCGAACAGTTCGTTGCGCAGGTCGAAGGCGATGCCCTGCGACGTCTTTTCTGCCATGTACGATTGAATGAATGAGAACGCGCCGCGCGTGATGGCGAAGACGAGGATCAGCAAGACGGCGCTGACCAGCGCACCCTCGGCGTCCGCGGCCAGGGCAGTCAGGTCGGTGACGCTGATGCCCAGTTGCTGCGCCGCGGCGGCCTGGGCCACGTTGCGCACGATCGGCGGCAAATTGGCCGTCTGCCCGGCAGCCAGCGCGTTGATCATGTTCTGGACGAGCTTGGGCACGGCCAGTTGCGCCAGCGTCGCAATGACCAGCGCGCCGTACGCCAGCCAGACGATGCTCCCCTGCTTGCCCAGGTAGCGAATCGCGCGGCCCAGCGCGCCCATGCCGCCGGACCGCGCGCCACGTTTGCTTCGGGCTTGTCTTGAAGTGGATGCAGCTTGCACTCGAATACTCCTTCTGCTCTGCGAACCGCGCCGTACGCTGAGGTTGTTCCCCGGTTGCCAGCGCTTAGCCCACGAAACCTAATGGTTCGCTACGAATAATTCGCACCATATTTTACATATGCTATTTTATAATTTAGACTAGTCTAAATTTAGCACTGAAGCCCGCTGCCGTCAATAGGGCTAATCAATGCGCGTCAGGGTGACGACTTTTCCTCAGATTTCTCCCCATCCCTCAGGTGACGGGCGTCCTGCGGCAAGCACGCGCCATGGGCGACCATACGCAGGTGCATTTCCGCCAGCAGTTCCCTGCCCTCAGGCGTACTCTCCATTAATTCGCGCAACATGCCCACAAGTTGCTGCGATTTCTCCGGCCCCAGGACATTGACTGCCGCGAAGATCGGATCGTCGTCCTCAAAGTTTGCGATCTCCTCGATCAGCGCGCGTCCCCGATCGGTCAGCGAGAGCGGTGCGCGGCGGCGATCGCGCCGGTCACGCCGGGCCTGGATCAACCCGCGGCGGCGCAGCTTGGCCACGGCAGGCACCAACGTCGACGGGTCGAGCACCATATGGCGGCTCAGTTCGCTCAGGGTCTGCTCGCCCAGCGAGAGCACACGCAGCATGCCGAACTGCATGTTCGAGATATCCGCCCCGAACGACGCCAGCCTCTGCTCACGGTAGCGCCCGTTGATCTTGGTCAACATCAGCATGATGAGCCGGATCTCGATGGCGGTTGACTGCAGTTCGTCGATGGTGCACCTCGTAATTCTTTGTACCCAAATGATTTGGGTACCAAACAATCCGAAGAGTACGCCCGATTTGGTCGACTGTCAACCCATTCATTTGGGCAGGTGAGGGCACGCATCTCTGCTACAATAGGAGTAAGCACGAGATCAAGGACGGGACGATGGCTGTCCAGCAGAAACAGCTCTACACGGTCGAACAATTCGAGTCCTTCATCCATCTTCCTGAAAACGAGAATCGACTGTTCGAGCTGATCGATGGAGAGATCGTTGAAGTGTCGCCCAAACTCAGACATGGCATGGCCGCCTCGGCGAGTCACGGCCATATCTTCGCTTACTTGCAGCAGAACCCGATCGGTCGAGTCGCCATCAAGGTCGATCACCAGATACCGGACGATGAGCGTAACTTCCGTCGCCCGGACATTTCCTACATCAGTGCCGAGCGGCTGGCGGCCCTCGATCTCGACGAGAATATCCCCTTTATGCCGGATCTGGCCGTCGTAGTGAAATCGCCGACCAACTACGTCAAAGGCATTCGCGGGCTGCGCGAAAAAGCCCTCTACTACCTGGAGAACGGCTCGCTGCTCGTCTGGCTGATCTACCCGGAGAGCGAAACCGCCGAAGTCTGCACGCGCGCCGCCGACGGCACGATCCAGATCGCGCCGCTTGGTCAGGACGGTGTGCTTGGCGGTGGCGACGTGCTGCCTGGCTTCACGCTGCCGCTCAAAGACGTGTATCGCTGAGGCTTCGCTGCTGGACATATTCGGCCTCCACCACGCAACTCACGAACGATAACTTCTCACCAGTCCGAGTGCACTCCGTCGCCGGACGCCAACAATGGCGTCCCTACAGACAATCCTGCGCAGCTTACGTGTCAGATCAAATGTGCCATCTCACCACTCAAAATTGGCTCGCCACATTCTGTTTGTTTTCGGTATAATTGCGAACAAATATTCGTCGGCGGCTGACGACGCCTACCTCGACCGCAAGCCCAGCGCCGATGCCAACCTTCGGTGACTTCGTTTAGTCAGAAACCAAGAATCGCCATGAGTTTCACGCCCTCTGACCACATCCAGACGATCCTCAAGAATCTGCCGATGAAGCCCGGCGTCTATCTGATGAAGGATGCGCGCGGCACGATTATCTACGTCGGCAAGGCGAAAAAGTTGCGTAATCGCGTCCGCAGCTATTTCAACGCCAGCGCGGAAAGCAGCCTGAAGACGCTCAAACTGCGCGAGGAGATCGTCCACATCGATTTCATCGTCGAGGAGAACGAGATTCGCGCGCTCATCCTCGAAGAGACGCTGATCAAGCGCCACCGGCCGCGCTTCAACATCAGCCTCAAAGACGACAAGCGCTATCCTTATATCAAGGTCACCTGGCAGACGCCGTTCCCCAAGGTCGAGACGACGCGCCGCATCGAGCACGACGGCGGCCGTTACTTCGGGCCGTACGTCGCTATGTGGGCCGTGCAGAATACGCTGCAAACGCTGCGCAAGGCATTTCCGTATCTGACCTGTGACCGCGAGATCACCGGCAAGGATGCGCGCCCGTGCCTGTTCTACGACATCAAGCTGTGCAACGCGCCCTGCATCGGCGCGGTCAATCAGGCGCAGTATCGCGAGATGATCCAGGAGCTGATGGACGTGCTCAGCGGTAAGTCCGAGCCGGTCGTCCAGCGCCTGTCGCAGGAGATGGAGGCCGCGTCCGAGGCGCTCGACTTCGAACGCGCCGCCTCCGTGCGCGATCAACTGCGCGCCATCGAGTACATCACGCAGAAGCACAAGGCCGTCAGTCCGGCCTTCGCCAACCAGGACGTGATCGCGCTGGCTCGCGAGAATAATGACACCTGCGTGCAGATCCTGTTCATCCGCAACGGCAAGCTGATCGGCAGCGACAGCCGCATGCTCGACGCGACCGAGGGCGAGAGTGACTCCGAAGTGCTGGCAGAATTCGTTAAGCGCTTCTACAGCGAGAGCGTCGACATCCCGAAGGAGCTGGTGCTGCCGCAGAATATCGAGGAAGCGCGCATTATCGAACACTGGCTCAAGGACCGGCGCAGCGGCGAGAAGGTCACGCTGACGGTGCCGCAGCGCGGGGACAAGCGTAAGCTGGTCGACATCGCCGCCGAAAACGCGGAGGAAGCGCTGCACATGATCCGTGCGCGCTGGGAGGCCGATTCGCATAAGCAGGAGAGCGCGCTGACCGAACTTCAGGACGCGCTCGGCCTGCCGACGCCGCCCAACCGCATCGAATGCTACGACATCAGCACGACGCAGGGCACGGCCATCGTCGCCAGCCGCGTCGTCTTCGTTCAGGGCGTGCCGCGCAAGAACGAATACCGCCGCTACAACATTCGCACGGTCAGTCACCGCGGCTCGGATGATTATCAGTCGATGCGCGAGGCGCTCACGCGGCGCTTCACACGCTGGAAGCAGTCACAGGACGAAGAGGTGCTGCCGCTGCCGCCCGGCGCCAAAGAAGACCGCGATGAAACCTGGCGCCTGCTGCCCGACCTGCTGATGGTCGACGGCGGTAAGGGCCAACTCAACGTCGCCGTCGGCGTGCTCGAAGAGTTCGAATTGATCGACCGCGTGCCGGTCGTCTCGCTGGCGAAACAGTTCGAGGAGATCTATCGCCCCGGCAACCCCGACCCGATCGTGTTGGGGCGGCGCAGCAATGCGCTCTACCTCGTCCAGCGCGTGCGCGACGAGGCGCATCGCTTCGCCATCACGTCGCACCGCCAGCAGCGCCAGAAGCTCGGCATGGTCAGCCGCCTGGAAGCCGTGCCCGGTATCGGCCCCAGCAAGCGTAAAGCCCTGCTCAAGGCGTTCGGCAACTCGATCGACGCCATCCGCGCAGCCAGCATCGATGAACTGGCGACCGTGCCCGGCATCAACAAGACGCTGGCGGCGACGATCAAAGAGACGATTTGACAGCGCGGATTACGCGTCGATAGCAATCGCAATTGTACGGGCGGGATATATCCCGCCCCTACGAATTCTTCCTCTAAATCGCGCACAATCAGCCCGGTTTCACCTCCTCTTGGCCCCGTCCGCCTCGTGCCCTGGCCATTGCCGATTCATGAAAAATTGATCAAGAAATGCACCCTTAAGGCAATGCGGCGTAACTTTCCTTCATGATGGAAGTGACTAGAAGCGGGACACAAACCGTTCAGGACAAGATAGAACATGGCGAGAATCCTGGTAATTGAAGATGAGCGCGCGCTCCGTAATGACATGATCGATGCGCTCAATCTTTCATCATTTGAAGTTCTGAGCGCGCCCGATGGGGAGGCCGGCCTCGAACTTGCGCAGAAGCAGCTGCCGGATTTGATCCTGTGCGACGTGCGCATGCCGGGCATGGATGGCTTCACGGTGCTGGAGAATATTCGCAACAACGAGTCGACCGCGCCGATCCCGTTCATCTTCATCACTTCCCAAAGCGATCGCGAATCGGTGCGTTCGGGCATGGTGCTTGGCGCCGATGACTACCTGACCAAGCCGTTCGAGATTGAAGAACTGCTCAGTGCCGTCGAATCACGCCTGCAGCGGCGCACGACCTTTGTCCGTGACGCCGAAGCCAAACTCGAAGAGGCCAAGCTGCGCCTGACGCGCATGGTCACCCACGAACTGCGCACGCCACTGATCTCGATGAACAGCGTGCTCGACATCGTCTCCAAACGCATGGGCGCGCTCTCGCCGGAAGATCTGAAAGAGATGGTCACCTCGATTGAGTACGGTGGGCGCCGTCTCAATCATCTGGTCGAGCAGATGGTGCTTGTGACCCAGCTCGAATCCGGCACGCTGCAGCGGGCGACGCTGCCTGAAAAAGGTGCGACCATGCCGCTGTCGCAGATCCTCAACGGCGCGGTGTCGCTGGGGCGCAAGTTCTCCAACAATCGCACCGACGTCAAGATCGGCGTCGAGGCGTTCGATGCCGAGGTGCCAATCCTGTGCGATCCGGTGTCGCTCAAGCACGCCATCGCCGAGCTGCTGGCCAATGCCATCAACGTCACGCCGGAAAAGGGCACGGTCATGTTTGCCGGATGGCGGGCGGGCCGCGCACAGTGGGTGACGATCACCGACCAGGGGCGCGGCATGTCGCGCGAGCAGATCGATCAGGCCGTCCAGGGCTTCTCCCAGGTCGACCGCGAGCGGCACGAGCAGCAGGGCATGGGCGTCGGTCTGATGCTGGCGCACAAGATTCTGGCCGTGCACGGCGGCATCCTGGAGATCAACTCCGACGTCGGCCACGGCACCCAGGTGCAGATCGGGCTGCCAATCTCGAGCGAACCGCTCACCAGCGCATAAACCACGTGAGGCGCGCCCGACGGTGCGCCTCTTTTTTTGCGCCGTCGCCGTTCACGCCTGTGGGTAGGCGACCAGTTCCGTCTTCTGCTGCATGTAGGCTTCCAGATTGTGCAACTCTTCGCGGTAGATGCGCCGCGTGATCGACGGATTCATCAACCGTTCCATGAAGCCGACGAAGCCGCCGCTCAAGCGCATGTCGCTCGCGATGGTGACGCGCGTGCGCTGGCCGCCGTCGAGCGGTTCGAGCGTGAACGTCGTGAAGATGCCCGCCGCTTCATCCGTCTCGGCCAGCACGCGGCCCGGCTCCGGCTCGCTCACGATCAGGTGGTAATCGAACTTCTTGCCCATGACTTCCATCGCCACGTCGGCGACCGTCCCCGCACCCTGGCCGCCTTGGACGACAGTCATGCGCTTGAAATAGGCCTTCGGCAGGATGTCGTTGTGGCTCCCCCGGTAATCGGCGATCACCGCATAGATCGCGTCCTGCGGGGCATTGATGACGTCGGAAACCTCGATATGGATCTGGCTCATGATCACTTACTCCTGTGATCTGTTCGCTTATGGACAGGTGACAACCATGCCGAATCATCCCATGAGTCGCAAAATCCTGGTATTCTACTTTGTAAGGATTTAGGGGTGATACTGATGTTGGACGCGTTGCATACGCCAGTGACGATTACCAGCCTCACGGGTGAGGTGATTGCGACCGGAGTCACCGAAGCGGATTATCTGGAACAATACGCGGAAAACTACTGCGAATGGGTGGAAGGTGCGGTCATCAAGATGTCGCCTGCGACCAGAAAGCACAACCAGCACATCAATTATCTCGGCACGCTGCTGGAGACCTATCTGGCGCTGAGGCCCATCGGCGAAGTGGTGTTCCCGCCGTTTGTCCTGCGCATGCCCACCATCCGACCGCGCGCTAACCGTGAGCCGGATCTGATGCTGATCCTGCACGGCAACGCGGGCGAACTGACCGAGACCACTTTCACCGGCGCGCCCGACATTGTGATCGAGATCGTGTCCGAAGAAAGCAGCGAGCGCGACCGCGGCACCAAGTTCAACGAGTACGAAAAGATCGGCGCACGTGAATACTGGCTGTTCGACTCACGCCGCCGTGAAGCTCTGTTCTATCACCTGAATGACGTGGGCGTTTTCGTCCGTCGCGATGCCGACGCGACCGGCATCTACACCACACCGCTGCTGCCCGATCTACACTTGCACATTGCGCCGCTCTGGCAGGATACGCCACCCAATCCGATTGAAATCGTCGCCACCGTCAAGGCCATGCTCGGTGATGACGAGTGATGGGCCTTCAAGTCAGGCGTGGATAAATTGGTCGAGCGATGTTGCCAGCAGGTCATTCGCCGACGGGTCAACCCGTCGGCTAGACTTAATCAAGCATACTGAAGATGCTCGTTGCGGATTATTCGGTATTGCAGTATGTCTGACTAGCGCCTTTAGTGCGCTTGATTTTTGTTAGCCGACCGGCTTCAGCCGTCGGCGGCCAGCAATACGATTCGTATTGGTTTGAACAGATTCACCAGAGACTTTTTCACCCCCGCTTCCGGCTCAGATCGTGGAGCACGACCGCGGCGGCGTTGCGACCCGCCGCACCCATGATGCCGCCGCCCGGATGCGTGCTGGCTCCCGTCAGATACAGGCCTTTGAGCGGCCCGCGGTAGGTCCCCATCGACAGCGCCGGGCGCAGCATGAACATCTGATCGACCGACATCTCCAGGTGCATGACGTTGCCCTGCAGCAGGCCGAGTTCGCGTTCCAGGTAGAGCGGCGTCTCGTTGAGTTGGCCGATGACGAAGTTCGGCGCGTTCACATTCGGGGCGTACTGCGCCAGCAGCGCCAGCAGGCGGTCGGCCTCGCGTTGGCCGATGGCATCCCAATCCTCGCCGTTCGCCAGCTTGTATGGGTAATACTGGCCCCAGATGAACATGACGTGCTTACCCTCCGGCGCCAGCGTCGGGTCGGCGACCGACCACGTCATCACGATCAGCCCCGGCTCGCGCGACATCTCGCCGCGCAGGTAGTCGCCGTACGCACGATCGATATAGTCGAGCGACGGGCAGATGAACTGCATGCCGTGGTGATGATCGCTGTGGGACGCGCCGGGCGGCGTCGGCAAGGCCGTGTAGTTCGGCAGCTCGTTGACGGCGTAGCGCACCATGATGCCGAAGCCGTTGCCGATGCGCGACCTGTCGATCAGATCGCGCGCTTTGGATGGCAGTGCATCACCGAGCAGCCGCGCCGTCGTGTGGACGTGCGCGCCGCTGACGACGACTCGCGCCGTGATCCGCTCGCCCGCCGCTGTCTCCGCGCCATTCGCGCGCCCGCGTTCGACCAGGATGCGTTTGACCGGCGCGCTCGTATGGATGATGCCGTTGTGCGCCTCCATCATGCGTGCCAGCGCCTGCGTCAGCATGCCTGACCCCCCGACCGGGCGGCGCACGCCGCTGGCGTGATACATCGGGTGCCAGAGCGCGAACGGGGCGGACAGCAGTTCGCTCGGCGGCGGCCCGCTCTGAGCGGCCATCCAGCCGATGATGGCGGGCACCTGCGGCCCGGCGAACGACTCGCGCAGCACCTGGCCGTAGCCCCGGATCAGGCTGTTGATCTGGTCGCTGCGCTTGGGATCGACGCCGCCGTTGAAGACGAGGTAACGCGCCAGGTTGAGCGGCGTCGGCACGTGCAGGAAGGCCTCGACCATGCCCTCGGCCATCGGTCGCCACGTCTCGACGAAGCGGCGGTAGTTCTCTGCGTCCTGCGGGTGCACGGCGGCGATATTCTGGCACGTGCGGTCGAGATCTTTGGAGATCGTGATGTGGCTGCCGTCCGGGAACGGCGTGAAGAAGAGCGGATCGATGTCGAGATAGCGCAGGCCGTAGTCTTCCAGCTTGAGATCGCGCACGATCGGTGTGTGGTTGATCAGGATGTGGGCCGAGCCGCCGAGGTCGAATTTGTAGCCCGGCACGATCTCCTCGGTCACGACGGCGCCGCCGGGCTTATGCCGCCGTTCGAGCATGATGACTTTGTAACCCGCCTGGGCCAGATAACCCGCGCAGACCAGCGCGTTATGGCCTGCGCCAATGAACAGGACGTCGCAATCCGGCATGATCAGGCATCGCCTCCGGGCAGGCTGTCGATGGCCGCCTTGACGATGCCCGCGCTGCGCGCCAGCGCCGCGTGCTCAGCCTCATTCAGGGCGATCGGCAGGCGAGCCAGCATGCCGTCGCCGCCGAGGATGTGCGGCATGGCGACGGTCACGTCGTGGACACCGGCGACGTCGTCTGCCGGGGCGCAGATCGTCATGATCGCGCGCTGGTCGCCGAGCACGACCTGGACGATGCGCGCCAGGGCGCTGCCGATGCCGTAGTAAGTCGCGCCCTTGCCCTCGATGATGCGATAGGCGGCGCGGCGGACGGCTTCGTCGATGCGCGCGCGTTCGGCGTCGTCGAGCGTGATGCCCTGTGCGTCGCAGAACTGGTTCAGCGCCAGGCCGCCGACCTCGACCTGCGACCAGGCCAGGACTTCGGAATCGCCGTGCTCGCCGACGACGTAAGCATGGATGTGCGGCGTATCGACGCCCAGATCGCGCGAGAGCAGTGCACGGAAGCGGGCCGTATCCAGCGTCGTGCCGCTGCCGAAGACGCGCCCGCTCGCGACGCCATGCCCGGCGGCGATCTCGGCCGTCAGGTGCGTCATCACGTCGACCGGGTTGGTCGCCACGACCAGGATCGCATCCGGCGCATGCGTCACGATCTGCGGGATGACGGCGTTGAAGACCCTCTGATTGCGTCCGAGCAGTTCCAGCCGCGTTTCGCCCGGCTTCTGGCTGACGCCCGCCGCCATGATCACCACGCGCGCGCCCGCCAGATCGGCATAGCTCCCGGCGCGGATGCTCATCGGACTGGCGAAGGGCACGGCATGATAGATGTCGTCGGCCTCGGCCATAGCGCGCTTCTCGTCCTTATCGACCAGGACGATCTCGCGCCCGACGCCGCGCATGACCATGGCATAAGCCGCGGACGCGCCGACCATGCCGCTGCCCACAATTCCGATCTTCATAGCTCCATGCTCCTGATCCGGAACGATGGCGCAATTAGAGCGTCAGACGCCGCGGATTGCCAGTTACATGTTGATGTTCGGGTGGTGCAGCGTGTGTATCAGGGCGTAGGAACGAGGGTGTCTTCGGTGGTGACGCGGTTGAACAACCAGATATCGGCTTTGGCATCGGACGGCAAGAAGCCCATCTCGAGCATGGCTGCCTTGAACTGCCCGTGAGAGATGGAGAAGCCTGCTTCCCATTCCTCGAACGACGCTGCCATGCCCAGGCTGGTTTCCGACCAGAGCATTTCGCCGTCAACCCGACTCGCGATCCACTCCAGAAGGAGCGCGCGCGCCCGTTCATTCATTAGCGCATACTCACACGCCTCATCTGGGCGGAGGAGCACAGGCTGCTGCATAGATTGTGTACCTTTCAACATTCAACCCCTGGGCGGCGGGGAGCCACCCGCGCAGTAGATCCCCTAAATCGCTACTGCGAGCGCTCACATTATACCTTATGTGGACGCCCGTCATTTTATTTATCGTACATTCATGGGTATTTCATGAGACAGGCCTTAGACCATCCTGCGTTTGAAGATGTCGCCGAAGTGCCCGATCAGCGTTTCGGCAAACGATGCGCGATCAATGGGGCTGCCGCGCAGGACTGCAAGACTGGTCACGCCCTTATCGTGGATACCACACGGAATGATACCGCCGAAATAACTCAGATCAGTGTTGAGATTGATGGCGAATCCGTGTTTCGTCACCGTGCGCGCCGTGACGCGCACGCCGATGGCGGCGATCTTCTCGTCGCCGACCCAGACGCCGGTCAGACCGGGGACGACGCCCGCCTCGACACCGAAGTCCGCCAGGGCCTGGATAATGAGCGTCTCCAGCCCGCGCACGTAGCCGATCACGTCCGCACGCAGCATGCCCTGGGCGCTCGCCAGCTTCAGGATCGGGTAGCCGACGAGCTGGCCGGGGCCGTGATAGGTGATGTCGCCGCCGCGGTCGCTGCGAAAGACGGCGATCCCGCGCGCGCGGAGCTGCGCCTCGTCCAGCAGCAGATTTTCCTCGTGGACGGCGCTGCCGAAGGTGTAGGTGTGGGGATGTTCGACCAGCAGCAGCCGATCCGGGATCTCGTCGCGCCCGCGCGCATCCGCCAGCGCGTTTTGCAGCGCCCAGGCTTCGGCGTAATCCATCCGGCCGAGGTCGACGACTTCACAGATTAGCTCGGCGTTTGCCTGCCGGGGTTCCATCAGGCGTTGGCCGGGCGCGGTTCGCCGCTCAGGTGCTTGTCGAGGAAGGCCGCCAGCAGCTCCCACGCCTGGGTCGCCGCCTGCGAGCTGTTGCCGAAGAAATCACGCCCGGCCCTGGGGATGATGTGGACTTCGTGTTCGAGCGGCGACTGCGCCAGTTCTGCGCGCAGCCGTTCGATCACGGGCGCCTTGGTGTACGGCTCCTCGCTGCCATAGATGGCCAGGATCGGCGCGTGGGCCTGCGCGAACTGGCCGAGATAGCGCTGCGGGAAGCCGTAGAACGAGACCGCCGCTTCAAGGTCGCGCCGCTTGATCGCTGCCTCGTAGGCCAGGCTGCCGCCCATGCCCAGGCCGACCGCCGCCACGTTGCGATTGGAGCGCAGGTGCTTCTCCATGACGCCGAGCGCCGCGTCGACCGCGCCATAGCCGTGCTCGCCCAGCTTTTCGACCAGCGCCATCGCGGCCTGTGCCGTTTCCGCCGTCTCGCCATCGAACAGATCCGGCACGATCACGTAGTAGCCCATCTGCGCCAGCGACTGCGCCAGCCGCCGCTCGATCGGGCGGATACCCCACCAATCGTGGATCAGCGCGATGCTGGGGAAGGTGCCGCCGATATTCGGGTGCGACCAGAAGGCGGGCATCCGCGCGCCGCTCGCCAGCACGACCGTGACGTGGCCGCTGATGATGTCGTATTCGACGCCTCTCGGCTCGTAGACCGGCATCTTACACCTCCAGGCTCAAAACATCCTGTACGTAGCCATCGGCCTCCGCTTCGGTGCCGAGCGCCTTGGCGGCGCTGTCGAGCACGAGCAGCGTCAGCGAGCGATAGCCCTCGCGGTGCGCCCAATCACGCAGCGCCATCAGCAGGGCGGCGCTCAGGCCGCGCGGTGACCAGCAGTAGACGTCGGCGCGGCGGGGGTCGAACAGCCCGCGCTGGAAGACGACGAACGCCTCGTGACCGGAGGCCGAAAAGCGCAGCCGGGTCGTCCGTTCGCGCAGTTCCGGCAGCGCGTCCCAGGTCGGCTGCCACAGCGTTTCCCACTGCTCGCGCGCACTGGTCGAGCGCCCGGCCGGCATCGCCCATCCGGCGATCTGCTGCGCATCGGTCGTCGTCTCCGGCACCGCCTGATACAGGCCCTGGCCCGTGCGCGCCGCCAGGCTGAAGCGCTGTAGTTTCGCCACTGGCTCGGCGCCAGCCCGCTGAAACAGCATCAGCGCCGCCTCGCCCGCGGTCGCCGTGGTCGTCATGCGCGCGCACTTGAGCGAGCGCGCCCGCTCGACCAGCGCCGCATAGAGTGCGCCGTCGACGCCCTGGCCGTGCGCATCCTCCTGCACGATCAGCCCGCCCAGGTGAATGTGCGCGCCGAACGGCTCCGGCTCGTTGCCGGCGTAGGCTTCGGCATAACCGGCGATCATGCCATCCGTCTCCGCTACCAGCGCGATGCCCGCGCCCAACAGCAGCCGCCCCATGTGGATCGCCGCCGTTTCCAGGCTCATCCATGGCCCGCCGTGCAGCCAGCGCTCATAGATCGTCAGCATCGAGTAGGGCACGTCCTCGACGCGCCCGTCGACATCCCAGCGCTGCCAGGCGCTCACCTGGCCCTGCGCCAGGGCGGCGATTCGTTCGCTGTCTTCGAGTTGTGCCGCGCGTACTGTGATCATGGGCTGTGATTCCGCGACCTAATCGTGGCGTGGTCGTAAATCGTTCTGAGTTGCCTTTTTTGCCCTCACCCTAAATCCCTCTCCCGACCTTCGGTGCTCCCTTTGGTCGTCATGGAGAGGGACTTTCAGAGCCGTATTTCTCCCCTTCGCCCTTAGGGAGAAGGGGCCGGGGGTTGAGGGCAGGCAGCGGCGAAACTGAACGATGACCACTGCTCATCTCATCTCCCCCGATCATACCTGATTTACGCCCGGATCGCTTTTTCTGAAGCGTCGGCATCTCATTAGGATTGGGTCTGTATCGCTCCAATGAATCAGGGCCGCAAGGAGGCCCCAAATCACCGACTGCTCTATTTCATGTGCTTACCCTGGCCGAACACAGCGAGCCGCGCGGCGTTGCGCGCTGAAACTTTGCCGGATCGCGACCGTATAGTAAGTGAATCTGAGTCAATCCTGGGGAAACTGGGGAACCTGATGAAAGCAATTGTGTGCACGAAATACGGCCCGCCGGAAGTTCTTCGCCTTCAGGACGTGCGCAAACCGTCACCGCGGGCGAACGAGGTGTTAATCAAGATCCGCGCGACGGCCGTCACCGCCAGCGACTGCATTATTCGAGGGTTCAAGTTAAAGCGTTTGAGTCCGATGGGCTTCATGATGGGACTCGTGATTGGGTTTAGAGGGCCGCGCAAGCCGATCCTGGGCATGGTCCTGGCCGGAGACGTCGAAGCTGTCGGCGCTGACGTCACACGTTTCAAGCCCGGCGACGCGGTCTACGGCAGCACCTTCCGACCCAACCAGATTCGCTTCGGCGCCTATGCCGAGTACCTTTGCATGGCAGACGATAGCCTGATCGCCGCCAAGCCCGCCAACGTCAGCTATGAAGAGTCGGCCGCCATTCCCTATGGGATCAACCTGGCGCTGCACTTCCTGAGGCAAGGCGAGATCCAGGGCGGGCAGAAGGTGCTGATCTACGGGGCTTCCGGCTCCATCGGCACGGCGGCGGTGCAGCTGGCCAAATATCACTTCGGGGCAGACGTGACGGGCGTTTGCAGTACGGCCAATATCGATCTGGTCAAATCCCTGGGCGCGGATCATGTGATTGACTACACGGACGAGGACGCCACCAGCCATCTTGAGCGTTACGATTTTATCCTGGATGCTGTCGGCAGGCGCAAAAGCTCCGCTTTGAAGACCCAGAGCGAGCAGGCTCTGACGCCGAACGGGAAAATCATCTCGGTCGACGATGGGACGCCCAAGGACAGGCTTGAAAACCTGCTCTTGCTCAAGGAGATGGTTGAAGCAGGGCAGTTCAAGCCCGTCATCGACTGCGCCTATCCCCTGGAGCAGATGGTCGAGGCTCACCGCCATGTCGAGACCGGGCACAAGAAGGGCAACGTCGTCATCACCGTAGCCTGACGTGGCCGGCGCCGCACATTTCCAGATTGACGGACATCTTGCCGCAGCCGGGCGTGTTGATCATCACGATCGCCAGTGTCATCGTCTCGGTCTCGCTAAAGGCATTCCATCATGATCGATCACCAACATCTCGCCGGGCTGCTCGCCGTCGATATCGGCAACACCAACATCCACATTGGCCTGTGGGATGGGGCGCGGTGGCTGCATAGCTGGCGCGCGCAAACCGTCCCTGGCAGGATGCCGGATGAATACGCCGTGCTCCTGCGCAGCTTCCTGGCGGGCGACGACGTCAGCAATGGGCAGATCACCGGCATGGCGATCGGCAGCGTCGTGCCCTCGCTGACCGACGTCTGGGTCGAGATCTCGCGCAACTATCTCAAGCAGGAGCCGCTGGTCGTCAACCACCGGATCAACACCGGCGTACGCATCGCCATCGATCAGCCGGAGCAGGCGGGGGCAGATCGCATCATCAATGCGGCGGCGGTCGTCGCGCTCTATGGTGCGCCCGCCATCGTCATCGACTTCGGCACGGCGACGACGTTCGACGTCGTCTCGCGCGATGGCGCCTACGGCGGCGGGGCAATCGCGCCCGGCATCACGCTCGCGCACGACGCGCTGGTCGCGCGCGCCGCTCGCCTGCACAAGATCGATCTCAAGCCCCCGGCCTGCGCTATCGGCACGAATACGACCACGGCCATGCAGTCCGGCATCTTCCTCGGCTACGTCGGCCTGGTCGAGGGGCTGGTGCGCCGCATCAAGCGCGAGATGGACGATCCGGACGTGCAGGTGATCGCGACCGGCGGGCTGGCGGTGCTCTTCCACGAGAACACCGACGTGATTGACCGCACGGCGCCCGAACTCACGCTCGACGGCCTGCGCGTCATCTACGACCTCAACCGCGGGTGATGTCTTGAACCGCAAAAACGCAAAGGTCGCAAAGTAGAAATCATCGAATTTCCTCGTTGTGTCCTTTGAGACTTTGCGGTTTCAATTGTCTGGTTGTCGTCGGCAACAGATGTTCGCACCAATCCCCTGCGTGAGGCCATGCCGTCCCTTGCATCGTCAATCGCGTCGTGGTCTACTATCGCTCGTGCTGCCCACTACTGCCGGGAAAAGACATCATGCTTCTCATCTGCTATGGCTTCATGTTTTTCATCGGGATTTTTGCCCTGGTGCGCGGCAGAATCACGATCGCCAACAAGCAGATCGTCGGGGATCGTGCGCGCGTGATCGGCTTCCTCCTCATCCTGCCGATCCCGCTCGTGTTCGTGCTGAGTGCTGTGGCCGTCATGCCCTACATGGAGCCCGGCCTGACCATGGACGACCTGACCGCCATCTCCAATGATCTCGCCCTCCAGATGCTGCCTTACGAGCTGCTGATCGTGCTCTCGACCGTCGGACTGACGATCTATCTCGTCTACAGCGCGCCGCAGAATCCACCGCCGTCGAGACCAGTCACCACGGTCAGCACGTATTCCGCGCCGATGACCGGCGGTGCTGTCCCCGAAGTCATGACGCTGGCGGAAGCCGCGCGCTATCTGCGCCTGAGCGAACAGGAAGTGCTCGACCTGATCATGAGCCGCCGCCTGCACGCGACGCAGTTCGGCAAAGAGTGGCGCATCACCAAGTACAACCTCGACAACATGCTCAATGAGAGCGAGAACGACGAGGCGTGAGTCGCCGCCGACAGGTCAACCCGTCGGCGAAACGCCATGTCCCAACTTCGCACGTTTGAAGACTCAACGTTTTTCAGAACGGATGAGGCACGCCTCATCCCTACATCGGACTTGGCTTGTGGAGGATATCCCTGAATTGCCAAAAGCCAAAAGCTAACAGCCAATGGCTAAGGGCTAAAAGCTACCTGAGCGCCGCCTCCGACACGTCGAGTCCCGCGAAGTTGTCGAACGTCAAATCGCGGAAGCTCAGCCCCAGATTGCGGCGCACGTTATCGAACAGCACCGCGTAGCCCGCCTCGAAACGCGTCGCGTCGCTCAGCGCCAGACGATCCAGCGCGCGCATGATGCTCGCCTCCTCACCTTCGATCTCGACGAAGTGGCCGAACGGCATCTCATCCAGATCGACCTCCGCGCCGTCGAGCTTGTAGGTCGTGCGGTACTTCTCGTAGATGAAGTCTGTCCCGTAGCCGAGCTCGCGCAGGATCGTATCCATGACTTCGAAGCTGCTGACCTCGACCTCGGCCTCGAAGCGCGAGAACAGGCCGTTGTCCAGGATCTTGTTGTCGCTCTTGTAGGTCAGCCGCGTGCGCGTATCCTGGCGCAGACGGAGCACAATGCCCTTGCTCGTGATCTCGTGCGCGGCGTCGTCGTAACGGACGTTGCGCTCGTAGATGCGCGGGGCGGCCAGTTGGGCGCCCGCAGCCTCCAGGCGTGCGCGCACCGCCTCCAGATCCGGCACGTAGAGCTTGACCTCGATCTCGCGGTAGTCATTCATGATTGATCCTGTGCCTGCTCCAGTGCCCGAACAAATCCACCGGGATAGCGCGCAGCCCACTCCTCGCGCAGGATGCCGTAGCCCAGGCCGTCGTAATACCGCCCGTCGACAATGCGCGCCTTGCGGAAGCGCGCCTCTTCCAGATAGCCGAGCTTGAGCGCCAGCCCCATCAGACCGAGGTTGCCCGACCACGTGCGCAAATCGACCCGCGCGATCTCTGGCATCTTGTCGAACAGAACCTGCGTCCACAAGCCGAGCGCCTCGTAACCGAGCCCTTTGCGCCAGCGCGCCGGGTCGTAGATGACGATGCCCGCCGCGAGCCAGTACGTCTCCTGGCTGATCCAGTACCAATTGACCTGCCCCAGGAAGGCATCGCCCGCACGCTCGGCAATGACGACGTGCGCAGGCGGCTGGGCGCTGTGCTCTCTGCGGCTGATCGACTGGCGCAGGCGGTCGATGATCTCCGGGATTTGCTCGACCGTTGGCCTCTCGTAGTATGGCCCATCCATGCGCTGCCATTCGTGATCCGGGTGCAGCCAGTATTCATAGACGGCCAGATCTTCCGGCTTGAGATCGCGCAAACGCAGGCGTGTCCCCTCAATGTGGATCATCGGCTAAGTCTCCGGCACGGCGACGATCTCGAGCGGCATGCCGAAGGCCTGCTCGAACACATCGCGATGATTCTGAGCGGCCCACACCAGCACCTGCTCGTCGCCGCGGAACGTGACTTTGATGATGGCGCTGTCGGCGGTCATGCGCAGCTCGATCGCCCGTGCGGCGCCGTCTCGTGAGCGATCCAGCTGCTCGGCCAGCCGCAGGAGGGCGGCCATTTGCAGCAGGCGGTGCTCATCCTCGTGCTCGAACAGCGGCGCGAACTCGTCGAGCGTCGGGTTGCCCTTGCGATGATAACGCACCATCAGGGCGATCAGCGCTACCTCCGGCTGGCTGAAGCCCGGCAGCGCATCGTTCAGGATCAGGTACGCGCCGTGCTTGTGATGATCGTGATAGTCGATCGTCATGCCGATGTCGTGCAGGATCGACGCCGCCCACAGCAGTTCGCGGTCCCCTTCCTTGCAGGCGCTGAACGCCTGCGGGATCTGGTCGAACATCGACAACGTCAGCATGGCGATGTGCTGGGCGTGATGTTCCTGGTAGCGATAATTGTGCGCCAGGTTCATGACCGACTCGCGGCGCACGTCTTCCAGCAGCGGCGTGACGTTCTTGGCAGCGCCGTCGCCCAGGAAGCGCTCGTAGAACAGACCTTCACGCAAACCTTGCACGCAGATCGTCATCTTGTCGAAACCGGCGACGTGCATCGCCTCCTGCATGACGATCAGCCCGCCGAGCGAAATGTCAGCCCGATCCGGTTTCATGCCGGCGAGCTTGGTGCGCGCGCTGACGCTCAGTTTCGCCAGTTCCTTGCGCACGCTCTCGATCTGCGCGTCGGCCACTTCGAATCCGTGCAGGATGTCGAGCGGGTAGTCGTTGCGCTTCTGCACCAACCGCGCGATCAAGCGCAGCGTGCCGCCCTGGCCGATCATCTGCATGCCGGAGCGCCCGCGAAACCAATCGAGCTGCGCCAATTCCGTTTGCACATGCTCGGTCAGCTTTTCGATCTGCTTGCTCGTCGGCGGGTCGCCCGTCAGGAAGGCCTCCGTCATGCGCACGGCGCCCAGCGGCAGGCTGGTCGCCTCGACGCTTCGCCGGTCTTCCACACGGACGATTTCGAGCGAACCGCCGCCCAGGTTGAGCACGAGGCCGTCGCGCAGGGTCATGCTGTTGGCCGCCGCCAGATAGGCGTAATAGGCTTCTTCCTCGCCGCTGAGCACGCGCACGGCCAGCCCGGCCTCGTCCTGCACGCGCTGCAAGAAGCGGCTGCGATTTTCCGCATCACGGATCGCGCTTGTGCCGACGCAGATGATGTCGTCGATGCCGGACGCGCGGCAGTAGGCGGCGTAGATCTGGGCCGCGCGCACGCCGCGGTCGATGGCGCTCTGGCGCATGACCGGCATTTCGGCCATACCTTCGCTCAGGCGCGGGTTCTCGCGGACTTCGTCCACCTCCTTGAAGCTGACGCCGGGCACGTATTCGAACACGACCAGCCGGAAGCTGTTGCTGCCCATGTCGATGACGGCCACGCGCTGCGCCATGCGCTCGGCTTCCTGGATTTCATGCAGTTCAAGCAGATGTTTCGAATCGATCACGATGCCTCTCAGGGTACGATCTGGCGCATCAATTCCGGCAGATATTCGTGGACGGTCTCGACCAACGTTTTGTAAACGCCCTCGGCCAGGGTCGGTGCGACGATCATGCTGTGACTGAAGGCGCCCGCCGCGCGTTCGACGAACCATAAGTCGGACGTGGCGTACGTCGGCAAGTTAGGCTGGTCGGGCAGATGGTCGAAATCCGCCATCGCCAGCGCGCGCACAAATCCGTTCATACGCTCGGCGCTCAGCGAATAGGTCAAAGGCCGGTGTCCGAGCGCGCCTTCGAAATAAATCGCCAGTTGTGCGCCTGTAAGGTGGGTTTTGGTCAGGGTTCCCAGCGCATGACTGGCGCGCCGGTCGAAATAATAGATCGTCACCCGATAAGCCACCTGAACGCCCGGCGAACGCGCCAACGCCGCCAGCGAGGGCTGCCCCACGTGCTCACCTATCAAACGCAGACGGGCGGCATGTTGGCGCACCGGCGTGACCATACATTCTCCAACGACCTTGCAAGTCAATTCCCTAAATTGTAGCGCGCAGACCCCCAAACCAGGTAATTTGACCCAGAATGCTTGCGTTTTTATGAAATTTGTGAGTTCAACGTTTGTTAGGTTTGTTTTAGCGCCATTTTAGGGACAGGGCCGATGCTGATTACATCGAAGAAACGTAACCCTCAATTAAGAGAGGGGGGTAAAGATGAAGACCAACAAAATACACTACGTCCTCATTCTCGCTGTTATCCTGGTCTTTGTCCTCATGTCCGCCGCGTTCGCCGGGGCGGAAGAGGCGAGTGACAACTGGTGCTTTGATCCCAATCATTGGGGTGACGGGCGCTGTGCCGACGAGAACGAATGGGTCCGCAACTGGTACTACACGTGCGGCTGGTACCGCGCGGCCATGAGCAGGGGCGAATACTCGCTCTCCCAGATCCCGGAGATGTGCCGCATCACCCTGGAACCACCGGCTGCTGTGAGCACTGGCACGCCTGAAGCGACTGTCGAACCGAC
>JADLAY010000064.1 GCA_020849765.1 Anaerolineae bacterium
CAGCGAAAGCCAGCGGCGATGGCTGACGGATGTCCTGCACGCGGATGAGACTTACGCGCGCAGTCTGTTTGCATTTCTGGCCGGGCTACACGACATCGGCAAGGCGACCCCGACGTTTCAGTCCAAGGCAAGACCGATCTATGAACGCCTTGTCGACTCGGGGATTCCAGACGAGCGTACATATGACGTTGCGCATGGAGTTCACTCCGCAGTGATCCTGACGCGACTATTCACCCAGCAGGGGACCGATAAGACCATCGCTCGCCAGATAGCCTCAGTCGTGGGTGGTCATCATGGAGCTTGGATTGACTTCACCATGATGAGACACCACCAGAGTACAGCAGGAGGCGTTGTGTGGCAGAAATTGCAGGACGAGCTGTTTGACTCAATGCGGCGCGCCTTCGGAATAGACGCTGTTGAGCCGCCTCAAGACGAGCAGCAATGTCAGATTTTCGCCGTCATGCTGTCCGGCTTCATCTCCGTGTGCGACTGGATCGGGTCGCATGAAGGTTATTTTCCCTATCAGGCCGAGCCGGTAGACCCCGATGACTACTTCTCAGACAGCCTTGTGCGCGCCGAAACCGCCTTGGAGCAACTGGGCTGGTACATGTGGCGTCCGCCGCGAACACGCGATGACTTCCACAACCTGTTTGGTTTTGCGCCCAACCCGATGCAGCAGGCTGCAATCACCGCATTTGAGTCATTAGCAGCGCCACCCCGATTGATTCTCGTCGAGTATTTGACAGGAGGCGGGAAGACTGAGATAGCACTCTATCTCACAGACCTACTCGTCAACCTATACGGTCTGGGTGGAGCCTATGTCGCTATGCCTACGCAGGCGACCAGCAACCAAATGTACGAGCGCACCAGTCGCTTTCTTCAGGCCCGATACCCCGACAGTCAGGTCGATCTGCAACTGGCACATGCGCAGGCCGATTTCCACCCATTATTCGCGCAGTTCAGGCAGCATATCGAGCGAGAAGGCAACGAAAGCGGCCAGACGGCCGAGGATTGGTTTCACAACCGAAAACGTACGCTGCTTGCCCCCTTCGCGGTCGGCACAGTCGATCAGGCGATGCTGAGCGTGCTGGAAGTGAAACATCACTTCGTGCGCCTGTACGCGCTCAGCCACAAGGTCGTCGTATTCGATGAGATCCACAGCTATGACACGTACATGAACGAGATCATTGAGCGCTTGATGGAGTGGCTGGCGGTGATGCACACGCCAACCATACTCCTCTCCGCAACGCTGCCAGCAGCAGATCGCCTACGGCTGACGCAATCGTTCGGTGCGGCAAATGAACATCTGCCTGACGTACAGTATCCCCGACTGACCATCGTCTCCGCGGATGGGCAGCTCAATGTCCACCCGCTGCCGCGCCCGCCTTCCCGCACTCTGTACGTTCAGCATGTCGCGGATGATGCGGCACATTGGGGTGACGCGCTGACCGCAGCATA
Organism: Anaerolineae bacterium; assembly: GCA_020849765.1. Lineage (GTDB taxonomy): Bacteria > Chloroflexota > Anaerolineae > Aggregatilineales > Phototrophicaceae > Flexifilum. Next base: position 1,459 of record JADLAY010000064.1, read on the forward strand.
TGCTAAGGGTGGCTGCATCGCCGTGATCTGTAACACGGTTGATGACGCGATTCGTGTGTACCAGTACCTGCGCGACCACCCGGCAATCGACGCGCGGGATGTGATTCTGTTTCACGCGCGTTTTCCAACCGCATGGCGCGGCGAGATTGAGCGCGAAGTGCTTGAGGCGTTTGGCAAGGACGGCCACCGTCCTGCGCGCGCGATTCTCGTGGCTACCCAGATCATCGAGCAGAGCCTTGACCTCGATTTTGACTTGATGCTGACGCAGTTGGCTCCGGTCGATCTGCTGATTCAGCGCGCCGGCCGGCTGCACCGTCATTCGCGACAACGCCCGACTCACCTTGCCGCACCTCTGCTCATGATCCGAGCGCCCGCGCTTGGACATGGCGCAATCCCAACGTTCGGAGTCGACGAGGCGATCTACGCGCGCTTCATCCTGCTGAAGACGTGGTATGCCTTGCGAGACAAGACGGAACTGCGTATCCCCGACGACCTCGATCCACTGATGAACGTTGTGTACGACCGAAGCGTGCAGGTGGACGGAGCCGGGGACGCTTTCACTCAGGCGCTTGACGCCGCCCTTAACGATATGACGACACGAGAGAACGGCAAAGCGTTTCGCGGTTCCGAATATCGCATTCATGCACCTTTTGACGAGTCACTGATCGGGTCATGGACCGCTCGTATGCCCGATGACGACCATAACATCACTACGCGTGACCTCCGCCCCGGCGTGGACATCGTGTGCATGGGAAACGTTCCAGACGGACCGCTGCCTCTGTTTGTCGATCGCGCGCCTACGCACGAAGAAGTTAGCAACCTGATGCGGTTCAAGATCAATGTTCAGAAAAGTGAGGTGGTCGATGGGTTGAGAAGGCTGGAGCCAAATCCGTATTGGGAGCGTACCGCTGGGCTGCGGTCTGCACGCGCCGTCGTCTTCGGCAATGGCGATTTCGCTGTTCCGGGAACTTCGATTCGACTGCGGTTAAGCCGGAACAATGGATTGGAATACGTTGAGGAGACCCCATGACACCAACGTTTAACCTGATTGATCGACCGTGGATTCCGTGTCTGACATTCGACGGGCAGCTCAAAGAACTCGGGCTGAGAGATCTATTCCAGCAGGCGAGCGACCTGCGCGCGATTCACTGCGAAACGCCCATCATGACCGTGGCAGTCCTGCCCGTGGCGCTTTCGATCCTGCACAGGGTGTTCGGACCAGAACGCATAAGGGATTGGCAGCGCATGTGGGACCACGGGCAGTTCCCGGCAGAGCCACTGGACGCGTATTTTGACCAGTGGCACGAACGATTTGACCTGTTTCATCCCGTACGTCCCTTCTATCAGGCTCGCGATGAGCGCGTCAGGCCGCGATCCGTCATTCATCTTGTGCAGTCGATCGCGAACACTGGCGCGTTGTTCACTCATGACGATGAACGCGTGGGTGAAGCAGTTACCCCTGCTGAAGCCGCACGCCGTCTGGTGACTGCTAACTCGTTTCGTACTGCCGGTCTGAGCGGGCTCGACGAGAAATTCACCGATGGAGTGTTTTCGCGTGGGGTGCTTTTCTGGGCGTGGGGAACTACGCTGTTCGAGACGCTGATGCTGAACCTGATGCGGTATCCGCACGACAGCGTGATGAAGTGGACTGCCGAGGATGCACCGGCTTGGGAGATGGACGATGCATATCGCCCGCGCCAGTACCCGAACGGCTATCTGGATTACCTGACATGGCAAAGCAATCGGATTTGGCTTGAGCCTGACGTCAAGGAGGAGAGCGTAACCGTCAGCACGATGACGGTTGCGCCCGGACTAACCTTGTCGAGCGCTGTTAAGTGCCCTCAGAAACGCTACGTCAAGAGGACGAAGAACGATGAAGTCACATGGTCGTTCATGTACTTCAGCACGCAGAAGGCGTTGTGGCGGGACTATCACAGTCTGCTACCCCGGCAGCCCGACGATGACGTACAGCCGCCGATGGTAGTCGATTGGCTTGGTCAGGTTGATTTGGACGCTCACTACCCGCTGCGTTTGCTGGCTAGTGGTATGTTGGCCGATCAGGCGAAAGTGATCTTCTACCGTCAGGAGGAGGTTCCGCTGCCGCCACAACTGCTGCATCTGGATAATTCCATTCAGAACATCATCAGCGAGGCGATTCAACGAGCCGACGACGTAGGCGACAAGCTGCGTACCGCATTGAGCATAATGGCCGATTGCGTATTACAACGCGGTGCAGAGGGCAAACCTAATTGCAAGGAGCACGCCGATCTGACCCGGCAGTGGGATGCGATGGGGCTGTACTGGGGCCTACTCGAACCGCCTTTTTGGGCATTCGTCGAGTCCCTGACCATAGATGATCCTGATGCCGAGCAGACATGGAATAGTACGTTGATCGATGCCGCACAAGGTGCATTCGGCGAGGCGGAGCGCATGGCCGGCAGCACACCGTGGGCGCTAAGGGGTGCGGTGAATGCGCGGCGCTATCTGCGATTCCAACTCCGTGATCTATTCGAGTCGATACAGTAAGGAGCGTGATATGACCACCGAAACCGAAGAAAGACGACATCCATTCGTGTCTTACCTCGAAGGTCTCGTTGACGACCGGGCCGCGCTGGCCGAACTGCGACGAGGGTTAGGTCGCGAACCGGGCGAAGCGCCGGGGATGTATCCGTACGTCGTGCCTTTCGTTCGCAACAGCTACGATGAGGACGACTACTACCTGATCGCGGCGCTGTTCGGGCTGCATCCGTCCTCTGGCGCGCGTGGCAACATGGGCGAACATCTTTACGCCTATGCACAAGCTCTAGGTGACGACGCGGCTACGACTCGACGCTTTACGCAGCTGCTTCGCCAGCGTCGAGCGACGCTCGATACACCGCTGCGCCAGCACATTGCCATGCTGAAGTCGAAGGATATTCCTGTGAACTTCCATCAGCTCATGCTCGACCTGCGCGGATGGGATCACGACGAGAAGTACGTTCAGAAAAGGTGGGCCAGTGCCTACTGGAAGTACGAACCCAGCAAGTCCAATCGTTAGCCGGCATTCTCACATCACGTTTCGATTCATAAGGAGAACACACATCATGATTGTCGAACTGCACGCTATCCAGAGCTTCGGCCCGTCCAACCTCAACCGCGACGACACCGGGAACCCGAAGGACGCGATCTTCGGCGGGGTGCGCCGTGCGCGCATTTCCTCGCAAGCGGCCAAACGCGCGATCCGGGTTTCGGACGTATTCAAGCGAACCGTAAACGCACCGACGGGAATGCGCACCAAGCTCCTGA
>JADLAY010000065.1 GCA_020849765.1 Anaerolineae bacterium
ACTTCGACGCCAGCCTGCCAAGGAGTTGAGCTATGAACTCATCAGTCAATTGCGCCTGGCAAAACGTCGTCGTCCCTAACACAACCTTATGTCGTCGCCTCCGCTACAACCCTACGTCGTCTGACACATGGCGCGTCCCTACGCACACCCGCATAGGGGTGTGACGCTGCCAAACCGAGGCTGAATTACCGCAGCGACCTGGGATCGAAGGCGTCGCGCAGACCATCGCCGAGGAAATTGATCCCCAGCGTCGTCAGCATGATGAACAGCGCGGGGAAGAACCAGTAATACCACTGGTTGATGTAGCTGTTCGCCTCGCCCATGATGTTGCCCCAGGTCGGCGTCGGGGCGCGCACGCCCAGGCCGAGGAAGCCGAGGTAGGCTTCGAGCAGGATGGCGGAGGCGACGCCGAGCGTGGCCGAGACGATGATCGGTGCCAGGCAGTTGGGCAGCACGTGGCGGAAGACGACCTGCAGATCGCGCGCGCCAATCGAATGCGCGGCGGTCACGAACTCCTGCTCCTTGACCGAGAGCACGACCGAGCGCACGATACGCGAGACGCGCATCCAGCTCGTCAGGCCGATGACGAACACGATCACGATCATGGTCGCGCTGTACTGGCGCCCCAGGAAGGTGAAATCGGGAAACTTGGTCGGGTCGGCAAACACACGTAACGAGATCAAGGCCAGGAACAACTGCGGGATGCTGAGCATCGCCTCGGCGAAGCGCATCAGGAACGCGTCGACGGCGCCACCCAGATAGCCCGCTGCTAACCCGACCAACGTGCCGACCATGATCTGCACGACTACCGCCGTGATGCCGACGAACAGCGATACCTGCCCACCGTAGACCACACGCGCCAGCAAGTCACGCCCGATCACGTCCGTGCCAAAAGGATGCTCGGCATCCGGCGCCTGCAGCGAGCGTGAAGGATCGTTGTAGATCGAGTCCGCCGCCGGGATGGCGAGCGAGCCGACGACGACGAACAGGACGACGAAGATCAGCAGCAGCGCGCCGACCAGCGCCATCCGGTGGCGTCGCAAACGCGCCATACTGCGCGCAAAGTTCGACCGTCCTTTGACGTAAGTGTCGGACTGCAGGGAGGCAATGGGTCGGGGCTGTGCGTTGTCGGCTGTACTCATCTTGCATCACTCAACGATAACGGATTCGCGGATCGAACCAGGTGTAAACGACATCGGTCAGAAGCTGGAAGATGACGACCGTCGCGCAGAGCAGCATCAGGATCGCCATCATGACGGGGATGTCCGCTCGCTCGAAACTCTCGATGAACAGGCGGCCCATGCCCGGCCAGGCGAAGATGCGTTCGGTCACGACCGCCCCGGCCAGCAGGAACGGCAGATCCAGGCCGACGAGCGTCACCAACGGCAGCGCCGCATTCTTGAGCGCATGACGCTGGACGACGTTGCGCTCAGAGATGCCCTTGGCGTGGGCCGTACGCACGTAATCCTGGCCGAGGACTTCGAGCATCGACGAGCGAATGAAGCGCACGTAGCCCGCAAGCTGGATCGCGACCAGGCAGAAGACCGGCATCAGCATGTGCACAAGAAGGTCGCCGAACGAGCCGTCGCCGGTGCCGCCGATCGGCAGCGCCGGTAAGCCCCAGTGCGTAAACTGGACTCCGAAGATATAGATCACCATAAGGGCGATGAAAAAGATCGGCATCGAATAAAAGAAGAACGACGCACCGGTGATCAGATTGTCGACGAACGTGTATTGTCGAATCGACGAGTAAACGCCCACCGCGATCGCCAATATGAGTGTGATCAGGTACGACGGCACCATCAGCGTCAGCGTCGCCGGCAGCCGTTCGTCGATGCGCGTCCAGGCCGGGCGGCGCGTGACGAACGAGATGCCAAAATCGCCGCGCAGGACACCCATGCGTGTGCCGGGCACCATCTCACTGCCGTCGCCGTTGACGTCGATCAACTGCCAGTCGTTGCCGACCAGCCAGGTGACGTATTGTTCCATCAGCGGGCGGTCAAGGCCGAGGCGGCGAATCATCTGCTCGCGCTGGGCCGCTGACGGGCGCTGGCGTGATTCGGCGAAGACGGCCAGCGGATCACCAAGCGCATTGGTGAAGGCGAACAGAATGAAACTGATGATGAAGAGGAGCGGGATAGATTGCAGGAGTCGCCGCAGGATGTACTGGGTCATGCGGGTTTCATTCACTCACTATGAAAAGACAGAGACGGACGCGGACGTCCGTCTCTGTCTGTAACGAGAAAGGCTAGCTGCTCAGTTCCCAATTCAGGATGTCGAACCACAGGTTGCCGACGCCGGAACCGATGGTGATGTCGCCCGTGAAGCGCGTGGTGTTGTAGGCATAGTTATCGCCACGCGGGAACAGGTTGATGAGCGGCGCGTTTTCCTTCATGATCTCCTGGATCGTGTAGGCTGCCTGCAGGCGCTCATCGGGGTCCAGCGAGTTGAGCGTGACCTGGGCCGCTGCATCCATGTCTTCGTTGCAGAAGCCGGTGAAGTTCTGGCCGCCCTGATTGTCTTCGCTGGGGATCTGGTCGCAGGCCAGCGCCTCGTAGACCGTCACATTGGCCGGGTTCGTCAGCGCCGTGTTGTTGGCGTACTGGGCGATGTCGTACTCGCCGACGGCGTTGATGCCGTTGTTCGCCCATGCGCCGAAGAACTCGCTCGCCGGGTAGCTTTCGAGGATGACGCTGATGCCGACCGCCGCCAACTGCTGCTGGAGCACGGCCTGGATGTTGTTGCGCCAACCGGCGGTCGTCGTGCTGTAACGCAGTTCCAGCTTGACGCCGTCCTTGTCGCGCACGCCGTCGCCGTCGCTATCGACCCAACCGGCCTCGTCGAGCAGAGCCTCGGCGGCAGCCGGATCGTACTCGGTCACGCCGAGCGTATCGAGTTCGAACGGCGAGCTGGCATAGATGCTGTCCGTCGGGCTGGTGGCGCCGGCGAGCAGTTCGGTCGTCACGGCATTACGATCCAGCGCGTAGCGGATCGCCTGGCGCACACGCACGTCCTGGAGGGCGGGATGCCCGGCGCGCGGGTTTTCTTCCGTGCGCACGTTCAGCCACAGGCTCTCGATGTAACCGCCGAAAACGGTCACGATCTTGAGGTCAGGGCTGCTCTCGACCAGGCGCGGAATGTCGCCTTCGCTGACGTTCGGCACGAAGTCAAGCTGACCGGCGGCCAGCGCAGCGTACTCCGCATCCGTATCCGGGAAGAAGCGGATGATGACACGGCCAATCTTGGGCGCGCCGCCGATGTAGTTCGGGTTCGCGTCGAAGATCATCGACTCACCACGACGCCACTCGCTCAGCACGTAGGGGCCGCTGAAGACGGTCGGGTCGAGGTTCTCTGCGGCGAACTCGATTGAGCCTTCGGATTCATAGACCGGGCGGAAGATGTGCGCCGGCAGAATCGTCGACAGACCGGGCGAGCCTGCCTGATCCTCTGCGAACGGCTTGGGGCTGTTGAAGGTGAGCGTGAAGGTCGTCTCGTCAACCGCTTCAGCGCTGACCAGCGAGTCGGCAATCGAACCGGCCTGGAGGAAGTTGTTGGCCGAGTCCTGGATCATCTGGTAGGTGAAGACCAGGTCGTCCGACGTCAGCGGTTCGCCATCACTCCAAACCAAACCCGACTTGAGCTTGATCGTGTAGGTCATGTAGTCTTCGCTGATACCGCCGTTTTCAACCGTCGGCACCTCATCGACGAGCACAGGCACGAAACCGAGCGTATCGCTCACGTCCCACAGGCTGGCCTGTACGAGATCGTTCGCCCACTGCGCGAACGCCATGCTGGTGTAGAAGCCGTTCATGCTGTCCGGCTCCTGAGCAAAACCGACGTTCAAGGTCGGCACGTCCTGCGCCGCGACGGGCGCAAGGCCGAGCACCAGGGTCAGAGCCAAAATGGCGAGCAGACCAAGGGCTGTCTTCATCCGGGTCATAAGTGTCTCTCTCTCCTGAAACAAGGCGAACGACAACGAACAAGGTGCCGGGCACGCCCCGGCAGCGCGGCTCACGATGGCCGCCTATGGTAGAGGACGCTCATCTGCCAACGATGCTGTCTGTTGGATGCACGGCATAGCCTGGCGTACCAGCTTCCCCACCCCTGCGTGCGTTGGGGGGACATTCTAGCGTTACGTTCCGCCGCGGCGCAAGTCGAGTTTTGACAGCGCCCACCTCGCAGACCGCCCCACGCGCGCAACATCCCCCGCGCGGTGCAAAGGCCGCGGGACGATCGGCTCGTCTTATCCGGCGCCGCCCATCCATCGGAACGGATTGGGTGACCCCGTGCGTCCGCCTCTGCCGCGACCGCGCCTATTTATGAATAATCATGCCGCGCGCGTTAAGTTCATTTGGAGGGCTTCGGCCCGGCGTCCTCGCCCGCACGCACAGTGCCTCTCCCGAACGGCGCTGCGCACATTGGCTGATCCCTTCCCCCTGCCTGCGTCCCACTCGCATATGGTATATTTTGCGCGCGGCTTAAACATTCTTTAACAGTGCCTGCCCCTCAGCCGGGCGGCCATGCACCACGCGCGGGGGGAACCACATGTCGAGCGAGACGCTACGCGGGATGCTGACTCTCGATCAACTGCGGCAGGAGATCGAGGATGGCAGCATCGAGACGGTCGTCGCCGTCTTCACGGATCTGTATGGCCGTTTCATGGGCAAGCGCATCACCGGCGATTTCTTCCTCGAACACACGGCATCCGGCGGCATGCACGCCTGCGATTACCTGCTGACCGTCGACATGGCGATGGAGCCGGTGCCCGGTTACCGCTACGCCAACTGGGCGCTCGGCTATGGCGACTTCCATCTCGTGCCGGACATAACGACCCTGCGCCGTGCGACCTGGCTCGACAAGTCCGCGCTCGTCATCTGCCACGTGGCCGACGAGAAGGCGCACGGGCCGGTGGCGGTTGCGCCGCGCAGTATCCTCGCCAGCCAGGTCGAGGCCGCGGCGGCGCTCGGCTACAGCGCGGTCGGCGCCTCCGAGCTGGAGTACTTCATCTTCGACGAAACGTATGCGAGCGCCCGCGACAAGGGTTTCGTCAGCCTCAAGCATTTCGGCGCCTACGTCGAGGATTATCACATCCTCCAGGGCACGCGCGAGGAAGTCCTCAACGCCGCCGCGCGCAAGCATCTGAGCCTGAGCGGCGTGCCGGTCGAATTCAGCAAGGGCGAATGGGGCCCCGGCCAGCACGAACTCAACATCCGCTACGCGCCCGTCCTGACCATGGCCGACCGCCACGCCATCTACAAACAGTGCTTCAAAGATCTGGCCGGTGCGCTCGGCCTGTCGGTCAGCTTCATGGCCAAGGTCGACGAGCGCTATGCCGGGTCGAGCAGCCACATCCACCTGAGCCTGTGGGATACGGAGGAGACGCACAACCTGTTCGCGGGCGAGACGCCGGTCGGGCCGGTGCGCGGCTCGGATCTATTCCGCTGGTTCCTCGGCGGCTGGATCGCCCACGCGCGCGAGCTGATGGTCTTCTACGCGCCGACGGTCAACAGCTACAAGCGCTATCAGGCCGGGTCGTGGGCGCCGACCAGCCTGGCCTGGAGCGCCGACAACCGCACGGCGGGCTTCCGCGTCGTCGGCCAGGGCAAATCGCTGCGCATCGAGTCGCGCATCCCCGGCGCGGACATCAACCCGTATCTGACCTATGCGGCCGCGCTCGCCTCCGGGCTGGATGGCATCCGCAACCAGATCGAGCCGCCGCCGAGCTTCGAGGGCGACGTCTACTCCGCCCGGGATCTGCCGCAGGTGCCGCACACGCTGCGCGAGGCGACCGACGCCTTCGAATCGAGCGCCTTCGCCAAAGCAGCCTTCGGCGCCGACGTGGTCGAGCACTACACGCACTTCTTCCGCACGGAGCAGGCCGCCTATGACCGCGCCGTCACGGATTGGGAGCGCGCGCGTTATTTCGAACAGATTTGATCGGAGGGTATTGGGGATTGGCAGTTAGCATTTAGCCTTTAGCGGTTAGCCGGATGGACGTTCGGCGCTGCCGCGATGGAGGATTGAACGAAAAAATACATTTTCGTAGGGACGACGCCTCCGTCGTCCGAAAATTTGTATTCACACATAAAGATTTGATCCCGTAGGGACGGCATGCTTGCCGTCCGCCGTTATCGGACGCGATGAATCGCGTCCCTACAAATCCATGATGTTTTGATGACGAATCCGGGCCCAACGTCGGGATTTGGCGCTGCCAGACCCTGGCGCTGACGAACCTGGTGACCGGCAACAAGAAGGGAACACGAAGATGCGATTGCAAGATAAAGTGGCGTTGATCACCGGCGCGGCGAGCGGCATTGGCCGCGAAACAGCGCTGCTCTTCGCCAAAGAGGGCGCCAGCGTGGTCGTCGCCGACGTCAACGACGCCGAGGGCCAGGAGACCGTGCGCCAGATCGAACTTGCTGGCGGCAAGGCGGTCTACGTCCACAGCGACGTCTCCAAAGCCGCCGACTGTGAGCACATGGTCAATACCGCCGAGGCGACCTTCGGCAAGCTGAACGTGCTGTTCAACAACGCCGGGATCATGCACGGCGACGACGACAACGCCGTGACGACCGAGGAGGCGATCTGGGATCTGACGATGGGGATCAACCTCAAGGGCGTCTTCTTCGGCTGCAAGTATGGCGTCCCCGCTCTGCGCCGCGCGGGCGGCGGATCGATCATCAACACGGCGTCGTTCGTGGCGCTGATCGGCGCGGCCACCCCGCAGATCGCTTACACGGCGAGCAAGGGTGGCGTGCTGGCGATGACGCGCGAACTGGCGATCATCCACGCGCGCGAGAACATCCGCGTCAATGCCCTCTGCCCCGGCCCGCTGCGCACTGAACTGCTGATGAACTTCCTCAACAGCGAGGCCAAGAAGCAGCGGCGGCTGGTGCACATCCCGATGGGCCGCTTCGGCGAAGCCAAGGAGATCGCTTACGCCGCGCTCTATCTCGCCTCGGATGAATCGTCGTATGTCACCGGCACCGAGTTCGTGGTCGATGGCGGCATCACGGCGGCTTACGTCACCCCGGAATAGGACGGCAATCATGACGACAACGCAAATTCCCTTCGAAGGCCTGGCGAGCGGCGGCCAGCGGATCGCCAGCGCGGACGGGCGCACGGCCCCGGCCTACAACCCGGCGACCGGCCAGCCGATCGCGGACGTAGCGCAGGCGAGCGCCGCTGACGTCGATGCGACGGTCATACTCGCCCACCAGCGCTTCAGCCAGGGCGCGTGGAAGACGATGCGCTCACGCGAGCGCGGCCAGATCTTGCAGCGGATCGCCAATCTGATCCGCGAGCGCCAGGAGACGCTGGCGCAGATCGAATCCGCCAATGGCGGCAAGCCGATCAGCGCGGCGCGCGGCGAGATCGGCGCGGTCGCCAACACGTTCGAATACTACGCGGGCGCGGTCAATAAGATCCACGGCCAGACGATCCCGGCCAACGCGAACGGCACCGCGCTGACGTTCCGCGAGCCGCTCGGCGTCTGCGTCCTGATCGTGCCGTGGAACTTCCCGCTCGTGATCACCGGTTGGAAGGTCGCCCCGGCGCTGGCGATGGGCAACACGGTCATCGTCAAGCCCGCCAGCGCGACGCCCCTGAGCGCACTGGCCCTGGCCGATCTCGCCGTCGAAGCCGGGCTGCCGGAAGGTGTGCTCAACGTGCTGCCGGGGTCGGGGAGCGTGGCGGGCAACGCGCTCGTCTCGCACCCGCTCGTGCGCAAGATCTCGTTCACCGGCTCGACTGAGATCGGCATGGGCGTCATGAAGCAGGCGGCGGATGGCATCAAGCGCGTCTCGCTCGAACTCGGCGGCAAGTCGGCCAACGTCATCTTCGCCGATGCCTATCTCGACACCTGCATCGAGTCGTCGATCTTCGCCGTCTACGACAACGCCGGGCAGGATTGCTGCGCGCGCAGCCGCATCTTCGTCGAGCGCCCGATCTTCGACGAATTCGTCGAGCGCTTCACCGCGCGCGCCAAGACGCTCAAAGTCGGCGATCCGATGCAAGAAGCGACCGAGATGGGGCCCCTGATCACGCCGCAGCATCGCGAGACGGTCATGAACTACCTGAACATCGGCGATGCGGAAGGCGCGAAACGGCTGTGCGGCGGCATCATTCCGAGCGAGGCCGGGCTGGCGGGCGGCAACTTCCTGACCCCGGCCGTCTACGTCGACGTGCAGGCGGGGATGCGCATCATGCAGGAAGAGGTCTTCGGCCCGGTCGTCTGCATCATGCCCTTCGAAGGCGAAGACGAAGCGATCAAGCTGGCGAACGACACGCCCTACGGCCTGTCCGGCTCGCTGTGGACGCGCGACATTGGCCGGGCGCTGCGCGTGGCCCGCGCCATCGAGACGGGCATGCTCTCGATCAACAGCAGCAGCAGCGTCCACATCGAAGCGCCATTCGGCGGCATGAAGCAGAGCGGCCTCGGTCGCGAGCAGGGCATGGTCGCGCTCGATCATTACAGCGAGTACAAGTCCGTCTTCATCGCCAACGATTAGGGGCGGGAACCACAGAGGCGCAGAGGACACGGAGAAATCAGGCCGCGGACGCCAACAATGGCGTCCCTACAATTCGAAAAGATTCTGTAGGGACGCGCTTCTGCGCGTCCGCCGGATGCCTGACGGGTTGGTCAAACGGCGGACGCCAAAAAAGGCGTCCCTACAATCCGCCCCTGACCGCCCGTGGGCGCGTCTCGGCGTCCTGCGTTATAGTAGGGGTCTGCACCCGCAAACCGATCATCGCAACTTGGGAGAAGACCATATGCCACGCACACGCTGGGGAATCTTGGGTACGGGTTATATCGCCGGACTGCTGGCTGAGGGTCTGACGGCGCTCGAAGACGCCGAGCTGGTCGCGGTCGGTTCACGGTCGCAGGCGAGCGCCGATGCCTTCGCCGCCACATGGGGCGCCAAACACAGCCACGGCAGCTATGAAGCGCTGGTTGCCGATCCGGACGTCGACGTGATCTACGTCGCGACGCCGCATCCCTTCCACTACGAAAACACGCTGCTCTGCCTCAACGCGGGCAAACACGTGCTGGTCGAGAAGTCGTTCGCCATGAACGCGCGCCAGGCGGGTGAGATGATCGCCCTCGCGCGGCAAAAGGGCCTGTTCATGATGGAGGCGATGTGGACGCGCTTCCAACCGGCGATGATCCAGGTGCGCAAGTGGATCGCCGACGGCGAAATCGGCGACGTGCAGCTCGTGCGCGCCAACCTGTCGTTCGACACCGACTTCAACCCGGAGAGCCGTCTGTTCAAGCCGGAGCTTGGCGGCGGGGCCATGCTCGACGTCGGCATCTACCCGATCTCGTTCGCCTACATGGTGCTCGGCTCGCCAAAGGCGATCCACAGCACGGCGACGCTCGGCCCAACCGGCACCGACGACCGCTCGGCCTACATGTTCGGCTACGAAGGCGGCAGGACGGCGCTGCTATCGTCCGCCGTGCGCCTGAACGTGCCGGTCGAGGCGGATATCATCGGCACCGGCGGCATGATCAAGGTGCACCAATCGTGGATCAACCCGCGCACGATCAGCCTGAGCAAGCTGGCGCCGGAGGGCGTCGTCAACCGCCTGATCGTCGAAGGCCGCCTGTACGACACGCAGACGCTCCACATCCCGACCGAGGGCAACGGCTACAACTACGAGGCGGCGGAAGTCGGGCGCTGCATTCACGCGGGCAAGCTCGAAAGCGACATCATGCCGCTCGACGAGACGCTCGACATCATGCGCACGATGGACACGATCCGCTCGCAATGGGGTCTGACCTACCCGAACGAATAACAGATGCGGGAACGAAAAAAGGGGACGGACGCCATCAATGGCGTCCCTACGACATCGTGATCAACGATTGAACGCGCGGACAGGGCGTGCCCTGTCCCAAGAACGGCCCTGTAGGGGCGAGGCGATGCCTCGCCCTCCCAACGCACCCCGCACACAACGAATCACATGAGGAGACAAAACGGATGAAATATCGCCGGTTAGGAAAATCGGATCTGCGCGTGTCGGTCGTCGGCGTCGGCACGTGGCAGTTTGGCGGCGAATGGGGCAAAGACTTCACGCAGAGCGAGGTCGACGGCCTGCTCGGCCGCGCGCTCGACCTGGGCATCAACCTGATCGACACGGCGGAATGCTACGGCGATCACCTGTCGGAAGAGTTCATCGGCCAGTCGATCAAGGGCCAGCGCGACCAGTGGATTCTGGCGACCAAGTTCGGCCACGCCTTCACAGGCAACTTCCAGCGCGCGCAGTTGTGGTCGCCGGAGGCGGTCGAGAAGCAGCTTGACGACTCGCTCAAGGCGCTGCAAACCGATCACATCGATCTCTACCAGTTCCACTCCGGCAGTTACGAGCAGTTCGACCAGCCGGAACTGTGGGAGATGCTCCAGCGGCAGGTGCAGGCGGGCAAGGTGCGCCATCTCGGCATTTCGATCAGCAGCCGCGGCGAGCAGATCCGCCTGGTGCGGCGCGCGCCGGAAGTCGGCGCCAGCGCGATCCAGGTCGTCTACAACCGCCTGGCGCGCGCTCCTGAAGAGGAGATCCTGCCTACCTGTGAGCAGCTTGACCTGGGTGTGCTGGCGCGCGTCCCGCTGGCGAGCGGCTACCTGAGCGGCAAATACAAGCCCGGCGCGACGTTCACGAACCCGACCGACGTGCGCTCCGAACACAACGACGCCGAGGTGCAGGAGACTCTGCGCGAAGTCGAGCAGATCCGGCAGCGCGAGGTGCCGCCGGGCGTCGATATGGCCCAATGGGCGCTGGCCTGGTGCCTGCAGAACCCGGCCGTGACCTGCGTCATCCCCGGCTGCAAATCGATCGCCCAGGTCGAATCGAACGCCGCCGCGGCAGACCTCGACATGGTGGCGGCGGATCATCCGCAGGCGGTCGTCTAGCGCGATTGCTGCCTCCATACACAAACCATTTGTACGGGCGGGATATATCCCGCCCCTACGATTCGCCCTAATTCCGCCCGTACCCCTTCCCCCAATCCCGCCCGTACGATTTCCCCGCCTGCATCATTTCCCGCGCGCATATCCCCCGCAAACCATCACAAGGCAACCTTACAGCTTCTTGGGTACATGTCACCCCTATATTAGTAAGTAGTAGCATGTACGGCTGCGATTCGAGCGAGCACCAATTCCCAGCCGGACATGGTAGCACGTACAATTGACGGGAACGCGGCATATGTTCGTAGCGACACGTAAAGGGGTCATCGAGATCTGGCAGCAGATCACGCGGCCATCCCGCAGCATTCAACATGAATCGCTGCGCCAGCAGGCGGGTCTGGCCGTCTCATTACTGGCGGCACTGCTGTTCGTATCCCTCATCTTCGCGCCGATCTGGGCGCTGGCGAACACGGAATATCCAGAGGCGCCCTTCATCGCTGCGGCGTTGATCCTGGCGCTGGCCGCTGCCTATGCCTTCAGCCGTACCGAGCGCGCCATCATCGGCCAGATGATCGCCGTGCTGGCGCTGCCCGGTTTCGTCCTGGCGATCTTCTTCACCGCGACCGGCCCGATAGCCGACCGGATGCTGGCGCTCAATCTGCTCGTCATCACGACGCTTCTGATCAACATCTTCTTCGGGCACCGGGTCACCATCGCCTTCACGTGCGTGACGGTGGTGTGCATCGCCGCGCTCTACTTCGTGCCCGGTGTGGAGCCGCTGGCGCCGTTCTCGTACATCGTGCCGATCACCGGCATGGCGACCTTTCTCATCATCATCGGCACCATCCTCGACAACGCGATGCACCGCATGCGCGAAAGCGAGGAGCGCTTCCGCAGCCTGTTCGAACAGTCGAATGATGCGGTCTTCATCCTCGATATGAACGGCGCGCCGATGAAGATGAACCAGCGCGCCGCCACCATGTTTGGCTACAGCTCCGACGAGTTGGCGGCCATCCGTTATTCGGATATGGTCGCGCCGTCCGAACGCGAACACAACCAGGAAGTCCTGCGCAAGATCATGGCTGGCGAAGACATGCCTCCGTTCGAGCGCACGTACAGCCGCAAGGATGGCAGCGAGCTTCGGGCAGAATCCAGCGTCGAGCTGGTGCGCGATGAGCAGGGCAAGGTGGTGCGCGTGCAGCTGGTCGTGCGTGACATCAGCGAGCGCAAACGGGCCGAGCAAGCGCTGCGCGAGCGTGACGAATATCTGCGCGCGGTCATCGCCAATGCGCCGAGCGGGATCTATTTCTATCGCTGCATGGGCGATGCGGGGTTGGTGCTGGAGAAAGCCAACCCGGCGGCAGCCCGCATCCTGGGCGTCGATCACGAGCAGTTGATCGGCAAGCCGATTGAAGAGGCGTTTCCCGGCCTCGACCAGACGGATATCCCCGCCCATTTCAAAGAGATCGCCGAGAATGGTAATCCGCTGCACCTGAAGGAGCTGACCTACTACGACAGCGGCACCGGCGGCATCTTCGAAATCCAGGCCTTTCAGACCATCCCTGGCCACATGGCCGTCTTCTTCGTCGATATCACCGAGCGCAAACGTGCCGAGCAGCAGGCTCTGGCGCTGGCGGTCGAGAAAGAACGCATCAACGTGCTCAAGCAGTTCGTCGAGAACGCCTCGCACGAGCTGCGGACGCCGCTCGCCATCATCAACACCAAGACCTTTCTGCTCGAACGGGCGCCGACCGAGGAGGCACGCCTGCGGCAGACCGAAAACATCCGGGAGCAGACCGCCCGCCTGGTCAAGCTGCTGGAGATGATGAACCACATGGTCATGCTCGACAGCGACATCCCGTTCGCTTTCCAGACGGCGGACGTCAACGAGCTGCTGCGCCAGGTGATCGCGCGGGCGAGCGTGGCGACCAAGGAGAAAGCGCTGACGGTCGAGGTCGAGTCGGATGCACCGCTGCTGGTCGCCTGCGTCGACATCTCATGGCTGGAAGAAGCGCTGCAAAACCTGGTCGATAACGCGATCCGCTTCACGCCGGAACAAGGCTCGATCACCGCCCATCCCTACGGCCACGACCAGAGCGTCGTCATCGAAATCCGTGATACCGGCATCGGCATCAAACCGGAGTCGCTGCCGCACATCTTCGAGCGCTTCTGGCGCGAAGACGACGCCCACAGCACGCCCGGCTTCGGCCTGGGGCTGTCGATTGCGCAGAAGGTGGTCGAGCACCACGACGGCAAGATCGAGGTCGAAAGCCACCAGGGCAGCGGCAGCATCTTCCGCGTCATCCTGCCTGCCGGCGCCGACCAATGCCCGGAGCGCATCGACTTATTCGGCTAAAAGGACGAGCGCGTGGTCTCCCCATAACCGGCTCGATGGAGGGCGACGGATCGCCCTCCGCGTCGCTTCGCCGCCGATTTCCCACCCCCCAACCCCTTGCCAATTAGCTCATTTGTGCTATACAATAACGCTATCAAATAGAACGGGTGAGCGATTATGATATTGGTAGAACGCTTCTACGCCTGCACCACCTGCAGAACCATCGGCAGTTATAACCTCGTCGCCGGGGGCTATTCCGACATGCCGCCGCAAGAGTTGGTGCACCATTTCCACCGGGGCAGGCCCGGCATCCGCCTGGGCTTCAAGAGCGAGCTGGCCGCGCGCCAATGGCTGGAGGCACATCCGCGCCAGAACGCCTCCGAGGTCGACGGCAACGCCAGTTGATCCGGCGGGCCGCCGTGCGTGGGTGATTGACTCGCCGCCAAAATAGGTGCATGATGAAGATGAGGGTACACGTTGTTGAAAGGCAGACCGTTTTGACGGATTCCATCTCACAACTGCATCGCTCCACTGAAGAACCTGCTCGTTGAGGCAGGACTCAAACGCCCAGTCGGGTGTTTCTCCGTATCGACTCAGCACAATCGCGCTCTCACAGGCGCGATTGTCGTTTGTGGGGATGACTGCGAGCCTCTCGCAACCGACGCCAGGGACTCAAGCCCCTGGCTAAGCTTGCGCCCCATGAAATGGGGCTTGGATACCAACGCTGCATGCAAATGGTTTGAAAGCCCGCTTGAGCGGGCGCAACCCGAGCCGGATGATTGATCATCCGGCGGGCGGCCTCTCGCGACGACTCGCCGTAGCGTCGCCCGACCATTCGATGGTCGGGCTGGGCGTGTTGGGAAGCCATCTGGAAGATGGCTGATCGGGAATGCGCACACGACGACGCCAGGGACTCAAGCCCCTGGCTAAGCTTGCGCCCCATGAAATGGGGCTTGGATACCAACGCTGTGTGCAAATGATTTGAAAGCCCGCTTGAGCGGGCGCAACCCTAGCCGGATGATTGATCATCCGGCGGGCGGCCTCTCGCGTCGGGCGCCCATCTTGACAATCAGAGGCTCCCTACACGATCATTGCGCGATTAGAACGGCACGGCGCATCTCCAAGGCGCATGAACAACCTCAACCATGAATGATCTTCTTCCCTACCTGCTCTTGACCGTCGCCCTGGTGATCGTCGCCGTGGTCGCAGGCCGCGCGCTGCGCCAGCGCCGGATCAAGCCTGCATCCGCCCCGCCCGCGTGGGTTTCGCGCAAGCCGGAGCATTTCCTGCCCGGCGAGGAGTACTGCGAACTGCGGGCCGACTTCAACTACACGAATGATACGCCAGCGACCTCGCGCGTCACCCTCTACACCTTCAACGGCGCCAACCGGGGCCGCGCAGTGCTCGCGGACCGGATGACCGAACCTGATTTCAACCAGCAGCGGGACGCGCTCAAGCGCGAAGGCTGGCGTGAGGAACACTCGTCAGCCGACAAAGAAGGCCAGTCGTACTTCTACCGCCGTTCCGCACCCTGAACGAGCGCACGGCCACATTGCCACCTCACCCGCGTCTCCTGGTACAATCCCCGGCCTGATCGCCACTGCCCAGGGGAGAGTGGACGCATGTCAGAGACGAAACATCCGGCGGCGCGCGTGCGCAGGCCGGTCCTCAATCGCAACGCGCCGGACTATCTGCTGCTAATGGTCGTCGCCTTTGGCGTGACGGTCGTCGGTACGCGCGCCTTCTTGCAGATCACTGGCTTTCCACAGCTCGGCAACGAGACATTTCACATCGCCCATGCGCTCTGGGGCGGGCTGCTGCTCCTGATCGGCGGCTGGCTGATGCTGATGTTCGCCAACCGTTGGATCTTCCGGCTGGCGGCGGTGGCGGCGGGCGCGGGCGTCGGCCTATTCATCGACGAGGTCGGCAAGTTCATCACCCAGACGACCGACTACTTCTTCCCACTGGCCGCGCCGATCATCTACGCAGCATTCCTGATCACCGTTTTCGTCTATCTGGTCGTGCGCCGCCCGCGGGCACAAGATGCGCGCGCAGCCATGTACACCATCCTCGAAGACCTGCAGGAAGTGCTCGACCGCGACCTCAACGACGACGAGCGCGAGGCCCTGCTCGACCGCCTCTCACAGGTGATCGCGGACAGCCAGCGCGACGACCTGCGCCATCTGGCCGAGATGCTGCGCAGCTTCATCGAGTCGGACACGGTGCCGATCAGGACGCGAGCGACCACGCCATGGGATCGGCTGCTGGAATGGCTGCACAAGGTGGAGGTACGCTGGCTGCCGCGTGGTCGCTACCGGATGCTGATCGTGGCGGCAGTCGCCGTGACCAGCATCGGCTCGCTGATCGCGATCGCCGCCCTGGCCGCGTTGATCTTCGATCCGCAGGGGCGGGCTGAACTCATCTCGCTCCTGATCGAAGCGCCGCAGGTGACCGGAGACGCCAGCCTGCTCTCCTACCTGACGATGATCATCCTGGAAGCGATCGGCGCGCTGCTGATGGGGATCGCGGCCGTGCTCTATGTGCGCGGTAACGACTTACTCGGCAGCCGCATCGCCTCGCTGGCGCTGGTCGTCTCGCTGACGCTGACCAACGTGCTCGGCTTCTACTTCGATCAGTTCGCCATGATCGCGACGGTGCTCTTCCAGTTGGGGCTGCTGCTGGCGATCGTCCGCTATCAGCAGCGTTTCGCGCTCGCCACGGCCTGAGCGGCGCTACATACGCGGCGGCCCGCGCCGGATCAACTCGACCATCTGCCGGGTATGCTCTGGCTGCCACGGCTTCTCCCAGTCGGCGCCGAAACGCCACGGGCTGACGTCCTCGACCCACCAGGTGACGCCGACGTCCGCGAACGGTTGGATCACCGCCGCCGCACTGTCCCATCGCTCGTCGGGCACGCGGCCACCGTTGACGGCATCGAACGGCGCATCCGAAGTCCTCTGCGAGCGGATGTAGGCCAGCGCTTCACGCCACGTCTCCGGTGTCATGCCGCCGTCCCACAAGATCGGGAAGTAGCCATCGTAGCGCGCCGCCCGCCGCATCGGCCGCTTGTTCGGCCAGTTGCCGCCGACCCAGATCGGGATGCGCGGCGTCTGGATCGGCGTCGGCTGGAACGTGACTTCGTCGATGTGGTAGTGCTGGCCGTCGTAACGAAACGGCTTGCCCGTCCACAACCCGTTGAGGATGTCGAGCCCTTCGTCGAGCATGAGCGCGCGCTGTTTGGCGTCGGTCGGCTCGCCGAAGAAGCCGAAATCCCACTGCGCCGGTTCGCCCAGCCCGACGCCGAGCGTCAGCCGCCCGTGCGAGAGCCGGTCAATGCCGACCGTCTGCCGCGCCAGCACCCACGGACGACGCCGGGCCAACGGCGTGATCATCGTGCCGATGCGAATCGTCGTCGTGCGCTGCGCCATCACCGCCAGCGCGATCCACGGGTCGACGTTCGGGTGAAACGTCGGGTCGAAAAAGACGTGATCCCAGATGAAGAAGCCGTCCCAGCCGAGCGCCTCGGCTTCGTGCGCCGTCTCGCCCAGGAAGGCCAGATCGGCAAAGTCGCCAAATGGGGGCATCGAGATCCCAAAGTACATCGCGTCCTCCTGTCTGTACGCCGCTAGATGTCCGCGCAGCGCCAGACTGAGTCGCTCAGCCCACGACCCACCTGATCTATCAAGTCCCTCGCCATGAGGGTGATGGCTTCAGGGTGAGGGCGCAGATGCCCCGTCCAGCGGGCGAATGACGACCAGTGCCAGGTGCGCGGCGGCGCCTTCGAGCTGCTCGCGCGTCGGGTGCGGCGGCAGATGCTCCGCCCGCAGCATCGCGCCGACCATGCGCGGATGGCGCTGCAAGCGCAGATCGAGGAACGCCGCGATGCGCGCGCGGTCGGTCGTCACCTCGGCCAGCCCGTCGAAGCGGCGCGCCTTGACGCGTACGCTCACGTGCGGATCGGCCAGGATGTTGCGGCACCAATCCGCGTCGAGGCCACGCGACGAGCCGACATAGTAGACGCCGTCGAGTTCTTCGTACTGCACAGGCGTGACGCGCGGCAGCCCTGAACGACGCCCGCGCGTCGTCAGCAGCAGGACGATGCGCCCGATCAACGGGCCAAGCCCGATCGCATAGGCCAGCTGCGGCGGCCGCTTGATCGTCCGCAGCAGCCGCCGGGGCAAGTGCCGGAAGTCCATCGTCGCCTCCTTGCCCGCCGCTCACGCATGCTCGCGGATGAACGTCCGCATCTCCGCCAACACGCTATCGAGCACCAGCGCCAGATGCCCGCCGTAATCGACCGCCATCAGCCGCGCGCCAGGGATGTGATCGGCGCTGTATTGCCCCTGCGCGAACGGCACCAGCGCATCGTCGCGCGCATGAATGACCAGCGTCGGTGCCTGGATGTCACTAATCGGCAGCGCCTCGACTTCGGGCAGCGCCTCCTCGACGATGTCCAGATTCATACCGGGCAGGCGCGCGCTCATCGGCTGGAACGAGCGCACCGCCGCCACCATCGCCTCGTGTTCCGCCGGGCTGACGTGCGCCAACGACTCAGCCGGGACGCCGAGCACCGCCAGCACCGTATCCGGGAAGTAGGTGACCGCCGCCCAGTAGACGAAATCCGTCAGCAGCTCGTTCGAGGGGCCGCTGCTGTCGTCGCGGATCGGGCGCAGTGTGCTGATGGCGGAGACGAGCACCAGCGAGCTGACCCGGTCGGGACAATCGAGCGCGAATTGCAGGGCCGATGGCCCACCGGCGGAGTCGGCAGCGACGGCGATCCGGTCGATGCCAAGCGCGTCGAGCAGGCAGGCGTAGGCTTGCGCTTGCGCAGCGACCGACGGATCATCCGGGATCGGCGTCTTCAGATAACCGAAGCGCGACGGGGCGATGATGCGGAAGCCATCACCCAGCGCCGCCAGCATCAGCCCCTGATCGTAACCCCCACCCGCGCCGTGGATGGCTAACACGGGCGTCCCTTCGCCCTGCTCGCCGTACTCGAGCGCGCCGCACGGCGTATCGACCGTCTTGCTGCCGAGCGCCAGCCGCGCCTCGTTGGCGCGCATGTCCTCGCGATAGCGCAAATAGACGAGCACCACACCGGCACCGATCAGCAGCAAGAGAGCGGTCACGATGCGGAGCACGTACCAGCCTAACGGATGTCGATTGTTGTTCATGGGGTTTCCTGCCCGTCATTGCGGGACACTGACAGGGTCAGAGAGCGGTGGGCATGGCCGCAGCGTTTGCTTGCGGCCATGCGCGCGTGATCTACGCCAGAGTCTCGTGCGTCACAGCCAATGCATGCCCGGCGAGAAAGGCTTCGGCTTCGTCCGCCGTGAAGACACCGGTCGTCGTGCCGGGCGCCAGGGTCGCCGACGCGCCGAGCGCCGCGCCATAGGCCAGCATCTGCGGCATGTCCCAGCCACGCACGATGCCGGTGACGATCCCGGCGTCGAAAGCGTCGCCGCCGCCGGACGGATCGACCGCGTCGACGCTGAAGGCATTCGCGCGCCACACGTCCTTGCCGCGCAGCGCCAGCGCGCCGTGTTTGCCCTGGGTGATGATGACCGTGCCCGCGCCGCAGGCCTGGAACGCCCTGGCCTGCTCCAGCGGATCGGCGAGGCCGGTCAGCAACTCCGCCTCGTCGTCGTTGGGCGTGAAGTAATCGACGTAGGGCAGCACCGTTTCGAGGCCGTTCATGCCCTTGTTCTGCAGCGAGATGACGACATCGAGCATGGTAACGACGCCCTGCTCGCGGCAGAAGGCGAACAGATCCGCCAGCTCGTCCATCTGGATGGCGGGCAGCACGAACAAGCCGCCCAGGTAGAGCACCTTCAGCCCCGCCGCCCACTCGCGATCGATGTGGCTGACGGCGAATTCCTTGTTGGCGCCGACGACGTGGATGAAACGCCGATCCTGCCCGCGCACGAGCAGGATGATCGTCTGCGAGGTCGGCTGCGTCTCCGAGACGGTGATCCGGTCGGTGTTTGCGCCGAACCGGTTCAGCTCGTTGAGGATGACCTGCGCCGAAGGATCGTCCCCAACGCGGCCTGCCACATCGGTCGCGATGCCCTGCTTGGCCAGGCCGATGGCGACATTGGCGCCGCAGCCCCCGGCGGTCGTCGGCAGCGAGTCAATCGCCAGCAGCAGGCCCTCTTCCGGCAGACTGTCCATTGGCCCGCAGACAGTATCCGCGACCAGAATTCCTGCACACCCTACAGTGTCCATAACCAATAATCCCTTTTCGTTTCTCTCCCAAAGCCTGAACTATTCACCTCACCCCTGTCTCGCTGCGCTTCGACGTCCCCTCTCCGCCCCACGGGAACTTCCTCCGGTCGCGTGCGGAGAGGGGGTTGGGGGTGAGGTATATGGACAGGTCTCTGTAACGAGTACATCGTCAACCTTAGATTGACGCCCAAGTCAGTCGCCTTAGGAAGAAGGCGGTGCAAATGGACAGAAAGTGCGCTGGCGTGCGCCGGACGTTGAAACGCCCGGCTGACCTTGTCAAGCGCACTAAAGGCGCTCTGAAATCGCCCTTGCACATCTAGCCCCTTCAGTGGGCTAGATTATCGTCAGCCATTCGGCTTAGGCCAATGGCGGCAAATCCGAATTAACTTCGCAGCAAAGCTCGCCTCGCGTCTCAATCGGCTTTGCCGACGCAGCCCAGCCAGTCGATTCGTTCGAGCACGGCTTCGCAAACGGCGCGGCGTCCGGCCAGCATGACGTCTTCCGGCCCACCCATGCCGAGCAGCTTGTGCGGGTTGGCTTCCGGCACGTCGAGCGCGGCGCGCATCACGTCCAGGTAGCGCAGCTTCATGTAAGTGCCGTAATTGACCTTGGTCACGCCGAGCGCAATCGCCGCCTGGATCGACGCCTTGTCGATGCCGGTGCCCCCGTGGAGCACGAACGGCACCTTGATCCCCGCGCGCAGCGCCGCCACGCGATCGAGATCGAGCGCCTGGGCGCCGTGCAGCAGCACGTGGATGTTGCCGACGCTGATCGCCAGCAGATCCAGGCCGGTCGCGGTGACGAACTCAGCCGCCTGACGCGGATCGGTGGTCGAGCCGCCCGGCTCTCCGCCGAATGGCAGTGTGCCCAGTTCCGCCTCGACCGCCACGCCGTGGGCATGGGCGTAGTCGACAATCGCCTTCGTGCGCACGGTGTAATCGGCATCGGATTCGCCGTGCGCGGGCACCGGCATGACCAGGTTGAACCCGGCGGTGACGGCGCGGCGCACCCAGCCATCGTCCGGGCACTCGTTGAAGATGAAGCCGACCGGCACCGAGGCGGCCTCGGCGGCAGCGCGGCCCAGCGCCCCGTACCAGGACAGGCGCTCCTGCGCGATGCGATCCGGCTCGGCGAGGAATTCGCCGTTGAAACCTATGACGATGGGCGACCGGGTTTGTTCGGCGGCGTCGATGACGCCATTGAGGGATTCCAGGTTCCAGCTCTCGAAGTATCCGACCGCGTAGCCCTGATGCATGGCCTTCTGCATCATCTGGCTGATCGGCTGCAGTGGCATGGTGTAAAGCTCCAATCTATGTGCCGAAACAGCACTAATTCCGTCCTCTAGGATACCGCGAATGCGCGCTATTGGCATCTGATTCGTCGTAATCACAGGCCAAACGCCAGAGAGATGCGCCGTCACGCCTCCACCCTACCGCGCCGTAGGGGCGACCCGGTGGGTCGCCCGCCCTGTCCCTACACATCCGGCGTGATTCGCCGTAGGGACGACGCCTGCGTCGTCCGATATGTTCGTCTACGCCGATCAAAGACGGCGGACGGCAAAAATGCCGTCCCTACGATCCGTCTTCGGCGGGCGCGGTTCAACTCCCAACAAAAAACGCCCATGGCTCGGCGGGCGGGCCATGGGCGAAGACTCATAGGGAGACTGCGAATTCTGCGCAGGGGCTTGGCGGCGCCAAACCCAATTATGGGCGCGCGGACAGCGTCACGTTGAGCGTCAGCGCTTCCTGACCGTCGCGCAGCACGGAGACGGCCACCGTCTGGCCGGGCACCGTGTAGCGCGCCAGGTACGAGATCAGGTCGTCCATGCCCCTGATCTCGCTGCCGTCGACGGCGGTGATGATGTCCACGTTGGACGGGCCGCCGCTGCTGACGCGGGCGAACTCCGACGCATGCAGACCGGCTGCCGCCGCAGGGCTGCCCGCCGTCACCTGGCTGACTGCCACGCCGCGCGTATCATCGGGCAGGCCGAGCGCCTGGATCATCGACAGATTGATGTCCGTCCCGGCGATGCCGATGTAGCTGTAATCGACCGAGCCGTCCGCGATCAGATCCAGCGCCACGCGCTGCACCAGATTGCTCGGCACGGCGAACCCGACGCCGGAACCGCTGCCGCTGCTGCTGGCGATCTGCGAGTTGACGCCGATCACCTGGCCATCCAGGTTGAGCAGCGGGCCACCACTGTTACCGGGGTTGATGGCCGCATCAGTCTGGATGACGCCGCCGATCGAGTAGCTGTTCAGACCGTCGATGATGCGGTTCAAGCCGCTCACGATACCCGTGGTCAACGTCCAGTCCTGCCCGAACGGGCTGCCGAGCGCGATCACAGGCTCGCCGACGACCAGCGCATCCGAGTCGCCGAAGCTGATCGGGTGCAGTTCCTCGACCGGCAGGTTGACGTCGATCACGGCCAGGTCAGAGTCAGGATCGACGCCGACGACATCGCCCTCGGCGAGCGTGCCATCGTAGAACTCGATCTCGATGAAGTTGGCCTGTTCGACGACATGGTTATTGGTCACGATGTGGCCGTCCGTGTCGATGACGAAGCCGGAGCCGGTCGCGGCGCCGATGGTGCGGTTATCACGCCCGGCCAGCGTCACGCGAATGGCGACGACCGACGGGCTGATATTCTGGTAGAGCTGCGTGTAGATGCCGCTCGTCTCCAGAGTTGTGGTTTGCAGCGGGGTATCGCTGCCGGTGGCCTGTACCGCCACGGGTGCTGTCTGGTTAGCGGCGCCAACCGCCCCGGTCGCGCCCAGGACGACCAGTCCCAGGATGATGATGGTCAAGACGAAGATCGGTGTTCTCCGTCGTAAATTAGACATAGTCTTCAGTCCTCACTTCTCTATCTTGTCCGCCTCACTCGAAATCCCCGCTCCGTCCGGGAGAAGGGATTTGTTGATTTTGTCCCGCCCTCCGCAGGTGCCGGAGAGCGGGCGTGGCGTTTACGTTACTACCGATAAGCCTTCAATCGAATGTGCTACGCCTGGCCGTCAGGTGCAGGGGTTTCCGGCGTGGCCGGTGCCGCATCATTGGGCGCGCCATTGCCCTGGCCGAACGGCATACCGCCGCGCTGACCACGACCGTCACGCTGGCCGAAGCCCTGGTCGGAGCCAAAGCCGCGACCCATCATGCCGAAGCCACCCATCAGGTCGCCTGCGAGCGTAACTTCTTCGCCGTCACGAGTGACGGTCAGGCTCAGGCTCTGATCGTCGCTGTTCATGAAGGCGTTCGCCAGCGTCTGCATGTCGAGCGTCGTGATGTCTTCGCCGTTGATGGCGGTGATCAGGTCACCCACCTCAAGGTTGAACGGGTTGCGGCTCGTCAGCGTGTCGACGACCGTGAAGCCGCCGTCGCCCTCTTCCAGGTCGGCGTTGAACAGCGTCTCAGCCAGCGTCAGCGGGTCGATCGCCTGGGCCATCTGGCCGCGACCGAACGGGCCACCACGAAGGTTGTCCGGGGCGCTGCCGAGCGTCGCTTCAATCGTGACGCTCTCGCCGTCGCGTTCGACTTCCAGAGTGACGGAGTCACCGGGCGCAGCCGCCGCGACCAGTTCGCTCAGTTCCGCAGCCGTGCTGACGGCCTCGCCATTGAACGAGACGATCACGTCGCCAGCCTGGATGTCCGCCGCTTCTGCTGGCGAATCCGCCTGGACACGACCGACGACGACCTGGCCGTCCGTATCGCGAATCGAGATGCCTAGCCAGGCACTCGCCTCTGTCGCCTGAGTGGTCGTGTCATCCTGGGCGAAGACCGCACCCGCGGTCAGCGCCAGCACGAGCAGCGCCACCAGGGAGAACAATCCGAATTTGCGCATTGCTTTGTCTCTCCTACATCGTTTCCAATCAAGTGCGCGGTGGGTTATCCCGCTGACATAACGCTATCATGCCCCTCGCGCCCCGTGGTTATCACCAGCCTAAATATCCTTAAATCGACCTTAAGTGATTGTAACCAGTTTGCAAACTGCCGCTGAATCGAAACAGCGCCGCCGAACGTTCGGCAGCGCTGGAGAAGAGAGGATCGCCGGGCAGTGCAGGGTCACGTCGCCGGGACGGGCGCGCCGCGCTGGCGCAGCCATTTGATCGTGCGACCGATCGGCGTGCCGACGAGAACGACGACCGCCGTCACGGCCAGAATGACCCAGACGTCATACAGGACGCTGCCGATCTGCGACCACTGGATCGAGTCCGAGCTGCCGCCACGGCCTTCCGCGCCGCCGCCGCGCTCAGCGACGGTGGTTGCCGTACCGTCCTGCTGCGCGGGTGGCGTGAAGCCTTCGCGGTCTCGGTCTTGGAAACCTTCGCCCCCGCCGCTGCTGGTGGTGAGGACGCGCAAGGGATTTTCCAGGTTGCCGGTCGCGGCCAGGGCGATGCCGCCCGCTGCGACGACGGCGATCAAAATGAGAACGCCGATAATGCCGTTGAGTTTGCGTCTGCGTGCCATGTCAGGGTTACTCCTAGAGCGAGTCTCGGTACCCCTCCCCACTGCAGGGGAAACAATGGGGAGGGGGATGGGGAGTGGAAGAATTTCGAGTTTAGTGTGCGGCCTGGCGCCCAGGCAGCAGATACTTGCGAGCGTGGGTGACGATCCACTTCCAGTGCAGCGCCACGTGCAGCGCGACGATCAGCAGGCTCAAATCCGCCGTCAGCCGGTGGATCTGCTCGATGGCGCGCGAGGACTGCTGCACCGCAGACAGATCCAGGCCGAGCGTGCGTGAGATCAGGATGCCGGTCACGACCAGCGTCGCCACGTCCGCGAACAGCGCGATGTTGAGCACGTAGTTGAGCCGCGATTCATGGACGAGCTTCTTGAAGAACGTCCGCGTGAGGCTGACGATCCAGCTCCAGTGCAGAATGAGATGAATGACGAGCGCCGCACCGAAAAAGACGCCCAGCAGTTCGTGGATTTGCAGGCCGGTGAAGCGCAGTTCAAGATCGACCACGAAGGCCAACACCAGCATGAGATCGAGATAAAGGTTGAGCCGGTTCTTACTGATCCTGGCGAACCTGCGTGGCGCCGTCTGCGCCTGTGCGATGGCGGTCATCTGCCGTTAGTCTCCAGAGCACGTTCCATACCATGCTCAAATCGTAGCCATTTCCGTCCCCGCCGTGGTTATCTGCATCTCAAATAACCTCAAATCCGATTTAAGGTGGGTGCGTTCAGCCATGAGGCAGGGACATGCAGCGCCACATCCGCCAGCGCGGACGGCAAGGCACGGTCGATGAGGATGTAATTCCGAGCGACTGCCGCAGGCTAACCCTGCGGTCTAGCGCAGGCGCACGATGATCGACCCGGCCAGTCCCAGGGCGTACACGAATATCGTGTAGAAGGTGTACGGCAGCGTTCGGTAGCTGCGGCGTGCCAGTACGAACAGGACGACCGCCGTGATCAGCATGATCGCCGAAAAGACGAAGCCGACCAGCACGCGATCGAATCCGGCATAAGCCACAACCGCCAGGGCAAAGAAAAGGCCGTTGATCACGACCAGCACGATGTCGGTCCCGCTCATGCGGTCGTGGGGCCGCATCTGCTCGAAGATCAGCAGAGGCACCGTGAACGCCCATGCGCCGATGAAATACAGGATGTTGCCGGCGTAGTAGTCGTCAATGAACAAGCTCTTGCAGATCGCGGAGTCGAAATCTTCAGGTGGGCAGTATTGGTTGAACAGAAAACTGGCAACCTCATGGAGGCCGTTGCCCGTGGCGTAAAAATACACCCCGACCAGGAACAACAAGCCGAGCGCTGCGCCCGTTCGCGAACGCAGCAGAGAGAAGTTATCGGTCAGGTGTTGCAGCACAAAGGCCGGGATGATGACCGTAAACAGGATCAGCGTGGTCATTTGCACGAGTTCGTGAAGGCGAAGGAAATCGTCCGGCTGGAGCAGGATCTGGGTGGTGGGTGAAAAGCGCTCGATGGACACCAGGACAACAGTCAACGAACTCAATGTCAGGAGAATGTGCAATCGTCTCATTGCAATCTTTCCTTCAGAGTGTGCTTGGACTGAAAATCGATTTTTCCCGATGACGTCTATGGAGGCAGGCGCAACACATGTCGTGATTGAGTAGAACGCGTTTCAAACAAGAGTGCAAAAGTGACTCATGCAGGGTTGTTGCAAAGTCAGGATTGCGCTGTCAGGCCCTCACCCTAAATCCCTCTCCCGACCGTTGGTGCTCCCTTTGGTCGTCATGGAGAGGGACTTTCAAGAGCCGTTTTGGCCCCCCTTCGCCATGAGGGAGAAGGGGCTGGGGGATGAGGGTCATAGATAAGTTATGCATCTCGGATTCAAATGGGGTTCTCCCTCGCCGCCATAGCGACGAGGGAGATGGGGGACACGAACGGGGAAGGGTATCCCGATCAGGCGGGGACCTGATCGGCGGTGAAATCGAGCGTCAGGGTGACGTCAGGCGTCACGTTGGCGACGCCGGGTGCGTTCGGGATCGCGATGCCCCAGTCGCCGTAATTGATGTTGGTCGTGGCCGTGCCGGTGATCTGATCCGCCGAGGCAATCGTCACCTGGGCGGTGAAGGTGACCTCGTTGGTCACGCCGACGACCGTCAGGTTGCCGACGACGTCAAAGGTGTACGTCTCGCCGACGGCGACCGTCGCCGGCAGGCCGTTGATGGCGGTCGGTTCGAAGTCGATGAACTCGTAATCGTCGCTCGACGTGCGCAGGATCTCCGAGCGCAGCGCGCGGTTGCGGAATTCGTTATCGGTCGCCAGCGTGCGCGCATTGATGCGAATGGTGCCCACTTGCGATGACGCCGGGTTGCCGAAATCGATCACGATGTCACCCGCGACCTCGGTCGTCTGGCCGATCACGTCCGTGCGCACGCCGCGCAAATCCTCTTGCAAGGCGAAGGTCACCAGCGAACTCGCCGCGTCTATGCGATACAGACTGCGTTCTGCTGCCGGGGCTTCGACCGCTGCCGCCGCTGCTGCTTCTGCCGTCGGTTCTGGCGTGGGCTGCTCGGCGTCGGCGGTGCTCTGCGCTGCACTCAGCGCCTCGATCGTCGCCTGGAGATCGGTCACCTGCGAGCTCAAATCTGCAACCTGCGTCACGGCGGCAAATGCCTGCGTTGGGTTGAGCGTCGGGATGGCGTTGATGTCGAGCGTTGGCGCGCTGATGGGCGCGCTCGCCTCGCCGGTGCCACCGACCGTCCACACAAAACCAAGGATGCCGCCGACCGCGCCGACGATCAGCGCGACGATCACGTAGACGAGTGTCCTGGCAGTCATAGAGTTGTCCTTTCACATCGTTGACGAGTACTGCTGTGGGCGAAGACCGGGCGCCGCCGTCGATCTTCACGAGCCTCACAAACCGGATATTATCTAGGAGCCGATACCTCACGTGCGCTGTGCACAGTCACCAAAATCGACCGAGGTATCGTTTGCCAATGTATCGTGTTGTCATGGTGGCGTGGTTATCGACACCTCAAATATCCTTAAATCGATCTTAAATGGCTTGTGCGAGGGGTGTTGAAGATGAGATATTGGAGAAAGCAAGAATCCTTGCGCCCTATTTGGGAGGCCTTTGTAGGGACGCGCCATGGCGCGTCCGCGGCGGGGTCGCCAAGGATAACTGGAGTGAGATGATGCGATGGATGACAGGTATCGTCGTGCTGGTCGGCGCCAGCCTGCTGAGCGCGACGGTCGCTCAGGCCCAGCCCGCGGTCGCAAGCGGCGCGACGTCCGCCCTGAACCTTCTGTGGGAGCAGGTCGACGCGCAGCCGGGCGATTTCGGCCTGGCCTGCGTGCCGCTCGATGACCCGGCAGCGACGTATCTCTACAATGCCTACTCGCCCTTCCCGCTGGCGTCCGTGACCAAGATCCTGATCTTCATCGCCTATGCCGAGCGGCTGGAAGCCGGGCGCATCTCGCTGGATGAGCGCGTCGAGACGAGCCGACTCGACCTCTACAACCTGCCGCGCACCGACCGCGGCGCGCACGACCGCTTCATGTCGATCTATCCCGAAGGCACGACCTCGATCAGCCTGTGGGATCTGGCGGCCACGGGCATGATCCAGTACAGCTCGAACGCCGCGTCGGATTATCTGCTCGACCGGCTCTACCCGACCGATTGGGACGCGATCTACGCCGAGCTCGGCCTGTCCGAGACGAGCCACCCGAACTCGCTGACGATGATCCCGCTGCTGATGAACAACCACGAGACAGGCAAGGCGACGCTCGATGAGGTGGACGATCTGTCCGCCGAACAGGGTGAGCGTTATCTTGATCTGTACATCGGCAACGGACAGTGGCGCCAGGATGAGATCGCTTACCGTTCGCAATCGGGGCGCGGCACCGGCAGCCAGTTCCCCGAATGGGACGTGCAGTCCGCCATCCTGGAGCAGCAGACCGCCACCGGCAGTGTCGCCGACTGGGTCAAAGTGATGGAGGCCATCTACGCCGACGATCTCGATGGTCCTCTGTCGTACTCGGTCAAGGCGATGACGCGCGCCGCCCTGCGCTGGCACGAGAGCGACTTCATCAACCAGTACTACGTCGAGTATGGCTCCAAGCTCGGCTTTTATTCCGGCGGGACGCTGGCGCTGGTCGCCTATGGTCGCCCAATCGGCGGCAGCCCGGTGATCTCGGTGACCTTTTTCCGCAATATCCCGCGCCAGACCTACAATCAAATGGTGCGCGAGGACAGCGTCGGCGACCTGGCGCACTGGCTGAATTTCAACGACTGCGCCGGGCTGGGCGCGATGATTGACTCTATGACGTGAAATGGTGACCGAATGACCAAGATACTCCTGATCGAAGATGACAGCCTGATCGTCGAGCCGGTGATGCGCTCGCTGCGCGGCATGGGCTACGAGGTCGAGTCGGCTCGCGATGGCGCAACCGGCCTGGCGATGGCGCTCAACGACGACCCCGACATCGTCATCCTCGACATCATGCTGCCGGAGATGGACGGCTGGGAAGTCTGCAAGGGCGTCCGCGAGAAGAGCGTGGTGCCTATCCTCATGCTGACCGCCCTCAACGAGGAGATCGACCGAGTGCTCGGCCTCGAGCTGGGCGCCGACGACTACCTGACCAAGCCGTTCAGCACGCGCGAGTTGATCGCGCGCATCAAGGCGCTGCTGCGCCGCGTCGAGTTCGACCGCAGCCGCGTGCCGCAGACCAACCAGATCCACATCGCCGACCTCGTGCTCGATCTTGACCGGCGCCAGGCCTTCAAAGGCGAGCGCGAACTATCGCTGCGCTACAAAGAGTTCGAGCTGCTCAGCCTGCTGGCCGCCAACGCCGGCGAGGTCGTCACCCGCGCCGAGATCTTCGACAAGGTCTGGGGAACGGAGTGGCTCGGCGACATGCGCACGCTCGACGTGCACATCCGCTGGCTGCGCGAAAAGCTTGAAGACGACCCCAGCCGCCCGGAATACATCCAGACCGTGCGCGGCGTTGGCTACCGCATCGTCACAGGGAAGGAACGATGAGACTGCGCCTGAGCTCGACCAGCATCCGCACGCGTCTGTTCGTCGCCTACGTCGGCATCGTCCTGATCGGCTTCGCGCTGCTGACGGCGGTCGCGGGCGGGCAGATCTCGTCGGCGGCGCGCCAGGACTTCGAGCGCCAGTTGGTCAATGAGGTGAGGCTGGTCGCCCAGGTCGTCAACGGCTACGTCAACGACGCCGACAACACTGATTCGGAGGCTCTGGAAGCCCTGATCGAAGCATACGAGGCTGAAGTCGGCGGCAACCTGAGCTTCGTCAACGTCAGTGACCGCGCTTTTCAGGGTCGTCCGGACTACCACAGCACGCCGGAGATCGACACTGCTTTGCGGGGCAGCATCGCCGTGGTCGAGCGCCCGGACGACGAGGGCACAAGCACCTTCGTGACCGCCGCCCCGGTCGGCGATCCGCGGCGCACCGCCACGATTGTCCAGCTCAGCGTGCCGACCAGCATCCTGCAGGGGTTGATCCTGCAGCGCTGGGCCGTGCTCGGCCTGATCTTCGCGCTGGTGGCGGGAGTGTCCGTGCTGGCGACGATCTGGGTTTCGCGCTCGATCATCCAGCCGCTGTACGCCCTGCGCGAATCGGCGCTCAACCTCTCGCGCGGCGATTTCTCGCATCGCGTCGCCAACCCGGAGAAGGACGAGATCGGCCAGGTGGCGCAGGCGTTCAATCACATGGCCGAGCAGGTCGAAAGCATGCTCGAAGAGCAGCGCGCCTTCGCCAGCAACACCTCGCACGAGCTGCGCACGCCGCTGACGACGATCAGGCTACGGTCGGAGGCGCTGCGCCACGACGACAGCCTGGACGACGAGACGGCCAAACGCTACGTCGCCGAGATCGACGATGAGGTCGTGCATTTGAGCACGCTGATCGAAGACCTGACGCTGCTCTCGCGCTTCGACGCCGGGCGCGCCGAACTCGGCAGCAACCAGATCGACCTGGCCCGTTTCGCCGCCAGCCTCAACCAGCAGATGAGCACCGCCGCTCGCGCCAAGAACATCACGCTGGCGCTCGATCCACCGCAGCAAACACTCGTCGTCAACGCCAGCCTGAGTCATCTGACGGTTGCCTTCCGCAACCTGCTCGACAACGCCATCAAGTACACGCCGTCCGGCGGCAAGGTCGAGTGGTTCTTCAGCGCCGGGGTCGACGCAGCGCAGGTCATCATCAAGGACACCGGCCAGGGCATCGAGCCGGAACACTCGGCGCGCCTGTTCGAGCGCTTCTACCGCGCGGACAAGGCCCGCTCGCGCGACGTGCCCGGCAGCGGCCTCGGCCTCGCGCTGGTCAAATCGATCGTCGAGGCCTATGGCGGCAGTGTCACCGTCGACAGCCCCGGCGCAGGCCAGGGCACAACCGTGACCGTCTCCTGGCCGTACCAGCCCGCCCCTAAGCGCAGGTTGTAACCCAGAATCGTGGTCTGTAGGGACGGCACTCTTGCCGCCCGGCGTCCAATGCCGTACGCGGAATGCGGCGGACAAGGCCCCTAAATGGACTTCCTTCGGTCGCACGCACTGTCCCTACAAATCCTGCGCGTTGTTTCGTAGGGACTCGTCCGTGATGTTCAAATACCTGCCTGCACTGCCAATGGGCAACCGGCGGGTCGCCCCTACGGATGTTGTCTTAATCCGTCTGTGACCTCCGCGCCCCTGGGGTTCGTATCCCCTGCTCGGCCATACTCAGCCTCGTGGAAAATGACGAATTGCTTGACAGCGGGCGCGACTCTCGCTAGGATATTTGCAAGCGCTTGCAAATAAAAGTGCAATCGATGCAGGCGCTTGACCCTAAAATGCAGCAAATCCTTTGCGATCTTTGCCGTTTATTGCTGCAAAAACGGCTTTTTTTGGCAGGCGTTTTGCAAGCGCTTGCAAAATGTGCGGGTTTTTACGATGAGTGCTGATAATCTTAGGCCCAACCAACCCGTCACCATTTACGACGTCGCCGCTGCGGCAGGCGTCTCCTACTCGACGGTTTCGCGCGTCCTCAACGGCTTCGAATTCGTCAAAGAATCAACCCGCGTCAAAGTCATGGATGCTGCCGAGCGCCTCGGCTACGTCGCCAACTTACAGGCGCGCGGTCTGGCTGGTGGGCGCTCGAACATCATCGGCCTGCTCGTGCCGGTGCTGGATAACAGCTACGTCTCCGAAGTCATGATGGGCATCGACGAAGCGCTGGCCCGCGCCGGTTTCAACCTGATGCTGTTCACGACCCACCGCCACGCCGGGAAAGAGCAGCAGTACGCCAGCACTATCGCCAGCATGACCGACGGCCTGATCCTGCTCGTCCCGCTCGAATCGCCGATCTACCTGAACGCCATCCGCGAGCGCAACTACCCGCACGTGCTCGTCGACCAGACCGACGAATCCGGCGCCAGCGCCAGCGTCAGCGGCACCAACTGGCACGGCGCTTACGAAGCCACCCAGCACCTGATCATGCTTGGTCACCGCCGCATCGGCGTCATCACCGGCCTGCTCGAACTGAGCAGCGCTCGCGAACGCCTCAATGGTTACCGCGCCGCCCTCCAGGATTACGCCATCCCGATTGACGAGAGCCTGATCGTCGAGGGGGACTATCTGCAGCCGCGCGGCTACGAGGCCGCCCAGGAACTGCTCAAACTGCGCGAGCGCCCGTCCGCCATCTTCGCAATGAACGATCTTTCCGCGCTCGGCGCCATGGACGCCATCCGCGAATCAGGACTTTCAATTCCAGAAGACATCTCTCTGGTGGGGTTCGACGACATCCCGCAAGCGGCGATTACACATCCCAAGCTGACGACCGTGCGGCAGCCGCTCGTCCAGATGGGCCGGATCGCCGTACGCCTGCTGCTGGAACAACTCGACCACCCCGGCAGCCCGCCAGGGCACGAAACGCTGGCAACCCAACTCGTCATACGGGCATCCAGCCAGCCCCCGAGATGACCGAACGAACAGACAGCGCAAAGGAGGTAGGTATCGATAGCAACCTTGTCCTGAATTACACGATCACTGGACGATCTACAGAGGAGAAGAAGAATGTCTAAGAGATTCGTTTTTGCTCTACTCGTCGTCGCCCTGACGCTCGGCGTCGTGGGCGGGGCCGCCGCTCAGGACCCGGTAACCATCGATTGGTGGCACATCGGTACCGTTGCTGAGCAGGGCGCCTATTGGCAGGAAATGGCCGATGAATTCACGGCCATGAACCCGAACGTCACCATCAATATCACCGTCCTGGAAAATGAAGCCTTCAAGAGCCAGCTCGTGACCGTCATGCAGGGCAACGACCCGCCGGACATCTTCCACAGCTGGGGCGGCGGCGTCCTCTGGCAGTTTGCTGATGCCGGGCTGCTGCGCAACATTGCGCCTGAACTCGAAGGCGAATGGAAAGACTCGTTCTCCGCGCAGGCCGCGCTCGAACTCTATGGCCGTGACGGCGAATACTACGGTGTGCCGTGGTCGTGGGGCGCAGTCGGTTTCTTCTACAACAAAGCTCTGTTCGCGCAGGCAGGCCTCGACCCCGATAGCCCGCCGGCAACCTGGGACGAATTCGTAGGCGCCGTTGAGGCTCTGCAGGCTGCGGGCATCACCCCGATCAGCCTCGGCGAAGGCGACAAGTGGCCGGGCCACTTCTGGTGGGTCTATCTCGCCATCCGCCTCGGCGGGCAGGAAGCCTTCCTCAAGGCTTACGACCGCAGTGGTTCGTTCGCCGATGAGCCGTTCGTTCAGGCTGGTGAATACCTCAAGCAGATCATCGACATGAACCCCTTCCCCGAAGGCTTCCTGGGCCTCGCTTACGGCGACCAGGCACGTCTGATGGGTGATGCCCAGGCAGCCATGGAGCTGATGGGCCAGTGGGCACCGAGCGTCGAGGCCGACAATGCCGAGTCCGGCGGCATCGGTGACGATCTTGGCTGGTTCCCCTTCCCCGCAGTTGAAGGCGGCGCAGGTAACCCCAACGACGTCCTCGGCGGCGGTGACGGTTATGCTGTCGGCGCCAATGCCCCTGACGAAGCCGTGGAATTCCTCAAGTTCCTGACCAGCGCTGAAGCCCAGCGCAAGGGCGCGGAAATCTGGATGGTCCCGACCGTCGCGGCGGCTGAAGATGTCGTCACTGGCGACCCGATCATGGCCCGCATCATCGAGGCCCGTAACGAAGCCCCCTACTTCCAGCTTTACTACGATCAGTTCCTGCCCCCGGCACTGGGCGCGGCAGTGAACGACGCCGTGGAGAAGTTGTTCGCCGCAGCGGCGACTCCGGAAGAAGTGGCCGCGGAAATCGAGGATGTGGCGAGCTTCGAGCTCCAATAGCCACATCGCGCCGTTCAAATTGGAGATGGTGTGGGGCGCCCAGCGCCCCGCATCATCTGCTTCGAAATCCCAATCGATCGTCGTGATGCAGAGAGCCGAATTATGTCTGCTATTCCAACCCGTGTTCTTCCACGAACCGTTCCACAAACTGAAGCCGACATGCGCAGGCGCAGGGTGAATAAGTGGCTGTTTGTCGCCGGTTTCGTCCTGCCGGGCATGATCATCTTTTTCCTGTTTTTCATCATGCCCATCTCGCAGTCGTTCTACTTCAGCGTGTTCGAATGGGATGGCTTTGGCCCGCCGACGGACTTCATCGGCCTCGGCAACTTCGAGCGCCTGCTCCAGCACGGCGTCTTCCAGTCCGCCGTCGAACACAGTTTCGTCATCATGATCCTGTCGCTGGTCGTCCAGTTGCCGATGGCGCTGGGGCTGGCGCTGCTGGTCGGGCGTGGGAAACTGCGCGGGCGCAAGGTGTTCCGCACGATCCTGTTCGTGCCCTACGTGTTCTCTGAAATCATCACGGCGCTGATCTTCCGCTACGCCATGCACCCGACCAATGGCTTATTCAACTGGGTTGGCAGTTTCTTTCCCGGCTTCGAGCCGATCCCATGGCTGGCCGACCGAAATATCGCCCTTTACGCGATCTTCTTTGTACTGACGTGGAAGTTCTTTGGCTTTCATATGATCCTTTACATGGCGGGCCTGCAGGGCATCCCGCCGGAACTGGAAGACGCGGCGCGCATCGACGGCGCGAGCGAATTCCAGGTTCTGCGCCGGATCACGCTGCCGCTGCTGGGCAGCACCATCCGCCTGACGACCTACCTGTCCGTGCTGGGGTCATTCCAGCAGTTTGCCCTCGTTTGGGTGCTGACGGAAGGAGGCCCGGTCAACTCGACCGAATTATTTGCCACCTATCTCTACAAGTACGGCATCCAACGCTTCCATCTCGGCTACGGAAGCGCAGTCGCGGTCATTCTCTTCGCCATCACCCTGGTCTTTTCGCTCGGTTACCAGCGAATCGTCATGCGCCAGGATTACGTGCTGAATCCAGCGGAATGAGAGAGCGACCATGACACGGCAACCCACAAACACCTCAAATATCTTCAAATACGCCCTGCTCATCCTTGTCTGTTTCGTCATTCTGGGGCCCGTCCTGATGACGGTGCTCGGTGGCATACGCACCAATGGCGAATTCCTGGCGCGCCCGTTCGACCTGCCGAGGCAGGGCATCCAGTGGATCAACTTCCAGCAGATTCTGACCAACTCGACGTTCTGGCTGGCGCTCAAAAACAGCCTCCTGATCACAGGCGGCGTCACCATCCTCAACGTCGTTCTGGCCAGTATGCTGGCGTTCGTCTTCAGCCGGGTGGACTTCTTCGGGCGTGGCTTCATCTTCAATGTGCTCAGCCTGGGGCTGCTCTTCCCGATCGTCGTCGCCATCCTGCCGATCTTCATTCAGGTGCGCAGCCTGGGGTTGATCAACAATCTGTGGGGCGTGATCCTGCCGTTGGTCGCCTTCGGCCTGCCCGGCAGCGTGGTCATCCTGCGCGGATTCTTCATCAGCGTTCCGTCCGAGCTGGAAGATGCGTCCTACATCGACGGCTGTACGCGCCTCGACTTCTTCAGATACATCCTGGTGCCGCTGGCGCGCCCGGCCATCGCCGCAGTCGCCACGCTCCAGATCATTGTCGGCTGGAACGATTACTTCCTGTCGCTGCTGATCCTCAACAACTCTGATAACTGGCCGCTGACGTTAGGCATCATGCAGTTCCAGGGACAGTACGGCACCGATTGGGCGTTGGTCATGGCTTACGTCACGATTTTGATGGTCCCGGCGGTCGCCTTCTACCTGTTTGCCGAGCGCTACATCGTCACCGGTCTGACGGGCGGCGAACTCAAGGGTTAGCACAGGGTGATTGCTGCTGTACAGCGACCCGTGCACATCACGGGAACGGACGCCCAGTTGGGCGTCCCTACAAATCAAAACGGGCGTGCAGGGGCGGCATACATGACGCCGGCCGCCTTCACAAATCCCTTTCGCCGGATAGGTGAACAATCACCCGCGCCGTGGCGCGTTCATACGAGTCATCTCGTATCTGTAGGGACAGAGCGTGCCGTGTCCGATGACTTTTGACTATCATGAGGTATCGACCATGAAACAAACATCGCGCAAGGGTATCATCCTACAGTCGATCATCTTGTTGTCCATCCTCTGGGCTGCGCCTGTGCTGGTGTCGGCCCAATCCGACGATGTGCAGGGCGCGTTCTTCACCGGCGATTATCCCAACGCCCTGGCCGCTATGGGCATCCCGCAGGACGAGATCGACGCGCGCATCAACGACGCCTTCGACCAGCTCTTCTATGGCGACGACATCACGCAGCGCGTCTACTACCCCGTCGGCGACGACATGGCCTACCTGCTCGACGTCGCCAACAACGACGTGCGCTCCGAGGGCATGTCCTACGGCATGATGATCGCCGTCCAGATGGACAAGCAGGAAGAATTCAACCGCATCTGGACGTGGGCCAAGACCTACATGTATCACCCGGACGATCCGTACAAGGGCTACTTTAGCTGGCACAATGAGACGGACGGCACCGTGATCGATGCCAACCCTGCCTCGGACGGCGAAACGTGGTTCGCGACCGCCCTGCTGTTTGCCGATGCGCGCTGGGGCAGCGGCGAAGGCATTTATGACTACGCGACAGAGGCGAACACGATCCTGCAAGACATGCTCCATCGCGAACCGACCGGCATCGGCACGCCGATGTTCGACCTGGAAGAGAAGATGGTCGTCTTCGTGCCGTCGCCGGGTCGCAACAGTGAATTCACCGATCCGTCGTATCACACGCCGCACTTCTATGAGATCTGGGCGCGCGAGGCAGCGCAGGACAACGACTTCTGGGCCGATGCCGCGCAGATCAGCCGCGATTTCTGGCATCTGGCGGCGCACCCGGAAACCGGTCTGATGTCGAACTACACGGAATTCACCGGCGAGCCACGTGCGATGAGCAACTATGGCGAGTATTATTATGCGGATGCCTGGCGCATCGGCATGAACATCGCGCTCGACTATGTTTGGTTCCGTGTCGATGACTGGCAGGTGGAAGAACTCAACCGCCTGCTCACATTCTTCTATGATCAGGGCATCAATAGTTACATGAGCCGGTTTAGAATTGATGGGACGCCCGCTGACCCGCAGCACCGGGCGACGGGTTTGATTGCCATGAACGCCGTGGCGACCCTGGCGGCAGACACCGCCTACGACGAAGAGTTCGTGCGCGCCTTTTGGGATACGCCGCTGCCTGTTGGCCAATACCGGTATTACGATGGCTTGCTCTACATGATGGCGCTGCTGCAACTGAGCGGAAATTTCCGGGCCTACACCTGATCGTGACGATCGCGGCGTAGGCAAGGGGGACACAAGAAAGAAGCGGACAAAGATGACGGTTGAACGAGTCTACACCGATGCTGCGCGGCCGGTCGAAGACCGCGTGGCACACTTGATGACGGAAATGACGGTCGAGGAGAAGGTCGCCCAGTTGGCGGGCGTTTGGGTCAGCGACCTGATCGACCTTGAGCGGCGCTTCTCGCCGAGGCAGGCGCGCCAGTCGATCCTGCACGGCACCGGGCACATCACGCGCGTTGGCGCGGTCTCGATGCTGCCGCCGGTCGAAATCGCGAAATTGACCAACGACATCCAGCGCTTCCTGGTCGAAGAGACGCGCCTCGGCATCCCCGCCATCATTCACGAGGAAAGCTGCGCCGGCTATCTCGCGCGCGGCGCGACGACCTTCCCGCAGGCGATCGGCATGGCGGCGACCTGGAACCCGGAGCTGGTCGAGGCGATGGCGCAGGTCATCCGCCTGCAAATGCGCGCCGTCGGTGCGCACCAGACGCTCGCGCCCGTGCTCGACGTCGCCCGCGACGCGCGCTGGGGCCGCATGGAAGAGACCTTCGGTGAAGACCCGTTCCTCGTCAGCGCGCTCGGCACCGCCTACATCAAGGGCTTGCAGACCGACGATTGGGCCGATGGCATCATGGCGACGGCCAAGCACTTCATCGGCTACAGCCTGTCCGAAGGCGGCCTGAACTGGGCGCCCGCGCACATCCCCGAACGGCTGCTGCGCGAGGTCTTCCTGCCGCCCTTCATCGCCGCCATCCGTGACGGCAAAGCGGCGACGGTCATGAACGCCTATCAGGAGCTGGATGGCCTGCCCGCGGGCAGCGCGACATGGCTGATGGTCGACCTGCTGCGCGACGAGCTCGGCTTCGACGGCGTGGTCGTCTCCGACTACTTCACCATCAACATGTTCGCCGAATATCATCACATCGCCGCCGACAAGCGCGAAGCCGCGCGCTACGGCCTGGAAGCCGGGCTCGACGTCGAACTGCCGGACTCGGATTGCTACGGCCAGCCGCTGCTCGATGCGCTCAACGACGGCGAGATCGACATCGCGCTGGTGGATACCGCCGTGCGCCGCGTGCTCGACATGAAGATGCGCCTGCGCCTGTTCGAGAATCCCTACGCGGATACCGGCAGCGTGCTCACCGTCTACAACACGCCGGAGCAGATCGCGCTTACGCGGACGCTGGCCGAACAGACGATCGTCCTGCTCAAGAACGAGAGCGAACTGCTGCCTCTGCGCGGCGATCTCAAGACGATCGCCGTCATCGGGCCGAGCGCCGACAGCCCCCGCCTGATGCAGGGTGACTATCACTATCCCGCGCACATGGAAGGCATCACCGACCTGCCGCAGGACAGCATGGAAGCACCCGCGCCTGGCAAGCAGCTCAAGAGCGTCGACTGGGAGGAACACCGCCCGCCGACGACGACCGTGCTCCAGGGCATCCGCGCGCGCGCCGGAGCAGGCACGGAAGTCATCTACGCCCAGGGCTGCACGGTCACGGGCACAGACACGAGCGGTTTTGCCGAGGCGACCGCCGCCGCGCAGCGCGCCGACGTCGCCATCGTTGTCGTGGGCGATCTGTCCGGCCTGGGCAAAGGCTCGACCAGCGGCGAGGCCATCGACCGCGCCACGCTCGAACTGCCCGGTGTCCAGCAGGATCTGATCCAGGCGGTGCACGCGACCGGCACGCCGACCGTGGTCGTTCTGCTCAATGGCCGCTCGCCCGCCCTGACGCAGATCGTCGACCAGATCCCTGCCATTCTCGAAGCGTGGCTGCCCGCGCAAGAAGGCGGCGCGGCCATCGCCCGCGTCCTCTTCGGCGACGTCAATCCGGGCGGCAAGCTGCCGGTCTCGTTCCCGCGCGCCGCGGGCCAGATGCCGCTCTACTACAACCACAAGCCGTCCGGCCAGCGCTCACACTGGCACGGCGAATACGCCGACATGAGTCCGAAGCCGCTGTTCCCGTTCGGCCACGGCCTTTGCTACACCAGCTTCGCCTACGATGGGCTGGAAATTTCGCCCGCCGAGGCGACCGCTGACGACGTGGTCAGCATCCGCGTGCGCGTCGAAAACGTCGGCGAGCGCGCAGGTGACGAGGTCGTCCAGCTTTACGTGCAGGATCTGATCGGCAGCGTGACGCGCCCGGTCAAAGAGCTGAAGGGCTTCAAGCGCATCACGCTCCAGCCGCGCGAGGCCAAGACGATCACGTTCAAGCTCGACGTGCGCCATCTCGCCTTCTACGACCGCCGGATGAAGCGTGTCGTCGAGCCAGGCACGATCGCCGTCATGATCGGCAGCTCGTCGGACGACATCCGCCTGACCGGCGAATTCGAGATCGTCGGCCCGACAACCGAGGTCGATCACGTCTCCTTCACGCCGGTGGAAGTGCGTTAGTACGTCCGCAAGATGAGAATGCAATGTTTGCGTCGCCGTTGGCTGAAGCCGAACGGCTAACTGAAATCAAGCCCACTGAAGGGGCTGCAAGAAACCTGAAAGGATTACAAAGCGCCTTTAGTGCGCTTGATGATGTGAGCCGGGCGTTTCAACGTCCGGCGGACACAAAAGCATCCTAAGCCACTTTGAACGGCTTATGCTACAGACACATCGTGCTGGATGTCAACTCGATGTACTAGGCATACGCCTTTCGGCTCTTTCGCCGAGCGGTTAGTATTGATAGGGGCGCATCACCATGCGTCCCTTTTGATTTCCCCGACCATCCACGGTTGCACTGCCGCACACGGAGAAAGGCGACGCGTAGTGCCTGATAATCGACCTCTGGGCCGCACGATTGGCTATACCGTCCGCGAAATAGCGACGCCCGTCGAAGATTTGCACTTCTGGACGGATGAATACGATCAGGTGCAACGCGCAAACCCGATTCAAGACGCCAATCAAGAGGCATTCACCTACCTGCCGGTGCAGCAGGACCGCAGGATTACCGGCTTCGTCAGGTACGCCGCATCCGGCGCCAGCGAATTCATCCCGCTGTCCGCCGACTGGTTGATCGCCGCCGACACCCCGATTCTCCACCTGATTGAGTTGTTCGCCGAAGCGCCCGATCGCATTTTTCTCGTACTGCAATCGAGCAAAATTGTGGGTCTCGTCGCGCCAGCCGATTTGAACAAGGTTCCCGCGCGAGCCAGCATCTACCTGCTGACGGCGCACTTCGAGGCCGAACTCGCCCAACTGATCCGAAACACCCTGCATGAAGACGAAGCGGAACTCGAAGCGCTATTGACCGCCGACGTGCTCAACAAGCTGCGCGCTGAACAGACCAAGACCAACGCGACCGACCTGGGTCTCAATCTCTTCTACTATCTGTACCTGGCCGACTTGATGACGATCGTCGCCAAACACCCGGAGCTGCGGGCCTTCTTTGGGTTTGCATCGAGAGCGGTCGCGGATCGGGAGCTGGATTTTGCCGGGTTGCGCAACCGCGTCAGCCATTTGTCAGGGCTGCTCATCACATCCCGCGATGAACTCAAAGCCCTCAATGACGCCTGCAACAAGGTGATTCGGTTGAGCGCCAGGATGCATGCGGACTCGTCCGGGTAGTCAGCCGCCGGTCGCCTCATCCCGATCGTCGTACAGGCTCTGCGCCTCGCTCACCTCGTCGATGTGCGCCTCGGCCCAATCGCGGATGGCCGTCAGCGGCGCGCACAACGTCTCGCCGAGCGACGTCAGCGTGTACTCGACGCGTGGCGGCACCTCCGCGTAGATCGTCCGCCTGACCAGCCCGTCGCGCTCCAGATTGCGCAGCGTCTGGGTCAGCATCTTGGATGAGATGCCGCCGATGCTGCGCTGCAGCTCCAGGAAGCGCACCGGCCCGTCGTCGAGCAGGCCAATGATGAGCGCCGTCCACTTATCGCCGATCCGGTCGAGCACCTGGCGCGTCGGGCACGCCTCCGCGTACATCGGCCCCAGCCGCTT
Organism: Anaerolineae bacterium; assembly: GCA_020849765.1. GTDB lineage: Bacteria > Chloroflexota > Anaerolineae > Aggregatilineales > Phototrophicaceae > Flexifilum. The sequence goes on from JADLAY010000065.1 coordinate 40,559, forward strand.
GCCCGTGATGCTTTCCATCAGGTAACTCCCTTACTGCAAAGTGCCTACTTCCTATTGTAAAGCAACTCCCTTACAGTAACTATTGGAATTTATCGTTCAATCTGGGAGATCAACCATGTCAGAAACCCGGCAAGCCACTCTGCTCGTGACCGGCGCCTCCGGCCACCTGGGCCGCCGCGTCATCGAACTGCTGCTCGAAGCGCAGGCCGGGCCGATCGTCGCCTCCACCCGCACGCCGGACAAACTGGCAGATTTCAGCGCACGCGGCGTCGACGTGCGCCAGGCCGACTTTGACGACCCGGCCTCGCTGGCGGCGGCCTTCGCCGGTGTCGACCGCCTGCTGCTGATCAGCACGGATGCGGTCGGCCAGCCCGGCTACCGCATCAACCAGCACGTCAGCGCCGTCAAAGCCGCCGAGGCAGCGGGAGTCAAGCACGTCCTCTACACGTCGATCGTCAACCCCGGCCCGGATACACCGGTCGTGCTGTCCGCCGACCACCTCGCCACGGAGACCGCCCTCGAAGCCAGCAGCATGGGCTGGACATTCCTGCGCAACAACATCTATGCGGACATCCTGCCTGTCTCGCTCAACCGCGCGCTGCAGATGGGCAGCCTCTACGCCGCCGCCGCGGATGGCAAAGCCGCCTATATCACGCGCGAGGACTGCGCACGCGCGGCAGCGGCGGCCCTGGCCGACACGTTCGAGGGGCGGCGCGCGCTCGACATCACCGGGCCGGAAGCCCTGTCGCAGGCGGATCTGGCGAGCATCGCGAGCGCGATCGCGGGCAAGCCGCTGACCTACGTCGCGCTGCCGGTCGAGACGATGATCGACAACATGGTCAGCGCCGGGCTGCCCCGGCCCGCCGCCGCAGCCTATGCCTCGTTTGATCAGGGTATTGCCGAGGGGAAATTCGACGTAGTCACCAGCGCCGTCGAGGAATTGACCGGCCGCCAGCCGATGCGCATTGCTGACTTCCTGGCCGCCGAGCGCGAGACGCTCATGCAAGGACTGTAGACAGATCGGGTGCCGACTCAGCCGGGGTTGTGTCCCTGGCTGGACCGGCGCGGATTACGGTTCGTGCGTCCAGGCGTTCGCCGTTCAGTGGCGGACGCGGTAGCGGATGTGAGTCGCGTCTGGCGCATCGATCACCCGGACGATCTCCAGCTCGATGCGCGACGGCAGCAGATCGAACAGGCGACGGCCACCGCCAAACAGCACCGGGATCTGGTGGATTTGCAGCTCGTCCAGCACCCCGGCCTCGAGCGCCCGCTGCGCCGTATACGCGCCGTGCACCATTACGTTTCGATCCCCGGCGGCGGCCTTGGCCTGAGCCATCGCGCTCGCGATGCCGTCGAGCACGTAGGTCACCAGCGGATAGTTTGCCACCGAAGGCCCCGGTGGCCGGTGGCTGACGACAAAGATCGGGACACCGTGATGATTTCCGCCCCAGTGGTCGACCTGCTCCACAGTCCGACGACCGGCAAGCACGGCACCCGTCGCATTGCCTTCGTCTATGAAGTGCGCTCCCCAGCCGGTGCCCGTCGTGTTGGGAGGTGATGCTTCGAAGCCATACCACTCGTGCAGGCGCATGAAGCCATCGCCGCCGGGGTTGTCCGGGTCGTCGCTCGGCCCCGCAGTATACCCGTCGAGTGACATCGACATGTAGAGCACTGATGTAGACACTTCGACCTCCTGTGAAACAAGCCGATCTCGCCCATGCAGGATATGCGATTGCGCTCAATGTGTCTTGGGAAAACTCAAGCACTGGATCGGCACGTGCAAGCGGCGGTCACTTTGCGTGCGCACGACCTATGCGACCGTTCGCCGGTCGGGCATCGGTGCCGCTTACGCCTCGTCCGTCCACAGGTCGAGCGAGTCGAGCGCGCTGCGAACGCGTTCCAACGACGTGCCTGCCTGCTCCAGAATCTGCGCGGTGGCCTCATCCTCCAGGCTGCCCGCCAGCAGATGGGCCGAGGCCAGCTTCTTGTCGCCACGCTTGTGGGCGGCGGCGGCGGCACGTTCGAGCGTCTTCTTGACGCCGTCGCTCAGATCGAGCTTGGCCGATGCCTCGCGACTGCCGTTCTGGCCGAGCGCGCGCAGCTTGTCGGTCGTCACGCCCAGCTCGTTCAAGACGTGGGCCGCCGTGCTCTCGCCTGGGGGGAGCTGGGCCAGCCCGGCGAGTAAATGCCGCACCTCAATCAGGGTCGCCTGTTCGAGTTCAGCCTCGCGTTGGGCGGCGCTGAGGCTGTTCCTGGCGTTCGCCGTGAAGCGCAGCATCAGATTCGACATCTTCCTCGCCTTTTGCTTTGTCTGCCTACAGAAACAGGATACAACAACCGGCGTCGCACGGCTATGCCAATCGCGACCACCGCTGTGCCCTCTTGCCGCGAGAACGGCCGCCAGATCGCCCGCCGCTCAACGCCGGGTTAAGTCAGTTTTAAGGATATTTGAGGTGCATTTAAGTTACGCCGCCGCATGAGACTCTATGCTCTTACGGCGGGAGACAGTGCAGCCGACTGTTGCGTGGCGCGCTGCGGCTGTCTCCCTTTCTGTTCGCGGACGAACACATTGTCGCCCAGATCAATCGTAAGAGTGCATTATGAGGCCTTTCCTGTCTGCCGCCGGTTCCGCATACCGGCTGACCGCCGTCATCGGCATCACCTGCCTGACGGTTCTCCTCCTCGGCCATGGCCATATCGCCGCCGCCCAATCCGCCGAAACCAACGCCCCCTCGCCCGGTTACACCCTGATCTCGCCGCTGTTCGGCGAGCAAACCATCCTGCTCGACGCCGACAACAACGTCGTCCACGCGTGGACGCTGCCCTATCTGTCCGGCGGCATCGCCTACCTGCTCGACGACGGCCGCCTGCTGCAGACGGGCATCGTCGACGAGTCCGACTGGTTCCCGGAAGCGATCCGCACCGGCGGCCACGGTCACATTACCCTGCTCGATTGGGATGGTGACGTGCTCTGGGAGTACACCCTGCACACGGAGACGCAGTTCGCCCACCACGGCATGGACGTCATGCCCAACGGCAACGTCATGCTGATCGTCTACGAGCGCTTCCTGAAGGAGGATGCGATCGCGGCAGGTCGTGATCCTGCGCTGTTCCCCGATGGGCGCGACGAGTTCTGGTCGGAAGCGCTGCTCGAGATCGACCCGGATACGAGCGCGATCGTCTGGGAGTGGCACCTGTGGGATCACCTGGTGCAGGATGCCAACGCGGACGCCGCCAACTACGGCGATCCCGCGGCGCACCCGGAGCTGGTCGACGTCAACTACGTCGTCAACTTCCCCAACTACACCGAGGACTACGGCATCCACGTCGAGTGGATTCACATGAACGCCGTCGACTACAACCCGCAGCTCGATCAACTGCTGCTCGGCGCGCGCCAGTTCAACGAGTTCTGGATCATCGATCACAGCACGACGAGCGCGGAAGCCGCCGGGCACACGGGCGGCGCATCCGGCAAGGGCGGTGATCTGCTCTATCGTTGGGGCAACCCCGCCGCCTACCGCGCGGGCGATGAATCGGCGCAGGTCTTCTGGTTCCCGCACGATCCGCGCTGGGTGACGGATGGGCTGCCGGGCGCCGGGCACATCACCCTCTACGACAACGGCTCCTACGTCGGGCGCGAGAGCACGCGCGCCCTGGAGATCGCGCCCGCGATCAACGACGACGGCTCATACGACCTGAGCGCCGGACAGCCCGCCGCGGGCGAGATCGTCTGGGAGTACGACTTGACGTCGGATTACTCGTTCATCCTGGGATCGGTGCAGCGCCTGCCCAACGGCAATACGTTGATCAACGACGGCTATCAGATGCGCGTGTTCGAGGTGACGCCGGACGGCCAGACCGTCTGGGAATGGCGCGAGCCGAACGGCCTCTACCTGTTCCACGTCGACCGCTATCCGGCGGACCTTCCGGCCTTCGCAGGCCACGGCTAGGGTCGCGACCAGACCAATTGGGCGAGGCGTAGTTGCCCTCTTTGCCCTCACCCTAAATCCCTCTCCCTGATGGAGAGGGACTTTCAGATCCGATTTTTCTCCCCTTCTCCCTAAGGGAGAAGGGGCCGGGGGTTGAGGGCAAGCAGCGGCAAAAGTGAAGTATGACCACCTCTAGATTGGCCAATCTGCCTAATCGTCTTCCGACAACGCCGCGTCCCGTTATTCCAGCACGGCTTCTTCGTCGCGGTGGTAGCCGATCATCTTGTGGCGGTCTTCGTCCCACAGGCGAACGTGGAGCGATTTCAGGCTCGTGCGCACGGTCAGCGGCTCGATCACCTGGAACATCGGGTTGTCGTTGTGGCAGTTTTCCAGCTTGTAGTTCGGGATCTTCGGGCTGAGGTGATGGATGTGATGGAAGCCGATGTTGCCCGTGAACCACTGGAGCACCTTCGGCATCTGGAAGTAGGAGCTGCCATAGAGCGCGGCGGTGGCGTAATCCCACTGCTCGTGACGTTCCCAGTAGACGTTCTCGTACTGGTGCTGGACGTAGAACAGGTAAACGCCAAGCGATGAGGCGACGGCGATGATCGGGATTTGCACGGCCAGGTACTGCCAGAAGCCGATCGTCGCGCTCATGCCGATCAGGATGCCGAGCAGAATCAGGTTGGTCCAGGTGACGCTGTTGCGCTCACGAGCTTTGGCGCGCTCGTCGCGGACGGGCAGCCGCTGCAAGACGACGAAATCGATCACCGGGCCGATGCCGAAGATGATGAATGGGTTGCGGTAGATGCGGTAGAAGATCTTCTGCCAGCGCGGCAGTTCCAGATACTCCTCGTAGGTCAGCGTCCACACGTCGCCCGTCCCGCGCCGGTCGAGATCGCCCGACGTGGCGTGATGGATGGCGTGCGCGTGACGCCAGGCATAGTACGGCGTGAAGGTGATGATGCCCGTCAGAACGCCGACGATGTCATTGGCTCGGCGCGATTCGAAAAACGACCCATGGCCGCAATCGTGGAAGATGATGAAGATGCGCACGGCAAACAGCCCGGCGACGATGGCGAAGACCAGCGTCAGGGCGTATGAGATCTCCAGGCTGCGATAAGCCAGATACCACAGGATGAAGAACGGGGCGATGCTGTTGAGCATCTGCCACAGGCTGCGGCGCATGTCGCTCTTGCGGTAGCCGGACACAGCTTGCTGCCAGGGGATCGAGTCTGCCTTGGGCGCAAATGCGCCATCCGCGGTGTTAACGGTCACGTCGTTTCTCTGCTCCTCTTGTCGATTGGATAAAAAAGATCTACCGGGATACGCCGGTAGATCGTGACGGATGCTGCGTCTTAACCCTGGCTGTTCGGGCGACGATTGCGACGGCGACGGTTGGATCGGCTGCCGCTGCTATTCGGGCTGGCGCCGCTGCCCTCGCGACGAGGCGCGGACGACTGCGGCGTCGATGAGCGCGGGCGACTGCCGTTGCCATTGCTGCTCGCTGCGGAGCGCTGCCCGCCGCCATTCGATCGATAGGTCGTGGGCGGCGCGGGTGTATCCATGCCGACCGCCAGAGCATACGGATGATCGGTCACGACCGGGACGCGCAGGCGGATCAGCTTCTCGATGTCGCGCAGGAACGGGCGCTCCTCGACGTCACACAGCGAATAGGCGATGCCGGATGCCCCGGCGCGCGCCGTCCGCCCGATGCGGTGGACGTAGCTCTCCGGCTCGTTCGGCAGATCGTAGTTGATGACGTGCGTCACGTCATCCACGTCGATGCCGCGCGCGGCGATGTCCGTCGCCACCAGGACGCGCGTCTTGCCGCTGCGGAAGTTGAGCAGCGCGCGCTCACGGGCGCTCTGTGACTTGTTGCCGTGAATCGCCTCCGCCTGGATGTGGGCCTCGTCGAGCTGGCGCACGAGTTTATTGGCGCCGTGCTTGGTGCGCGTGAAGACGAGCACGCGGCGGATCGCTTTGTCCTGCAGGATGTGTTCGAGCAGCGCGCGCTTGTCCTTCTTGAGCACGTGGAAGACAGACTGGTCGATCTTCTCGACTGTCGTCGCCTGCGGCGTCACTTCGACGCGCACGGGATTGATCAGCATGTGATCGGCCAGATCCTGGATGTCCTGCGGCATCGTCGCCGAAAAGAGCAGCGTCTGGCGGCGCGTGGGCAGCGCGGCGATCACCTTACGCACGTCATGGATGAAGCCCATGTCGAGCATGCGGTCGGCCTCGTCGAGGACGAAGAATTCGACCGCGTTCAGGCGCAGGATGCCCTGGTTCATCAGGTCGAGCAGGCGGCCCGGCGTCGCGACGAGCACGTCCGGGCGGCGGCGCAGCGCATTGACCTGCGGCTGCTGGCCGACGCCGCCGAAGATGACGGTGTGTTTGATGTTGGTGTAACGGCCATAAGCGGCGAAGCTATCGCCGATCTGGCTGGCGAGCTCGCGCGTCGGCGCCAGCACCAGCGCGCGGATGCCATGGCGGTCGCCGCCGGACTTCGTCAGGTGCTGGATCATGGGCAGCGCGAAGGCCGCGGTCTTGCCGGTGCCCGTCTGCGCGCAGCCGACGAGATCTTTGCCGTCAAGGATGTAGGGGATCGCCTGCGCCTGGATCGGCGTCGGCGTCGTGTAGCCCTCAGCCCGCAAAGCGTGCTGCAAGGGTTCGATCAGTTTCAGGTCGGTAAATTGCATGGAACCTCAGTGTACGAATGATTGTGGCGCGTCAGACGCGCGCGTGATCTGCAATGGATGGGATGTGACCGGGTGGTTGACAGCAGCCGCCTGCTGGTGAGAACTCAATAACCCAGGTGTTCCTTGTTGGCGGCGTCGAAACGGGCGCGGCGCACTTCCCCGGCTTCATGATGAAGCAGGCGGATGGCTTCCGCGACCGGCTCGTCGAGCAGTTTAGCCTGACGCATGACGGTGAGCAGCTCCCCGGCAAGGCGTTCCAACTCGTGTAGTTGCTTGTCGGAGACCGTCTCTAGGTTCATTTCTACTCACTCTCGTCTCGCTCGTCAGATGGAGATGTAGCGCAGGATCAAGCGGGTGCGGTGGTGTCGTTGGAGGCCGTAACCGGATGATGGCGCGCGTGCTTACGATCAGCACCGGCCTGGGCAACCCTTCTCGTGGTTTGAGGTCAGACCAATGTGCATTATCTCACATTTTGCCAATAATGACAGCGTAAGTTTAACCGGCGCGGAAGTTCAGATGAGCGCGCGGAGAGGAATTTGAGCGGTATTCACAGCACAAGATCACCCGATGGCGAGGGCGCAGCACGGCCATTTTTACGCCCTCACCGGAATAGTTCCCCTACGCCGTCGGCAGCGGTTGAGCGAGAGCGTCCGCCACGCCCTGCTCGCCGAGCCAGTGCAGCGTGTGGCTCATAAGCTGCGTGTCGTCGAGCAGATGATCCTCGACCACCTGGCCCCAGACAATGCGCACGAACTGCGTGCCGTGGTTCTTGTACGTGCGGCCATCCGGCAGCGTGTCGCGGACGGTGAAGTGGACGGCGGCCTGCGTATTCCACGGGAAGCCGCTGACGACGATGCGATCCGCCTCAATCTGGAAGCCGGGGAAGATGTTGTGCAGGCGATGGAACCACGCGCGCACGGTATCTCGGCTGTGGAAGTCCGCGCTCAGCGCGTGATCCCCGGCGAAGGTGAAGTGAATGTCCGGCGCGAACTGCTTGAGCAGCGGTTCAAAGTCGGCGATGGAGATGTTGTGGAACCCCTGGCGGATGATGCGCTTCACAATCGAGTGGTACATCGTCGCTGCTCCTGTCCTGGATGAACGGATGGGTCGTTACGGCAGTTGCTCGCTCAAAGTCCGGATGCTTTCCTGCAGCCACGCGATGTACATCGTCTCGTACATCTCGCCGAAGCGGCGCGTGGCCTCCCACAGATAGGCGTGCATGGCGAGTTCCGGCTGCTCGGCCAGCATCTGGCCGATGGCGGCGGGCGCCTCCTGGCGATACTCGCTCAGCTTGTCCTGATGCAGTTTGAGCTGCAAGCGCAGTTGGCTCAGCAGCGCGTCTTTCTCGTCCGGTGAGGTGAAGAAGACCTTCGCCAGCAGGCCGTCCTTCTTGACCTCGTGCTCGGTGATCGGCGTCGCCAGCCAGTCGGCCAGCGCCGCGCGCCCCGCCTCGGTGATGGTGTAGACCCGCTTGTCCGGCTTGCTCTCCTGCGCTTCCACGTGCGAGATGACGTCGCCGTCGCCCTCCAACTGCTTGAGCGTGGCGTAGACCTGACTCAGCTTGGCGTGCCAGAAGTTGCCCGTCGACACGTTGATCCAGCCCAGGAGTTCGTAGCCCGTCATCGCGCGGTAATCGAGCAGCCCCAACAAAATGAACTTGAGCATAGTACATCAGCCTTTATACATAAATCTTTATATATAGATTCATGCGAAATGTCAAGCAATTGGCGAATTCGTAGGGACGCGATTTTTCGCGTCCGAAACGGCGGACGGCAAGAATGCCGTCCCTACAGTGGCCGTGTGACGCCTACGCCGCGACGCTGACCACCTGCCCGGCGTGACGCGGCAGACACACCGTGACCGCCGTGCCCTTGCCGACCTCGCTTTCGGCGGTGATGGTGCCGCCGTGCGCCTCGACCAGCGCCTTGGCCACGGCCAGGCCAAGCCCGGTGCCACCCATGTCGCGGCTGCGGCCCGGATCGCCACGATAGAAGCGCTCGAAGATGTGCGGCAGATGCTCCGGCCGGATGCCATCGCCCGTGTCGGCGACCGTGATGCGCACGGAGTCGTCATCCGCGGCCAGTTTCAGCGTGATCGTGCCGCCCTCCGGCGTGTGGCGCAGGGCGTTATTGAGCAGGTTGTGCAGCACCTGGTTGATGCGCGCCGCGTCGATCATTACCGGCGTCGGTCTATCCGCCTTGACCAGATCAAACTGGATGTTCTTGGTTTCCGCGACCATGTAGAACGGCGTCACCATGTCTTCGAGCGCGCTGCTCATGTCGATCTTCTGCTGCTGCAGCGGGAGCTGCTTGGCGTCCGCCTGCGACAGTTCGTGCAGGTCATTCACAAGGCGGCTCAGCATGCGCGTCTGCTCGTACAGCCCGGCGATCTCCTGCTTGGTCAGTGGGTAAGTGTCGTCGACCAGCGCATACAGATTCGTTTGCAGCGCATTGATCGGCGTGCGCAGTTCGTGGGCCACATCGGCGACCAGGTTGCGCCGCAATTTCTCCGCATTCTGGAGCGCGTCGGCCATCCGGTTGAACGAATCCGCCAGCAGGCGGATCTCGGACGTGCCCGTCGCCTTGACACGCCGTTCCAGCTCGCCCTTGCCGATCGCGTGCGTCGCCAGCGCCAGGTCTTCGAGCGGCGTCGTCAGCGAGCGGCTCATGAGGATGCCGAACAGGACGCCCATCACCCCGCCGACGAAGGTCGTCAGCAGCATGAACTCCTCGATGCCGACGCCGCGCACGAACGGGAACGGCTGAAAGGGCGCGGTCTGCCTGGCCTGGTTGGGGCCGACCAGCAGCACGGCCTGCGTCTGGCCATCGACCGTGATCGGCAGCGTTTGCAAGACGTCGAAGGTCGTCGTCGATTGCCCGTAGATCAGGTTGCCTTCCGGCGAAACCAGCGCATACTGCGCCTCGCGCAGCGGCGGAATCGTATCCTGCGCGATGGCGAGAAAGTCGCCGACGCCCTGCCAGTTGCCGTAGGTCTGATACAGATCGCCCAGCGCGACCTCGAAGCTCGCAGGCAGGATCTCCTGCCGCAGCTCGTCGGACTGTTCGAGGCTGGCACGAATCAACAGCACGCCGACCACCGTGATGACGAAGAAGCCGATCACGATGACGGCGGCGAACGCCAGGCTCATCCGTACCCAAAGACGGTTCATAGCTGCCTCACTTACTGCCCAGACGGTAGCCGACGCCGTAGATGGTCTGGATGTATTCCGGGTTGCGCGGGTCGGCTTCGATCTTGCGGCGCAGATTCTTGATGTGCGTATCGAGCGAGCGCTCCATGCCCTCGTACTGGAAGTTGAGCGCCGATTCGATCAGCTCGGCGCGCGTGAAGACGTGCTCCGGGCTGCGCATCAGCGCGTGGATCAACTCGAACTCGATGCGCGTCAGTTCGATCTCGTGCTCATCCTTGGTCAGTTGCCGTCGTGACGGATTCAGACGCAGCGCGCGGTAACGGAGCACGCGTTCCGTCTCCGCCTCCAGGTCGCCGGAGCTGCGGCGCAGCACCGAGCGCATGCGCGCCACGACCTCGCGCGGGTTGTACGGCTTGGTGATGTAATCGTCCGCGCCGATTTCGAGGCCGACGATCTTGTCCTTATCGTCCACGCGCGCGGTCAGCATAATGATCGGCGTCGCCTTGAGATGGGGGTCACCGCGCACCGCCCGTGCGATCTCCATGCCATCGCGATCCGGCAGCATCAGGTCGAGCAGCACCAGGCTGGGCTTCTCCTGGCGCATGATGTGCATGGCGGTCGCGCCGTCCGCCGCCGTCAGCACCTGAAAGCCAGAGCTTTCCAGGTAGGCCCGCAGCGCACGCATGGTCTCCGCGTGATCTTCCACAATCAGGATGCATTCCGACGCCATGAATTTCGTTTCCACCGTTGCTGACAATTCGCATTTTCAACCTGCATTCACCGATCTGTGCCAATCGCCCAATTGTGGGTTTGGCGACGCCGGTAAGGGTTTGGCGACGCCAAACCCCTACAGACACCGTGCGATCGTAGGGACGCCATGCATGGCGTCCGCCCCGCAATCCGCGCAGATCGGTGAATCGATCTGATTCTCATTTTAACGGAGGATTATGGAGAAACTGTGAATTCTGACGCCGCGTGCAAAAGTTTACACTTTCCCCAACATTTCCTCGCACTACCCCCACATTCTCTGCCGACAATACCGGCAGATGAGACAGACCTACATGGAGTTTCCCATGCGTGTGACCCGCACGTTAGCCCTTTTAGCCTTGTTGATATTCGCCATCCCGCTCGTGATTGGCGAAACGCGCGTCATCCAGGCGCAGGATGATACCGGAGACACAGTTGTCGCCCCGATCGAGGGCGATCCGGCACAGATGTCGTTCTCGCTGGACGAAGCGCCCGCCGCCCAGGCGACCACGGAGGTCGACACAAGCTCGACCATCGCTGTGCTCGGCTCAATCGAAGCCGCCCAGACGGCCAGCCTGACCTTCCTCACCTCCGGCATAATCGCCGAACTGCTCGTCAGCGAAGGCGATTACGTCGAGCAAGGCCAGCCAATCGCCCGCCTCGACTCAGAAAACGCGCAGCTTGCCTATGACCAGGCGGTTTACAACTTGGAACTGGCGCAGCTCGACCTGGAAGAACTGCAAGCCCCGCCCGACGAAACCGATCTCGAAAACGCGCGGCTCAACATCGTCAGCGCGCAGAGCGCTTACACCGACGCCGCCAACAGTGTGTCTGATTCTGACCTGGCGTCGGCGCAGATGCGCTATGAGCAGGCCCAGGCATCCTACGACCTGGCCGTTCAGGTGCGCGCCAACATGAACGCGTCCGATGAGCAGACCGCGCTCCAGGATGCCGCCGTCGGCGCGGCGTCGTTCAATCTGGAGATCGCGCGGCTCCAGTTGGAGGAGATGCAAACGCCGAACAGCGCCAGCCTGTGGTCAGCCGGGGCGCGCATTCAGATCGCCCAACTCGAATACGATCAACTGCTGGCCGGGCCGACCGACGCCGAACTGACCAATGCACAGCTCGCGGTCAGCAGCGCCCAGGCGCGCGTCGAAGAAGCACAGACCACGCTCCAACGGCTCGAACTGGTCGCGCCCTTCTCCGGCGTGATCACGTCGCTGCCCGTCGACCTGAACGCCAACGTCACCACACAGACGGAGATCGCGCAGTTGACGGACATCTCGCAACTGCTGCTGACCGCTCCGCTGCATGAACTTGACCTGGATGAAGTCAGCATCGGCGACCCGGCGACGATCGTCCTCGACGCACTGCCGGACGAGACCTTCAACGCGACCGTCCAGCGCATCGCCTGGATCGGCGAGGAGTCGGATGGCATCGTCCAGTACACCATGTGGCTGCTGCTGGATACGGCCGACTCGCGCATTCGCCTGGGCATGACCGGCGAAGCCAACATCGACGCCGCAGCCTGAGCCGCACCCTAGAGAAGATGGGACAACCCTGACAATGAACACAACTCTGACGACACTCCTCGCGCCCGCGGCGGCCATCCTGGTCGGGCTGGTGCTGTTCTGGTGGCTGTCGAAACGGCTGACCAAACCCGGCGTCGTGCGCACGCTCGTCCGGCTGGTTGGCCTGGCAGCTGTCGCCCTCGTCGGCGTGACCGGCGGCCTGACGCTCATGCGCAGCCAGATCCAGGCCGCAGCGGCGACCACCTCGACGCCGATCGTGTCTGAACGCGCCAGCGTCGATTACGGTGAACTGACCGTCACGCTCGACGCCGTCGGCTCGCTGGAGCCAGGCGACACGCAAAATCTGACCTTCAGCGCGTCGGCGCCGGTCACCGAAGTCCTCGTCTCGGTCGGCGATTACGTCCATGCGGGCGACGTGCTCGCACGCGTCGACACGACCGATCTGGAAGCCAACCTGCGCGACGCACAGCTCTCGCTGGCGCAGGCCCAGGCCTCGCTCGATGCGCTGACCGCCCCGGCCTCGGAGCTGGACATCGCGGCGGCGGAGGCCAACATCACCCTGGCTCAGGCGCAGCTCTACTCGGCCTCGCAAGGCGGCTCGAGTGAAGCCGACGTCGAGATCGCCCGCCTGCAGGAAGAACTGGCGCGCAACTCATTGTGGCAGGCGCAGATCAACCGTGACATGCGCGTCGAACAGGAAGAAACGCGCGGCGGCGGCGTCAACTGGCTGGAGCAGCAGCAGTACGATTCGTCGGTCAATCAGGCCGAAAACAGCGTCACGCTGGCTGAGATGGATTACGAAGATACGGTCAACAGCGGCCCCAGCGGCAGTTCGCTCGCCAGCGCCAATGCTTCGGTCGCCAGCGCTCAGGCGCGCCTGGAAGAACTTCAGTCCGGGCCGTCGGAGACGGATCTGCGCCGCGCTCAGATCTCCGTCGAGTCGGCGCAGCTTGAGGTCGATAACGCGCAAGAAGCGCTCGACGACGCGACGCTGGTTGCGCCGTTCGACGGCATCGTCGCCGAAGAAAACCTGATCGTCGGCGTCGTGCCGCCCTCGGCCAGCGCCATCACGCTGATCGACGTCAGTAATTACCGGCTCAACCTGAGCGTCGCCGAATCCGACGTGATCAACGTCGCGCTCGGCCAGCCGGTCGACCTGGCCGTGCAGGCGATCAACGATGCGCCGGTCTCCGGCACCATCACGGCGCTTGACGTCTCGCCGACGCAGTCCGGCCAATTGATTTCGTACGCCGCCGAGGTCACGGTCAACCCGACCGAGGACGTGGCGCTGCGCCCGGGCATGAGCGCCACAGCGACGATCACGCTCGAATCGTACGATAACATCCTGGTGCTGCCCAACCGCTTCATCGAAACCGATGCGACGACGGGCGGCGCGGTCGTTCAGGTCGAAACGGAGCCAGGCGTCTACACGGCAGTACCGGTCACGATCGGCGCGCGCAACTCCGAAGAGAGCGAGATCACGTCCGGCCTGAGCGCCGGGCAGACCGTCGTCGTGCTCACGCGCGAGACTTCGACCACCACAGAAGAGCAAAGCGGGCTTGGATTTGGCATTGCCATTCCGGGTGGCGGTGGCCCGCCCGCAGGCGGTGGCAACTTCACAGCGCCGGCCGGTGGCGGCGGCTTTAGCGGGCGTGGAGGCTAACGAATGAACGATCTTCACAGCCCCAACGGCGTCCCGGTGATCGACATCCATGACATCACCAAGACCTACGAAATGGGCAAGCTGACGCTCAACGTGCTCAAGGGCATCAGCTTGCAGATCAAGCGCGGCGAGTTCGTCTCGATCATGGGGCCGTCCGGCTCCGGCAAGAGCACGCTGATGAACATCCTGGGCGCGCTCGACCAGCCGACCAGCGGCGAATACAACCTGGACGGCGAGGACATCGCCAAGCTGAGCCAGGTCGATCTGGCGCGCATCCGCAATCGCAAGATCGGCTTCGTCTTCCAGAGCTTCAATCTGCTCAAGCGCACGTCGGCGCAGCGCCAGGTCGAACTGCCCCTGATCTACGCCGGGGCGCGCGACCGCTCCAAACGTGCGCGCGCCGCCCTCGAAGCGGTCGGCCTGCAAGACCGGCTCGATCATCTGCCGAGCGAGCTTTCCGGCGGCCAGCAGCAGCGCGTCGCCATCGCCCGCGCCATCGTTGGCGATCCGTCGATCATCCTGGCCGACGAGCCGACCGGCAACCTGGACTCGAAGAGCGGCACGGAGGTCATGCAGATCTTCCAGCGGCTCAATCAGGAGCAGGGAATCACGACGGTCTTCGTCACGCATGACCCGTGGATCGCGCGCCACACCCAGCGCGTGATCATGATCCGCGACGGCCAGATCGTCGCCGATCAGCAGGTGGCAGAGCCGCTGGTCGCCGGGGAATCCGAGCGCCCGTCCGAGGCCGAAGAGCTGCAAGGCATCTTCGAGGCGGCCTACGCGACCCCCAACGCGGGCGCGGCGGATTAGGAGCAGGATGATGAACATCCTTGAGAACCTGCGCATCGCCCTCGATAACCTGATGCTCAACCGGCTGCGCGCGCTGCTGACCATCCTCGGCATCGTCATCGGTGTGGCGGCCGTCACCAGCCTGATCAGCCTGGGGCGCGGCGTCGAAGATTACATCGCGTCGCAGTTCGAGGGCCTCGGCGCGGACATCCTGACCGTCCGCGCCCGCCCGCCGACGCGTGGCTTCAACCGCTCGGCCATCACGCCGCTGACCACGGCGGACGTCGCCGCGCTGGAGTCCGACGCCATCGCGCCGAGTCTGATCGCGGTCACGGCGGAATATCAGGTGCAGGGGACGGTCGTCTACCGCTACGACAGCATCTCGTCGTCGATTCGCGGCGTCAGCCCCAACTACGCCGCCGTCAACGACTGGTATCCGCTCGAAGGTGGCTTCTTCACTGAGCAGGACAACACCGCGCAGTCGCAAATCGCCTTCATGGGCAAGACCGCGATCGAGGATCTGTTCGGCGACGAGAACTACGACCCGACCGGCGAGACGATCCTGATCAACGATCTGCCCTTCACCGTGGTCGGCATCATGGAAGAACAAAGCTCGACCTTCGGCCAGGACCCGAACTCGGCCATCCTGGTGCCGCTGCTGACGGCGCAGAGCAAACTCGGCAATGCGCGCGTCGCCGGGTCGGGCTATTCCGTCTCCACCATTCAGGCGCAGATTGCCGAGGACGGCGACGTCGACACCGCCACCGACGAGATCGAGACTTATCTGCTGGCTGAGCACGGCATCACCAATCCGGATCTGGCCGACTTCTCGGTCAGCAACCCGGAGACGATCTCGGAAGCGCGCACGGAGGTCTTCGCCACGCTGACACTGTTCCTGAGCGCGATCGCCGCCATCTCGCTGTTGGTCGGCGGCATCGGCGTGATGAACATCATGCTCGTGTCCGTTTCCGAGCGCACGCGTGAGATCGGCCTGCGCAAGGCGGTCGGCGCGCGCTCGTCGGACATCCTGAGCCAGTTCATGATCGAGGCGCTGATGCTCTCCCTGCTCGGCGGCGCGGGCGGCATCCTGCTGGCGCTCGGCGTCACGACGATTGCCGGGAACGCCCTGCTCTCCGGCGTCACACCGTCGTTGAGCGCCGACGTCTTCCTGCTGGCGACCGGCGTCTGCACTGGCATCGGCATCTTGTTCGGCCTCTACCCCGCCAACCGCGCGGCGCGCATGCAGCCGATCCAGGCCCTGAGGTTTGAATGATGATTACCGGACTCTTCGATAACATCCGCATCGCCGTCACGCAGCTGCTCAGCAACAAGCTGCGCACGATCCTGACCATGCTCGGCGTCATCATCGGCATCGCGTCGGTCGTGCTGCTCCTTTCGCTCGGCCAGGCGGTGCAGTCGAGCATCACGGCGCAGTTCGAAGGCCTGGGCGCGTCGCTCATCCGCATCAGTTCGACCAGCAGCGACGCACCGCTGACGACCGACCTGGCGGATGCCTTGCGCGCACGGCTGACGACCGCCGCCTACGTCATGCCGCAGACCAGCGGCAACTATGCCGTCGTCTACAATGGCGACGAGTTCAGCGTCGGCGTCACCGGCGCCACAACCGACTACCTGAACATCAACGAGCGCAGCCTGACCAGCGGCCGCTTCTTCACCGAAGATGAGCTGAACAGCAGCGCACGCCTGGCCGTCATCGGCGTGGAGACGGCCGAGAACCTGTTCGACACGGCCAACCCGCTCGGCAACGAGATCCGCATCGGCACCGTCTTCTTCCAGGTCATCGGTGTGCTCAACGATACCGGCGGCGAAGACGACGACCTGATCATCGTGCCGATCACCGCCGCGCAAACGCGCCTGAACGCCACGCGCACCAACAGCGGCGAGCCGGTCGTCAACATGATCCTCGTCCTGGCGGCGGATAACGAGCAGGTTGACGCCGCGACCGAAGAAGTCGAGACGATCATGCGCCAGGAGCGCAACCTGTCGGCGACCGACAGTGATAACTTCCGCGCCTTCACCGCCTCGACCATCCTCGACTCGCTGACCAGCTCGATCGAGACGATCACCGTCTTCCTCGGCATGCTGGCCGGGATCTCGCTGGTCGTCGGCGGCATCGGCGTGATGAACATCATGCTCGTGACCGTCAACGAACGCACGCGCGAGATCGGCCTGCGCAAGGCGGTCGGCGCGCAGCGATGGGATATCGTGTTCCAGTTCCTGACCGAAGCGATCGTGATCACGATGCTCGGCGGCCTGATCGGCGTCCTGATCGCCGTCGCCGGTGCCACGCTGATCACCACGCTGGTCAGCGATTTCAACGTCATCATCCAGCCCAGCAGTCTGTTACTGGCCGCGGGCATTGCCGCCGGGGTCGGCGTCTTCTTCGGCGTCTACCCGGCCAGCCGCGCCGCCAGCCTTAGCCCGATTGACGCTCTGCGTTACGAGTAGGGCACTGAAAGGATCATCCATCATGCAAGGAGTCATGTTCGCAGGCGTCTTAATGCCGCTTCCCTACATCGTCTACGCTGTCATCCAGACGGTGCGCGGCAAACTGCGCATCACAGGGTTCGGCACGCTGCTGGCCTATGTCGCCGTGCTCATCCCTCTGATCATCATCGCCATTCAAACGGTCAACGACGCCGAACCGGCGATCCTGACCATGGCGGCGGTCGCCAGCGGCGCGGTCGTCGCCCTCTTCAGCCTGATCCTGCTCATCCGCGACCTGCGGCGGCCGGATCGCAGTCTGAATCATTCGTACAGCATCCTCGGCCTCGGTGTCGGCCTCCTGGTCATCGCCGGGACACTGCTCACGCCAACAGTGCTGGCGCAAGTCGACAGCGTAATGGGTGTCTCCGCCGCAAGCGATGGCACCGGGGCAGCGACCACGAGTGGCTTTCCCCAGGGCAGCTTCAGCGCGCCTGAGCTGACGGCGGACATGGCGTCGTCGTCGCTGATCCAGACGATCGCGAGCGCCAGCGGCCTGACCGGCGAACAGGTCATCGAGCAGATCAACAGCGATGCGTCGATCCAGACGATGGTGACGGATGGCGGCGGCGACGTCGCGCCGGTCACCAGCGCGCTCGCCAGCGCCGTGCAAAAAGCGATCGACGACGGCACGCTCAATTCGCAGATGCTGACGCGCTTCGGCGGCGATGCGGCGACCTTCGCCAGCCAGATCGTCTCTGGCGAGCTTCCGGCCCAGCTTGGGCGCACCATGCTGGCGCAGATCATCTCCGGTGGCACGGCGCTGCCGGATGCGGGCTCGTTCGCCGCGCCCAGTGATACAGCGGGAACCGGCACGGCGGATACGACGACCGGCACCGATCAAGCCGTCACCGACCTGACGACGACCGATCAAGCGACCGGCAGCAGCGAGCGCCCGGCAGGCTTCCCCGAAGCCCCCGCCGGATTCGCCATGCCCGGCGCAGAGAGCAGCAGCGACAGCAGCGGAAACAATGATGGCGGCGACAGCGGTGCCGGAGCGGCGCAGCCCGAAGCGACCGAGGCCGCCAGCGCAACGCCCACATCGACGCCCGCGCCCACATCAACGCCCCAGCCGACGTCGACGCCGTTCCCGACCTTCGAGCCGACCAGCACGGTCGCGCCCGTCGTCACGTGCAGCGTGCTCGTCAACTTCAACCTCAACCTGCGCTCCGGCCCCAGCGCCGATGCCGATCTGCTGCTGACAATCCCGTTCGGCACGATCGTCAAGGCCTCTGCCCACAACGAGGATGACTGGTGGCAGGTGACCTATGAGGACGTCGAAGGCTGGATCAGCGGCGAGTACGTCACGATCATGGCCGGCTGCGAACTGTAGGCGCGCAGGTGCACGCGCAGGAAGTGGCGGACAGGGCACGCCCTGTCCCTACGACGAGAACTGTAGGGACGCCCAACGGGGCGTCCGCCTGCCCATACATTCACGATATTGTTTGAACCAGAAAGGCACAGCACATCATGCATTCACACTGGCGGCAGATCCTGATCACGATGGTCGTCCTGCTGGCGCTCGTCGGCAGCGTCGGCGCGCAGGCGGCAGTCGATCCCGATCTGCTCAACGACGTCGCGACCGCCTTCAGCCAGACGGCAGCGGTCGACAGCCTGCATCTGCAAGCGCAAAGTCTGACCGAGACCAAGACGGGCGACCAGAGCAGCTTCGGCGCCGTGCTCACGTCGAACTACGACTTCGTCCGCAGCGGCGATAGCTGGAACGTCTCCGGCAGCCAGACGACCGATACGACGACGCCCAACGGCAGCTTCCAATCGACGACCGACATGATCGTGATCGACGGCACGACCTACATGCGCATCCAGCGCGACGCCAGTGCCGACGCGAACGATGCGCCGCAGGGCCAGGGCGGCGGCTTTTCGCTGCCCGAAGGCTGGTTCGATTTGACGGCGCTCCAGGCCGAGAATCAGGG
Organism: Anaerolineae bacterium; assembly: GCA_020849765.1. Taxonomy (GTDB): domain Bacteria; phylum Chloroflexota; class Anaerolineae; order Aggregatilineales; family Phototrophicaceae; genus Flexifilum. The sequence continues at coordinate 59,511 of JADLAY010000065.1, forward strand.
CCAGCAGGGCGGCGGGCGCGCCTTCCTCGCCGATGGCAGTTTGCCGAGCAGCCTGCTCGATCTGCTCAGCGTCCCGGTCAGCGCATCCGCCGTCACCGCCCTGAGTGAGCTGCCATCGGATAGCATCGACGGCCAGCCGATGCGCGTCTTCCAGGTCACGTTCAACTCGCAGGCACTGCTCGACAGCGACGCGGCATCGCTCGCGCGCGGCGGCGCGGTCCGTGGCGGATTCGTCAACGGCGGCCCTGGCGGATTCGGCGCGCAGCCACCGACTGGCGACGGCACGCAGGCGCCTGGCGGCGGCTTCGGCCCCGGCCAGGGACAACCTCAGGATCAACTGCAGGGCCAGCCTGCTGACGGCGCAGCCCAGTTGGACATACCGCCGACGGTCGACCCGGCGGACGTCAGTGTCACGTTCGCGGTTTACATCGGCGCGGACGGGCTGATCCACCGCATCTACAGCGTGGTCGCCACGTCGATCACGCCCGCCGCCGACGCGACCACCAGCCTGACGACGACCACGACGGCCCAAACGGATTTCACGGCCTTCAATCAACCGGCGACCATCACGGCGCCGGAGATCGGCACGTAGGCATCGTGCGGTCCTGGACAGGGTTCGCCCTATCCCCGCCGCCGCAAAATCGGTAGGGACGCGCCATTGCGCGTCCGCGAGGCGATGAAGAATCGCTTCGCGCAATTCGAAAATTCCCCCTCCCCACATGAACAGGCATTGTGCGCATGTACAGTGCCTGTTCGCTTTTTATAAATAGTTTGATTTACACATAGTTTACACTTTTCGCGCAATCTCCCCATATTGGCGACCTAAAGTATGAGCAGCCTGAGTTCGAGTTCTAGGAGGCTACAATGAAGGCAAGCTTGAAGTGGTCGGCAATGATTGGCGCAGTCGTGATTGCGCTCATGGGCATGGCCGTAGGCATCGTTAGCGCGGACGACGAAGAGATCGTTCTGCCCTCGATTGATGATGGGCGCGTGAACAATTTCGACATCGCGGCCCCGGTCGCGGTTTTCTGCGAATTCACCTATCCGTATGCGGATGATACCGATGCCGGTGTGCTCGACAGCATCCAGCTCTGGGGTCTGACCGGCGCCGATGATGGCCTGTTCCACGAAGTCGCCACCATTTCCGCGGCGCAGATCGACGCCGCCAGCGCGAGCAGCACGCAGCCGGTGCTCCTGTCGAATACCTACGGCTACAGCGTCTACCTGGAGGCCGATGGCTCCTTCAGGCTGGTCGCCGCGCCGGATGCGGAAGGCAAGGTCTACGAGTTCTCGTGGGATCTGAGCGCGCCACGCTGCTAGTTCGAACAACTACATAGCCCGCCGCCCCCGGCGGCCAAGCCCAGGTGTGGCCCTGCCCCCTGGGCTGTTTGTTTCCCGGCGCGGAAGCACCGAAGACCAGGTGCTGAGTGCCGAGTGCTGGGTACTGAGTTCTGATGGAGAAGCCAGCGCGAATTGATGTGGTTCACGCTTGTGCTCGCTGGGCGTTACCAAGTCCGGCTAACCGAATCAAGCGCACTGAAAACGCTTGAAGTCAACCCATTCAAGCGCCGATCGTGCTCCTCCCATCCGTTCGATCCATGAGCGCCCGCTACTGAGCACCGAGCACCGAGCACTGAGCTCTCAGTACTCTCCCTCCCCTCCCTCCTGACACATGTACGCTCAAAACGGGAGAACCGTCACTAGCCGGGCCCCTGGTCACACCCTATAGTTGAGTCAAGGGGAGTGGGTGTTTCATGCTGCCTGATTGCAGAGGTGCTTTTCTTGAAAACTCTAGAAGTGCCTCAGAGGGGCGATCAAGCGGAATCGATTTCCATCCGGCCGGATGATTTACTGGCGCTGATGTTCGACCGGATGCCGATGGGCATCCTCGTCCTGGATCGAGCGTTCCGTATTGTTCGCTATAACCCCACCTGGGCCAGTTACTTCAAACACTATAATCCAGCCGGTCTGCCCGCGCTGCGGGAAACAGTCGGCTATTTCGACGTGCTGCCGGATCACCGTCCAACCTTGCAGCCGATCTTCGAGCGCGTCCTCACCGGCGAGCCGGTACGCGACCCGGCGCTGCGCCTGCGCACAGGCGACCAGACCAGCTACTGGAACGTCGTCTATGCGCCGCTGCCGCAGGGCAACAAGATCGCGGGCATCCTCGGCGTTGGCACCGACGTCACCGATCAGGTGCTTATGCACGAGGCGCTGCAGCAGGCCGTCGATGAACTGCGCAAAGCCAACACCCTGGTCGAGCAGCGCGTCGAAGAGCGCACGCGCGAACTTTCGACCGTCCTGCGCGTGCAGCAGGCGCTCACCAGCAGTCTGAATGCGGACGAGGTGCTGCAGCTGATCGCCGACGAAGCGCGATCGCTGACCGACGCCCAGATTGCGACCGTGGCGATGCCGGATGGCGACGATCTGGTGATCGCCGTCATGTCGAGTGACGAGCCGGTCAACATCCAGATCGGCTTCCGCCTGCCGATCGACAAATCGATCTCCGGCACCGCCTTCATCACCGGCGAGCCGCAGCGTTCGTTCGACATCCAGAATGATTCGCGCATCTACCCCAAGGTCAAGCCGCTCGTCGACGTGGAGTGTATGCTCTGCGTGCCGCTCAAGGCCGGTAACCGCATGCTCGGCGTGCTCTCGGTCGCGGGCAAAGTGCAGGGTCAACTGGGCCGCAACGACGAGATCTTCCTCAAGTCGATTGCTCCCGCGGCGGCCATGGCACTCGAAAACGCGCGCCTCTACGAGCGCGCCGGTGACACCGCCGTCGCCGCCGAGCGCGGACGGCTGGCGCGCGACCTGCACGATTCGGTCACGCAGACGCTCTTCTCCGCCAGCCTGACCGCCGAGGTCCTGCCGCGGCTGTGGCAGCGCAACCCGGAGGAAGGCGCCAAGCGGCTGGAAAAGATGCGCGAACTGACGCGCGGCGCTCTGGCCGAAATGCGCACGCTGCTGCTCGAACTGCGCCCATCCGCGCTGACCGAAACCTCGCTCAGCGATCTGCTGCACCAGCTTGCGCGCGGCATCAGCAGCCGCACCGAAATCCCGATTGACATTCAGATCGAGGGCGAACGCGACCTCCCGCCGGAGGTGCAGATCGCGCTCTATCGTATCGCCCAGGAAGCGCTCAACAACGTCGCCAAGCATTCTGGCGCGGCGCGAGCGCAGGTCGATCTCGCGTTCTCGGATGGCACGGTCGCCCTGCTCGTCAGTGATGACGGCCAGGGCTTCGACCCGTGGGCCAAGGCGAGCAATCACCTCGGCCTGCGCATCATGAGCGAGCGGGCCGCCGACATCGGCGCAGAACTGAAGATCGACACCACGCTGGGCCATGGAACGAAAATATCCGCCGTCTGGACTGCGGAGGAATCCTGATCCTATGAACACCAACCCAATCCGCGTCGTCATCGTCGACGATCACGCCGTCGTGCGCAGCGGTCTGCGCGATTTCATCCTCGTCCATGACGATCTCGAACTCGTCGGCGAAGCCTCCGGCGGGCGCAGCGCCGTCGATGTCTGCGCGCAGGTCAGCCCGGACGTCGTGCTGATGGACATGGTCATGCCGGATATGGACGGCGCGACTGCGACGGAGAACATCCGCCGCCAGAACGCCGACATCCAGGTCATCGCCCTGACCAGCTTTCGCGAAGAAGACCTGATCAGCGCCGCGCTCAAGGCCGGGGCCATCGGCTACCTGCTCAAGAACGTGACTGCCGACGAACTGGCGGACGCCATCCGCAGCGCCGTCGCCGGGAAGCCGACGCTGGCCCCGGAAGCGACGATGGCGCTCATGCACGCCGCGACTCAGCCGCCGCAGGTCGGCCACGATCTGACCGAGCGCGAGATCGACGTGCTCCAGCTGATGGTCGAAGGGCTGAACAATCAGGAGATCGCCGAGCGGCTGGTCGTCGGCCTGTCGACGGTCAAATATCACGTCAGCAACATCATCTCCAAACTCGAGGCGCACAACCGCACCGAAGCCACCTCGATCGCCCTGCAGCAGGGTTTGGTGAAATAGGCGGGCGCGTCGACAATTCGTAGGGGCGACCCGGTGGGTCGCCCACGTCCGCAGCACTCACTAAGTGCCGTTGCACCCTCATCCCCCGGCCCCTTCTCCCCTTAACCGTAAGGTCACCGAAGGTTGGGCGAAGGGGAGAAAACGCTCTCGAAAGTCCCTCTCCATAAGGGAGAGGGATTTAGGGTGAGGGCAAATAGCACAACAAAGTCGCCCTGGGCAAGCCACCGGCTTGCCCCTACATCGGCCTTTGTCATTTCTTGAAATAACCCGTCCCGCCTGACGATTCTCCCCGTCATCTGACCAGGTCAAAACCCGCCGAACGCCCGCGCGTAAACTCCTCTTGTGCCCGTCGTTGCGAACACCCTTTTCCGCTTCAATAAGAGACAAGAGGAACCTGCGTGCGGAGAACCCCACCATGACGCAAACACGGCTGGTCACTGACGATATGCTTGCGCGGCTGCCCGCGCCGGTGCAGCGCTACCTGCACTATGCCGGCGTCGTCGGCAAGCCGTGGATCGAGACCGTCCGCCTCACCTACGAGGGGCGATTCCGCACCGCCCCGGACAAACCGTGGATGCCGATAACCGCGACGCAGTTCTACACCACCACTCCGCCCAGGTTCCTCTGGAAAGCACGTTTCAAGATGGCCGGGCTGCCGCTCATGAACGCCAGCGACACCTTCAAGGATGGTCACGGCCACATGCACGGCAAGCTGATCGGCCTGTTCACGGTCGTCGATGGCCGCGGCGACGAGGTTGACCAGGGCACGATGGTGCGCTACCTGCAAGAGATGACCTGGTTCCCCGCCGCCTACCTGAGCGACTACATCACCTGGTCGGGCGTCGACGATCACTGTGCCGACGTCACCCTCAGCGCCTATGGCAAGCAGGTGGCCGCCCACGTCTATTTCGACGATGCCGGGCGCATGCTCAGCTTCGTCGCGCGCCGTTACGGCGAGTTCAACGGCACCTTCGTCGTCAAGCCGTGGTCGACGCCGACGACGCAGTACGGCCAGTTCGACGGCGTGCGCGTGCCCGTCGCCGGGCAGGGCGTCTGGCAGCTCGAAGATGGCGACTTCGCCTACATCGACGTGCGCCTCAACAGCCTTGCCTACAACGTGCCCATCCCGACCTTCTAGGCCAAATCCAACGCATCACGCACTACTCATCACTCAAAGAGGACACCTCATGGAAAACAAAGTCCTGGTCGCTTACGCCAGCAAATACGGTGCTACCGCCGAAATCGCCGAGCACATCGGGCGCACGCTGCGCGCCTCCGGTGTCACGGCGGAGGTCAAGCCCGCCGAACAGGTCGACGACGTCAGCGCTTACGCGGCGGTCGTGCTCGGCAGCGCGGTCTATGCCGGGCAGTGGCGCAAAGAAGCCTCGGCCTTCCTCGAAACCAACGAGCGCGCGCTGGCCGAGCGCCCGGTCTGGCTCTTCTCCAGCGGGCCGACCGGCGACGGCAACCCCAGCGAGATCATGCACGGCTGGCGCTTCCCGGAGGCGCAGCAGCCGGTCGCCGACCGCATCCAACCGCGCGACGTCGTCTTCTTCCACGGCGCCATCGACATGAAGAAGCTCAGCTTCCCGGAAAAACTGCTCGTCCGCGGCATCAAGGCGCCCGTCGGTGACTTCCGCAACTGGGACTCGATTTCGGCCTGGGCGAACGCCATGGCGACTGCCCTGCGCGCTTCGTCGTGATCGCACTTGGCTCCGTCTCGCAACCGTAACGTCGAATCCAACCGTCAACGAGCCGGATGGTTTGACCTTCTATCCGCTTTGCAATGTTGTGTATGCACTAACCCCAGGGCCAAATCAACCTTGCCCTGAGAAAGCCTGTAGAACCCATGTTTCGTAAGATCACGCTCCTGATCCTGCTGGCGGCGCTCGGCCTGATGGCGGGCTGCCAGACCTTCTTCCAGACGACGCCCAACACCGTGCGTGGTTCCGGCCACGTCGTGACCGAGACGCGCGACGTCAGCGGCTTCAGCCAGGTGCAGATCAACCTGGGCGCCAGCCTGCAACTGACGCACGGCGACAGCGAAGCGCTGACCGTCGAAGCCGACGACAACCTGATGGACATCATCATCACCGAGGTGCGCGGCGGCACGCTGATCGTGCGCACGCCGGATAACACCAGCGTCGCGCCGTCGCAGACCATCCGCCTCGCGCTGACCTACACGCAGCTTCAGGGCATCACGGTGCTCGGCGCCTGCGACGTGACCGGCGAAGATCTCGACCTCGATACGCTGTCGATCCGCTTCGCCGGTGCCGGCTCGACTCGGCTCTCCGGCAGGGCAGACCATCAGGAGATCTCGATCAGCGGCAACGCGACGCTCAACAACTTCGACCTCGCCAGCCGCAGCGTCAACGTCGAAATCCTCGGCGCCGGGACGGTCGAGGTCAACGCGGCGGAGACGCTCGACGTGCGCGTCTCTGGCCTGGGCAACGTCCGCTACACCGGCGACCCAACCGTCACGCGTGATGTGACCGGCAGCGCCACCATTACCCAGCAGAACTAATCGAGCGCTGGTATTCAGTTTCGCCGCTGCCCAGCATCAACTCCCTGTAGTCGCAGGGTCATCGAAGGTTCGGCCAAGGCGAGAACAACCCGCTCTCAAAGTCCCTCTCCATCAGGGAGAGGGATTTAGGGTGAGGGCAAAATAGGTTCATAACGATCAATGACCACGCCTCCAATCAATCCCCGGCCCCCTGGTCACTTGACCAGGCCGCCCCTCCTCGTCTGACGAGGCGAAAACCCGCCGTCCGCTTGTTCCGGTGCGGCGGGTTTTCCGTTTCAATGGTTCATGGTGACCCTGCGCAAGGGCACCAGGGGCTACCTGGGATGGGGGACACGCTGCGCCGTCGGAGGATGCAAGTCTACCGGCGCAGCGAGACCTGACCGACGCATCGAGCGTCATCCTGAGTTGCCCAGAGGGAAAGGATGAGCCGTTATGAAAATGCCAAAAAGCAGCGTGACTCTTTTGTGGGAACCGTTGGTGATTCTGATCGTGGGCGTGCTGGTCGTGCTGATCAACCCGCGCCAGCCCGTGCTCGACGCCGTCACCAACGTGGTCGGCGGACTGCTTCTTCTGGCATCGTTCTCACTCCTCGTGATCGATACCCGCCAGGATCTCACCTGAGTCGTCACTTCGTCTGCCTGGTCATCTGACCAGTCCCAGTTTGGCCAGAAGCCGACCGCAAGACTCCCCGGTAGCCTGTCGCTGCCGGGGGGCAAAAAGACTTCAATAGAGAGGTGAAGTGAAAGCGGTCGCCATGCTCTCTCCAGATAACAATGTTCCGGTATTAATCGTCGATGACAATGCCGAGGTCCGGCAGGCCCTCCGGCTCCTGTGCGAACAAGAACTTGAGATGGGCGAGGTCAGCGAATCGGACAGCCTCGCCAGCCTGCTGGAGCATCTGGAAACACTCGAACGTGGCGTCATCTTGTTTGATTGGGAGTTAGCGCAAGACACTGCTGAGGCCGCCTCGTTGTTCCATCGTCTTCACCGGGTCGTCCGCAGTTTCATCGTCGTGCTCGGTTCGCAGCCGGACACACGCGCGGAGGCTATCGTTGCGGGCGCAGATGCTTTCGTCTACAAGGGCGATGCGCCAGACCGTTTACTTAACCTTCTTCAGGCTTATATGAACACGAGGCGTCTATGAGACATTTGCGCTGGCTCTGCTTCGGTCTCCCCTTCATGATGATGGCCTTCCTCGGTCGCGCTGGCGGCTTCTGGCTCATCACCGACGATCAGCACACGCTGGCGTCGCGCATGACCTTCGACAGCACCACCGTTGTCGTCGGCGGAGAACTGACGCTCGAGCAAGACAGCACACTCAACGGCGACCTGCTCATGCTTGGTGGCGACGTGCGCGTGGCCGGGACGATCACCCACAACCTGATCGTGCTCGGCGGCAGCGTCCAGCTTGAAGACCGCGCCTGCGTCGGCGGCGACCTGCGCATTGCCGGGGGCACGCTGCGCGAGCCGGTCGGCGCCAGCGGTGAGCGCATCATCGCCGGTCTGGGACGCGCGCTGCTGCCGCCGCTGCCCTTCCACACGGCCGCGCCATTGCTCGACCTGCTCCTCAGCTTCTGCCAGGTCGCGCTGATCGTCGCGTTCGCCATCGGCCTGCTCAGCCGCTGCATCTGCCGCGCCCTCGACAACCGGAACGAGCGCCGCCAGGAGCCACTGTACGAGTCTATTTAAGATAGCATTCATATAAGGAACCATAATGAATAGCCATAGAAGAACTGCCATCGTTGTCGGCGTGCTCTTAATCCTCGCGACAGTTCTGAACGTGATCGGCACGTCGTCGTCGAGACCGATCCTCAACGACCCGGATTATCTTGTCAGTGTGGCTGCCAATCAAAGCCAGGTGATGGTCGGGGCGGTTCTTGAACTGATCGCGGCCTTGGCTGTGGCGGGCATCGTCGTCGTGCTCTACCCAATCCTGAAGAAGCAAGATCCAACCCTGGCGCTCGGATCTCTGGCGTTCAGGTTGATTGAGGCCGTGTTTTATTGCGTGGCTGTGGTCAGTCTGCTGGTGCTGCTGACGTTGAGTCAGGCCTATGTAGCCGCGGGCACGGCGGAGGCAGCCTCGTTTGAGGCGGCGGGCACCCTGATCCTGGCCGCACGCACGTGGGGTGGCGAGGTCGCCGTGATCGCGTTCACTCTGGGTGGGCTGATGTATTACTACGTCTTCTATCGAACGAAACTCATCCCGCGCTGGTTGTCCGTCTTCGGGCTGATCGCGGTTGTGCTGCTGCTGACAGCCGTTCTCATCTCATTATTGAACGGCGGATCTTTTGCGCCGACCGGGGGTATGATCGTGCTCGTATTCCCGATCGCCGTGCAGGAAATGGTGATGGCGCTCTGGCTCATCCTCAAAGGGTTCAGCCCATCGGCCGTTGCTTCTAAACTTGCCTAGAAGACGCTCTCCTGGCCCGCGCCGTGTTATGATCGCCTGAACGTTCGACGACAAAGACACGAAGGACAACCCCGTGAGCGGATGCGCGGGCGCACACGGCGAGTACGATGCGGTGGTCGTCGGCTCCGGGCCGAACGGCTTAGCCGCCGCGATCACGCTGGCGCAGGCGGGCTGCAAGGTGCTCCTGCTCGAAGCCAGGGACACGATCGGCGGCGGCATGCGCACGCTGGAACTGACGCTGCCCGGCTTCCAGCACGACATCTGCTCCAGCATCCACCCGCTCGGCCTGGCATCACCCTTCTTCCGCGCGCTGCCGCTGGAGCAGTTCGGCCTCGAATGGATCTTCTCGCCCGTCCAGTTGGCGCATCCGTTTGACGACGGCAGCGCACTGCTGGTCGAGCGCTCGGTCGAGGCAACCGCCGCCCAGCTCGGCGCGGACGCCGCAATCTACCGGCATCTGCTCGGCGCGCTGGTCGCCCATCACGAGCAGATCCTGCACGAGTTCCTCGGCCCGCTGCGCTTCCCGCGCTACCCGCTGGCGATGGCGGGCTTCGGCCTGCCCGCCCTGTTCCCGGCGGATGCGCTGGCCAACGCGATCTTCCGCGGCTGGCGGGCCAAGGCCTGGCTGGCGGGCATGGCGGCGCACGGCATTCGCCCGCTCGAACACACGGCGACGGCCGCCATCGGCCTGATGCTGGGGATGCTGGCTCACGCGGTCGGTTGGCCGCTCGCACGCGGCGGATCGGGGCAAATTGCCGCGGCCATGGGCGCATACCTGACCAGTCTCGGCGGCGAGATCGTGACCGGCTGCGAAGTCCGCTCGCTCGACGACCTGCCGCCCGCGCCGATCAGGCTGTTCGACCTGACGCCGCGCCAACTGCTGCGCATTGCCGGGGATCGTTTCCCGCCGCGCTACCGGCGCCAACTCGAAGGCTATCGCTATGGCCCCGGCGTGTTCAAGATCGACTACGCGCTCAGCCAGCCGATCCCGTGGCGAGAGCCGGGCTGCCAGCGCGCGGCGACACTCCATCTCGGCGGGACGCTGGAAGAGATCGCCCACGGCGAAGCTGATGCCTGGCACGGACGCCACGCCGCGCGACCGTACACACTGCTCGTCCAGCCGACACTGTTCGATCCTTCGCGCGCGCCCGATGGCAAGCACATCGCCTGGGCCTACTGCCACGTCCCCCACGGCTCGGCCCAGGACATGATGGCGACGATCGAAGCACAGATCGAGCGTTTCGCGCCCGGCTTCCGTGACTGCATCCTGGCCCGGCGGACTCATCACGCGCAGGCGATGGAAGCCTACAACCCCAACTACGTCGGCGGCGACATCAACGGCGGCGTCCAGGACCTGCGCCAGTTGTTCACGCGCCCGACCTTGCGCCGCGTGCCCTATTCGACTCCGCTTGAGGGAGTCTACATCTGCTCGTCGTCGACGCCGCCCGGCGGTGGCGTCCACGGCATGGCCGGGTATCATGCGGCGCGAGCAGCGCTGGCCTGATCGCACTACCCGGCGCGCGTTTGCGCAGTCCGATGTACACTCTACGCAGCGCTGGGTGAGAGTCGTCGAGGGCGGTTCATGGCCGCGCATCCTGATCCATTGGACGGTTACTGGCGTCTGCCGACGGCCGACGTGGAGGCGCGCCTCAGTGCGACCGCCGACGGTTTGACGTCTGCGGACGCCGCCCGGCGGCTGGCAACCTATGGCGCCAACAGCCTCGACGCCAAGCGCAAAGAAACCCCGCTGCGCGTGTTCCTGCGCCAGTTCGAAAGCCCGATCGTCCTCATCCTGATCTTCGCCACGCTGATGTCGGCACTGCTCGGCGATTGGATCGACGCCCTGATCATCGCCCTGATCGTGGTCGGCAGCGCGCTGCTCAGCTTCGTCCAGGAATACAACGCAGGCAACGCGACCGCCCGACTGCTCCAGCAGGTGCAGTTGACCGCCTCCGTCGTGCGCGACGGCACAGCGCAGGCGCTGCCGACGCCGCAGATCGTCCCCGGCGACGTCGTGCTGCTGTCCGCGGGCAGCCTGATCCCGGCGGATGCGCTCGTGATCGAGGCCAAGGATCTGTTCGTCAATCAGGCGGTGCTGACCGGCGAGACGTTCCCGGTCGAGAAGATGCCCGCCGTCGTCGCCGCGGACGGCCTGGCCGAGCGCACCAACACCGTCTTCATGGGCACCAGCGTCAGCAGCGGCAGTGGGCGCGCGCTCGTCGTCCACACCGGCAAGGCGACCGCCTTCGGCCAGATCGCGTCGCGCCTCGAACTGCGCCCGCCGCAGACCGAATTCGAGCGTGGCATCCGCCGCCTGGGCTACCTGCTGACGGAAGTCATGTTCGTGCTGGTGATCGTCATCTTCGCCCTCAACGTGCTCTACAACAAGCCGGTGCTCGATTCGCTGCTGTTCTCGGTCGCGCTGGCCGTCGGTCTGACGCCGCAGCTCTTGCCCGCCATCATCAACATCAACCTGTCGAAGGGTGCGCAGCGCATGGCCGCGGAGGGGGTGATCGTCCGCCGCCTCAACGCGATCGAGAACTTCGGCAGCATGGACGTCCTGTGCACCGACAAGACCGGAACCCTGACGCTCGGCGTCGTGCAATTGGACGCGGCGAACGGCATCGACGGCCAGCCATCCGACGACGTGCTGCGCGCAGCCTACCTGAACGCCCACCTTCAGACCGGGCTGGCGAACCCACTCGACGCCGCCATCCTGGCCGCCGGGAAAGTCGACGTCTCGAACGTGCACAAGCACGACGAGATCCCGTACGATTTCGTGCGCAAGCGGCTGAGCGTGATCGTCGAGGACGGCGGCCAGTGGCTCATGCTGAGCAAAGGCGCGCTCGAAAGCGTGCTTGCGGCCTGCAGCCAGGTCACCGGGGCGAGCGGTATCGTGCCGCTGGATAACGCGCAGCTGAGCGCCATTCGCGAACGGTTCGCCGGTTGGAGCGCGCAGGGCTTCCGCGTGCTCGGTGTGGCGCGCAAGCCGGTCGAGCCGCAGACGACCGCCTTCAACCGCGGCGACGAGCACGACATGATCTTCCTCGGCTTCCTGCTCTTCTTCGACCCGCCCAAGCCGGACGTGGTCGAGACGATCCGCGCGCTGGCCGATCTCGGCGTCAGCCTCAAGATCATCACCGGCGATAACCGGCTGGTCGCCCAACATGCCGCCGAAACCATCGGCCTGCCGCTCGAAGGCGTGCTGACGGGCGACGACATGCGCACCATGCGTGACGAGGCCCTGTGGCACGCTGCCCCGCGCACAACGCTGTTCGCCGAGGTCGATCCGAACCAGAAAGAGCGCATCATCCTCGCGCTGCAAAAGACCGGCTGCGTCGTCGGCTACATGGGTGACGGCGTCAACGATGCGCCAGCGCTGCACGCGGCGGACGTCGGCATCTCGGTCGACAGCGCGGTTGACGTCGCGCGCGAGGCGGCAGATTTCGTCCTGCTCGAACACAGCCTGGCCGTGCTCAAGCAGGGCATCCTGGAGGGGCGGCGCACGTTTGCCAATACGCTGAAATACGTCTTCATGGCGACGAGCGCCAACTTTGGCAACATGTTCAGCGTGGCGGGCGCGTCGTTGTTCCTGCCCTTCCTGCCACTGCTGCCCAAGCAGATCCTGCTGCTCAACTTCCTGACCGATCTGCCGGAGCTGACCATCGCCCGCGACAACGTCGACGACATGCTGATCCGCACGCCGCGCCGCTGGAACATCGCCTTCATCCGCCGCTTCATGCTCACCTTCGGCACGCTGAGTTCGGTCTTCGACTACCTGACCTTTGGCGCGCTGCTGCTCCTCCTGAGCGCCGATGCCGACCTGTTCCGCACGGGCTGGTTCATCGAGTCGATCGTCTCGGCGGTGCTGGTGGTGTTCGCGCTGCGCACGCGCCTGCCCTTCACGCGCAGCCGTCCGGGCCGCGTTCTCATGGTGGCTTCGGCTGTCGTTGCGCTGATCGCCGTGCTGCTGCCCTACACGCCGCTCGCGCCGGTGCTCGGTTTCCAGGCGCTGGATTGGCAGTATCTGCTGGCGATGCTGATAATCGCGCTGCTCTATTTCGCAGCCGCTGAAGGGGTCAAACGCTGGTTCTACCGCCACCTGGCGGCGGGGAGCTAAGCTGCGGAGCTGGCGCCGCCGTAAGGCAGCCGGACGATGAAGGTCGTGCCTTTGCCCTCGGTGCTCTCGAACTCGACGCTGCCGCCGTAAGCATCGACCGCGCGCTTGACAATCGTCAGGCCGATGCCCGACCCCTGGATGTCGCCGACGTTGGTCGCCCGGTTGAACGCCTCGAACATGCGCTTCTGATGCGCCTCCGGAATGCCGATGCCGTCGTCCTCGACGCGCAGCGTCATCACCTGATCGCCGCAGTCCACGTGGATGCGCACTGTGCCGCCGTCCGGCGAATACTTGATCGCGTTCGAGGTCAGGTTCTGCATGATGTGCCGGTAGAGGAACTCATCGACCTGAACCTCGTCGCATGCGCCCTCGTGGGTGAAGGCGATCTGCACCGGATGATCGTAGGTAATGCGCGCCTCGTCGATGATCTCGTTGCACAGAGCGACCAGATCGTGCGTGCTCGGCTTGAAGCCGAAGCCGACGCTTTCCGAGTGGGTGATGGTCAGGACGTCGTCCAGCAGCGCCATCAGTCGTTTGACCTGCCGGTCGATGTTGCCGAGCTTTTCATCGCGCTGATCGTCGTCCAGCCGTTCCGCGTATCGGGACAGAATGCCCGTCGACGACAGGATGACCGAGAGCGGCGTGCGAAACTCGTGCGACACAATCGACGTGAAGCTCGTCTTGAGCGCGTTGAGTTCCTTTTCCTGCGCCAGCGCCGCGCGCAGCCCGGCTTCCAACTGCTTGTCGGAGGTGATGTCGAGGATGTAGGTCATCACCAACGTCTCGTCGCCGATGACGATCGGACTGAGGCCGATCCTTACCGGGAGCTCTGTGCCATTTTTGCGCCTCACTCTCAGGTCGAGCGTGGCACCCATCGCCCGCTTGACCGGTTTATTCATGTACCGGGCCCGATGCTTGGCGTGGATATCGTGGAGGCTGATCGGCAGCAGCATCTCGACCGGCTTGCCGACCAACTCCGACTGACTGTAGCCGAAGGCTTCCTCGGCCCGCTGGTTAATCAGGGTGATTGTGCCGTTTCCGTTTGCGATCACAATCGGGTCGGGCGCGAATTCGATCAGCGCGCGGTACTTGGCTTCGCTCGCCCGCAGTTCTTCGGTGCGTTGGAGCACGCGCTGCTCCAACTGGTCGGCATAATTGCGGAAGTATTCCACCAGTTCGATGTTTTCGAGCACGATCGCGCTCTCTTCGGCGAACAGGCTGATGATCTGCAAATCATCGTCGACGAACAACGAGCCGTGTTCGAGCAAGACCAGCACCAGACCCCAGACGCGATCCTCACGCACCATCGGCACGACGTAGAGCAGCTCGGCATTGCCGATCCGAAGCTCCTCACGCAAGCCCGGGTTCAGCGTTTTGACGGCGATAGCGGCGGGCGAACGTTGCTGCCAGTATTGCTCAAGATCGCTCACCATCTCGACCGGTGCCGGGTCACCGACTACCGACGGGTTGTGCAGCATCCAGCGGGCGGGATCATCCTGCTTGACCAGGATGTTGGCCTGGCTGCCGCCGGTCACTTTGAGCGTGCCGTAACACAGCGTGTTGTAGACGGCGGCCGTGGTCGCGGGCGGGCTGCTGCGCGTCACCTGCAGCAAGAACTCGTGCAATTCACTGAACTGCCAGGTCTGGCGCAGCCACTGCGGCGAGGCCAGGCCAAGATAGAAGCTGAAGGCCGCACCGATCGAGCTGAGCTGCAAGAACGAGGTGCCGACCAACTGCTGACTCGGCAGGACGACACTGACGCCCAGCCAGAACAGCGCCAACGCCAGCAACCCTGACCCCGCCGCGCCAAAGCGTAAGCGCCGCTGAACGACGCCGGACGTCCGCAGCGCACCCTGCACAAAAGCGGCCATAGCATAGCCATCGATGAGGACGAAGTAGAGGATGACGGCGAGGACGAGCGGCGTCGGGATCGGGTCCGGGATGAAGATCAGAATGAACCACGAGCCGAGCAAGCCGGCGACGGCGCCAAGTTTGATCGACGATGGAATCGGGCCGAAGTAACGCACCAGACGGATGAGCAGATATGGCTGCGCCGTCAGAGCCATGAGCGCGATGAGCCACAACAACGGCAGCGAGATGTTCAACAATTCGGAGACCACGCCGATGCCGACCGTGATCGCCAGGGACGCGAACATCAAGGCTGTGTCGCGACGAACACGCCCTCCCCGACGCAGATAATTTCCCAGTGTGACGATGCCAAGCGCGATGAAAGCAATCTGGGTAATGTGATTAAGTATGTCGTTCACAGTCGCCATAGGCACGGCTCAATCTGCTACAGAATAGACTGAGACTGGAGATTTTTGCGATCCTATTTCGCAATTGTATTATGCAAGTTTAAGAAAAGAGCTTAAGCGTTTGATAGGTTTTCTCCTGAGTTGCCGCCCTGTTTCGGCCTCAGTGGGATGTCTTGTGCCCGCCGAGAAACGCCCCCAACCCCCTGCCGCGCCGCGCACGTGTTCAAAGCATACACTACTTCGATTGAATTTAGTTGAGGGATTGAGGGGATTATCGGAGCTACCAGGGGCAATCTGCCTCTTAATCGAAGGGGGATCAGCACGCAATGACGGGCCACGGAGGCTCGATCGAATAGATCGTTATCCGGGTGGAGTCGTCACACGTGACGTGACCGCTCACAGATATGAGGCATTACGCTGGGGCTGAAGGGTCAGCCCGACCGCTGAATGGTCGGGCATGCTTGTCTAGATGGGGTACGGCGCTTCTTTGACGACGGGGTTCCAGGCAGGCTGCGCGGCGCTGCTGAACAGGCTGCGTTCGACCGCCTCGCGCGGCATGACCGGCGGGTACAGGCGGCTGAAGGCTTCGGTCGCCTCCATCCGGCGCATGACCGCCCGCAGCCACGGGCGCCTGGTCTGCGTCAGCGGCTTCTGGCTGGCGTGGGCGGCCTTGGCGCGATCTTTGCTCGCCAGATACTGGCCGACGCGGATGCTCGCCGTCGTCCGAATGCGCCAGGACGCGATCTCGACCAGGTCGATGTCCTTGTTCTGGCCGTGATGGCGCGGGTCGACGCCGAACAACGGCATCAGGCGCACCATGATCCTGAGCAGGCCCTTCGAGAAGGTGCTGACGTAAAGGCGCGGCGCCTTGACGGGGTAAGCGCCCGGCTCGCCGACGCGCACGCCGTAGAGCAGCTCGTAAGCGCGCAGCGTCGCCGCGTAGCACTTGATGTGATCGTGATGGCCGTACCAGCCATGCTCATCGTGCGTGATGATGACGTCGGGGCGCACGCGGCGGATGGTCTCGGCGATGCGCCCGGCCACTTCGTCCAGCGGCGCGGCGCACAGGCTGTCCGGGTGCTGATTATCCGGCGAGCCGGCCATGCCGGAGTCGCGGTAGCCGAGGAAGCTGATGCTGGACAGGCCGAGCGCCGCCGCCGCCCCCTTGAGTTCGCGCGCCCGCAGGTCGGCGATGTCCTCGCCGTTCGCCAGCAAGGAGCTCTCGACCACGCCCGCTTCGCCGCGCGTCGCGCACAGGTAATGCACCCGCACGCCTTCGGCCGCATATTTCGCCAGCGTGCCGCCGGGGCCGTGCGATTCATCATCCGGGTGAGCGAAAATGACGAGTAACGTCTGCATCTTCATCCTCTTCAGCGCGCGTGCCACCTGCGCGAACAGTTCATATCAGGTTTTTGTGCTTTGTTTCGCAGCCGCACTTACTACCGGCGGGCTTGCTTTCAGGCTTCCATACAGATCAACGTCGAATAGTGCTAAATGATCTACAATGACAGTTTTGTGAACACTTGTTCTAAGCACGGTTTACCCGCAGCTTGAACGGCTCAGCGCGCTAGACTGCAGCGCCGATCAGCCAGGCAATCATGCCCGAGACGACGAACAGGCTGAGCCAGGTTGGCGGGCGCAGGCGCTGCGATTCACCACGCGCCTCGTTGACCAGCCGCCGGTGCGCAGCTTCGCGCTGAAAGTCTGTGATTCGTTCGCGTACCAGGTGTTCGCGTGCGTAGCGATCCAACATCGTCTATGCTCCTTGTCGCTGCCGCTGATGCCCTCAGCGCTTTCGATAGTTTGAGCATAGGCGTCTCGCTGGGGTGGAAGTCACCACCCGCAAGGGGGGAAATCATAAGTGGGGTGAGGTCTCTGCCTGTGTCTCAGCGCGCGCCGATCGCCCGCAGCGCCTCGGCGACAAAGACGCGGTGCCGTTCGCGCATCATGCGCTCGACCGTCTCGTCCAGCCCCCAATCGCCGATCTGGTCGATCGGGCGCAGAGCCGCGCACAGATCCCAATACGGCAGGTGGCGCGCATCGATGCCCGGCATGACCTTCTCATACTCGCGGGTGAAACTGCGCATGGCCTCCGCGCCGAACGCCCACAGCAGTTCGAGCCGCGTGTTGGCGAGGTCGGCCAGCGGATCGCCGACGGCAGCATCCTCCCAATCGATCACGGCCGCGATCCGGTTGTTCTGCCAGAGGACGTTGCCCGGCCAGAAGTCACCATGCAGCAGCGCAGGCGGATTGAGCGACGCCAGCGGCCAGACCGAGTCGAGCGCCGCGCGGATCGGCCCCTCGCCCATCGACTCGTCGAATACCTGCGGGCGCCGTCGCAGCCTCAGACTGACGACCTCCGCCTGCCGCGGCAGGAACGCCAGGTTCAGCGCAGTCACATCCAGCCGGTGAATCTGCGCCAATTGCGCGGCGAGCTGGCGCATGAACGCGCTCACGTCTGCCGCGGCGAACTGCGGCGCGCCCTCGAGGTAGCCGAGCACCAGCGTCGGCGGGTCGAACAGATCCTCCGGCGGATCGTAGGCGATCGGCGGCGGGACGGGCAGACCGGTCACTTGCAGCGCGCACAGCAGCTTGAACTCCCCCACCGCGACGTAATCGCCCTGCACCGGATCGACGTCGCCGTAGCGGCGCGCGACCCACTTGACCGTCGTGCCGTCGGCTCGCTCGACTTCCAGGCTCGCCATTTGCGCCGTCACGCCGCCCGTTAGCGACCATGCGCGCAGCAGCCTGCTCCCCGGCTCGATCCGCTGGATCAGCCGCTCGAACCTGGCCTTGTCATCCGCTGCTGGCACAGTCGATATCTTCTCCTGCACTTCACCCCACCCGGAACACGAGCGCGTTGACCGAGTGCGGCTCGAAGGCGACCGTCAGCGAGCGGCCCTCGGCCTGGAGCGTCGTCCCGCGCGTCCCGACGACGTCCGGCGCGTCGAACGAGTTCTCCGCTTTCACGTCCGGCCCGTTGACGACGTGCAGATCGACCGGCCCGGCGAACGCCCCCTCCGCCAGCGTCAGCGTCGTCTCGACGGCGTCCATCCGGCCCCGGTTGACGACGTAGACGACGATCTCGTTGGCGTCTGCACGCAGCGTCGCCGCCACGTCGAGCACGCGCACGCCCGCATACGCCCCGCCACTGAAGGTATCGCCCTCCCAGAAGACGTCGAGCGCCGTGTCACCGCAAGTGCGGCTGTAGAGTTCGAACGGGAAGAAGATCGTCTGCAAGAACAGGCCGTCCGGGCGCGTGAAGATTGGCGCGATCACGTTGACGATCTGGGCGATGTTCGCCATCTTGACCGAGCGCGCGTGGCGGATGAAGGCGTTCAACTGCATGGCGTTGACCAGCGCATCTTCCAGGTTGTAGCGCTCTTCAAGCTGATCCAGCGGCGGCTCGTCCATGCGGAAGGTGCGATACCAGACGTTCCACTCGTCGACGGCGATATGGATCGGGCGCTGGAGTTGGTTATCCAGCCGCAGCGCGCGGATCAGGCCCTCGTACGAACTCAGCCGCTCCTCGACCAGCTCCGAGGTCGCCATGTAGGCGTCGTAATCATCGGCAGCATTGCCGACGTACCAGTGCAGCGCCATGTAGTCGATCTTGTTGCCCGCCTGCTCCAGCAAGAGCTGCGCCCGCTCGACCAGATCGCCCTCCCACAGCGAAACCGCCGAGGCGACGATCTTGATCGTGGGGTCCGCCCACTTCATGATCTTGGCGAATTCGGTCGCCGCGCGGGCGTATTCCTGTGCCGTCTTGAACCCGATCTGCCAGTGGCCATCGACCTCGTTGCCAATGCCCCAGTACTTGACCTGATGCGGCGCCTCGTAGCCATGCTGGCGGCGCAGCTTGACCAGCGCCGTCTCGCTCGTGCCGTTGCAGTATTCGACCCAATCGCGCGCCTCGCGCATATCGCCATCGCCGCAGTTGACCGCCAGATACGGCTCCGTGCCGATTTTGCGGCAGAAGTCGATGAGCTCATTGGTGCCGAAGGTGTTCGGCTCGAGCGCGCCCCAGGCCAGGTCGACGCGCGTCGGACGTTCGTCGCGCGGGCCGACGCCGTCCAGCCAGCGGTAGCCGGAGACGAAGTTGCCGCCAGGATAGCGCATGATCGGCATCGACAGGCGGCGCAGCGCGTCGAGCACGTCGCGGCGCAGGCCATCGTCATCTGCCAACGGCGAGCCCGGCTCGTAGATGCCGCCGTAGATACAGCGCCCCAGATGCTCGGCAAAGCCGCCGAAGATGTGGCGCGAAATCTGCCCCAACGTGCGCGATGGATCGATCTGGATGCGGTTCACGGCGTTCCCCCTGGTGGATGCGTGGATGTGCGACCAATAGGCGCCTGATTATAGCGCTGCCGCTGCCGCCGCCCACCTGAACGGCGCGTGTAGGGGCATGGCGTCGCCATGCCCTCGAAGGGCGAGGCGATGCCTCGCCCCTACATCCGAATGTGATTGCCTTCACTGCGCGCCGAGCGTGACCGTCACGTCGATCGTCGTCGTGTCGCGCAGGATCGTCAGCGTGACGCTGTCACCCGGCTTGGCCTGCTGCTCCAACTGGAGCTGCATGTCGTTCCGCGTCGTCACCGGCACGCCGTTGATGGCCGTGATGATGTCGCCGCCGTTGATCACGTAGCGCCCGCGCTGCACGGTGATGTCCGCCGCCTGCAAGCCCGCCGCTTGCGCCCCGCTGCCCGCGCTGATGTCGACGATCAGCAGGCCCTGGCGGGTATCGTCCGCGCGCAGCCGCACCTCGCGGCCAAGCTCCGCCACCTGCACGCCGAGCGACGGATGCGCATAGTGGCCGTCGCTGATCAGGGCGGGCACGACCTGGCGGATGATGTCGACCGGCACCGCGAAACCGATGCCGACCGAGCCGCCACTCGGCGAGTTGATGGCCGTGTTGATGCCGACTACGCGCCCGCGCAGGTCGAGCAGCGGGCCACCGGAGTTGCCGGGGTTGATGGCGGCGTCCGTCTGGATCGCCTCGCCGATGATGCCACCCTGCTCCGTCTGGATCTGCCGGCCGAGCGCGCTGATGACGCCGGTCGTCAGCGTGCGATCCAGCCCGAACGGGTTGCCGATCGCGATCACACTCTGCCCGACCATCAGATTGGTCGAATCGCCGAGTTCGAGCGGCGTCAGGCCGTTCGCGGCCACGTCGACGTGCAGCACGGCCAGGTCGTAATACGGATCGGTGCCGACAACCTCGGCGTCGAGCGTGGTGCCGTCCGCCAGCACGACGCTGACCTCGTTGGCATTGGCGACGACGTGGTTGTTGGTCACGATGTGGCCCTGGTCGTCATAGGCGAAGCCGGAGCCGGTGCCCTCGCGTGGGACGACGCCGTAGAACGGGCTGAAGGCCTGCGCGCGGCTGGTGATGTGCAGCACCGATGGGCTGACGCGCTGGTAGAGTGTGGCGACGATCTGGTCGTGCGCATCCGCCTGGGCGAAGACGTCGTCGCCCGGCAGCACCGGCGTTGGGGCGAGCGTCGCCATCTCTTGCGCCAGCGACGGCGCACTCTGCGGCAGAGCGAATCCGTACATGAACAAGGCCGCGCCCAACACTAGCCCGGCGGCGAACACCAACATCAAAATGAACCGGCTGCGCATGAAACTACTCCTCGTGAGAAGACTACTCTCATGATGATCCCGCCCTGTCACAACCATTTTACGCCCGTGTGCCAGAACCGTAACAAGGCGTGATGGGCCGCCGTACGGGCGGGATATATCCCGCCCGTACAATGCCGTTCATGTGCCATCGGACGATTCGTAGGGACGCGATTCAT
>JADLAY010000066.1 GCA_020849765.1 Anaerolineae bacterium
ACCGGTGTCGTGCTCGTCGGCTTCAACGGCGACGCCCCCGCCCTGGAACTGATCCAGAGCGGTGAGATGTCGGCCACCATCCGCCAGGACCCCTACGGCCAGGGCCGCGCTGCTGTCGAAGCTGCGCTGACGCTGCTGGACGGCGGGACGATTGACTACTCTGACGCCGCGACCCGTTCGATCTACTTCCCGGTCAACGTCGTGACGGCAGACAATGTCGCCGATTACATGCCCTAGTGATTGACGCCTGACGTTCGTCACTAGCAGTCATGTGGCCCAGTGCTAGACTGGGCCACATGGCACACGGACAAATTAGGTATTCGGGCACCTACCCTCAACCCCCGGCCCCTTCTACCTAAGGGCGAAGGGGAAAAATATCGGCTCTGAAAGTCCGTCTCTATAAGGGAGAGGGATTTAGGGTGAGGGCAAAGAGGGCAACAAAGTTTCAGAACGATTGGTGACCGCGCCTCACCTAAATAGTGTTTCTTTGTGCACTGTTCAAACTATTCCTGGCAGCAGGTATACGGCAAGGAACTTACTGTGGCAGAACCCATTCTTATCGCGAAGCAGATCTCCAAGCAGTTCCCCGGTGTGCTCGCTCTCGACAATGTCGATCTGGAACTGTTTCCCGGCGAAGTCCACGCGCTCGTCGGCGAAAACGGCGCTGGCAAGAGCACGCTTATCAAGGTCCTCGGCGGTCAGTATCAACCGACATCCGGCACGCTGGTGATGAAGGGCGAGACCGTTCACTTTGACAACCCGATGCAGTCGCAGGCGGCGGGCATCAGCGTCATCAACCAGGAATTCAACCTGATTCCGCAGTTGAGCATCGCCGAGAACATCTTCCTGGGCCGCGAGATCCGCCGCGCAACCGGCCTGATCGACTGGAAGGTCATGAACGCGCGCGCCGCCAGCGTGCTCCAGGAACTGGGCATGTCCGCCTCGCCGCGCCTGCGGGTGGAGTACCTGAGCGTCGCCGACCAGCAGTTGGTCGAGGTCGCCAAAGCCCTGTCGCAGGACTTCCGCATCATGATCATGGACGAGCCGACGGCGGCGCTCAACAGCGCCGAGGTCGAGCGCCTGTTCTCGATCATCGCCAGTCTGCGCCAGCGCGGCGTGGCCGTGCTCTACGTCTCGCACCGCCTGTCGGAGATCTTCCGCATCGCCGACCGCGTCACCGTCCTGCGCGATGGCCGCCACGTGGACACGCGCCCGATCAAAGACACGACCGAGTCCGACGTCATCACGATGATGCTCGGCCGCGCGCTGGCGGACTACACCGTCGAGAAAGGCGCATCGCCGGATGCGAAACCAGCGCTGTCCGTGCGTGACGTCTCGATCCCCAAGGCGCTGCACGGCGTCTCGTTCGACGTGCATTATGGCGAAGTGCTCGGCCTGGCCGGTCTGATCGGCTCCGGGCGTTCCGAGCTGACGCGCGCGCTGTTCGGCATCCAGTCGATCTCCGCGGGCGCGATCGAGATTGACGGCAGCGTCGTCCACTTGAACAACCCGATGCAGGCGCTGCGCGCGGGCATCTTCTTGCTGCCGGAAGACCGCAAGATCGAGGGCATCTTCCCCGACCTCAGCGTGCTCGACAACGTCCTGATCAAGCGCCCGCGCGAGAAAGACTCCGCCGTCGCACGCCAGTTCCTGGCGGGCCGCGCCGAACGGACGCAGTACCAGAAGATCCGCGACATGCTCGCCATCCGCGCGCACACGTCCGCCCAGTTGATCTCGACACTGAGCGGCGGCAACCAGCAGAAAGCACTGCTGGGGCGCGCACTGGTCAGCGAGGCGCGCATCCTGCTGCTGAACGAGCCGAGCCGCGGTGTCGACGTCGGCACCAAAGTAGAAATCCATGAGCTTATCCGCCATCTCGCGCAGGAAGGCTGCGCGGTGATCGTCAGTTCGTCCGACGTGCCTGAGCTGGTGAAGATCAGCGATCGCTGCCTCGTGCTCAGCGGCGGACAGACGACCGGCTTACTTGAAGGAACGCAAGTCAATGAAGATAACATCCTGGCCTGCGCTGTCGCCCATGCGAAGATAGGAGTGTCCTGATGCAGACCCCGATGAACCCCACCGTCTCTGCGCCGCAGGGCAAGCCATTGGCATCCGTGCTGCGCTTTTTCCAGGTCTTTGAGAGCGTGGGCGTGCTGGCCATGCTGCTGATCGTGGTGGTCGCCATGTCGATCATCAACCCGGTCTACCTCAACCTCAACAACGTCGTCAACATCGTCATCACGGCGTCGATCATCTCGGTCGTCGGCATGGGCATGACGATGGCGGTCGCCATGGGCGGCCTCGACCTGTCGGTCGGCTCGATCCAGGCGCTGACGGCCTGCGTCGCCGCCAGCCTGCTCGATACGACCAACATCCCGCTCACGATCGTCGGCACGCTCTTGCTCGGCATGTTGATCGGCATGCTCAACGGCGCCATCATCAGCCGCTTGCGCGTCCCGGCCTTCGTCGCCACGCTCGGCATGATGAGCATTCTGCGCGGGGCCGCCCTGCTCTTCACCGACGGCCAGTCGATCCTGATCATGGGTCACGACGACTTCGCACGGTTGAACACCGGCCGACTGCTCGGCATTCCGGTGCCATTCATCATCGCGCTGATCACGCTGGCCGCCTTCTACATCCTGCTCAAGCACACGCCGTTTGGTCGCCACGTCTGCGCCATCGGCGGCAACGAGAACGCGGCGCTCGCCACCGGTCTGAAGATCGGCCGCACGCGCGTGCTCGTCTTCGGGCTGGTCGGCCTGTCCGCGGCGCTATCCGGCATCATGCTCAGCGCCCAGCTCTTGATCGTCGACGGCACGCTCGGCACCGGGCTTGAGCTGCAGGCGATCGCGGTCACCGTCCTCGGCGGGACGAGCCTGGCGGGCGGCAGCGGCAACCTGCCCGGCACGCTGCTCGGTTCGCTGCTGGTCGCGGCCATCAGCAGTGCGATGAACATCCTGCGCGTGCCGCCGTTTTACCAATATCTCGCCCTTGGCCTGCTGCTCATTCTGGCGCTGGCGCTCGATGCGCTTCGACGTACGCTGGTCAAGCGAGCCATGATGGGAGAAGCCTGATGAGCAGCACCATGACCAACGTATCCGAAACACCGGAAGCGCGCCCGCGCAGCCCGCTCTACTGGCTTCGCTACAGTATCACGCAGTACACGATTCAATGGCTGCTGCTGATCGTCGTTATCATCCTCAGCCTGGCGAACACCAATTTCCGCCAACCGGCTAACCTGCTGTCGGTGCTCTTGCAGGCATCGTTTGCGGGCATCGGCGCGGCGGGCATGACCCTGATCATCATCAACGGCGCCTTCGACCTGTCGGTGGCGGGCATCCTCGGCCTGTGCGGCGTTGTGTTGGGGCTGGTGCTGCCGAGCATCGGCATCGTGCCGAGTATTCTGCTCGCGCTGGTGGTCGGCGTCCTGCTTGGCGTCGTCAACGGGCTGGTCGTGACCAAGGTGCGCGTGCCCGCCTTCATCGCCACGCTCGGCATGATGTACATCTACCTCGCCATCGGCTTCATCATCACCAACGGCCAGGTCGTCCCGGTGACCGATGCCAGCTTCCGCTCGCTGGGGACGGGCAACCTGCTCGGCCTGCCGATCCCGTTCCTGATCATGATCGTGACCTACGTCGTGCTTTACGGTGTGCTCAATTTCACCACCTACGGGCGCTTCATCCGCGCGGTCGGCAGCAACCCGACGGCCAGCCGCGTCGCCGGTATCCCGGTCGACAACGTGCAGATCTTCGCCTTCGCGCTGGTCGGCCTGTGCACGGCCCTGGCGGGCGTCGCGCTGACGGCCTACCTATCGTCCGCACAGCCGAACATGGCGACCGGCTACGAACTGCGCGTGATCGCGGCGGCGGTCGTCGGCGGCACCAGCCTCAAAGGCGGGCAGGGCACGCTCTTCGGCACCTTCACCGGCGCGCTCTTCTTCACCGTGATCAACAACGCGCTCAATCTGTTCAACGTCGGGGCTTACTGGCAGTATGTCGCCGTCGGCTTGATCATCATCACGGCCCTCGGTCTGGAGGCGCTGCGCCATCGCTTCGCCCCAGCGTCACGCGGTTAAGGCGGAGATGCCTTCGATCAGCCACGAAGATCGAACACCCTCCTGAGCCAGGCCCGCTGCAATCCAGCGGGCTTTTTTGTTGCCGCATCCAGTTGAATGAACCTCGTTATCTCTGCGACCTGATGCACGATCCCTACGTATAAGAATGTAGGTGAATGACCGGTCCCAACCGGCTGCGGTCAGCACCAGAGGGCACTGTGTCAACCGCTCTCTGGCGACCGCCGAGCAGCCGTATCCCGCCTAACGTAGGCGCAGCCATCCAACCCAAAATGTGACTGTCGTGTGATGCTGCTCAAACTGCTTAGTGGGCGCGCCGCGCCGAAGTTATGTTCGTCCCAGCGCATGACCTGCCTTTAACGGTCGCTTTTTGTTCGCCTTTGAGTCATGAAAGGGAAATCACCTTGAACACCTCGCCAACGCCCCGCCGAAAGCTCAACCGCCGTGATTTTCTCAAGCTTGCCGCTGTTGTCGGTGTCGCAGGCGCAGGCGGCTACCTGCTCTACGAGTACGCCCCGTGGCTGGATTACGATCAGCAGGCGCAATTGGCCCGCACGCCGTTCGAGACCGGGGCGACCGGACCCGCGCAAATGAGAGAGTTGGCTCGTTATGCCACGCTGGCGGCCAACGGTCACAATACACAGCCGTGGATGTTCAATCTTCGGGAGGATGGCGTCGACATCTATGCCGACTTCAGCCGACGACTGCCCATCGTCGACCCGGATGACCGCGAACTCTGGATCAGCCTCGGCTGCGCGCTGGAGAATCTGCTGGTGGCCGCCCGCGCGACGGGCCATACGACAGAAGTCACGTATCCCGACGCCGATGATGTGATCCGCGTGCAGTTGACGCCGGATGCTGCACAGGAAAGCCCGCTGTTCGCGGCGATCCCGCAGCGCCAGAATACGCGGTCGGAATACAACGGGCAGGCGGTCGAGACCGCGCAGCTCGATCAGTTGATCGAGCTGCCATTGGAGCCGGGCATCGCACTGCACTTCGTCACCGGCACAGAAGACATGGAGACCGTGGTCGAATACGTCAACCAGGGCACGCTCAGCCAGTATGCCGACAAGGCTTTCCTCG
Source organism: Anaerolineae bacterium (assembly GCA_020849765.1). Taxonomy (GTDB): domain Bacteria; phylum Chloroflexota; class Anaerolineae; order Aggregatilineales; family Phototrophicaceae; genus Flexifilum. Next base: position 5,159 of record JADLAY010000066.1, read on the forward strand.
ACGAATTGATCGACTGGCTGCGTTTCAACAAGAAGGAAGCCCTGGCATCGCTCGACGGCCTGTTCACGGGCGCGACCGGCAACCCGGAAGTGCCGCGCTGGGTCGGGCAGATGTTCGTCGCGGGCACCAATCCGCAGCAGCAGGCGGATGGCGACACGGCCAAACTGCGCAGTGCGCCGCACGCACTCGTGATCGCTTCCGAGTCCGAGGGCAAGGCGAGCTGGGTGCGCACGGGTCAGGTCTATGAGCGCATGGCGCTGACGATGACCTCGTTGGGCATTCAGTCGGCCTTCTTGAATCAGCCGCTGGAAGTCCCGGACGTGCGCTCGCAGTTCCAGAGCGCGCTGGGGCTGGGTGATACGCTGCCCCAGTTGCTGATCCGCTTCGGCTACGGCTCACCGATGCCGCGCTCGCTGCGCCGCCCCGTCGAGAGCGTGGTCATCCCTGCCTGACACGAGCGGCATGTCCAAACGTCGAAAGGTTCTCAACTGGGAGAACCTTCCGACAATCACGTCTGTATGCGGCTGAACAGGCGCAGGTCAATCGACGTGGAAGACTTCTTCCAGCACGATCAATGACTGGTCGGGATGCGCGCCCGGCGGCAGCTCGAAGAAATCCGACATCAGCGTCTGCCAGCGCCCGTTGACTTCCGTCTGCTCCATCGCGGCCTGCGCCGCTTCCAGCGATTCCGGCGTCTCGAAATAGCCAAACAGCAAGCCATCCTCGCGCATGAACAGCGAGTAATTGTGCCAGCCAGACGCGCGCAGGGCTGCCTGCATCTCCGGCCACACGTTGCGATGATGCTCTTTGTACTCGTCGATCAGGTGCTGCTTGACCTTGAGAATGAATCCGATGCGTTTCATGATTGCCTCTAGCTTTCACCTCACCCCTGTCTCGCTTTGCCTCGACTCCCCCTATCCGTGCACGGATAGGGGGTTGGGAGGTGAGGTTTATGGATGTGTTTTCATTACCGGACGTCACGTTAAGTTTGACGTGCACCTACCCGATGACCGCCAGCTCAATGCCCATCATGCGTGACAGCTTGCGGATCTGGCTGATCTGGTGGCCGATGCCGAGCGCGACGTGATGCGTCGGCCCTTCCTCGCACCAGCGATCCATGAATGTCGCCGGGTCGAGGCCGAACTTCAGGCGTGAGTTGGTGTTGCCGATTTGCAGCGTGTCGCCCGGCTGCGATTCGCCCTCCGCCGCCAGCAGCTTGAGCTTGCCTTCTGCCGTCTGCGTCACGCCGAGGATCGTGATCGGGCCAGTCTTGACCTTGAACTCGACCGAGATGCCGAAGCCGCGCTTGCCATGGTAGAGACCCAGCCCGCGCAGCACCGGCTTCTGATCGCTGATGGCGATGTGGCCGGGGCCGTCGTGGCCCATCAGGATGAAGTCCTGGTTGAAGTCCATCGCGTAGAATTCGGTGTACGAGCCGCCCGCGCCAAAGCGATCCATGATCATCATGGCGACGCAGGTCTTCAGATCGCCCTCGCCCGACGCCGGGATGCCGCGCGCGGTCAGCAGTGAATTGCCGACGATCAGCGACGCGCCGAGTTCCTCGTTGGCGTTGGCATCCAGCCCGCGATAGTAATACGTCAGCCCTTGCAGATCGAAATCAGAGACGAGCTTATCGAGGCCACAGGCGACGCGGGCCGTCCACTGCATCGAGTCTTCGGTGACGGGCTTGGAGATGGCGTCGCGACCGGGCTGCGCGATCTCGAACACGGACGAGATCTCGTCGATTTTGGCGCTCAGTTCGCCATCGCTGACGGCTGCCACGCGCTTGTGCAGGTCGTCCATCTCCAGCACTTCGATGTGCGCCCCCAACTGCGCGTGATGCATCGTGAAGTCGGAGTACATGTCCAACATGCCGGGGTACGTGTGGCCGAGGAAGCCGATGCGGCTGTAGTTGACGGCGCGCATGACGCTGGCCGCGCGCACCCAGTCGCCGATCTCGTTCCAGGCCCGCTCGTGATATTGATTGGCGTAGCCCTCAACCGGCGAGAGCAGGCCGGAGACGACGTTGAACTGGATACGGCTGCGCGCGAACGCATTCGAGATTTCAGGCACGCAGCAGGCGCAGCAGTTCGCCAGCCATTCCGCCGTGTCCGTCTCCAGATAATCGAGCGCGGGCACGGGCTGCAAGTTGAGCACGATCACTGGCGCACGGCGGCGCTGGACGGCGGGCAGCACCTGCGACGAGGTCGAATAGGTGCCGACGTAGCACACGATCAGGTCGACGTTTTCGCGGGCGAAGAAATCGCCTGCCGCGCGCGCACCCGGCGCATCGTCGACCAACCCTGCCGAGACGACATCGGCGCCCATGGCTGCGATCCGGTCTTCGACGCGCCGCTGGTAGCCTTCCAGGCGTTCTTTCAGGCCGTCGAACTGCGGCCAGTAGGCAGCCAGCCCGATGCCAAAAACACCAACTTTCGCTTTGATGGGGTTCATAATAAACCAAGCTCCTCTGTTTTCATGAATTACTGCGTCGAAGCGCCGGCTTGCCGTCGAAATAAGCGCCAGAGACCCAGGTCGATCTTGCCCTGCCGCACCTGATCGATGCCGACCGCCAGCAGCAGCACCAACCCCTGGGCGATGTTTTGCAGTTCGGTCGATACGCTTTGCAGCTTGAGCCCGTTGAGCAGGCTGCTCAGGATCAGCACGCCCAGCAGCGTGCCGAACAGATTGCCCTGCCCACCAGCCAGGCTGGTGCCACCGAGCACGACCGCCGTGATCACCGTCAGTTCGATGTTCGGCGCCGCGCGCGGGTCGGCGGCGTAGAGGCGCGAGGTCAGGAAGACCGCCGCCACCGCCGAACTCAGGCCGGACAGCATGTAGGCGATCATGCGGTAGCGGCGCACGGGCAGCCCGGCCAGGAATGACGCATCCTGGTTATCGCCGATGGTGTACATGGCGCGACCATAGGTCGTGTAGCGCAGCAGCACAATGCCGAGGATGAAGAAGCCCGCCATGATCAGAATCGGATACGGGATGTCGAAAAGGCGGCCCTCCGCAAGCTGCGTGAAGGCCGTGTACGCCTCCGCGTGCTCGCCGGACAGGTCGAAGACCGGGATCGTCAGGCCATCGGCGAACACGAAAGCCAGCCCGCGCGTGATCGAGAGCATGCCGAGCGTCGTGATCAGCGGGTTGATGCCGACGTAGGTCACCAGGAAGCCGTTGATCAGGCCGACGAACGCGCCCGCGCCCAGCGCGAGCAAGACGCCCTGCCACAGCCCCATCGTCTCCTGCGATGCGCCGATGATGACGCCGCACAGGGCCGCGGTCGCCGCCACCGACAGGTCGAGGCCGCCGCTGATCATGAGCATGGTCGTGAAGACGGCGATCAGACCGACGGTCGTGCTGTCCATCAGCAGGTTGATGATGTTGCGCTGCGACAGGAACAGGTTCGAATTGCTCGCCATGACGACGACGATCAGCGCCAGCATGATGACGAGCGCCAGCACTTCCTGGACTTCGCTGGCGCGGAACAAGCGGCGCACGCCTCTGGGCGCGCTCTGGGCAGCGGGTGTGTGAGCAGTGGTCATAGCGTTTCTCCCGCCGCGCCGGCCAGCAGTTGATCTTTTGTCACTTGATCGCGAAGGAATTCTGCGGTGATGCGGCCACGATAGATGGTCAGGATGCGCTGGCAGACGGACAGGATCTCCTGGATGTCCGACGAGACGAGCAGGATGGCGAGGCCGCTCTGCGCCAGCGCTTCAAGCTGGTCGTAAATATCCGAGCGCGCGCCGACGTCGACGCCCCAGGTCGGCTCGTTGAGGATGAGCACGCGCACGTTGGCTTCCAGCCAGCGCGCCAGCACGCTTTTCTGCTGGTTGCCACCGCTCAAAAACCGGATCGGCACTTCCATATCCCCGGCCATGCGGATGCCGAGCGAGTCGATCCAGTGCTGCGTGTGCTGCTTCTCGACGCCCTGCTGGAAGAAGCCCATTCGTGCCAGCCTCCCCCAGTTGGACAGGGTGACGTTCTTGCGCACGCTCTGGCCCATGATCAGGCTCTGCACTTTGCGGTCGACCGGCACAAAGCCGATCCCGGCGTTGCGCGCGTCCTGCGGATGGCGGATCGTGCAGGCGCTGCCATCGACCAGGATACTGCCCGCGTCCGGTCGTTCCGCGCCGAAGATGCTGCGCGTCAGCGAAAGCTGGCCAGAGCCGATCAGGCCGAAGACGCCGACGATCTCGCCCGCGTGTACTTTGAGGCTGACGTCCTCGTAAGCGCCCTGGCGCGTCAGGTTCTGGACTTCGAGCACGACCTGCGCCGCGCCGCCGCCGACTTCGATCGTCTTGCGCCGGGCTTCGATCTCGCGCCCGACCATCAATTCGACGACCGAGGCCATCGTGACCTCGGCCACCGCTTGGGTGGCGACGTGCTGCCCGTCGCGCAGGATGGTGACGCGGTCGGCGATGTCGAAGATCTCGTCCAGGCGATGCGAGATGTAGATGATGGCGACGCCCTGCGCGCACAGATTGCGAATGATGCCGAACAGCATCTCGACTTCTGGCGGCGTCAGCGCGGCGGTCGGCTCGTCCATGACGATGATCTGCGCCTCGGCGGACAGCGCCTTGACGATCTCGACGATCTGGCGCTCGACCACCGGCAGGTCGCGCATGTGCACGTCGGGTTCAATCGCCAGGTCGAGCAGCTTGAGCCGGGCCAGTGCCATCTCGCGCGCGCGGCGCCAGTCGATGGCATATCGGCCGGGGAAGCCGCGCCCGTGCGGTAGTTCGTTCAGCAGCAGATTCTCCGTCACCGAAAGATCCGGCGCGTAATGCAGCTCCTGGTAGATCATGCGGATGCCATGGGCTTCGGCGTCGCGCGGCTCGTGGAACTGGACGTGCTGGCCGCCGAGATAGATCTCGCCGCTGTCCATGGTGTAGTCGCCGTTGAGGATCTTGATCAGCGTCGATTTACCGGCGCCATTTTCGCCGAGCAGCGCCAGCACTTCGCCTTTGCGCAGGCTGAGCGAGACGTCGTCCAGCACCTTGACGCCGAAGAAGCTCTTGTGGATGTGGCGCATCTCCAGCAGCGGTGCGCCGTTCATTTGATTGGCCATCATGCCCCCTTGCTCCGCTGAAGCTGCCCAAACTTGAGCCGGATCTGGTCAAAACCGACGGCCAGGATCAGCACGAAGCCGCGGGCGACGTCCTGGTAGAACGACGACACCTGCATCAGCACCAGGCCGTTATCGAGCGTGCGCAGGATGATGACGCCGATCAAGGTGCCGATCAGCGTGCCCTTGCCGCCCGCCAGGCTCGTGCCGCCGAGGACGACCGCCGTGATGACGGTGAACTCCAGGCCGACAGCTGCGCGTGGCGCACTCGACGCCAACTGGCTGACGTTGATGATGCCGCTGAAGGCCGCCAGCAGGCCGGAGATGACGTACACGATCAGCAGGTGGCGCGTGACGGCGATCCCGGCCAGGCGGCTTGCCTGCGGGCTGCCGCCGATGGCGTACAGGTTGCGGCCAAACGATGTATAGCGTAGGACGAAAAAGAAGATGAGATACAGGGTCAGCATCACGATCAGCGAGAACGGGATGCCCGCAACCGTGCCGCGCCCGATGAAATTGAACGCCTCGTTCGAGAGCAGGTTCGTCTGCCCTTCGCTGAGGACGAAAGCCAGGCCGCGCACGATCGAGAAGGTCGCCAGCGTCGTGATGAGCGGGTTGATCTTCAAATAAGTGACGATTGCGCCGTTGAGCAGCCCGACCAGACCGCCCGCCAGGATGCCGAGCACGGTGGCCACGCCGAGTGGAATGCCGTGCTCCAGCCACAACAGGCTGGTGACGACGCCGGACAGCGCGGCGACCGAGCCGACCGAGATATCGACGCCGCCCGTGATCAGGACGAGCGTCATGCCAATCGAGGTGATGCCGACGATCGCGATCGTGCTGGCGATCGTGCTCAGGTTGGCCTGCGTCAGAAAGTACGGCGTCTGCGAGGCGAAGAAGACGCACAACAGGACGAAGCTGACGACCAGGCTCAGGCTGGTGAGTGTGTCGTCGGTCAGCCATTTGCGTCGTTTGGGTGGCGCGGCGGGGGCGCTTTGGGCTGAAAGCATGTCAGACATAAAGCCTATCTATTCTGAACAACCTGATGAACGAGACGAAACAGCGTGCTGAATTGAGGCATGGTCATAAATCGTTATCTTGTTGCCCTTTTTGCCCTCACCCTAAATCCCTCTCCCTCATGGAGAGGGACTTTAGGAGCCGACGGTTTCTCCCCTTCGCCCTGTAACCGCAAGGTCACCAAAGGTTGGGAGAAGGGGTCGGGAGTTGAGGGGCAGGTAACGGCAAAACTGAATTATGATCTCACCTCATTGGCTTCGTAGGGGCGACCCGGTGGGTCGCCCAGGCTAAGCCGGTGGTTTGTCCCTACCTGGGCATCGCCATTCGTGTTCGTTTCATAAGGTATCAGGTTTCAGATTTTTCATCGCGTAGTCTAGCAACAATGGGACGGCGAACTCTTGATCGAGAGGGAAGCAGAACTTCCCTCTCGTGTCATGTACCGGCGTGTGACCGGTGGCTGCCGGGTGCGCGCTTATTGGGCTTCGCAGTATTCCGGCCAGTTTTCAGGATAGTAGTCGCAGACGTTGTCGGCACTGATGAAGACGTGCTCGACGTAGATCGACGGCTCAACCGGGCGGCACTCCAACACGTCGATCACGCGCGGCAGCAGCTGCGCGCCGTAATTCTCCGGGAAGTAGCCGGTCGCGCCCAGGTAGCGGCTGTTTTCTTTGATCATCTCTTCCTGGCCCGACGGATCGGCGTTCTGGCCGACGACCATCAGGTTGTCACCACGACCGGCGGCCTCGGCAGCGGCGATCGTGCCGAGCGCGGTACCGTCGTTGATGGTGACGGCGACGATCTTGGCATCTTCGGCGATGGCGGGCAGCGTATCGCTGACGACGCGGAAGGCCTCTTCCTGGGTGTTCTTGCTGTCGAGGTGGAAGACCATGTCATCGGCCACCGGCGTCTCGACGTTGCCCTGGAAGGCTTCGACCATACCCTGCATACGAGCGGCGGGGATGGGGCCGGACTGCGGCAGTTCGAGGACGAGCAGCGCATCCGCCGCGCCGTCCCAATTCTCGTTGACCCACGCGGCCAGCGCTTCACCGGCCAACTGACCGGCATAGTAGTTGTCCGCGCCGAAGAAGGTCGCGCCGGGCATCGGGATGTCAATCGCAAACACGGGGATACCGGCAGCGCGAGCACGTGCCATAATCACGTTACCGAACGCTTCGTCGGTCTGGAAGTGAATGATGGCATCCACGCCCTGGGTGATGAAGTTTTCCGTGTTGGCGAGTGCCGTCGCGCCGTCGAGGCGGTTATCGGCCAGCACCAGGTCGACGTTGCCGAGTTCCTCAGCCGTGGAGACCATGCCCTCACGAACGAGCTGGGTGAAGACGATGTCTTCGGTCAGGTTGGCGAAGCCAATGGTGTACTGATCTTTGGCTGTCGGGCAGGCGTCATCCTGCGCGAAGACGCGGACAGCCGAGCCGCGCAGCGCCATGCCGATGACCAGAGTGAAGGCTACTAATCCCAATGCGATTGCCGAAAGGCGCCTAGTATTCATAAACAACCTCCAGAGAGATACAAAGCGATTTACTGCGATTGTTCGTGCGCTTCCAGTGTAAATTCGTGGCAAGCCTCCTTCCGCTGGCGACCATGTCAGACCTGGAAAGCCCGACGCGTAGTGCCGACATGACTGATCGAAGCAAGACTTCATCATTTTCATTGGCGAATTTTGTTGAAGTCTTTTGAAGTTTAGCGAATTTTGACGAATTCAACAACATTTGCCAGATCTCTGTATAATCTATACAAGCGCGTGACCAGGAATCCATCTATGACGACTTACGAGCGACAACAAACGATTCTGCGAATGCTGACCGAACGAGGCACCGTCTCCGTCTCGGAACTGGCCTACCAGTTCGACGTCTCCGAGGGGACGATCCGCAACGATTTGAACTTCCTGGAAGAGCAGAATCAGCTCGTCCGCATCCGCGGCGGCGCCATCCCGACCAACGGACACTCGATTCCGTCGCCGTTTCATTCGCGCATCCACAAGAACGCCGACGCCAAGAAGAAGATCGCCCGCTGGGCGGCGGAGCAGGTCGCCGATGGCGACGTCATCCTGCTCGATGCGAGCACGACCGCCTATCACATGGCGACTCACCTGCAGGACCGTCACAACATGACCGTCGTCACCAACCAGCTCGAGGCGGCGCGCCTGCTGGCGCAGGACGTGTCCAAGCGCGTGATCCTGCTCGGCGGCTACCTGCGCCCGGATGGTCTGTCCGTCACCGGCGACATCGGCCAGGAGGTGCTGCGCAACCTGCACATCAACACGGCTTTCATCTCGTGCGTGGGTCTTTCATTTGAAGACGGGCTGATGGAAGGCGACATCGAGGATGCCAATCTCAAGCAGCAGGTGCTGCAATCGGCGGAGCGCGTGGTCGCGCTGGTCGATGCGTCCAAGTTCGGCAAGGTCGGACTGCGACCGTTCGCCTCGCTCGACCAGATCACGCACATCGTGACCGATAACGCCATCGACGCGCCGACCATCGAGCGGCTGCGTGCTGCCAACGTCGCCCTGACCATCTGCGGCGAGACGAGCGTGCAATCGCTCATCCACCATTCGGAAGAGACGCACATCTGCAAGATCGGTTTCGCCAACCTGAGCGAGGCGATTCCCTTCTCGATCGACGTGCGCCGCAGCATCGAGAAGGCCGCCCAGAAAGCCAGCAACGTCGACCTGATCATCGTCGACAACAACCTGGACGGCGCGACCGCCCTGCGCGCGGCGGACGAGCTGATCCACCAGCAGGTCGACCTCGCGATCGAGTACCAGATCGACGAGGCCGCCGGTCACATCCTCATGAATCGTTTCAAGCAGCACCAGATCCCGGTGATTGCCATCGACATCCCGATGGTCGGCGCGACCTATTTCGGCGTCGATCACTTCGTCTCCGGCCAACTGGCGGGCGAGGCGCTCGGCGCATGGATTCAGTGGCAGTGGGGCGGCAGTGTCGATACCGTGCTGGCGTTGGAAGAGCGGCGCGCCGGTGTGCTGCCTGCCGCGCGTATTCAGGGTCAACTGCACGGTTTGCAGGCCGCGGTCGGCCACCTGGCGGCGGACAAGCTGATCTTCCTTGACAGCGGCAACACCAGCCAGACGAGCTATCGCAACGTCTACGACGCGCTCGGGCGTCTGCCGCAAGACAGCCGCACGGCCATCCTCTGCTTCAACGACGACGCTGCGCTCGGTGCACTGCGCGCGGTGGCGGCGCTCGAACGCCAGGCGACCACGGCCATCGTCGGCCAGGGCGCCGACCGCCTGATCCGCGACGAGATCCGAAAGCCGAACTCGCCCGTCATCGGCTCGACCTCGTTCATGCCCGAACGCTACGGCGAGCACATCCTCAGCATCGCCCTCAAGCTGCTGCGCGGCGAGCCGGTGCCCCCGGCGGTCTACATCGATCACCTGTTCATCGACGCGGGCAACATCGACTCGTTCTATCCCGACGACTATCGCAGCACTGACGCATCGTCGGTGCCCGCCGGGGCTCGCTCAGACGCGGACGATTGACGCCGCACGCCCGACCGAGCCGATGTGTCGAATTGACCACAAGCGATAACCGTCCTGCCACACTCGTGTAACGAGGGCATCACAGGCACATGTCAAACTGAAGATGATTACCCAGAATAGCACGTGACTGAGTCTTGAACCGTCGAGACTGAGGATGCGCTACAATGAGCAGGCTCGCAGACAACGTGTCTTGCTCAGCTCGATGATCGCAATTGATCCAATGAGAGAGGAAATGACATGGTCAGCACTACTGAATTCGTCACCCGTAACGATCTGGCGCAGCGTGTCCGCGGGACGCTGATCCCGATGTTGAACCAACAACTTGCCGACGCCTTCGATCTGTACAGCCAGACGAAGCAGGCCCACTGGAACGTCAAGGGGATGAACTTCATCCAGCTCCACGAGCTGTTCGACAGCCTGGCCGAGAGCGTACTCGGCTACGTCGACATGATCGCCGAACGCGCCACTGCCCTCGGTGGCTACGCCCGCGGCACGGCGCGCATGGCCGCCGCCAATTCGACTCTGGAAGATTTCCCGGAGACGATCGTCCAGGACAAGCAGGTGGTCGAAGTCCTGGCCGAGCGTTATGCCCAGTTCGGCGCCTCAACGCGCGCCGCCATCGAGACCGCGCTCGAGTATGAGGATCAGGACACCGCCGACCTCATGATCGAGATCTCGCGCGAGATGGATAAGCACCTGTGGTTCCTCGAGGCGCACTTGCAGGGTTAAGGCCCGCCGCCCCGAACGTCAAACACACGCAGAATGAAAGCCCGTTGCCGTGCAGCGGGCTTTTTATTTGCGCACGCGGGGGTCGAGTGCGTCGCGCAGGCCGTCGCCGAGGAAGTTGAAGGCGATCATGGTCAGGCCGAGCACGATGCTGGGATAGAGGACGAGATGCGGCTCGGTGCGGATGAAATCGCGGCCCTTGGTGATCATGCCGCCCCAGGTCGGCGTTGGCGGGCGGATGCCGATGCCGAGAAAGCTCAGCCCGGCCTCGGCCATGATCACGGTCGCGATGCCGAGCGTGTACTGGACGATGATCGGCGACAGCGTGTTCGGCAGCACGTGAAAGAGCATGATCCGCCACGGGCGTGCGCCGAGCGCCTGCGCCGCGATCACGTATTCCTGCTCCTTTTGGACCAGCACCTGGCCGCGCGTCAAACGGGCGATGAAGGGCCAGCCGACCAGCGTCAGCGTCAGGATCACGCTGTTGATGCTCGGCGTCAGGATCGAGACCATGAACACGGCGAACAGAAAGGCAGGCAGCGCATACATGATGTCGACCGCGCGCATGATGATCAGGTCGGTCGTGCCGCCGTAATACCCGGCCACCAGCCCCAGCGTGATCCCGGCGACGGTGGCCGTCGTCTGGACGATGAAGCCGACCGTCAGTGAGATGCGCGCGCCATACAGGATGCGGCTGAAAACATCGCGCCCGACCTCGTCGGTGCCCATAATGTGCGTCAGGCCGGGCGCCTGGCGCAGCGCGGCGAAATCGGCGGCGTTGGGGTCGAACGGCGTGACGAACTCCGCAAACACAGCCGCAAAGACCAATAGCAGCAGGAACACGCCAGAGACGACAGCCGCCCGGTTGCGGCTCATACGCCGGAGCGCATCCTGCCACAGGCCGCGCGTTTGATGCTGCACATCGACGTGAGGGAGTTGGGCTACGGTCGTCATCTAGTCAATCACTCGCACGCGGGGGTCGAGCACCCCGTACAACAGGTCGACAATCAACGTCGTGATCAGGAAGGCCGTCGCCAGGATGATCGTCGCGCCCAGGATCACCGGGTAATCGCGCTGCAAGACCGCCGTCACACCGACGCGCCCGACGCCGGGGATGTTGAAGATCGTCTCGACGATGAACGACCCGGCCAGGATGCGCCCGACGATGACGCCGACGACGGTCAGCACGGGCAGCATGGCATTGCGCAGGCCGTGCTTGGTGATGATCACGCGCTCGCTGACGCCCTTGGCGCGCGCCGTCCGCATGTAGTCCTGGTTGATCACTTCGAGCATCGACGCGCGCACGATGCGCGAAATGAGTGCGCACGGATGCACCGCCAGCGTGATCACGGGCAGCACCAGGTGCGCGGGCGTCTCGTACCCGGCAACCGGCAACCACTTCAAGCCCAGCGAGAAGATCAGCACGAGGAAGGTCGCCAGCACGAAATCCGGCAGCGAGATGCCGAACAGGGCGATGAACATGGCGCCGGTATCGACCCAGGTGTTATGTCTGACGGCGGCGATCATGCCCAGGAAGAAGGCAATGATGATCGCACCGACGAGGGCGATACTCTCCCATCTCAGCGTCACCAGCACCGCCGGGCCGATCAGATCCATGACGGGCATGCCGATGTACTGGTACGAGGTGCCGAAATCCCCCTGCAGGACGTTGCGCACATAATAGAGATACTGGACCGGGATCGGCTGATCCAGCCCATAGCGCACCTTCCACGCCTCGATCACCTCCGGCGCGACGTTCTGCTCGCCCGCCATCAGGCGCACCGGGTCACCGGGGGCCAGGCGCGAGGCGGCAAAGGCGAGGAACGTCGCCCCAAGGAGGCTGAAGAGGATGAAGGCGATGCGCCTGAAAAGATAACCAGACATGAGATCGCTCTACGCTCAGGCAGGTTCAGGACAGGCGAGCCTGCCCCGAACCTTCGAGATCACGTTCAGGATGACTTACTGACACCGGCGAAGCCGATCGGGCCGAACAGATTCGCTACGAAGCCCTCAACTGCCGGATTGACCAGGTAGATGAAGCGAGCATACCCCATCGGGATGACCGCGGCATCTGCCATCGCCAACGACTCGGCCTGCTGCCAGTAGCTGGTCGATTCGGCGACGTCCAGCGTCGTGCGCGCCTGGTCGATGGCGGCGTCGACTTCCGGATTGCAGTAGTTGGAGAAGTTGCTGTCCAGGTCACAGTAGAGCAGTTCGTAGGTCCAGACCGAAGCCGACGGGGTATCCGCCGTCCAGCCGAACAGGAAGAACTGCCAGCGATCGCCCGCCCACAGACCGTCGATCATATCGCCGCGCTCCGGCTGCACGATCTCGACCGTGATGCCGAGGTTGGCGTTGAGCATGGCGGCCACGGCTTCGGCCTGGGTCGTATCCAGCGTCGCCAGTTCGAGCACCGGGAAGCCTTCGCCACCAGGATAGCCAGCATCGGCCAGCAGCTGCTGCGCCAGCGCCGGATCGTAGGTGAACGCGGCGAGATCCGGGTTGTACTGCGGGATGTGCGGCGGCACCAGGCCAGTCGGAGGCGTCCACGCGTTGTTGAGCAGCTGCGTGACGATCACGTTCATGTCGATGGCGTGGTTGAAAGCCTCACGCACGCGCGCGTCCTTGAACGGCTCGAACATGTCCTGGTTCATCCCGGCATAGCGAAGCTGCGCGCGGGTGAAGTAAGCAAGCTGTTCGCTGAGCACCGCGTCTTCGCTGACGCGCTGCAGCGCGGCGGGCGGCACGGCGACGATATCGAGTTCACCGGCTTCGTACTGCGCCAGCGCAGTGTTAGCATCCGGCACGACCAGGTACTCGATGCGGTCGACGCTCGGCCGGCCGAGGAAGAAGTCATCGTTGGCTTCGAGCACGAGGCTGACGTTCGGCGTCCACTCGACGAACTTGAATGGCCCCGCGCCGACCGGCCCATCGACCCATTCCGGGCTGCCCGCGACCACTGCTTCTTCCGGCACGACCCAGGTGATCGGCACGGCCAGATTCTGCAGGAAGGTGTTCGACGGCTGGATCAGGGTGACTTCCAGCGTCGTGTCGTCGAGCGCCTGGACGCCCGTCAGCTCGTCGGCTTCACCGGCGAACATCTCCGGCCCGCCGCCCACGTCCGCCCACGGCACACCGGCAGACTGCGCGCCGACGTTGGCATCCAGGTAACGTTCCCAACCGGCCTTGAAGTCGGCGGCCACGACCGGGCGGCCATTGTGCCAGAGGATGTTGTCGTAAAGCGTGAAGGTGTAGACCAGGCCGTCGTCGGAGACGGTGTATTCTTTGACCATGTAGGGCACGACGTTGGTATCGGCATCGTAGGTGAACAGGCCCGCGTGCAGGCTGAGCGCGATTTCCGCCGAGTACAGTTCTTTGACGAGACCGGGTTCCAGGCTGGCCGGGTCACTGGTGATGGGATAGCGCACCACGACCAGGTCATCCTGAGCGGCGATCGTCCCCAGGCCCAGCGTCATCAGCGCCAGCACCAGCAGGGTCAGTAGCAGTGTCTTCTTCATGTTCTCTCCTCTAGCAAACATGACGGACGAAACGAATAGGGGCCAGGGTGAACGCTTCTCAGTTACCGAGTCACCTCCTCACCATCACCAAGGGCTTCAGCCAGTGCGGATTCGATCACATCGGCGACGTACTGCGCCTGATCCTGCGAGATAACCAGCGGCGGGCGCGCATCGAGGATGTGGCTGCGGCTGCCGATGTAGACGCCGCGCTCGAAACTGGCACGGCTGATGTGACGCACGATTTCGGGATACGGCTCTTTGCTCTCCGGGTCGCGCACGAACTCCAGCGCCAGCGCCAGGCCCTTGCCGCGCACGTCGCCGATGACGGACGGGTAGCGCGCCTGCAGCTTGCGGAAGCGCTCCAGCAGGTAATCGCCGACGACGCGCGCGTGCTCGACGATCCCCTCGTCTTCCAGGATGTCGATCACGACCAGGGCAGACGTACAGGCGAGCGGATTGCCGCCGTTGCCGCCGCCGAGTTCGCCGGGTTCAAGCGAGTCCCACAACCAGCCTTCGGCCAGCAGCGCGGCAATCGAAATGCCGCTGCCCATGCCCTTGCCGACGCACAGCATGTCCGGGCGCAGGTCTTCCCATTCGAGCGCGAACATCTGGCCGGTGCGCCCGAACGACGACTGGATCTCATCCAGGATGAAGACGATGTCGTTCGCTTCCGCCCACTGCTGCAAGCGCGTCAGGTAGCCGTCCGGCGGGAAGATCATGCCGCCGACGCCCTGGTACGGTTCGACGATCAGCGCGGCGATATCGCCGGTGCTGGCGTATTTGACGACGTCGTCCAGGTAGTCGACGCAGAAGAAATCACACGTCTCCGGCTTCTTGCCAAACGGGCAGCGATAGCAGTATGCATAAGGCGCGTGGAGCACGCCGGGCATGACCGGGCCGAACTGGCGCCGCCTGCGCATGAGGCCGTTCAGGCTGATGTTGGCGTAAGTGCGGCCGTAGACCCCACCCCAGAACGACAGGATCTCGTGCTTGCCAGTGGCGCGGCGGGCGATGCGGATCGACCAATCGACGACTTCGCCGCCGCCGGTCACGAAATAGACCTTGTTCAGGTTGTCCGGCGTCATCTCGACCATGCGCTTGGCCAGCTGCGCGCGCGCGGGGTTGGTCAGGCCGCTTTTGCCGACCATCATCTGCGCGAGCGCCCCCTGCAGCGCTTCGACCTGGCGCGGGTGGCTGTGGCCGACGTTGGCGATGATGTCGCCCAGGTCGATCAGCTCGCGGCCCTCGGTATCGACAAAGACCGCACCCATCCCCCGCTCGACCACGATCTCCGACGTCGCCGGGTTGAAGTCGGCATCGTAGGTCGCTGCCAGCGCGAGCAGCTCGCGCGTGCGGTCGCCGGGCATCAGACCTTTTCCCCCGGCAGCGGCATGGTGGCGAAGTATTCGACGAACGTGATCATGTCCTGCGCCATGGCAGCCATCGCCTTCTCGCCCTTGTCGACGGTTGCCAGCGTCGCGTCGCCGTTGATGCCGTTGGGCGTGCGCATCTTGCCGCCGATGTGGATCTTCTTGACGCCGTCCGTCCCGAAGGTGCCGGGCACGGTTTCGCGCCATTCGCGCGGCGCCAGCTCCATATGCACGAGATCCGGGCGCAGCGCCAGCATGCACGAGGTCTCCATCTCGTCGGCGTGGCCACCGCTCGGCTGCTCCTCGATCTGCGCGTAGACCTCCGAGCCGAGGCCGAGGATGTCGGTCACGGCGACCAGCACGCCCAGCTCCTGATGCAGATCCGACGACATCGTCTTGAGCGGCGGGTGCGTCGAAACGCCGCCGTCGAGGATCAGGAACTTGCGGCAGCCGTGGCGATACATCGAGCGGACGATGTCGCTGACGAAATCGGTGAAGTGGCGCGCCTCTATCGAGACGCTGCCGGCCCAATCGACAAAGGCAGGATAGTAAGCGTAGGCCAGCGTCGGCAGCAGCAGCACCGGAGCCGCCTCGACCACGCGCCGCGCCAGATCGTCGACCACCATCTGATCGGTGCCGAGCGGCAGGTGCGGGCCGTGTTCCTTGGTGCCGCCACCGATCGGCAGCATCACCACCGGGTACTGCGGGATGATGTCGATCGATTCTTTCCAGGTGATCTCGCTAAGTCGTATACCCTTCATGATGAAACAGTCACTCTCCTTAATGGGCGCTAGATCGCGATCCAGCGCTGAATATTGGCGGAAAAGATCGGCTCCAGCGGCACGTTCGCCTGGCGGATGACGTCGAGTTCCTGGCCGAGCGGGTCGGCATCCTGGAAGCTGTTGAACGGATAATCCGAGCCGAAAATCACCCGCTCCGCGCCGACGATCTCGACCGCGCGGGCGACGGCTGCCGGTGTGCGCACGGTCGACGTCTCGAAGAAGACGTTCGGGTAATCCTGTAGACCGAGCAGCGCCGCCTCCACCTGATCGTCCGTATTAGGGGTGTTGCGCCCCATGTGGGCGATGATCAGCTTGAGCCTGGGCACACGCTCAAAAATCGCTTTGGCCTGCTCGGTTACGCTGTAGCCTTTCCCGGCGCGGAAGTGGATCAGCATCGGCACACCGGCCTCGGCCATGATGGCGTAGGCGCGCATCAGGTCGAAGCGCTCGGAGGCGTAGAGGATATTCTGCTGCTTGAAGCCCTTGGCCCCGCGTCCCAACCAGAACTCGGTGTCATCGCCGACCAGCATGAAGGGGACGAAGCGCCCCGGATAATCGCGCGCCGCCTGCAGGACGTATTCGTTCGCCTTGACGCGGTCGATCTCTTCGAGTGGGAAGCCGAACACGATCGCCGTGTCGACGCCCTTGGCATCCATCTGGGCGAGCTGGTTCTCGATGCTGTTTTCCATGCGATCCTGAAAGGCCGGGCGGGCCAGTTTCTC
This sequence comes from Anaerolineae bacterium, assembly GCA_020849765.1. GTDB lineage: Bacteria > Chloroflexota > Anaerolineae > Aggregatilineales > Phototrophicaceae > Flexifilum. The sequence goes on from JADLAY010000066.1 coordinate 21,885, forward strand.
AGGCGGGATGGGCTTGGCCAACATATTCGGCAGCCCGATGTGAACGTGACAGTCAATAATCACCGGTATAACTCCATGACCATCTCATGCTGGTCACCTGGGTAAAACAACTGAATGTATTCGACAGGCTGTTCGTCGGTGCTGTAAGTGACGCGGCGCACGACCAGCAGCGGCGCGCCCGTCCCGGCGCTCAGCGCGTCGGCCAGATCATCGTCGGCGGCCATGGCGCTGATCCGTTGGACGGCTCGTTTAATATTGACCTTCGCTTTGTCGGCCAGCAGGTCGTAAATCGTGCGTGTGGCGACGTCATGGGGCGTCAGCAGGCTGCCGAAGGCGTAGGGCAGATCGATGATCGCGAGCGCGACCGGGCGACCGTTGATCACGTGGCGCCGCCGGATGCGCAGGATGCGATCCTCTTCGCCCAGCGTCAGCAATTGCGCGACCGTCGGCGACGCGGGGATGATCTCGAAGCCCTTGATCTCCATCACCTGGCTAGGATGCTGCTCGATCATCAACTCGGCAAACCCGCGCAGGGATTGCAGGCTTTCCTCGGTCTTCTGCGTGTTGATGTAGGTGCCTTTGCCGGGATGGCGGATCAGCAGGCCTTCGTCGGCCAGCAGTTGCAGCGCTTTGCGCGTCGTCACCCGGCTGATGCCGTAGGTCTCCGTGAGCTGTTCCTCGGTCGGCAGCGGGTCACCGGGCTGCAGCTCGCCAGTGCTGATCTGTTGGCGCAGCACGTCGTAAAGCTGCTGGTAGAGCGGGATCGGACTGTCGCGCAAAATCTCTGGCATACCCACCCCCATGAGGATATGCAGACAATGTAATACAATATAAGACGTTATAAGACATGTCGCATTGGACGTTTCATACAAATCCACGTCCGGATTGCGCAGCACTTTGTCAAATCTCGGCTGGTTTTGAGCGTGATTGAGCCATAGAGCAGGCGCCGAAGAACCACCGCCCGACCGTCATTAGGAACGCACGCGCAGCGTTACAGTCGGGCTGGCAAATCCTGTAAGCCATGTGGATGCTCTCTGCTTTTAAAATCGGATATGTATGTCGCTCGCCGTCGCCGCAGGCTTCGAGCCTGCGGCTGGCTCTGAAAGCCTGCTGAAAGCCTGCTGGAAGCAGGCTGAAAAGGCCGCAAACGGACGTTCCCGGATTTTGGCAAAGACTATGAAGATGGCTTATTGGAGAATGCCATAGGCAGCAATACACAACGGCCAGCGTTATCCAGGCTATTTGTCAAGCTGGCGCGGATAGACAGTATATCCAGCCACCTTCCAGGTGGCTTCCAAACCGGCCAGCCGCAGGCTTCGAGCCTGCGGCGATCAAGAAGCAAATTTGACAGGGGAATTGAAACCCCGCCGGAATGGCCGACTATCCATCGCCAAACAAAAAGCGCCAGTCATGAGAACTGGCGCTCCTTACATGTGTTTCGACCGGCGCGAACTAACGCATGAGATGAGCGAAGGCGCGCTCCAGATCGCGGACTTCGTCCGGCCCGATCGAGACGAGCTTGCCGATCGACGACGTTTCGACCAGCGAACGGGCGGTGAACTCCGCTACTTCCAGCCGGTCGAACGCCTGCATCATGCTGCTGCCCGTGACGAGCACGCCTTCATTCTGCAGGATGATGACCGGGCTCTGGCGTGACAGCGTCTCCGCCACCATCGCCGGATCGGTATACTGCGAGCCGAACGGCACCTTGGGCACGGCCATCAACAGGATGTAGCTTTCCGGGATCGTCTTGGTATCCAGCGGCTGATCGACCACGGCGTAGGCGGCGATGAACGGCGCTTGGGCCGTGATGATGCTCTGCACGTGCGGGTGGCGGCGGTAGATGGCATCGTGCAGGCGAACCGAGCGGCTCGGCACCTTGCCCGCCTCGCGCTTGCCATCCTGGATCAGCACCAGCGAGTCAACCTCGACGCTCGGACGGTCGATGCCGGTCGGCGTGATCAGGAACGACGAGTCGTCCACGCGCGCCGAGACGACACCTTCTGTGCTGATCATCAGTTGGCGCTGGCAGGCGCGCCGCACGGTATCGACCACCTTCTCACGCAGTTCGCGCTCCAGGCTGCCATGCGCCGACGGCGTGAACTCCGGCAGCAGATGCTCCTTGTGATTCAGCAGCTGCAACTGTTCGTCCGTCAACGTCTGCATATTGCCCAGGCCCTGCGCGTACATCTGCGTCCGCGCGCAGAAGTCGAGCGTCTCCAGGCGCTGGAAGCCCTCCAGCAGGCTGTTACCGACCGTGACCGCGCCGTGATTTTCCAGCAGCACCGCGTCATAGCCTTCGCTGAAGGCTTCGGCGATGCGCTCGCCCAGCATCTCGCTGCCCGGCAGCGCGTAGGGCGCATAACCGACGCGCCCGCACACCTGTCGCGCCTGCGGGATGATGCCCGTATCCGGGATCTTGCGCACAATGCTAAAGGAGACCAGCGCCGGCGCATGCGCATGGATGACCGCGCTCACGTCGGGCCGCCGGGCATAAATCGCGCGGTGGAACGGCAGCTCGCTCGACGGTTGGTGCGGCCCGGTCACGCTGCCGTCCGGCAGGATGCAGTTGATGTCGTTCGGGCTGAGCCGCCCTTTGTCGACACCGCTCGGCGTGATCCAGATGGTGCCATCCGCATCACGGATCGAGAGATTGCCGCCGGAAAGCGTCGTCATGCCGCCATAGTAGATGCGGTTCATGATCTGCACGAGCTGCTGGCGCGGCGAAAGTAGATGAAACATGTTGATCCTTCATCCTCTGCTAAGCCCTATTTTGCCCTGTCTCGTCCATGGGTTGATAGGTTCGTATCAATCTTCTCGGCTGACTGCTGTCGCCAAGTTTGAGCGCAATGTGTTGTGTCGGTTGTTCCCCGGTCGATCAAGTGGGGAACGCCGTCGGCGCCGCCAGTGACGAGGCTCACGAACGCACCTTGCAGGCCTCGCCCGCAGCTTTCGGCGCCATATCTACGAATATACTGCGGGTGCTCACCCCTCGACAAGGCGCAGGCCATACCAGCCGGGGAGTCACGGCAAATATCGGACGTAAATTGCTTTACACTCACACAATCGTATATGATTTAAGCTCACCCTATAATATATGCCAGCCGAGAAGATTGAGCGCACAATGCCCAAATATCAGCGTCCCCTACGACTGGTCTTGTTTGGTATTTTGGTTAGTGTTTTGTTCGGATGGCTGGGCCTCAGCGCGACTCAGCGCGCTCTGGCGCAGAGCACTGTGTTATCGATCGAGCCGATCACGTGGAATGTCGTCGGCCTGGATAGCAACAGCCCGGCGACGGGCCCGCAGGATTTTCCCGTCGGTGCCGAGGTCTGCAACATCAGCGGCGCGACGGTCAACGCCATCACAGTCACGTTTGCCTGGACGACGGCCAACGCCTACATCGATCTGCGCGGCACGACGCCGGACACGATCAACATCCCAACGCTGGCCGCGGGTGCCTGTTATGACGCTTATTTCGAAATCGAAGTCGTGCGCGATGCCGCTGCATATAACACTGCGCGTCGCTACGTCATCACGGCGACGGCGGGGGCGGAGAGTGCCTCTACACCGGTGCCGCGCGAGATCTTCGTCGAGCACCTGATCTCGCAGAACCGCAACGCCACGCGCGACCTGCGTTACGGCCCGGTTGGCGCGGATTGCGGCACGCTGCAATCAGTGGCAGCGGGCGGCGCGCTCAACCTCGTCGTCGGCCAATCGTACCGGCTGTGCCTGTTCGCGACGACGGCGACACAGGGCTACGAACAGCTTGAGACGTTTCTCACCCTGCCGAACACGATCTTCCAGGTCATCAGCGTCGAGACCGATTATTCGGCCAACACGTCCGGCAATGTCAGTACGACCGATCATCCGCAGTTGTATGCGGATGCCTGCTACTGGGAAACCGACCCCAACAGCCCGAACTACCGCGCCTGTAACGTCAGCAGTCTCAAGGCTGGCGGCACGATCGTCACCGCATACGACGTGACGATTCTGAGCGGCGGCGGCACGTCCTACTCGCTCCACAGCCTGATTTACGACTTCTCCGGCTCCAGCTTCCATTACAACAGCGACTATGACTCGGCGGCGCGCACGGCCAATTTCATCGACCCGACGAGCTCGACCATCGCCAAGCAGTTCTCTCCGGCGACGATCACTAGCGGCGGCGTCTCGACGCTCATCATCACGCTGGGCAACCCGAATGCAGGCGCATTGTCGGGCTACAATTTCACGGACACACTGCCCGGCGACATGGTCGTCGCCACCCCGGCCACCTACTCGACCAACGGCTGTGGCACGCCGACCTTCGCCCCGACCGCAGGCTCGAACACGCTGACGTTCGCGAACGGCACGGTCGCGGGCAACGGCACCTGTACCATCTCGGTCAAGGTGACAGCTTCGACCATTCAACTCAACACCAATACCACCAACAACCTGTTCATCGGGACAGTCGACACGGGCAAGACCGCAACGGCAGACCTGGACGTCACGAATGCGCCACTGCCGCCGACCTGTACGGGTGGCGTGTCACTGGCAAGCTGGGCCTTCCCCACCGCCGGTGGCGCGACGGCACCCGCGCCGAGCACGTCGAGTGTCACAGCGTCGGCGACATACGGCAGCGGTCTCACCCCCAGTCTTCAGGGAGATCGCACAGGGACGGCAGGCTCGTCGTCGTGGGCGTCGGATAACGTCGACAACACAGGCGGGCTGACTCTTGGACTGAACGAGTATTTCCAATTCACACTCAACACCACGGGCTTCACCGAAGTCACCATGCAGTTCTACACACAGCGCACAAGCCAGGGGCCGCAGAATGTTCGCCTTTACTACGGCATGACGGGAACCGAGAACACCACTGCCACGGCGGACCCGATCACGGCCGGTTGGCAGCCGATCAGCCACACGCTGACGACCGGCATCAACAGCGCAGGCAACACGGTTTTCCGCCTCTACCTCTACAATGCGAGCCTGAACAACAGCGGGCATTATGCGCAGTTTGACGACGTCACGTTCACCGGCTGCGGCATCCCGACGGCGCCATCGCTGACCAAGGCTTTTTCGCCCAATCCGATTGGCGATGGCGGCATCTCGACGCTGACCTTCACGCTCTCCAACCCGAATCCGAGCACAGCCTTGACCGCCGCATCGTTCACAGACACACTGCCCGCAGGCATGACCGTGGCAGCAGTCCCAGGGGGAATCACGACCTGTGTCGGTGCCACGTGGCTTCCGCTGCCGTTCGCCACGACTCTGACTTTCTCCGGTGGGACGATCCCGGCGGGCAGCCCAGGCACGTGTACGGTGCAGGTGAACGTCACCAGCGCGACCTACGGGCCGAGCACGAACGTGAGCGGCTTCTTATCCACGACACAGACCGGCATCAACAACAAGACCAACGGTTCCGCCAGCGCGACGCTGATCGTGCTTGAACCGCCGGCGATCAGCAAGCAGTTCTCGCCCAATCCGATCCCGGCCGGTGGCACTTCGACGCTGACGGTTTCGATCATCAATCCCAATCCGAGCAACGCGATTGCCGGCGTCGCCTTCACCGATGTACTGCCGCTCGGTGTCCTGATTGCGCCGACACCGAACGCGGCCTCGACCTGCGGCGGCGTTCTGGTCGCCGTCGCCAACACAAACACCGTCGATCTGGCGGGCGGGGCAATTGCTGCAGGCGGAAGCTGTACCGTCCAGGTCGACGTGACCGCCCTGCTGACGGGCAATTACGTCAATACGACGACCACCGTCTCGCATACGGTCAATGCCCTGGTCTTTTTCGGCGGCACGGCCACCGACACGCTCGTGACCGAAGCGGGCACGCCGGGGATCACCCTCCTCAAGCAGGTGGGGACGACCAACACGCTGGCCGGGCCGTGGTTCAACTATGTGTCGGTCGCGCCGGGCACGCCGATCTATTACCTGCTGACGGTCGAGAATACCGGCGACGTGCCGCTGACGGCGGTCAACGTGGCCGACGCGACGCTGAGCGGCGCGGGCGTCAGCCTGGCGGGCTGCACGACGGCCCTGCTGCCGGTGGCGGATGCCAACGACGACGATCATATCTTCCAGTGCATCGTCGGGCCGCTGACGGCAGCAGCGGGCACGCAGGCCAACGTCGCGACCGCCACCGGCACGCCGCCGACCGGGCCGAATGTCACCGACGACTCGAACACGGCGACATACGCGACCGCCGCGCTGACGATGGTCAAGGCCGCTACGCCGACGACCTTCACGACGGCAGGCACGCTGATCAATTACACCTTCACCGTGACCAACACGGGATCGTCCACGCTGGACGGCCCGGTCACGATTGACGACGACGTGACCACCAACGAGGCCTGCCCGGCGCTGACGACCATCGGCGACAACGACAACTTCTTCGATCCGGGCGAGATCATCACCTGCACCGCCAGCTACACGACGACGGCGACCGACCTCACCAACGGCGAGGTGACCAACGTCGCCTCCGCCATCGCTGATGGCTTCACTTCGCCGACGGACACGGAGACGGTGACGACACCGTTCGCCGATCTCGAACTCGACAAAGCGCTGACGACCAGTCCGACGACCATTGGCGACGCCATCCAGTACACGCTGACGCTGACCAACAACGGCCCACTGACGGCGACCAACGTCGCGGTGGTCGATACGGTGCCCGCCAGTGTCACCGTCGGTACCGTCACGCCGGGCACGACCAGCGTCAACGGCAGCGCCACAACCTGGACAGCGCCAACCTGGACGATCCCGACGATCGCCAGCGGTGAGACGGTCACGCTCGTCATCGACGGCACCGTCAACGCCGCGGGCACCATCACCAACGGCGCCGAGGTCACCGCCAGCGATCAGGCTGACCCCGACTCGACCGTCAACAACAACGTCCCGACGGAGGACGATCAGGACAGCGTCGACGCGACCGTCGTCATCCAGTCGGATCTTGAGCTGGACAAGGCGATGACGTCGACGATTGCCCCGGTCACGATCGGCGATGCCATCCAGTACACGCTCACGCTGACCAACAACGGCCCGACGACGGCCACCAACGTTGCGGCGGTCGATACGATCCCGGCCAGCGTCACAGTCGGCACGGTCACGCCCGGCACGACCAGCGTCAACGCCAGCGCCACGACCTGGACGGCGCCGACCTGGACGATCCCGACGATCGCCAGCGGCGAGACGGTCACGCTCGTCATCGACGGCACGGTCAACGCCGCGGGCACCATCACCAACGGCGCCGAAGTCACGGCCAGCGACCAACCCGACCCCGACTCGACTGTCAACAACAACGTCCCGACCGAAGACGATCAGGACAGCGTCGACACGGTCATCATCATCCAGTCCGATCTCGAACTGGACAAGGCGATGACCTCGACGACGGCGCCGACCACCGTCGGTGACGCCATCCAGTACACCCTGACGCTGACCAACAACGGGCCGACGACCGCCACCAACGTCGCGGTGGGCGATACGATCCCGGCCAGCATCACGGTCGGCACGGTCACGCCGGGTACGACCAGCGTCAACGCCAGCGCCACGACCTGGACGGCGCCGACCTGGACGATCCCGACGATTGCCAGCGGCGAAACCGTCACGCTCGTCATCGACGGCACCGTCAACGCATCCGGCGCGATCAGCAACAGCGCCGAAGTCACGGCCAGCGATCAACCTGACCCCGACTCGACCGTCAACAACAACGAACCGACCGAGGACGATCAGGACAATGCCGACGTCATCATCGGCGACGCATCCGATCTGGAACTGGGGAAGGTTCTGACGACCACGCCGACTAACGTGGGCGATCCGATTCAGTACACCCTTACGCTGACCAACAACGGCCCATCGACGGCCACCAACGTTGCGGTGGTGGATAACGTCCCGGCCAGCGTCACGGTCGGCACGGTCACGCCTGGCACGACCAGCATCAACGCCAGCGCCACGACCTGGACCGCACCGACCTGGACGATCCCGACGATTGCCAGCGGCGAAACGGTCACGCTCGTCATCGATGGCACCGTCAACAGCACCGGATTGATCACCAACGGCGCCGAAGTCACGGCCAGCGATCAACCCGACCCCGACTCGACCGTCAACAACAACGACCCGACGGAGGACGATCAGGCCAACGCCGACGTCACGATTGGCGAGAATCCGGTCATCGGCATCGCCAAAACTGTGTCGGCGCCGGTCGATAACGCCAACGGCACCTACACCGTCATCTACACGCTCAACGTCGAAAACCTGGGCAACATCGCGCTGCAGAACGTGCAGGTAACCGACGACCTGACGACAGAGTTCGGCACCTATGAGCCGACCCTCGGCGCGGTCGATGCGGCGGGCGAATACACCGTGCTCAACCTCAACGTGGGCGCGCTGACGGCGGCGGTCACACCGTACACCGGCGCTGCCGATCAGACTCTGCTGGGGGGCACCGATACGCTGCCCGTGGGCGCGGCGATCTATCCGCTCGTGTTCGAGGTCACCTTCTACCCGAACTTCGCCGATGCGCCGTTCCTGAATCAGGCGACGGCGACGGGCGAAACCGGCACGCCGGATGGCACGCCAGAAACGACCGACACGTCCAACTTCGGCACCGATCCTGACCCGGATAGCGACGGCGACCCGAGCGAAGCCGGTGAGAACGATCCGACGCCGATTGACTTCGGCTTCATCGCCGACCTGAGCGTGAGCAAGGCCAACGACGTTGGCGGCGGCACGACGACCGGCGGAACCTTCACCTGGACGCTGACCGTGGCCAACAGCGGCACCGGCGACGCCGTCTTCCCTGATGGCGCCACCATCCTGCAGGATGAGCTCCCGGCGACCGGCCTGACCTACGGCGCGGTCGGCGTGATCAACGACGTCGGCATCACCAATCTGGCGAACATCGACTGCGTCATCGCGGGCACGACGCTGACGTGCACGGCCAACGGCGCCGCCGTTACCATCGGCAGTGCGACGGGCAGCGTCGACATCACGATCGCGGTGACCGTCGATGTGGCAGGGCTGTACACCAATCCGACCGGCACCTGCGCGGTCGATACGGCCAACGTCGTGACCGAAAACGACGAGACGAACAACGCCTGTAACTCGGATACCGTGTCCGCCGACCTGCCCAACGTCGCGGCCAGCAAGACGGACGCGCTGACCGGTGATGTCGACAACAACGGTCTGGTCGACCCCGGCGATACGATCGGCTACACGGTCGTCATCAGCAACAGCGGCATCGTCGATGCGACCGCCGTCGTCTTCACCGATGCGCCCGATGCCAACACGACGCTGCTCGTCGGCAGCGTGACGACGACGCAGGGCACCGTCACGACCGGCAACACGGCGGGCGATACCTCAGTCGCCGTGGACGTCGGCACACTGACTGCCGGAGGCGGCACGGTCACGATCACCTACAGCGTGACGCTCAATGTGAACGTGCCGTCGACCGTGACGAGCATCGCCAACAGCGGGCTGGTGACCGGCGCCAACATCCCGGATACGCCATCCAACGACCCGGACACGACGGATGATGGCGACCCGACGACAACCGAGATCAATCCGCCGCCCGGCCCGACACCGGAGCCAACGTCCGAGCCGCAGCCCGGCGAACCGGCAGCGCAGCCCGCGCCCGCCATCACCGTCTTCGACCCGGCCCTCAGCAAGGTGGGCATCTTGCAGGCGGGTGGCATCGGCCTGCAGAACGAGCAGATCGAGTGGATCTTCACCGTGTCGAATGCGGGCAACGCCGCCGGGCAGAACGTCCAGGTGACGGACTCGATCCGGCCTGAGCTGCGCATCGACCGGCTCAACGTCGATCCGCCGCTGACGGGCAGCGTCAACGGGCAGGTCATCACCGTGACCATCCCGACGCTGGCACCCGGCCAGACGGTCACTTTTAGCGTCGTCACCACGGTGATCCGCGGCGGCGGCGAAATGGACAACACCGCTTGCCTGACCGCGGACAACTTCGGCAACACGTTGTGCAGCACGTCCAGCGTCGTCACGGAGCTCCCGGCGACCGGGCAAAGCCCCTGGTGGCGCGACTGGCTGATCGGCCTGCTGCTCAGCGTGGGCCTGGGGCTGGCGGGGTTGCTGAGCGTCCGCCGCATCACGCTACCGCGCCGGAGATAACGACGGGCGGGCGGCGGCAGCGCCGTCTGCATGCACAATCGATAGGCAAGAGGAGAGGCCCGGCGCAGTGCGTCGGGCCTTTTGTTTGCGCACGGCAGGGTTGTGTAGGGACGGCATTCTTGCCGTCCGCCGTACGTCGTTTCGGGCGTGATGAATCGCACCCCGACAGGTCGCAACGGTCGGATTCGGCGTGCGGTCGCATTGTGGTGTGCCCCTACAATGCGGCCCGCCAGACCAAAATTTGCCTTTTGTCTGCAACGGTATATAATTGTCTATACAATGCTAAACAATTGGATCATCGCACGCAATTGACTTTAATTTCAAGCGCGCGTGCGGCCTTTATTATCGGGACGATTTATGTCGCTGCTGCCCATCACCGCCAGTGATATTGCCTTAAGTCAGGAAGCCATCAGGCGGATGCCCTGCATCCTCCAGGCAGATGCGACTCGTCCTCACACGATCCCAAACAGCACAGTCCACACAATCCATCGATCAGACGGCTTTCACCACGCAGGCAAGCGCGCGTGTTTCCCGATCCTTCATGCTCAATCGGTAGCCAGTACGCGGGGGAATGCAGCTCGTGAGATTTGACATACGACCCGACAGCCCAATCGCCCTCCACATGCAGTTGGTGCAGCAGTTGCGCGCCAAAATCGACAGCGGTGAGTGGGGGCCGGGCGCGCGGGTGCCTTCGGAGATTGAACTGGCGAAGGAGAACGGCATCAGCCGCGGGACGGTGCGCCAGGCGATGATGCGCCTGCACGCGGATGGCCTGCTCGAACGCGCACCGGGCAAGGGCAGCTACGTCACCCAGCGGACGCACGTCTCTAACATGCTGATCGGCGTGCTGCTGCCATCCGAGCGCGACATGCTGACGTTGGAGATCCTGGTCGGCAGCGAGAAAGCCGCGCGTCAGGAAGGCTATCACGTCATCTTCTCGCAGACGCACGACAACCTGGAGAACCAGACGCGCGACATCCAGTTGATGCGCGAAAAAGGTGTCGCCGGGCTGGTCATCTTCCCGGCCAGCGATGTCTCCTACGACGAGACGATCGCGCGGCTGTACGTCGAAAACTTCCCGTTCGTGCTGGTCGACCGCTATTTCCCGCCGCTGGCCACCGATTACGTGATCGTCGACAACTTCGGCGGCGCCTACGAGGCGACCAAGCATCTGATCGACCTCGGCCACCGGCGCATCGGCTTTATCAGCCCCGGCAGCCTGGATACCACCTCGATTCGCGACCGCTTCGAAGGCTACCGCCAGGCGCTGACCGATCACGGCCTCGACTACGACGAATCGCTGTTCCAGCGCTACCAGGGCTTGATGGAGAACGACCCCAGCCTGGCCTCGCTGCGCCGGATCTTGTGCCAGGACGACCGCCCGTCAGCCTTCTTCGCCGTCACCGACCTGCTGGCGATCCGGCTGATGGAAGCGGCCCAGCGCGAACACCTGGACGTGCCCGATGACGTGTCCGTGGTCGGTTTCGACGATATTCAGGAAGCGTCGCTCATCAGCATCCCGCTGACGACGGTCGCCCAGCCGCGCATCGAGATCGGCATCCGCGCCGTGGAAGTGCTGATCGAACGCCTGCGCGGCCAGCACGCGCAGCCCACCCAGATCGTCTTGCCGACGCGCCTCGTGGTGCGCCTTTCCAGCGGCAAAGCGCGAACAAAATCATGAACCCTGTGACCACTTACCGAGAAGGAGTGCCTATGTGAAGTGCCCGCGCTATTCAACACCTTTTATATAGCAATAGACTTGTAGGAGACATGTCCGATGAAAACCCGTGCCGTTCTCGTCCTCTGTTTGCTGGTCTCGACCTTCTTGCTCGGAGCGGTCGCCGCCAGCGCTCAGGACGAAGTCACACTGACCGTTTCTTTCCCTGGTGACCCGCGCTCGGAAACCGTCAATGCGCTCATCGACGGCTTCGAGGCCATGAAGGCCGAAGCGGGCACGCCCGTCAACGTCGTCGTCAACGAGCCGACCGAAGGCTACATCGACCAACTGCTGCTCGACTTCAGCGCTGAAGTCGGCCCGGATGTCTTCTCGATCAGCTCGGAGAACATCCCCGAATTCGTCGAGGCCGGGATCGTCCTGCCGCTCGATGACTACGTGGCGAACTGGTCTGACTGGGACAATTTCCCGCAGGGCATGAAGGACATGCCGTCGATGGACGGCACCGTCTACGCCATCATGTACAACACCGATACGCGCGTCCTCTTCTACCGCATGGACATCCTGGAACAGGCCGGTGTCGAGCTGCCCTTCAAGCCCACCAGCTGGCAGGAAATCTTCGATGCTGCTGCGTTGATCAAAGAGAACGTCCCCGACGTCATCCCGATGGAAGTTGAATCCGGGACGATTTGGGGCGAGGGCACGACGCTCGACGGGTTCTTCATGTTGTTCCGCGGTGCAGGCGGCGAACTCTACGATCCTGAGCAGGAAAAATGGATCGTCGAAAGCCCGGCCATGCTGGACGCCTTCAAGTTCTACGAGACGATGTTCGGTGAAGGTTACTCGGCGGCAGAGCCGTTCATGGAGCCGGAACCGTGGGTCTTCTACCTGCAGGAAGGTCTGGCCAATGGGGACGTCGGTATGGCGGTTGTCGTCAACGTCGTCTGGGGTCTGTATGCGCCCGATGGTGCCTGGGGCATCGAGAATCGTGACGAAGTGCTCTCCTGGTCGCCGATGCCCGCCGAAGAACCCGGCGCCGGCATCAACGGGCAGGACTACGTCAGCATGGGCGGCGGTTGGGGCTGGGCCATCTCCAGCACGACGGCGCAGCCTGAACTGGCCTGGGAATTCGTCCAGTACATGACCAGCGCCGACGGCATCACCACCTACACCGAGGGTGTCGGCGGTATCCCCACGCGCCTCGACTCCGCAGTGGATGACCCGCACGTGGCGCAGGTCGTCGAAGAGGTCATGCCTTACCAGTCGTTCCGCCCGCTCAGCCCGGTCTACAGCCGCGTCTCCGAACAGATTCAGATCGCGACTGAGAAGATCATGCTCGGTGAAGCCACGGCTGAAGAAGCGATGACGCAATTCGCCGAAGCCGTCGAAGGCATTGTCGGCGCCGATAACGTCATTCGGCTTCCGCTCGACTAACGCATCGCCAATCTTTAGATGAGGCGTGGTCATCAATCGTTTTGAACCGTTGTTGCCCTTTTGCCCTCACCCTAAATCCCTCTCCCGACCTGCGGTGCTCCCTTTGGTCGTGATGGAGAGGGACTTTCAGAGCCAATTTTTCTCCCCTTCTCCCTGTAACCGCAAGGTCACCGAAGGTTGGGAGAAGGGGACGGGGGTTGAGGGTAGGCAGCGCTGAAACTAAATTGTGACCACCTCTCATCTAGATGACGCTCTGTTAAGAATATGTCCATAAACCCCATCCATCCTGCCCCCTCTCCGCGTGCGGAGAGGGGGAGTCGAAGCGCAGCGAGACGGGGGTGAGGTGAGCGTGAGCAGGTTTATGGATAGACAGCCTATGATTGGATAGCCCCATGTCCGCGCGAGTTGCCGACGCAAAATCAATCTATATCTTCAACAAACCCATCTCCAGGCGTCGCCTGGGCGAACTGTCGCTCTTCATGCTCATGATCCCGGCCATGGTGCTGGTGATCGCCTTCGTCGTCGTCCCTGCGCTGTGGGCCATCTACATCAGCTTCACCAATCAGAGCCTGATCGGGGCCAACGCGCGCAACTTCTCCTTCGTCGGTCTGGAGAACTATGCCAAGCTGTTCAAGGATGCCAGCTTCTGGAATTCGCTCAAGATCAGCTTCGTCTACGTGTTCGGCTCGGCCTTCGTCGGCCAGTTCGTCATCGGCTTCAGCCTGGCCGTCATGCTCAAGTATTCCGGCGCGTTCGCGCGTGGGATCGTCGGCGGCGTCGTGCTGCTGTCGTGGGTCATCCCGGAGATCGTCGCCGTCTACATCTGGTCGAGCGTGATGAATTATCAGGATGGCTCGGCCAATCAGATTTTGCTCAGCCTGGGCATGGAGCGTCAGCGCTGGCTGATCGATTCGTCGCTGTTCGCCATCATCGTCGTCAACGTCTGGCGCGGCACGGCCTTCACCATGCTCCTGTTCTCATCCGCGCTCGAAGCGATCCCCGAAACGCTCTACGACGCGGCTTCGGTCGACGGCGCCTCACGCTGGGAGCGCCTGCGCCACATCACGATCCCGCTGCTGCGCTACACCATCCTGCTCGACTTCATCCTGATCACGATGGGGACGTTCTCGGTCTTCGGCCTCGTTTTCGCCCTGACCGGCGGCGGGCCGCTCGGACGCTCGGAGATCATCGGCGTCTACATCTACCGGAACGCCTTCGAATATCGCGAGATCGGCTATGGCTCGGCCGCGTCCGTCATCATGCTGCTGATCAATTTTGTGCTGGCTTCGATTTACTTGCGTTTCATCCGTGTTGAATGGTCGGAGGCAGCGTAGGGTTTCCCATGAATATTCGTCTTGGCAATCTGGTTGGCGGTTTCTCCAAGAACACCTACTACCTGCTGATCCTGATCTTCTTCTTCGGCCCGATCTCGTGGCTGCTGCTGGCGTCGATTGATGCGAATCCGAGTTCGTCGTGGGAGATCCCGCAGGCGATCACGTTCGAGCATTACGTCGAACTCGTCACCGAAAGCGACCTGCTCGTCTGGCTGCGCAACAGCTTCACGCTCGCCATCGGCACCATGATCATCACCGTCGTACTGGCGACGATGGCCGCCTACCCGCTCTCGCGCGTGTCGTTCAGGGGCAAGCAGGCCTTCATGTACGCGCTGCTGCTCGCCCGCGTGATGCCGATCACCGCCGTCATCATCCCGATCTTCAGCCTGGCGGTGCAGTTCAGCCTCGTCAACACCTTCGCCGGTGCCATCCTGATCCTATCGGCCATGCAGCTGCCGATCTCGTTGTGGATCATGAAGGGCTTCGTCGACAGCATCCCGATCGAGCTGGAAGAATCCGCCTGGCTCGACGGCTGCAACCGCCTGACCGGCTTGATGCGCATCGTCTTCCCGCTGATGGCGCCCGGCGTGGCCGTCACCGGCCTGTTCGCCTTCCTGGCCGCCTGGGGCGATTTCCTGATCCCGCTGATCATCCTGCGCTCGCCGACGACGTTCCCGATCGCGATGGGCCTTTACCGCGCCTTCGGCAACGAGGGCAGCGTCAACTTCGGCTTCCTGACCGCCCTGTCGGTCGTCTACAGCGTGCCGTCGATTTTGTTGTACCTGTTCGCACGGCAGTACCTGGTCAAGGGGATGACTGCCGGCAGCGTCAAGATGTGACGCGGGGCGAGAGATCATGGTCTACGATTCGCTTATCCCTTGCTTCGGGTCGCGCTTCACCATCGGCCTGATGCCCGACGCGCGCCGCTACCGCGTCTTCCCGCTCGGCACCTTCCACTTCTTCGACTGGCAGCGCGGCGAGAGCGAAGGCATCAGCATCGGCACCTGCCCGCAGATCGTGAGCAGCGAGACAGCGCGCATCGGCATCCGCCTGGGCGCGGTCGAGCGCATACTGCCCTTCGCCGAGGGCGAGACATTCACGCACATGAGCCAGCGCGTCACGCCGCTGACGACGGTCTTCACGGCCAGCGATCCGCGACTGCCGGTCGAGGCGACCTTCACCTTCCGCTCGCATTTCTACCCGCAGAGCTTCCAATACAGCGTCGCGCCCGCCTACGCGCTCGAAGTCACGCTGACGAACACGAGCAGCGCGCCGGTCGACGACCTCGAAGTCTTCTTCGGGCTGCCGCTGGCCGACGCCGCACTGACCGACGCGGGCATTCGCTCCATCCAGCCGATCGTCTTTCCGCCGGAGATCGATCACGCGGGCATCGACGGCCTGCGATTCGAGCAGATCCTGGCGGGCGACGGCGCGGCACTCTACGGCGTGACGCCGGTGCCCGAAGCCAGCCACAACCTGACATTGGCAGCGGGCGCCTCGGCGACGGTGGCGTTCTGGCATGTCGGCTACATCGCACAGCCGACGCTCAACGTGCGCGGCGAGCCACGGCGCTTCGGCTACACTGACCTGTGGGAGAACGCGAGCGCTGTGCTGGCGTTCGTCCAGTCCGAGCGCGCGACGCTGGCGCGCAAGAGCGCCCTGTTCGAATCGACCGTCGTCGACGCGAGCGTCATGCCGGAACTCAAGGACATCCTGAGCGCGTCGTTCAAGGGCGTCGCCTCGAATGCCTGGTGGGCGGCGGGCGGCTGGTTCTCGGTCATGGAGATCGGCGCCTATCACTCGACGCTCGACGTCGACTACCAGTCCGCCGTCTTCTTCTTCCAGTACTGGCCGGAGCTGGTCGGGGTCATGCTCGATCAGTGGGCGGCCTATTACGAACCGGGCAGCGGCTACATGGCCCACGACGTCGGCCAGCACCTGGAGGCGACCGGCAATCGTTACGGCGGCCCGGGCAGCGCCATGCGCGTCGAGGAGAACTGCAACTACATCCTGCTGCTGCATCATTACTGGCGCTGGACTGGCGACGACGGCCCGCTCGCGGGTAAACTCAATCTCTTGCGCGAACTGTTCCAGTTTCTGGTCGATTCGGATACGGATGACAGCGGCCTGCCCAATCTGTTTTGTGACAACACCAACGATTGGGGCAGCGGCATGATCAGCGCCTCGCAGGAGCAGTCCTACCACGGCGTACGGATGGTGGCCACCTTCAGCGGGCTGGCGCAGATCTTCCGCCAGGTTGGCGACGATGCGCTGGCCGAGGAAGCCCTCGCCCGCGTGCGCCTGATCAACGACTCGCTGGCGCAGGCGTGGCTCGGCGATCACTACCCGATCTCGCTGTCCGACCCGGATTCGGCGCAGCATTACTCGATGTGGACACTGCACGGCCTGCTCTATGCCCTGCGCAGCGGCATGACGCTCGACATCGACCTGGATCGGCTGCGCATTGATATGATCAACAGCACCGTGCGCACGATGCGCGAGCACGGCAGCACGCACAGCACGGCGGACGTGCGCGGCTGGCTGACGCAGAACTTGTGGCGCGATAGCATCGCCGCCTACCTGGGCGTCGATTATTCGCATCACCTGCGCCGCTACCTGGGCCACGGCGAGTACGTCAGCTACGAGGACACGACGATCCTGGAGATCGCCAACGAACTGATGGTCGTGCCGGGCGCGGTCGCCGAGCATACCTACGCGGGCGAAGCGCACGATCACCCGCTGATCGACGGCCACCCGCGACCGGCGTGCAGCTTCGGCTTGTTGTATGCGCTGGCGGGCGTCCAGGCGGATCGGCTGGATAAGCGGCTGACGTTCGCGCCGCTGCTGTTTCCGCTCAAGATCGCGCTGACGCACGTCGCCGATTGGGAGCACGAGCGGCTCGTCTGGCTGACGTTCCGGCGCTCGCTGACGAGTGACAGCAGCGGCGCGCCGCAACAACGCGTTTGGATCGAAGTCGAGGGCGACGAGCGCCTGATGTCTGCGCTCTCGCCGTACATCGCGGCATTTGGATAGGGAGCATTGTGCCTGACTACACCCTCTACGTCGTCCCCCATACCCATTGGGATCGAGAATGGTACGGCTCGTTTCAGTTGTTTCGGACGCGCCTCGTCCGCCTGATCAACAAACTGCTGGTGCTGCTCGAACGTGACCCCGACTACAAGACGTTCAATCTCGACGGGCAGACGATTATCCTGGAAGATTACTTAGAGATTCATCCCGAAAAACGCGAACAGATCAAACAGTTCGTCCGCGAGCGGCGGCTGCTCGTCGGCCCGTGGTACATCCTGCCGGACGAATTCCTGAGCAGCGGCGAAAGCCTGGTGCACAACCTGCTGCTCGGCGGCAAGATCGCGCGCGAGTTCGGCCACCGCATGAACGTCGGCTACATCCCGGATACGTTCGGCCACATCGCCCAACTGCCGCAGATCCTGCGCGGCTTCGGCATCGACAACGCGATGCACTTTCGCGGCCTCGACCCCGGCGGGCTGAAGAGCGAACTCTGGTGGGAAGCGCCGGACGGCTCGCGTGTGCTGCTCCATCACCTGTCGAACATCATCGGCTACAGTGACTCCGCGGCGCTCGACGCCAACCCGCAGCGCGCCGCCTATGACCTGCGCGCGCTGGCCTACTACAAAGCCGAGCGCGCCGTCACGCCCGTGCTGCTGGCGCTGCAAGGCGTCGATCATGCGGAAGCGCGCGAAGACCTGACCATGATCCTGCGCGTGGCCGAGGACACGATCGACGACGTCGAGTTCGTCCACGCCTCGCTCGAAGATTACTGGGCGGCTTTGCGGGCGGCGCTCGACGGCATCACGCTGCAAACCGTCCACGGCGAACTGCGCGACGTGCCGCGCACGCCGGGCGGCATGAACTACCTGCTTTACAACGTGCTCTCCTCGCGCGTCGACAACAAGCTGCAGAACGCCCAGGCGCTCAACGCGCTCGTCGGTTGGGCCGAGCCGTGGGCGGCGCTGAGTTGGATACAGGGCGTGGCCGATTACCCGCAGGGGCATTTGTGGGCGGCCTGGCGCTGGCTGCTGCAGAATCACCCGCACGATTCGCTCGGCGGCTGTTCGGTCGATGCCGTGCACCGGCAGATGGCGACGCGCTTCGAATGGGCGACCGAGATCGCCGACTCGCTGACCGAGGAGCGCTTCCGCCTGCTGGCCGACGAGCTCGACCTGAGCGCGGCGCACGAGGACGAACTGGCGCTGGTCGTCTTCAACGCGGCGCCGTGGGATCGTGACGAGGTGGTCACGGTCGACGTCGATATCCCGCTGCACTGGCTGCAAAAACGCGCCCTGGCCAACGTCCCGGCGCAGCCATCGATCACAATGGACTCCGCCTACGCCGACGTGCTGGCGCAGCGCACTCGTGAAGACTGGCTGTACGGCGCGCCCGTCCTGCCGGTGACGAGTTTCCGCAGCCTGTGGGTGCGCCCGCTCGACGGCGAGCCGATCCCGGTCGAAGTCCTCAGCATCACCGATACGCCCGTCGCCAGCGCGCTCGCCTCCGGCCCGCGCGGCACGATGGAAGTGCGCCGCGTCCGCATCAGCTTCCGGGCGCAGGTGCCCGCCTGTGGCTACGCGACCTTTGCCGTCTCGACCGGGGCCAAGCCGGTCAACTGGCCGCGTCCCACGCACAGCGCCAACACGATCCAGAACGACCATCTTCAGGTGACGATCCAGCCGAACGGCACCTTCGACCTGACCGACCTCGCGACCGGCCAGCGCTTCGAGGGCCTCGGCCTGCTTGAAGATGGCGGCGACAACGGCGACGGCTACATGTACTCGCCGCCGCCGTTCGACAGCGTTTTCACGACGCTGAGCGCGCAGCCAGCGATCTCGTTCGAGGGCCACGGGATCGCCGTCCAGCGCGCGCGCATTCACTATCAATGGGCACTGCCGGCGCGGCTCGACGATGCCCGCCAGCGCCGCCTGCCGGAGACGAACATCTGCCCGCTGACGGTCGACCTGATCCTGCGCGATGGCAGCCGCCGCCTGGAGCTGGAAGTCACGCTCGACAACCGCGTCAAAGATCACCGACTACGCCTGCTGTTCCCGACCGACCTGGCCGCGGTGACAACTGCGCACAGCGCCATGCAGTTCGACGTCATGACGCGCCCGATTGCGCCGCAGCCGATCGCGCCGGGCGACTGGTGGGTCGAGGAGCCGCCGAGCACCTTCCCGCAGCACGGTTGGATGGACATCGCCGACGAGGCCGGGCGCGGTCTGTGCGTGATCAGCCAGGGGCTGCACGAGTTCGCCGTGCTCAACACGCCGCGGCGCGAGGTTGCCCTGACGCTGCTGCGCGCCGTCGGCTACCTGGGCGCGCGCCAGGATCTGACGACGATCATCGGCGGCGCCGGGCCGAGCTTCCCGACACCGGAGGCGCAGCTACAGACGACGCTGAGCTACCGGCTGGCCCTGGTTCCGCACGCGCGCAGTTGGCACGAAGACGAGGTCTGGCGCCAGGCGGTCGAGTTCTCGGCACCGCCGCGCGCGCTGACGGTCGTGCCCCACGAGGGAACGCGTCCGCCTGAGGCGGCCTGGCTGCGCATCGACGGCCACAACGCCGTGTTGAGCATGGTCAAGCGCGCGGAAGAGTCAGAAGCGTTGATCGTGCGGCTGTTCAATCCGTCGCACGCGGCGACCGAGGCGACCATCCGCCTGCCCGTGCGTCTGAGCGAGGCGGCGCTGGTCGATCTGCAGGAAACGACGATCGGCGCTCTGCCGCTGGCGGATGCGCACAGCGCCCGCGTCGCCATCGCGCCCAAGCAGATCGTGACCGTGCGCGTGACGCCGGGGTAGATGAGGCGTCGTCATAATTCGTTATCGATCTTTGTTGCTTTTTTGCCCTCACCCCAAATCCCTCTCCCTGATGGCGAGGGACTTTCGAGAGCCGTTCTTGCTCCCTTCTCCCTATAACCGCAAGGTCACCGAAGGTTGGGAGAAGGGCTGGGGATGAGGGTAGATGGCTACGGCAAGTCGTTCAGATTGACCAGACCGTAGCGCAGGGCCTTGAGCGCGGCCTGCGTGCGGTCGGCCACGTCGAGCTTGGTGAAGATCGAACTGACGTAATTCTTGACCGTGCCTTCCGAGAGGTACAACTGCTGCGCGATCTCCGTGTTGGTGAAGCCATGCGCCAGCAGCGTGAGCACGTCCTTCTCGCGGTCGCTCAGCGAGTCGGCGATGGTCGTATCGGCGACGGCGCTCGTGCGCGCGACTTGCGCCAGCAGCTTGCCCGCCACGCCGGGGTCGACGTGAGTCTTGCCCTGCACCGTCTCCTTGATCGCCGTCAGCAGGCGGTCGCGCGGGCTGTCCTTGAGCAGGTAGCCGGATGCGCCGCTGCGGATGGCGTCGAAGACCCAGGCATCGCCGTCGTAGGTCGTCAGCACGAGCACGTAGACGTTCGGGTGCTTGTCGCGGATGACCTGCGTCGCCTGAATGCCGTTGACGCCGGGCATCTTCAAATCCATCAACACCAGATCCGGCGGGTCGGTATCGACCATCTCGATCGCTTCCGCTCCATCACGCGCGGCGGCGACGACTCTGATGTCCGGATCGGTCTCCAGGATCAACTGCAAGCCTTCGCGCGCAAAATCCTGATCGTCACAGATCAAGACACGGATCATGATCGGCCTCCCATCCACAAGTGTATCGTCGTGCCGTCGCCCGGCTGGCTGGTAATCTCGAACTTGCCGCCGAACATGTCGGCCCGCTCCTGCATGCCGACGATGCCGAAGTGCTTGGATTGATCGAGTTCCTTGAGGTCGAACCCGCGCCCGTCGTCTTCGACCCACAGCTCGGCCTGCGAGTCCTGGCACGTCAGGCGCAGGCGCACGTGCGAGGCCGCCGCGTGACGCCCGATATTGGCGAAGGCTTCCTGCGCACAGCGGTAGATGGTCTGCTCGACTTCAACCGGCAGCGATTCCACCTGTTCGGGCAGATCCAGCTCAAGCTGGTAGCCGCCCTGCTCAGCGCTCGTGCGCGCCAGTTGCCGCAGCGAAAGCAGCAAGCCCAGGTCGTCGAGCGGCGTGGCGCGCAGTGATTCGAGCGCACGGCGCGTCTCGGTCAGCCCGGCGCGCGTCGTCGCCAGCGATTGTTCGAGCAGGGCGTGCGATTTATCCGGATTAACCTGCCACAGCGCGCTGCTCGCTTCAAGCTGCAAGGCCGTTGCACTCAACGAGTGCGCCAGCGTGTCGTGCAGTTCGCGCGCCAGGCGATTCCGCTCGCGGCTGGTCGCCAGCTGGTCGAGCGCGGCCATGTAGTGCACCAGTTTGCGGTTGGCCTGCTGGAGCGCGTCGCGCTGCTCTTTCAGGATGCGCGAGAGCACGGTCACGATGTAACCGACGAACAGGAAGGTGACGCTGCGGGCCGCCACCAGGATCAACAGGTTGAGCAGACCTTCCGGTGGCCGCGCCGCGAACGAGGCGTAGATGAGGACGTCGATACCCACCGTGACGGCGATGAAGAGCAGCACCTCGCGCGTCGAATACTGCCAGGCGATCAGTACCAGCGGGAAGAACAACATCGGCGTCGATTCGTTATCCCACAGCATGTTGGTGTTGCCATAGGAGAGCGTCCGCAAGATGGTCGCGAGCGGCCCCTGGCCATCCCCCAGGGCATACAACTGCACGAACGGCCGCCCCAGCGACAGGCCAATCGTCACCGCGATCAAGGCCACAGGCAGATATGAGCCGCGCAGGCGCCGCTGCAAGTAGGTCGAGCGCAAGAACAGCGCCGTCGCCACGAAGATGAGCAGCGATACGAGCTGGATCGGGCCTGTGCGCGGCGTGTTGCTGAACCAACGCAGCAGGACAAAAGCGCCGGAAATGCCGATCTGCACGTACGCAAACAAACGAAACAACCACAACAGCGTCGGGTTGATCGTATTGGTTGGATAGATATGCAGCTGCTCGTCCATCATGGGCATCGACCTGTAAGTTTCTTTTGATTATCGCAGATTCTTATGCATTCCGGCGTAGGGTTCGAGCTGCTGCCCCTCCACCGCAGCAGAGGGGAAGCAGCGATGATCGGGCGCCTAGCAGTTCTGGTCACCAAACGACCAGTTGAAGCTGTAGACCTTGCCTTCCGCATCCGGCGCGGCGGCCACGGTGAAGCTGCCGTCGGCCGCGCGATAGAGGCTGTAGCCGAAGGCGCTGGTGAGCACCGTCGAACTTTCGGCGTCGACGCCCGCAGCTTCGATTTCGTCGGCGGTCACAGTTGCGACGAGTTGGAACTCGTCCTCACCGGTCGCGCCCCACAATTCGATCGTGTCGAAGACACCCGCGTTGACGTCGTCCGGGTTCGGGTATTCGAACGTGCAGTAGACGACGACCGGCGCGGCGATGTCCCAGCTATTGACGCGCCCATCGCTGATGGTCGGCACGTTCTCTTCTTCATCTTGGGCCTGGACGACGCCGACGCCCAGCGCCAGCACGACGACTAACAGCAGAACCATTTTCCAATTACGCATGTCGATTCTCTCCTCGTGATTGCGATACCATTACGACTGTTGACTTACGATGACACTTGGCGCACGATGCGCCGCTGCCTGCTTGACCGATAAACCCCTGCCCGCTTCCAATACACCGACACCTGCGAACGTCTCTCCATACCTCTCCTAGCTCTCGCGTGTGGGCAGCGCGCCGCACGACTCACTCAGCACGACGTAATCCGCGCTGACCCAACCGTGAGCGTCGTCATAGTCGGCCCACAGCCAGGCACCGTCTTCGCTGCGCGCGTGAATGGTCAGGAGCGTTGCATAAGGGACCGTCAGGATGCGTTCGGCATCCACGCTGGGGGCGCGCCTCAGATTGAGGTTGTTCTGCACCGTGCCCCTGCAGTCGACGACGGAGGCCTCCGTCGCCACGCCGGATGCGCTGTCCGGCGCGTCTGCAGTGGGCGCGGGCGTCGCGTAGACATACTGAGTCGGCAGCGGCGTGACGGCGAACTGCCGCACTTCCGCCGCCGTCGCAATGCGCTCACGGGCGGGCGCGTCCGCCGCACCCCGCGAGGCCATCTGCTGCGACTGCCCCTGTGCTTGATCCGCCAGCGTGACGACGGGGTACGCCTGCGTCGTCGTTGGCATCAGCGATGCCGTGAACGGCGCCAGCACGAGCGTCAACGCGAGGATGACGCCCACCCCGACCAGGGCCAGCCCGGAAGACTGATTCCACCCCGCCGTTCGATCGAGCCTGCGCTGCACCATCGCGAAGATCAGCCCTCCCGCGATCAGGAGGATGGCTGCGGCGGCGACCGGCATCTTGACCTGCGCGGCGTCACCGGCGGCGTTGAGCGCCATGCCGATGAACGTCAGCGCAATGGCCAGCCCGGCCAGCAGCAACTGTACGAGCGTCCATGCCGTCCGCGGCGCAATCAGCCGTCCCCCCGTGTAGAGGAAGACCAGCGCGGCACATGCGAGACCTGCGATAAGCAAAGGTGGCAAATTCATCTTCCAGCACTCTCCCACGTCCATGACCATACAGCCTGCATCGTACGGGAAACCGCCCTTGTGACAGAATTCACGGGGGTCATGTTCGCCGGTGCCTGTGGTCAGCCGATGCTATGACCCCGGTCACATCGAGTGCTGACGCGGCGCACTACGGTGGACGCTGGAAATCAGGTTAGATGAAGGGAGTCCACGAACAAACGAGATGTGAGGAAATGTTGTGACCGTTCGACGCACATGGATACTGCTGGGCCTGCTCGTGCTGGCGCTTCCGCCCGCGCTGGCCGTCGGCTACCCCAGGCTAGAGACCGCGAGCAGCCCGCAGCTGGAGACGTATGTCGTCACGCGGGGCCGCGCCGCCCACACCATCCCGGCCTATGGATCGATCCAGGCCGAGGAGATCGTCGACCTGAGCTTCCAGGCGCCCGGCCAGGTGGTCGAGGTGCTGGTCGACGATGGCGACCGCGTGCAAGCGGGCGACGCGCTGATCCGTTTAGACAGCCGCGCCCAGTACGCAAGCTACGCCCAGGCCAACCTCAATTACGAACTGGCCGTACGTCAGCTTGAAGACCTGCAAATGCCGGACGACGATGCGATCCGCGTGGCGCAGGCCAACCTGCAGGCGGCGCAGAATGCCTACAGCGACGTGAGCAACGCCGTCAGCGATGCCGACCTGGCCGCGGCGGAACTCCGTTACCAACAGGCGCAAACAGCGCTGACCGCCGCCGAGGAGGCGCGTCGCTATGCCGATCCGGGCCGCCAGTCCGACGAGACGATCGCACTGATGGACGCGCAGATCGGCGAGGCGTCCTTCAATGCCGAGATCGCCCGCCTGTCGCTCGAAGAACTGCGCACGGCCAATCACGGTGAGTTGGGCGCGGCGGGCGCACGCATCGCCCAGGCGCGCGCCGAACTGGAACGGGCGCAGGCAGGCCCCAGCGATTACGACCTGGAGCAGGCGCAGAACGCCATCGACCAGGCCCAGATCGGGCTGGATCAGGCGCGGCTGAGCTACGAGCGCACCATGCTGACGGCGCCGGTCGACGGCATCGTCGCCAATCGCAGCGCGGGCGTCGGCCAGCGCATCGCCGCGGGCACGACCGTGCTGCAACTGATCGACGTGACGCCGATCGGCTTCAAGGGCGAGGTCGACGAGAGCGACATCCAGCAAATCGCGATCGGCATGCCGGTGCAGGTCGAACTCGACGCGCTGCCCGGCCAGCCGTTCGATGGGGCGTTGACCTGGCTGGCGCCGCAGGGCCGTGACGAAGCCGGGATCGTCGTCTACGACGTGGAGATCGAGTTGAACACGGATGACGCGCGCGTGCGCCCCGGCATGAGCGCCGACGCCGACATCATCACCAACGAGGTGGGCGATGCGCTGCTCGCGCCCGCCCAATTCGTCCGCACGGATGCGGCCAGCGGGCGCACCTACGTCGACGTGCTGCTGGAAGACGGCAAACTGCAGGAGCGCGAAGTCACCCTCGGCCTCCGAGGCGACAGCAGCGTCGAGATCATCTCCGGGTTGAGTGAGGGCGAGACAATCGCTCTCACGGGTGTATAGGGGCAGCGCATGAACGAGACTGAGCGGAAGCAACCGACCATGAAGATTTCGACACGTAACGCAAAGCCTGCATTCCACCTCACCCCCAACCCCCTCTCCGCACGCGACCGAAGGAAGTCCCTTTGGGGCGGAGAGGGGACGTCGAAGCGCAGCGAGACAGGGGTGAGGTTTCCGGGCAAGTCCCTGGCGCGTGTGGTTGGCAGCGCCGCGCTCGCCCTGAGTCTGCTCCTGCTGGCCGCGGGTCAGCCGGTCACCGCGCAGGACGCCGACGCGCCCGACGTGAGCGCGACGGGGACGGTACAGGCGCTGGAGACGACGCCGCTGACCTTCGGCGCGCGCAGCCTGGTCAGCGAAGTGCTGGTCGAAGAAGGCCAGCTCGTACACAAGGGGGATGTGCTCGCCCGGCTCGACGTCGCCGACCTGGAACTGGCTGTGCGCAATGCGCAGAACCAGCTGGCCGTGCAGCAGACGCGCTACGATCAACTGACCGGCCCCGCCCGCGACGTCGACATCGCCGCCGCCGAGGCCGCCATCAACGCCGCCCAGGCGAGCGCCAACGCCGCCTATGCCGAGCAGCCGAGCGCCAACGATCTCGAGATCGCGCGCTTGCAGACGGAGCAGGCGCAGAATCAGTTGTGGCAGGCGCAGTTGCAGCGCGATATCACCCTCGGTGTGAATCCCGAATTCCGCAACAACGCCAACAATTCGGCGGCGGCGCAAGACGTTCAGATCAACGCCGGGCTGGCGCAGGCGGAAACCGGCATCGGTATCGCCGAGCAGAACTACGCGGGCGTCGCGGATGAAGGCCCGGATCTGACGCGGCTGGGGCAGGCCAACGCCAGCATCACCCAGGCGCAGGTACAGCTCGATCGCCTGATGGACGGGCCGGACGCGACGACGCAGCGCATGGCCGAAATCGCGCTGGAGACGAGCGCCCTGGCCGTCGAGCAGATGCAGCTCCAGCTTGAGAACGCCATCATCGTCGCGCCGTTCGACGGCGTCGTGCTGACGAACAACCTGGTCGTCGGCGAACTGCCCCCGCAGACGCAGCCCGCCTTCGTTCTGGCGGATACGAGCGCCTACCGGCTTGATCTCGACATCGACGAGACGGACGTCGTCTACCTCGGCGTCGGCCAGGCGGTCGACATCACGCTGGCGGCGCTGCCGGGCGCATCGTTCTCCGGCACGATCACGACCATCGCCGTGCTGCCGACCGTCGGCGAGGCTGTGCCGACCTACGAAGCGCGCGTCACCTTCGACCCCGGGGCGGAGCCGGTGCGCATCGGCATGAGCGCGGACGCGACGATTGCGGTGAGGAGCTAGGCATGTTCAAACGGCTCATCCAACGCGAACCCGCGCTCGACGGCGGCGAGCACAGCCAGCACCTGATCGTGCTGCGCGACGTGAAGAAGGTCTACAAGACCGACGCCGGGGACTTCCTGGCGCTCAAGGGCATCGACCTGACCATCGACAAGGGCGAGTTCGTCGGCATCGTCGGCAAGTCCGGCAGCGGCAAATCAACGCTGGTCAACATGATCACGGGCATCGACCGCCCGTCGAGCGGCGAGGTCTACATGAACGGCACGGCGATCCATCACTTCAACGAGGGGCAGATGGCGAAGTGGCGCGGCGTGACGATGGGCGTCGTCTTCCAGTTCTTCCAACTGCTGCCAACGCTGACCGTGATCGAAAACGTCATGCTGCCGATGGACTTCTGCAACATGTACAGCTGGCGTGAGCGGCAGGATCGCGCGATGGAGCTGCTGCGGCTGGTCGACGTCGAGACGCAGGCGCACAAGCTGCCGACCATGATCTCCGGCGGGCAGCAGCAGCGCGTCGCCATCGCCCGCGCGCTGGCGAACGACCCGCCGATCGTCGTCGCCGACGAGCCGACCGGCAACCTGGACTCGCGCACGGCGGAGCAGGTCTTCCAATTGTTCGCCGGGCTGGTCGCGCAGGGCAAAACCTTCCTGATGGTGACGCACGACGACGAGCTGGCCGAACGCATGAGCCGCGTGATCACGATCACGGACGGCGAGCTGGTCCGCGATTCGGCGCCGGTGGCTCTTGAGATGCAGGAGAGTTGACCATGCTCAGTCCGCGCTGGCGCAAGGTCGTCCGCGACCTGTGGGACAACAAGAGCCGCACGATGCTGGTCGTGCTCTCGATCGCGATCGGTGTGTTCGCCTTCGGCAGCCTGTTCCTGGCGCGCAACGTCGCCGCGACCGATCTCGATCGCGCGCTCGTCGACACGCACATCGCCGACATCACGTTCGGCATCGCCGGCTTCGACGATACGCTGGTGCGTTGGGCGGCCCGGCAGCCGGGCGTCACCGCCAGCGAAGGCACGACGACCGCCAGCGCCAAGCTGATCCTGCCGGATGGCAGCACGCACAGCGCCTCGCTGACGGCCTACGCCGACTACGACCAGATTCAGATCGACCGCATCATGCCGCAGACGGGCGCCTGGCCGCTGCAGGCGAACGCCGTCTACCTTGAGCGCAGCTACGCCGAGAAGGTCGACCTCCAGATCGGCGATCCGCTGACGGTCGAACTGCCGGACGGGCGGCGCGAAGGACTCGTCTATGGCGGCTCGGTGCACGATTTCAGCATCCGCCCCGCCGGGATGCAGTCGACCTTCGCCAGCTACGTCACGCCGGAAACGCTGCATCGCCTGGGCATCCCGACGCTCTACAACCACCTGATGATCACGGTCGACCGGTCGTCCGCCACGCTGACGGAGAGCGCCAACACCCTGCGCGACGAACTCGTTCACCAGGGCGTCCACGTCGCCTCGGTCAACATCAACGACGAGGGTCACTGGGCGGCCAGCATCTTCGACGGCCTGGCGACGGTGCTGGTGCTCGTCGGGCTGGTCTCGCTGATCCTGAGCGCGTTCCTGGTCGTCAACACCATCTCCGGCTTCATGGCCCAGCAAAAGCGCTCGATCGGCATCATGAAGATAATCGGGGCGTCGCGCGGGCAGATCATCGGCGTCTACATGGTGATGGTCGCCTGCTTCGGTGGGCTGGCGCTGGTGTTGGCGCTGCCGACCAGCCTGCTGTTCGCCTCGCGGCTGGTCTATTTCATCGCGCCGCACATCAACCTGGATATC
This sequence comes from Anaerolineae bacterium, assembly GCA_020849765.1. Classification (GTDB taxonomy): domain Bacteria; phylum Chloroflexota; class Anaerolineae; order Aggregatilineales; family Phototrophicaceae; genus Flexifilum. Next base: position 50,595 of record JADLAY010000066.1, read on the forward strand.
ACCGGCTTCCAGGTACCGTTCTCGATCCTGCTGATGGAGATCGCGGTCGCCTTCATCACGCCGATGGTGGCGGCACTGTTCCCGATCCTGAGCGGCACGGGTATTCCTCCGGCGCAGGCGGTCAGCGATTACGTCGTCCAGACGAGCAACAACCCGCTCGACGTGCTGCTGGCGCGGCTGAAGGGCATCTCGCGCCCGGCGCTGCTCTCGATCCGCAACACGTTCCGGCGCAAGATGCGCCTGCTGATGACGATGATCACGCTGACGCTGGCGGGCGCCTTCTTCATGAGCATCGTCAACGTGCGCAACGGCCTCAACACCGACATCGCCATCCTCTCGCGCATGGCGGATTACGACATCTTCTATGCGCTGTCGAGCGTCTATCCGAAAGAGGCGGTTGAGCGGCGCGTTCGCGATCAGCCCGGCGTCGAGGGGGCCGAAGGCTGGGCGGCGGCCTCGGTCGCGCAGGCGCTGCCCGGCGATGAGCAGGGTTCGAACTTCACGCTGACCGGCCTGCCGTATGACTCGGCGCTGGTCGACCCGCTGCTGGTCGAGGGCCGCTGGCTGGATGCGCCGGACTACGACAATCGCTATGACATCGTCATCAGCGACGATCTGCAGAACGACTCCGGCTTGAAGCTGGGCGACACGCTGACACTCAAGATGAGCGGCGAGGAGCACGGCTGGCGTATTGTCGGCATCATCGACGGCTACGGGGCATCCGCCTACACCTACTACGATACGCTGGCGCGCGCGACCGGTCGCCCTGACCTGATCGACCGCGTGGTCATCCGCGCGGCGGGTGCGGATAGCGCCTACGCCCGCCAGCTCGAACTGACGCTGGAGCAACAGGGCATCGACATCGCCCAAACGACGCTGCGCGCGGACATCATCGCCGGGGTCACCGGCGGCTTCAACGTGATCGTGATCGTGCTGCTGGCGATGGCCGTCCTGATCGCCGCCGTCGCCGGGCTGGGGCTGACGGGCACCATGAGCCTCAACGTGCTCGAACGCACGCGCGAGATCGGCGTCATGCGCGCGGTCGGCGCGGGCACCAACACCCTGCGCCTGATGTTCGTCGGCGAAGGCATGCTGATCGGCCTGCTGACGTTCGTCATCGCCTTACCGCTCAGCTTCCCGACGACTCGCCTGTTCGGCGCCGTGCTCGGCAACGTGATCTTCGATCAGCCGCTCGCCTACGCGCCCGCGCCGGAAGGCCCGCTGATCTGGCTGGTGCTGGTCATGATCGTGTCCGCCATCGCCAGTATCGCCCCGGCCCAGCGCGCCTCGGAGATCAGCATTCGCGAGGCGCTTGCCTACGAATGACATCCGCCACATGTGACATGAGACCGGCGCTAGGCCACCTATCCCGCGCCGGTCGCGGGCGGCCCACCTGACCGGGAACATGATCCCCCAATCGGGCCAGGTGAAAGGGCCACATGCGCTCATGTCGGACGCGCCCCGCCGCTCTAGACTGGAAGGTAAGATCGCCTTCAGGGAGAGCGCCGTGTCATGTGACCCGGCACTTGCCCAGGGCGAACCCCGCCCGTGTTGTGGAGAGGAAAGCTAGCCTCATGTTCGACCTACTGAAACAGCAAAATGTGCCGGTCGATGAGAATACGAAGGCGTTCACGACGCAGGAGATCGACGAGTTGAAGTCCGCCGTGCCGGACTGGGAGATCGTCGAAGAGGATGGCGAGAAACATCTGCGGCGGCGCTTCGAGTTTTCGGACTTTGCCGCAGCCCTCCAGTTTGCCGATCACATCGGCGAACAGGCCGAGGCGACCAATCACCACCCGAAGCTGATCGTCGAATACGGCGCGACGACCGTCGAGCTATGGACGCACAAGGTCGGCGGCCTGCATCAGAACGACTTCAACATGGCCCTGCGCATCGACGATTTGTTCTCGCGCTGGGATCTGATCAGCAACAACAAGGACGTGATCCAGGAAGCTTCTGAGGAGTCATTCCCGGCCAGCGATCCGCCTGGCTGGGTTGGAAGCGAACAGGCCGACAAATAAGCCCGATCAAGCAGAGAGGGAACCGTGCTATGAACACCAGTACGAAAACGATCGTTGCCACGTACGGAAGCCTGGAGCAAGCCAAGAAAGTGATCGAGGCGCTCCACGCCAAGAATTTCTCGCGCGACGACATTGGCCTCGCGGTCAATCCTGATACGGGCGAAGCGCTGCTCGCCGTGACGACGCCGGAGTTCGCCCTGCGCGAAGGCATGGAAATCGTGCGCCAGTTTGCGCCGATCCATTTCGACGAGCGCGCGACCGGCTGGCGCCAGCACGAGCATTTCGAAGCCGTCAGCCCGGACGTCGACGACTTCATGCCGGTCGAGCTGGCTGAGAAGCGCAACACTTAGTCCGGCGGGCGGCCTCGGTGCCGATCACTTCAGCCTGCACCGGGGCACAGACGCTGCCGACAGCGGCAGGCACCTCGCTCACCGCGCTGCTGCGCTTTTGAGCCTGGCACCAGGCAGCGTGCTCTGGCGGGCGACCAGTTCCGGCTCGAAGATGACCTGGCGCTCAGCCACCGGCTTGTGATTGATCTCGCCGAGCAAGATCTCGAACAGCGTACTGGCGACCGCGCCGATCGGCTGGCGCACCGACGTAATGCCGAGGAACTGCGCCGTCGGGTCGTCGTCGTAGCCGGTCAACGCGACGTTCTCGCCCATGCGCAGGCCGACCTCGTCCAGGTAGGATTTGGCGCCGAAGGCCATGACGTCGTTGGTGCAGACGAGCGCCGTCGGCGGGTTCTTGGCCGTCATCAGCCGCTGGGTCGCCTCGGCTGCCGAGTGCAGGATGTTGGGCGTGTAGGCGATCCAATCACTCTCGATCGCGATCCCGGCGTTCGCCAAGGCCTGACGATAGCCCGCCTCGCGGATGTCGCCAATCGTCAGCCCCGGCGGCCAGTTGATCAGCCCGATGCGCTCGTGGCCGAGCGCGAGCAGATGCTCGACCACCATCTCGATCCCCTTCTTGCCATCGACGTCGACGAAGGCGAAGGCGGCGTCGGGCACGTTCATGCCGCCGAAGGCCACGAACGGCGCGCTCAAGCTGTAAAGCCGGGCGACGCGCGGATCGTCGTAGCGCACGTCGGACAGGATAAACCCGTCGACGCGGTTGGTCGAGATTAGTTCGTCGTAGACTTCGTCGGCGTCCTCACGCGGTTGGATGAACGTCAGCAGATGGTAGCTGTGCGTCTCAGCGCAGGCGGTCACGCGGTAAATGAATTCGTCAAGCAGGTTGTTCATGCGCGACGGATCGTCCGCCACGTGCCACGAGTAACCGACGATGCCCGCCTTGTTCGTGCGCAGATTGCGCGCCATCACGTTGCGCCGATAGCCGAGCGCATCCGCCGCCGCCAACACGCGCTGGCGTGTCTCCGCCTTGATCAACTCGTTGCCGTTGAGCGCATATGAGACGGTGCCCTTGGCGACGCCCGCCAGATCCGCCACGTCGATCTGCGTGATGCGCAGCGCGTAGTTGAGATCTTCCGCCGCTTTGAGCACGCGTCGCTCAATATCCGCCTCGACCGGCTCGGTCT
>JADLAY010000067.1 GCA_020849765.1 Anaerolineae bacterium
CGAATTCGACGTCGTTCTCAAGGACGTTGGCCCGAAGAAGATCGAGGTCATCAAGGTTGTCCGCAGCCTGACGAACCTCGGCCTGAAGGAAGCCAAGGACCTGGTCGAGGGCGCGCCCAGCAACGTCATGGAAGCTGTGGCGAAAGACGCCGCCAACGACGCCAAGTCGAAGCTCGAAGCCGCGGGCGCGACCGTCGAAGTCAAGTAATCGGACCGCCCTGCCCCTGCTTCGGCGGAACCGGGAAACGAACAGGCGGCCCTGTGCGCAGAGTCGCCTGTTTTCTTGTGAGCGCGCGACGAGAATCGAGCCGCTCTAGCCGGCCGTATCGGCGTAATGCTTGAGGCGCGCGATCGGGTCTTCGTAGGCCCCACCCCCGCGATCGCGCTCCGCCTTGCGCTGGATCGCGGCGTCGATCTGGCGGATCAGCACGCCGTAGGCCGGCACGATGAACAGCCAGGCGTCGGCGCGCGGCGAGAACAGGTAGCGCCCGTACCGCCGCATCAGCCGGTCTTTCGGCTCCGGCCACGAATTCATCTGCACTTCGACCGCCGTCATCGCCAGCAGTGGCCGGACCAGCGGACGGCCCATCCCTTTGAGGTCCTTGCGCGGGTAAAGCTGCGAGACCTGCACCGGCTGCACCAGTTTGATCCGCTGATAGCTGATCACCGTCCGGCGAAATGGCCCGCGCACCAGCAGGACATCCGGTCGCACTTCGACATACGATCGCTCCGACGCCAGCACGCTAAACAGCCACATCCCGGCCCCGACCAGGATCAGGACCAGCCCCACCAGCGCCAGCGCCTCCGGCTCGACCGCGTCATTTTCCAGTTCCTCGATAAAGCTGGGGAGGAATGCAAACAGACCCATAAGGACAAGCAGCAACGCGGGCGGCCGGTAGCGCCGGCCAAGATTGTGATAGACGAGCAGCGGATGTCGCGGCACGTCACGCGCGGGGCTTTTACGATCCTCTTGGCGCGCCATCCTACCCTCCTTTGCAGCAGCGAGCACTAATCGCAGTCTACTCCGCTCAGGCTGGCTGTCAAGAGACGCGCCGCCGGTCGCCAAGCGGGCATCAGCGCAGGCGGAGCCAGTAATACCCATAGGGTGGCAGCGTGAAAATGTACGGCTGCGCGCCGATCTCGCTCCACGGGTGGCCGGTCAGCACGTCAACCGGCGCGATGCCCGCGTAGGCGCCCAGGTCCAGCTCGCTGGTCTGCTCGACGCCGGTCAGGTTCGCGAGCACCAGAAAACGCTCCGGCTCGCCGCCACTTTCATCGTCGGGATCGAGGGCGCGCCAGTAGCCCAGAATCGCTTCGTTTTCGGGCAGCGCAAACTCGAACGTTCCCCGGCCAAAAGCGCGATAGTTGCGCCGCACCGAGAGCATGTGCCGGACGGTATACCACAGCGATTCAGGGTTCGCCTGCTGCTGCACCACGTTGACGCGCTGGTAGCCGTAGACCTCGTCTGAGATAGCTGGCGCGTAGAGGTCGTCCGCCTCCGAGAAGCCGCCATGCTTGTTGAAATCCCACTGCATCGGGGTCCGCACGCCGTTGCGGTCGTCCAGCCAGATGTTGTCGCCCATCCCGATCTCGTCGCCGTAGTAGATGATCGGCGAGCCAGGCAGCGTAAAGAGCAGCGCGTTCAGCAGCCGGATACGGCGTGTGTCATTGTCCAGCAGCGGCGCCAGGCGGCGACGAATGCCAAGATTGAGCCGCATCCGAGGCTCTGGCGCGTACTGTTCCCACATATACTGGCGTTCTTCCTCAGTCACCATTTCGAGCGTCAGCTCGTCGTGGTTGCGCAAAAAGACGCACCACTGCGCGCACGGCGGGATCGACGGCGTGCGATTCATGATGTCCACGATGCTCTTGCGCGTCTGCTGCTTGAGAGCGAGGTACAGGCGCGGCATGATCGGGAAATGGAACGCCATGTGGAATTCTTCCGCGCCGGGGTCGCCAAAGTAAGCCCGCACGTCCTCCGGCCACTGGTTCGCCTCGGCCAGCAGAATACGCCCCGGCCATTTGGCCTCGACATGCGCGCGCATCCGCCGGACATAGGCGTGCGTCTCCGGCAGGTTCTCGCAGTTGGTGCCCTCGCGCTCGAACAGGTAGGGCACGGCGTCCACGCGGAAGCCATCGATGCCCAGTTCCATCCAGAAGTCGATGATATTGAGCATCTCCTGCTGGACTTCAGGGTTGTCGTAATTCAGATCGGGCTGCTGGCTGTAGAAGCGGTGCCAGTAATATTCGCCGGAGATCGGGTCAAACGTCCAGTTCGAGTCCAGAGTATCGAGAAAGATAATGCGCGCGTCGCGATACTTCTGGTCGGTCTCGCTCCACACGTACCAGTCGCGCAGCGGGGACTGCCTGGAAGACCGCGACTCGATGAACCAGGGATGCTGGTCGGAGGTGTGATTGACCACGATATCGACGATCACCTTCATGCCGCGCTGGTGCAGGCCATCGACCACCGCTTTGAAGTCTTCCAGCGTCCCATAGTCTTCGATAATGTTGCGGTAGTCGGCCACGTCATAGCCGTCATCGACCAGCGGCGAGGGAAACATCGGCATGATCCACACGCAGTCGACGCCAAGCTGCTGCAAGTAGTCAAGCTTGGAGAGCAACCCCTTAAAGTCCCCATGCCCGTCGTC
>JADLAY010000068.1 GCA_020849765.1 Anaerolineae bacterium
GAGACGGTGCCCTTGGCGACGCCCGCCAGATCCGCCACGTCGATCTGCGTGATGCGCAGCGCGTAGTTGAGATCTTCCGCCGCTTTGAGCACGCGTCGCTCAATATCCGCCTCGACCGGCTCGGTCTGCTTCAAGACATGGTATGCCGTCAGCATGGACACCTGCGCGAGTTCGGCGACATCTTTCAGGAATACCATTCGAGTTCCTTTTCCGTTGAGTCGCATCCTGTGGTGCTTGATGCGCGGATGCGTCTCAGTGTGATGGCGTGCGCCGGGCCATGTTAAGACCCGCGCCAACCGGGGCGATTTTCTTGACAACCCTTTCAGTTCTATCATATAATCCTAATTGAGACGTCTCAAATTGGCAAGTTCTTTCGGTTTGGTGAGGCACACTACTCAAAAGTGCAAATAAACTAAGGAGACCCTTCAAATGAAACGACATCTTTCTCTGGCGATACTCGTCATCCTCGTGCTCACAGGGGTTTACATCCTGCCGGTGATGGCGCAGGACGCCGCCCCTGTCCCCGATGTCCTCACGCTGCCGGAACAAATTGCCGGTGGCCGTGATGTCACCATCACCGTGTCCGAAATGCCCTCCGTCGACCAGGCTGAAGCACGTGCGCAGTGGGAAGCCACCGCCCAGCGCTTCATGGAACTCTACCCCAACGTCACCGTCAACGGGCTCGAACTCCAGTACGATCCGGCGGCCTTCACCGCTCTGATCGCTGGCAACCAGCTCCCGACCCTGTTCCGCGCTTACTTCACCGAGCCCCACAAGTTCATCTCCGAAGGCGCGGCGGCAGACCTGACTCCCTATCTGGAGACCGCAGGCATTCGCGACGTCTTCAACCCGGAAATTCTGGCCGTGACCAGCGAGGACGGCAGCGTCTACGGTATCCCGAAGGATGCCTACGCGCTTGGCCTGGCCTACAATATCTCTATGCTCAGCGATGCCGGCTTTGACGGCCCGCCCGAGACCTGGCAGGAACTGGCCGACATGGCCGTTGCGCTGACCGACCGCGATAACAATCAGTCCGGCTTCGCCTTCATCAACGATGGCTCCGGCGCGACCGGCTGGCACTTCACCAACATCGCCTACGGTTTCGGCGCCACGCCCGAAGACATCATCCGCCCGAATGAAGACGGCACCTTCACCGCCGCCTTCGGCGAAGGCCCGACGGTCGATGCGCTCCAGTTCATCAAGGATCTGCGCTGGTCGCAGGACGTGCTCCCCGGCGCGACGCTCGATTGGGGCAGCATCTCCGAGGCGCTCGTTTCCGGGCGCGTGGCGATGGTGATCTATGCGGGTGACCAGTTCAACTGGGATTACACGCAGTTCCCCGACACCGATTTCAACAACCTGGGCTATGCCCCCGCCCCCGCTGGCCCCAACGGACGCATCACCCTGAGCGGTGGTAACGTGTGGATGGTGAGCGGCCAGGCGAGCGCGGACGAGCAAGAAGCCGCGGCCTACTTCCAGATCTGGCGCCAGTTCGACCCGGTCGAGCTGCAGACGGCCATCGAAGCGACCACGGAAGCCATCGGCATGCCGACGCTGCCGCTGTACGTGGGTGACTACCAGGAACAGTTCGAAGCCTTCCGCACCCCCTACAACAAGCTGCCGGTTGAAAACTATGAACCCTTCAACGAAGCAGTCAAGAACGGTGAGGTGCATCTGCAAACCGAGCCGCAGCCGAACGTTCAGGATTACTACGCCGAGGTCGGCGTCGTCGTCAGCGAAGTGCTGAGCGACCAGAACGTGGACGTGGCGACTCGCCTGGCCGAGGCCGCCGAAGAATTCCAGGCCTTCGTCCTCGACAACTAAGAGCGACCGTGCCAACATGACTGGGTGGAGCAATCCACCCAGTGTTTTCCAAGGATTCAGATAATGACTTCTTACCTTTTACGCCGCGATGCCGACGAGGCGCGCAGCAAACGGTCTGGCTTTGATATGGCACGATTTCGCGCGCAGCTTCCCCGGCAGATTACGGCCTATCTCTTCCTGCTCCCGGCGCTGATCGCGTTCGGATTGTTCGCCTGGTATCCAATCGTCAACTCGGTCGTGATGAGCTTCCAGGACGTCAGCCTGACCGGGGCGTCGACCTGGGTCGGCCTGCACAACTTTGAACTGATGCTCAAAGACCCTGCTACCGGCGTCATCTGGAAGAACGTCGCCGAATTCTTATTCTGGAGCCTGGCGCTCGGCTTCTTCGTCCCGGTCATCATCGCGCTGCTCGTGCGCGAAATGCGCATCGGCAAGGGCTTCTTCCGCGTCGTCTACTTCCTGCCAACGGTCGTCCCGGCGGCGGTCGCGGTCATCATCTGGCGCTTCATCTATGACCCGGACGCAGGCATCCTGAACGAACTGCTCCGCCAGTTGGGGATGTCACGGCAGTTGTGGCTGCAGGATCTGACGCTGGCGAAACCGGCGCTGGTCGCCGTCATGACCTGGAACGCCTTCGGCACGACGGCGCTGATCTATCTCGCCAGCCTGCAGGACATCTCGCAGGAGCTGTACGAGGCGGCGGAGCTCGACGGCGCCAGCCCGTGGCAGCGCGTGCTCCACATCGGCCTGCCGCATCTGTACCCGATCATGTCGCTCATGTTCCTGCTGCAGATCATCGCCGTCGTCCAGGTCTTCACCGAGCCGTTCCTGCTCACGTTTGGCGGCCCCGGACGCGAGACGCTGACGCCCGCCATGCACATCTACAACCGGGCCTTCATACGCGTCGATCTGGGCTACGCATCGGCCTGGAGCGTGACAATGATCGTCGTCCTGGCCGTCTTCTCGATCATCTACCGGGTGGTCAACAGCCGGTTGAGTCGATGAAACGAAAGCGTTTAGCGGAGAATTATTGATGGATCGTGGCTTTCTCTCGGCAGTCGAACTACGCACACCGGCAGGGCGCACGTATTACCTCGTCGCGCTGGCGCTGCTCGTGTTGGCCGCCGTTTTGACTTTGTTCCCGTTCTTTTTCGCCTTCACGTCAGGCTTGAAAGGCAGCACGGAAATCTTCGCCGCCGGCCTGAATCTGATCCCTGCCGATCCGCACTGGCAGAACTATGCCGATGCCTGGCGCCAGTTCAACATGCCGCGCCTGTTCGCGAATTCGTTCGTGATCGTCGGCGTGGGCGTCATCCTGCGCCTGATCGTGTCGTCGGCGGCGGCCTTCAGCCTGTCCAAGCTCAAGCCGGTTGGCGGGCGCATCATCACGTTGGGCTTCCTGACAACGCTGATGGTGCCGTTCATCGCCTATTTCGTGCCGTTGTTCAAAACGCTGAACGACGTGCCGATCGTGCACCTGAACCTGCTCAACTCGTACTGGGGCCTCTGGCTGCCCTACTGCGTCGATGCCTTCTCGATCTTCGTGCTCAAGACGTTCATCGACCGCATCCCGTCGGATTTGATCGACAGCGCGCGCGTGGATGGCGCGACCGCTCTGCAGATGTTCCGCCACATCATCCTGCCGCTGTCGCGTTCCATCCTGATCGTCGTCTGTGTGCTCTCGTTTGTTGCGCTGTGGAAAGACTTCCTGCTGCCGTATCTCGTGCTGGCAGACCCGCTGATGCAACCGATCACCGTGCGCCTGTTTTACCTGGCAGATGATTACAGCGTCAACTTGCAGATGGCTGCGTCGTTCATTGCCCTGCTGCCACCGCTATTGATCGCGATCCTGCTGCAACGCTATATGAAAGTCGGACTCACTCTGGGCGGCGTCAAGGGGTAGCCCAGTCACTCACCTTACAACGGAGCTCATCCATGCAGGCAATTCCTGAGCACTTCAGGCTCGATTTCAAACCTGTGGCGGCTCGCGAGGCCATCGTGCGCCTCGGCAACGCGCGCTTCACCCTCCTGACCGACCGGCTCATCCGCCTGGAATACGACGCGGAGGGCTGCTTTGAAGACCGCGCCAGCCAGACCTTCTGGTATCGCCAGCAGCCCGTCCCGGCCTTCACCTTCAGCCGGACGGAGTCGAGCCTGGACATCGAAACGCCGTATCTGCATCTTCATTACCAGTCGGCCAATGGCGATGGGTTCACGCCGGACAACCTCAGCATCCACGTCAAAGCCACGGACACCACCTGGCACCCCGGCGATACCCCGTCCGACAACCTGAAGGGCACGACGCGCACGCTCGATTTCTGCAACGGCTACGCGCCGCTCGATAACGGGCTGATCTCGCGCGCGGGCTGGGCGGTCGTCGACGATTCGCCCGCGCTCGTCTTCAACGACGAGGGCTGGCTGGAAGCGCGCGAAACGCCCGAAAGCGACTGGTATTTCTTCGGCTACGGCCACGATTACGCTGCCTGCCTGCAGGATTACTGCGCCATCAGTGGCAGCATCCCCATGATCCCGCGCTGGGCGCTCGGCAACTGGTGGAGCCGCTACTGGGCCTACACGCAGAAGGAACTGACGACGCTCGTCAACGACTTCGAAGCGCACGACATCCCGCTCTCGGTCTGCATCGTCGACATGGACTGGCACATCACCAAGACGGGCAACACCAGCACCGGCTGGACAGGCTACACCTGGAATCGCGAGTTGTTCCCCGACCCGGAAGGGCTGGTCGACTTCCTGCACGACAAAGGGCTGCGGACGGCGCTCAACCTCCACCCTGCCGAGGGCATCCACCCACACGAGCAGCACTACGCCGAGATGGCGCGGCGCATGGGCGCCGATCCCGCGAGCGGGCAGCCGGTCGCCTTTGACATCACCGACCCGACCTTCGTCCGCGCTTATTTCGAGGTGCTGCACTACCCCTACGAGGCGATGGGCATCGACTTCTGGTGGCTCGATTGGCAGCAGGGGCTGACCTGTCGCCTCGACGGGCTTGATCCGCTGTGGCTGATCAACCATCTGCACTTCCACGACATGGCGCGCAACCACGCCCGCCGCCCTCTGATCTTCTCGCGCTGGGGCGACCGCGGCCACCAGCGCTACCCGATCGGCTTCTCCGGCGATAGCTACGCGACGTGGGACTCGCTGCGTTTCCAGCCGTACATGACCGCCACGGCCAGCAACATCGCTTACGGCTGGTGGAGCCACGATATCGGCGGGCACACGAGCGGTGACGGCGATAACGAGCTGTTCACGCGCTGGGTGCAGTTCGGCGTCCTCAGCCCGATCATGCGCATTCACAGCACCAAGGGCGCCTTCTACGATCATCGCCCGTGGATGCTGGGGGACGACGAGGCCGCCCACGTCCTGCGCGAGACGCTGCAACTGCGCCATGCGCTGATCCCGTACCTGTACACGATGGCGTGGCGCGCGCACCGCGAAAGCCTGCCGCTGATGCTGCCGATGTACTACACCCACCCGGAAGCCGAGGCGGCCTATCACTGCCCGCAGCAGTACACGTTCGGCACCGAATTGATCGCCGCGCCGTTCACCGACCCCGCCGACCCCGATACGCGGCTGGCGCGCCAGGTCGTCTGGCTGCCGCAGGGTGATTGGTTTCACTTCTTCACCGGCGAGCACTTCGAAGGCGATCGCTGGCACGCGGTCTACGGCTCGCTGCGCGACATACCGCTGTTTGCCCGCGCGGGCGCGATCGTGCCGCTCGGCGCACAGGTCGGCTGGGGCGGCGTCGACAACCCGGACGGGCTGCACGTGCATCTGTTCCCCGGCGCGGATAACACCTTCACGCTCTACGAGGATGCCGGGGAAGCCGACGATTATCTTGACGGGCGCTGCTGCACGACGACGATGACGCAGCGTTGGCGCGAGCATCGGCTGGAGTTCACCATCGACGCACCGACAGGCGACCTCAGCCTGATCCCTGCCGAGCGCGCGATCTGCCTGCATCTGCACAACCTGCGCCCCGCCGTCACCGTCGAGGTGGAGGTCGACGGCGCGCCGGTCGCGGTGACGTCGGCCTACGATGTGCAGACGGAGATGCTCACGCTCGACGGCATCCGTCTGGGCGCGGGGTCGACGCTGCGTGCGGTCGTGCGCACGGACGAGGCGACGCTCCGTTCCCAGCGTCCGCGCCAGCGCGAGACGATCCTGCGTTTGCTCAAGGCGTTCAAGCTGCACATCGGCGTGCGCAACAAGATCGCGGACGAGTTGGACGCGATCCTGGCCGATCCCGACAAACTGGCGTCCTATCTGATCGCGATGACGCCGTCGCAGACGCGGGCGCTGTTCGAAACGCTCTACCAGGCCGGGCTGCATCACGTCGCCGATACCCAGCAGCCGACGCTGCTCGTCATGTGGAACAACCGCGAAGACGAGCGCATCACCTATCGCTACAATGACATCTACCTGTTCTTCGGCTTCGTGCAGTCGGCGCATCATGACCAAGGCGTCGTGCCGCGCTTCGCTGCCCTCACGCCGGAGATGATCACGTGGCGGCATGGCGCATCGGAGGAGCACGTCCACAAGACGCAGTGGCAGCTCCAAGTCGACTATCATAATCTGGTGACGAGCAGTGAGAGCTATCGCGAGCAGACGCCCTGACCGCTCGCCGTGCACCGGTTTCTCAGCAGGAGCAATTACCATGACGAATGACGCCCTCGGCTTGCGCCGTATCGTTCGAGTGCTCCTGCTCGTGCTCCTCGTCGGCCTGACGGGCACCCACCTGCGAGCACAACCCGCGCCCGGCGTCTTCCGCACGACCATCGCCGCTGATGGCCTCTACATCACGCTCGAACTGCTCGACGACGACCTGGCGCACTTCGAACTCGGCACGACGCAGCCCGCCGGCGACGCACCGATCTGGACGTCGCCGATGGTCGCCAAAACGGATTACCCCGGCCCGACGGCGGTCGATCAGCCGGGCGACGGGATCTTCTCGACGCCCGAACTGCGCGTCGAGATCGACCCCATTTCGTTGTGCACGACGCTCACCGATCTGACACGCGACCCCGCCCTGACGCTGACGACGCTGTGCCCATCACTCAACGACGGCGCAATCGGCGGCCTGTCCTTCACGCAGGCAGGCACGACCGACGTCTACGGCCTGGGCGAGCAGTTCCAGAACCGGCGCGGCCCGAACGGCAACTGGATCGGCCGTGAGCGCACGAGCGCCAACGCGTATGGCAACGGGCTGGTGCCCTTCAACGGCGGCAATGTCGGCAATGCGCAGTTCCCGATCCTGTACGCGCTCGGCCAGGGCATGGACAACTATGCGCTGTTTCTCGATCATGTCTACGCGCAGCAGTGGTCGTTCGCGCGCGATCCGTTCACCGTGCAGACGACGAATGCGCCGCTGCGCTGGTACGTCATGAGCGGGCCGAGCCTGGCCGACTTGCGCGGTGATTACCTGGAACTGAGCGGCCGCCCGCCGGTGCCGCCCAAGCAGATGTTCGGCCTGTGGGTGTCTGAATATGGCTACGAAGACTGGGGCGAGTTGACCGGCGTGCTCGACTCGCTGCGTGCGGCGCACTTCCCGGTCGACGGCTTCGCGCTCGATCTGCAATGGTTTGGCGGCATCTCGCCGACCGTCCAGAGCCAGATGGGATCGCTGACCTGGGATGAGGGCCACTTCCCCGACCCGGCAGGCTTCATCGCGGATCTGCGCGCGCAGGGCATCGGCGTGATGCCGATCGAGGAGCCTTACGTCAGCAGCGCGGCGCAGGGCTACGACGAAGACCTCGCGCAGGGCGTGCTGGCGCGCGAGTGCGGCGAAGTCACCTGCGCGCCGGTCGCCTTGAGCGCATGGTGGGGCAGCGGCAGCTTGATCGATTGGAGCGACCCGGCGGAGGCCGCCTGGTGGCATGACGCGCGCCGCCAGCCGCTGGTCGACGCGGGCGTGACGGCGCACTGGACCGATCTCGGCGAGCCGGAAATCTACGACGAAGAAGGCTGGTACTATGGCCTGCCCGAATTCGACCGCCATGACCAGGCGACCATCCACAACCTGTACAACCTGCTGTGGTCGGCCAGCATCTGGGACGGCTACCAGCGCAGCGGGGTCGAGCGGCGACCGTTCATCCTGTCGCGCTCCGGCACATCCGGCAGCCAGCGCTACGGCGTCGCCATGTGGTCGGGCGACATCGGCGCCAACATGCGCAGCCTGGCCGCACACCTCAACGTGCAGATGCAGATGTCGCTCAGCGGCGTCGACTACTTCGGCGCGGACGTGGGCGGCTTCCTGCGCCAGGCGGCTGACCCGGCCTTCGACATGAACGAGATGTACACCGTCTGGCTGGCGAACGCCGCCCTGCTCGACGTGCCGCTGCGCCCGCACACGTTCAATGTGCAGAACGTCTACCAGACCGCCCCGTCGCTGATCGGGGATGTCGCCAGCAACCTCGCCAACGTGCGCCTGCGCTATGCTCTCGGCCCCTATCTGTACACGCTGGCGCATCTGGCCTATCGCGAGGGCACGCCGCTGTTCGCGCCGCTCGTCTATTACTATCAGGACGATCCTGAGGTGCGGGCGCTCGCCAACCAGAAGATGATCGGCCCGGACATGATGATGGCCGCGCTGTCCGATTACGACCTGGAGCACGTGTCGGTCTATCTGCCCGCGGGCGGCTGGTTCGACTACCACACGCACGCTTACTACGAGAGCGCGGGCGAATGGATCACCGTGCCGGGCGTCGTCGATGGCATCACGCGCGCGCCGCTGTTTGTGCGCGATGGCGCGCTGATCCCGCAGATGGCCGTCGACGATGGGACGGCGAACATGCTCGGCCAGCGGCTCGACGGGGGCCACGACGAACGCCTGATCGTGAGTGCCTATCACGCCGAGAGCGAGGGCGCCTTCACGCTGATCGAGGATGACGGTGAGACGATGGCCTATCAGGACGGCGACGTGCACGAGACCCGCCTTTCGCAGCACGCGGACGATGGCAGCTGGCAGATCGCGATCGACGGCATCACGTCCGGGCGCGAGGTCGAGCTGCATCTGATCGGGCAGGGTGACAGCGAGATCGTCGTCAAGGGCGTCGCGGATGCGGGCGGCGCGCTGGTGTTTCGGTTTGACACATCTACAGATGAATAGGCATCCAACCCGATGCTCGAAGCATCGGGCTGGGCAGATGGGAAGCCACCTGGAAGGTGGCTGGTAGGGACAAATGAATTCTGGCAGCCTGCTTCCAGCAGGCTTTGGCATTCCAGCCGGTGGCTTCGAGCCACTGGCGGGCGGGTCGCAAATTGCAGCAACCTGGAGGATGATGATCATGCGCAGATACCACGGCCTGATAGGAGCACTCATGCTGGCACTCATCAGCGGGCAGATCGCCGCGGCGCCGTGGACGGCCCAGGCTCAGGCTGACGACTCCGGGCGCCCGCTGCTGCTGGCGCATTACATGCCGTGGTACCAGACGCCGGACGTCAGCGGCTACTGGGGCTGGCACTGGACGATGAATCACTTCGATCCGGCGCAGGGGACGGACGGGCGCCCGGACATCGCCTCGCACTATCTGCCGCTGACCGGCCCCTACGATTCGCAGGATGCCGCCGTGCTCGAATATCAGACGCTGCTGATGAAGCTGAGCGGCATCGACGGCGTGATCGTCGATTGGTACGGCACGGAGGACTTCCGCGATTACGCCGTGCTCAACGCGGCCACAAGCAAGCTGTTCGAAGCGGTCAGGCGCGCCGGGCTGCGCTTCGTCATCTGCTACGAAGACCAGACTCTCGGCCACATGGTCGACGAGGGCCACATCACCAGCGATCAGACGCTCCAGCGCGCCCAGGAGGACATGCTCTACCTACAGGCGAATCAATTCGGCGACCCGGCTTATCTCAAGCACGACGGTCAGCCGCTGCTGTTCGTCTTCGGGCCGCAGGTGCTGCGCCAGCCGTCGGATTGGGAGACGGTCTTCGCCGCGCTGGATGTGACGCCCGCGCTCGTCACGCTCGACGGGCACATGGCCTTCGGCGCGCTGGCGAGCTATCCCTGGCCGCCGATGCAGATGGCGGGCGGCGTGTCACTGGCGCCCGCCGCGCTCGATAGCTACCTCGAACGCTTCTACCGCAACGCGCGCCGCCAGGATGTGATCGTCGGCAGCGCCTTCCCGGCCTTCCACGACATCTACCAGCAGGCGGGCGTCCGCTCGTCCTATGGCTACATCGACCCGCAGAATGGCGAAACACTGCGCCACACGCTCGATCTCGCGCTGGCGGCAGATCCGCAGATTGTGCAGCTCGTGACGTGGAACGATTACGGCGAAGGCACCATCATCGAGCCGACCGAGGAATTCGGCTACCAGTACCTGGAGATCGTGCAGACGACACGGCGGACGCTGCAAGCCGATTTCGCCCCGACGGCGGACGATCTGCGCCTGCCGCTGGCGCTGTTCCAACTGCGCAAGGCCCACGCCGGGGATGTTGCCGTCAACGCCGAACTCGACCGCGCCTACGACGCGCTGATCGCCGGGGATACGGCGGCGGCAGCGGCCATCATCGACCGCATCCAGCCGTAAGCGAGAACCAGATCCGTTGTAGGGGCGAGGCGCTGCCTCGCCCACGTACCCCACCGCCACACCCGCGGGCGGGTTATAATGACGTCGCGTCTTGCCGCACCCAAGAAGATCGGCAGCGGCATACGCGCGACTTCATGCTAGATTGCGTTTGAAAGCAAAGGAAATAGTGCTCATGTTTGCTGTTGCCGTGACTAAACCCGGCCAGATCCAGATCGTCGATGTGCCCGACCCGACGCCCGGCCCCTATCAGGCGCGCATCAAGACCGAGATCGCCGCGCTGTGCAATATGACCGACCGCAAGTTGATCGAAGGCCACTTCCCCGGCGTCGATCACTACCCGCTGCTGCTCGGCCACGAGACGGTCGGCACGGTTGACGCCGTCGGCGACAAGGTGACCAGCTTCAAGGTCGGCGACCGCGTGGTCAGTGGCCTGCTGCTCAACACGACTGACCCGGCCTATGGCAGCGGTTGGGGCGGCTTCTCCGAGTACACGCTGGCGGGCGATCACAAGGCGATGGTGGCGGACGGCGTGGCGACGCCCGATCACGGCTGGTTCGAGGTCTACGAGATCATGCGCGCCGTGCCGCGGACGCTCGCGCTCGAAGATGCCGTCCTGCTGTGTACGTGGCGCGAGGTCTATGGCGCGTTCGGCGATTTCCACCTGCAGCCGGGCGATGACATCGTCATCTACGGCGGTGGCCCGGTCGGGCTGAGCTTCGTCAAGTTCGCGCGCCTGCTCGGCCTGGGCGAGATCACCCTGGTCGACCGCTGGCCGCAGAAGCGTGACCGCGCGCTGGCGATGGGCGCCACCAACGCCTTCGCCCCGGACGATCCCGCGCTGGCGACGCTGGTCGAGCGGCGCGGCAAACCGTTCGACGCCATCATCGACGCCGTCGGCAAAGAGAGCATCATCAACGACGCCCTGGGCATGATCAAGATGGGCGGCTCGATCTGCGTCTACGGCGTGATCGATACGCCGACCGTCCAGCTCGCCAAGGATCGTGGTCCATACAACTTCAATCTGTTCGTGCACCAATGGCCGACGCGCTGGCGCGAGCACGCTGCGCAGGAACCGCTGATCGAGTGGATCGAGGCGGGCAAGCTCAGCTACCAGGAGTTCGTCTCGGTCGAGTTCCCAATCCGCCAGGTCGCCAAGGCCTTTGAGTACTCGGTTTCGCACAAGCCGATCAAGACGCTGCTGCGCTATTGACGTGATCTGGGTGGTCGCCGTGGACATAGCTCCGCCGCGCCGCCCATGCTATGGTGAGATGACGGCAGCGTGCCGGACTGCGCAAGAATGTACAAGACCGACCCGCGGCAGGTGTGATAAGCTCAACCCATCATGACCGAGCAACGACTGCGCGAACAGGCGAAATTCTGGCGAGCACAGGAATATGACAACCTGGAGCTGCTGCGTGCTACCTACATCACTCACAGCTTCGACCGTCACATCCACGAGGGCTACGCCATCGGCATGATGGAGCGCGGCGCCGAGGAGTTCTACTACCGCGGCGATCATTACGTGCTGCCGCAGGGCTGTGCCGTGGTCATCAACCCCGGCGAGATCCACACCGGGCACGCCATCCGCGCCGACGGCTGGACCTACCGCATGTTCTATCCCGATGCGTCGTTCGTGCAGCGCATCCTGGCCGAGATGACCGGCAGGCACGGCGTGATGCCCGTTTTCAACCACCCGATCATCAATGACCGCTACGTCGTCGCGCTGATCCGGCGCATGCATCGCATCCTGGAGACGTCGCAATCGCGGCTGGAACGCGACGCGGCCATCCGCGTAGCGCTCGGCCAGTTGATCTTGCGCCACGCCGATGACCGGCGCGTGCCGCCGATCGTCACGCACGAGCGGTTCGCCGTCCAGCGCGCGCGGGCTTATCTGCGCCAGCACTACGCCGAGAACGTCTCGCTCGAAGAGTTGGCGGCGGAGGTCCACCTGAGTCCGTATCACCTCGTGCACGTCTTCCGCGCGCAGATGGGCGTTCCGCCGCATGCGTATTTGACGCACGTGCGCATCGAGCAGGCCAAGAGACTCTTGTCGGCCGGGCAGCCGCTGGCGCAGGTCGCCGCTGAGGTCGGCTTCACCGATCAGAGCCATCTGACGCGGCGCTTCAAAGGCGTGGTCGGCGTGACACCGGGGCAGTACCGGCTGGCGGTGGGGTAACGGGGTGCTCGGTGCTCGGTGCTCGGTGCTCGGTGCTCGGTGCTCGGTGCTCGGTGCTCGGTGCTCGGTGCTCGGTGCTCGGTGCTCGGTGCTCGGTGCTCGGTGCTCGGTGCTC